>CAWHIZ010000001.1:0-303822 GCA_963829405.1 uncultured Actinomycetota bacterium
CTCAGAGATCGATGAGTTGATCGCGTCGCGGGCGGCGTGCCGACCGGTGGAGGCGGCTCCGTTGTCGGAGCCCGGGCTTCCGGGAACGGCCACGAACGAATTTCGCACGCTCGGCCGAGTGTTGGTCGATGACAGCAGCGACGACGTCCGCGGGATCTCGATGTCGATCGGAATCGGACGTCCAAACTCAAAGCCGCCGACCGCAACTGTGCCCCCGACCGCGCCCTTGACGGAGAACTGCCCATTCCCCAGCGTCGCGACAACTCTGTTGGTGGAAAAGTCGCCGGAGATGATGTTTCTGCCTGCGAGCTCCAAGCCGCCCTTCACTGGCGCGCCCACTCCGAGGAACGCGGTGTTCCCGCCACAGCTCGCCTTGGCGGACCCCAGACAAAGACCGGCGCCACCGTCGAGCGTCACGATGCTCTCGGCTTCGCCAGTCAGCGAGCCCAGATTGAACGTGGTGAGGCGGTTCGTGTCGATCAGGGTTGCCGTGGGTACTTCGCCTGCCGCAGGCGGTTCGGAACCGCCGCCAACGATCTTGAACCCATCCCATGGCAGGAGTGCAAGCTCACCGTTGAAGTCGCCCACAGTCCTGTCTCCAGAAGAGTTGAGAGCGCTGCCGAGGAACGTCAAGTCGCGATCGAAAGAGGAGTTTCCCAGGGTGCCGTACAGGGCGGCACCGATGCCTCCGCTGCCGCCGGTCAGCCCCCTGAAATGAATGTTCCTGGAGTTGTCGACGACGGTTGAACCATCGGCGACTCCCCCAAGAAGCTCCCAACTACCTTCTTGCCCCTGCGTCGACTGCAAGCCGAAGTCGATGTACTCCCCGGCCTGCCGAACAGCCTGAACGAGGATCTCGGTATCTGAGCCAACTAACGTGTTCAAACCAGGCAGGTTGTAGGTGTTCCCGGCATGCTGGATCAGGCCCGCGGTGAGAGGGTCCAAACCCACCAGCACAGAGAGCTGCCGCCAAATCGACAATGGGCCAGGCGTCGGTCCGATATCGATGATCGGAATCGTGATGGCGTCGGCCGGAGGCGTGATCTCGGCGGCCAGTTCGACGTCCCTCGTCGACGGCCGAGTCGCAGCGACATCTGGCGGCGTCGCGACAATGCTGGCCGCCCCTATTCCGGCGGTCATCGCCCCGGCTACGACTGCGGTCAGATACGCGCTCGATGCTCCCATGAGACGCACCGTAAATGACGGAGCCGTTATCCGCCCAGGAACCCCCGAGTCTGCGGAGAGATCACCCTCTGCGGCGACGATACGATCTGCCCGCAGAATCGGCGCGAGTAGCGTCGCCCGAGGGGCCTTGCGTGGCCCCCACCGGCATTACTAGGATGTCCTAGTATTCAGCATTTATCTGTCAAGGGACCGCTCATGACCACACAGATTCCACATTTCATCGACGGCCAGCGCACGGCCGGACAGTCCAAGCGCACCGCCGACGTGATGAACCCCAGCACCGGCGAAGTGCAGGCAAAGGTTCCGATGGCCAGCACGGCCGACGTCGACGCCGCCGTCGCCGTCGCCGTGACCGCGCAGAAGGAGTGGGCCGCCTGGAACCCGCAGCGTCGCGCCCGCGTGATGATGAAGTTCGTCGACCTGGTCAACCAGAACGTCGATGAACTGGCCGAACTGCTCTCGCTCGAACACGGCAAAACCGTCGCGGACTCCAAGGGCGACATCCAGCGCGGCGTGGAGGTCATCGAGTTCGCGATCGGTATCCCGCACCTGATCAAGGGTGAGTACACCGAGGGTGCTGGAACGGGCATCGACGTGTACTCGCTGCGCCAGCCACTCGGTGTTGTCGCTGGCATCACGCCGTTCAACTTCCCGGCCATGATCCCGCTCTGGAAGGCCGGCCCGGCGCTGGCATGCGGTAACGCGTTCATCCTCAAACCCAGTGAGCGCGATCCGTCCGTGCCAGTGCGGCTGGCCGAGTTGTTCGGAGAAGCCGGCCTGCCCAAGGGTGTTTTCCAGGTGGTGCACGGCGACAAGGAAGCCGTCGACGCGATCCTCGAGCATCCGGACATCCAGGCCGTCGGGTTCGTCGGCAGCTCCGACATCGCCCAGTACATCTACTCGACTGCTGCCGCGCACGCCAAGCGGGCGCAGTGTTTCGGCGGCGCGAAGAACCACATGATCGTGATGCCCGATGCCGACCTCGACAACGCTGTCGACGCGTTGATCGGCGCCGGCTACGGCAGTGCGGGCGAGCGCTGCATGGCGATCAGCGTCGCCGTCCCCGTCGGCGAACAGACCGCAGACCGCCTGCGCGCCAGGCTCGTTGAACGCGTCAACAACCTCCGTGTCGGGCACAGCCTCGACCCGAAGGCCGATTACGGACCGTTGGTGAGCGAGGCCGCACTGGCGCGTGTGAAGGACTACATCAACCAGGGCATCGAGGCAGGCGCGGAAGCAGTCGTCGACGGCCGCGAACGCACCAGTGACGACCTGCAGTTCGGCGACGCGAATCTCGAAGGCGGCTACTTCATCGGCCCGACCCTGTTCGACCACGTCACCCCCGATATGTCGATCTACACCGATGAGATCTTCGGCCCGGTGCTGTGCATCGTTCGCGCCAACGACTACGAAGAGGCACTCGCATTGCCGTCGGAGCACGAATACGGCAACGGCGTAGCGATTTTCACCCGTGACGGTGACACCGCACGCGACTTCGTGTCCCGGGTGCAGGTAGGAATGGTCGGCGTGAACGTGCCGATTCCGGTACCGGTCGCCTACCACACCTTCGGCGGATGGAAGCGGTCCGGCTTCGGGGATCTCAACCAGCATGGGCCCTCATCGATCATCTTCTACACCAAGGTCAAGACGGTGACCCAACGTTGGCCCGCGGGCTCCCACGGGGCCGAGTTCTCGATCCCGACAATGAAGTAGGCCATCCGTGCAGTTCTTCGGCCTGGATGACGACGAACGCGTGATCGCCGAGACGGCGGCCGCGTTCGCCGAAAAGCGTCTTGCCCCAAACGCATTGGAATGGGACAGGTCGCATCACTTTCCGGTCGACGAACTGCGCGAGGCTGCCGGGCTCGGCATGGCGGCGATCTACTGCGGTGAAGACGCCGGCGGCAGCGGGCTGCGCCGCATCGACGCCGTTCGCATCTTCGAACAGTTGGCCGCCGCCGACCCCACCGTCGCGGCATTCCTGTCCATCCACAACATGTGCGCGTGGATGGTCGATACATACGGCACACGCGAACAGCGCAAGTCCTGGGTGCCCAAGCTCGCATCGATGGAGGCCGTCGCCAGTTACTGCCTGACCGAACCTGGCGCAGGCTCGGACGCCGGCGCGCTGCGGACCAAGGCCGTTCGCGACGGTGACTTCTACATCCTCGACGGCGTGAAGCAGTTCATCTCCGGGGCGGGCGTATCCGACGTCTACGTCGTGATGGCGCGCACCGGCGGTGACGGTCCTCGTGGCATTTCTGCGTTCATCGTCGAAAAGGGCACCCCTGGTGTCAGTTTCGGTGCCGAAGAAGAGAAGATGGGCTGGAATGCCCAGCCCACCGCGCAGGTCATCTTCGAAGGCGCCCGGGTGCCTGCCGAGGCGATGCTCGGTGGCGCTGACGGTGAGGGCACCGGATTCTCCATCGCGATGAACGGGCTGAACGGTGGCCGGATCAATATCGCGGCATGTTCACTCGGCGGCGCTCAGGCTGCCTACGATAAGGCTGCGAGCTACCTCGCCGACCGTCAGGCGTTCGGTGGTGCGCTGCTCGACGAGCCGACCATCCGATTCAAGCTCGCCGACATGGCGACCGCGCTGGAGACGTCGCGAACGCTATTGTGGCGGGCGGCAACCGCACTCGACGCCGACCACCCCGACAAGGTGGAGCTGTGCGCGATGGCCAAGCGCTACGTCACCGATGAATGCTTCGACGTCGCCGATCAGGCGCTGCAGCTGCACGGCGGTTACGGCTATCTGACTGAGTACGGTCTCGAGAAGATCGTCCGCGATCTGCGGGTGCATCGAATCCTCGAGGGAACCAACGAAATCATGCGCGTGGTCATCGGTCGGGCCGAAGCCGCCCGAACCCGCGCCTCCTAGAAAGGTCGACGATGACGACGATCGCGTTCCTGGGACTGGGCAACATGGGCGGGCCGATGGCGGCCAACCTCGTCGCCGCCGGCCATAGCGTGCAGGCATTCGACCCCGTCCCCGCGTTGAAGGCGGCCGCAGAAGGCAACGGCGCCAAGGTCTTCGACACCGGTGCGGCGGCAGTGGCCGACGCCGATGTGGTGATCACCTCGCTACCCAGCGGCGCAATCGTCAAGGCCTGCTACGACGAGGTTCTGCCCGCGGCCAAGGACGGAGCCCTGTTCATCGACACATCGACCATCTCGGTCGACGACGCCCGCGACATCCACAAGCAGGCAACCGACCGCGGCTTCGCGCAACTCGACGCCCCGGTCTCCGGCGGCGTCAAGGGCGCAACCGCGGGAACGCTGGCGTTCATGGTCGGCGGCGAGGACGATGCCGTCGAACGCGCCCGCCCGGTGCTGGAGCCGTTGGCGGGCAAGGTCATCCACTGTGGCGGCTCGGGCAACGGGCAGAGCGCCAAGCTGTGCAACAACATGGTGCTGGCGGTGCAGCAGATCGCCGTCGGCGAGGCCTTCGTGCTGGCCGAGAAGCTTGGCCTCTCCGCACAGTCGTTGTTCGACGTGATCACCGGAGCGACAGGCAACTGCTGGTCGGTCCACACCAACTGCCCTGTTCCAGGACCGGTTCCGACGTCCCCCGCCAACAACGACTTCAAGCCGGGTTTCGCGACCGCTCTGATGAACAAGGATCTCGGGCTGGCGATGGCCGCGGTCGACTCGACGGGCTCTTCGGCTCCGCTCGGCACCCACGCCGCCGAGATCTACGCCAAGTACAACGCCGATCACGCCGACAAGGACTTCAGCGCGGTCATCGAATTGCTGCGCGGCAGCTGATCCCACCGAAGAGCAGAATCTGTCGCGCAGGCCTACACGTTCAGGCGGCGTCGGCCGGCTTGTGGTCCGCGGCCCAGCGGCCGTGCAGCCGCAGGCAATCGGACATCCGCAGCGGCTGGCCGCCCGCGTAGTCCGGCCGCACCGCCACTGCGGCGGGGATTTCCGGCGCGCCGTCCCCGGTGATGACCACGGTGGCCAGACCCGTCGAGGTCGCGGCCCGCAGGCCAGAGGCCGAACCCGTGATGGCGAGCGCATTCTCCGCAGGGATTCCGAGTTCCCACAATGCGGTTCGGAACGCCTCGGAATCCGGCATCGGCTTCTTGACGTCGTCGGCGGTCACAACGGTCTCGACGACGCCGTCGCCGACCAGCTGACGAACCAGCGGCTCCGTCCAACTGCGCTGGCCGCCTCCGACCACGGCCACAACCACTCCGGCGGTGAACGCCTCCATGATGAGGTCGAGGAGCCCGGGACGCGGTGTCAGGTCCGCGTCGAGGATCATCTCCTCGAGCATCATCGACTTGGTCGTAAAGATGTCGTCGGCGAGCAACTTGGTCAGCACGTCGGACTCGGTGGACACGCTGCGCTTGCGCAACTCGGCCGACACCCGCTGGCGCTCGTCGCTCAGTGCGAGCAGCTTGCGGTATCGCGTCACCGACCACTCGAAGTTCAGTCCGTGCTCCTTGAAGGCGGCGTTGTAGGCCACCCGGTGCCCATCGCATTCGACGTCGGCGAGGGCATCGAGGTCGAAGATGAGGGCGCGGAGCGTGGTCACGTCGGCGCCGACCGGTGAGTTGCAGTCCCACCAGAACCGACCGGCACGCCAAGTCTTGGGCTGTGTCATAGGCACGCTCAGAAGAGTGGCCCAGACCACAGGTTGCCTGCCTCCCCCATTCGGGGGATTGGGCAGGCCAAGTTGCGGGATCCCGACGAACGCCGCACTTAAGGTGATGCCATGGCGTCCGACAGCCCGCTCGCCTCCGTACCAGTGCGAATCGTCCTCGTGGACGACCACGAAATGGTGATCGAAGGTCTCAAGGCGATGCTCGCTGCGTTCACCGATCGGGTGGAGGTGGTCGGGCAGGCCATCGGTGCTGAGCGGGCGCTCAGCGTGGTCGAGGACCTCAACCCGGACATCGTGCTCTCCGACGTCCGCATGCAGGGTTCGAGCGGCCTCGACCTGTGCCAGACGCTGCGGGAGAAGCAACCGGACCGCAAGGTCGTGATGCTGTCGGTGTACGACGACGAGCAGTACCTGTTCCAGGCGCTTCGTGTCGGCGCGTCGGGCTACCTGCTGAAGAGCATCAGCAGTGACGAACTGGTACGCCAGCTGGAGTTCGTGCACAGGGGCGACACCGCCATCGACCCCAGCATGGCGGCACGGGCTGCGGACACCGCGGCCAGAATGCAGCGCGACGAATTCTGGCCGGGCGCACGACAGGGCCTCACCCAACGAGAAAGCGAGATCCTCTCCTACGTCGTCAACGGCCTTTCCAATCGCGGGATCGCCAGCAAGCTGGTGATCGGCGACGAGACGGTGAAGACGCATCTGCGCTCGATCTACCGCAAGCTCGGCGTCAGCGACCGCACCGGTGCGGTGGCCACCGCGCTGCGCGAAGGGATCTACCAGTGAGCTCTGCCGGCGGAGGCCCCTTGCGCCCCCACGCCGTTCGCGATCTCGTCGACGCCGACCGCGAGCTCGCGCTGTTGCGCGAGTTGATCCAGGCGGCGTCCAGCGGCCCCGGCGTCGAGCCCCTTGCCGCCGCGGCGGCCCGGATGATCACCGCCGCCACCGCCACCGATGTCTGCTTCGTGCACGTCCTCGACGACAGCGACCGCTCGCTGACGCTGGCAGGCGCGACACCACCATTCGACCAGGAGATCGGAAAGATCCGGCTGCCCTTGGGATCCGGCGTGTCTGGTTGGGTGGCCAGCAATCGCGAGCCAGTCGTCATCACCCATGACAAGGAGTCCGACCCGCGGTACATGCCGTTCCAGTCGCTTCGCGGATCCGACTTCACGTCAATGGTCTCTGTGCCGATGGAGACCGAGCCTGGCGGTCTGGTTGGGGTGCTCAACGTGCACACCGTCCAGCGGCGAGAGTTCACCTCGCGGGACGTGGAACTGCTGTTGGTGATCGGACAGCTGATCGCCGGAGCGATGCACCAGGCGCGGCTTCACCGTCAGCTGGTTGTCCGCGAACGGGCGCACGAGAACTTCGTCGAGCAGGTCATCGAGGCCCAAGAGCTCGAACGTCGCCGGCTGGCAGGCGATATCCACGACGGAATTTCGCAGCGGCTGATCACGCTGTCCTATCGACTCGACGCGGCCACGCGCGCCGCGGGAACCGACCCCGCCGTGATGGCCGAACAGTTGGGCATGGCAAGGGAACTGGTTGATCTGACGCTGCAGGAGGCCCGCGCTGCGATCGGCGGTCTGCGACCACCGGTGCTCGATGATCTCGGTCTGGCAGGCGGTCTGGCCAGCTTGGCCCGCTCGATCGGCCAGATCGATGTCACGGTTGACCTGACCGACACCCGATTGCCCGATCACATCGAGATCGCGCTGTACCGCATCGCGCAGGAATGTCTGCAAAACGTCGTCAAACACGCACACGCCTCGACGGCACGGTTGACGTTCGCAGTCGAAGAAGACACCGCACGTCTCGAAATCGTCGACGACGGAGTCGGTTTCGACACATTCGAGCATCCGCTGGGCAGCGACGAGATGGGTGGCTACGGCCTGCTGTCGATGGCCGAACGCGCCGAGATCGTCGGGGGTCGGCTCAACATCCGCTCGCGTCCCGGCGCAGGCACCGCCGTCACGGCGACGATCCCACTGCCCAACGTCTCCGACGTCCGAATCTCCGATGTCTCCGACTAGAGCTGGGACGCGAAGATTCTCATACCAACCCATCGATGATGTGACCAGCCAGACGGCAGTCGCCGTGGACATCCCGCCATAGGCAGCTCACCGGAGGGCGATACCGAAGTATTTCCAGACTGCATTGGGTCGAGTTGGGGGTTTGATCGTTGCGTCGGCTTTGGACCCGTCGTTCACTGAACTTCCTCATCGTCGGTGGTGGGACAGCTCACGGTGAACTCACAGCGGTTTGCGAACAAGCGGCAGTCCCACTCATCGAGACTTCGAATTGCCGGTGTCAGCGCGCTTGGACTCAGAAGTCGCCTGCGTGGCGGCGCAGCGTTTCGATCGATGCCGCAAGCGCCTGCGACTCATCGTCGGAGATGCCGATATCGGCGAACACCTCTTTGTTGAGCGTCACGGTCGCGTCCTCGACCGTCGATCGGCCCAGGTCGGTGATCTGAACCAGCGTGGTGCGGCCGTCGGTGGGATGCGGAAGCCGTTTCACCAGACCGTTGGCTTCCAACCGACGGATCGCGTGCGTCACGCTCGTGACGTGCACCTGCAGCCGGTCTGACGCCTTGGTGATCGGCAGTGCGCCGTTGCGGCTGAACGCCAGCAGCCGCAGCAGCTCGTAGCGCGCGAAGCTGAGGTCATACGGACGCAGGGCGTTCTCCACGCGGGCCAACAGAATCTGATGGGCACGCATCACCGACGTGACCGCGACCATTCCGTTCGCCACACCGCTCCACCCGGCGCGTTCCCAGTTGGCGCGCGCGAGCTCGATGGGATCTCGCTTGGTCGGGTCCGCAGACGGTTCTGAGGCCACACCTCTTCATACCGCAGCCCGCAGCCGAGCAGGACCGAAACTCAGCGCGACGCGAACGGCTCCAAGGCGCTCAGCACCGCCCTGGTGGACTGCCGGTTGCCCACGGTGATCCGCACGCTGCCGTTGGCGTAATCACGGATCTGCAGGCCGGTGTCTTCGAAAAAACCGCGCCAAGGCCCACTGTTGGCGGGCAGATACACGAAGTTGGCGTGTCCGTCGGTGCTGTACACACCCATCGCGTGAAGCCGATTCCGTAAGAAGCGCCGCTCCGAAGTGATCATCCGGATCCGTTGCTGCAGTTGACTTTCTGCGTCATAGGAAGCGGCGACTGCTACCAAACCGGTGATACCGACACCGAACGGCAGCTGCATTGTCCACAGGCGCCTGGCGAGATCGGGCGCGCAGAAGCCGTATCCGATACGCAGGCCGGCCAGTCCGTACGCTTTCGAAAAGGTACGCACCACGACCAGATTGGGGAACCGCCCGACAAGCTCGAGGGCGTCGATCCGATGCTCGGGGGCCAGGAACTCCACGTAGGCCTCGTCCAGAAGGACGACGGTGTCGGTCGGCACCCGCTGTAGGAACAGTTCGATGTCGGCCGCCGGTTCGACGGTGCCGGTCGGGTTGTGGGGACGACAGACCACCACGACCCGTGCCTGTTGCGCCGCCTCGGCCATGGCATCGAGGTCGTGGTGGCCATGGTCGTCCAGTGCGACGGTGACCGAAATCAGCCGCGCCATCTGAGCGAAGATCGGAAAGCCGTCGAAGGTCGGCGACGTCATCACCATCCGGTCCCCCGGACTGGTCACGGCATTCAGCACCTGCATGATGACCCCGGTGGCACCGGCACCGATCACGACCTGTCCCTCACTCACTCCGACGTGGCCCGCAATCAGCGCGCGCAACCGCTCGGGCAGGAACTCCGGGTAGCGGTTGGCCACATCAACGGATTCGGTCAGCGCCGACCGCACTCCAGGAAGCGGCGGGAACGGATTCTCGTTGAGCGACAACGCAAACGGGTTCACCGCACTCGGCAACGCCGACACTGCCTCGGTGAGGTCCCCCCTCGGGGTGCTCATCAGTCCCGACCGCCCCATTTGATTGCCGCAGCACCCGCGAAGTCCCCCGCGTGCGCGAAGGCTGCCATCAGCGCCACGTCGCCCTTCTTGAGCTGACCGTCGGAGATGGCCCGCTCGAGGTTGACCGGGATGCCCGCGGCGAACAGGTTGCCGCACTGCTCGAACGTGTCGCGGTGCTTTTCTTTCGGCATTTCCAGCGCATCGCGCCAGTTGCGCAGGAACGCCCGGTTGGGCTGATTGGTCACCAGGAGGTCAAGGTCTTTTGGCTTGATGCCGATTCGGTCGCAGACCGCGTAGGACACCTCGGGCACCTGACGGTTGCCGCGGGCAAGCACCTTGGTGATCTTGCTCTCGGTGAACCCGATGCAACCCTCGCCAGGACCCGCCTCCCACCATTTCCGGGACGGATTGACGGCGATGGTCATATCGCCGGCGAATTCGCCGTAGGTGCGGCATTCGATGTCGAGGATCGGCGACTTGTCCGACCGCGCGAGCAGGCCGACGGCCGCCCCGTCACCAGGCACCGAGGCCTGCGCCTTCGAGCGGATGGACTGCTGGTCGAAGATCGTGCCCGCCGCGTTCTGCGCAACGGCGATGAGCGCCGTCTCGCCCTGCCCCGACTCGATGAGGCTACGGGCCACCTTCATGCCGAGCACGAATGCGGCACAGCCACCGTTGTGCAGGTCGAGCACCCAATTCGGTTTCATGCCAAGGCGATGCGCCATACCGCCGCCGCCACCGTAGAACGGCATGTCGGGCAGCTGGACATGGGTGATCAGGATGTCGACGTTCTCGATCGTCTCTCGTCCGTGGCGTTCGATGACGCCCGCGGCCGCCTGTTCCACCATGTCGATGGCCGTCTCGTCCTGGCCCACGTGGTGGCGGAACTTCGGTGCGCGGAACATCACGTTCTCGCGCAGTTCGTCGGATTCGGCGTAACCGGCGTAGTAGTCGGAGCTGACCGGCTCCCCGGGCAGGTACGTCGAGATATCAAGCAGGCTGACAGTCATTGGTCGGTCCTCACTTCATCCATGCCGGCGTCACCGGCAACCCGTTGTGGTGCCGGTATTCGGCAATTGCCTTGAGGTTCTTCAGCTCCAGGAGATGGCCGGGTCCGAACATGTCCCAGAAGTCCCCGACCCACACCGGACGCTTCGGCGGCGCGGTTTCGGGATAGGGGTTCTTGTCGTAGAACGGGTGATGGCAGTTGGTCCACAGCACAACCGAACCCGGCTTGTCGAACACGACCTGCGCGTCGACGACCCGCATCAAATAGATCATCCAAAGGTGCTTGCCCTGGTCCCACGCGCAGTGGTAGTCGACCGTGCGGGCTTCCTTGTTGGCGATCGTGCGGGTGTAGATGGGGCTACCCGTTGGACCGCCCAGTTTGTCGAACGCCTCCCACAGCCCCGGCTCCTCGGTCGGAGCGAAACCCCGCAGGCTGTACGTCCACTCCTCCAGGCTGCGGGTGTCGGCCAGGTAGTCGAACAGCTCATCGGGTGGACAGTCGATGTAATCGTTGACGGTGCAATAGGTTCCGAACACCTCATCGTGCGGATAGACCGAGCGCATCATCTCCATGATGATCGGCGTGGCCTTCTCCCTTGGCGCCGTCTCGACGCGGAGAACGCCGTCTATCGGTTCTACTGAGCCCCGGTGGGCGGTGATGTCATCAAGTGCGGGCAACGACATGGGATCTGCTCTCCTCTGCGATTACAGGGTTCTTCACGGTCTGTTTGTTGAGAAATGCTGCGAACGGCGGGATTTCGTCGGCCGAACATTCGACGGCGATGACCGACGGTCCGTCGACTTCGAGTGCGGCCTGCAGCGCTGCAGGTAGATCGTCGATCGCGTCGACGTCGACGGATGACAGGCCAGGGAACATCGCGGCCAGCCCGGCCCCCAGCCGGCTGGGCCCGAACCGGTTATAGCTGTAGACGTCGTCGTAGAAGAGCTGTTCGCGAGTCACGCACATCGCATGCGCATGGTTGTCGAACAGAAGAAACGTCACCGGAAGCCCGTACTGCACGGCGGTGTGAATCTCCATGCCGTGCATGAAGAATGACCCGTCTCCGGCAAGAACAACGGTGCGGCGTCCGCGTCCGAATGCGATACCGAGCGCGGCGCCGAAGCTGTATCCCATACCGCCCATGCCCAGTGCGACCACGAACCGGCCGTCCCGGCGAGCCGGCAGGTAATGGATCGCCGATGCGCCGATGTTGCCTGCGTCGACGACGATGTCGACACCGTCCGGCAGCGCCGCATCGAGCATTGCCATCGCCTCGCGGTAGCGGACGCCGGGCCCGTCATGCGGGGGCGGTTGCAGCTCGGTCCTCGGCACCACATCCGGCACCCGCACGTGGGTCGGCCTGCAGTCGCCGTTCAACGCCTGCGCCAGCAGCTTCAGTGATCCGCGCAGATCTTCGGTGTGGACGTGTGTTGACGGCACGAACGGCGCCGCCGCCCCGATCGAATAGGTGGGCGTCGACGCCAGCGCGTCGTCCAGCCCGCCACGCGCGGTCACGTTCAGCTGCGTACCGACCAGCAGGCACAGCGCGCTGTCGGCGATCGCGGACGCGACACCGGGATGCCCCATCACACCGGTCACTCCGAGCGCCGACGACAATCCGAGTCCCGGCGTGCCCGCGACATCTTTCGCGTCCGGGACGGTCGCCACCCGCGCCCGCAGCATCGAACGCAGCTGTGCCAACTCGGCGCGCGCGTCGTCTCGGGCGACCTGCTCGCCGGCGATAATCGTGATCGGCCCGTCGGCACTTCGCAGCGCGTGCGCGATGACCTGCGGGTCACCCAGGTGGGCCACGGTCGCCAGCCCATTGGTGTGTCCGTTCACCGAGCCGCCGAAGTCAAGGATCGACTGCTGAATGTCCTTCGGCAGCAGCAGCACCGCCGGCCCGCCTCGCTTTGCCGCCGCGACGGCTTCCGGCAGAGCGCCGACGATGTCCTCGGGCGTCACGATCCGTCGGCAGAACACCGACACCGCCGAGAACAGCGCCTCGCCGTCGAGCGCGCCGTTTCGGCCGCTGGTGTCCTGGAAGGCGCCGCGGCCGTCGAGGGATGTCGGCGGCTGGCCGATAAGCGCCAGCACCGGCACCCGGCTGGCCAGTGCCTCACCCAGTCCGGCGACGGTGTTCAGGCAGCCGCCGCCGGATGTCGCCGCGACGACACCAAGGCCCGCGCCGCTGCGGCTGTAGCCGTCGGCCATGGTCGCCGCAGAGAATTCGTGTTTGGCCAGGATGGCCGTGACGTCGGCGCGAAAGTGCGCGGCGTCGTAGAGATCTTCGATATTGGCGCCGTCGACGCCGAAGATGTAGTCGACTCCGGTCGCCGCCAGATAGCCGACGATGTGGTCGACCACCCGATGTGTTTTCGCCATTCAGTCACCTGCTTTCGCACCTGCAAGTGACACGACTTGTGAGTAACCACGGTTCAATCCGTGATTCGACTCACAGGTCTGACTGCAACAGCACCGCTCGCGTGTCCGCGTCGACGAGTTGGACGGACTTGATCTGATCCTTCTGCATCGTCGTGTTGCCGCTCGGCAACGCGGTAGCGCCGTTCACGCCGACCCATGTGGCGACCTCGCTCTGAGAACCGTTGTGGCCCACCAGAACCATCGAAAGATTCTCCGTCGTCGCCTCGCCGCGGCTCGCATAGTCGCCGTAGGTGCAGACCATGTCGATGCGGGTGCCCCAGCCGAAGCCGGTCAATGTGACGGCCGCGTTGATCGGCGTCTGGGCAACCTTGCTCATCGTCACGGCCGACGCCATCGGCTCGTCATCGCCGCTCTGCCCGCCCAGGCCGGGGAGTATCCCGACCACAAGCGCAACGGCCAAAACCGCCGCGGCTGCGGCCAGCGTGATCATGCTGAACCGCCGAGTGCGGCGCCGCCGCCACTCGACCTTGGCCAGTAGCGAGTCGAGGACTTCGGGGCGCAGCGGCGGCTCGTCGGTCGCCGGATCGTCGAGTGCCTGCACCTCATCGGCGGTCAGCTGTCCTAGCAATGCGGGGATGCCGCTCAGTTCTGCGACGGCCGCACTGCATCGGGGGCAGGTCGCGAGATGTTCCTCGAACTCCCGCCGCTCAGCGCCCGACAGCGAGCCGAGAACGTAGGCGGCATCCCACATCGCGTACGGATCGTCGCCGCGCAAATCGTCGTCGCGGTTCGCGGGTTGCGTCATCGGGTCACCCCCATTTCCTGCAGAGAGAGGCGCAACGCCCGGACGGCGTAATGCAGCCTCGATTTCACGGTGCCTTCGGCGATGTCTAGATCGGCGGCGATCTGCGCGGTCGTCCAACCCTGGTAGTAGGACCGCCTGATCACCGCGCGGTGGTCAGGGGACAACTGCTCAAGGGCGCCACTCAACAGCATTCGGTCCAAGGCGGAATCCACCTCATCGGGGCCGGCGCGATCGTAGGTCTTCTCGGGATCCGGGGTTCCGGTCTCGCTACGAAACCTTGCGCTGCGCCGCTCGTCAATAATCATATTTCTCGCGACTGTGAACAGCCAGGCACGTGCAGACCGGTCACCGTCGGTGACCTCCGGATGCTGCCAAGCACGCAGCAACGTCTCCTGCACCACATCTTCTGCCCTCGCTGGATCCGCGGTGAGCCGCACTGCGTAGCGCCATAAAGCTCCGCCGTGCTCCTCATAGAGCATGCGCATCAGCCCGGCCTCGGGATCATCCATTCACAACCTCACCCCGTTATTACGAGGCCGAGGCCGGTCTGGTTCACAGGTTTTGCAGAAACAGCGAAGAAATCCGACGATTCATCGGGTCAGGATGCGAGGTCCGTCGTCAGTGACAGCAACGGTGTGCTCCCAGTGAGCGGCACGGCTCCCATCGGCGGTGACCACGGTCCATCCGTCCTCCAACTCCACCGTGGCGGTGGTGCCGAGGGTCAGCATCGGTTCGATGGCCAGCACCGAGCCGGCAACGAGGTAGGGTCCGCGTCCGGGCTGGCCCTCGTTGGGCAGGAACGGGTCCATATGCATGCGCCTGCCGATGCCGTGGCCGCCGTAACCGGCGACGATGCCGAATCTGCGGTCGTACCGCTTCTCGGCGGCCCTTGTGCCGGTCTCGATGGCGTGCGAGATGTCGGTGAGGCGGTTTCCCGGCACCATCGCCGCGATGCCCGCCTCCATCGACGCCTTGGTCGCCTGCGACAGCGCCTCGTCGACGGGGATCAACGGCCCGACCCCGAACGTCATGGCCGAATCGCCGTGCCAGCCGTCGACGATCGCGCCGCAGTCGATGGACACCAGGTCGCCGGCCGCGAGCGTCTCGGTGGGCGACGGGATGCCGTGCACGACGCGGTCGTTCACCGACGAGCAGATGCTGGCGGGAAAGCCGTGATAGCCGAGGAACGACGGGGTGCCGCCCGCGTCGCGGATCACCGATTCGGCGATCTTGTCGAGGTCCAGCGTGGACACACCTGGTGCGGCCGCCTCGTGGACTGCTTGAAGGGCGGAGGCGACCAGCGAACCGGCGACGGCCATCGCGTCGAGCTCACCGGGTGAGCGTGGCTCGACCACCTTGCGGGTTCGCATCCCCGGAAGGGTGATCATCGGCTACCTACCGAGTGCGCGGAGCGCGCGGGCGAAGACCTCGTCGAGCCCGCCGACCGCGTCGACGGTCTGCAGGTTGTTGTGGCTGTAGTACTCCAGCAGCGGCCTGGTCTCGTCGGCGTACACCTTCATCCGGTTGTGGATGACCTCTTCGGTGTCGTCTGCACGGCCGCGGGCCTTGAGCCGGGAGAACAACTCGTCTTCGGAGACCGCGAACTCGAGAACGGCGTCGAGCTTGGTGTTGTGGTTGGTCAGCATCTCGTCGAGTGCCTCAGCCTGCGCGACCGAACGCGGGTAGCCGTCGAGGATGAACCCGCCTGCGGCGTCCGACTGCTCGATGCGGTCCTCGACCAACTTGTTCGTCAGCTCTGAGGGCACCAGGTCGCCTGCGTCGAGGTAGCGCTTGGCGTCCAGGCCCAGCGGTGTACCGGAGCTGATGTTCTCGCGGAAG
Source organism: uncultured Actinomycetota bacterium (assembly GCA_963829405.1). Lineage (GTDB taxonomy): Bacteria > Actinomycetota > Actinomycetes > Mycobacteriales > Mycobacteriaceae > Mycobacterium. The sequence goes on from CAWHIZ010000001.1 coordinate 15,765, forward strand.
AGGTCACCTGTGGAGATCTGCGGGATGCCGAGCTTCTCGGACAGCTTGACCGCCTGCGTCCCCTTGCCCGCCCCCGGCGGTCCGAGCAGTACGACCCTCACTTCAGGAACCCTTCGTAGTTGCGCTGCATCAGCTGGCTCTCGATCTGTTTGACCGTATCCAAGCCGACACCAACCATGATCAGAACAGCTGTACCGCCGAACGGTATGTTCTGGACCCCGCCGGTGTTACCGATCTCGAGGAAGAGGTTGGGCAGAACCGCGATGACGCCCAGGTAGATCGAGCCGGGCAGGGTGATCCGGTTGAGCACGAAGCGTAGGTAGTCGGCGGTCGGCCTTCCGGGCCTGATGCCGGGGATGAAGCCGCCGTACTTCTTCATCTCATCGGCGCGTTCGTCCACGTTGAACTGCACCGACACATAGAAGTACGTGAAGAAGACGATCAGGCCGAAGTACACCGCGATGTAGGACGGACTGGCCGGGTTGGTCAGGTAGTTCGCGACGAACTTGTCCCACCACTTGTTTCCAGGGTTGGCCTGCCCGCTCGCGATCAACTGGGTGATCAGGTGCGGAATATAGATGAGCGACGACGCGAAGATCACCGGGATAACGCCTGCCTGGTTGACCTTCAGCGGCAGATACGTCGACGTGCCGCCGTACATCTTGCGGCCGACCATTCGTTTGGCGTACTGCACCGGGATGCGGCGCTGGCCCTGCTCGACGAACACCACGCCGACGATGATGATCAACGCGGCGATGCAGACCGCGGTGAAGACGATCGGACCGCGGCTGTCGAGGATGTTCTTGCCCTCGGACGGGATGCGGGCCGCGATGCTGGCGAAGATCAGCAGCGACATACCGTTGCCGATGCCGCGCTCCTGGATCAGCTCGCCCATCCACATCACCAGGGCCGCACCCGCGGTCATCACGATGACGATGACCGAAAGGGTGAAGATCGACGAGTCCTGGATGATGTCGAGCGAGCAGCCCTGCAGCAGTCCGCCGTTGGCGGCCAGCGCCACGATGCTTGTGGACTGGAGCAGCGCCAGCGCGACGGACAGATAGCGGGTGTACTGCGTGAGTTTCGCCTGGCCCGCCTGGCCTTCTTTGCGTAACTCCTCGAAGCGCGGAATCACCACGCCGAGCAGCTGCACGATGATGCTCGCGGTGATGTAGGGCATGATGCCGATCGCGAACACCGCCAGCTGCAGCAGCGCGCCGCCGGAGAACAGGTTGATCAGCGAGTAGATCTGCGCCGAGTCACCGCCGCTGAGCTGCGTGATGCACTTCTGCACGTTGGGATAGTTGACCCCGGGAGACGGGATCGACGCGCCGATGCGGTACAGAATCAGGATGGCGAGGGTGAAAAGGATTTTTCGGCGCAGGTCGGCCGTTCGCAGCGATGAGATGAAAGCCGAAAGCACTCTTCCTCCTGCGCAGCCGGGCTCAAATCGCGGCGTGCCAAATGGGCTGGTCCGTACCAGCGTCGGTCAAGTCGTTGTGCGGGCGCCCCGGACAGTCTGAGTGCTTGTCAGCCCAGGCCACAAACCTGTGCCCAGCCTGCGGAGTCACGCAGTCTACGAGAGTAACAGTTGGTCGGTGTCCAGCACGCATCCGCAGGTGCAGGCACTGAGGTCAGGTGACCTTTCAGATACGAGAGCGTACAGTCTGAAACAGCTCGTTACATCAGCTAACTAATTGACGGACAGGGGTTTACTGATGGCTCGGACCGACGACGACAGCTGGGATCTGGCCTCAAGCGTTGGCGCCACCGCGACGATGGTGGCGGCCGCCAGGGCGATGGTGACCAGGATCGATGGCGCGTTGATCAGCGACCCCTATGCCGAGCCGCTGGTGCGCGCGGTCGGCGTCGACGTGTTCACCCGGCTGGCGACCGGCGAGCTCGATCCGTCCGCATTCGACATCGACGACGACAAGAACGCCGGGATGGACCGGATGGTCGACAACATGGCCGTCCGGACGAAATTCTTCGACGACTTCTTTCTCGACGCGACGGCCGCGGGGATCGACCAGGCGGTGATCCTGGCGTCCGGCCTGGACTCGCGGGCCTACCGGCTGCAATGGCCCGCGGGCACCGTCGTCTACGAGGTGGACCAGCCGCAGGTGATCGCCTTCAAGACCAAGGCACTCGCCGACATCGGCGCCGAGCCCACCGCCGAGCGTCGCGTGGTGGCGATCGATCTGCGATTCGACTGGCCCGCCGCGCTGAAGGAGGCGGGCTTCGACCCCGAGAAGCCGACCGCATGGAGTGCCGAGGGGCTGCTCGGCTATCTGCCGCCGGAGGCCCAGGACAAACTTCTGGACACCATCACCACGCTCAGCGCCCAGGGCAGCCGACTGGCCACCGAGAGCGCGCCTCCCCTCGATCAGTTCGACGTCGACGAGGCCAAGGAGCGGATGGAGTTGGCCGCGCAGCGGTGGCGCGAACACGGCTACGACCTCGACTGGGCCAACCTCGTCTACCTCGGCGACCGCGCCGAGCCCGCCGACTACCTGACCGCCCAGGGCTGGAAGATGAACAGCAGCAACATCAACGAGCTGTTGACCGCACACGGGTATCCCCCTTTCGACGCTGACACGCCCTTCTCCGAACTGCGCTACATCAGCGGCACCCTCGGCGTGAGCAGAGGTGTGAACCGAGGCGGGAACCGATGACACGGGCGGACGCCGACAGCTGGGATATCGCGTCCAGCGTCGGTGCCACCGCCACGATGGTCGCCGCGGCCGCGCGATCGCCAGCAGGGAACCCGACGCGCTCATCGACGATCCCTATCGCCGAGCCTCTGGTGCGGGCGGTCGGCATGGACTTCTTCAATCGTCTGATCGACGGCGAGGTCGGCCTGTCGGGTGACGACGACGGCGGCCGCTACCCGGCTGTTGACCAATGTGATGGCGGTGCGAACCCGGTTCTTCGACGACTTCTTCCTCGATGCGACGGAATCCGGCATCCGGCAGGCGGTGATTCTGGCCTCCGGCCTCGATGCCCGCGCCTACCGGTTGCAGTGGCCCGAGGGCACCGTCGTCTACGAGATCGACCAGCCCAAGGTCATCGAGTTCAAGAACGCGACGATGGCGGCGATCGACGCAGAGCCGACGGCGACACGCCGCGCGGTGAGTATCGACCTCCGCGAGGACTGGCCTGCTGCACTGCGCCGCAACGGCTTTGACGACAGCAAGCCGACAGCATGGTCGGCCGAGGGGCTGTTGGTGTATCTGCCGCCCGACGCCCAGGACCGGCTCTTCGACGACATCGCGACGCTTTCGGCGCCGGGCAGCAGGCTGGCCACCGAGTACCACCCGGATGCAGGGGCCAGCATGGGCCAGCGGGCAGAAGCCTTCCGTGAGCGGTGGCAGAAGCACGGCTTCGACATGAATCTGGCGGACCTGTTCTATCCGGGCGAACGCAACCCGGTCGTGGAGTACCTCACCGACCACGGCTGGCAGGTGACCGCCAGCAGCAGACCCGAGATGTTCACCGAGTACGGACGACACTTCCCCGACGACGAGGGGCTCGCACCGATGCGAGGTTCGCTCGCCGTCACCGCAACCCGGACGGTAGGAATTCCGTTGGCACGAACCGACAACGACAGCTGGGATCTGGCCTCGAGCGTCGGCGCCACCGCCACCGCGGTCGCGGCCTCGCGAGCTGTCGCCTCCCAGGGCCCCGACGCACTGCTCGACGACCCGTTCGCCGAACCACTGGTCCGCGCCGTCGGCCTCGACGAATTCGTGAAGGTCGTCGACGGCGAGGCGTTCGACGAAAACGATCCGGTGAGAACTCGTCGAGCAATGAGTGAGCAGATCGCTGTCCGGACAAGGTTTTTCGACGACTTCTTCACAGGCTGCCGCCGAGGCAGGAATACGGCAAGCGGTCATTCTGGCCGCCGGCCTTGACACCAGGGCCTACCGGTTGAGCTGGCCTGCGAACACCGATGTCTACGAAGTCGACCAGCCCGGGGTCATCGCGTTCAAGACCGCCGCGCTCCATGACCTGGGCGCCGCGCCGAAGGCGGACCGCAAGACCGTCGCCATCGATCTGCGCGACGACTGGCCGTCAGCTCTGCGTGCGGCAGGATTCGATCCGGCTCAGCCGACCGCGTGGATCGCCGAGGGCCTGTTGCCGTATCTGCCGCCCGACGCGCAGGACCGGCTGTTCGACCACATCACCGCCCTATCGGCAGCCTGGCAGTCGCCTGGCCACCGAGCACATGGACATGACCAACCTGCCCGACGACTGGGCCGATCGAATCAACGACCGGTGGCGTCGCGCGGGCTCCGAACATCAACCTGAGCGACCTCTTCTATCAGGGAGAGCGAAAAGAGGCCCGCCACTACCTGTCGTCGCACGGTTGGCACGTCACGGTCTCTTCGACCAAGGAACTGTACGACGGACACGGTTTCACCCTTCCCGACGACGAATTGGTCAGCAATGATGGGCGATTCCGGCTACCTCACGGCGACCCTCCAAGGAGCATGATGGCCCGCACCGAAAACGACTCATGGGACCTGGCATCGAGCGTGGGCGCGACCGCCACCATGGTCGCGGCGCAGCGCGTGCTGGCCGACCGCGAGGGTCTGATCGACGACCCGTTCGCCGAGCCGCTGGTGCGCGCCGTCGGCCTCGACTTCTTCACCCGCGCGCTTGACGGCGAGATCGAACTGGACGACGTCGACCCGCAGTTCAGCCTTCGAGCGGGCAGCCCAGGGCATGGCGGTGCGCACACGCCATTTCGACAGGCTGTTCACCGACGCCGCTGGCCGACGGCGTCCGCCAGGCCGTGATTCTGGCGGCAGGCTTGGACGCTCGGGCTTATCGATTGCCGTGGCCGGACGGCACCACCGTGTTCGAAGTCGACCAGCCCGAGGTGATCGACTTCAAGACCAGGACACTGGCTGACTTGGGTGCAGCAAGCCAAGGCGGACCGTCGTACGGTTGCCATCGATCTTACGTGACGACTGGCCGAAAGCATTGCTGGACAACGGCTTCGACCCGTCTGCGCCCACCGCATGGATTGCCGAAGGTCTGCTCATCTATCTTCCGTCGGAGGCCCAAGACCTGCTGTTCGACAGGATCGACGAGCTCAGCGCGCCTGGCAGTCGGGTGGCCACCGAGCACATCCCCGATGTCAGCATGTTCTCCGACGAGCGCGCCAAGGAGATCACCGATCGGCTCAAGCAGTACGGCCACGACTTCGAGATGGGCGACCTCATCTATCACGAGAAGCGCAATGACGTCATCGAGTATCTCGAGGGTCGCGGCTGGGATGTCTCGGCGCGAAAGATGGCTGATGCATACGCCGACAACGGTTTCGAGTTTCCCGAGGACGGCGCCATCGGCTTCTTCGCCGACATGAGCTACCTGAGCGCGATCAAGCGCTGACTTTCCTCCGCCGAGCAGACGAGAAGTACCTTCGTCATGCGGGGAACTTGCGTCGCCGCGGTGCCTAGTCGCGGCGGGTGAAGCTCAGCGTCTCCCCGCGCACGCCGCCCATCCACAGGTCCTGACACGCCTCGGCCATCTCGTCGAGCCCCTCGATGACAGCACCGAAGACATTGCCCGGCACCCAACCCTGGTCCCCGTTGATCAGCAGGTTGTTCCGCCCGTAGAACAGCGCAAGGTCGACGATCGCGCCGGTTGTGCCTGTGCCGGTGGAGTTTTCGTAGCCATATGCCGGGTTCCCGAGTACGTCGGAGTCGAACGAGAACCAGCACAGGTCACCGGGGATCGGCGTGATCGTGGTGTTCTCCTTGCCCGGGTCGGCAGGCGCGAACGCAGGCAGCAGCGTGTAGATCTCGTTTCGCGCGTACTTGCCGTGAAACACCGCGGCCGACAACGGCAACGCATCCCACACCGCAGCGCACGTGCGGGGCGCTTCGTCGTCGAGCATGCGGGCGACGCAGCTCACGCCGCGCTTGTCCAGCGAAACCGTTATCAGCCTGCTCATCTCAAACCTCCTCGGCCAGTAGTGCCGGTGTCCGCAGGTGCCAGTCGGTCGCGGCCTGGTACGCCTGGCCGACGCGCAACACCAGGGCGTCGGTGTGGCGCGCGCCGACGATGTGCAGCCCGATCGGCAATCCGGCAGTGGTGAACCCGCAGGGCACACTGAGCGCCGGCTGCTGGGTCAGATTGAAGGGATAGGTGTACGGCGTCCAACTCGTCCAGTCCGGCGACGACGACCCGTCGGGCACGTCCTGGCCGACGGGGAACGCGGGCAACGGCAGCGTCGGCGTCACGAGCACGTCGTAGCGCTGGTGGAACCGGCCCATCAGCCCACCCAGTTGCATCCGGACGGCCATCGCGTCGAGGTAGTCGGAGGCCGACATCGTCGTTCCGATGGAGGCCGTGCGGTGCAGTCCGGGGTCGATCCTGTCGGCCAGGTCCTCGATGGCGCCATACGCAGCCAGCACCTTGGCTTCGCCGGTGAACCACAGCACGTGGAAAGCCTCCACCGGGTCGCTGAATCCCGGATCGACCTCGTCCACGTGTGCACCGGCGCCTGCGAGGACGTCGACGGCTGCGCGGACGGCGGCATCGACCTCCGGATCGTTGCGGACGAAGCCAAGGTCGGCCGAGTATCCGACACGAAGGCCTGCCACCCCGTCGTCGAGCCCGGACAGGAACGACGTCGACGGCGTCGGCATCGCCGCCCAGTCACGCGCGTCGAATCCGGTGATGACATCCATCAGCGCGGCCGCGTCCCGCACGGTCCGGGTCATCGGCCCTGCGTGTGACAGCGTCCCGAACGGGCTCGGCGGATAGAACGGGATCAGCCCGTACGTCGGCTTCAACGCGACCGTTCCGGTGAACGCCGCGGGAATGCGGACCGATCCGCCGCCGTCAGTGCCGACCGACCACTGCCCCATGCCGAGACCGACCGCGGTCGCGCTGCCGCCGCTGGATCCGCCCGCCGTCATGTCCGGATCCCACGGGTTGCCCGTGGCGCCGTGCCTCAGCGAGTCGGTGACGCCCTTCCACGAATACTCCGGTGTCGTCGTCTTGCCGACGATGACGGCGCCCGTCTCCCGCAGCCTCGCCACGCACGGCGCGTCCTCGTCCCACGGACCCGCGGCGTCGATGAGCCTGCTGCCGCGAAGCGTCGGCCAATCCCGCGTCCACAGCGCGTCCTTGATCGAGGTCGGCACACCGTCGCCGGGGCCGAGCGGTTCGCCTGCCTGCCAGCGCGCCTCCGACTGCTTCGCGGCGGCGAGCGCGCCCTCGCGGTCGACGAGGACGAACGCGTTCACGCGGCCGTCGTAGGTGTCGATCGCGGCCAGCGCGGCCTCGGTCGCCTCGACGGGCGAGACGGTCTTGTTCCGGTAGCCCTCGACGAGTTCCGTCGCCGACGCGATCATGTGGTCGATCCCGTGGACACGTACCCGAGTTTCTTGTCCACCACGTTGAGCAGTGGCTCGCCCGCCAGCCAACGCCGGGCGTTGGTCGCGAACTGCGCGGCCAGCGTCTCGCGCCAGCCGACGGCGTCGGCCGACATGTGCGCGGTCACAACCACATTGGGCGCATCCCACAGCGGGTGGCCGGGCGGCAGCGGCTCGGTGTCGAAGACGTCGAGTGTCGCCCCGCCGATGCGGCGCTCGGTCAGCGCCGCAAGCAGCGCGGCCTCGTCGACCATCGGCCCGCGGGCGATGTTGACCAGATGCGCGTCGGGCTTCATCGCGGCGAGAACCTCCGCGTCGACCAGGCCGTGGGTCGCGGGCGTCAGCGGCGCGGCGAGGATCAGGTGATCGCACCAGGCCGCTTCGGCCGCCAGGTTGGCGCTGTCGACGATCTCGCCGAAGTCAGGGTCGTCGGTGGCGGGCCGCCTGCCCGCGCCCCTGACCACCATGCCCGCCGCGCGCAACAGCTTCCCGATCTCGCGCCCGATGCCGCCGGTACCCACCACCAACGCGGTGGCGCCGGTGATGCTGCGGGTTTCACGATGCCGCCACTCATGGCGACGTTGCAGGTCGAAGCTCGTCAGGCTGTCCTTGGCGTAGGCGATCACGGCGCCGAGCACGTATTCGGCCAGCGGCCGGTCGAACACCCCGCGCGCATTGGTCACCGTCACATCGGACTTCCGCAACTCGTCGAAGAGAAGGGTGTCGACGCCCGCGGCGGTGATGTGGATCCACTCGAGTTGGTCGGCCTTGGCCCAGGCATCACGGACGGCCCTGGAGAAGAAGTCCCAGAGCAGAAGCGCTCTCGCTCCGCGGACAGCATCTGCGAGGCCGTCGGCGGCGCAGTAACGGAACTCCACGTCCAGGTCGTCGAGACCTGGCGGACGGTCGGTCGCGTTCTCGCACAGGACCGCGACAACCGGTCGTGTTCGAGGCACGAGTCCGAGGCTAGGCGAAACCGTACGATTGTCAACAATCGCCTTGCGGTCGCCGCGGCATCCCCCCAGACTGGGGCCATGGGCCATGCCCCGCCTTTGGAACAGTCCGGGATCGGTGTCGTCGTACCGTTCGACTTCGCACTGGACCGAGAGCTGTGGCGGTGGGTGCCCGATGACGTCAGCCTGCACATCACCCGGATGCCCTTCGCGCCGATGCCCGCGACGCTCGAGATGGCGGTGCACATCTCCGACCCCGCGCTGGTCGCCCAGGGTTACGACGACGTCCGCGCGGTTTCGCCGTTGGTGATGGCGTACGCCTGCACGTCGGGCAGCTTCATCGGCGGCCTGGAGGGTGAGGCCGCGTTGGTGTCGGCCATGACCGACGCGGGTGCGCCCGCCGCGGTGACGACCAGCGGCGCACTGCTGGAGGCGCTGGCCCACCTCGAGGTGCGCCGGATCGCCACGGTGACGCCCTATGTCGCCGAACTGACCGTCGGTCTGACGACCTATCTCGCCGAAGCAGGCGTGGACGTGGTCGCTGGGGCCGGACTCGGCCTGACCTCCGATATCTGGACGGTGCCCTACGACGTCACCGCCGGACTCGTCCGAGACACCGATACCGACGACGCGCAGGCCGTGTTCATCAGCTGCACGAACCTGCCGACCTACGACGTGATCGTGGCGCTGGAACGCGAACTGAACAAGCCGGTGCTGACCGCCAACCAGGTGACCATGTGGTCCGCGCTTCGTGTCCTCGGGCGCAAAGCGGTCGGTGCGGGTCAGCAACTGCTGGAGAGGTGAGGATGGCGGATCGACCGTCGATGAGCACGGAATACCCGGACCGGTTGCGGCGGGTGCGGGAAGCGATGTCGCAGAGAGGTTTTGCCGCTCTTGTGGTGTCCGACCCGGCGAACATCTTCTATCTCACCGGCTACAACGCGTGGTCGTTCTACACCCCGCAGTGCCTGCTTGTCGCGGCCGACGGTCCGCCCCACCTGTTCGCGAGGGCGATGGACGCCGCGGGCGCCGGCTTCACCGCCGACCTCGACGACGATCACATCCACGGCTACCCCGAGGAGTTGGTTCACCGCCCGGATGTGCATCCGTTCGACTGGATCGCCGACGCCATGCGCGGACTCGTGACGACGGGCGAGACGATCGGCGTCGAGGGTGACTCGCACTTCTTCTCCCCGCGCGGCTACCAGGCGCTGGAGCGCGGGCTGCCGTCGAACCGCCTCGCCGAGTCCAACGAGTTGGTGAACTGGGTCCGAGTGGTCAAGTCCGACTTCGAGATAGGGCAGTTGCGGATCGCCGGAACGATCGCCGAGCAGGCGATGCGCGCCGCACTGGACGGCGTGCGTCCAGGCCGACGGCAGTGCGATGTCGTCGCCGAGATCATGGCGGCGCAGGCATGCGGAACCCCGGAGCACGGAGGCGACTACCCGGCGGTCGTGCCGATGCTTCCGACCGGAAAGGCCGCGGGAACACCACATCTGACGTGGTCGCAGCGCGCCTTCGAATCGGGCGAAGCCACCACAATCGAGTTGGCAGGCGTCTTCGGTCGCTACCACGCGCCGCTGGCGCGAACGGTGATGCTCGGTGATCCGCCGTCTCAGCTCACCGACACCGCGAAGGTCGTCGCCGAGGCAATGGAGGCGACATTGTCGGCGATGCGGCCGGGCGCGGACGGCAGCGCTGTACATCGGGCGTTCGACCGCGTGATCAGACCCCATGGGCTGCAGAAGGATTCACGAATCGGCTACTCGATCGGCATCGGGTATCCGCCCGACTGGGGTGAGCGGACCGTCAGCCTGCGCCCAGGCGAGACCACCGAACTCCTCGCAGGGATGGCCTTCCATGTCATCCTCGGCATCTGGAGCGACGACTGGGGCTACGAACTGTCCGAACCGGTGGTCGTCACCCACGAAGGGGCCGAGCGCCTGACCGATCTCCCCCAAGAACTCACCGTCTGTGAGGTAAACCCGTGACAACATCGACACTTCCATTCGCCGCCCGCGCCGAAGGGCTGGTCGGGTCGGTCATCGACTCCAGTACATCGTTGCTGCACAAGCAGTCTCACGACATCGTCCGTCTCGCAATGGGCAGCCCGGCAGCTGAGGCGGTGCCGTCGGCGATCCTCGCCGGTATCGCGGCCGTGGAACTGGCCGCACCCGACGCCTACGACTATGCCGCGACCGAGGGCGATCCCCCGCTGCACGCCGCGCTGCTGGAAATGCTGCGCGGCACAAGCGACGAGACCACCGCCGACCGGCTCACCATCACGGCGGGCGGTATGCAGGGCCTCGACCTGTTCTGCAAGATCTTCGTCGACCCGGGCGATCTCGTCACCGTCGAATCACCCACGTACACCAACGGCAGCGCCACCGCGCTGTCCTACGGCGCGACGCTTCTGGAGATCCCCGTCGACGACGACGGGATGGACATCGACGAACTCGAGCGCCTCGTCGACGAAGCCGGACGCACCCCCAAGGCGATCTACACGATCCCGACGTTCCAGAACCCGTCCGGCGTCACGATGTCGTTGGAGCGCAGGCTGCGACTACTCGAGCTCGCGCGGCAGTGGGGGTCGATGGTGATGGACGACGACCCGTACGGTTTGTTGCGCTTCGAAGGTGAGCCGCTGCCGACGCTGCGCGAGCTCGGCGGCGGCGACCCGCTGGTGTTCGCCGTCCGCACGTTCAGCAAGATCGTCGCGCCCGGGTTGCGTGTCGGTTGGGTCGACACCGTCCCCGAGCTGCAGCCACTGCTGATCAACGCGAAACAGGCGATGGACACCTGCACGAACCTGCCCGCGCAACGGCTGGTCACGGGCTTCCTCACCGGCGGCCACCTCGATGATCATCTGGTGACCCAGCGCGCCGAGTACAAGCGACGCAAGGAAGCGATGCACGCGGCGCTGCGCGAGCATTTCGGCGACATAGCCAAGTGGACGGACCCCGAGGGCGGTTTCTTCTGCTGGGTCACGCTCGACGATGTCGACGCCACAGCGCTTTTCGAGCCCGCCCTGGCCGAGGGCGTCGCCTTCATCCCCGGTACGGCGTTCTCCCCGTCCGGCCGATTCGGCAATGCGTTGCGGTTGTGCTTCGCCTCCACCCCGCCGGACCGGATCCACGAGGGCATCTCCCGGCTGCGGCGCGCCGTCGATCAGGTCACGAAGGGCTGACCGGCGTGGCCGTGTCCACCGCCGAGCGGGCCGTGCTGGACAAGATCGACGAGGACCAGCTGATCGAGTTGACGCGCTCGCTGGTGCGGGCGCACGGGCAGAACCCGCCCGGCGAGGAGGCCACGACGGTCGCCGCGCTCGCCGGGGCAGCAGACGCGCTGGGTCTCGACGTCCGCGAGGAGGCCGTGCAGGAGGGTCGCAACAACCTGCGCGTCACGCTTCGGCGGCGGCGAGGGACCTGGTCTTCTGCTGCTCGGCCACACCGACGTCGTCCCCGTCGGCGAGGGCTGGACGAAGGACCCGTTCGGCGCCGCCATCCACGACGGCCGCATCTACGGCCGCGGCGCCACCGATATGAAAGGCGGCCTGGCAGCCTGCCTTTCGGCGATGGCAGCACTTCAGGGCGCCGGGCTGAGCGGGCCCGTCGAACTCGCGGCGCTCGTCGACGAGGAGGAGAGCGGCATCGGCATCCGCGCTTACGTCTCCTCGTCGGATGCGACGTTCCTTGGCTGTGTCACCGCCGAGCCGACCGATCTGCAGACCATCGTCGGTGCCCGCGGCGCCTCCTACGCGCGGATCGAGATTCACGGAACCGCTTGTCATGCAGGCAATCCCGGCGACGGCGCCAACGCGATCTACGGCGCGGCCGCAGTGGTCGACCGAGATCGAGAAGATGCACGCCGAACTGGCGGGTCATCCACACCCGCTGCTCGGTCCCGCGACGTGGAGCGTCGGCCAGATACGAGGCGGCAGTGGCGGCAGCACCGTGCCCGCCGAATGCGTTGTGGTGGCCGACCGGCGATTGCTTCCAGGCGAGTCGCCGACGACCGTGCTCGACGATCTGCGCGCCCGCATCGATGCGTTGCGCGCTGACCGAACGAGGCCTGACAGTGGAGGCGTCGATGCCGATGGAGATGCCTGCCTTCGAGACGTCTGCGGAATCACCGCTGGCCCGCGCCGCGGTCGCCGCGGTCACCGATGCGGGCGGTCCTGCGCTTCCGCCTGGTGGTTGGACCGCGGCGTGCGACGGCGGGTTCGTCGCGCGCGACCTCGGCGTGCCGGTGGTGGTCCTCGGACCCGGTTCGGTCGCGGAGCAGGCGCACCGCCCCGACGAGTCGGTGGCCATCGACGAGTTGATCGTCGCCGCAAGGGCCTACGCGCTGACGGCGCTACGCCTGCTCTGCGCGTCGAGCCCCACAGGCGCGTCGGCGAGCAGTTCGGCCAGGTGCACTCCCCGTCGCTGGGTGGCCTGCGCGATCTGAGTTCGGCAGCTGAATCCGTCGGCGATGACGGCGGTGTTCGCGTCCGCTTCCCGCACGGCGGGCAGCAGCACCCGCTCTCCCACGGCCTGCGACACGTCGTAGTGCCCGCGTTCGAAGCCGAAATTGCCTGCCAGTCCGCAGCATCCGGAGTCGGGGATATTCGCGCGGATACCCGCGTCGGCCATCAGCGCGCGGTCGGCGTCGAAGCCGAGGACGGCGTGCTGGTGACAATGCGTCTGCACCAGCGCGTCCGTCGACACCTGCGGCGGCCGCCACCCCGACCCGGTGAGCAACTCCGCGAATGTGACCGTCGACGATGCGAGCGCGGCGGCGCGCTGGTCGTCGTGCACCAGTTCGGCCGCGTCCCGTCGCAGCACGGCAGTGCAACTCGGTTCGAGCCCGACGATCGGGATGCCGTCCTCCAACTGCGGCGCCAGCACGTCCAACGATCGCTTGATGCGTTTCTTGGCGGCCTTCAGCTGGCCGGTGGAGATCAGGGTCAAACCGCAGCACACCGGACCGCGCGGCAGCACGACCTCGTACCCCGCGGCTTCCAGTACCGCGACTGCGGAGCGGCCGACCTGTGGCGCAAGGTAATTGGTGAAGCTGTCCGGCCACAGCAGGACCGTGCCCAAGCCCGATGTCGCCGGCAGCCCGGCTCCGCGGCTCTGCGCGGATGTGGTGGCCGCACGCCGGTCGAACCACGATGTGAACGTCTGCTCGGCGAACGCGGGTACATCCCGTTCGGGTGCGATGCCGCCGAGCCGCTTCGCCAACGCCGTGCCTGCCACCCGGTTGACCAGTCGCGGCGCCTTCGACGCGATCCGCGACATCTGCGGCAGCCAACCCATCGACCAGTGCGACAGCGGCCGTGCCCATGGCCTGCCTTCGTAGTGGTGTGCGGTGAACTCCGCCTTGTACGTCGCCATATCGACGTTGACCGGACAGTCCGAAAGGCAGCCTTTGCACGACAGGCACAGGTCGAGTGCGTCGCGGACTTCGGTTGACCGCCATCCGTCGGTCACCAGATCGCCCTGCAGCATCTCCCACAGCAGATGCGCGCGACCGCGCGTCGAATGCATCTCGTCGTGTGTCGCCTGATAGCTCGGGCACATCACGCCGCCGCTGGATTGCCTGCACTTGCCGATCCCGACGCAGCGCCGCTGGGCCTGGGCGAAGTTGTCGTTGTCGTCGGGATAGCTGAACAGTGTCAACAGCTTTCGGTCCTTGGCAGGGCCGAGATGGCGGATCGCCTCGTCGAGCGCGGGCGGCTCGACGATCACGCCTGGGTTCATCAGCGCGCGCGGATCCCAGATGTGCTTCATTTCCGAAAGCAGCGCAAGCCCGTCGGACCCGTACATCCGACCAAGCAGTTCCGAGCGCGCCCGCCCGTCGCCGTGCTCTCCAGACACCGAGCCGCCGAGGGCGACCACCAGATCGGTGGCCTCTTCGACGAACGACCGGTATGCGGCAACACCTTCGGTGCTGAGCAGATCGAAGTCGATCCGCATGTGCATGCAGCCCTCACCGAAGTGACCGTACGAGGCGCCGGACAGGCCGTATCCGCCCATCAGCTCGTCGAGGCCGCGCAGGTAGTCGGCGAGGCGTTCCGGCGGTACGGCCGCGTCTTCCCAGCCGCCCCATGCCTCTGCACCGTCGGCCCGTCTCGTCGCGAGCCCGGCCGCATCCGTGCGGCACCGCCAAAGCACCGCCTGCGCGCCCGGGTCGGTGACGAGGGACGCCGTCGCAGATGACCCCGAATCATGCAGTGCGGCAAGCATCTTCTCGGCCGCACGTTCCGCGGAGACGCGGTCTTCGCCGCCCATCTCGACGAGTAGCCATGCGCGGCCTGCGGGAAGACCGGCTTCGGCCGCCGCCCTACGCACGTCGCCAGGCAGCCGGTCGACGAGGTCGACGTTGATGGACTCCATCGTCAGCGGACTGTGCGCAAGCACAACGGGCACGCATTCGGCGGATGTGACGGAGTCGGAGAAGCCGAGCACACACAGCACCCGCGCATTCGGAAGCTGGGTGAGCGCCACCGTCGCCCGCAGCGTCGCAGCGAAACCGCCTTCGCTGCCGCACAACAAGCCTGCGACGTCGTAGCCGTTTTCGGGTAGCAGCCTGTGCAACGCGTATCCCGAGATCTGCCGGGTGAAGCGCCCGAATCGGCGGCGGATCGCCATGTCGTGCGCATCGGCGAAAGCCTGCAGCGACCGGTGCAGTTCGCCTTCGCGGCCGGGTCTGTCGGCCAGTTCGTCCCTGGCCCCGCGTGAGTCGACGGTGCAGCGGGTGCCGTCGGCGAGCATCACGTCGAGCGAGCGCACGTTGTCGGCGGTGGTGCCCCACGCGACCGAATGTGCGCCGCACGCGTTGTTGGCGATCATGCCGCCCAGCGTCGCCCGGCTACCCGAGGACGGGTCGGCGCCGAACGTCAGGCCGAGCGGCCGCGTCGCGGCCAGCAGGTCGGTCAGCACCAGGCCCGGCTCGATGACGGCGGTCCGCGCGTCGACGTCGATGTCGATGATGCGGTTGACATGCCGCGACGCGTCGATCACGACGCCCCCGATGGAGTTGCCGGCCATCGACGTCCCGCCGCCGCGCATCGTCACCGGTGCACCCGCCTCCGCGGTGAGGGCCACGGCTGCGGCCATGTCCTCGGCGTCGGCCGGTACCACCACGATGTCCGGCAGGACCCGGTAATTCGATCCGTCCGTCGCGTAAAGACCCCGGCTGGCGGCATCGTCGCCCACCGTTCCGCGGAGCTCGGATCGCAGCGCTGCACCGAGCTTGCTCGCGTCGTAGGTCGCGCGGGTTAACATTGTCGACAATCTACCTATCTCGGTCCGCATGATCCAAGGGAGATGACATGCCAACGGTGGGCCTGCTCTATCCCGGCCACAGCGCCGAGGACGATTTTCCTGCACTCGAGGCACGCATCGACGGCGCAGTGCGTTTGCCGGTGGCCATCACGTCGGTCGGCGAGGACGCACACCGCGTCGACGCCCTGCTCGATCTGGGCAGTGACGAACGACTTGCCGACGGGGCTGCGTTGCTGGCCGGCGAGAAGCCCGATGCGGTGATGTGGGCGTGCACGTCGGGCAGCTTCGTGTTCGGCCCGCAGGGCGCCCTCGACCAGGTGTCCGCGGTCGCCGCTGCGGCGGGCGTGCCCGCGTCGTCGACCTCCATCGCCTTCATCGATGCGCTGCGCTACCTCGGCATCCGCCGGGTCGCGGTCGCGGCGTCCTACCCCGACGACGTGGCGCGGCATTTCGTCGACTTCCTGACGGCAGGCGGCGCCGAGGTCGTCTCGATGGGCAGCCACGGCATCTACACCGCCGCCGAGGTCGGCACGCTGGTTCCTGAGCAGGTGGTCGCGATGGTGGCGGCCGCCGATCATCCCGATGCCGAGGCGGTTCTCGTCCCCGACACCGCGATGCACACGCTGGCCATCGTCGACAAGCTGGAGGCGGCCATCGGCAAGCCGGTGCTCACCGCGAATCAGGTGACCGTATGGAAGGGGCTCGACCTTCTTGGGCCGGTGCCCGAACTACCCGGCCTCGGCGCGCTGTTCGAGGCCAGGCGATGAGCAGCTTCATCGGGCCGCTGGTCCAGGAGTCGACGCCGAGCATCATCGCCGAGAAGCTGCGCCAGGCCATCGCCCACGGCGAGCTCAAGCCCGGCGCCCAGTTGGGCGAGGCCGAGTTGGCCCGCCAGCTCGGGGTCAGCCGCGGCCCGCTGCGGGAAGGTATGCAGCGGCTCACCCAGGAGGGGCTGCTCGTGTCGATCCGCAACCGCGGATTGTTCGTCATCGACATGACACCCGACGATGTGCGCGATATGTACAGCGCGCGGGAAGCCATCGAGCGGGCGGCCGCGCGCAGAATCCTCGACGGTGATTACCGCACCGCGGGCAAGGAGTTGCTCGAAATCGTCGAGCAGATGGCCGAGGCGAAGACTCCGGCGGACGTCAGCGAGCTCGACATCGCCTTCCACGAACGGCTGCTCAAACTCGCCAAGAGCCCGCGGCTGTCACGCATGCACCAGACCTTCATCACCGAGACCCGGATGTGCATCCACGCACTCGACGAGACATACGCCAAATCCGAGGTGCGCGACAAGGAACACCGGGCGCTGGCGAACGCGATCCGCAAGGGCGACCGCGAACTCACCGACCGGTTGTTGACCGCACACATGGACGACGCGATCAATCGGCTCTCGCATGAGAAGGCCGTCGACGGCGCCGAACCCGTCAGCACCTAGCGGCGTCAGCGCATCGCGATGCCGATGTATTTCGTCTCGAGGAACTCGTCGATGCCCGTCGCGCCGCCCTCGCGGCCAAGACCTGACTGCTTGATGCCGCCGAACGGCGCTGCCGGGTTCGACACGATGCCCTGATTGAGCCCGACCATGCCGCTCTCCATGGCCTCGGCGACCCGCAGGGCGCGCCTCAGGTCATTGGTGAAAACATAAGAGATGAGCCCGTATTCGGTGTCGTTGGCGGCGGCGATCGCGTCGGCCTCCGTCTCGAACGGTGTCAGCGGAGCGACCGGGCCGAAGATCTCCTGCGTGCACATGGCGGCGTCGCGCGGTACCCCGCTCAGCACGGTCGGCGGGTAGAAGTAACCCGCACCGCCGGGCGCCGAGCCTCCAGTGAGCACGGTGGCTCCATGATCGACGGCGTCGGCGACCAGCGACTCGACCTTGAGCAGCGCGGCCTCGTCGATCAGCGGCCCGACCTTCACGTCCGGCTCTGTGCCTCTGCCGACCGACAGCGATTTCATCCGGGCGGCGAGCAGGCTTCCGAATTCGTCGATCACCGCTGGACTGCACGTAGATCCGGTTCGCGGCCGTGCAGGCCTCGCCCATGTTGCGCATCTTCGCGGCGATCACCCCGTCGACGGCCTCGTCGATGTCGGCGTCCTCGAACACGATGAACGGCGCGTTGCCGCCGAGCTCCATCGACGTCCGAAGGACCTTCTCGGCGCACTGCTCGAGCAGCCGCTTGCCCACAGGGGTCGATCCGGTGAACGACAGCTTCCTGGCAAGGCCCGACCGGATCAGCGGTTCCATCACCGGTCCGGCGTCGGTGACCGTGATGCAGTTGACGACGCCAGGGGGCAGCCCCGCCTCGGCCAGGATGTCCATCAGCGCGAGCATCGACAGCGGCGTCTGCGGTGCAGGCTTGATCACGCTGGTGCATCCGGCGGCGATGGCAGGCCCCAGCTTGCGGGTGCCCATCGCCATCGGGAAGTTCCACGGCGTGATGAGCAGGCACGGGCCGACGGGTTGGCGGGCGATCAGGAAGCGCGATCCGCCAGCGGGCGCGCTCTGATAACCACCGTCGATCCGCACGGCCTCTTCGGCGAAGTGGCGGAAAAACTCTGCGGCATAGGCGATCTCGCCGCGCGATTCGGCCAGTGGTTTGCCCATTTCCAGCGTCATCAGCAGGGCGAGATCGTCGACCCGCTCATGCAGAAGCTCATACGAGC
Organism: uncultured Actinomycetota bacterium; assembly: GCA_963829405.1. Classification (GTDB taxonomy): domain Bacteria; phylum Actinomycetota; class Actinomycetes; order Mycobacteriales; family Mycobacteriaceae; genus Mycobacterium. The sequence goes on from CAWHIZ010000001.1 coordinate 34,053, forward strand.
GGGTGAGGATGTCGGCCCGTTCGCGCGGCGGAACGGCGGCGAAATCCGGCTGGGCGGCGACGGCCGCGTCGAGTGCCGCCTTGCCGTCCGCGGGCGACGCGTCGGCGACCGAACACAGGGCGATACCGGTGGCGGGGTCGGCGACCTCGAATGTTCGGCCCTCGGCTGCGTCGACCCATTTCCCGTCGATGAACAGTCGCTTCTCGACAGCCTGGACGATCCTTGCTTCGTCTTGTTCGCTCACACCTAACCCCTTTGTCGTCTCCGAATCCGGCTGGACAGATCCGATACGCTGATTGTTGACAATCTACCCATCGACAGGCAAGGGGCAGGAACGTGTCCGCGTCCGCACAGCTCTCTGGTGTTCTCAAACAAGCGACCGGCGTACTGGCCGCCCGCGGAGAAGGCGTGCTGCTCTACGACGAAGACGATCGCCGGTACCTCGACTTCACCGCGGGCATCGGCGTGACCAGCACCGGGCATTGTCACCCCCGCGTGGTCGAGGCGGCCCAACGCCAGGTCGGCACGCTGATCCACGCGCAGTACACCACCGTCATGCACCGCCCGCTGTTGACGCTCGTGGAGCGGCTGGGCGAGGTGCTGCCCGCAGGTCTGGATCGAATGTTCTTCGCGAACTCGGGCAGCGAGGCCATCGAGGCGGCGCTTCGGCTGAGCAGGCAGGCGACCGGCAGGCCGAACATCGTCGTCTTCCACGGGGGCTTCCACGGCCGCACCGTCGCGGCGGCGTCGATGACGACGTCGGGCACCAAGTTCCGGTCGGGCTTCTCCCCGCTGATGGCAGGTGTGCACGTCGCACCGTTTCCCGACCCCGGGCACTTCGGCTGGCCGGTCGAACAGGCCACCGACTTCGCGCTGAGCCAACTCGACTACATCCTGCAGACGCTGACGACGCCCGCAGACACCGCGGCGTTCTTCGTCGAGCCGGTGCTGGGCGAGGGCGGCTACGTGCCCGCCAACGAGCGGTTCTTCGCCGGTCTGCGGGAGCGCGCCGACTCCTACGGCATCCTGCTCGTCGTCGACGAAGTGCAGACCGGCTTCGGCCGAACCGGAAAGTTCTGGGGCGGCCAGCATTTCGATGCCAAACCCGACATCGTGGTCACGGCGAAGGGCCTGGCATCGGGCTTCCCGCTGTCCGCTATCGCGGCTTCTGCGGAGCTGATGGACAAGGCGTGGCCGGGATCGCAAGGGGGCACCTACGGCGCCAACGCGGTGGCCTGCGCGGCCGCCGTCGCCACCCTCGACGTCATTCGCGACGAGGATCTGGTGGAGAACTCCGCGCAGCGCGGGGCGCAGCTGAAAGATGCGCTGCAACTCGTCGCCGACAAGCACGAGGCGATCACCGATGTGCGCGGGCTCGGGCTGATGATCGGCAACGAGTTCCGCGACGCCGACGGCAAGCCCGATCCGGTGACCGCCGCCGCCGCCCAACAGGAGGCGGCAAGGCGCGGCCTGCTGCTGCTGACGTGCGGTGCGTGGGGTCAGGTGGTGCGGTTCATCCCGGCGTTGGTGGTGTCCGGCGAGCAGGTCGACGAAGCGGCGAGCGTCTGGGCCGACGCCGTCGACGCAGTCGTATCGCGCTGAGCCTGGCCCGGAATCAGCGACGCTAGCAGCGCAATCACGTCTGGTACCTCCAGCTCGGTCCGTTCTGGACCTGTTCGCGGTTTCGCGCCCTGGTGCACGGTGAAGACAAGACCCGTGGACAAGGAAGTCAATCGTGGGCGAATCCACAGATAACGCGACACCACAACAGACCGCCGATCTCGTCGTGCTCGGCGGCACTGTTCTGACACTGGACCGCAACAGCCGACGGGCGAGCGCGCTCGCCGCACGCGACGGCCGGATCACCGCGATCGGTGACGACCGCACGATCGCAGGGCTCATCGGCACGGACACGACCGTGGTGGATCTCGACGGCCGCGCCGCCATTCCGGGTTTCGTCGAGTCGCACAACCACCCCACCTTCTTCGGAATGTCGCTGGCCGCCCCTGTGGACGCAGGCAGCCCACCGAACGACGCCATCGGCGACATCGTGGAGCGTGTCCGGCAAGCGGTGGGCGACTTCGGGCCCGGCGAGTGGATCAGAGGGTTCCGTTACGACGACACCTTGCTCGCCGACAACCGCCACCCCAGCCGGCACGACCTCGACCCGGTGTCACCGGACAACCCGGTGATCCTGACCCATGTGACCGGCCATTTCTGCGTGGTGAACTCGGTAGCGCTGCGGGAGATCGGCATCACCGCGCAGAGCCCGGACCCGCCCGGCGGTGCCATCGCCAGAGACGAGCGCGGTGAGCCGAGCGGCCTTCTCATCGAGACGGCGGCATTTCTCGCCAACTCAGCCATGCCCGCACAGGGTCCCGACCAGATGGCCGAGGCGTTGTTGCTCGCCGACGACGAATACCTTGCCCACGGCGTCACCTCGGTGCACGACACCGGGATCGGGCTCGTCGGCGGCCAGGGTGAGCTGGATGCGTATCGGCTGGTGAATCGGGCAGGCAGGCTGCGCACCCGCATCCACGGCTACCTGTTCCACACGCTTCTTCCCGGGCTGGACGAGGGCGAGCCGGACGTGCCCGACCCGACGGCCTCGACCGACACGTTCACGATGACCGGCGTCAAGATCGTCGCGGACGGATCTATTCAGGGCCGAACCGGTTGCCTGGCCGAGGGATACGCGTGCGATCCCTCCGAGCACGGCATGATGCTGGTCGAACCGGACGACCTCGCCCGCAGAATCGCCGCCCTCGACGCGGCGGGGTGGCAGGTCGCCGTGCACGGTAACGGCGACGGAGCGATCGAGGCCATCATCAACGGCTACGCGAAACTGGGCGCGCCGAACGGCACCGGCAGACGGCACCGCATCGAGCACTGCCAGACGGTGCGCGAAGACCAGCTGGACCGGATGGCCGAACACGACATCCTCGCCTCGTTCTTCATCAAGCACGTGTACTACTGGGGCGACCGGCACCGCGACGTCTTCCTCGGGCCGGAGCGCGCCAGGCGGATCAGCCCGCTTGCGTCGGCACGCTCGAGGGGGATCCACTTCGGGCTGCATTCAGACACCCCGGTGACACCGGTGCCACCCCTGGAGGGCATCTGGTGTGCGGTCGCGCGCCGAACGAGCGGCGGCAGCGTGCTCGGGGCGGAGCAGGCCATCGGCGTGGAAGCGGCCCTGCGCGGGTACACCGTCGACGCGGCGTACCTGGCCGGCGAAGAGGACATCAAGGGCAGCCTCGAGGTCGGCAAACTGGCCGACATCGCCGTGCTGTCCGAGGATCCGACCGCCGTGGACACGGACCGGATCAAATCGCTGACCGTCGACGGCACCGTCGTTGGCGGCAGCCTGGTCCGTCAGCGTGACGTGCTGACGGTGACCACGGGAGGTGCGCGGTGATCCGCAGTTGGCCCAGCCTGCTCATCGGACTCGGCATACCCGCGACGGCGATCCTCGTCGGCACCATGTTGGTGTCCGACACCGACGTGTTCGTCGCCGGTATCCCGCTGCTGTTCTTCTGGATGTTCTGTTGCTTCCCGCTGACCACGCTGTGCCTGTGGATCAGTTGGCGGTTCTTCGACCGCCAGCACTATCCGGCCGATGTGCGGACACCGAAGGAGACCGAAGCGCGACGACGACGACGAAGGAGGACGGCTGATGTTGATCGCGATCGTCGCCGTGGTGATGGGGTTCTCGATCCTGCTGGCGCTGTGGGCAGGCCGGGCCGGTAAGGACGGCGGCATCTCCGATTTCCTCGTCGGCGGCCGATCGTTCCCCGCGTGGCTCATCTACTTTCTCGCCGTCGGCGAGGTCTACAGCATCGGCACCATGATCGGCTTCCCCAGCGGCATCTATGCCAACGGCGCGAGCTACGGGATCTGGTTCCTGGGATACATCCTGCTGGCCTACTCGCTCGGGTACTTCCTAGCGCCGCTGGTGTGGCGGGCGGCGAAACGTCATGACGCGATGACCGTGCCCGATGTGTTCGGCCGCCACTTCGACAGCAGGCCACTGGAATTGATCACCTGCGTGACCATGCTGATCGCACTGGTGCCGTGGGGTCAGTACCAGTTCATCGGCCTGCAGGTGGTGTTGAGCAACCTCGGCCTGCGGCTGACGCCGGTGCAATGCGTCCTCCTGGCGGGCATCATCGCCTTCGTCTGGATCGCCGCGTCCGGTATCCGCTCACCGGCGTTCGTGTCGATCTTGAAAGACAGCTTCATGTTGCTCGGTGTCGTCCTGGTCGGGTTGGCGGCCGTGCTCGCGGCGGGCGGCACCTCCGAGGTGAGCGGGCCTGAGGTGCTCACGCACGCGCAGACCACGATGTCCGGCAACGCATTGGTGTTCGCGATGACCACGATCCTGTTCCAGAGCGTCGTCTTCTATCTCGGCTTCGGCGGGGCATACGTGTTCCCTGCGCGGTCGGAGCGCGCGGTCAAGAGTTCGACCGTGTGGATGCCGATGTACATGCTGATCTACCCGTTCCTGGTGTTCGCCTCCTACTACGGGCTCAAGCACTACCCGGACCTGGACGACCCCAACACCGTGTTCATGGTGACCGCGAAGGGCCTGCTGCCCGAGTGGATGCTCGGGCTGGTGGCGGCAGGGGCGGCGCTGTCCGGGGTGCTGGTGTTGGCGGCGACGGCGCTTTCCATCGGCGGCATGGTGAGCCGCAACCTGGCGCCGAATGTCGCGCCCGTGGCGCAGCGCCGGTGGACTGTCGTCGTGGTGGCCGGGTTCCTGGTACTCGCCGCGGTGCTCACGCTGACGGCATCGACGTTGATGCTCACCATCTTGAACCTCGTCTACAACTTGTTGGCTCAAGTGGTGCCTGGCTGGCTGGCCATCCTTTTCGCCCGTCGGGTGCGTACCTCCGCCGTGGCGGCCGGGATGGTCGTCGGGGTGATCACCGCGATCACGCTGTACGTGTTCGGCGTGAAGAACGTCGGCGGGGTCAACGCAGGCCTGGTGTCGATGGGGCTGAACCTGGCGATCGTGTTCGGCTGGAGCCTGCTCTCGCCGGGACCGCGGCGCTCGCCGGTGGCGCAGGAAGGCAGCACTGCCGCGCCGACGGCGACGAGTCAGACCCGGCTGGACTCCTTCTCGTAGTCGAGCTGCGGCAGCGCCTCCGGCGTGCCCGGCATCTCCGTCCCGTTGATCGGGCAGCGGGTCGTCTCGGGCACCTTGATCAGTGCGATCGCGCCGATGACACAGGCGGCCATCATGTAGTACGCGGGCACCAGGTTGTCGCCGGTCTTGCCGACCAGCCACTCGTTGATAGCGGGAGCAGTGCCGCCGAAGAGCGACGTCGACACGTTGTAGGCGATGGCGAACCCGGCGTAGCGCACATGCGTCGGGAACATCGCGGGGAACGTCGCCGAAATCGTGGCGAGCTGTGGCACGTACAGCAGGCCGAGTACGGCGAAGCCGACGATCGCACCGGTCACGTTGGTGCCCATCAACATGAACATGGGCACACCGGCGACGAACAGGCCGACCAGTGAGAACCACCAGAGAGGTTTGCGCCCAACACGATCCGACAGTCCACCGGCGAACGGCAGGAAAACCATCATCGCGAGCATGCCGATGATCGGCACCATGAGCGACATCGTCGACGAAAGGCCGATCGACTGTTCGAGATAGGTCGGCATGTAGCTCAGCAGCGTGTAGTTCACCACGTTGAGCGCCACGACCACGCCGCCAAGCCGCAGGATCGGCCCCCAGTACTGGCTGAGCAGATCCTTGAATTGCGTGGCGGTGCGCTCTTCCTTCTCTCCGGCCTCCTCGAGCTCCCGGAAGATCGGGGTGTCCTCGAGCCGCGACCGCAGATACACACCGATGAGGCCGAGCGGGGCGGCCACCAGGAACGGCAGTCGCCACCCCCAGGAATGCATCTGGTCGTCGTTGAGCACCAGCGAGAAGCCGAGCATCAGCAGCGCGCCGAATGAGAAGCCGGCCAGCGTGCCGAACTCCAGGAAGCTGCCGAAGAAGCCGCGACGACGGCACGGCGCGTACTCGGCCATGAACGTGGCGGCACCCCCGTACTCGCCGCCGGTGGAGAAACCCTGGACCATGCGCAGCAGCACCATCAACACCGGCGCCCAAAAGCCGATCGTCGCGTAGGACGGAACCAGACCGACGCACAACGTGGCGCCTGCCATCAACAGGATGGTGATGGCCAGCACGTGCTTGCGGCCCAGCCGGTCACCGAGAGGACCCCAGACGAGCCCTCCGAGAGGTCTGACGAGGAACGACACCGCGAAGGTCATCAGTGCAAGCAGGGTCGCCTGCTGCGTATCCCCGGGAAAGATCGCGGCGGAGATGTAGGTGACGCCGTAGGCGTAGATGCCGTAGTCGAACCATTCGGTGGCGTTGCCGATGGCCGACGCTGCCACGGCCTTTTTCAGTACATCGGGCGGTACTTCGTCAGTCGAGGTGGTCGAGTGCGGAGGTTGATCCGGGCTGCCCATCGGGCTCTCCTCGTGTCAGTGACACACTGTCGGGTACGTCGTAGTTTTGTTGACAATCCGACATTAGCCAACCCCGTCGACCAACATCAAGAGTTGTGAGCAGGGTTTACCCGGCGTAACACGGCGACAAACGGGCTCAGAACCGGTCGTCGCCCGCGGGAAGCGACCGTGGCAAACCGAACCAACCGAGTGCACTGCTTTCGAAGCGCGTCATCGCGCTGATGCGACTGCCTGCGAGCGTGAGCACGAACAGGCCGGCCCCGTGCCAGATCCCGCCGGTAGGCGCGGGTAGGTAGGCGGCGAGCGCCGGCTGGCCATTCGCTCGAGTCGGCACGAGTCGATAGAGCCGGCCGCCGGCGAACATTGCGGTGTAGAAACGGGCGACCACGTCGCGTCCTTGGTATTCGAGCGGGATCGGTGGCATCGACAGGTTGACGTCGGCAGTGAGGAGTTCGACCAGCCCATCGACGTCGCCGGATTCGAATGTGCGGACGAACTTCGCCACCAGCGCCCGCTCGTCAGGAGAGTCGGGAAGCGGCGGTGCGGGATCGGTGGACTCTCGGCGCCTCTCCAGACTCGCGCGCGCCCGTTTGAGGGCACTGGCGATCGAATCGACGGTCGAGTCGAGCATCTCCGCGACCTCGGCTGTGTGATAGCCCAGAACGTCGCGCAGGATCAGCACGGCACGCTGGCGAGCCGGTAGGAGCTGCAGCGCTGTCACGAATGCCAGCGATATCGCTTCGTGCTGTTCGTATCGCGCCTCCGGACCCGGGATGCCGACGACACCCTGTCGAAGGATGTCGGGATATGGCTCCAGCCATACGACTTCTCCGAACCGCGTGGGCTCGGGGGGCTCAATATCGATGGCGTCCCACTCCTTTGCCGACCGTCGGCGCGCGGACCTCAACGCGTTGAGACACCGGTTGGTGGCGATGCGGTACAGCCAGGTTCTGATCGATGCGCGGCTCTCGAAGGCGGGGAGGCCTTGCCACGCGGAGATCATCGTGTCCTGAAGGACGTCCTCGGCGTCCTGAAAGGAGCCGAGCATCCGATAACAGTGCACCTGCAATTCCCGTCGGAACGGTTCGGTCAATTCGCGGAACGCGTCGCTGTCTCCCGCTTGCGCGCTGACGAGCAGGTCGGCTGTCATCTCTCCACCCTCGCATCACGGCTCACCCTCCTCGGCAACCTGATGTATTGACACCGGCCGCCTCACAAACTGGGCGCGCCAGCGGCGACCGATTCTCATCGCGCGGGGTGCCTATACCTTTCGACAGCTCTTGAATGGCGAAAGGAATCCAGTGACCATGAGTGATTTTTCGGCGATGACGACCGTAGTCGTAGGAGCAGGCAGAGGGTTGGGCCGCGGAATTGCCCTCGCGTTCGACAGCGCGGGATTTCCGGTCATCGCGGTCGCACGATCAGGGACCGATCTCGCCGACGTGGCTGCGGCGAGTTCAGGCGTTCGATTCGAGGCGGCCGACGCGGCCGATCCCACGGTGGCGTGGAGTGTTTTCGACCGCTACCGGCCCCCGGTTCTCGTCCTTGTCGCCGGCGCCAATCCCGTGATGCGACCCCTACAACATCACACCTGGGAGACGTTCTCGGCCAACTGGCACACCGACGTCAAGATCGCGTTCACGTGGTTGCGGGAGGCATTGCTGCAGCCGCTACCGCCCGGCAGCCGGGTGATCGTGGTCAGCAGTGGCGCGGCGATCAACGGTTCACCCGCCAGCGGCGGCTACGCCGGATCGAAGGCCACCCAGCGCTTCATCGCCGGATACGCCCAAGACGAGGCGCGACGCCTGGATCTGGACATCTCCGTCACCACAGTGATGCCGAGGATGACACCGTTCGGAGGCGTGGGTATGCGCGCAATTCAGGCCTACTCGGCCCGTAGCGGCGTGTCCCAGGAGGCCTACCTGGAGCAGCTGGGAAAGGTTGTGACCCCCGAGTCCGCCGGGCACGCACTCGTAGGCCTCGTGCGCGAAGACCCCGCGACGACTTCTCCGGGCTATCTCCTCACCGGTGCAGGCTTGCAGAGCGCACCGTGAAACCACATTTGCTCAGAAGCGGTAGTCGCCAAGCCATAGTGCGGAAACGCCGGTCAATGACCGTTCGGCCTGACCGAACATCTCCCCCACCGACCGGCCGAGCAGCGCTGCGAAGGCCTCGGACACCGACGCCGCGGCAGGCTGCGACGACGGCTTGGGTCGCAGGAAGTCCAGGAACGACGAGCCGGGGAAGCTGACGATGCGGACGTCGTCGTCCTCGTCGTGGCCGGCAAGCACCTTGGCTTTGTCGATCGCGCTGCGCAGGCCGCCGAGCTGGTCGACGAGGCCGTGCTCGAGGGCGTCGGCGCCGGTCCACACCCTGCCGCGGGCGACGGATTCGACGGCCTCCACGGTGAGCTTGCGACCCTCGGCGACGCGTTCGACGAAGTCCGTATAGAACAGGTCGGCTTCCGCCTCGACGTGCGCATGCTGTTCGTCGGTGAACGGTCTGTTGATCGACCACGCGTCGGCGTTCTCGTTGGTGCGCACCGAATCCGAGCCGACGCCAAGCCGGTCCTTGAGCTCGCGGGCGACGAGCTTGCCGGTCACCACACCGATGGAGCCCGTGATTGTGCCTGCGTTGGCGACGATCGCGTCGGCGCCCATCGAGACGTAGTACCCACCGGATGCGGCGACCGCACCCATCGACGCGACGACCGGCGTGCCGCTCTCACGGATCCGATTCACTTCTCGCCAAATGGTTTCCGATCCGGTGACCGAGCCGCCAGGGCTGTCCACCCGCAGCACGATGGCCGAAACCGAATCGTCGGCGGCCGCCTCGCGCAACGCGGCGGCGATCGTGTCGCCGCCTGCGCTGGAGTTGCCGAACGGCAGCCCCTGCGGACCGCCGCGGCCGCTGACGATCGGCCCGTGCAGGGTGACGACGGCGACGGTCGGCTTGGACTTGCGGCCGGGAATCGACGGCATCTGCGGCCCCGGCTTGTTCGCCGTCGCCTTGGCGTAGCGCGACAGGTACAGCCGCGGCGGTGCGTCGGGGTCGCTGTCGGCGTCGCCGGTCTCGGGCGAAATACCGGGCGCGCCAACCAGTTCGCTGATCCGGGCGTAGGCCTCGTCACGGAAACCGATCCGGTCGACAAGCCGTCCGGTGACGGCGTCGTCGCGCAGCAGCGGCGCCTTGTCCGCCAGCGCGTCGACCGCGGCCGGCTTGATGTGACGGGATTCGGCGACCGCCTTCCAGACCTGGTTGTGCAGGCTGTCGAGCAGGCGGCTGTCCGCCTCGCGGTGTGCCTCGGTGTAGCGGTCCTGCGTGAAAAGGTTTGCCGCCGACTTGTATTCGCCGCGGGCGATGAACTGCGCCTCGATGCCCGCCTTGTCGAGCGCGTCGCGCAGGAACAGCGCGCTCGTCGCAAAGCCGACCAGCCCGACCGTTCCCGACGGTTGCATCCACACCTCGCGGAACGCCGATGCCAGGTAGTACGACAGCGTGCCGGGATAGGTCTCGGCCCACGCCAGCGACGGCTTGACGTCGCTGAACGCGGCGAGCGCATCGCGAAGCTCCTGCACCGGTCCCGCTGCGGCGGCCGGGATCTGCACACGGGCGATGAGTCCGGCGACGCGATCATCCTCGGCAGCGCGGTGAATCGCCGCGACGGTCTCCCGAAGGACCATCGGCTTGCCGCCGCTCAGGAGCGCCATCGGGTCGAACCCGCTTGTCTCCGGTGGCGCGGTGAGCAGATCCAGTTCCAGCACGCAGTTGTTGGGCACACCGTGGTGGCGTGCGGTGTCTACTTTGCGAACCAGAAGGCGCAGGTCGTCGGCGCCGGGAATCCCGGGAAGGAAGCTGAACATCACCCGAGCCTACCGAGGCGGCCGTCTCGGGCCTTGCCCTGGAGACCGTCAGCGAATGATGACGCCTAACGTGGACTGCGTGCGGTTCTCGATCTCCATCCCCCAGCTGGACTACGACCGCTTCGACGACGCAGGCATCAAGGACTATCTCGCGAGAGCCGAAGAACTCGGCTTCGAGGGCGCCTGGACGATGGAGCAGGTCGTCGGCGAGTCACCGCAGATCGCACCGCTGCAGATGCTCTCCTACGCCGCGGCGTGCACAACCCGGATCCGCCTCGGGGTCGCGGTCCTCATCACCACGTTGCACGACCCGCTGCAGCTGGCGTGGGCGCTCACCGCGGTGGACCGCCTCAGCCACGGACGGCTCGACGTCGGCGTCGGCCACGGCGGCAAGCGCAGGCCGTTCACGGCGTTCGGTGTCGACCCGAAGACCTTCGTCAGCTATTTCACCGAGGGCGTCGACTTGATGAAGGCGGCGTGGTCCGACGAGCCGGTGGTGACGTTCCACGGTCGGTTCCGCGACGTCGACGGACTGCCGATCCAGCCCAAGCCGGTCCAACGCCCACACCCTCCGCTGTGGATCGGCGGCACCGCGCCGAAGGCGCTTGCGCGCGGGGTACGGATCGCCGATTCCTTCATGGGGGCGGGCTCCTCGACGACAGCGACCTTCGCCGAAGCGGTCAAGTCAGTTCGCCGCGAACTCGACGAACAGCAGAAGGACGCAACGCAATTCACCATCGGCAAGCGGCTGTACGTCACGGTCGACGATGACGCGGGACACGCGCGGGAACGGGTAGTCGAAGGGCTGCACCGCATCTACGGCGCGATGCCGGGCATCGAGGACGTCCCCGTTTCGGGCACACCCGACGACGTGATCCGGGGCGTTCGCGAGGTGATGGACGCAGGTGCCGAGATGATCCTGCTGAACCCGATCGGCAAGTCCGTCGCGGAAAACCGCGAGCAGATGGAACGGCTTGCAGCAGAGGTCATCCCGCATGTGCGCTGATGGCGCGGGACTCAGCCGTCGCCGGTTGCTGCACCTGGCTGGACTCACCGGCCTCACTGTCGCCACGACGAGTGCCTGCACAATCCCCGACGCGGCGGCTGCATCCGCAGGGCAGATCGTGTGCCGCGACGCCTGGGGCGCTGCGCCGGCCCGTCCCGGCGGCACGCGTCACACCCTGGACACCATGACGATTCACCACACAGAGGTCGTGCTCGGTGACAACGCGAACGCGCCTGCCCGACTTCGACAGCACCAGCGATACCACCAGGACTCGCAGGGATGGATCGACATCGCCTACCACCTGAGCGTCGACCGCAACGGAAACATCTACCAACTCAGGGATCCCAGCCTCGTCGGCGACACCGCGACCAGCTACGACCCCACCGGGCATTTCCTGGTTGTCTGCGAAGGCGACTTCAACAAGGAGCAGGTGACGGAAGCACAGCTGAACGGCGCAGCACTCGCATTCGCCTGGGCCGCACAGAAATACGGAATCCCGACCGATACCCTCGCAGGGCACCGCGACGAGAGCGCGGACACCTCGTGCCCGGGAACCAGCCTCTATGCGCACGTCACGTCCGGCGACCTCAAACGCCGCATCGATGACATCGTGGCGGCAGGCCCGGTCGATCTTCCGGTCGTTTGTGGGCCGGACGCCGACGCGATGGTCGCCGCGATCGAGTCCGGCACACGCTGAGGCAGATACGCGAAAGCCCCCGACACGCATTGCGTGCGGGGGCTTTGGCGTCTTGTTCGCGGAGGCTAGGAAGCCTCGGTCACGGAACCGCCTGCGGCCGTGATCTTTTCCTTCGCGCTACCGCTGAACTTGTGAGCGGTGACGTTGACCTTCACGGTCAGCTTGCCGTCGCCGAGCACCTTCACCAGAGACTTCTTGCGGACCGCACCTGCGGCCACCAGGTCCTCGATACCGACGTCGCCGCCCTTGGGGAACAGCTTGTCCAGGTCGCCGACGTTGACGACCTCGTACTCGGTGCGGAACCGGTTACGGAAGCCCTTGAGCTTCGGCAGCCGCATGTGAATCGGCATCTGGCCACCCTCGAACGTCGCCGGGACGTTCTTGCGTGCCTTCGTACCCTTCGTTCCGCGACCGGCGGTCTTGCCCTTGGAGCCCTCGCCGCGGCCCACCCGGGTCTTCGCGGTCTTCGACCCCGGCGCCGGGCGCAGGTCGTGCAGTTTGATAGTCATCGCTATACCTCTTCAACCTCGACGAGGTGGTGCACAGACTTGATGAACCCACGGGTCTGCGCGTCGTCCTTGCGGACGACCGACTGACGGATCTTCCGCAGTCCCAACGACCGTAGGCTTTCCTTCTGCCTCCACCGCGCACCGATGGTGCTGCGTACCTGGGTGATCTTCAGATCTGCCATGGCTATGCCGATCCTTCACGTGCGGCGGCGCCTGCGCTTGCGGCGGCCGCCTCGGCCTCACGGCGCGCCCGCAGCATGCTGGGAGGCGCGACGTCCTCGATGGGCAGGCCACGACGAGCGGCCACCTCTTCGGGACGCTGAAGCAGCTTGAGCGCGGCAACGGTGGCATGCACCACGTTGATCGCGTTGTCACTGCCCAGCGACTTCGCCAGGATGTCGTGCACGCCAGCACATTCCAGCACCGCGCGGGCGGCGCCACCGGCGATCACACCGGTACCGGCGCTGGCCGGGCGCAGCATGACCACACCAGCGGCGGCCTCACCCTGCACCGGGTGCGTGATGGTGCCGCCGATCAGCGGAACGCGGAAGAAGCCCTTGCGTGCCTCTTCGACACCCTTGGCGATCGCGGCCGGAACTTCCTTGGCCTTGCCGTAGCCGACACCGACCATGCCGTTGCCGTCGCCGACGATGACCAGCGCGGTGAAGCTGAAGCGCCGACCACCCTTGACCACCTTGGAGACGCGGTTGATCGTCACGACGCGCTCGATGTAGTTGTTCTTGTCGCCACCGTCGCGATCGCGACGACCACCACGATCGTCACGACGGCCCCGGCCGTCGCGGTCACCCCGCGGCGGCCTGCCGTCCGAAGTCGAAGGCCCGGCGGCTCCTGCTGCCTGCTCGGCCATTAGGCAATCCTTCCAATCATTGTCAGGTCGTTCGTCATCAGAACTTCAGCCCGCCTTCGCGCGCCGCTTCGGCCAGCGCCGCGAGCCGTCCGCCGTAGGTGTTGCCACCCCGGTCGAACACGACGCTCTCGATGCCTGCGGCCTTGGCGCGCTCAGCGATGAGCTGACCGACCCGCTTGCTGTGGGCCTTCTTGTCGCCCTCCACCGCGCGCACATCGGCTTCGATCGACGACGCCGCGGCCACAGTCGTGCCGTTCAGGTCGTTGACCAGCTGCACGTGGATGTGCCGAGCGGACCGGTTGACCACCAGGCGCGGCCGATCGGCCGTGCCCTCGATCTTCTTACGCAGCCGCGCATGCCTGCGCAGCCGAGAGGTACGACGGGTCGCCGCGACGCTTTGGCCGGCCGACTTCTTCGCGTCTGCTGTCTTCTGAGCCATTGCTACTTACCTGTCTTTCCGACCTTGCGGCGGATCTGCTCACCTTCGTAGCGGATGCCCTTGCCCTTATAGGGGTCGCTCTTCCGCAGGCGGCGGATATTGGCCGCGATCTGGCCGACCTTCTGCTTGTCGATACCGGTGATCGAGAACTTCGTGGGGGTCTCCACCGCGAAGGTGACGCCGTCCGGAGCGGTGATCAGCACCGGGTGGCTGTAGCCGAGGGCGAACTCGAGGTTGCTGCCCTTGGCCACCACGCGGTAACCGACACCGAAGATCTCCATCTTGATGGTGTAACCGTCGGTGACACCGGTGACGAGGTTGGCTACCAGGGTGCGCGACAGGCCGTGAAGCGAGCGGTTGCGCCGCTCGTCATCGGGCCTGCTCACCACGATGGCGCCGTCGTCATCGCGGCCGACACTGATCGGCTCGGCGACCGCCAGGTCCAGGGTGCCCTTGGGCCCCTTGACCGAGACGTTCTGGCCGTCGATCGTCACATCGACACCGGCGGGTATGACGACCGGTTGCTTACCAATACGCGACATGTCTAGTTCCCCCTCACCACACGTACGCGAGGACTTCGCCGCCCACGCCCTGACGGGACGCCTGGCGGTCGGTCAGCAGGCCACCGGACGTGGAGATGATCGCCACGCCAAGGCCGCCGAGCACTCGCGGCAGATTGGTCGATTTCGCGTACACCCGCAGACCGGGCTTGGACACCCGGCGCAGTCCCGCGATGCTTCGCTCGCGGCTTGGTCCGTACTTCAGCTCGACGACCAGCGACTTGCCCACCCGAGCATCCTCGGTGTGGTAGTCGGTGATGTAGCCCTCTTTCTTGAGGATCTCGGCGATGTTCGCCTTGATCTTCGAGTGGGGCAGCGTCACTTCGTCGTGGTACGCCGAATTGGCGTTGCGCAGACGTGTCAAGAAGTCTGCGATCGGGTCCGTCATGGTCATGACAGCGGTTTCACCTTCCTCGCGGCGGTTCCCCTCCTCGGGGCCTGCCGCGCACTTTCTCTAAGTGGTCTTAGTTGTTGGCTCTTCGCGCAAGCGCTCATCGCGAAGGGCCGCCGCCCTCTACCAGCTGGACTTCTGAACGCCTGGGAGCTCGCCGGCATGCGCCATTTCGCGCAGGCAGATGCGGCAGAGCCCGAACTTGCGGTAAACCGCGTGCGGACGACCGCACCTGTTGCACCGCGTGTAGCCGCGCACCTTGAACTTGGGCTTCTTGTTGGCCTTGTTGACCAGAGCCTTCTTTGCCATCTACTCAGTTCTCCTTGAACGGAAAGCCGAGGGCCCGCAGAAGCGCTCGTCCCTCGTCGTCGTTGGTCGCCGTGGTGACGACGGTGATGTCCATACCGCGGGGCCGGTCGATGGAGTCCACGTCGATCTCGTGGAACACCGACTGCTCGGTCAGCCCGAAGGTGTAGTTGCCGCGGCCGTCGAACTGTTTGGGTCCCAACCCGCGGAAGTCGCGGATACGCGGCAACGAGATCGAGATCAGCCGGTCGAGGAACTCCCACATCCGGTCGCCGCGCAGCGTGACGCGGGCGCCGATCGGCATGCCCTCGCGGAGCTTGAACTGTGCGATCGACTTGGTCGCCTTGCGCACCTCGGGCTTCTGGCCGGTGATCAGCGCCAGGTCGTTGACCGCGCCGTTGATCAGCTTGGCGTCGCGGGCGGCGTCGCCGACGCCCATGTTCACCACGACCTTGACCACGCCGGGGATCTGCATGACGTTGTCGAAGCCGAATTCCTTCTGGAGCGCCTCGCGAATCTCTTCGCGGTAGCGCTGCTTCAAGCGCGGCAGCGTCTTCTCTGTCGTCTCAGCAGTAGTCATTCTCAGATGTCCTTGCCATTGGTCTTGGCGGTGCGGACCTTCTTGCCGGTCTCGTCGTCTCTGCGGTACGAGATGCGCGTCGGCTTGCCGTCGGAGTCGACCACCATCACGTTGGACACGTGAATCGCGGCCTCCTGGGTGACGATCCCGCCGGACTGCGCACCGCGCTCATTGCGGGAAACCGCGGTGTGCTTCTTGATCCGGTTGACGCCCTCGACGAGCACCTTGTCGCGAGTCGGGTATGCCTCGAGCACCTTGCCCTTGGCGCCCTTGTCCTTGCCGGAGATGACCAGCACGGTATCGCCCTTGTGGACCCTCATTTACAACACCTCCGGGGCGAGCGAGACGATCTTCATGAAGCGCTTCTCGCGCAGTTCACGGCCGACCGGACCGAAGATGCGGGTACCGCGGGGATCGTTGTCCGGCTTGATGATCACCGCCGCGTTCTCGTCGAATTTGATGTAGCTGCCGTCGGCCCGCCTGCGCTCCTTGACGGTGCGGACGATGACCGCCTTGACGACCTCGCCGCGCTTGACGTTGCCGCCGGGGATGGCTTCCTTCACGGTCGCCACGATGATGTCGCCGATGCCGGCATAGCGCCGCCCAGAGCCGCCGAGCACCCGGATGCACAAGATTTCCTTGGCGCCCGTGTTGTCGGCAACCTTCACCCGCGATTCCTGCTGAATCACTCGATCTCCTCAGACCTGGTTATGTGTGCACGGCAGATACCGACCTGACGTGCGCGGTCTTGCGTTTCCTAAAAGCACGCAGGGATTTCTTCGTCAGAAGAGATCCGAGGTCTGCCCAAGGCAACCAGTGAATTCTAGGTGACGACCAGCGCAGAACCAAATCCGCCCAGGTCAGCCACTCCCCTTGCCGCCGCGAGCGACCGTGTCTGTGCGTCAACACCCAGCTGAGCTGCACTTTACGCACGCTCGCACTAGCGTCCTGAAGCCGGTGCCGCTGCGTATCAGCGGCAGTGTGGCGTTGGTGGCGAAACCGGCAGGCGCTTCGCAGACCGCAGGCACGGCGTTGAGCACCTGCATGCCGGTGGCGATGTTGGCCGCCTGGGCGTGCTCGGCGATGCTCGCGTTGCGGGTGAAGCTGGCCAGGGTCAGGAAGTGCACGCGCATGGACGGGTCGCCCTCGATGGTGAGCGTCCAGCCGTGCTCGGGCGCGGGCCAGTGCTCCGGATACTCGTTGCCGACCGTCCACAGCGTCTCGATCTCGACGCGGGGTTCGCCGTTGCGACGTCCGACCAGATTCCAGCGCTGGCCCGCCGTGGTGCCCGCCTTGAGCAGACGATCGAAGACCTGATGGTCCTGCCGCGCCGGGATGACCTCGATGTCGACGGTGACGTCGTCGAGGCCTGCGTTGAGTGCGTCACCGAGTAACCAGATCTGTTCGACGAACATCGACTTCATGTCGCGGAGGAATTCGTCGACATCGGCGTCGATGACGTCCAGCGGCTCGCCGAACTTCATGTTGCCGAAGCTGATGTCGGTGCTGTCGTAGAGCGTCATGTCGGCGCGCTCCTGCAGCGTGATCTTGTCGATGGTGCGGCTCATCCCGGACAGCGCGAGCGGAAGGACTCCCGACAGGTTTCCGGGGTTGATGCCGCTGGCGTGGAAGGTGCTGTCGCCTTCGCGGCAGGCCGCCTCGAGGCGCTTCCTGTCGGCGTCGGGCAGCCGGGGCGGATAGAAGAGGAAGACGGTGGTGGCGACGTTCTTGCCGCTGGCGAGCAGCCGGCAGACCTCGTCGATATCGCCGTTGCGCGGCGTGTAGACGACGCAGTCGGCATCAAGCGCGACGATGTCGTCGGCGTCGGTGGTGGCGGCGACGCCGATCGGATCCCGGTCGACGAGAGTTCCGGCGTCGACGCCGTTCTTGGATTCCGAATAGACCTTCACGCCAACGATTTCGAGGTCGTCGCGGTGGTCGATGATCGCCGTCAGCAGCTCGCTGCCGATCGAGCCCGGCCCCCAGAGAATCACCCGATACTTCGTGTCAGCCACGGCGGTGACGATATCCGCGATCGAGTCGCCTGGGGCCGAGATTGCGCTGAGGGTCGTGAAGTTCAGCCGTCAACAGCCCTGAGGGCAATATCGCGAGGGCTAAACGTCTGCCACGCAACGGAATCCGATGTGCGTGGTCGCGCTGTCCTGCGACTGCGGTGATCGCGCGGCAGGCCGGTACCGGTGGCAGTACTCCGGCGCGCACAGATGCGAGCCGCCCTTGAGCGCCTGGCTCACAGTTGGGTCCGCTTCATCGACCTGCGGACAACACCCCACCGCAGGCGCATCCGGCCGGTGGTGTCCGGCGAACTCCGTCGTCGTCCACTCCCACACGTTTCCGATCATGTCGACTAGGCCGTAGCCGTTCGGCGGAAACGTGCCGACCGGCGACGTGCCCGTCCACCCAAGAGCGCCGTCGTTCTCATACGGGAAGTGGCCCTGCCATGTATTGGCCATCAACTCCCCGCCCCGCATCGCGTCGTCGCCCCACGGGTAGGTGGTCGTCGTCCCGCCGGATGCCGCGTACTCCCACTCCGCCTCGCTCGGCAGCCGACGTCGCGCCCATCGGGCATAGGCCGCTGCATCGGGATAGGCGACTTGCACCACGGGATGCTCGAGTCGATCGTCGATTCCAGCTGTCCGGTCCGAACGGGTGCCGCCAGCACGCTCCGGGTCTCCACTCCCACCACTGCCGCCAGTCGCTCAGGTTCACCGGACCCGGCGTCGGCAGGAACACCAGCCCACCCGGCACCAGATCGGCCGGGTCCGCGCCCGGAAACAGCTGCGGATCGAGCTCGCGTTCGGCGACGGTCACATAGCCGGTGTCGTCGACGAACTCGGCGAATTGCGCATTGGTCACCGGATGCCGCTCGATCGCGAACGGCGGCCACGTGCACCGTGTGGATCGGCGCCTCTTCGGGATAGAAGCTCGTCGAACCCATCCGAAACGAACCGCCCGGCAACTCGACGAGCTCAGTGAGCATGACTTCAGGGTAATTCCGACCGCGAAGTCCTCGATGAGCACCGCTGCTGCGGCGTCGAATCCGTCCGTTCCCGTAGGCGCCTGCACGTGGACGGCGACCAGATAGTTGTTCGTGTTCGTCCAGATGTGCACGATGCGGTCGAGGAACTCCACCGACTGCTGCGGGGTGTCCGACCATGCGCCCATCAGCTTCTGGCCGCTGTAGTCGCAGAGTTCGGCGGGCAGCACGCTGACGCTCGTCACCGCCGATACCGCCATCACCTTGTCGGCGTACTGGGTGAACGCCTCGGCGGGATCGAGCTGCGTCGGCGCAATCTCACCGTCGCGAACATGCCGTTCGGGACCAGCAGATTCGCGCGGCGACATCACCGGAATCCGGGTGTCGCCGACCAGCCGTCGGGAGACGCGCGACGGTGATCCTCGGCGCCGGCGGGTCGGCTATCTGCGCGACGGCCGAGGTCCGCCGGCGTGACTGGGTTCGGCGCAGCTGACGGTGTCGGCAGGGATCGGCGTTCGGGTGGTGGTGAGGATGCCTGGCGCCGCGGGCCCGGCGTCCTCGGTCGACTGCGTCGGCTGAAGGTCGGCACGCTGGTGGGTGTCGCGAAGTCCTCGCTGCGGATCGCCACACCCTCGTCGGTGCGGACACATCCGGCGACCAGCGGGCCCACCAGACCCAGCACGACGAAGCGTCGCCCAACCGAACCGCTTCACCACTCCATCATCAGTCTTTGGAGAAGGCCAGTGCGAGTTCTTTCTCGACGTCGACATACGGAGCTCCCGATAGGTCGACGTTGACCTGCGCGATGGTGCCGCCGGTGAAGCCATAGGGAGCCTTGAACGTACTCGACACCGCCGAGCCGGTGTTGCGTCCGACGCTGATGGTCGCGCCTGCCAACCCGAATGTGCCCGGATGCGCCTTCACGTTCGGCAGCGTGGCGACGGCGTCACCGTCGACGTAGAGGGTGACGTCACCGAGCGGAGTGTGGCTGTTCTCCACCGTGCCGGTACGGCTGTAGCTGACGCCGAAGATGTGCTTGCCCAACGGAACCGCGCCAGGCGACGACACCGTCTGTTCCTCGTCGCCCATGAAGTTGTAGACGTAGTGCAGGCGCCCGTCCTGGATGAACAGCACATGACCACCGTGGCCGCCGCCCTGTTTGAACAGCACCCCTTCGGCTCCCGTGGTGTCGACGGTGACCTCGGCAAGCACCGAAATCGACTGACCGCGTGGTTCCGCGGCCGCGCCCATCCCGACCTCCGCCGCGTCGGGGTAGTAGGTGAAGCTCTTCCGCTCCCCCGTCAGGTACGGGCGGAACCGCATGATCGTCTCGAGGATGTTGAGGTCGGCGAGTGGAAGGCCGTTGTATTTGCCGGCCTCGGAGAACCACAGCTTCTTCATCTCCTCGAGCTTGTCGGGATTGTCGGCGGCCAGGTCGTGGCACTGGCTGCGGTCGTTCTCGATGTGGTACAGCTCCCAGCGGTCCTTGTCGAAGTGCGACCATCCTGCCGGCGTCGCCGCGTGCACGGTATTGGCGAACCAGCCCTTGTGCCAGATGCCGCGGGTTCCCAGCATGGTGTAGAACTGCGTGTCCTTCCCTGTGTCTGGCGGACGGATCATCAAGGGCAGGCTTTGAAACTCACGCCGTCGAGCGGCTTCTGCGCGATCCCGGCGACCTCGTCGGGTGGAGTGATTCCCAGCAAGTCGTAGACCGTGGGCGTGATATCGCTGACGTTGACGTAGTTGTCGCGTACCTCGCCGTGCGCCTTGATTCCGTTGGGCCAGCTGATGATTGCGGTGTCGGCGATACCGCCCTCGTGGGAGGCGTAGCGCTTGTACAGCTTGTAGGGCGTGTTGAACGCCATCGCCCAACCGATGGCGTAGTGCGGGTAGGTGTCGGGGCCGCCGAGATGGTCGATGTAGCGGATGCTCTCTTCGACGGTGTCGATGTAGCCGTTGAAGAACTTCACCTCGTTGACCGACCCGTTGGGCCCGCCCTCACCGCTGGCACCGTTGTCGGAGATCACCACGATGATGGTGTTGTCCAGCTGCCCGGACTCCTCGAGATAGTCGAGGACGCGGCCGATCTGCTCGTCGGTGTAGGACAGGAAGCCGGCGAACACCTCGGCCATCCGGCTGAACAGACGCTTCTCTTCGTCGTTGAGCGACTCCCATGGCCGCACCGTGTCCTGCGGCGGCCATGGTTCACCATTGGGACCCTTGACGTCGAGATACGGGTTGATCGGCGACAATTCGGTGTCCGGCGGCACGATGCCGAGCTTCTTCTGGTTCTCCAGCACGATCTCGCGGTAGCGCTCGTAGCCCATGTCGAACTTGCCCGCGTATTTGGCCACCCACTCCTCGAAGACATGGTGCGGCGCATGCCCGGCGCCCGGGCAGACGTAGGAGAACCACGGTTTGTCCGGCGCGATCACCTTCGCATCGCGGATGAACTCAATCGTCTTGTCCGCCAGATCCTTCGAGAGGTGGTAGCCCTCCTCCGGTGTCGCCGGCGGGGAAACCTGGTGGTTGTCGTAGACCAGGTCGGGATACCACTGGTCGGTCTCGCCGCCCATGAAGCCGTAGAAGCGTTCGAACCCGCGCGACAGCGGCCAATGCCGCCTGGTGGCAGCGAGATTCGATTCCTCCAGCGGCGTCAGATGCCACTTGCCGACGCAGTAGGTGTTCCAGCCGCGCTCGTTCAATACCTCGGACAGCAGTGCGGTGTCCGCAGGGATGCGGCCGTTGCAGTTCGGGAACCCGTCGGTGAACTCCTCGATGGTGGCCATGCCGACGGTGGTGGCGTTGCGTCCCGTCAGCAGCGAGGCGCGGGTCGGCGAGCACAGCGCCGTCGTGTGGAACTGGGACAGCCGCACACCGCGTTCGGCGATGCGGCTCATCGTCGGCATCTCCACAAGACCACCGAAGCAGTCCCATGTCGCGATGCCGGTGTCGTCCCAGACGAGATAGAGGACGTTGGGCGAGCCTTCGGGTGCCGTTGGTGCGGCGTAGGGCCCCCAGTCCGGCTCGGAATCACGGATGTCCAGCTCGATTTTGCCGTTGAATTCGGTTGCCATGGCCTGCCTCGTCCAGGTAGGTGCGTCGCCGCGTGGTCCCCAACCGCCCGGAGATTACACCGCGTACGTATTCGTTTGCTGAGAAATTGACGACGGTGTCGCAGTCCCGGCAGCACCGCTTAGTTGCCTGCGAATTCGGGTAACGCGGGGTTGTCCGACCTGTGACGGCGGCGATGGCGAAGGGCGGGAAGTCGTGCACGAAGAATCGAGCGGTGGAAATATGCCGAAGGTGACGACAAGCAAACCGCAGACGATCTCCTATCCGGCGCCGGGTGCCCGCCCGCATCGTCACGACGAGTTCGGGGTCGACCCCCACGTTGTCGTGTTGTTCGGGGCGACTGGCGACCTAGCAAGGCGCAAGCTGATCCCGGGCCTGGCCTATCTGGACCAGTCCGCACTCGCACCGCACATACAGATCGTCGCGACTTCGTTGGAAGAAATCTCCCGAGACGAGTTCCTCAAGATCGCCAAGGAGGCGATCGAGGACTTCGGAACGCACAAGCTCACCAAGGACGAGTGGGAGCAGATGGCCGAGACGGTCACCTATGTCCCGCAGAGCGCGGGCCCCGAGGCGCTCGCGGCCGCCGTCGAGGAGGCCGAGAAGAAGCTGGGGCCCGACGTGCGTCGACTGCACTATCTGTCGGTCCCGCCGAAGGCCGCCCGTGCGGTGATCACCATGCTGCATGACGCGAAGCTCGTGGAGCGCTCGCGCGTCGTCATGGAGAAACCGTTCGGCACCGACTTGGCCAGTGCCGTGGAACTCAACGCCTTCGTCCACGAGACGTTCGACGAGAAGCAGATCTTCCGGATCGACCACTTCCTCGGCAAGGAGGCCGCGCAGAACATCCTGGCGTTCCGGTTCGCCAACGGCCTGTTCGAGCCGATCTGGAACCGCAACTTCATCGACCACATCCAGATCGACATCCCCGAAACGCTCGGCCTCGACGAACGCGCCAACTTCTACGAGAGCACCGGCGCCTACAAGGACATGGTCGTCACGCATCTGTTCCAGGTGATGGCGTTCGTCGTGATGGAGCCGCCGACGGCGCTGGAGCCCCGCGCGATCAGCGAAGAGAAGAACAAGGTGTTCCGCTCGATGCTGCCGGTCAAGTGTTCCGATGTGGTGCGCGGTCAGTTCGCCGGCTACCGCGAACTCGAGGGTGTGGCAAAGGATTCCGACACCGAGACCTTCATCGCACTGAAGGTCGGCATCGACAACTGGCGCTGGGCGGGGGTGCCCGTCTATCTGCGCACGGGCAAGCAGATGGCCGAGGGTATGCGGATCATCTCGATCGCGTTCAAGGAGGCGCCGCGCTCGATGTTCCCTGCGGGGTCCGGCGTCGGTGCGCAGGGTCCCGACCACCTGACCTTCGACCTGGCCGACAACTCGAAGGTGTCGCTGTCGTTCTACGGCAAGCGACCAGGCCCCGGCATGAAACTCGACAAGCTCTCGATGCAGTTCTCCACGCAGGAGATCGACTCATCCAACGATGTGCTCGAGGCGTACGAGCGGTTGATCCTCGACGCGATGCGTGGCGACCACACGCTGTTCACCACGGCGGAGGGCATCGAATCGTTGTGGCAGCGTTCGGAGAACCTGTTGAAAGACCCGCCGCCCGCGAAGGTCTACCAGCCCGGCACGTGGGGGCCCAACGCGATCCACCAACTGGTCGCGCCCAACGCGTGGCGGCTGCCGTTCGAGCGGGCCTGGCGCGAGCACAAACACGACGACTGCTAGTCAGTTCCCGACCGTCCCGACGGGCTCGTCCACCCGGTAGAGCCGCCACGTCGGCTGGCTGTCACCGTCGTTGGGGATCTCGAGCTCGAGGGTGGCAATGTCGGCACCGCTGTCGAACAACGTCGGGTAGCGCACGTTGAGTGCATCCGCGACGCCACGGCCCTTCGGTGGCACGACCAACAGGTACTCGATGCCGGTGTGCGCGGGGTCGTTGAGCAGCGCGGTGAAATCCGGGTCCGACGGCACCACGAACGTTTTCGGCTTGCTCGACGCGGCGACGACGGCGAATCCGTAGACGGTGTCGACGATCACCGAACTTTCAGGCAGATCGAGAGAGTCGAGATACTGCGGCGATCTTTCGTTCGGTGGAGAAACTGGCCGCGATGCTGCGTTCGACCGCACTGCGGTCGCTCACCGCGTCTGGATCGGCGCGCAGCACAGCAGCCAGCGCATACTCCTGCGGCGCGTACGCGGGCAGCGTTCATCGCCAAGCCCGCAGCAGGCAAAGTCAGTCCGAACACCAGCGCGACGGGCGCGTAGGCCGGCCACCTACGCCGCGGCGGCGCCGACGTCTGCAACCGCGGGCGCGTACTTGCCGCGCCGTTTGGCCGGTGCGAACGCGCCCTCCGGAACCGCCAGCATCGCCAGACACGCGGCGAATGGGATCGCCGCGATGTAGAAGCGCAGGAACGGGAACGTCGATCCGGACGCATAGCTGTACGCCTGAAAGGCAAGCACACCGCCGAAGAGCGCGAGCGGAACGACCAGGGTCGGCCAGTACGGCCGGCGGATCCGAATGACTCCGGCCCACAACGCGAGTAGCACCAGAGTCGGCGCGAGCAACGTGATGCACGTCGCCGCGAAAACCAGACCACCGCCGAAGTCCGACGTGGCCAGTCCGGACTGCGCGAGGATTGCGGTGTTGCCGTACTGAGAACTGAACTGCGCGAACGGAAGACCGGTGATCAGCCAACTGGCCACTGCCCAGCCGACGAAGGACGCCAGCCCAGGTCCGCTGACCAATACCAGATCCAGTATTGCGCGTCGCAGACGCGGCGACGGCGATGCGCGTCGGTAGGTCGTGATGCCGACAACCACCCCTGCCGCGGCGATACAGGCGACCGCGTCGTAGCGGGTGAGGTACGACAGCGCCATCGCGATCCCGCCTGCGGCGATCAGATGGTGGACGTCGTCGTCGACCATCCACATGATGAGCCGGCGCACCGCCCACGTGACGAAGAAGAGGAACGGTGCCTCGCTCATGCCGTTCGACCCGTAGAACACGATCATCGGGTTCAGAGCGAACAACGCGGTGATGGTGAGGATGTAACCGCGCGGCAACCCGCGGTCGGTACCGATGGCCGATGATCTGCACGACGCATCCGGCCATGAAAACCGCGGACATGATCGAACCCGCGAAGGCCCGTATCGGCGAGGTCCGGCCACACCGGGCTCAGCGCGATCGCCGGAATCTGCATCATCGCGGTCAACGGTGTGAAGATGAAACCGATTGCGGCCAGGTGCGGGTCGCGGCTGAAGAGCACGCTCTGCGCGGCCGACACGCGGGACAGCGCGTCGCCGAGGATGAAGCCGTGCCGCACCTGCAGCCAGTACCCGACCGCGAGGTACAGCGCGAGCGTGACGACGAAGGCCCACACCTTCAGGCGGTGGTCGGACATCCGCGTCATCAGTTCTTGGCGTCCTGATCGGCTTCCGGTCCTCGACCTCGGGCTGGTGCGGTCAAACCGTGAAACGTTTTCTCCCAGTAGGACGGATTGCGGATCAACTGGTAGGTGCCCTTGGCCGCGGCGACACTCATCATCACCCAGAACAGCGGGACGGTGAGCGCCGGGCACGAGAAGGTCGGAGCGGTCGTCTTCGCGAATGCGCGATCAGGTTCATGTACAGCGTCGCGAAGTTGCCGAGCACCAAGCGCGAGCAGCGCCGGGAAATAGATGTACGCACGGGAAGACGGCGCCGATCGCCGCAGGCTGGCCGAGAAACCACAGCATGGTGATCAACCAGAACAGCAGGTTGAGCACCGCGATGATCGGCGTGCCCGCGAGCACCAGGTTGAACCGGATGAAGCTGCGCGGGCCGAGTGTGCGTAACAGCGCGACGGGCCTGCGAATGTGCACCAGCCAGGTCTGCAGATAGCCCTTGTACCAACGCGACCGCTGCCGGATCCAGTTGATCGGGTCGCTGTTGGCCTCCTCGAGGGTCTCGCGAGTCGAGCACGGCGGTGCGGTAGCCGGAGGCCGCGATGCGCAGACCGAGGTCGGCGTCCTCGGTGACGTTGTACGGATCCCAGGAGCCGATGTCGTCGAGCACCGACCGCCTGAGGTGATTCGACGTGCCGCCCAACGGAATCGGCGTACCGGTGCGCATCATGCCCGGAAGCAGGTAGCCGAACCACAGACCGTACTCGGCGGTGAACCATCCGGTCAGCAGGTTCTGGTGCGCCGTTGTGATAGGCCAGTTTGGCCTGCACGCATGCGACGTCATCCGGCAGCGCGGCGAACGCGGCCACGACTCGGCGCAGCTGCAGCGGCTCGGGCAGATCCTCCGCGTCGTAGATCGTGACGATGTCGCCGGTCGCGAAGTGCAGCCCGTAGTTGCACGCCTTGGGTTTGGTCCGGGGTTCGGCGGGCGGCACCAGCAGGATGTTGATCGCGTCGGATTCTTCGCAGCGCTTCGCCGCTTGGATGGTGACGTCGTCGTCGGCTTCGAGAAGCAGCAGTACCTGGAGCTTGTCGGCGGGATACTCCAAGCCGCGCCAGCGCGCCGATCAGGTCGTCGACGACCTCGGGTTCGTTGTAGGCGGGCACAAGGATGGTGTAGCGCGGCAGCTCGTCGTCGGGGATGGCGCGCGCCTCCTCGTCGGTGACGGTGATCGGCCGTGCCGCCAGCCCGCGCCGGAAGATCAGCACCCGGTCGGCCATCGTGCGCGACGTAGCCGAAGGTGCACATACCGATCAGACCGACCGCCGTCTGCATCGGGCCGCCAGATCGCCAGCGCCGCAACGGATGATCAGCATCGACGGTCAGAAAGACCTTCTGCCAACCCATGACGGGGATCGCGGCCGAACGCAGGGGATCGTCGTCGCGCAGCCCGTTGATGGCGCGATCGAGCGCATGTTCGCTCTCGATCGTCGGTGAGTGTGTCGATGTGGTACGGGCATCGCGGTCATGACAGTCGTCCCAGCGGTTCGATCTGGGCGCGAACCAGTCCGCGGCCGAACGATCGGTCAGCAAGTCGATGTCCTTGAATGTCGGGTTGCGGTCGTCGACGGCGGAATTGCCGCGAAACAAGACCGTGAACAGCGTGTTCAAGGTCGGCAGCCAGCGCTCCCGACGGACTGCGGAAACGGCGCGTTGTCCTCGTGGTTGTCCACCGTGATCGAGAAGGATGCGTTGCGCGCGTCGATCGTTGCGCCAGGTCCACTGCAGCATGTTCCAGGTGACCAGGAGGTGGTCGTCGACCACCGATACGGCCTCGCCGACGACCCCGTAACCGAGGTCGACGCGGCGCGGCTTGCTCAGCCGGGTGGCGGTCGACGTCGTAGAGCACCTTCGCCGGATAGACGTTGAACGAGAACGGCCGGTCGGTCACCACGTTGTCGACCATCACGGTGCGCGGTCGGGACAGCTTGTCCCACTGCGGGTTACCGACGTCGGCAACCATGCGCTGGCGAGTCAGATGGGCGATACGGCCGTGCAGACGCTTGACCCAGGTGTAGTCCTCGGTGGTATCGGTGATGTGCCAACCGGCGGGCGGGTTCAGCGGACCGGATATCTGCAGGCCGGCGAACCGGGCGATCGGCGGCGCCGGCAATGATCGGCAGCTTGACCATCGCGAGCAGGATCCGCGACGACCAGAACCAGCGGCACGCCCGCCAACACCTGCCTGGCGGCGAGCGGTTCGACCTTGCGACTCAAGGATCCGCTTCGACTGGCCACGGCGGGCGAGGAAGAACATGACGAGGCCGACCAACGCCGTTGCGATGAGCGCGGGCACCTCCTGGTACACGGTCACCGGCGCATAGGGAAAGAAGATCGCCATGACGACGAGCACCGCGAGGCCGACACCCCAGGCGGCCAAGCCCGCCGAGCCATCCGCGGCGCGATGTGCGTCCGACCGAGATCCCGGTCGCGGCGCCGGCGATGACCAGCGTCGCGACGCCTGCGGCGATTCGGTTGCCGCCCAGACAGAATCACGAGTATGTGGTAGGGCAGAGCGAACATCGAAGAGCGACAGCAGCCAAACCCACGCGAACCGCGTAACCGGCCGCAACCCGAACAGTACGATCGCCGAACTCAGCACGAAGACGTACATCGCGAAGAAATCCAGGCGCAGCAGGTGGAAGTACAGCGCATAACGCTGCAGCAGGACACCGTGCAAGCAGCAGCGCGAAGACCAGGCCCATGACTCCGACGATGATGTCGGTCTGCCGGTCGTGAATCGGCAACTCGGTGCGGGGCCGACGGGCCACACCCTGCGCGGCGAGGACCGCCGCGACCGGAACCATCCAGAGGTATCCGTTGAAGCCGCCGCCCGCGTCGTCATCGCGAGGCTGACCAGGCTCGGCCAGAACGCGACTACCGTCAGATCCGCCGATGAAGGCCCAGCGCAATGCGACCTGTACCGATGGGTGAGTGAGGAACTCCGGGAATCCGGCGCGGTTGCGCCTCGGGCTCGACCTGCGGTGGTCAGCCAGCGCCGCCATGTCAGCTGCCCGCCGTCCGCCGTCTACTGCGTATCAGCAGCGACAGCCCAATAGCGACGACGAGGGCAGCAGCACCGGCTCCCAGCCACACCCACGGCGGCTCCTTTTGCGGCTGCGGCTCGATGACGGACTGTGGCGCGCCGGCGTCTACCACAACGGGCTCGCGGTCCGGCGCGGCAACAATCGCGGTTCCGCTCAACTGCGACCACCGCATCCGGTCTTGGTCGAGCCAGTTCAGAAACGAATCCAAGCTCGGCGGCAGCATCATTCGATGTGGCGATCATGAGCGGGCGACCATCCTTGACGACCGTCTGCAGCGATCCCAGTTGCTGTCCGGGATCCAGCTGCAGTGTGGTGGCCTGGCCGTCATCGGCGAGCCGCTGGACGTCCAATGTGCTGTCGGCACCCGCGCCGACAGGAAGCGCGATGTGGGCGTCGTTCCAGCCGGCCGCCGAAATCAGCAGGGCGGGCGCCGACGAGGCGGTGGCGTCCTTCAACGGAATGACCTCGGCGTCGAGCGGCAGTGCGCTGAGGCGCTGTAGGCCTTCCATGATCGGTGGCGGCGCGAACGGTGTCGGCGAAAGCATCATCACCGATTCCGACCTGCGGACGGGGCATCAGCGCTTGAGGGAAGGACTGGAAATCCGGCTGGCAGCGCCTGTTTGGCCGAACCGGTCTGCACAGTGGTGGCACCGTCGATCGTCAGCGTCAGCGGCTGGAACCGGCCGCACGGCCCGGTGTCGCCGGTGATGTCCACGGTCACATTGAGATTCGTGTATCGCTGCAACATGTCGTTGGGCACATTCACCCAGCGATCGATCGTGCCGCTCGGGTCCGCGGCCCATCTGTCGACCGTCTGTCCCCCTACCGACACGACGACCTGGCCTCCGACACCGGCTGGCAGACGGCGTGTATGAGCCCTTCAACTGAACCCGCACGTCCTGCACGGGGCGACCCAGCCGCGTCTGGTCGAGCGCGACCGACACCTGCGGTTTGAGAGCAGTCGCGTTGACACCGTTCTGTCCGAGGTCGCGGATGGTCGTCGTGTCCGGTGGTAGTTGCGGGCTGGTCCGCAGCGGGCCTACGACGGCCTTCGACGCGACCGCGAGGCGCGACAAGTCAGCGGTCAGCAATCGGACCTGATTGGTCAGCTCGTTACCCGCGCCGGTGATGGACAGCGTGGGCACGTCGACGGTGTTGTCCAAGGAAACCCCTCCGCCGGCGTCTTCACGTACGACGATCTGGCGTTCGAGCGGACCGGGCGGCGGCGCGGGCGCAGGGGGGCCTGCCGGTATCGGCGCGACATCGACGTCGAGCTGTTGCTTCCCGTATCGCGCGACCACGGCTGTGGTCAGCCGTATCGCGGCTTCGGATTCCGCTCGCGACGGCGCAGGTGGAATGAAGATCGTGAGCTTCTGAAGTATCGGCGGAAGGAAATCTGCGATCGTCCGCGGAGGAATCTCGCGGCCGGTGAATGCGACGGTGGCGTTGTTGAGACGTAGCGGAGTCGCGGTGTCGAGCAGGCAGTAACCCTGAGGCGGAATGAGCTGACCCCGCAGCAGCACGGTGACGGCGTTTCCGACGACCGCTGCCCCCGCCAGCGGAATGGACACCGGCGTTTGATTGACCGGCGGCAGGTCGATGCGAGAAACGGTGCGGTTCTCCTGAGTCACGCTGATACTTCCGGCGTTGACCCCTGGCGGAAGCTCGACGACGGCATTGAGGGCGGCGGGCGTCAATCCCGGCGGCACCGGAAATGCGACGGTTTGAGTGCTTTGCAGGCCATACAGCGCGATATCGGAATCCCCGCCGATGGCCGCTAAACTCAGCGACGGTGAATCCGCCAACAAACCGCCGATACCAGGTTCGGCAAATGCGACACCGGGCAAGGTCGTAGTTAACATTAGCGATACGGCGCAGACGCCGATTCCCGGCCGAAAAACGCGCAGCAGTGTGGCCCCCATGGGCGAATGTTAGACAGCCACGGCGCCCGGCAAACGCAAAAGCGGCTATTCGGGCATCAATTCGGATTCATGACAAATGGCCCGCATTGGATTTGCGCGGCCGCCAATAAATTCATCCTGAAGATAGAAAAACTGAACCAAGCCTCGCCAGTATCGGTTTGCCACCACAAACAACAATCCCCCGCACGCCAGGCGTGACGGGGGATTGCGTGTGCTAAAGCTCTTACTACTTGGCCTTCTCGAGGATCTCGACGAGCCGCCAGCGCTTGGTGGCCGACAGCGGACGGGTCTCCATCAGAGACACCCGGTCGCCGATGCCTGCGATGCCGTCCTCGTCGTGCGCCTTCACCTTGGTGGTGGTGCGGATGATCTTGCCGTAGAGCGGATGGCTCTTGCGGTCCTCGATCTCGACCACGATGGTCTTCTGCATCTTGTCGCTCACGACGTAGCCGATGCGGGTCTTGCGACGGGCGCGGGGCGTCTCGGTGCGGGGCGTGTGCTTGGGACCCGCCTCGCCCTTCTTCGCCGGGGCCTTGGTTGCCTTGTCTGCCATTACGATTCCTCACCAACGGGTCCGGAAGCCAGACCCAGTTCACGTTCGCGCAGGATGGTGTACACGCGCGCAATTTCCTGACGCACGACGCGCAGCCGGCGGTTGTTGGCCAACTGGCCGGTCGCCATCTGGAAGCGCAGATTGAACAGCTCTTCCTTGGCCTCGCGCAGCTTGTCGGTCAAATCGTCGTCGGTCATCTCGCGCAGTTCGCCCGGCGTCACTCCTACTGCCATCAGAAGTGCTCCTCTCGGGTAACGATGCGTGCCTTGATCGGCAGCTTGTGGATCGCGCGGGTAAGCGCCTGCCTGGCGACGTCTTCATCGGGGTAGCTCAGCTCGAAGAGCACACGGCCCGGCTTGACGTTGGCCACCCACCACTCCGGCGAACCCTTACCTGAACCCATACGGGTTTCGGCGGGCTTCTTGGTCAGCGGGCGGTCCGGGAAGATGTTGATCCACACCTTGCCGCCACGCTTGATGTGCCGGTTGATGGCGATACGAGCGGACTCGATCTGCCGGTTGGTGATGTAGGCGTGCTCCAGTGCCTGGATGCCGTAGTCGCCGAAGCTCACAGTCGTGCCACCGCTGGCGATGCCACGCTGCCTCGGGTGGTGTTGCTTGCGGTGCTTGACCTTACGGGGGATCAACATGATCTAGCTCTCCCCTGATGTTGGAGTTTCCGTGGTTGGCGCCTCGGTTGCCGCGCCTGCAGCAGCCTCGGTGCCTGCGGTCGCCTCGGCGGCGGCGGGTGCAGTCGCCTCAGCGGCGGGTGCGTCTTCGGTACCCGATGCGGCTCGACCGGCCTCGGTGCTGGTGGCCGTGGTGCCCGATGCGCCACTGCGACGCGGGCGGGTGCCCGACGGGCGCTCGCGACGCGGACGATCGGCGCCTGCGGGGACGGCGGCGGCGAGCTCACGCTTGCCACCGACGATGTCGCCCTTGTAGATCCAGACCTTCACGCCGATGCGGCCGAAGGTCGTCTTGGCCTCGTACAGCCCGTAGTCGATGTCGGCGCGCAGCGTGTGCAGCGGGACGCGACCCTCGCGGTAGAACTCCGAGCGGCTCATCTCGGCGCCGCCGAGGCGGCCCGAACACTGCACCCGGATGCCCTTGACGTTGGGCTGGCGCATGGCCGACTGGATCGCCTTGCGCATCGCGCGACGGAACGCGACACGGTTGCTCAGCTGCTCGGCGACACCCTGGGCGACAAGCTGTGCCACCGACTCGGGGTTCTTCACCTCGAGGATGTTCAGCTGCACCTGCTTCTTGGTCAGCTTCTCCAGGTCGGAGCGGATGCGGTCGGCTTCGGTGCCGCGACGGCCGATGACGATGCCCGGCCGGGCGGTGTGGATGTCGACGCGAACCCGGTCACGGGTGCGCTCGATCTCCACGTCGGCGATGCCGGCGCGTTCGAGACCGGTGGCCAGCAGCCGACGGATCGCGACGTCTTCCTTGACGTAGTCCTTGTACTGCTTGTCGGCGTACCACCGGGACTTCCAGTCGGTGGTGATACCGAGCCGGAAGCCGTGGGGATTGATCTTCTGGCCCACTAGTCTGAGCCCTCCTTCGCTTCGTCAGAAGCCTTCTTGGCGGGAGCCTTCTTAGCGGCGGCCTTCTTGGCCGGAGCCTTCGTCGCCGCCGCCTCTGGTGCCTTCTTGGCGGCGGCTTTCTTGGCGGGAGCCTTCTCGGCGGTCGCCTTCTTGGTCGCCGGTGAAGTCGTCTCAGCCTCGGCGGTTGCCTTGGTCGCCGGTGACTTCTTCGCGGCGGCAGCCTTGCTGCCCTGTGCGCGACGTGCACGCGAGCCACCTGCCGAAGCGCGGCCTCCGCGCTCCTCCCGGGTCGCCCTGCTCTCCACGATCACCGTGATGTGGCTGGTGCGCTTGCGGATTCGGAACGCACGTCCCTGCGCACGCGGCCGGATGCGTTTGGCGGTCGGCCCCTCGTCGGCGTAGACGGCGGCAACCACAAGCGACGAGGGATCGAGTCCCTCGTTGTTCTGCGCGTTGGCCGCTGCGCTCGCGATCACCTTGGCGACCGGCTCGCTCGCGGCCTGCGGTGCCCAGCGAAGGATGTCCAGCGCTTCGGACACGGACTTACCGCGCACCAGGTCGATGACCCGGCGCGCCTTGGACGCCGACACGTGGACGAAGCGAGCCTTCGCCGTCGCGGTCGGGTATTCGGTCTCAACAGAGGTCATCGCCGTTTGGCCTTCCGGTCATCCTTGATGTGCCCCTTGAACGTGCGGGTCGGGGCGAACTCGCCGAGCTTGTGTCCGACCATCGCCTCGGTGACGAACACCGGGACATGCTTGCGGCCGTCGTGCACCGCAAAGGTGTGCCCGATGAAGTCGGGGATGATCGTCGAACGGCGCGACCAGGTCTTGATGACCTGCTTGCTGTTCTTGTCGTTCTGTACGTCGACCTTCTTCAGGAGATGGTCGTCGACGAACGGACCCTTTTTCAGGCTGCGTGGCATCGGCTACTCCTACCGGTGGTGCTTCTTGCCGGTGCGCCGGCGTCTGACGATGAGCTTGTCGCTCTGCTTATTGCGTTTACGGGTGCGGCCCTCGGGCTTGCCCCACGGGCTCACCGGGTGACGGCCGCCGGAGGTCTTGCCCTCGCCGCCGCCGTGCGGGTGGTCGACCGGGTTCATGACGACACCACGAACGGTGGGGCGCTTGCCCTTCCACCGCATGCGGCCGGCCTTGCCCCAGTTGATGTTCGCCTGCTCGGCATTGCCGACCTCGCCGACGGTGGCGCGGCAGCGCACGTCGACGCGGCGGATCTCACCGCTGGGCATACGCACGGAGGCGTACGTGCCTTCCTTGCCAAGCAGCTGGATGCCCGCTCCCGCGGACCGGGCCAGCTTGGCGCCGCCACCTGGCCGCAGCTCGACGGCATGGATGACGGTACCGGCCGGGATGTTGCGCAGCGGCAGGTTGTTACCGGGCTTGATGTCGGCGTTGGCGCCGGACTCGACGACGTGTCCCTGCTTCAGACCATGGGGGGCGATGATGTAGCGCTTCTCGCCATCCAGGTAGTGCAGCAGCGCGATGTTCGCGGTCCGGTTGGGGTCGTACTCGATGTGAGCGACCTTGGCGTTGACGCCGTCCTTGTCGTGCCGACGGAAGTCGATCACGCGGTACGCGCGCTTGTGCCCACCGCCCTTGTGCCGGGTGGTGATTCGACCGTGCGCGTTACGCCCGCCCTTACCGTGCAGCGGACGCACAAGCGACTTCTCTGGCTCCGTGCGAGTGATCTCGGCGAAGTCAGAGACGCTTGCACCGCGGCGACCGGGGGTCGTCGGCTTGTACTTGCGAATAGCCATCTCTTCTAAATCTCCCTGCCGGCTAGGCCGGCGCTCCGAACAGATCGATCGGCTTGCTGCCTTCGGCGAGCGTGACAATCGCGCGCTTGGTGCTCTTGCGCGTGCCGTAGCCGGCGCGGGTGCGCTTGCGCTTGCCTTGGCGGTTGGCGGTGTTCACGGACGAGACCTTGACCTTGAAGATCTTCTCGATCGCGATCTTGATCTGGGTCTTGTTCGAGTCGGGGTGAACGACGAACGTGTACACGTTGTCCTCGATCAGCCCGTAGGACTTCTCGGAGATGACCGGCGACAGGATGATGTCGCGCGGATCGGTGTGGTTCGCCATCAGGCCGATACCTCCTGCTGCTTGGTTCCCGCGCTGATGTAGGCATCCAGCGCCTCGACGCTGAACACCACATCGTCGGCGTGCAGCACGTCGTAAGTGTTGAGCTGATCCGGCGAAAGCACGTGCACGCCGGGCAGATTCCGGATGCTCAGGGCGCCGGTCTCATCGCTGCGGCCGATGACGATCAGCACCTGCTTGCCCTCGACCAGCTTGGCCAGGAACGCCTTGGCGCTTTTCGTCGACGGTGTCTGACCCTCGACCAGCTCGGTCACCGCGTGGATGCGGCCGTTGCGGGCCCGGTCGGACAGCGCGCCGAGCAGTGCGGCACGGATCATCTTCTTCGGGGTGCGCTCGCTGTAGTCGCGCGGCTTCGGGCCGTGCACGACGCCGCCGCCGGTGAACTGAGGCGCACGCGTCGAACCCTGGCGGGCGCGACCGGTCCCCTTCTGCCGGTACGGTTTCCGGCCACCGCCGCGGACGTCGCCGCGGGACTTGGTGGAGTGCGTGCCCTGGCGGCCTGCCGCGAGCTGCGCGGTCACCACCTGATGCATCAGCGCGATGTTCGGCTCGACGTCGAACAGCTCGGCGGGCAGCTCGACGCTGCCGTCCTTCTTGCCTGCCGGTGTGTGGACGTCGATCTTCACAGATTTGGTTGCCATTACTTCTCGCCTCGCTTGATCGCGCTCCGGACCATCACCAGGCCACCGGTGCGGCCGGGGATGGCGCCCTTGATCAGCAATACGCCGTTCTCGGCATCGACCTTGTGCACCAACAGGTTCTGCGTGGTCACGCGGTCGCTGCCCATGCGGCCCGACATCCGGGTGCCCTTGAACACGCGGCCCGGGGTGGCACAGCCACCGATCGAGCCGGGGCGACGGTGCACGGCCTGCGCACCGTGGCTGGCTCCCTGGCCCTTGAAGCCGTGACGCTTCATGGTGCCCGCGAAGCCCTTGCCCTTGGAGGTGCCCGTCACGTCGACATAGGCGCCGTCGGCGAAGATCTCGGCGGTCAGCTCCTGGCCGACCTCGAATTCGGCGGCGGCGGTCTCATCGTCGAGCCGCAGCTCGGCGAGATGCCTGCGCGGGTTGACGTTCGCAGCTTTGTACTGCCCGGTGACGGGCTTGTTCACCTTGCGCGGGCTGATTTCGCCGTACGCCAGCTGAACTGCGCTGTAGCCGTCGAGCTCCGGGGTGCGGATGCGCGTCACGACGTTTGGGCCTGCCTTGACGACCGTGACAGGGACGACCTTGTTGTTCTCGTCGAACACCTGCGTCATACCCATCTTGGTGCCCAAAATGCCTTTTCTAGCCATTTGTTTCGGGTCTCCTACTGGATGTTGACGTCGACACTCGCCGGCAGATCGATGCGCATGAGTGCGTCAACGGTCTTCGGCGTCGGGTCGAGGATGTCGATCAGTCGCTTGTGTGTGCGCATCTCGAAGTGCTCCCGCGAGTCCTTGTACTTATGCGGGGACCTGATGACGCAATACACGTTCTTCTCGGTCGGCAGCGGCACTGGACCAACCACACTGGCGCCCGTACGTGTGACCGTCTCAACGATCTTGCGCGCCGAGGCATCAATCGCCTCGTGGTCGTAGGCCTTGAGCCTGATGCGGATCTTCTGTCCCGCCACGCTTCTCCTACCTCACTCTTGCTTCGTACTTCGGCCGGCCCGTTACCGGACCTGGTCCCTGCACTCTGTCCGTGTGGCTAGCCACACGGTCACAGCGCTGGTGTTGCCGCCGCTGTTTACCTGTCTGAAGTTCACCGGTCCCCGCGGTCGGGTGTGTCGCCCTCACGCACACTCCGACTCAACGAAAATCCGCCATGTCGAAGTTGGCACCGGATGCGCCCGTTTGGGCGCCGGTTGTGTGCCCGGCCAGGCGCAAACCCGGCTCAGAGCAACCCGACCAGTATGCCTTATCTCTCGGGTTGCTCCAAATCCCTGGACTTGGGATTGCCGCGCTGGCGGGCGGCCCTCACAACACGGTAACCGCCCAGCTTTCTTACTCCAGAGTAAGGTAGCTCGCCATGGCAGCTCAGACCACCACTTACCAGATGTGGAAACGTCTCGCGGGACGTCCAGGCGGTACCCGGTTGTTCTCGACGGCGGCGATGGTCCGGGTGCCCTATTTCGCGTCGATCGTTCCGCACGTCGTCCGCATGGAGCCGGGCCTCGCCGAGGTCACGGTGCCCAAATGGTTCTTCGTCTACAACCATCTGCACACCGTGCACGCGATCGCCTCGTGCAACGCCGCGGAGATCGCGATGGGGATGTTGATGGAGGCCACCGTCCCCACCACGCACCGCTGGATTCCCAAGGCGATGACGGTGCAGTACCTGGACAAGGCGACCTCGTCGCTGCGGGCGACCGCGCGGGTGGACCCGCCGGACTTCTCGACGATCACCGAAGGTGTCGAGCTGACGATCCCGGTCAGCGTGACCGACAAAGCAGGCACCGAGGTGGTGCACGCCGACATCACCACATGGGTGACACCGGCGCCATCTAACGCAACTGCCGTTTGACCGCGAGGGTTCGAAAGCGACCGGCTCACTCAGCCGAGATTGAAGTGGGCGAACTCTATCTGGATTCCGTCAGGATCGACGAAGTCGAACATTGTTCCCAGGTCCCCGGCTACTTTCCGGATCTCCGATCGCGCAACATCAGAGGTATCAAGCCAACTCGCCCATGCGCGGAGGTCATCCAAAGACTCAGCCTCGAGCGCGAAATGATCCAGCCCGGTACGCACAGGGTCGAACCGTTCGCCTGCGTTGCTTGAATGCTCGCATAGGTCAAACACTTGGCCGCCCAGGCTCAGAATCGCCGCGCGCCCGGCGAAACGACGGCTGTCCTCACCCTCGGGGGTTTCCGCCATCAAGAGATCAGCGCCGAGCACGTCGCAATAGAAACGAATGCTGCGCTCGAGGTTGGCCACCGAGATCCCAAGGTGATGCAGTCCGGCCATGCGCGGACGAGTTGAATCACTTGCCACGAGCTTTGATGGTGCCAGTTCCGCTCGATTCTGCGGAGAGATCGCAATTCGAGGTCAATCGGCGATCTCCCCGCAGAATCGGCGGAAATATATGGCGCATGTCCGTCATACCCGTGCCCGTCGCCGGGGAGCGCCAGAGCCTTCTCGAGTTTCTTCGGTTTCACCACTCCGCATTACTAGCGGTGTCGCACGGACTGACCGACGAGCAGGCCCGCAGTACACCGACGGTCAGCAGCCTCTGCATCGGTGGGCTCATCAAGCACCTGACCGTCGTCGCATACGCGTGGACGCAGCAGATTGCGATGGAACCCGAGCACTTACTGGATGACCCGTGGTCCCTGGTGGGGATGATGTCGCACCGTGAGGAACAGCACGTGATGCGCGACGACGAGAGCCTGTCCGAACTGAT
The DNA here is from genome assembly GCA_963829405.1 of uncultured Actinomycetota bacterium. Taxonomy (GTDB): domain Bacteria; phylum Actinomycetota; class Actinomycetes; order Mycobacteriales; family Mycobacteriaceae; genus Mycobacterium. Next base: position 71,864 of record CAWHIZ010000001.1, read on the forward strand.
CGCCGCGTTGGACGCCCAGATCGCCGAGACAATTCACGTCTTCTCCGATACCGACCTCGACGCGCCCATGGCCGTGCCCGATCACATCCGGCACGTCTGCGAGAACGCGCACTGGACGGCGCGCTGGGCGCTGATGAACATCAACGAGGAGATGGCGCGTCATGCCGGGCACGCCGACATCATTCGCGAATCGATCGACGGCGCAACGATGTTCCCGCCGAAGCCGCCGGTCGCGGCCGGCTCATGAATCCAGATACGTGCCGTGACCCTCTCGCACCAGGTCGCCGTCGAACGTCAGCACCTCGTTGACCAGTTCGCCCCGGTGGTTTCGGTAGTTGATCACAAGCGTCGACTCACCCCGATATACCCCGACCACGTCGAAGTGCAGATCGGGCAGCAGCGCCAAAGCCGTTGTCCAGTAGTGCCGCAACGCTTCCTTGCCGCGCACCATGACCCATGGATCTGGGCAGCACGCGCGCAGCGATCGGCGAGGTGAATACGACGTCGTCATGGAAGTGCGCGAGCACCGCCTCCACATCGTGGGAGTTCCATGCCCGCACCCATTCGTCGGCGAACTGCTGAGGTTCCGGTGTCGGCATCTCGCCAGCCTAGGGACGATCGCGCGAATTCAAACCGAATTATCGGGGCAGGTTCGCCCAGAACGAGCACTGGTGGGTCTCGTCGAAGTCGGTGACGACACGACTGCCGTCGGGCTGCAGAGACATCCACGGCTGCGCGGCGACGTCGGTGCCGAGCGCGGGCCAGCCGGGGTTACCGGCCGCATCCGGTGCCCCGTCGGCGACGAAGCGGCCCCAGTAGTCGAGCATCTGATCGGACAGTTTCTGCTGCGCGGGGTCCATCGGCTCCGCTCCGCCGACCTCGAAGATGAAGCGAAGTTCCAGCGAGTGGCTCGCGCCTACAGGAAACGGCAACGTGCGCATCGCCTCGGGCGCGGGCGCGTCACGGTCGTTGAACTCGTAGGCGTACACCGGACCCACCCTGGCGAGATCGTCGCTCATCCGTTCGGCGACACACGAGAACACCCCGTCGGTGACCGCCGCCGCGTACGCCGAGGGCACATTGCCGTCGAAGTTACTCGGCGGATACCTCTCGCCGACCGCAGCAGCGTTGGCGCCGAACGTATCTCGTAGCAGCTCCGGGTACTGCTCGGCGGTGTAGTTCGCGCCATAACGCAGGTACTGCAGCGCGACGAAAAGGGTGAATTCGTCGCGGTTGGTGCCGATCAGAACCGGTACGCGGGCGACCTCGTTCTTCGCCATCGCGGTGACGGGGTCCACAGGCAGCGCAGCGCTGCCGGTCACCGGCCCTGGCAGCTTGTCCTCCCCGATATCGAAGAACGTCACCGGATCCCGCAGCTTGTCGACCGGCAGCGCCCGCAGACAATCCCCGGCTGATTCTCGGGTCGCCGCAGCCGACCTTGGCCGCGTACTCGACGCTGCGCCGTTCTGCGGTCGGCAGGTCGGCTTGTGCACCACACGGCGCGCTCTGGATGATCGCGGCGCGGAACAGCCCCTGTGAACCGGGCGCGACGAGGTGGTCGCACACCGACATGCCGCCCGCGGATTCGCCCGCGACGGTGACTTTTCCGGGGTCGCCGCCGAACTCGGCGATGTTGTCCCTCACCCAGCGCAGCGCGGCCTGCTGGTCCTGCAGTCCGTAGTTGCCGACGTCACCGGGCGGACCAAGGGACGGATCCGCCAGGAACCCGAGGGTCCCGAGCCGGTAGTTGATGGTGACGACGACGACGCCGCGCGACACGAGCCATCGACCGTCGTAGATCTTGCCGCTGCCGCCGGTGAAAGCGCCGCCGTGAATCCACACCATGACCGGACGCGGCGACCCCGTCATCGGAGGTGTCCACACGTTCAGGCTCAGGCAGTCCTCGTCGCTCTGCTTACCGAATTCCGGGTCTCCGCCGGGGTCCTGGATGCATCGCGGCCCGGGTTCGGTGGCATCGCGGATACCCGCCCAGGGCGTCGCGGGTGAAGGCGGGCGGAAGCGCAGCGGGCCGACAGGCGGTGCGGCATAAGGGATACCGGCGAACATCCGGTGACCGGACTCGACGACGCCGCGGACCATCCCCGTGGCCGTCCGCACGAGGGAGGTATCCGCCTGAGGTGGCGGAGGTGTCGGAACCACAGGCGACGGCGGCTCGAGGATATGCGGGACGGCGTCGCGCGGCGATGCCCCGACGAGTCGTCCGAGCGCGACCACCAGCACCGTCGCCATCACCACGAGCAGGACTACTCGCAGGCTTCGAGCCGTCCCTCGCTGCACGGAGTCCGAGCCTACGCAGGCTTTCAGCCAAAACCCTGGATCACCGGTGTGCCGATCCCTTAGACTGCGAACTTGACACCCGTCAAGTTTTTCAGCCCACCCTCAGGAGACTCGATGAGCTCGCGCACGATGGACGAGTCGGCCAAGGTCCTCGCCGATCCGACGGCGTATGCCGACGACGACCGGTTGCACACCGCGCTCGCCGAGTTGCGCGCGAACAATCCGGTGGCCTGGGTCGACAATCCGCCGTACCGGCCGTTCTGGGCGATCACCAAGCACGAGGACATCATGGCCATCGAGCGGGCGAACGACCTGTTCCTGTCGGAGCCGCGCCCACTGTTGGCCACCGCCGACGTCGACGACACCTTCAAGGCCCAGATCGAAGCCGGCATCGGCATCCGCACCCTGGTGCACATGGACGACCCGCACCACCGCAAGGTGCGCGCCATTGGCGCCGACTGGTTCCGGCCGAAGGCCATGCGCGACCTCAAGACCCGGGTCGACGAGCTGGCCAAGCGCTACGTCGACCGAATGGCCGAAATCGGGCCGGAATGTGACTTCGTCACCGACGTGGCGCTCAACTTTCCTCTCTACGTGATCCTTTCGCTGCTCGGCCTGCCCGAAGAGGACTTCCCGACGAATGCTCAAGTTGACCCAGGAGATGTTCGGCGGCGACGACGCAGAACATCAACGCGGCGACTCGATGGAAGACATGCTGGCCGTTCTGGCGGATTACTTCGCCTACTTCACCAAGCTGACGGCGTCACGGCGCGAGCACCCGACCGACGATCTGGCATCGGCCATCGCCAACGGCCTCGTCGACGGCGAGCACCTTTCGGATATGGACACCGTGTCCTACTACGTGATCATCGCCAGCGCAGGACATGACACCACGTCCGATGCGATCTCGGGCGGCCTGCACGCCCTCATCGGCAATCCCGGCGAACTGGCCCGTCTGCGCGACAACATGGAGCTGATGCCGACGGCGGTCGAGGAGATGATCCGCTGGACCACGCCGGTAAAGGAGTTCATGCGCACCGCCGCGGAGGACACCACGGTGCGAGGCGTGCAGATCGCCAAGGGCGAATCCGTCTACCTGACTTATGTTTCGGGCAATCGCGACGAGGACGTCTTCAATGACCCGTTCCGGTTCGATGTGGGCCGCGATCCGAACAAGCACCTGGCCTTCGGTTACGGCGTGCACTTCTGCCTCGGCGCCGCGCTGGCCCGGATGGAGATGAACAGCCTCTACTCCGAGCTGGTTCCCCGCCTGGAGTCCATCGAACTGGCGGGCACGCCCGAGCTTTCCGCCACCACGTTCGTCGGCGGGCTCAAGCATCTGCCTATTCGTTACTCGCTGCGTTGAGCCCCTTGGCTTTCTTGCGGTGGGTGGCAAGGAATCCGTCGACGGCTGATACCGCGATCTCGCGATAATCGAAGTCGGGCAATGTCGACAGCTTGCCCAAAGCTATTGGCCCCAGCAGCAATGCGGCCGCCTTGGTGCGGTCGACATCGCCGAGTTCGGCGATCGCCTGCGGGCTGCCGAGAATCGCCTCGAACGGCGCGGCGTACTGTTCGACGACCCGCTCACGAAGGGTCTGCACCTCCGGGCTGTCAGGCGTGCTGCGATGCGGTGCGCCGGGCAACCTCTCGAGATCGCCGCCCAATGTCAGCCACGACATCGCGGTCAGGGTAACGGGCGCCTCGGCGATCAGGTCTGCTTGCGCCTGCACCAGCGCGATCAACCGGTCCCGCAACGAACCGTCCGCGGGCGGCGTCGGCGCCGGCGGGATCAGCGCATGAAAAGCCGCTGCCAGCAGATCATTTCCGCTCGGGAAGTGGCGATACAACGTGGCCCGAGCTACGTTGGCGGCACGGGTGACCGCGTCGACGGTCACCGCGCTCGGACCTCCCGAGCGCAGCAGCGCCGTCGCTGCATCCAGCAACCGGGCCCGCGAGCGCGCAGGGCGCGGGTCGATACGCCCGCCGGTCATGGTTCAACCCCTTCCGCGTGGGTACAAGACTATCGGTCTCGCTACGAGACTGTTAGTCTCGAAAATAGCCCGATCGAAAGAAGGCGACGATTATGGTCGACACCCTCGGCCGGTCTGACCAGGATATCGACGCCAACATGGCCTCACTGTCGAAATTCGGCCGGTTCTGGCTGTTGACCGTCGCCGCGGTCGATGTACTGCTGGTGATCTCGTCGATGGTCGCACTGAACGCGGCGCTGCCGGACATCGCACTCCAAACATCGGCGACCCAGACCCAACTCACCTGGGTGGTGGACGGATACACCCTGGTGCTCGCTTGCCTGCTGTTGCCCGCGGGTGCGCTCGGCGACCGGTACGGACGACGCGGCGCACTGCTCGTCGGGCTCGCAATCTTCGCGCTCGCCTCGCTCGCCCCGACGATCTTCGACAGCCCGATGCAGATCATCGTCGCGCGCGCCGTCGCAGGCGTCGGCGCGGCGTTCATCATGCCCGCCACGCTGTCGCTGTTGACCGCGGCCTTCCCGAAGGACGAACGCAACAAGGCGATCGGCATCTGGGCCGGCGTCGCGAGTTCCGGTGCCATCGTCGGATTCATGGGAACCGGACTGCTGCTCCACTTCTTCGAATGGCAGTCGGTCTTCTACGCCTTTGCGATCGCGAGCCTGGGACTCTTCATCTGCACGTGCACCATTCGGTCCTCGCGCGATGAGACAGCCACTCCCGTCGACTGGGTCGGCGCCGTTCTCATCGGCGGCGCCGTCGCGATCTTCGTGTTCGGCGTGGTCGAAGCTCCCGTTCGCGGATGGACCCATCCCGTCGTGTGGGGATGCATGGCCGCGGGTGTTGCCCTGGCCATCGCGTTCGCGATCGTCGAACTGCGACGACGACATCCGCTGCTCGACGTGCGGCTGTTCACCCGCCCCGACTTCGCCACCGGCTCGATCGGCATCAGCTTCCTGTTCTTCGCCAACTTCGGCTTCTTCTTCCTCGTGATGCAGTACATGCAGCTGATCCTCGGCTACAGCCCGCTCGAAACCGCTTGGGCGCTGGGGCCGGTGGCCGTTCCCATCATCGTGCTGGGAGCGACGATGCACCTGATTCTTCCCAGGGTCGGCCTGCGGCTGGTGGTCAGCGTCGGCCTTCTCCTGATGGCCGTCGGGCTGTTCAGCATGAAGTACCTGGAAGCCGACTCGTCCTACATCGATCTCGTTTGGCCGTTCCTGATCACCAGCGCGGGCATCGGGCTCTGCGTCGCGCCGACGACGTCGGCCATCATGAACGCGGTGCCCACCGACAAGCAGGGAGTCGCTTCGGCGGTGAACGACGCGACCCGCGAAGTCGGAGCGGCGGTGGGCATCGCCGTCGCGGGATCGGTGCTCGCCGCGCAGTACACCCATGCGATGGCTCCCGGGCTCAGCGCATTCCCCGAGAACATCCGCGGCCGCAGCGACCGACTCGCTGGCGAATGCGCTGGAAATCGCCAAACAGCTTGGGCCGCAGGGGCCTGCGCTGGCACAGCTCGCAGAGTCGGCGTTCTTGGATGCGATGGACCTTTCGCTGATCGTCGTGTCGACAGCCCTGATTGTGGCGGCGGCATTCGTCGCGGTCTGGGCGCCAGGCAGGGACGGTCGTCAGCTCGAGTTCGTTGCCCGGTTCACTGCCCGTTCGTCAGGCGACGACGAACTCGGCGGCACGATGCCCGAGCATCACGATCGTGGCGTGGGGACCGCGGCCGGTGACGGACGGCAGGACCGACCCGTCGACGACCCATAGCCGATCGGCGCCGCGCACCCTGCACCGCTCGTCGACGACCGCCGCGGCATCACCTTCTGCACCCATCGGCGCGGTCGCGCAGAGATGTTGCGACGTCGACCACGCCGCATCGCCGACTTGTGTTGACGAGGAGGCCAACTCGCGCGCCAGTTCGGCTCCCGCACTCAACATCGCGTACGTCGTGACGGATCGCTGTCGTAGCGATGCTCGATGAGCGGGGCCACCGCGGGGTCGTCGGACACCACGCGCATCCTGCCCCTGGACCCTGGGTGCATCAGCGCGACACCGATATGCGGCCGATCGGCAGGGTCGACACCTGCACCCTCCACCATGGCGCCGAAGCCCCGGGTGTAGGGCCGGACCTCGAGGCCGTTGGGCGTGGTGAGAATCGCCTCGAGCGGAGGCAGATCGTGTGTCGGCGTCCAGTCCACCGGTAGCACCCATTCCGGATGATCACTCGTGCGCTCCCCGACCGGAGACTTCAGCACGACAGGAATTCCCGCAGCCGCGAGCACGGCTTCCGGTCCGACGCCTGACAACATCAAGAGCTGCGCCGAACCGATTGCCCCGGCGCACAACACGATTCGATCTGCGGTAAGCACCTTCGGGCCTTCCGGTGTGACGCACTCCACGCCCACAGCACGCAGTCGGTCGAAGGATGATCCGCAGGACGCGGGTGTCCGCCATCAGCGTCACATTCGGGCGGCCGAGTGCCGGCTGCAGAAAGGCGCCACCAGGACCGATCCTGATTCCGCGATCGATGTTCAACGGCACGGCGCCGACACCCGCGGGCAACGGCTTGTCCGTGCTCGCGCCGTTGAGATCTGCGACCCACGGGTATCCCATCTCGGTCGCGGCATCGACGAAAGATGCTGTGCAACCGTCGAATTCAGAGACACGACGCACGAGTATCGGGCCGTCATCACCGTGCAGCGGTCCGACGAAGTCGAGATCGTTCTCGAGTGCCAGGAAGTGCGGTAGCACGTCGGCCCAAGACCAGCCTGCAAGCGCCCACCTGTCGAAGTCCTCAGGGAGTGCGCGGCAGAAGTAACCGCCGTTGACGGCCCCGGACCCGCCCACCACCGCGCCGCGCATGATGTGGCCGGCCCGGATCGGCTCGTCGGTCAGCGTGGTCGCATAGTGGCGAACCACGGAACTGGCAGCGCCGATCGGCATTCGCACCGCATCCGTGATCTGGTCGCTGACCTTCGGGTCAGAAGGTGCGGGGCCGGCCTCCACAATCGTGACGCGACACGACCTCATCCCTCGAAATACGTTCCGCTGCAACAGATCCAGCACTACCAGCGCCGACGATCAATACATCGCTGTGCAATGCGGCTTCAGGTCCGGATCTGCGGCTTGAGGGCGCCGATATGCCGTTCGCGAACCACGCCGGTCCATAGGCCGGTCCCGTAGGCGATGTCATCGAGACGCTTCAGCAGCACGTAGCTGATCAGTCCGACGGGCTTCGTGTCATCGTCGGCGTTGCCGTGCCGCTTCACCCAGTCCACGACACCGTCGATGATGGCGGCGACCAACACCACGTTTCTGCAGCGACGGGACAGCAGCGCCAGGATCAGGGCGATGGGCCAGTAGTGCCTGCAGATCGCCGCGGAGAGCTGCAGGGCTCCCGACCAGAGGCCGTGCGCCGCGACGACCGCGACCTCCCTGGGTTCGGTGTCGACCGTGCCGAGCGAGTTGGCGATCCTGCGGCCGGTGATCGTGGCCACCACCATGGACGCGAGGTATCCGATCGCCGACCCCATCGTGAGCAGGATCCATACCACCAGCGTCCACCCGGAGATCACCAGCGGTGCGGTCTTGCCGGGATGTCGGATCGAAAGAGGGGCGGCCGACTCTCCGTAAAAAGCTCTGCGCGCGAACCATTCTCGCAGCTGTGTGCGGTGCTCGTGGGCGACCATGGCGATGGGTTCGTAACGCAACCTCGCACCGGCTTCGACAAACCGCCAGCACAGGTCGACATCCTCGCCGGATTTCAGCGTCTCGTCGAAACCGCCGACCTTGGTCAGCGCAGAGCGTCGGCAGATGATCGCGGCGCTGGGCACGTAGGAGACGGTGCCGTACGGCACGACGGGTGCCTCGCGCTGGCCGAGGTCCAGCGACGAGCGCACCGCCTCGTAGCGGGCCACCAGGCTGTCGGGCTGCGCCAGGTTCACTATCCGCGGTGCCACCAAAGCCACTGCGGGATCACAGAAGTGGCCGAGAAGCGCCTCGAGCCAGCCACGTCGCGGCACCACATCGGAGTCGAGAAACGCGACGAAGTCGGTGGTGCATACGGCCAGGCCGGTGTTACGCGCTGCGGCGGGCCCCTTGCTGCGGGGATGGCGCAGCATCTGCACGTCGCAATGTGTGCCGTCGAAGTCCGAGTGCTGGATCGGCGTCGCCGAGCCGTCGTCCACCACCACCACTCGCATGCCACGCAGCGCCGAAACCAACCTGTGCACACCAGAGTCGTTGTTGCGCACTGGAATAACGACGGTCACGTCACGGTGAGACGGTCCGCTCGCCGGCCGCGGATGGGCCACGGTCGCGTCCAGCAGTGTGCGGGCGACCTGCGCGCTCAGCGCGTCGTGCACCTCGAGTCGGCCGCCGTTGAGCATGGTCTGCGCGGCGGGCGCCAATCGCAGCAGGCGGGTGGGCGAACCGCCGAGCAGGGCCGACCCCTCCCCGAGCACCTTGACTCGGCGATCAACTTGAACGGCGAACCCGTCGGGTAGCCGCGGCTGGCTCACGTGAGCATCCCGTCGCGGTCCGGCTTCCAGCGGGTGATCCGCCCCGCGCACCCGTCGACCATCTCGACAAACAGGCGTTCACCGTCGGTCGCGGTGGCGGTGGTGGGATCACCGAGAACGCCCAGCTCACTCACCGCTGCTACCCCACCGTTGCGCATCGCGGGCAGCAGCTCGGCGAGCGGCGCGCGGTTGCCCGGCACAATCTCCTCGAGCCGCACGACCTCCGGCGAAATATGTAGCAATACAGACGTTTCGGTATGTCCGGCGTGGGCGTCGGCATTCCGCACACCGCACGAACACCACGCGACGTCTCGTCCCTCGTACCTCAGCAATGCCGTGGCAGCAGCCAGGGCCTCGACGTTTCCGCCATGCCCGTTCACGAACACCAGCCGCCCCGCCCAGCTCGCGGCCGACCTGCCGAACTCCACCAGCAACAGCTCCAACGCGGCGGTGCCGATCGACACCGTGCCGGGAAAGCTCTCGTGTTCGCCGCTGGCTCCGTAGCCGATCGGCGGCGCAATCATCCATCCGGCGTGCTGATCGGCTTCGGCGAGGCGCCCAGCAACGCTGTGGGCCACAGCTGCCGCGATCCTGGTATCGGTGTCCAGCGGCAGGTGCGGTCCATGCTGTTCGGTGGAACCTATCGGGATAATCAACGCGGGTGATGTGCCGTGCAGCTGCCTCGACGTTGAGTTCCCAAGCTCGCTGGGGAAAGCCACGAGCCGATGGTAGGACGAATTCACCTGCTGTGCGCCGGTTGTTGGCGCATGCGCCGATTTTGTTTTCTTGTAATTTGCCGCAGAGGCTGTCGGCTAATCACGTCCGTCTCCCCTGCCACGCCGGTTTCACGCGCAATCGCGCTGGTAGCGCAGGTGAACCCTCAGGCGCCGGACTCGGGCGGCACACCGAGTGCCCTGATGAAGCCGGGGGGAACCACCACGTCTCCGGCGACGAGGTCATGGACCGACGCCCGGCCGAGCCCCATCATGACCGAGTCGATTCCTCCACGAAGGACGTCGAGGACGTTCTCGACACCGGCCTGACCCTCGGCCGCCAGCCCCCAGAGATACGCGCGTCCGATCATGACGGCCCGCGCGCCGAGAGCCAGCGCCTTGACCACATCGCTACCGCGGCGGATACCACCGTCGAGCAGGACCTCGATCTGATCCCCCACCGCCTCTGCGATGGGGCCGAGCGCCCGGATCGATGCGGGTGTTCCGTCCAGGTTGTTACCACCGTGGTTGGACACCGAGATCGCCGAAACACCAGCATCTACAGCACGTTTCGCGTCATCGACGCGCATCACACCCTTGAGCATGAACGGTCCGCCCCACAGCTCGCGCAGCCACGCGATGTCCTCCCAGGTCGGCGGCGGCGTCGCCATCCACTCGCCGTAGGCGGCGAAGAACGGCGGTCCCTGCTCGCCCAGCGATGCCTGGTTGGGCACCCGCAGATCCGGCGGACGCATGGTCTTGGCCCATTGCATGAGCCACCCAGGCCGGGTGAGGCCCTCCGGGAGCATCCTCACGGTGGTGCGCAGGTCCATGTGCTCGGGGATCTTCGGACTGCCCCAGTCGCGGCCGTGCGCGAAGCTCCAGTCCGTGGTCGCGATCAGGCCGACGGCACCGGCCGCCCTGGCGCGTTCGACCCTGGCGGCGATCGCATCCCTGCCGCCGAGCCAGTACACCTGGAAGAACGTCTTCGGGTTGGCGGCGACGACCTCCTCGACCGGTTTGCTCGCGAACGACGAAAGGCCCATCGCCGTGCCCCTGGCGGCGGCGGCCCGCGCGACGGCGATCTCACCGTCCGGGTGCACCGCTTGCACGCCCGTCGGGGAGATCACCACGGGAAGCGAAATCTCTTGTCCCATAACGGTCGTCGCCAGATCACGCTTCTCGATAGCACCGATCACGTGCGGCGCGAACCCGAGCTCACCGAATGCGTCGACATTGTCGGCGACCGTGATGCCCTTCTCGCTCGCTGCGAGCAGCGCACTGTATACGGACTTGGGCAACCGCTTCTTCGCCCGCTGTTGGGCGAACGCCACCGTCTCGAACCATTTGTCTCGTGCCACTGCTAGACCGGACTCTCGTTGCACAGCCGGGCAGGCGGCTTGGTCAGCAGCGTGAGTGGGACCGGCCCCTGCTTGGTTCCACGGGAATGATCGCCGCTGGGCTTGGGCTTGACCCGCTCCTTCTCCAGCGCCGGAACACCCCAGCCTTCAACGCATTCGGGGTCAGGGCCATCGAGCGGCAGGCCGGTGAAGAACTTGGCGGCCATGCATCCGCCGCGGCAGCTGTCGTAGTGGCCACAGCTTCCACATGCGCCTGCCGACTGCGGCTCCCGGAGCTCGCGGAACAGCGGCGCGTTCTTCCACACATTGTCAAAGCCGCCGTCGGACAGGATGTTTCCGGCGAGGAACCGATCGTGGATGGCGAACGGGCAGGCGTAGACGTCGCCGACTGGATCGATGAGACAGACCACGCGGCCCGCCCCGCACAGGTTGAGACCGGCGAGCGCGCCCGGCGCACCAAGGCCGGACAGGTGAAAGAAAGAGTCGCCCGTGAGCACGCGGTCGCCGCGCGCGACGAGCCAGTCGTAGAGCTGCACCTGCTGCTCCTGCGTCGGGTGCAGTTCGTCCCATACGTCCGCGCCGCGGCCTGACGGCCGCAGCCGGGTGATGCGAAGGGTTGCACCGTAACGCGCTGCCAGAGCGGCGAATTCGTCGAGCTGGTCGACGTTGTGACGGGTTACCACGACTGAGATCTTGGCGTCGGAGAAGCCGGCGTCAGCGAGGTTCTCCAACGCTCGGACGGCCATCGCGAACGAACCCTTGCCGCGAACGGCGTCGTTGACCTCGGCTGTCGCCCCATCGAGCGATATCTGCACGTCGACGTAGTCGCTGGCCGCCAGCTTTGTCGCCACCTCGGGGGTGATACGCACGCCGTTGGTGGAGAACTTCACCCCGACTTGGTGTGCGGTGGCGTAGTCGACGAGCTCCCAGAAGTCAGGTCGCACAGTCGGTTCACCGCCGCCGATGTTCACATAGAACACCTGCATGCGCTGGAGCTCGTCGATGATGTCCTTGCACTGCTGGGTGGACAGCTCGCGCGGATCGCGCTTGCCCGACGACGACAGGCAGTGCACACACGCCAGATTGCACGCGTACGTCAGCTCCCACGTCAGGCAGATCGGCGCGTCGAGCCCGTGCTCGAACTGTTCGACCAGTCGCGGGACTGGTTTGACTTCCGGCGCGGGCGCCGTATCAGTCACCGTCATGAGTTCTCTCCCGTTACGAGCATCTTCGACTCGGCCAGCACGCCAAGGGCGTGTAAGTACGGACCCTGCTGCGCGTCGTCGACTCCGGCCGCGCGACAGGCGGATCTGACGTCGGGGTGATCGTTGAGCGCGTTGATCACGTCGACAATGGTCCGGTTCTTCAGGAACGACAGCTTGCGCGTGCCGAAGTGATACAGCAGCGCGCCGAACGGCTCAGGCCGCACCGCCACCTGGTGGTGCAGCCGCCAGCTGACGTCCGGATCGAACGCCACGGTCAGTAGACCCCGCACATCCCGTCGATCGACACCTCTTCGACCAGCGTCTCGGTGACGAGTTCTGCTTCGTTTTCGACCTGCTGATTCGGCTCCATCGTGCTGCCTTTCTGTAACTGGGTCTCGACAATTGTGATCGAGATCGCAAGAATATGGCATCGAGTGCCAGAATGGAAGAGCGGGGTGGTGATGCGGCCGAGTTCCGAGCATCGCGTCGGTCGGCGTCGGTCCACGACCACCGAACACCTCAGCAATGTGGCGATCGACCTCTTCGCCGCGCGAGGTTTCGACGAGGTCAGCGTCGACGACGTCGCGCACGCGGCAGGCATCGCGCGCCGCACACTCTTTCGCTATTACCCGTCGAAGAACGCACTGCCCTGGGGCGACTTCGATGCTCACCTCGAGCTCATGCGTGGCCAACTCGACGATATCGATCCGGGCGTGCCGATCGGCGATGCGCTTCGGACAGCGTTGTTGGCGTTCAACACTTTTGCCGACAGCGAGACCGAACGGCACCGGCAGCGAATGCGGGTCATCCTGCAGACAGCTGAGCTCCAGGCGTACTCGATGACGATGTATGCGGGATGGCGGGCCGTCGTCGCAGCGTTCGTGGCGAGACGGCTGGGCGTGAAGGCAAGTGACCTCGTGCCGCAGACCGTGGCGTGGTCGATGCTCGGGGTGGCGTTGTCCGCCTACGAGCAGTGGCTGGCCGACGAGTCCGTGTCTCTGGCTGACGCGCTCGACGACGCATTCGACACGGTGAGCGACGGTCTTGGCGCCCTGGCCTGAAACCGGCCCGAAAAATATTTCCGATTGGGGCGTCGGAGTTCGGCCCTTCGACGCGACGATAAGGGTGTGAGCGCCGAACCAGAGCCTGGCGACGCTCCGCGGGCGCTCTTGGCGCTGTACGACGACGCACTGCCAACGGTGTTCGGATACTTCATCCGACGCTGCGGTGACCGCGGAGCCGCCGAAGACCTGACGTCGGAAACCTTTCTGGCGGCGATGGATGCCGCGCGGAAAGAGTCTCCGCCGTCGATCACGGTGCCCTGGCTCATCGGCGTGGCGCGACACAAGCTCGCCGACCACTACCGGCGTCGGTCTGACCGGTTCACCGTTCCGGTGGCCGAGCTGCCCGAACCGATCGACCCGGCCGACGAGTGGGACACCCAGCTGGACCGGATAGTCGCCGAAAGCGTGATGGCCAAACTGCCCGACCAGCACCGCACCGTGCTGGCCCTGCGCTACATGGACGACTGCAGCGTGCCCGAATGCGCCGAGATGATCGGTCGCACCGTGCACGCCACAGAGGCTCTTCTGGTGCGGGCCCGTCGCGCCTTCAGATCTCACTACCCGGAACCGGAAGGGGGACGGCCGTGAACAACAGCCACGATCCGCTGACCGTGCTGCATGGCGACGACCTTCCGGTCCAACCCGATCCGGCGTTCGCAGCCCGGCTGCGTGCACGCCTGGAATCGGCGCTGTCCCTACCGAATCGAACAGGAGAAGTCGAAATGAGCGGCACCGATACCGCCCTTGCGGAACTGACCGACCCCACCGCCGAGCCCGAGGTGGCGACGACGCGCCCACGTCCCGCGGCACTGCCCTACCTTTCGGTGGCCAACGCGCGCGAGGCCATCGCCTGGTACATCGAGACGTTGGGCGCGTCTCTCGTCGGCGAGATGTATGAGATGGACGACGGCCGCATCGGACATGCCGAGCTGCAGATCGGTGACGGCGTGCTCTACCTGGCCGACGAGTATCCCGAACTCGGCCTGAAAGCACCTCGTGCGCAGGAGAATTCGGTGAGCCTCATGCTGTTCGTCGCCGACACCGACGCCACCCTCGAACGGGCGCGCGAGCGTGGTGCCGTCGTCCAACAGGAGGCCTACGAGAACTATGGCGCGCGGGGCGCGACCATCATCGACCCGTTCGGGCACCGGTGGATGCTCAGCGGGCCCGTCACAGGGGCGCCGATCCAGATCCAGCACGGCGACGTCGGCTACGTCTCGGTGTGGACGCCCGACGCCGACCGCGCCGCCGCCTTCTACGGCCACGTTCTCGGCTGGAACTACGATCCGCAGACCCATCAGGTCACCAACACCAAGGAGCGCATCGGCCTCTACTCGGTGGATGGTCCTCCGACGCTGTTCTGCTGCTACGCGGTGGCCGACCTCGCAGGCGCACGGCAGGCGATCGTGGACGGCGGAGGCACGGTCGACGAACTGGAGCAGTTCGAGTTCGGCACCCTGAGCGGAGCAACCGATTCGCAGGGAGCGTCGTTCGGCGTCTACCAGCCCAACCCGGGCCAGCCGCGTCCCGAGCTCAACGGGTCTGGGCCAGGCGAACTTTCATACATCACGTATCAGGTGCCCGACTCGACCGCGTTTCGGGCGTTCTACAGCCGGGTGCTGTTCTGGACGTTCGAGCCGGGCCGGATCGACGACGGCTGGCAGGTGCAGCAGAGCCATCCGATGGCGGGGGTTGCCGGCGGCAACGCCGAAGCGGTGACCGTGCCGATGTGGACCGTCGAAGACGTCGACGCCGCGGTGTCGCGGGTGCGCGAAGCGGGCGGGACCGTCATCGACGAACCGTCACAGCAGGCCTACGGCACGTCGGCGCTGTGCACCGACGATCAGGGCAGCCGCTTCTACCTCGGCGCGTTCTAATTGTGAATTCGGCGCGCTAATCGACCCCCAGCGTCGATTACCGCGCCCAATTCGCTGTCAGGACGGGAGCACGTCGGCGATCGGGACGCCGTTGGCGATCTTGGCCCGCTGCTTCATCACCTTGCCGGGCATCCCGCCGCCGACGACGCCTGCGACCACGCCGTCACGTTCGTAGAACGCCAGGAACTTGCGGCCGTCGTCCTCGACCACGTGCACGATGTCGTCGGCCTGCGGTTCGCCGAGGCACTGGATCTTGACGTCGTACTGGTCGCTCCAGAAGTAGGGCACCGAGACCGTCGCCGGGATCTCCTTGCCGAGCATCGCGGGCACAAGCACCCGCGCCTGGTCGGCGACATTGCTCCAATGCTCAACGCGGACTTGGTGTCCCACCGGGTGAAGCCATGACGCGACGTCGCCGATCGCCCAGACATGAGAGGTCGCGGTGCGGCCGACGTCGTCGCAGATCACGCCGTTGTCCAACTCGATGCCGCTGCCGTCGAGCCACTCGGTCGCCGGTTTCGAACCGATGCCGACGACAACCAGATCGGCGTCGAGCTCGGTGCCGTCCGACAGCACCACTTTCTCGACGTGGTCGGTCCCCCGCACCTCGTCCACCCCGACGCCACAGCGCACGTCGACACCCTCGGCCTCGTGCAGCCGGGTCACCAACGCGCCGATCTGCTCGCCGAGCACCGACGCGAGCGGCGTCGGTTGTGGTTCCACCAGAACGACATTCACACCCATGCCACGCAGGCTCGCGGCGACCTCGCAGCCGATGAAGCCTGCGCCGACCACCACGGCGTTACGTGCCGAACCCGCGTGCTCGCGCAGGGCGATGCTCTCTTCGAGGGAGCGGAGAACCCGAATGCCCTCGAGATCCGGGAAGGACGGAATCGTCCTCGGCACGAGTCCGGTCGCGATGATCAGTTCGTCGTATCCGAGCTCGCTGCCGTCGGCCAGCGTCACGGTCTGCGCGGCGGGATTCACCGAACGCACTCCGTTGCCGAGGCGCACGGTGATGTCGTTCTCCTCGTAGAACTCGGCGGGCTTGAGCGTGACGTCGTCCACCTCGGCGCGCAGCACTTCCTTCGACAGCGGCGGCCGGTCGTAGGGCAGATGGTCCTCGTCGCTGACGATCGTGACGGCACCGCCGTACTCCGACCGACGCAATTGTTCGGCGGTCCTGGCTGCCGCCAGCCCACCTCCGACGATGACGATCCCCGCGGATGTGCTCACGTGGGGTTTTCTACACGATGCCGTCAGGCAAATGTCCGCCACCCTGTAGTTGAGGGCTCAGCTGCGCACCCGGTCGATGATGTTCGTCAGCACCACGATGCTTTCGCTGCGCTCGACGTCGGCCGCCGAGCGGATCCGCTCGAGCGCCTCCTCCAGATGGCGCATATCGCGCGCCAGCACATGCAGAATCGCGTCGGCCGTGCCGGTGACAGTGGCGGCGCTGACCACCTCGGGGATGTCGACCCACGCCTTTCGCAGCTCGTCGGGAGCGATGGTGCCGTGGCGGAACACCTGCACGTAAGCCTCGGTGTTCCAGCCGAGCGCACTCCGGTCGACCACGGTGGTGAACCCGCGGATGACTCCGCTGTCGAGCATGCGGTCGACCCGCCGCTTCACCGCGGGCGCGGACAGGTTCACCCCCTCGCCGATGTCCGCGTAGGTCGCCCGCGCATCCTTCGCCAATTCGGCGAGAATCCGCTCGTCGGTCCCGTCCAGCCGCTCCATGCCCACCTCCGCGCAATAAATCGCTGCTCTCACCATTCTGACACAATAGATCGCTGGTCGACACGCAATAAACGGCGATTGATTGCAAATTAGGTAGCCAATATCGTTAGATCATGACGATCTCAGATGTCGCCGCCAAGTCGGCCCCGGTATCCGATGTCGCCGCAATGACGCAGCGGTCGGCCCGTGTTCGCCATTACGCCATGACGCCCCCGACGTTCTTCGCGGTCGAGTACGCCATCAACCCGTGGATGGACACCTCGACGCCGGTGGACACGCATCGTGCGATGGACCAGTGGGAGAGCCTGCGCCAGACCTACAAGGAGTTGGGCCACACCGTCGAACTGGTCGAGCCCGTGGCCGGGCTGCCCGACATGGTGTACGCCGCCAACGGTGGCCTGCTCGTCAACGGCAAGGCCGTCGTCGCCAAATTCGCCTACCCGCAGCGTGCGGGCGAAGCCGCCGCCTACGCCGAGTGGATGACCCGCCACGGATTCGACCCCGTTGAGACGAGGTACGTCAACGAGGGTCAGGGCGATCTGCTCGTCGCGGGCTCGATCGTGTTGGCGGGCTATGGATTCCGCACCGACCGCCGCGCACACGATGAGATCGCCGCCGCCGTCGGGATGCCGCTGGTCAGCCTGGAACTCGTCGATCCGCGCTTCTATCATCTCGACACCGCGCTGGCCGTCCTCGACGACCGCACCATCGCCTACTACCCGCCGGCATTCAGCGACGAGTCACGCGCGCAGTTGCAGGATCTCTTCCCCGATGCCATCGAGGTAGCCACCACCGATGCCTTCGTGCTCGGGCTCAACGCCGTCTCCGACGGCCTCAACGTCGTCCACCCGGCGGCCGCCACCGGTTTCGCCGAACAGCTCTCCGACGCCGGGTTCGTGCCCATCGGTGTCGACCTGTCGGAGCTGTTGAAGGGCGGCGGATCAATCAAATGCTGCACGCTGGAGGTGTATTCGTGACCATCCTTGACACTGTGACGCCAACGACCGATGCGATCGCCGTCGATGACCGCTACGCCGCGCACAACTACTCGCCACTGCCCGTGGTCGCGGCCAGCGCCGAGGGTGCCTGGATCATCGACATCGAGGGCAGGCGCTACCTGGACTGCCTTGCCGCCTACTCGGCGGTGAACTTCGGGCACCGCAACCAGGAGATCATCGCGACCGCGCATGCTCAGCTCGACACGGTGACGCTGGTCAGTCGAGCCTTCCACTCCGACCGGCTCGGACCGTTCTGCCAAGCGCTCGCCGAGCTCTGCGGCAAGGACATGGTGCTGCCGATGAACAGCGGCGCCGAGGCCGTCGAGAGCGGCATCAAGGTCGCCCGCAAATGGGGCACAGATGTCAAGGGCGTGCCGGCGGGCAAGAGCAACATCGTGGTGGCGCAGAACAACTTCCACGGTCGTACGACGACGATCATCAGCTTCTCCGACGATGACACTGCGCGCCGCGGCTTCGGCCCATACACGCCCGGTTTCCGCTCGGTTCCGTTCGGCGACGCCGACGCGTTGGCCGCCGCGATAGACGACGACACCGTCGCCGTCCTCATCGAGCCGATCCAGGGTGAAGCCGGCATCATCGTTCCGCCCGACGACTACCTGCCCCGCGTGCGCGCGGTGTGCACCGAGCGCAACGTGCTGATGATCGCCGACGAGATCCAGTCCGGGTTGGCCCGCACGGGACGTACGTTCGCGTGCGACCACTGGGGCGTGGTGCCCGACATCTATCTGTTGGGGAAGGCACTCGGCGGCGGCGTGGTGCCGGTGTCCGCCGTCGTCGCAGACAGGGACATCCTCGAGGTGCTGCATCCCGGCGAGCACGGATCTACCTTCGGCGGCAATCCGCTGGCTGCCGCGATCGGCACGACGGTCGTGGACATCCTGCGTCGAGGCGAATTCCAGGCTCGCTCAACCGAACTCGGAGAGCGGCTGCACTCCCGTTTGCGCGATCTCATCGGCGACGGAGTGCTCGCCGTGCGCGGGCTCGGACTGTGGGCGGGTGTCGACATCGACCCGTCACTCGGCACAGGAAAGCAGATCAGCATGCGGCTCGCCGAGCGCGGAGTGCTCGTCAAGGATACGCACGGATCGACGCTGCGCTTCGCGCCTCCGCTGGTGATCACAGCCGAGGAGATCGACTGGGCCATCGGTCAGTTCGCCGAAGTGTTGGCGGAGGCTCGCTAGCCTCAGTACTTCGCGGTGCCGCGGTCGACGGCGATCTGGCTGCCCGAGATCGTCGCCGACCCATCGCTCGCCAGCCACGCGACCACGTCGGAAACCTCTTCGGGCATCATGAATTCCATCAGGCCCTTCTTGCCCTGATGGTTGACCGGGTGGTACGGCATCGGCGAGAAGCTGTGGACGTACTGCGGGAACTTGGTGAAGAGCTCCATCATCGCCTCCTTCTCCACCATCGGCGTCTCGATCGAGTACGGGTGGATCGAGTTCACGCGAATACCGAACTCGCCCAACTCGATCGCCAACGCATTGGTCAGCGCGACGAGGCCGTGCTTGGAGGCCGAGTAGTGCCCGTTGCCGGGCGTCGCCTTCAGGCCGGCCGATGAGCTCACGATGACGATCGATCCGCCGTTGCCCGCTTCGATCATCGCGGGCGCGGCTGCACGGATCGTGCGCCAGCTGCCGTTCAGGTTGATGTCGATGACGGTGTCCCACTGCTCTTCGGACATCTCATGGATGCGGCCCCAGCTCAACACACCGGCGTTGGCGACCACGATGTCCAACCGGCCGAACTGCTCGATGCCGTCGGCCACCACCTTCTGCAGCGCGGCCAGGTCCCGGATGTCCACCTCGCGCGCCAGTATCTTGCGGCCGGTGGCCTCCACGGCCCTCACCGTCTCCGCGAGCTCGTCGGAGCTGCCAAGCGGGTACGTAACGGTGTCGGAGACCGGGCGACAGATGTCGATCGCGATGATGTCGGCGCCGTCATTGGCCAGCCGAATCGCGTGGGCCCGACCCTGACCGCGCGCGGCCCCGGTTATGAATGCCACTCGGCCTTCCAGAGGGCCGTCAGATGCCGCCACCACTGCTCCTTTCGCGGGCTGCGGACCAGGTTAACAGCCGAACTGAAACGTGTTCTAGATCGGGTCGCGGATGATCGGGCAGGTCATGCAGTGCCCGCCGCCGCGACCACGGCCCAGTTCCGCGCCGACGATGGTGATGACCTCGACGCCGGCCTTACGCAGCAGCGAATTGGTGTGGGTGTTGCGGTCATAGGCGAAGACGACTCCGGGTTCGACCGCGACGAGGTTGTTGCCGCTGTCCCATTGCTGACGCTCGTAGTCGTACTTGGTGCCACCCGTCTCCACCACGCGCAGTTGCGGCAGCTCCATAGCAGCGGCAACCACCTCAACGAACGGCTTGGTCTCGTCGATCACGTCCACGCCGATGTCGTTGTCACCCGGCACAAGCGTGAACGGCGCGATGCTGTCGACGATCTCGGGGTAGATGGTGACGACATCGCGGTCGGCGAAGGTGAACACGGTGTCCAGATGCATTGCCGCCCGCAGCTTGGGCATCCCGGCGACGACCACCTTCTCGGCGGCGCCCTGTTTGAACAGCTCGGCCGCGACCTGGGTGATGGCCTGGCGTGAGGACCGCTCGCTCATCCCGATGAGCACCACACCGTTGCCCGGGAATCAACACGTCGCCACCCTCCAATGTGGCTAGCCCCCAGGACTTTTCGGGATCTCCCCACCACACCGTCGAGCCGACGTATTCGGGGTGGAACTCGTAGATCGCCTTCATCAGCAATGTCTCGTCGTGCCTGGCGGGCCAGAACAGCGGATTGAGTGTGAGGCCGCCGTAGATCCAGCACGTGGTGTCACGGGTATAGAGCGTGTTCGGCAACGGGGGCATCAGATACTCGGTGACGCCGGTGTCCTCGCGAGCCAGTGCCCGGTAACCGGACGAGATGTCGGAGGGCAGGTCGCGCGTCGACATCCCGCCGATCAGAAGCTCGGAGAGCCTGCGCGGCTGCAACGAGTCAAGGAACCCACGGGTGTCGTCGACCAGCCCGAGGCCGACTTCATTGGGAACGATCTTGCGATCCAGTAGCCAGGTCTTGGCGTCAGGAATCTCCATGGTCTCGGTGAGTAGGTTGTGCAGCTCTACGACCTCGACGTCGCGATCGCGCATCTTGTCCATGAAGTCGAAGTGGTCGCGGCGCGCGTTCTGCACCCACAGCACATCGTCGAACAACAGGTCGTCGCAGTTGGTCGGCGTCAGTCGTTCGTGCGCCAGGCCCGGGGAGCACACCAACACCTTGCGCAGCTTGCCGACCTCGGAGTGGACGCCGTAATCGGCGGACGTGTTCGTCACTTGAATTCCTCTCGCGCCGTGGGCTCTTAGATCTCGATCGCCCCTGTTGCCAAGGACACCACACCCGCGACCGCGCCGAGGAGAATCACTCCGAACAGCACCGCCTCGGCAGGTGTGAACACGCGAAGTCCCCGTTCGCGTCTGGCTTTGAAGTACAGCGCGGCGGCCGGCGCATACAAGATGCACGACAGCAGCAACTTGTCCACACCGGCGGCATAGATCAGAAACAGCGTGTACAAGGTTGCTATGGCGGCGATCACCATGTCCCCTACGAGCGACTTCCGGTCGCCGTAGGTTTCGCGGGTTGCGGTCAACTTCAGCGCGTATGCCGCCGCAAAGAGGTAGGGAATCAGGGAAAGGGCCGCGGTCAGATCGAGCATGAAATCCAGCGCGTCCGAGGCGAACAGCAATGCGACGAGCAACAGCGAGGTCAGACCCGCCGCCATAACCAACGCGGGCAGCGGCGCATTGTGACGGTTGGTGCGCGCCAAGAATTTCGGCATGTCGTCGGTGGTCGCGGGGATGAAGAGCACCTCGGCTGCCATCAGCGTCCATGCCAGGTAGGCGCCCAGAACCGAGACGATCACGCCGACGCGAATGAAGATCGACCCCCACGGCCCGACGATGGATTCCAAAACGGCGGCCATCGAAGGCTGACTTATCTCTGCCAGTTCGTCCTGTGGCATCACGCCGTAGGACACCAGCGTCACCATCGCGAAAACGCTGAGCACACTGAGGAATCCGATGACCGTCGCGCGACCGACGTCTTCTCGCTTACGGGCCATCCGGGAATAGACGCTGGCGCCCTCGATTCCCAGGAATACGAATACCGTTATCAGCATCGTGCCGGTCGCTTGATCCCATATCGACGAGAACGAGTACTCCGACCCACCCCAGAAGTTGTCGGCAAACACGTCGGCCTTGAAGGCGATGATCGCGATCACGATGAACATCAGGATCGGCACGACCTTGGCGACGGTGACGATGTAGTTGATGACGGCGGCGTCCTTGACGCCACGCGAGACCAGGTAGCAGAACAACCACACGCCGACCAAGGACACCACGACTGCGAGCACCGTGTCCCCGGCGCCGAATGCGGGAAAGACCGCACTCATCGTGGCGGTGATCAGTACCCAGTAGGAGGTATTGCCCGCACATGCCGATGCCCAGTACCCGATCGCGGAGTTGAAGCCGACGTAATCCCCGAAACCCGCCTTGGCATAGGCGAAGATTCCGGCGTCGAGGTCGGGTTTGCGCATTGCCAGACGCTGAAAGACGAAGGCCAGCATCAACATCCCGGCGCCCGCGATGGTCCAGGCGATGATGGCGCCGAGCACGCCGGTCTCGGTGCCGAACCGGCGGGGCAACAGGAAAACGCCCGATCCGATCATCGAGCCGACCACCATCGCGGTCAGAGTGGGCAGGCTGACCTTGTCGCTCGACTTCTCCGTCGAGGACTCAGTTGCGGTCATGGAGCAGACCTATCTGTGTCCGAACCGACTACAGATCAGAGAGGATCTGTGCCCGTTTCGCGTTGTACTCCTGTTCGGAGACGGCACCTGTCGCGCGCAGGGTCTCCAGTTCCTGCAACCGCTGTGACGTGGACGGCTCAGGCGCCGAGAACGGGTACTGGGGCGCCGCCGGTGCACCCGCCGACGCTCCAGGGGCGGGCCAGGCGGGCGCTTGCTGCGCTGCGTAACGGCGAACGACAGACTGAACCTGTTGGCGCGCAGCGGGATTGGAGCGGAGATCGATCATGTTGTTCATGCCGATGCCGTTGGCCTTGAGGATCTGCAGGATCTCCATCAGCGCGCCGGTCTGGCCGCTGAGGTCGTAGGTCCTGTTGTCCTCAGCGATCGTGAACGTCGCCGGAACCAGCCCGTTGATCAAAGCGCTTCGTTCCCAGTCGATCTGGTATTGCTGGGTCGCCGGATCGACGAGCACCACCAGCTTTCGGCTGGTGAGATTGCCAAGCCTCGTCACGCTGGCTATGACGCGGTCCTGCGTATCGAACGGCGCGATGCCCGGTCCCTCGATGCGCAGCTGCAGTTTCACCAAAGGCTGGTCGTTGATGCGGGTGCCCGTCTCGCCCATGCCGGTGATCTGCGCCACCGCCAGCACGCCGCTCTGTTCGAGCGCCTGCGTCTTGGCCGCCGACTTCGCACCGAAATTAGCGATGGCCAAGGCGATCAGGACGTCGGCGGCGATGATGAGCAGGCCGACATAGAACATCCACTTCAGCAGCGAACTCTGGCCGGTGGCGAAGTAAACACCAAGGAAGATCGGACCGACGAGACCGCCGCACAGCAGCACCATCAGCTGAGCTTTGATGTACCGCCAGACCATCTGCCACGCTCCTCGCTTGACGCGGTTTGCGTGTCAGATTAACGCCAACAGGCGCTCTTGACGCCGAGTTACGACAGGGTGGTAGGAACCTGTGAGGCGTCCGGTGTGGACGCGGACCCCGGCCCGCCGAGCAGCTGGTGAACCATCCAGGTCCACATCTGGCCATCGCTGTCTGCGGTGGTGTAGCTGGTGTGGATGGCAACCGCGGCCGGCGACGTTTCTTCGGCCTCCGGGTCGTAGTCACAGACCGCGTCGCCCGCGTCGCAGACGCTGATGGTCCGCACGCCGATGTTCGCGGGCAGGATGCGCGGGCGCATGGGCCAGGATCGGCCAGTCCTGCGCGGCGCCGCCCGTCTTCTCCGGATCCGTCGACGCGGTGCCGATGTTGACCGTGGTGTCCTCGGGGTGCCGATCGCCGTCGGCGATCAGCAGCGCGGCGGACAGGTTCGGATTGGCTCCGATCGCGGCCAGGTTCCGGTGCACGACCATTGCACCCTGCGAGTAGCCGGCGAGCACCACCTTGGACTCGGGGCAGCGCGCCGTGAATTCGGCGTACTGGCCACCCAGTGCGGCCGTTCCGACGTCGACGCTGCCCATGTAGTCGAGCCAGTCCCCGACGCCTGCATCGGGGGGCACGTCCTTGGCCGGATAGTTGACCGCCTCGGCGGTGATGGTGCGGCCCTCTTGCGCGAGCTGCTGCTGCAGCGCTTGGTATGACTGATAGACGATCGTCGCCCATGCCCTCGTTGGCGGCCATGTCGTACTCGGTCCGCTCACCTGAACCGGCGGCACCCATCCAGTGGACGTCGGGGCAGCCCGGCGCCGCGTTTGCGGTACCGGTCGTCAACCCGACCAGAGCACTTCCTGCCACAGCGACCGCACAGGCCACCGCACTCGTTAAACGAAACATAAAACCCCCAACCCGACCAGCAAGAACAGATTATCTGAGTGGGTTATCGTCACATAGGTCTCACGCGTTACAAGTAGGTCAAGAATTCATCGACCAACGGTATCGGCCGTTGCGGGACGTATCGTCGGCGCGTGACTTCGCCGAGAAGCACCGCGCGCACCATGTGGATCCTGGCGGCGGTGTCGAGGTGCTGCGCCAGTCCGGAATGTCATCGGGCAGAGGCATCGACGCCATCCTGCTGATCATCGCTGCCGTCCTGCTGCCCGCAGGTGTTGCGGTGTTGTTCTTCGGAAGATCTAGAAACGAAAGAACGCTGGACCGCCGCTGAGGGACGGCGGTCCAGCGCCAGCTTTCCTTTGTGCCCGTAGGCCGTGGTGGACGAAACGGCGCCCACCCGATGGGGGGTGAGCGCCGTTCCGGCCTAGCTGCGGTCAGTCGTCGTTGTCGTTGCCGACGCTGTTCGGGCTGCCATTTCCGCTGTTGTTCTGCGTGTTGTTGCTCGAACTGTTAGTGGCGTGGTTGCCAGCCGCAGTGGCGGATGGGTGTTGTTGGTGTTGTTGGTGACTGTGTTGTTCGCCGTGCTGCCTGGCGGGTGTTGCCACCGTTGCTGGTCGCGGTGCCGTTGACCGCCGACGTGGCACCCGCGCCGGACATCTGCGACGTTGGTCGCATCCGGATCGCCTAGCGTCGCCGGCGTAGTCTCGCCACTGATTGCGCCGCCGGTCGCACTGGTCGCTCCGCCCGTGTTGTTGTTGACCGTTGGCCCGCCCGGATTGACGTTGCTCAGGATCGGCACGACGGGGATGGCGATGCCACCGGTTGTCGTGTTGACCGGGATATTGATCGGAATGGGGATCTGGCCGCCGGTGTTCGTAACATTTGCACCGAGCCGGTTCGAGGCCAGCCAAGAGCTCCGCCGATGGTTGCGCGGAGGCTGCGGTCGTCGTACCGGCGTTGACCGGTATTGCCGCGGCACCGCCGTTGAGTGCGGACGTCTGGGCGTTGGCAGGTGACCGGGTTCGTGATTGGCGGACGTGGTGTTGGCCTGGACCGCCGTGCCGCCGATGACCGGGCTGAGGGCATTCAACTGGTTGTTCATGATGTTGCCGTTGAAGTTGCCGAACTGGTTGGCGTTGCCGCTGCCCACCTGGCCGATGATGGTGTTGTTGTTGTTGGCGTTGCCGCTGCCAAGCCACCAACCCTCGTTGTCGTTGTTGTCGGCGAATGCTGACGGCGCGGCGGCGAGTGCGCCGAATCCGACGGCGGCACCGGCGATCGCGCCGGCGGCGAGGGTCTTCTTCAACCTGCCCTCGTGTGACTTGCGGTGTGTACCCATTGCTTGAGCCCCTTCATTATCTTGCTGTTGTGATTTCTGTTGTGTTGATCCGATTTCGATTGTCCTGCAGTGCGATTCAGTGACACTGCTGTTCATAGTCACGTCATCCGCACCTCGCTGCTGACTTCATGTGTCCCCCTACCCACCTGCTGGTGTGCTGTCGGTGGTCGTTCCACCTGTGGGGGCTTTGGGCTTGTTCAGGCCCAGAGCTCCCTTGACGGTGTTCGAGACGTTGTTGACCGCATCGGCAACACGCTGGGCGACGGGCCCAAGCGGGCGCGCTCCAGCCGTCGCGGTCGGTGCACCGGTCGCATCGAGCAGTTGTCCGGAGCCGGTTCCCGAACCGGTACCGGTACCAGTGCCGTCCTGATCTTCATCGGCACCGAGGTCGGCGTTCGTGACATCGGCCGCCCGCAGCACCTGCTGCGGCGGTGTCGGTCCGGTCTGGATCTGCTGGACTGCCACCGCCTGCTGCTGCTGCGGTTGGGTCAGCCCGGTGAACAGCCGGAACTGATCGTTGATGATGGTGCCGTTGCCATTGCCGAACTGGTTCGCGTTGCCGCTGCCGAGTTGTCCGAGGATGGTGTTGTTGCCCCCGAAGAAGGGGAGGGTCCCGCCGGGCGACGTGACGCCGTTGGGGCTGCCGTTGCCGTTCCAGTCGACATTATTGGACCCCGCGTCGTTCTCGCTCTGGTTGACGCCTCCGAACGTGCCCTGCGGGTTGACGATGTTGGAGACGAGGCCGGCGAACTGATTCGAATTGCCGCTGCCGGTCAAGCCGACCATGAACGCTCCGAGGCCGCCCCCCTCGGCTGAAGGTCGGGCTGCCGTTGCCGTTGAAGAACGACTGATTCGTGAAAGCCAGGTTCTGGCTCGTGTTGCTGCCGAGAAGGCTGTACTGGGGGTTGACGATGTTCCCCGCGGCCACGGCGGATTGGGTCGTATTGCCGCTGCCGGTGATTGGGTTGAACGCCCCGCCGAAGATCCCCGCGTTGGTCGTCGACGTCGGGCTGAGGTTGCCGTTGACCGCGGACACGTTCGTCACCGCCGTGTTCTGGCTCAGATTCGAGCCGAACAGGCTGAACTGCGGGTTGAAGATGTTGCTCGACAACAACGAGAGCTGCGTCGTGTTTCCGGCGCCAAGGGCGGGGCCGAAGAGTCCGCCCAGGCCGCCCGCGTCCGCGCTCGTGGTCGTCACCCCGTTGCCGTTCGCCGCCGAGACGTTGCTAATGGTCGTGTTCGCGCTCGAGTTGTTGCCGAAGATGCTCGTCTGCGGGTTGATGATGTTGTACGACGCGATATTGATCTGCGTCACGTTGCCGCTGCCCTTGGCGCCGCCGAGCGCGATCACGTGGGACTCTCCGGTCGGATCCTGCCCACCGAAGATGATGCCGCCGATGGTCCGGTTGTTGCTCGTGTTACTCCCATTCCCGCCGAGACCGAACTGCGGCCGGAAGATGTTGCCCTCAAAGATGTTGATCTGAGTCGCGTTGCCGTTGCCCCCGGGAAGCAAGATGGAGAGCGCGTTCGCGTCCGGAACGTTCATCTCGGCAAGTAGGCCGATGCAAACTGCCGCGCCCCCCACCAAGACCGTCCGGCCAACGACCGACTGACGCCTGCGCGGCGCTCTGTGCGAACCCGTCCGCCTGGCCTGCGGTAAACCCGCTCTTGAAGAATCCTGATTCATCCTCGTCCCCACCCTCCGGATGAAAGCTGTGTAAAACCTAAGTTGCGAAATCAGACACTAGGGCTTTGCTAGCGGCTGTGTCAAGCATCACATAGGCACGAGTTTCCGATCGCGGGGGTCCAGTCACAGCTAAGTGCCCAATCGCAGCTCCGCAAAGCGGTCGCAACCTCGCGGCTGAATTCGAAAAATGGGGGTTGACCTGTACCTACGTCACCTGTCATGGTGGGTGCCGAGAGAGCAGCTCATCCTCTGTTATTTGCGCGGCTGTCAGCAGGCTATGAAGACGCCAAAGCCTCGTTTGTCCAAAATCTTAATTTATTGTCATTGTCGTAATTAGCTCGTAACAACTTTGATAGTGTGCTAAACCCGTCACTTGCGGGACACCACTCAGGAAGTACTCAGGTACGCGCTGAGGTGCGGAAATCGCTCTGAATCGGCAGTTCGTCCAAGCCTGGGTAGTGTCGCCGTCGTGGCCACGATGAAGATCGCCCGCATCCCCGCGGCGAATGAAAAGTTCGAGATAACCGACGTCGAAATCCCCGAGCCGGGCCCGGGACACGTCCGAGTCAAGGTGCACGCGTGCGGCGTCTGCCATTCCGACTCTCTCACCGTTGTCGGCGGGTTGGGCAACGACTTCCCGCGTGCTCCCGGCCACGAAGTTGCGGGCGTCGTCGATGCCGTCGGCGAAGGCGTCACCACCTGGAACGCCGGAGATCGCGTCGGCGTCGGCTGGTTCGGCGGCTGCGATTTCACCTGCGAGGCTTGTCGCCGAGGCGATTTCATCTCATGTGAGAACGGACAGATACCGGGCATCGCTTACGACGGCGGCTACGCCGAGTACATGGTTGCGCCCGCCGAAGCGCTCGCCCGCGTCCCCGACGACCTCTCCGATGTCGACGCCGCCCCGCTGATGTGTGCGGGCATCACGACGTTCAATGCCCTGCGGGAGTCGGTCGCGCGGCCCGGCGATCTCGTCGCGGTCCTCGGCGTCGGCGGGCTGGGCCATCTCGGCATTCAGTTCGCGGCGAAGATGGGCTTCGAAGTCGTCGCCATCGCGCGCGGCACAGAGAAGGAACCGTTGGCTAAAGACCTTGGCGCACATCACTACATCGACTCCAAAGCCTCTGACGTCGCCGAGGAATTGAACAAGCTCGGCGGCGCTCAGGTGGTTCTCGCGACCGTCACGGTCGCCGACGCGATGACGGTGACGCTGAACGGCCTCAAGGCACGCGGCCAACTGGTCGTCGTCGGCGCGCCCAACGACCCGCTGGAGGTGCCGGGGGCGTCGATCATCTTCAAGTCCTCATCCGTTCAGGGTCACGCCTCGGGCACATCGCAGGACTCCGAAGACACCCTGCGATTCTCGACATACACCGGCGTGCGGCCGATGATCGAGACCGTGCCGCTGTCCGAGGCCCAGGCGGCCTACGACAAGATGATGAGCGGCGCAGCACGCTTCCGCATGGTTCTGACAATGGAGTAGCAGGCCCCAAACGCAAAGTGGCGCCCACCCTTTCGGGTGAGCGCCACTTCGGCGTACTAGATCTACAACGTCACTTGACGATCTTGGTGACCCGGCCTGCGCCGACGGTACGGCCGCCCTCGCGAATCGCGAAGCGCAGACCCTCGTCCATGGCGACGGGCTGGATCAGCACCACGGAGATGTCGGTGTTGTCACCGGGCATCACCATCTCGGTGCCCTCCGGCAGTGTCACCACACCGGTC
This sequence comes from uncultured Actinomycetota bacterium, assembly GCA_963829405.1. GTDB lineage: Bacteria > Actinomycetota > Actinomycetes > Mycobacteriales > Mycobacteriaceae > Mycobacterium. Next base: position 101,000 of record CAWHIZ010000001.1, read on the forward strand.
ACGTCGGTGGTGCGGAAGTAGAACTGCGGACGGTAGTTGTTGAAGAACGGCGTGTGCCTGCCGCCCTCGTCCTTGGACAGGATGTAGACGCTGCCCTCGAACTCGGTGTGCGGCGTGGTGGTGCCGGGCTTCACGACGACCTGGCCGCGCTCGACGTCCTCACGCTTCACGCCACGAACCAGCAGACCGACGTTGTCGCCTGCCTGGCCCTGGTCGAGCAGCTTGCGGAACATCTCCACACCGGTGACGGTCGTCTTGGTGGTGGTCGGCTTGATGCCGACGATCTCGACTTCCTCGTTCACGTTGACCACGCCACGCTCGACGCGACCGGTGACCACGGTGCCGCGGCCGGTGATCGTGAAGACGTCCTCGACGGGCATCAGGAACGGCTTGTCGGTCTCGCGGACCGGGTCCGGGATCGACTCGTCGACGGCGTCCATCAGATCCTCGACGGACTTGACCCACTCCGGGTCGCCTTCGAGGGCCTTGAGCGCCGAGACCTTGATGACAGGGGCGTCCTCGTCGAACTCCTGGGCGGCCAGCAGTTCGCGGACCTCGAGCTCGACGAGCTCGATGAGCTCCTCGTCGTCGACCATGTCGGCCTTGTTCAGCGCAACCAGGATGTAGGGCACGCCGACCTGACGGGCCAGCAGCACGTGCTCGCGCGTCTGCGGCATCGGGCCGTCGGTCGCCGCGACCACGAGGATCGCACCGTCCATCTGGGCCGCACCGGTGATCATGTTCTTGATGTAGTCGGCGTGGCCGGGGGCGTCTACGTGTGCGTAGTGACGCTTCTCGGTCTGGTACTCCACGTGGGAGATGTTGATCGTGATACCGCGCGCCTTCTCTTCGGGCGCGTTGTCGATCTGGTCGAAGGCCGACGCCTCGTTCAACTCGGGGAACTTGTCGTGCAGAACCTTCGTAATAGCCGCAGTCAGCGTGGTTTTGCCGTGGTCAACGTGACCGATGGTCCCGATGTTGACGTGCGGCTTCGTCCGCTCGAACTTCGCCTTCGCCACTTCTATGTCCTCCTGGACTGTGTTGGTGCTTGTTGTAAAGCAGTGTGTTGATCTTTGCAGTTGTGCAGTCCCGCCAAAACGACGGGTCCGAGATTACTGACCCGTCGCTTTCGCGATGATCTCCTTCGACACCTGCGCCGGAACTTCGGCGTAGGAGTCGAAAACCATGGAGTAGTTCGCCCGGCCCTGGGTCTTCGACCGCAGGTCGCCGACGTAGCCGAACATCTCCGACAGCGGCACGTGCGCCTTGACGACGCGTGCACCGCTCCGCTCCTCCATGGACTGGATTTGACCACGGCGGGAGTTCAGGTCGCCGATCACTTCACCCATGTAATCCTCGGGTGTGGTGACCTCGACGGCCATGATCGGCTCCAGGATGGCCGGTTGCGCTTGTTGCGCAGCCTTTTTCAACACCTGGGAGCCGGCGATCTTGAATGCCATCTCCGACGAGTCGACATCGTGGTACGCACCGTCGAGCAGGGTGACCTTCAGGTTCACCAACGGATAGCCGGCCAGCACGCCGTACTGCATGGCGTCCTGCGCGCCGGCATCCACCGACGGGATGTACTCACGCGGGATGCGTCCACCGGTGACCTTGTTCTCGAACTCGTAGGTCGCACCGTCCTCGCCGCAGAAGGGCTCGATGGAGATGAGCACCTTGGCGAACTGGCCCGAGCCACCCGTCTGCTTCTTGTGGGTGAACTCGACCTTGTCGACCTTGCGCTTGATGGTCTCCTTGTAGGCGACCTGGGGCTTGCCGACATTGGCCTCGACCTTGAACTCACGCTTCATCCGGTCAACCAGGATGTCGAGGTGCAGTTCGCCCATGCCGCCGATGACCGTCTGACCGGTTTCGACGTCCTGGTGCACCTTGAAGGTCGGATCCTCCTCGGCGAGCTTCTGAATCGAGAGGCTCAGCTTCTCCTGGTCACTCTTCGTCTTCGGCTCGATGGCCACCTCGATCACAGGATCGGGGAACGTCATCGACTCCAGCACGACCTGTTGGTTCGGGTCGCTCAAGGTGTCACCGGTGGTGGTGTCCTTCAGGCCGATCACCGCGTAGATGTGGCCTGCGGACGCGTACTCGACCGGGTTCTCCTTGTTGGAGTGCATCTGGAACAGCTTGCCCAGCCGCTCCTTCTTGCCCTTGGTGGCGTTGATGACCTGCGAACCGGAGTCGACCTTGCCCGAGTAGACCCGGACGTAGGTGAGCTTGCCGAAGAACGGGTGCGTGGCGACCTTGAATGCCAGCGCCGAGAACGGCTCGTCCGTATTCGGCTCACGGACGATGACCTCGTCCTCCTTGCCGGGCGCATGACCGGTGGCCGGCGGCACGTCCAGCGGCGAGGGCAGGTAGTCGATGACCGCGTCGAGCATCGGCTGCACGCCCTTGTTCTTGAACGCGCTACCGCACAGCACCAGGTACGCCTCGGAGGTGATCGTCAGCTTGCGCAGCGCGCCCTTGATCTCCTCGACCGTCGAGCGCCTCGCCACCGAAGTACTTCTCCAGCAAGCGCCTCGTCGGTCTCGGCGACCGCTTCGAGCATCTTGGTGCGGTACTCATCGGCCTTCTCGACTGCAGATCGGCCGGGATCTCGATGGTGTCGTAGGTCTCGCCGAGCTTGGTCTCGCCGCGCCACACCTTGGCGTTCATCTCGACCAGGTCGACGATGCCCTCGAATTCGCTCTCCGAGCCGATCGGCAGCTGGATCGGGATCACGTTCGCGCCGAGGCGCTCCTCCATGGTCTGCACGGAGAAGTAGAAGTCAGCGCCGACTTTGTCCATCTTGTTGACGAAGCAGATGCGCGGCACGTCGTACTTGTCGGCCTGCCGCCATACCTGCTCGGACTGGGGCTCGACGCCCTCTTTGCCGTCGAAAACGGCAACGGCACCGTCGAGCACCCGGAGGCTGCGCTCCACCTCGACGGTGAAGTCGACGTGGCCGGGAGTGTCGATCAGGTTGATCTGATGGTCTTTCCAGAACGTGGTGGTGGCAGCCGAGGTGATGGTGATACCTCGCTCCTGCTCCTGTTCCATCCAGTCCATGGTGGCGGCACCGTCGTGCACCTCACCGATCTTGTAGCTGATACCGGTGTAGAAGAGGATGCGCTCGGTGGTCGTCGTCTTGCCGGCATCGATGTGCGCCATGATGCCGATGTTGCGGACCTTGTTCAGGTCGGTAAGCACGTCCTTCTGTGCCACGGAAGTTCACTCTTTCGGTTGCTTGGTTGCTGTTGTCGTCACGCCCGGCGGCCGGCCCGGTTGGATGTCGCCGCCAGGCGGCTCCGGGCATCGCCGGCGATTGTCACCAGCGGTAGTGCGCGAAGGCCCGGTTCGCCTCGGCCATCTTGTGGGTGTCCTCGCGTCGCTTGACGGCGGCGCCCAGGCCATTGCTGGCGTCGAGGATCTCATTCGAGAGTCGCTCGACCATCGTCTTCTCGCGCCGCTGCTTGGAGAAGCTGACCAGCCAACGCAGGGCCAACGTCACCGAACGTTCCGGTCGAACCTCAACCGGAACCTGGTAGGTGGCGCCACCGACGCGTCGGCTGCGAACCTCCAGCGAGGGCTTGACGTTGTCGAGAGCGCGCTTGAGGGTGACGACAGGATCTGTGCCGGTCTTGTCGCGGGCCTGCTCGAGCGCACCATAAACAATGCGTTCGGCCAGCGATTTCTTCCCGTCCAGCAGAACTTTGTTGACCAGCTGGGTGACCAACTGCGATCCGTAGACCGGGTCGTTGACCAGCGGCCGCTTGGGTGCGGGCCCCTTGCGCGGCATCAGCTCTTCTCCTTCTTGGCGCCGTACTTGCTGCGCGCCTGCTTGCGCGACTTGACACCCTGGGTGTCCAGCGAGCCACGGATGATCTTGTAGCGCACACCGGGGAGGTCCTTCACGCGACCGCCGCGCACCAGCACCATGGAGTGCTCCTGCAGGTTGTGGCCTTCGCCCGGGATGTAGGCCGTCACCTCGACCGCAGTGGTCAGCTTGACGCGCGCGACCTTGCGAAGCGCCGAGTTCGGCTTCTTCGGGGTCGTGGTGTAGACGCGGGTGCACACACCGCGCCGCTGCGGGCTGCCCTTGAGGGCCGCAGTCTTCACCTTGGCGATCTTGTCGCGGCGACCCTTGCGGACCAGCTGCTGAATGGTTGGCATCTACCGGCTTTCTTCTTTGTCGTCTCTTCGTGCTTTTCTAAGTCTCTGTACTGCAGTTATGCCCCGCTCGCTTACCCCGCGACCGGGAGTGTCGCACGCGTTCGCACCGGGATTTTTACGATCCGATTCGATGCTTCAACGACGCGCGAATTGGCCCCGGCGTGCGGCAACCGCCTACCAGCCAGGCACGGCGGTCCACGATACCAGGGGTAAGCATGTCGATCCAAACCCGTGACAAGGCGCCTTACCGCAGGTCAACCCATACGGACGCTCAGCGCCTCTGCATGCCCGCCGCCAGCCGCATGACCATGTCACTGAACACGGTATCGGTATCGGCGATTCCGTTCATCGCCCCGGTCATCTCCAGCAGCACGAATCCGTGAAGTGCCGACCAGAATTCCAGCGCGGCATAGAAAGCCTTCTCGCCGTCCAACCCATAGGACGCCAGCACCTCGATAACCGGCGTCGCGGCCGCCCTTGTGGCATCGGTGAATTCGGGATCGTCACCGCCAAGCGGCATCCGGGTGAACGCCGAGTACCGCCCCGGGTGGTGGTGGGCGTAGCTGCGGTAGGAGCTGGCCATCGCCATCACCGCGTCGTCGCGGGTGCGGCCCTGGCCGACGGTGTTCAACATCTCGATGATGTCGCCGACGACGCGCATCCGAACGGTGCGCCGGAGGTCTTCCAGGCTGTCGACGTGGTTGTAGAGCGACGGCCCCTTGGTGCCGAGCTGAGTCGCCAGCGCGTTGATCGTCAACGCGTCCCAGCCGTCGCGATCCAGGAACGTGAGCGCGGCGTTGACGATGGAGTCCCGGCTCAGCTTCGCCGGTCGGCGACCGGACGTTTGAGACGCAGAACGGGCTGTCATATGCGAAAACTAACACCTCTAGTTTCCGCTGGGTCAGTTGACACGTTCCTGGCTGAGCTGAGCCAGCCGCTCGGTGATGCCGCACAGATCGGGCAGTGTGGCCGGGTTCATCGTCTGGATCGACCAGGTGATGACGTCGCCGCCCTTGGAAACGTAGATGCTGCAGGCGTTGGCATCATTGGCCTTGAAGCCCTTGTTGCCGTCCACGGACAGTTCGGTCAGCGTGCGGCCTGCCTGTTGCTCGAGGGTGCGCTCGGTGTCCATATCGCTGCCGCGGTACCACCACGTCGAGATGCCCATGCCCGCCCCGAAGGAGCCGAGCATGGTGTTCTCCTGCCAGAAGCAGCCTGCGTCGCTGTCCACGACCTTGGTGAAGGTCGAGGATCCGACGGCCTCGGCGACGTCCGCGTCGGTGACGTTGTTGCAGTCCCCGCTCTGGAAGCCGCCGCCCGGCGGGGCGGCGGGTGCGTCCGTCGCGGCGGGCCGGTCCGACGAACCGCAGCCGCCTGCGAGCACGGCGACACCGGCCAGCAGTGCGGCGCAGAGGGTGAGTGGTCGGCGGGCGGCCATGATCACAGATCCGACGAGAGCGTCGCGGCAAGCAGTTTCTCGGCGTCCTTGCAAGGGTCGGCGTCGGCCTTACCGCGCGTCTGCACCCACCAACTCAGCACGCCGGGGCCGGCCGCCGTGGTGGCCGAACAGCCCGCTCCGTTCGTATCGCGGCGGGCCAGGAACGCCTGGTGTCGTTCGATGACCTTGTCGGTGACCTTTGCGCCGCGCTGCTGCGCCAGAGTCTGTTCCCGGTCCAGGTTGCCGGTCTCGAACCACGAGTAGACGACGTCGACCATGGTGGCGGCGCCGGCATCAGGGCCCGAATCGCGCTCCAGCACGTACTGGCAGACGGCGCCGCTGTAGGGCCGCACGACGCTCTGGGCGCCCAGCATCTCCTGGATCGAGCTGTCCTCGAGTAGGCCACAGCGGTTGTCGACATAGCCGTAGCTGCGTTCGGGGTCGGGGACGGCGGGATTGGCCCTCTGCGCGGTCCCGGTGATGGTCTGCGCACAACCCGCGACGGTCACCACCGCTGTGACCGCCGCGATAGCAACCGCTTTGACACGCCAACGCATCGATGAACACGCTACCCAGCGCAGTGCGGCGCCGCGACTCGTTCGCGCAGCCCAGCCTCGAGCCGAACCGGTCAAGTACTGCCATGGATCAGACACACGACGTACTCTCTACAGCCATGACCGCTGGGGGTTGGAGAGCGTTGAACCGGTCGATGACCGCATGCCTGATCGCAGTGCCGGTCGCGCTGGCGGTGGGTGCGCCGAACGCGGGGGCCAAGAACGGCGACACCCACATCAACGCCATCGGCAGCACCCAGACCGTCGACTGCAACGACTCGACGCTGATCGTCAACGGGTCCGGTAACACCATCAATGCGATGGGCAGCTGCTGGGCGGTCACGGTGCAGGGTGGCGGGAACATGATCATCGCCGACAATGTGGTCAACGACATCACCGTCTACGGCTTCGACCAGACCGTCTTCTACAAGAGCGGCGAACCGATCGTCTGGGATCGCGGACGGGAACTGGGCATGATGAACCGGATCGACCGCATCCCTGCGTGATCGCCCGCGTTCTGTTCGCCCCCAACGGAAGCGAGGAACCATGCGCACGCACGTCTTGATCGGCATCACCGCCGCCGTCGCGATGATCGGGCTCGCCGGGTGCGGTGCCGACAGCAGCGACTCCAACTCTCCGACAGCGACATTCGGGACCGAGGGCGGCCAGGTCGAAATCGGCAACACGATCAACTACAGCTCGGTCGGCGGGACGACGGAACTCGACTGCGCAGACGGTAAATCACTCAACATCGGCGGCAACAACAACAAGCTGACCGTCAAGGGCACCTGCGCCAACGCGAACATCGGCGGCGCCGACAACACGGTCAACATGGATCGCGTCGACAAGGGACTCAGCGTCGTCGGCTTCAACAACACAGTGACTTACAAGCAGGGTGATCCGAAGATCAACGACACCGGCTCGGGCAACAAGATCAGCAAGGGCTGACCCGTCTGCGCTCGTCTCAGGCTGTTGGCGCCGTGCCGTCCGGCGCCCTTCGCGAAGCGCTGTGCGCCCTCCAGCGATTCCGCTGCGACACGCGACAGGCTGCCGAACTCGAAATCCATCGCCTCGGTCTCGGGCAACCCCCACTGGTTCAGCTGCGACATGCGGTCGGCGCGCATGCACTGCTGCGGCAGCGCGGCCAGTTCCGCGGCCAGCTCTTCGGCCTTCTCCCGCGCCTGGCCGGTCGGCACGACACGGTTGGCCAGGCCCATCGACAGAGCTTCGGCGGCGTCGACGCCGCGGCCGGTGAGGATCATGTCCATCGCACGGCTGTGCCCGATCAGGCGCGGCAGCCGGACCGTGCCACCGTCGATCAGCGGCACGCCCCACCGTCGACAGAAGACACCCATGGTGGCGTCCTCCTCCACCACCCGCAGGTCGCACCACAGCGCCAGCTCGAGACCGCCGGCCACCGCATATCCGCTGATGGCCGCGATCACCGGTTTGGACAACGTCATCCGGGTGGGACCCATCGGTCCGGGCCCGGTGCGATGGGCGGGGTTGACGTCCGGCGTACCGAAAGCCTTCAAATCGGCACCCGCACAGAAGGTTCCGTTGTCGCCCCACAGCACGGCGACCGATGCGGACTCGTCGCGGTCGAATTCGTCGAAGGCGGCGAACAGTTCGGCGGCGGTCGGGCCGTTGACCGCATTACGCGCCTCGGGCCGATTCATGATCACCGTGGTGACAGGGCCATTGCGTTCGACTCGCACACTCATGGCGCCTCCATCAGTTCGGACTCGTTTCGTAGTGCCACCAATTCGGCGGCGAATCGTGCATAAGACTCTCGCAGGGCGTCACCGGGCCAGCCGTCGGGCAGCAACTCGTCGGGCAACACGGGATCGGTCAGCAGGTGCCGCACCATGCCCGCGGCGGCGACGAACCGGCCCGGAACGTCGGTGGCGGCGGCCATGTCATCGAGAAGTCGTGTACCGGTGCGCGCCCATGCCGGCGAGATCCCACAGCTGGCCGGCCAGTTCCGACGGGCGGTCGTCGTAACCGTGCATCACCCGCACACGCGAAAGCACGTCGTCCGGCAGGGCGATGTTCACGTTGTCCGGCCGCAACCAGACTCCTTCGCGCATCTCGGCGAACCTGTTCTGCTGCAACGTCGTCCGCAGGCCCGCGCGGCTGCGCGCGTCGGTGCCGACGCTCGTGATCACCAGCGTCGTCCACGTGCCGTCCCACGATTTCCGCTGCGGGTTGATGGCGTCGTCCTGGCGACGCTGCCGCGCCAGCAGCCGATCCGGCAGCCGGTAGCCGTCCTCGGACCGCACCAGGTCCCCCGCAGCGACCATTCTGGTGAGCGCGACCCGCAGCGTCGCTTCCCTGATGTCGAAATCTGCTGTGAGGCGGATCAACTCGGCGGCCGTGGCCGACGCCGGGTGCGCGCCGAGCAGCACGCTCAGCACCACCGAACGCGCGGTCATCCGGCTCAGCGCTGCCACGGTCAGACCCCGGACGTCTTACGGCCCGCGTCGCCGTAGGGCTCGTCGCGGCTCTTCACCGCATCGCGGAAACCGTGCTCGCGCGCCTCGGCGACGAACGCGTGTCCCTCGGGGGTGTGGCGCGCGACGCCGTCGAAGACGGTGCTCACCATCCGACTGGTCGCGACGCCCTGCTGCAGCAGCGCGGTGTTGAGTGCCAGCTTCGCCATGATCAGCTGGTTGACCGGCATCGCGGCGATGCGCTCGACGAGGCGTTCGGTCCGCTCGTCGAGATCGGCGGGCTCGGGCGCCTCGATGGCGAGTCCCCAGTCGGCCGCCTGCGCGCCGCTGATGCAATCACCGGTGAACAGAAGGCGTTTCGCGCGTTGGTCGCCGAGCCGGTGCGCCCACAGGCCCGCGGCGGGTACACCCCACACGCGCATCGGCGGATAACCGATCTTGGCGTCCGACGCGGCGATCACCTGATCGGCGTGCAGCGCGATGTCGGTGCCGCCTGCCACGCAGTAGCCGTGGATCTTGACCACTGTCGGCTTGTCGCAGTGCATCAGGCTGGAGAACCCGCGGACGAAGCGGCTCATCATCTGGTAGTCGATCATCGGATCCCACGGCTGATCGGGCAGATGGTTGATGGCTTGCGTCTTGCCGGACAGCACCGTGTCCGCATACGGGTTGCCACCGCCCGCCGACGACGAGCCCTCCGCGTACGCGGACAGGTCGAAGCCCGCGCAGAACCCTTCGCCGCGGCCGGACACGAGGATCACGTGGACATTCGGATCGAGGTCGGCTCGCTCGACGAGCGCGGACAGCTCGAGCGGGGTGTCGGCGATGATCGCGTTGCCCTTTTCGGGGCGGTTGAACGTGATTCGGGCAATTCGATCGGTGACCTCGTAGGTCATCGTCTTCAAATTGTCGAAGTCGACGGGCCTGATCGCGTGGGTCATCCCTTGACCAGGACCCGCTCGAGGATCGCTGCGAGATCCAGTCCGGCGGGCATGGTTCCGTAGGCGCCGCCCCACTGGCCGCCCATGCGGGTGGCGAGGAACGCCTCGGCGACGGCCGGATGGCCGTGTCGCACCAGCAGCGACCCCTGCAAGGCCAAACCGATGTCCTCGGTGACCTTGCGGGCCCGGTACTGGATGCTCTCCAGGTCGTCGAACTGCGGCTTGAGTCCGTCGACGTGGGCGTCCAGCCGCGGGTCCTGGCCGGTGGACTTGGCGAGTTCGTCGAACAGCACGTCGATGCTCTCGGGTCGAGTTGCCATGGCGCGCAAGGTGTCCAGCGCGCTGACGTTGCCGGAGCCCTCCCAGATGCCCATCAGCGGGGCTTCCCGGTACAGCCGCGGCATGCCGGACTCCTCGACGTAGCCGTTGCCGCCGAAGCATTCCATCGCTTCTGCGGCGTGACCGGTCGCGCGCTTGCACACCCAGTACTTGCTTGCCGCAAGGCCGATGCGGCGGAACAGCGACTCCCGCTCGTCGCCGCGCACCGCGCGGTCGGTGGCACCCGCCATCCGCATCGCAAGGATGGTCGCGGCCTCGGCCTCGACCGCCAGGTCTGCGAGCACGTTGCGCATCAGCGGTTGGTCGATCAGATAGGCGCCGAAGGCCTTTCGATGCTGCGCATGGTGGATGGCACGGGTCAGGCCGGTGCGCATGCTGGTCGCGCTGCCCAGCGTGCAGTCCAGCCGGGTGAGGTTGACCATCTCGATGATGGTCGGCACGCCGCGGCCCTCCTCGCCGACGAGCCACGCGGTGGCACCGTCGTACTCGACCTCCGACGAAGCGTTGGCGTGGTTACCGAGCTTTTCCTTGAGGCGCTGCAGGAACATTCGGTTGCGCGTGCCGTCGGGAAGGATGCGCGGCAGGAAGAAGCAGGACAGCCCGCCGGGGGCCTGGGCCAACACCAGGAAGACGTCGCACATCGGCGCCGAGGTGAACCACTTGTGTCCGGTCAGGCTGTAGCTGCCGTCGGCGTTTGGAGTCGCCTGCGTGGTGCCTGCGCGCACGTCGGATCCGCCCTGCTTCTCGGTCATCGACATACCCGCGGTGATACCGGCTTTGGTGGCAGGCACTTTCAGCTCGGGGTCGTAGGACCGGCTCGTCAACAACGGCTCGTAGATGTCGGCGAGCTCTTTGTTGAACCGCAGCGCGGGAACGACGGCGTACGTCATCGAGATCGGGCAGACGTGACCGGGCTCGGGCGTCCACACCGACGTCTTGGCGGCGCGGACGACGTGGGAGCCGGCCCGGTCGTCGGCCCACGGGGCGGCGTGCAGGCCGTGACCGACCGCCACCGTCATCAGCTCGTGGTAGGCGGGGTCGTATTCGACCTCGTCGACGCGGTGGCCGTAGCGGTCGTGGGTGTGCAGGATCGGCTGGTTGCGGTCGGCCAACTCGCCCCACCGCTGCGCCTGCGCACTCCCGGACAGCGCTCCGAGTTCGGCGACCTCGTCGAGGCCCCACTCCCCGCCCTCGCGGATCAGCGCCTCGGTCAGCACCGGCGACGAGGCCGGGTTGAAGTCCTCCAGCTGCGGGACCTGATTGGTGACGACGTGCGTATCTGCCATGCACTCGATATTACAGTTTCTCGACAGCCGCACAAGATGCGTAAGGCTCAGAGGCTGGCAGCGCCCGTGAGCCGGAACGGATTGGGTGCCTATCCGTTGAAATCGACGTTCTGCAGCAGTGCACTCGAACTTCTTCTGCGAAATGTCGATTTCGGCGGATGAAGCGGTGAAGAACGAATCGCCTACTTGCAGAGCTCGGCGACCTTGTTCCTGCCGTCCTCACCGGCGGTCAGCCGCGCGGCCTGCTGCGGGTCGTCGTTCGTCGCGCCGGCAAGGGCGTTGATGCCGATGTCTTGGAGGTTGTTCGCGAACAGGCGGACCGCGTCGGCGAGGTCCGGCGGTGTCTGCTCGTCCAGTCGGCTCAGCAGAACGTCGCCACCGCCGATCAGCGACAGCCGGGCATTGCTCGCCACCGCGGTCTGCGCGATCGGGTCGGGTCCGAGCTCGGCATGCGTCTGTAGCTGAACCGCCTTGCTCACCGTGTCGAAGGCCGCGCACACCTTCTGCTTCGACTCCGCGGTCGGCTGGACCTTCGCCTCCTTCTGCGGCCATGCCATCACCATCGCCCACGCGGCAATACCGATCGCGGCCAACGCGATGAAGAGCGTGAAGAGCGCCACCAAGCGTGCCCCTCCCCCTCCAGAATTCGCAGGGGGCTTCGCGTGGGATTGGGGTTGCTGCTCGGGTTCGGTGTCCGCCATGCGGGAATCGTAACGGCCGCGGTCGTCACGATTGCCGAGCTTCGAAATATGTCAATGCGGAAGGCGTGAACTCATCGCCGCCAGAACCGGCTCAGCCGAAGCGAAGAACGACCCGAGATGGTCTTGGCCGTCGATGATGTCGAGGGTGGCGCCGAGCGTCTCGACGTCGGCACGTACATGCGGGACGATCCAGTCTTCGGAACCGACGTAATAGCTTGCAGGGCAACGGATCGACGCCGGGTCGACATATCTGGTGGGCCGAAGGGAACCGCCGATCGCGGCTGCCACCGCAAGTGCGTCGTTGCCGTCCTGCATCATCTGCTGGAACGGTCGATCGGTGATCCCGAATGCCTGCCAGAGCGCCGACCAGTTCCCGTCTCGCAGATAGCCGATCAGTGGCACCAGTATCCGATCGACCTCTTCTTCGTGGGCATTCATCGCATAGGCGGCGACGACAAGTCGCTCGACGCGGTCGGGGTAGCGGCTCGCGAGATTGCATGCCAGCCATCCGCCTCGCGAGTATCCCCACACCGTCGCCTGCTCAACGCCTGCGGCGTCCAACACGGCGACGAGATCGGCAGTCACTCCAGCGGCTTCGTATGAATCGGCGTCATGCGGAGTGTCGCTGTCTCCGTGTCCGAGCGGGTCGACGGCTATGACACGCCAGTGCCGCTCGAGCGTCGCGGCGTATCCGAAGTCCGCCCATTGCCTTGCCGCGCATAGTGTTCCGGGAACCAGCAGCAGCGGTGGTCCGTCACCCGACACCGAGTAGTTGATTGTGAACCCGCGGGACGCCGTCTGCACGTACGGATCACATCACGTATGGGCTGCGGTGCTCAGTCGAACCTCGGTCTTGTCCACTGACGGCCCCGCCCGGCGCAGCTTGATCCAGTGCATCGCACCCATAACCAGCCCCGCCAGCGCCCATCCGAGCAGGATGTCGATGACGTAATGCTCGGCGGTGTACACCAGGGTGAAGGCCATCACGAGCACATAGGCGGCCAGCACCACCCGCCATCCGCGGTTGACCCGGTTCCACAGGAATGCCGCGATCGCCAACGTCATACCGGCGTGCAGAGAGGGAATCGCGGCGACCAGGTTCACGCTCGCCTGGCCCTGCATCGAGCAAGGCGGATGCCGTGTGGAGGTTGAGCTTGCCCCACCCGCGTCCGACGATCCGCTCGACCCAGGCATTCGCGCCGTCCTGGCTGGTCTGCAGCGCGCCGAGCAGACCCCCGTCGGGCACCCCGCGGGCCGACTTGAACATGCAGCGTGGACCGGACGGACCACCGGCGACGTCGGCCCCGGTGCAGCGGGCAGCGGCCCACGGCGGCGCCGCGGGCACCAGCGTGTAGATCACCAAGCCCGCAAACGACAGGCCGACGAACAATTTGGCGAAGGCCTTCCACTCGTCGCGGTTCCGGAGCCAGAGCACCCCCGCGACGATGTACGGAAGGATGAAGAACGACATGTAGACGGTGCTGAGCACGACTTCCCACCACGCCGCGGCGGGCAGCTTGATGCGCTCCTGCAGCCACACCGTCGGCACGGTGCCGGAGAACAACCAGCGGTCGGCGTCGGCGGGCCACTGCCACAGCGTGGGCCTGCCGACGAGGTCGGCCGCTCCCCTGCTCAGGTCGTAGGCGATCAGCACCAGGGCGAACGGCAGCCAGTCGCGGATGACGTAGAGCATGCGGCGGCCCTGGCCGATGCTGGCGGCCAGCAGGCCGGTCGCGATGTAGAGCAGCAGCAGCTCACGGTTGAACGCGAAGCCGTCGGTCACCGTGCGGAAGATGACGACGAATGCCCAGACGGCGATCGCGACCCAGCGCAGGACTTTCAGCCGTCGCCCACGAGGTGGGACGGGATCGTCGTAGGCGCGCGTCGCCGCAATTGGCGCATCGTCAATTGCGGACACCCGCAGAAGAATAGTTCACCTAGACGAAACCGCACGTTTGAGTGCAGTTCGGTAATAAAAATCGCTAGTCGAGGTTGTCCGCGCAGGAAGGCGATGTCGTCCTTGCGGCCTTCGTCGGCGGTCTCGCAGATCACCGGCGCATCGGCGGCCGTCACGACGGCAACGAGCAGGTCAGGGTCGATTTTTCCGGTGCCGAAGTTGGCGTGCCGGTCGGCGCCGGAGCCCGCCGCATCCCTCGAGTCGTTGCAGTGCACCAGGTCGATGCGCCCGGTGAGGGCCTTGATGCGGTCGACGGCGTCGATCAGCGCCTCGCCCGCCGCCCAGGCATGGCAGGTGTCGAGGCAGAAGCCGATGCCGGTGTCGCCGATGTGGTCCCACAGCCTGCCGATGGTGTCGAAGTGGCGGGCCATCGCGTGGTCCCCGCCCGCGGTGTTCTCCAGGTAGACGGGTACATCGGTTTCGAGGTAGTTCAGCGCCTTGACCCAGCGCTCGAAACCGGCCTCCATGTCTTTGTCGTCGGCGTGGCCGCCGTGCACGATCACCGCCGTGGCGTTGACCTCCGATGCCGCGTCGCAGGTGTCCTGCAGGATCTTGCGCGACGGGATGCGCACGCGGTTGTTCGCCGAAGCCACATTGATCAGGTACGGCGCGTGGATATACAGCGGCATGCTCGCCGCCTTCAGCGTTTCGGCGTCCTCGCGGGGCTTGGGCTTCTTCCAGCTCTGCGGATCGCCGAGGAAGAACTGCACCACGTCGGCGCCGTCGGCCTCCGCCGCTGCCAGGGGATCGTCTTGATGGACATGCGAACCAATGAGCACGCGGCCAGTCTAGTGATCCGTACGGACACGTCACCACGACGATGAGTTCCATCGACGGCGCAGGTCTACCCGGCATGCCCAACGATGTCTGGCCTCTCGTCCACGCCGAGCGCCGCGCGTTGATCGACGACCTCGCCGGCCTCGACGATGAGCAGTGGACGCGGCCGTCGCTGTGTGACGGATGGACGGTGCACGACGTCGCCGCACACCTGGTCGACGTCGCGTTGACGACGCGGCTGGGGTTCGCGATCGACATGGCGCGGGCGCGTTTCGACTTCGACCGGCAGAACGCCAACGGCCTCGAACGGGCCCGCGGCGCCACACCGCAACAGACACTTGAGCGGCTGCGCGACGTGGCGACACGAACGTCGACGCCCGCCCGCGCCGCTGGACACGCGCATCGTCGAGGAGGTCATCCACGGCGAGGACATCCGACGGGTCGTTGGACTGCGTCGCGACTATCCAGAGAGGCGGCGTCAGGAGATCGCTGCTCCAGCAGGCCCGCATGCCCGCGTCGTTCGGCGGCGCCAAGGAAGTCGTCGCCCGCGCCCGGCTCACGGCCACCGACCTGGACCTGTCGATCGGCGAGGGCCCCGAGGTCAGCGGGCCCGCGCTCGCACTGCTGCTGGCGGTCACCGGCCGACGCGTCGCGCTGGACGAACTCGACGGCCCGGGGTCGCGACACTCTGCGAACACTGACGCGAGCGTCGCGTAAGAGCCGCAGAAAACTGGCGTGAAGCAGCGCGTATGCCGCCGGAAACAGTAGGGAAACACCCGATATCGTTCGGGCGACCCTGCTCTGGACTTTTCGGAGCAGGCAACTGCACGCGGCTGAGAAGGAGCACCGAGATGCGTACCGATTTCACGTCAGCGAATCGTGCGACTGCCGCACAGTCGCACTTACTGCGTTGTGCAGCAATCGCCGCTGGGAGTTGCTGTCACCCAGGCCGCCCGCTGGCGCGCAACCGCTCGTTCCGTTTCCGCTCGTACCGTCGTCGGATTGCGATTGGGATCACGTGGAACACCGCCTCCGACCTCGACCAGCACAACGTGCTCCGTCGTGCACATCGAGCTGGGGCATTACAAACGCGGTGAAGATGACAACGGACGGCTGGACGATGGATTCATCGAGGGGTCACTGGTCGCTGAAGGGCACCAACGAGATCGACTTCACGACTTCCCTTCGGCCGTTACCTCGGCGACTACGGTCGGAGGTGGAAATCGCACGGAGAACGAACTAGCCAGCTACAGAGGCTCTATCAATCCGGACGGAGTTCCGCGAGTGGTTCCGGTTTCCCGATGAATACGTGACACGTCTCGACTAGCACCGGCTCCATCAATCGCGAACGGCAGCGCGCAAGGCACCGTCCTCGACGACAAGGGTGCGACGAAGAACTGGAGCACCGACACAGGGTTCGTCTACGTGCCGTAGCGAATCACGCGAAACCGACGTGGTCTTCTGACCGCAACGAAAAAGCCCCCGCACGATGGCGGGGGCTTTCTCGTTGACGTGACTTAGCGGTAGTCGCTGTAGCCGTAGTCGTCCAGCGGAACCGCGGCTCCGGTGGCCTGGCCGAAGTCGGGGCTGTAGTACTGATCCTCGTAGGACGGGATCGTGTACGCGGCGGCCCGCGCCTCCTCGGTCGGCTGCACCTGGATGTTGCGGTACCGGTTGATGCCGGTACCCGCCGGGATCAGCTTGCCGATGATCACGTTCTCCTTCAGACCCTGCAGCTTGTCGCTGCGGCAGTTGATCGCCGCATCGGTCAGCACGCGAGTGGTCTCCTGGAACGACGCCGCCGACAGCCACGAATCCGTGGCCAGCGATGCCTTCGTGATACCCATCAGCACCGGACGGCCCGCCGCGGGCTCGTTGCCCTCGGCCACCACCCGACGGTTCTCCGACTCGAACTCGCCACGCTCGGTCAGCGAGCCGGGCAGGAACTCCGTTGCGCCCGAATCGATGATCGTGACGCGCCGCAGCATCTGCCGGACGATGACCTCGATGTGCTTGTCGTGGATCGACACACCCTGAGCGCGGTAGACCTCCTGGACCTCCTTGACGAGGTGGATCTGCACCTCGCGGGGGCCCTGGACACGCAGCACCTCGTGCGGGTCCGCGGAGCCTTCCATCAGCTGCTGGCCGACCTCGACGTGGTCGCCGTTGGTGAGCAGCCGCTCGGAGCCGTCCTCGTGCTTGAACACCTTGAGGCGACGGTTGCGCTTGGGCAGCTTGTCGTAGACGACTTCTTCGCCACCGTCGTCGGGGACGATGGTGATCTTGTAGAAGGAGTCGCTCTCCTCGAGCTGCACCCGTCCGGAGACGTCCGCGATCGGCGCCTTGTTGCGCGGCACGCGGGCCTCGAACAGCTCCTGCACGCGAGGCAGACCGCCGGTGATGTCCTCACCGACACCGCCCTGGTGGAAGGTGCGCATGGTCAGCTGCGTGCCGGGCTCGCCGATGGACTGCGCGGCAACGATGCCGACGGCCTCGCCGATGTCGACCAGCTTGCCGGTCGCCATCGAACGTCCGTAGCACATCGCACACACGCCGGTACCCGTCGTGCAGGTCAGCACCGAACGAACCTTGACCTCGGTGATGCCCGCCGCAAGCAGCGCCTCGATGGCCGGGTCACCGAGATCGTGACCCCGCTCGACGACGACGTTGCCCTTCTCGTCCACAGCGTCTGCGGCCAAAGTCCGCGCGTACGCCGAGGTTTCGATGTGCGGGTCGCGAACCAGATCCTTGCTCTGCAGCTCGGCGAGCGTGACGTTGATGCCGCGCTCGGTCTCGCAATCGGTCTCGCGAACGATGACGTCCTGCGACACGTCGACCAGACGACGGGTCAGGTAACCCGAGTCAGCGGTACGAAGAGCGGTGTCCGCCAAGCCCTTACGGGCGCCGTGGGTGTTGATGAAGTACTCCAGCACCGTCAGGCCCTCGCGGAACGAGGACTTGATCGGCCGCGGGATGAACTCACCCTTCGGGTTGGTCACCAGACCCTTCATGCCGGCCAGCGTGCGCATCTGGGTGAAGTTACCCGTGGCGCCCGAGTCGATGATCGTGATGATCGAGTTGTCCTTGGGGTAGTGCGCCCGCAGAGCCTCGCCGACCTCTTCGGTCGCCTGCTGCCAGATCTTGACCAGCTCGCCGTTGCGCTCGTCGTGGTTCAAAGCACCGCGCTGGTACTTCTTCTCGATACCGTCGGCTTCCGCCTCGTACCGGTCCAGGATCTCCTGCTTGTTCGGCGGCACAATGACGTCGGCCATCGACACGGTGACACCCGAGCGGGTGGCCCAGTAGAAGCCGGTGTCCTTGAGCTTGTCCACGGTCTGCGCGACCACGATCATCGGATAGCGCTCGGCGAGATCGTTGATGATCGCCGCCTGCACCTTCTTGTGCATCTGCTGGTTGATGAACGGATAGCTGATCGGCAGCAGTTCGTTGAACATGACCCGGCCCAGCGTGGTGTCCGCCGTCCAGGCATCGCCCGGCTTCCAACCGGCCTCGCCGAACAGCTCGGCCTCGATCTCGGCAGGCGGACGCAGCTGCGTCAACCGCACCTTGATCTTGGCCCGCACCGACAGCGCACCGCGGTCCAGCGCCATGATCGCCTCGGCAGGCGAGCTGTAGACACCGAACTCCGACTTATCCTTCGCGGCCGGCCGGTACTCGCCTGTGTCACCGGGGATCTCGGTGGTCAGGAAGAACAGCCCGGTCACCATGTCCAGACGCGGCATGGCCAGCGGGCGGCCCGACGCAGGCGACAGGATGTTGTTCGACGACAGCATCAGGATGCGAGCCTCGGCCTGCGCCTCGGCGCTCAGCGGCAAGTGCACCGCCATCTGGTCACCGTCGAAGTCGGCGTTGAACGCCTCGCAGACCAGCGGGTGCAGCTGAATCGCCTTGCCCTCGACCAGCTGCGGCTCGAACGCCTGGATGCCGAGGCGGTGCAGCGTCGGTGCGCGGTTGAGCAGCACCGGGTGCTCGCCGATGACCTCTTCGAGGACATCCCACACCTGCGGACGCTGACGCTCCACCATCCGCTTGGCGCTCTTGATGTTCTGCGCGTGGTTCAGGTCGACGAGACGCTTCATCACGAACGGCTTGAACAGCTCGAGTGCCATCAGCTTGGGCAGACCGCACTGGTGCAGCTTGAGCTGCGGGCCGACCACGATGACCGAACGGCCGGAGTAGTCGACGCGCTTACCGAGCAGGTTCTGACGGAACCGGCCCTGCTTGCCCTTGAGCAGATCCGACAGCGACTTGAGCGGACGGTTGCCCGGTCCGGTGACCGGACGGCCGCGGCGGCCGTTGTCGAACAGTGCGTCCACCGACTCCTGCAGCATCCGCTTCTCGTTGTTGACGATGATCTCGGGGGCGCCGAGGTCGATCAGTCGCTTGAGGCGGTTGTTGCGGTTGATCACGCGGCGGTACAGATCGTTGAGGTCCGAGGTCGCGAAGCGGCCACCGTCGAGCTGAACCATCGGGCGCAGCTCCGGCGGGATCACCGGGACAGCGTCGAGCACCATGCCCATCGGCGAGTTCCCCGACTGCTGGAACGCGGCGACGACCTTGAGGCGCTTGAGGGCACGAAGCTTCTTCTGGCCCTTGCCGTTACGGATGGTGTCGCGCAGCGACTCGGCCTCGGCGTCGATGTCGAAGGTCTCGATGAGCTTCTTGATCGACTCCGCGCCCATGGCGCCCTGGAAGTACTCGCCGTAGCGGTCGATGAGCTCGCGGTAGAGCACCTCGTCGACGATCAGCTGCTTGGGAGCCAGCTTGGTGAAGGTCGTCCAGATCTCGTCGAGCCGGTCCAGCTCGCGCTGGGTACGGTCGCGAAGCTGACGCATCTCGCGCTCGCCGCCGTCGCGGACCTTGCGCCGCACGTCGGACTTGGCGCCCTCCTCCTCGAGCTCCTTGAGGTCGGCCTCGAGCTTCTGCGCACGCGCCTCGAGATCCGAATCGCGCTGATCCTCAACGGCCTTGCGCTCGACGACCATTTCGGCCTCGAGCGTCGACAGCTCGTTGTGGCGCATCTCGTCGTCCACGGCGGTGATGACGTAGGCGGCGAAGTAGATGATCTTCTCGAGATCCTTCGGAGCCAGGTCGAGCAGGTAGCCCAGACGCGAGGGCACGCCCTTGAAGTACCAGATGTGCGTGACCGGCGCGGCCAGCTCGATATGGCCCATCCGCTCGCGACGCACCTTGGCGCGGGTCACCTCGACGCCGCAGCGCTCGCAGATGATGCCCTTGAAGCGGACGCGCTTGTACTTGCCGCAGTAGCACTCCCAGTCGCGAGTAGGTCCGAAGATCTTCTCGCAGAAAAGGCCGTCCTTCTCTGGCTTCAATGTGCGGTAGTTGATGGTCTCCGGCTTTTTGACCTCACCGAAGGACCAGTTACGGATGTCGTCCGCGGTGGCAAGGCCGATACGGAGTTCATCGAAGAAGTTGACGTCTAGCACGTAACTCCCTTTCCCCTTTCGGGACTAGAAAAAATCGAAATACGGAGAGATCTACGCAAGGTCTTCCACAGAAGCAGATTCGTTGCGGGACAAGTTGATTCCCAGGTTCGCGGCAGCGCGTTCCAGGTCCTCGTCGTCGGTGTCGCGCATCTCGATCGCGGCGCCGTCAGAAGACAGCACCTCGACGTTCAGGCACAACGACTGCAGCTCTTTGAGCAGCACCTTGAACGACTCGGGGATCCCCGGCTCGGGAATGTTCTCGCCCTTGACGATCGCCTCGTACACCTTGACCCGGCCGACGGTGTCGTCGGACTTGATGGTCAGCAGCTCCTGCAGCGTGTACGCCGCGCCGTAGGCCTGCATGGCCCAGCACTCCATCTCACCGAACCGCTGGCCACCGAACTGCGCCTTACCGCCCAGCGGCTGCTGGGTGATCATCGAGTACGGACCAGTGGAGCGGGCGTGGATCTTGTCGTCCACGAGGTGGTGCAGCTTCAGGATGTACATGTAGCCGACCGTCACCGGGTACGGGAACGGTTCGCCGGACCGGCCGTCGAACAGCTCCGCCTTGCCGTCCTCGTCGACAAGCGTGTCGCCGTCGCGGTTGGGCAGCGTCGAGGCCAGCAGGCCCTGAAGCTCGGCTTCGCGGGCACCGTCGAACACCGGCGTCGAAACGATGGTGTTCGGCTGGGCCTCCAACAGCTCCTCGGGCAGGCTTGCGGCCCACTCCGGTGACCCGTCGATCTTCCAGCCGGCCTTGGCAACCCACCCGAGGTGGGTCTCCAGGATCTGACCGATGTTCATCCGTCGCGGCACACCGTGCGTGTTCAGGATGATGTCGACCGGCGTGCCGTCCGGAAGGAACGGCATGTCCTCGACCGGCAGGATCTTGCCGATGACGCCCTTGTTGCCGTGGCGTCCGGCGAGCTTGTCGCCGTCGGAGATCTTGCGCTTCTGAGCCACGTAGACGCGGACCAACTCGTTGACACCGGCGGGCAGCTCGTCGTCGTCTTCACGCGAGAACACCCGGATACCGATGACCTTGCCGGACTCGCCGTGCGGCACCTTCAGCGACGTGTCGCGGACCTCGCGCGCCTTCTCACCGAAGATCGCACGGAGCAGCCGCTCCTCCGGGGTCAGCTCGGTCTCGCCCTTCGGGGTGACCTTGCCGACCAGGATGTCGCCGTCGCGGACCTCGGCGCCGATGCGGACGATGCCGCGCTCGTCGAGGTCAGCCAGCACCTCGTCGGAGACGTTCGGGATGTCCCGGGTGATCTCCTCTGCGCCCAACTTGGTGTCGCGGGCATCGATCTCGTGCTCTTCGATGTGAATCGAGGTGAGCACGTCCTCCTCAACCAGACGGTTGGAGAGGATGATCGCGTCCTCGTAGTTGTGGCCCTCCCACGGCATGATCGCCACGAGCAGGTTCTTGCCGAGCGCCATCTCGCCCTGCTCGGTGCAGGGACCGTCGGCGATGACCTGACCCGCCTCGACCCGGTCGCCCTGATCGACGATCGGGCGCTGGTTGGCGCAGGTGCCGTGGTTGGAGCGGGCGAACTTCCGCATCCGGTAGGTGTGCCGGGTGCCGTCGTCTGCCATCACGGTGATGTAGTCGGCCGAGATCTCTTCGATCACGCCCGCCTTGTCGGCCACCACGACGTCGCCCGCATCGATCGCGGCGCGCAACTCCATACCGGTACCGACCAGCGGGGCCTCGCTTCGCACCAGCGGAACCGCCTGGCGCTGCATGTTGGCACCCATCAGGGCACGGTTGGCGTCGTCGTGCTCGAGGAACGGGATCATGGCCGTGGCCACCGACACCATCTGGCGCGGCGAGACGTCCATGTAGTCGACCTCGGTCGCCAAGACGAACTCGACCTCGCCACCCTTACGACGGACCAGAACGCGCTCCTCGGTGAAGCTGCCCTTGTCGTCGATCGGCGAGTTGGCCTGCGCCACGACGTGGCGGTCCTCCTCGTCGG
The DNA here is from genome assembly GCA_963829405.1 of uncultured Actinomycetota bacterium. Taxonomy (GTDB): domain Bacteria; phylum Actinomycetota; class Actinomycetes; order Mycobacteriales; family Mycobacteriaceae; genus Mycobacterium. The sequence goes on from CAWHIZ010000001.1 coordinate 123,066, forward strand.
CGGTGAGGTACTCGATGTCGTCGCTGACCACGCCGTTGTTCACCTTGCGGTACGGCGTCTCGATGAAGCCGAACGGGTTCACCCGCGCGTACACCGACAGCGAGCCGATCAGACCGATGTTCGGACCCTCAGGGGTCTCGATCGGGCACATCCGGCCGTAGTGGCTGGAGTGCACGTCGCGGACCTCGAGGCCGGCGCGCTCACGGGACAGACCGCCTGGGCCAAGCGCCGAAAGACGACGCTTGTGGGTCAGACCCGAAAGCGGGTTGTTCTGGTCCATGAACTGCGACAGCTGGCTGGTGCCGAAGAACTCCTTGATCGCCGCCACAACGGGACGGATGTTGATCAGGGTCTGCGGCGTGATCGCCTCGACGTCCTGGGTCGTCATGCGCTCGCGCACGACGCGTTCCATACGCGAAAGGCCGACGCGGATCTGGTTCTGGATCAGCTCGCCGACCGTGCGCAGACGACGGTTGCCGAAGTGGTCGATGTCGTCGACCTCGACGGGCACCTCGACGCCGTCTGGGGCGGTCATCGAGGTCTGACCCTCGTGCAGCCGCACCAGGTACTCGATGGTGGCGACGACGTCTTCCTTGGTCAGCGTCGACGACGTGATCGGCTGGTTCGCGTTGAGGCCGAGCTTCTTGTTGACCTTGTAGCGACCCACCCGGGCCAGGTCGTAGCGCTTCTCCTTGAAGAACAGGTTCTCCAGCAGGGTCACCGCGGACTCTTTGGTCGGCGGCTCGCCCGGGCGCAGCTTGCGGTAGATATCGAGCAGCGCCTCGTCGGTGCCTGCGGTGTTGTCCTTCTCCAGCGTCGACATCATGATCTCGGAGAAGCCGAACCGCTCGGTGATCTGCTCGCTCGTCCAGCCCAGCGCCTTCAGCAGCACGGTGACCGGCTGGCGACGCTTGCGGTCGATGCGGACGCCGACGGTGTCGCGCTTGTCGACGTCGAACTCGAGCCACGCGCCTCGACCGGGGATCACCTTGACGCTGTGCAGCGTCTTGTCGGTGGTCTTGTCGCGGGCCTCGTCGAAGTAGACGCCCGGCGACCGGACCAGCTGGGAGACGACGACACGCTCGGTGCCGTTGATGATGAACGTGCCCTTCTCGGTCATCATCGGGAAGTCGCCCATGAACACGGTCTGGCTCTTGATCTCGCCACTTTCGCTGTTCATGAACTCGGCCGTGACGAACAGCGGGGCCGCGTACGTCATGTCCTTGTCTTTGCACTCCTCGACGGAGGCCTTGACCTCGTCGAAGCGCGGATCGCTGAATGTCAGCGACAGGTTGCCGGCGAAATCTTCGATCGGCGACAGCTCGGTCAACACCTCTTCGAGGCCGCCCTTGGGGTCGACCTCGCCGCGAGCGATGGCGATCTCACGCCAGCGTTCGGATCCGACCAGCCACTCGAATGACTGGGTCTGGACCTCGAGAAGCCCCGGAACCTCGAGAGGCTCGCGGAGCTTGGCGAACGAAATTCTATTTGGTGCTCCAGGTACGGAGCTAGAGGTAGTAGTAGTGGACCTGCTCTGGCGGGAGACTGCCAAGATGCATCCTTCCAGCACCTAATGCGACTGTCAGGACGGTGACACCGTCCCTTACGCCGCGAACTCTTGCGTCGGTTCGGCTGGCGTTCTCCCAGTCCAGACGGCCCCAAACGGCGGGCACGCGACTAGATACTGAGCCCCAAACGGGGCGCAGCCTAGGACCACGGTGTCAGAGGCGATAGATGGGCAGGAGGCAGCCAGCGCAACGTCCAACAATAGCGCAGGACGGCGTATTCCTCAACCACGGCATGCAGAATCAACTCGGGCGCTGGCTGGCGTCCTTGTCCGTTTCACACATGCTGCCCAACAGAGTGGCCCGTCGGAGGCTTTCCGTCAAGAGATAACGCCGTGTTGCGTGTGGACTTTTTACCCGTTCTTCACGCGGCGAGCGCCGGCGAACACGATGCGGGTGAACCCCCAGCGCCCGGGGGGCATGTCACGAACTGGTTGGCGTCGATCGGGCCGACAGCCGCCATCCGAGACAGTCCCGGGTCCACATCGGTGGCGAAGTTGATGTGCCCGAGCAGCCCGAAGAATGCTCCGGTCACGTCCTGCGCGAGGGACGTGACGAGCCCTTGCCTCGGCCGGACGAGTCCGATGGCGGGGCCGACCGGCGTCGGGATCTTGATCGCTCCCCCGGGCTCGCCGTAGAACCCGGAATCCCGGTCACCGTCGAAGAGGTCGTCGATCCAGCCCGCGGCGAGGATCTGCGAACCCGCGACATTGGCAGGCCCGCCGTAGCCCGTGAGCAGGTAGGCGCCGAACTGGATCAGCGGGTTGCCGCCGACCATGGCGTCGGAATGGAAGCCGAAGAGCATCTGTGCCCCGGTGAACTCGTCGGGGCCGGGGCGGACCTGGGCCAGGGCGGCATCCATGGTGCCGAACAGGTTCCAGGGATACGGCGTGGCAGACAGGTTGTACACCGGAATGCCGTCCAGCTCCTTCAGGATCGGCACCGGGTCGGTGAACGAAACGCCGTCGAGCATCACCACACCGGCGAGCTTGCCCGCTCGTCTCCGGTTCTGCCGTCATGTAGCGCGCGGTGTCGATCACCAGCCCGCCGCCGAGCGAATGCCCGACGAGGACGACCTGCCCTGGTAGTTGGTCCTGCCCGTACCCGGCGGCCTGTGCGCTGTCGAGCAGGGCGGGGTTGGAATCGTTGAACAGATCGGCGACGGCGCGGTGCATCTGGTCGCCGCCCAGCCACATGCCGTCGGTGGCGAAGATGTTCGACGTAATCGTGGGGGCGACGACGACGCTGTTCGTCGACTTGGCCAGGTAGGACGCGGTGTAGTCGTAGAAGACGCCCCTGGCGAGGAAGCCGTGCTGCAGATAGATGATCCGCTCCGGCGGCGTCGCGCTCGCGGGGTCGTCGTTGTACTCCGGGAAGTACCAGTCCGCGGGCACGACGTGGTCGCCGCCCAGGTCCAGGGTCGACCGCTCGACCCTGACGCCGCTGCCCGGCAGGGCCTTGGGAGGTCCCTCGATCACGGCCCTCGCCGAACGAGATCAGGTTGAAGATCGCGGTGCCGATGGCGCTGATCACCGGCGGCACGTCGATCTGCGGCTGCGGCGCTGCGGCGGCCGCGACCTTCGGTTGCGCTGTCGTCGGCGCGGCCAGCGTGAGGTTCGACCGGATCGGCGTGGCAAGCGCCTCGCGAACGTTCCGTACCAGTCGTAATTCTGGCGATTTTTCGACTGGTACGGAACGTTCGTCGCGGGTTGGCGACGGGCGTCTTGATCGACACATCGGATTCGACGGGGTCGACCTCGCGGGTCTTCTCGACGATGACCTTGCGGTCGGGCGCCTGCGTTACCGCCGCGACCATGTTGTCGACGACGGCATCGACGAACGCGGCGGCGCGTTGCCCCGGTTTGGGCCTGGTTCCTGTCCGGATGGTCGACTCGGCGGCGGTTGCACGGTCGTTGCCGCCCGCGGCCTTGACGACCCTGGTGACCGCATCATCGACTGCGTCCTTCACCGCGTTGATCGCCTTGACGGCATCACGGCCTGGTTTTGGACGGGCGTCGCCCTCATCCGAATCCGATTGACTCTCAGCCGTTTTCGCCGACTGCGATGTCTTGGCGCCGTCGTCGCCGTCCGATTCGGTCTGCGCGAAGGCGGTGCCCGCCCCGGCCAGCATCCCAACCGTCACACCGGCGCACACCGCGCCTGCGCCGAGCCAAAGCAAGAACCGGTCAGCCCATGCCGTCTCCCGTCTACGGATCGCCGGTAACGCTAACCGTCGACGCGCGGCGAAGGAGGGCGTTTACAGATTTCGGCAACGCCGTAATACGCACAGTCCGCAGAAAGACGAATGCCGGCGGAATGTCATCCGCCGGCAGTTCGTGTAACAGCTTCTAGGTCAGCGCTCGCCGGTCGGGATGCGGCTGGTCTGCTCCTCATCCTGGCGGTGATGGCGGGCCGTCGCGTCAGCGTCCCCGCCGAACTCGTTCCCCGCGTACTGGTGCGTGCCCTCGAGGTCGTCGCGGATCGCTTCCTGGGCGTTCGGCGGCAGCGTGTGCATGATCTCGCGGACGCGGGCCTGGCGACGGCCGACGGCCGCGCGTTCCGGCATGCCGGGGGTCGCCTGGATCTGCGGCGGCACGCCTTCGATCTCCTCGACACCGCCGTCGTGGTGGCCGGCGTCGACCATGGCCTGCTCTTCGGCCATCTGCGACTCGTCCTTTTCCTCGGACATGCCGATGGGGCCGATGCGGCGGCCGTTGAGGAACTGGCGCACGACGGGCTCGTCACTGGTCAGCAGCACTTCGCGCGGACCGAACATCACCAGGTGCTTGCGGAACAGCATGCCGATGTTGTCGGGCACCGTGCGGGCGATGTTGATGTTGTGCGTGACGATCAGGATCGTCGCGTCGATCTGGGCGTTGATGTCGATGAGCAGCTGGCTCAGGTAGGCGGTACGAACCGGGTCGAGACCCGAGTCGGGCTCGTCGCAGAGGATGATCTGCGGGTCGAGAACCAGCGAGCGGGCCAGGCCTGCGCGCTTGCGCATACCGCCGGAGATCTCGCCGGGGAACTTGTTCTCGTCGCCGGCCAGGCCGACCAGTTCCATCTTCTCCATGACGATGTTGCGGATTTCGCTTTCCTTCTTCTTGGTGTGTTCACGCAAGGGGAAAGCGGTGTTGTCGTAGAGGCTCATCGAGCCGAAGAGGGCGCCGTCCTGGAACATGACGCCGAACAGCGTCCGGATCTCGTAGAGCTCCTTGGCCGAGCAGTCGATGATGTTGGTGCCGTCGACGATGATCGAACCGCGCTCGGGGCGCAGGAGGCCGATCAGCGACTTCAGGAACACCGACTTACCGGTACCCGACGGGCCGAGCAGCACGCTGACCTCGCCCGGTGGAATGTCGAAGGTGACGTCCTCCCAGATTCGCTGGGCTCCGAAGGACTTCGTCAGCCCCTCAACCTGAATGCCAATGCCCACGCGAGATCCTTCCGCCGTTAAGTGCTGCCGCCACATGCTCCCCGCCTGTGGCTTGAGTCACTGTAGCTTACGACGCCCGTTCAGGGACACTTGTCGGAGGTCACATCTCTGCTCCGACCAGCACCGACGGCAAAAATCACAGTGGGGCCGATCTGTTTGCCAGATCGACCCCACGGTGGTGCATTGTCGGCACCGCCGACGTGACTGTTGAACTACTTGACGGTAACCGACGCGCCTGCGGCCTCGAGCTTGGCCTTGGCCTCTTCGGCAGCTTCCTTGGCGACCTTCTCCAGCAGCGGCTTGGGAGCGCCGTCGACCAGATCCTTGGCCTCCTTGAGGCCGAGGCCGGAGACGATCTCGCGGACGACCTTGATGACGCCGATCTTCTTGTCGCCGGCACCCTCGAGGATGACGTCGAACTCCGACTGCTCCTCGGCGGCCTCGGCGGGGGCGCCGGCGGCGGCGCCGGGGGCGGCCGCGACGGCGACCGGGGCGGCGGCGGTGACGTCGAAGGTCTCCTCGAACGCCTTCACGAACTCGGAGAGCTCGAGCAGGGTCAGTTCCTTGAACGCGTCGAGCAGGTCGTCAGTGGACAGCTTTGCCATGGTGTTGGTCCTTCCTTAATTTCTGTACGTGGTCTTGTGGGTTGATGCGATTTACGCGGCAGCTTCTTCTGCAGCCTTCTTCTCCTGCAGTGCGGCAGCCAACCGTGCGACCTGCGCTGCGGGCGCCTGGAACAGCGCGGCCGCCTGGCTGGTCTTGGCCTTCATCGCGCCGGCCAGCTTGGCCAGCAGCACCTCGCGGGATTCGAGATCGGCGATTTTATCGATCTCCGAGACGGTCAGCGGTCGACCGTCCATGTAGCCGCCCTTGACGACCAACGCCTTGTTGTCCTTGGCGAACTTCTTGATCGCCTTGGCCGCGTCGACCGCTTCGCCCTTGACGAACGCGATCGCGGTTGGGCCAACGAACAGCTCGTCGAGGCCTTCGATACCCGCCTCCGCCGCGGCACGCTTGACCAGCGTGTTCTTGGCGACGGTGTAGGTAGCGGAGTCTCCGAGCGAGCGACGCAGATCCTTGAGGTTGGCCACCGTCAGTCCGCGGTATTCGGTGACGAGCGTTGCCGTCGACCCCTTGAACTGCTCGGCGATTTCGGCAACCGCGGTGGCCTTTTCAGCCTTGGCCATGCATGCCTCCTCGTGGTTAGGAGACCGACAGTCAGAGATGTCGAGGGGCCGGAAATGACGAACGCCCCGACGCAGACGGTCGGGGCGCGCTGTTAGACAATTGCCTCGTCCTCCTGCGTGGGCCGCCCGGATAATCCCGGACCTTCAACCGATTTCTCGGTGACCGACGGTCTTCGGTGGAACCGCTCAAGAGTAGCCGACCGCCCGCCGATCAGCCAAAACGGTGAGCTGCTGGCCCTTACTTCACGTGGGCGTCAGCAACAGTCAGCGCCTCGTCCAGTATGGCCAGGCCCTCGCGGGCCTCGTCGTCGCTGACGTTGCACGGCGGTACGACGTGAATCCGGTTGAAGTTCGTCATCGGCACCATTCCACCCCGTTTGCATGCCGCGAACGTCTCGTTCAGGGCCGGGCTACTGCCGCCGTAAGGCGCCAGCGGTTCCTTGGTGGCCTGGTTCGCGACCAGCTCGACGGCCCAGAACACCCCGCGTCCGCGCACTTCGCCGACGCTGGGATGCCTACCCGCGATCTCGGCGAGCGCGGGACCGATGATCTGATCGCCGACCCGCGCGGCGTTCTCGACGATGCCCTCTTCGCGCATCGTGTTGATCGTCGCGACGGCCGCCGCGCAGGCCAACGGGTGGCCCGAGTAGGTGAGTCCGCCGGGGTAGGCGCGGTGGGCGAACGTCTCATAGAGCGCGGGGTTGATCGCGACGCCGCCGAGCGGCACGTATCCCGAAGTGACGCCTTTAGCGAAGGTCAGCAGGTCGGGCGTGACGTCGAAATGGTCGATGGCGAACCATTTTCCGGTTCGACCAAACCCGGCCATCACCTCATCGGCGATGAACACGATGCCGTAGCGGTCGCAGATCTCCCGCACGCCGGCCATGTAGCCGGGCGGCGGCACCATGATGCCCGCGGTGCCGGGGACGGACTCGAGCACGATCGCCGCGATCGTCGACGGTCCCTCGAGGCGGATGACCTCGTCGAGGTGCTCGAGCGCCCGCGCGGTTTCCTCGGCCTCGGTGGTCGAGTGAAACCTCGTGCGGTAGAGGAAGGGACCGAAGAAGTGGACGACGCCGCTGTTGCCGTAGTCGTTCGGCCAACGTCGCGGGTCACCGGTCATGTTGATCGCGGTGTCCGTGCCGCCGTGGTACGAGCGGTAACGCGTCAGCACCTTGTAGCGGCCGGTGTGCAGTCGGGCCATGCGCACCGCATGCTCGTTGGCGTCGGCGCCGCCGTTGGTGAAGAACACCTTGTCGAGGTCGCCCGGCGTGAGTTCCGAAATCAGCCGAGCCGCTTCGGATCGCGCGTCGTTCGCGTGCTGGGGTGCGACCGTGCACAGCTTGGCGGCCTGCTCCTGAATGGCAGCCACCACCTTGGGATGCTGATGGCCGATGTTGGTGAAGACCAACTGAGAGGAGAAGTCCAACAGACGATTTCCGTCGCCGTCCCAGATGTAGGAGCCCTCCGATGCCACGATGGTCATCGGGTTGATCTCCGCCTGCACCGACCACGAGTGGAAGACGTGAGCCCGGTCGAGTTCGTGGGCGCGGGCGGCCTGGGCGCGAGCTTCGTCGAGCGTCAAACCGTTGGGTAGCGTCTGGACTTCGGGTGCTGTCGTCATGTTGTGTCTGCTCACTTGTTTTGTGGGAAGCCGAGTTCGAGGCCGCCGTGGCTGGGGTCGAGCCAGCGGCTGGTGATGGCTTTGCCGCGGGTGAAGAAGTGCACGCCTTCGGCGCCGTGGGCGTGGGTGTCGCCGAACAGCGAGGCTTTCCAGCCGCCGAAGCTGTAGTAGGCCATCGGTACCGGGATGGGCACGTTGATGCCGATCATGCCGACCTCGACCTCGTTTTGGAAGCGCCGCGCGGCGCCGCCGTCGTTGGTGAAGATCGCGGTGCCGTTGCCGTAGGGGTTGGAGTTGATCAACTCCAACGCCTCGTCGTAGGTTTCCACGCGCAGCACCGAGAGCACCGGGCCGAAGATCTCGTCGGTGTAGACGCTCATCTCGGGGGTGACGTGGTCGATCAGGGTGGGGCCCAGCCAGAAGCCGTCGGTGCCGCCGTTGGCCTGCACACCGCGGCCGTCGACGACGATCTTGGCGCCGTCGGCCTCGCCGGCGTCGATGTAGGAGGCGACCTTGTCGCGGTGGGCCTTGGTCACCAGCGGACCCATATCCGAATCCAGGGTCCCGTCACCGGTTTTGATGGTGGCCGCGCGTTCGGCGATCTTGGCGACCAGGTCATCGGCGATCGGTCCGACGGCCACTGCCGCCGAGATCGCCATGCACCGCTCACCGGCGGAGCCGAAGCCGGCGTTGACCATCGCATCGGCGGCCAGATCCAGATCGGCGTCGGGCAGGATCACCGCGTGGTTCTTCGCCCCGCCCAGGGCCTGGACCCGCTTGCCGTGCGCGGTGCCGGTGGCGTACACGTACTGCGCGATCGGCGTGGAACCCACGAAGGACACCGATTTGATCGCGGTGTTGGTCAACAGTTCATCCACGGCGGTCTTATCGCCTTGCAGCACATTGAACACCCCCGGCGGCAGACCGGCTTCGGCCCACAACGCCGCCATCCACAGCGACGGCCGAGGGGTCTTTCTCCGAGGGTTTGAGCACCACGGTGTTGCCGGTGGCGATCGCGATGGGGAAAAACCACATCGGCACCATCGCCGGGAAGTTGAACGGGCTGATCACCGCGACCGGACCCAGCGGCTGACGAATCGAGTACACATCGACCTTCGTCGAGGCGTTCTCGGTGAACCCGCCCTTGAGCAGATGGGCGATACCGCAGGCGAACTCGACGACCTCCTGCCCGCGGCTGACCTCACCCAACGCATCAGAGACGACCTTGCCGTGCTCGGCGGTGATGATCTCGGCCAACTCGCCCTTGCGCTCGTTGAGCAACTCGCGAAACGCGAACAAGATCGCCGTGCGCTTGGCCAGCGAGGTATCCCGCCACGCCGGGAACGCCGCGACCGCAGCATCGATCACCGCGCGCGCATCCTCCACACTGGCCAACGCGACCTGACCCTCACCTCACCAGTCGCCGGATTCGTCACCGGCGCGGTATTGCCGCTGTTCCCCGCGAAGGGCTTGTTGTCGATCCAATGGCGAAATAGTGGCTGCCATCGAAGCTCTCTTCAAAGAGTTGGGGCGGTCGCGTGCGACCGTTCGGTGCTTCAAGTGTGACGCGCCAGATCAGCTGGAGAGCCGCTACATAGTGTCTCTGATATCGCGGTGCTGACTACACTGTGTAAATGACCTTGACCGTGGGCGACGTGATCGGGTTGCCCGCAATCCAGGCCGGTCAGCCCAGGATCCTCAGTGCGCGCCGGTGGGACGACCAGATCCGCTGGGTCCATGTCGGTGACGTCGCGGATTGGTCTGCCTCCTGCAGGGCGGGGAGTTGGTGCTGACCACCGGTGCGGCGCTGAGAAGGTCACCCGCCAGATATCTGCGTGGGCTCGCCGATGCTGGCGCGCTCGGGTGTCGTCGTCGAAATGGGCGCGCGCACGGATCACTGCCCGAAGGCGGCCGCCACTCTTGCCGAGGCGCTCGAACCTGGCGCTGGTGGAACTGCACCGCGAGATCAAGTTCGTCGAAGTGACCGAGGAGGTGCACCGACGGATCGTGGCCGAGCAGTTCGAGGAGGTGGCGTTCGACCGCCGCGTGCACGAGGCGTTCACCGACCTGAGCATGAAGCGCGTATCGACCACCGGGATCGTCGGGGCCGCAGCGCGCATGCTCGGCGAGCCGGTGGTGCTGGAGGACCTTGCCCATCAGGCACTCGCAGTGGCACCGCGGCCCCGACACAACAGCCGAACTGCTTGACGACTGGGAGCACGTTCGCGGCGTGCGTCCGGGAGGCGAGCGGCGAGGACGGCTGGCTGATGACGGCGGTGGGACCCCGCGGTGAGGAATGGGGGCGGCTGATCGTCCCGCGCGCCACCGCCGACACCGGGCGAACGACCAAAGTGCTCGAGCGGGCAGCGGTCGCGCTCGCGATGGACCGGATGATCGAACGTGACAGGGCCGGTCTGCATCAGCAGGCGCAAAGCGGGCTCATCGACGAGGTACTCCGCGACCGGCTGAGCGACGAGCGCGAGATCGCTGTTCGCGCACACGCATTGGGGCTGCGAAAGACATCGCGGTTCTTCCCGGTGACGGTGCGTGTCCGTTATCAACCGGACGGGGACAGACCCGCTGGCGAGTCAGCGCCGCAATACGGCCATGCTCGACGCCGTCGCGCATGCCGTGAACGCGTCGGGCCACACCGGTTTGTTCGCCACTCGCAGCGACGGCGAGGTCGGTGCCGTCATCGCGTTGAGTTCCAGCCGCGCGGGCGGCACCGACAAGACATGGACTGCGCTCGGCAAGGGAGTGAACCGCGAAGTCATGCGCATCGACGGCGTGCAGCATTCCGTGCTCGCGGTGGGGACGCCCGCCGAGCTCGTAACCGATGCGGTGCACGGACTGACCGAGTCCGCCCATGTCGCGGAGGTGGCGATGGCCATGGATGCGCAAGGGCGGCAGTTCTACCGCGCATCCGACGTGCGGTTACGCGGGTTGATCTCGCTGTTGCAGAACGATCCGCGGGTGCAGGGCTTCGCTGAGACCGAATTGAAAGGGCTGCTGACGGCCGACCGCGGCGGTCCGCTTTCGGATCTCACCGTGCTGCGGGAGTATCTGCGACTGGCGGGCAACAAGGCGGCGCTGGCCGCCCGCCTCCACATCAGCAGACCGTCGCTATACAAGCGCCTCAACGCGATCGAACAGACGCTTGGCGTGGACCTGTCCGACGCCGAATCGATGGTCTCACTGCACGTCGCGATGCTGGTCCTGGAAACTCGCAGGGGCGGTCAAACAATCTTGGGCAACGTTGCACCCGTGGCTAACTCGGCATACTGACGCATCAACCGCAGTGCCGTTTTCCGGCTCATTTCGGGATCGCGCGCCACGATGCGGTATCCGAGGTAATCCTCCACCGACATCAGCGTCATCGCCACATCGCGAGCCGGCGTTCGCAACGCGAACGTACCGTCGGTGTTGCCTGCGTTGAGGATGCGCGTGTACAGCTTCACCTGCCGGTGGTAAATCCCCTGCACGTCGCGGCGTTGGTCGAGTTCGAAACCGGCTGCCAACACGGCACGCCAGATGGCCCGCCACTCGGCGTCTTCCGGTCCGGTCGGCAATCCGGCGGCGATCGTCCTGGCCAACTGCTCGCGAACGTCGGGGGTGCGGGTGGCCGCAGCAAGGCGATCGTCATAGAAGCGGACGTCGGAGCGCAGCGCGAGCTCTGAGAGCAGCTGGTGCATGTCCTTGAAGTAGTAGCGCACGGCGTTGGCCGTCGTGCCCAGTTCGGCGGCAACATCGCTGAGGCGCAGCGTTGCCAGGTCGTGACGCTCGATCAGCCCGATTGTCGCGTCGAGAATCTCTTTGCGTCGTCGCGCCTGCTGATTGGGACGTGCCACGGCTCCCATGATCCCAATTTCGGTGAACTTCTTGCGTAAGCACCCCCACAGGTGCATTCTTTTCCTCCAAGGAAAAGAATGATCGACGAAACGCGGACACACATGCGAGCTAGAGATCTCGGCATCGTCATCGGCAGGCACCCAACCGGACCTGTCAACGCGATCACCGACGTCCCAGGTGTGCGCGTCGGGCACCTCACCCTCGACGAATCCGGAACGTCTGAGGTGCACACCGGCGTGACTGTTGTGGTCCCGCACCCCGATATCTGGACCGAACCCGTCTTCGCGGGGGCCCACCGGCTCAACGGCAGCGGCGAGCTCACCGGACTCGAGTGGATCCGCGAGTCCGGTGAACTCACGACACCGATTGCACTGACCAACACCCATAGCGTCGGCGTGGTCCGCGACGCCCTCGTCGATGCGCAGGTGCGGGTCCGCGGGGACGGGATGTATTGGTCGCTGCCCGTCGTCGGCGAGACCTACGACGGCGTACTCAGCGACATAAACGGCCACCACGTACGCGCCGAGCATGTGCACGACGCCCTGTCGTCGGCATGTGACGGGCCGGTCGCGGAGGGCAACGTCGGCGGCGGGACAGGCATGATCTGCCACGAGTTCAAGGGCGGCATCGGCACATCGTCGCGGGTCACTGACACCGCGGGCGGCACGTACACGGTCGGGGTGCTTGTGCAGGCCAACCATGGTCGCCGCGAGTTGTTGCGGATCAACGGGGTCCCGATCGGCGACCTGATCGGCCAGGACCAGGTACCGCTGCCGCAGACGCCGGCCCGGTACGAGTCAGGCTCGGGTTCGATCATCGTCGCCGTCGCCACCGACGCGCCACTACTGCCACTCCAATGCACCCGGCTCGCGCAGCGCGCGGCACTCGGCGTCGCAAGGGTCGGTGGAACCGGTGAACAGTACAGCGGTGACCTGATGCTCGCGTTCGCCACCGGCAACCGCGGCATACCGCCCTACGCCTGGGACGAAGACGTATCAACGTCACGACCCGAGATATCACTGAAAATGGTTGCGCCGCAGCTGATGACGCGGCTATTCGATTTGACGATCGAGGCCACCGAGGAGGCCATCGTCAACGCCATGGTGGCCGCGACCACCCTCACAGGACGCAACGGCATCACCGCTCACGCCATCGACCACGACCTGCTCCGGCAGGCGCTGACCCACCCCGTTCGCCAGCAGGAGGCCCGATGATCGAGAACACCGCAGCTGCGGAAAAGCAAAAGCTGAGCGGACACCTCGGCACCGTCGGCGTCGTCTTCATGGTGGTGGCCGCGGCGGCACCGCTGACCGTCATCGGGGGCAACATGCCGCTGGCGATGGGGCTCGGCAACGGCGCGGGCGCACCGGTCGGATTCCTCATCGCCGCCGTGGTGCTGCTGCTGTTCAGCATCGGGTTCGTCACCATGACACCGCATGTGCCAGAAGCAGGCGCGTTCTTCTCCTATGTGACCCTCGGACTCGGCAAGCGTCCCGGCACCGGCATCGCGGTGGTCGCGCTCATCGCATATACGGCGATCCAGGTGGGCATCTACGGCTACATCGGATGGGCGATCGGCGACACCGTGCGTTTCTACGGCGGACCGGAACTCCCTTGGGCCGTCTACTCGTTCGCGGTGCTGGCGATCGTCGCCCTGTTGGGTTACCGCCACATCGACCTGAGCGCAAAGGTGCTCGGCGTTGCGCTGGCGCTCGAAATCGGCATAGTCGTCATCCTCGACCTGGTGATCGTCGTCGATCCCGGCCCGTCGGGTCTGAGCCTGGTGTCGTTTCAGCCAGACGTGTTCACCAACGGCAGCCTCGGCATCGCGGTGTTGTTCTCCCTGACCGGCTTCATCGGCTTCGAGGCGACCGCGGTGTTTCGCGACGAGGCGCGCGATCCCGAACGCACGATTCCCCGCGCGACGTATGCCGCGGTGCTCATCATCGGCGGCTTCTACGCATTGACCTGCTGGGCGTTCGTGGTGGCGATCGGCCCCGATCAAGTCGCCGAGGTGGCGCAGCGCACTCTGGACGGTGACGCAAACATGTTGCTCGACACCACCGATGACACCCTGGGCCGGATCGGCAGGGACGTGGTGAACGTGCTGCTGCTGACCAGCCTATTCGCCTGCGTGCTGTCGTTTCACAACGTGATCGCGCGCTACCAATTCGTCCTTGCCGGAAAGGGTCTGCTGCCGCGTCGGCTCGCCACCGTGCATGCGACGCACCACTCGCCCGGCTTCTCGTCGGTGGTGCAGACGATCACCGCGGCGACGATCGTGCTGCTTCTTGCGGTGTTCGGGGTTGACCCGCTGGTCGGAGTGTTCGGTTCGATGGCCGGGGTCGCCACGGTCGGCATGGTGCTGCTGATGCTCTCCACGTCGATCGCGGTGTTGGTGTACTTCATCCGCCACCGAGAGCAGGCAGGAGGGCGCATCTGGCAGACCGGGATCGCCCCCGCACTGGCCTGCGCCGGCCTGCTTGCCAGCCTGTGGCTGGTGCTGTCCAATTTCACGCTCGTCACCGGCGGCAGCGCCGCGCTGAGCACGGCACTTGCCGCGGTCCCGTTCGTGGGGCTGCTGATCGGTTACCTGGTCGGTCAGCCGGACCGCACCCCGGCATCGACGGCCCCCTAGCGATTTCGGCGCGCTAACCGACACTCAGCGCACACTAGCGCGCCGAATCCACCAGAGCCGCGGCGCCGACGAGGCCCGCGTCGCCGCCCAGTTCGGCGGGCACCACCGTCAGGTCGTGCAGGAAGCTGAGGCCCGCGTGCACGGCGAGCACCTCGCGGACAGGGTCGAACAGCAGCGCTCCGGACTTCGCGACTCCCCCGCCGATGACGACGCGATCGAGGTCGCAGACCGCCCCGACCGAGGCGATCATCGCCGCGACCGCCGTCGCTCCGCGGCGGAAGGCCTTCAGCGCGATCGGGTCGCCCGCGTTGGCGGCGTCGGCCAGTTCTTTCGCGTCGGCTTCCTGCGGCGCTTCCCACCCGTTCTCGCGGGCCCAGCGCGCCATGTTCGGGCCCGACGCGATCGTCTCGACACAGCCACGGCCACCGCAGGTGCACGGTCCGCCGTCCGGGTCGACGACGACGTGGCCGACGTGGCCTGCGTTGCCGGTGCGGCCGTCATAGGGCGCGCCGTCGAGCACCAACCCGCCGCCGACGCCCGTCGACACCACCATGCCGAGCATGAACTGCGCGCCGCGACCCGCACCCCGCCACCGCTCACCCATCGCCATGCACAGGCCGTCTCCGCCGAGCCGCGCCGGGGCACCGACCAATTCGGTCACCCGCTCGACGATCGGAAAGCGTTGCCACTGCGTGACATTGATCGGGCTGACAGTTCCCGACGTGAAGGTCGATCGGACCCGCCGACGCGATGCCGACACCGCGGACGTGTCCTCCCGCGGCGGCGAGCGCCTCGGTGACCAATGTGTCGACCACCGCCCAGATGGCCTCGGCGTCGCCGTCGGGCGTCGGCAGCTGAGCGTGGTGGCCGAGGTCGCCGCCGTCGCCGACGAGCCCAACGGCGATCTTCGTGCCGCCGATGTCGATCGCGAGCGTGCTGTCAGCCATCAGTGCCTGTGGGTGTTGTCGGGCTGACGGGGATCGCCGGGGTGCTCGTAGCCGGGAGCGAGCCGAACCAGCTCGGCGCGCCGCGAGTCGAGCCACAGCCGAAACGCACGGCGTCGGGCAGCACCGCGCAGATGCTCGGCGATCAACGGGCGGACAGCGTTCAGCGGCGGGGCTTCGACTATCGCGGTGCGCCAACCGTTTCCGCCGACCGACAGCTCGGCGAATCGCATCGGGTTGCGGGCGTGGTAGTCGGCGATGTCGGCATCGGTGACGTCGACCTCCGCGGTGACGTGGGCATACATCGCCCTGGCGAGCGGATCGGCCAGTGCGGCCGCCGCGATGCTGCCGATCTCCAACCGTGCCGAATCATCGGGCAGCAGTTCGTCTTCCGTCGGCGCGCCCTCGGCGGTCACACCGGTGTCCGCGGCTTCGTCCTCGATCACCCGCTCGGTCACCAAAAGCTGTGTCAGCCAACGGCGCAACTGCCTGCCCTCGCTGGTGCCGGCGCGCGGCAGCGCGGCAGCGGGCATGGCGTCCCGCAGCTTGGCCTCACGCGCGTCGACGTCGCTGACCGGCACATCGAGACCGGCGACGGTTGCGGCGAGGTGCGAGTGACTCATCGGACCGTCACCTTCACCGCAGGCGAGTAGAGCAGCCGTCCCGCGCAGCCGATTCGAACCAGCGCCCACCACTGCCCCGGCTGCACCCAGTGCGGCGGGGTGACGTCGAATCCGAGTTCGACGGTCTCGCCCGGTGTCAGCACCGCGCCCGCAGCGGCGGGACCGATCCACTCCCAGGTGCCCCACGGGCTGATCAGATGGGCCTCAAGCGAAAGGCTTGCGCCTGCCGCCGTCCCGACCGTCACGGCGATCCGGGACGGTCTCGCCTGCTGCCACGTCGATATCGACGGGTTCGCCGACCAGGTAGACGATCTCGTTGTCCTCGCCCGGCGTGCCCACCGACACCGTGGCGACGTCCTCGACGACCTGTCGCCACGATGCGGGCATCGACACCGCGTCGTCGCCGGTGACGTGAAGCTGGGCGCGGATCGGATAGAGCCCCGGCGGGGTGTCCGGCGGCAGCGTCAGCTCGACGTCGGCTTCCAGATGTTCACCGCTCGGCAGCACGAACGGCAGGCTCGACGGGCTGGCCTTCCAGCCGGCGGGACACACCATTTTGACGGTGCCGTGCAACACCGAATCGGTGCAGTCACTCGCCGCCGTGAGCCGGAGCACGACTTCGTCACCCGCCTGCGCGACGGTGGCCTGCGGGTGCAGGTGCGCGACTGCGGGAAGTCCGCCGAGCGGCGCCGGACCACGGTTGTGCAGCCAGTAGCGCGCGTAGAGCGGCTGTGCCGCCTCGACCTCCGGCGCCAGCTGGGTGTGGTCGGCGTTGAGCAACTGCGGCATGTTGAGCCGGCTCAGCACGGTCGCGATCTCGTAGCCGTGCATCGTCAGATCGTCTGATCCGTCGTACTCCTGCAGGCGCGGCTGCTCGAGCAGGTCGACGCGCGACGCCTCGGTCACTCGGTGTAGTCCGGAGGTGATGGTGACATCGGTTGTGGCGCCGACAGTTTCGACGAACCGCAAGCGTCACGGCTTCGGCGGGGTCGACGGCCCTGCTGCTGCCGGATGCAAACGGATTGCCCGCCGCCTTCAGCGCCGCGAGCTGGACGGCCCCCGCCGGCTCGATCTCCAGAAGCGAACCCCAGCTGGGTAATCCACCTGTCGCACTGCTGTTTCCGACGACGGCCAGCAGCGGGTGCGAGAACTCCGCGCTGCGGTCGGGAACGGCGGCCGATCGCCAATCGCCGTCGCCGGTGACCACGGCGTAGTCGAAGGTGTGGGTCCAGTGCTGCAGTTGAAAGTTGGAGCCGTCGGGTGCGGTGCGGCGTGGCTGCGGGTCCATCCACACGCCGGACGGCCACCCGGTGCACGATCGCATCAGCGCCGTGTGCAGTGTGCCTTCGATGTCGACGGCGAAGCTGGGCACCCCGCGGTTGAGCACCGCGACGGTTCGGGCGTCGAACGCGTCGATGTCCGACGGCGGCTGCTGCTCGACCGAGATCTCCGCGTCGGCAAGATCTTCGACGACCGACGCGACCGCCGCCTCGAGGCTGTCGCCACCCGCGACGACGAGCACCGGCAGCACCCGCACGCCGCGTAGGTCCGCCCCCGGCAGCCAGCTCGCCGCCAGCGGCGCCTCCGCAGGCACCCACACCCTGGCCGAGCCCGATGCGTACAGCTGCCGCTTGAGCTCTTCGGCGTATGCGGGATCCGCCTCCGCCAGCACCGCGGCGGTGAAGGGGTTCTCGTCGGGCCCGCCGAGCGCGATCCGCGCATCCGGCAGGTTGGAGTCGACATCCAGGTTTCCGTAGCGGGGCGCCTCGGCGCTGCTGCACGTGGCGGTGACGCCTGCGCGAACCAGCGCGACAATGAGGTCGCGCGCCAACGGCGCCGACTCCGCCTCGGTCGGCGTGATCACCTCGGCCACCGACACGGCACGCGTGCCGTCGTTCACCCGCACCCGCATCGCCGACGAAAGCCCGAACCAGCCGTAGGCCGGATTGTCCAATGTGTACGGGTGTTTCGCGGTGTCGACGGACTCGTCGGAGCCGGGTTCGTGCAGCAGCGCGAAGCCGCGCCCGATCACCGCATCGCCGACCTCGCTCACCGGCATGCCACCCGGCACGGGGCACGGCCAGCGCAGCCGCAGCAGCTTGTCCTCGCCGGTGAATTCGTCGATCGTGGTGCTGCAGTCGACGCGCGGAATGTCGTGCCACAGGGTCAACGTCTGGGTGTAGCGCAGCACCGAACCGATCCGCCCGCGCACCACGAGGCGCTCGCCGAGCGGGGAATGGAAGCACTGCACGGATTCCGCTGCGGCGCTGGACGAGACGACCACGGGACCCTTGGGCAGCAGATGCCACGGCCCCTCGCCCGCCTCCGGGTGTGAGGGGTACTCGTCGTACACCGCCAGCTCGTTGCCGACCTTCCCGTCGGCGAGCAGTTCGCGGCCGTCATCGGTCAGCGACGACACCGCGCCGCCGCGAGCCTCGTCGACCCGAAGCCGGTATCGCTCGTTGCCGATCTCCGGTAATGCCCCGCGTCCACGGCTTTCCAACCCGCGGCCGACGCACCGGGCGACAGGTGGTAGGCACGCCAGCCGAGCGACGGGATGTCGCGCGCCAGCCAGCTGACCGATCGCCCGCCGTGCTCGACGACAGCGGGGACCTCGTTGCCGTCGGCATCGGTCACGCGCACGCCGTCGCCGAGCGGTTCGTCGAACCGGGCCGTCACCACATCGGTTCGCTTGTGGGTCAGCGAATTCCACACCACCGCGGTGCCCTCGACGGCGCTGGAGATGAGCGCAAGGGCGTTGTCACGCGCCGCGCGGCCCAACTCCCACGCGTCGCGCCAGCCGGTGAGCAGGTCGATGTACACCTGGTCGGATTCCGAGCCGGTGATGGCGTCGTGATGCGCGCCGTAAACCAGCTGCACCCACGCCTTCTCCAGCGCTGCCTGCGGATAGTTGGCGCCGCCGAGCAGGCCGGCGAACACGGCGAACCGCTCGCCGTCCAGCACGGCGTTCTCGGCGTCGCGGTTGGCCTGTTTGGTGTCGATGTAGGAGACATGACAGCCGGTGTAGATCGGGTTCATATCGCGTGTCTGCGGGGACGGCTGGACCCCGCGTTCGTCCAGTTCGGCGCGCACCGACGCGAAGAACTCGCTCGGCAGGCCGCACACGAAGCGCGGCCAGGTGTAGCGGTCGTTCCAGTCGCGGTGAATCTCGGTGACCCACTTGTTCGGTGGCGTGTAGTCGGTCCCGACCGGCAGCAGCACATTGCGCGTCAGCGTGACCTTCTTCAGCGACGAGAACAGTTCGTAGGTCGCGGTTTCGGCTTCTTCCAGAGTCGCCGACGAATCCATCCACCAGCCTGCCGAATAGTGGGCGGGCATGTAGTGGGTCAGCACGCCGCGGCCCGACGGCGACACCCATTCGAACTCGCTGGAGAACTGCATGCGCTCGGGGTCGCCGTCGTTCTGCATCGGGCCCCACTGGTGGTGCGGCCCGCGCGCCCACGAGCTGGACGTCAGCCCCGCGTCGGCGGCCATACCCGGGAACTGGGGGTCGTGGCCGAAGGCGTCGAGCTGCCACGCCGTCGCGGGCTCGGCGCCGACGACATCGCGCTGAAAGCCGATGCCGTGGACGAAGTTCCGGATCGTCGTCTCGGGACTGGTCAGGTTCGTGTTCGGCTCGTTGTAGGTGCCGCCCATGATCTCCACACGGCCCTCGCCGATGAACCGGCGCAGGTCGGCACGGTCTTCGGGGTGCGTGTCCCAGTACGGCTTGAGGTAGTCGACCTCGGCGAGCACGAACTTGTATTCCTTTTCCCTGCGCGCCATTTCGAGGTGTGCGGCCACCAGGTTGAACCCGTTGGTCTGCCGGGCGCGGCCCGGCGGCTCCTCGGTCCACAGGCTGGTGTAGGCGGCCTGGGTGTTCCACCACACCGGGTCGTAGTGGAAGTGGCTGACCATGAACATCGTCCAGCCCGGTTCGGCGACGACGAACTCGAAGTCGGTGCTCGTGCCGTCGCAGAGAACGCGCGCCGCGCGGCGCTCACCGGGTACCGGATCGCTGACCTCTACGGGCACCTCGGTCACGCCCGCTGTGCCTGCCGTCGGCGGCTCGGGTGTGGAGAGGCCGTCACCCTCGACGACGATCGGCGACGCGCCGCCGGTGTGGGCGACCCTGACAATCTGCAGCGGCGCATCCGGCGGCCCCACGAAGAGATCCGTCGATTCAGCGGAGGTCACGACGAACGCCACGTCCGCCACCCTACGTAGTTACGGCCGCGAAACGTCCACAACGAGCGCGCGATGGTCCGAGATCGGCAACTCGACGGCCCGACAATCGTCGACCCGAAGCGTCGGGTCGTCGGTGAGGATGTGGTCGAGCTGACGTGTCGGGTCGTGCGTCGGGAAGGTCAGGCCGGCACCAAGGGACCGCATCCCGACCCGGCGACGGGTCCTCGGCGGCGTCATGTTGAGGTCGCCCATCAGCACCCGCGGCCCGGGAAACCCGCGCAGATCGCGGGCGAGATCGGCGCAGCTGCATGCGATTCCAGGCAGGCACGAACGACAGGTGGGTGTTGGCGACGGTCATCGGCCCCAGCGGGGTGTCCAGCTGCGCGACCATCGCCGCGCGCGGCTCCTCGTGGATCATGAGGACCTTTCCGGGCTCGCGCAGGTACATCGGGAACGTCATCGGGATGCGCGGTAGTCGCACCACCTGCCAGCTCCGCACCGGGAAGCGGGACAGAAGCGCGATGCCGTAGGCGGCCGTGCCGGGCTGTTCGCGGCCCGTCGCCGCCATCCACGTGGCCCCCGGTGTCCCCGAGATCGCCGCGACGAACCGGTGCGTCACCGCGCCCATGGCGTCGGCGGCCAGCGCCGTCAGGTCGGCCATGGCCGAGCGGGGCTGTTCCAGGTCGACCTCCTGCAACGCCAGCACGTCGGCGTCGAGCAGCCGCACGGATTCCGCCAGCCGGCCCAGTTCGACCGCGCCGTCGTGAACACTGCGTCCGTGCAGGATGTTGAAGGTGGCCATCCGCATGGGTACTAGGTACCCAGGATGACCGACATCGATCTGCGCGACGCGCTCAAACATGCGGCCTCTGCGCTCAAGGCGCACGGCCCGGGGTTCGCGTTGGCAGGCAGCTATGCCCTGTGGGCGTACGGGGGTCCGGAGCCCGTGCACGACGTCGATTTCGTCGTCGCGGAGCAGGACACCGAGGCGGCGGCGCTGACGTTGGAGAAGGCCGGTTTCCGTATCGAACGAACGCCGGAGGACTGGCTGTTCAAGGCGTGCGTCGAGCAGCAGTTCGTCATCGATGTGCTGCACCGGCTCAACGGCACGCCGGTCGACGCTGACGTGATCGCGAACGCCGACGAGCTCGACGTGCTGGCGATTCGGATGCCGGTGCTTTCGCCGACGCACGTGCTCACCGAGAAGTTGAACTCGCTCAACGAGCACCACTGCGATTTCGCGGCGCTGTTACCCGCCGTTCGGGCGGTGCGAGAACAGGTGGACTGGGACAGCTTGCGCGCCGACACAGGCGAAAACGACTTTGCGGTGGCGTTTCTGGTGCTGGCCGACCGGCTGGGCATAGCCGACTGACGTCATCGAGGGTGAGGATGGTCACACCCTTATCCATGCGGCATATGCCCTTTCGTCGCCGCGGCGTTGAGTCTGGTTGGACCACAATTCATTTCGGCGCACGCCCCATTACGCTGGCCACGGCGTGCCGTCTGCAGCCTCGGCGATGCAGTGCCACAATGGACACATCATGACGACTGAACGCAAGACGTCAGGCGGCCCACGGAACTGGTCGGATCCTCTGTCGATGGGTTTCGAGGCGCACCGCCGACTGCTTCTGCTGCGGCTGCGGTTACGCGGATCCGCGGCCAAACGCGAGCGTCACGGCCTGCTTGCCGCGCGCCGCAACCGTTCGGCCGCCGACTCCACCGCGTCGGCCACCTCGGGCGGTTCGAGCACCTCGAAGTCAACTCCGACGGTCGCGAAGTAGATCACCATCCGCTCCGGGTCGTCCGCACCCGCGGTGACGATGCACGCGTCGGGGCCATCGGCTTCGATCGTCACCGATGACGGCGAGAAGTGCTGTGCGACAACCTGTTCTGGCGCGAAAAACCGGACGCGCGCGACGTGCAGGTACGGCGAGGCGCTGATCGACCGCCGGACGTACGCCGCGGCGTCGGGTGCGTCCCTCGCCACGAATGTGGTGCCTCGCGTGCGGATGTCACCCATTCGGTCCAAGCGCAGGCTGCGCCAGTCCTCGCGGTCGCGGTCGTATGCCAGCAGATACCAGCGCTTCCCCGTGGTGACGAGCTGATACGGCTCCAGTCGGCGCTCCGTGGCGTTGCCTGCGCGGTCGACGTAGGACGCCGAGACGTGCTCGCGGTCCCGGCAGGCTCTGGCCAGGGTCATCAGCACATCGGGTTCCACGGGTGAGTCCGACGAGTTCCAGGTGAGCGTGACGGTGGCCTCGTGCACGGCCGACACCTGCGAACGCAGCCGCGACGGCATCACCTGGTCGAGCTTGCTCAGCGCCCGAAGCGCCGACTCCCCGACGCCCGCGACGCTGCCGCCCGCGGCCAACCGCAGGCAGACGGCCATCGCCACCGCCTCCTCGGGGTCGAGCAGCAGCGGCGGCAGCGCGGCGCCTGCGCCCAGCTGGTAGCCGCCGCCGTGGCCCTTGCTTGCCAGCACCGGATAGCCGAGGTCACGCAGCCTTTCGACGTCTCGGCGCACGCTGCGGGTGGTGACGCCGAGTCGCTCGGCGAGCTCCTCACCCGACCAGACGCGGCGCGACTGCAGCATGCCAAGCAGCTGCAGCACCCGGCTCGTCGTTTCGGACACGTTTTCCAGACTCGCACACTCTTAGGACAGAAACTGTCCTATATAGATGAGAGGTTGGTGTCATGAGCTCGAAGACGAACGACAAACTGATCACCGACCAACTCGCCGACCAGCTCGAATTCCACTGGACCAACCAGTTGCGACCGCGGCTCGACGGCCTGACCGACGACGAGTACTTCTGGGCGCCGGTGCCCAACTGCTGGACCGTGCATCCCGACGGCGGGATCGATTTCGACTACCCCGCGCCCGAACCGGCACCGTTCACCACGATCGCGTGGCGGCTGGCGCACGTCATCGTCGGCGTGCTGGCCATGCGCAACCACTCGCACTTCGACGGCCCGCCCGCCGACTATCAGAGCTGGCCGTACGCCACCGATGCGGCGACCGCGCTCGCCCAGCTCGACGACGCCTACGAAAAATGGATAGCGGGTGTCCGAGCGCTCAACGACGATGAGCTGCATCGGCCGTGCGGACCCGCCGAGGGCCCGTACGCCGACTACCCGTTCATGACCCTTGTCCTGCACATCAACCGCGAGATGATCCATCACGGCGCCGAAATCGCCTGCATCCGAGACCTTTACGCGAACACCCCCGAAAAGGAGAAGTAGCCAATGGACGGAATGCCCCCACCCGCCAACGACGAGAAGCAGACGCTGATCAATTTCCTGCGGTTCAACCAGGACGCGTTCTTCTCGGTGGCGTACGGGCTGACCGACGAACAGGCGCGGTCCAAGCCGTCGGTGAGCGCGCTGTCGATCGGCGGGCTCGTCAAGCATGCGACCGGCGTCCAGCACAGTTGGATGGCACGCGTGACGGCGGCGCCCGGTTCCCCACCCCGCGACGACCGGCCGTTCGAGGAGCAGGCGGCCGAATACGAGGACCAGTACGTGATGCGCGACGACGAGACGCTCGCGGAGCTGCTCGACAAGCTGCGCGCGCAGAACGAGGACACCCTGCGCACCTTCGCCGAGGCCGACCTCGACACGCAGGTGCCCGTTCCGCACGATGTGCCATGGTTCCCGCAGGATCTGGACTTCTGGAACGTGCGCTGGGTCGCCATGCACCTGCTCGAGGAGCTGTCCCGGCACGCGGGGCACTGCGACATCATCCGCGAATCCATCGACGGCGCAACGATGTACGAGTTGATGGCAGGCAAGCTGGGCTGGCCGGAGACGGACTGGATCAAGCCGTGGAAGGTGACAGCGTAGAAATGTGAGATGCAAACCCGCAGCGGGACGGCTCTGTGCGGTGACGTCGAGCTGTTCTACGAGGACCTCGGCGAACCCGACGCCCCGCCTGTTCTGCTGATCATGGGCGTCGGGGCTCAGCTGCCGATGTGGCCGGACGGGTTCTGCGAGCGGCTTGTCGGTGAGGGCTACCGGGTCATCCGGTTCGACCACCGCGACACCGGTCTTTCGACCAAGCTGCACGGGTTGAAGGCCGACGGCTCGGTGTATCCGCGGGTGCTGCGCCACGTGACGGGACGCCGCAGCCAGGTGCCGTACACGCTGGTGGACATGGCCGTCGACGTGAAGGGCCTACTCGACCACCTCGGCATCGAGCGGACCCACGTCGTCGGCGCATCGATGGGCGGAATGATCGCGCAGGTACTCGCGGGCGATCATCCCGACCGGGTGGAGTCGCTCGGCTTGATCATGTCCAGTTCGAACCGGCTGCTGTCCGCGGTGCCGCGGTGGCGGGTGATCAAGCTGGCCTTCGGCGGGCCCTCCAAGGACGCGCCGTGGGAAGACCGGCTCGCCGCCGAGGTGCGCAGCATCTCGATCATCAACGGCCCCAACTTCTTACCCCCTGCCGACGCGTTGCGAAGGCGGGTCGAGGAGCTACGCGACCGCAGCGACTACCCGCAGGGCATGATGCGTCAGTTCGACGCCATCCTCGGCACGGGCAGCCTGCTGCGCTACACCCGGCGCATCAGTGCCCCGACCGTCGTCATCCACGGCACCGACGATCCGATGGTCCGGCCGCGCAACGGCCGCAGCCTCGCAAAGGCGATCCCCGGTGCGCGGTTCGTCGTCGTCGACGGCATGGGCCACGACCTGCCCCCACCGGTGTGGCGCCCCGTCGTCGAGGCGCTCACCGAGAACTTCAGCCGGGGCCGGCTAGATGGCTATCTGCTCGTCGCCGTCGCCGCGCCAGACCTCGACGGCAGCGGCAAGCGGCAATCCGAGTGCGTCGCACAGACCGACGACGGTGCCGAAGCTGGGGCTGGGCAACCTGCCCACTTCGATCTTGCGCAGCGTCTCGGGAGAGATTCCCGCGTCGCGCGCGATGTCCTCGGGTGGGCGACCGGCGCGCGCCGTTCTGATCAGCGCACCGAGGCGCTGCCCGGCTCGAATCTGCTCGGGGCTCAGAGGTATGCGGACCATGCGGGACAGCATAGCCGGTATTAAAGTACCGGCGCTGGTACTGTCGGTATAAAAATACCGACCAGACGGAGTCTGAGAATGATCGAACTCAAGACGGCCAACGAATTCGACAAGATGGCCGTCACCGGCGAATTCGTGGCGCACGTGCTCGCAACGCTGGCGCACGACGCCGAGCCGGGCGTGAACTTGATGCAGCTCGAGCACCGGGCGAGGGCGCTCGTGGCCGATCGCGGGGCGACCTCGTGCTACTGGGACTACGCGCCGTCGTTCGGCCGTGGCCCGTTTCGGAATGTCATCTGCCTGTCAGTCAATGATGGCGTGCTGCACGGACTTCCGCGCGACTACGTGCTGCGCGACGGCGATGTGCTCACGATGGACTTCGCCGTGTCGATCGACGGCTGGGCGGCCGACTCCGCGATGACGGTCATCGTCGGCGACAGCCCGGACGCCGAGGACAGCTGCGCTGGTCGAGTCCACTCGCCGAGCCCTGGCCGCTGGTATCGCGGCCGCCGTTCCCGGCAATCACATCGGTGATATCTCGGCGGCGATCGCCGAGGTCGCGGCGGAGGCCGGATACGCGGTCAACACCGATTTCGGCGGCCACGGCATCGGCAGGACCATGCACGAGGACCCCCATATCCCCAACCGCGGTCTGCCGGGACGCGGGCTGCGGCTCCGGACGGGCATGGCGCTCGCGATCGAGCCGTGGTGGGCACGGGGGAAGCCGGAGTTGGCCGTTGATGCCGACGGCTGGACGCTGCGCGCCGCGGACGGTTCCAACACCGCGCATTCGGAGCACACCATCGCCATCACCGACCAAGGTCCGCGCGTCCTGACCGCGAGCGTGACCTAGCCGGGCAGACCCTCTTCCTCCGGCGGCAGCGGCGCCGGGCCTGTCACCGACGGCGTGGCTTACGGTCGTCTCAGGTGTCGACGGCGGCGTCGTCGTGGTGATGGTCTCACCGGTGGTGGCCTCCGGCGTCGGGACAGGGCCCGGTGTGACGGGCTCCTGCGCGGAGCTGACCGAGCTGAATGCGACGCCGAGGCCGACCATGACGATTGCGGCGCCTGCGCCGATGGCTGCCGAAACGACTTTGAACTGTTCGGTTTTCACGTGCGTGTACTCCGTTCGTGTCTTGGTGTGGCCCACAGTGGCGGGGCCGATGATCACGGGGAGACATTCATTGGCTCCCTATATATTAGGTAGCCAAATGAAATTGAATTCAAACCTGGCTTCCTACATCGGACATCAACGCACGATCCGCGAAACGACATTCCAGCAGCGAAAGTGCGAGATGCGGCCTGCTGGAATGTCGTTTCGCGCGGCCGGGAGTCTAGAGGATCAGCGCGATCGCATGGTCGACGACGGCGTCCAGGTCGTCGCCGAGATTGCCCGCCAGCCACTGCTGGGCCAGTTCAGCCATCGCGCCGGTGAAGATCGCCGCCCCGACCGCCGCGGCGACGGGGTCGGACTCCGGTGTGAGCCGGCCGCCCTCGGTCAGCACGCCTTCCCGCAGCAGGTCCTGCGCCGCCGCGCGACGGTCGGTCAGCACGGGATTGGCGCGCGCCTCGGTGAAGAGCACACGGCCGCGGCGGGCGTCGGCCGAACTGAAGCCGAGCACGGCGGCGATACCAGCCCGCGTGCGTCCCCGCACCGAGTCCTCGGCCTGCTCGATCGCGGCCCCGACGACCTCGACGAGTTCGGCGCTGACCCGGTCGTAGACCGCGCCGAGAAGGTCGTCGACGTCGGCGAAGCTCTCATAGAAGTAGCGGGTGTTCATGCCGGACTCGCGGCAGACGGAGCGCACCGAGACCGCGGACTCCCCCTCGTCGCCGAACAGCCGGAACCCCGCGTCGACGAGCAGCGCACGACGCTCGGTGCGGCGATCGATCAGCGGCACACCGGCCCAGCGCGTCGGGCTCGACATCAGGCAAGACTACGTCGGAGAGCCCAAGTCTGGTCACACCCGTAGCCAAAATGTATTCTGGTTACAGCTGTGACCAGACTTTGGGAGACGCGTATGTATCTGCCGCACCAGATCGCCGGACAACTGCTGAACAAGAAGTTCGACGAGGACATCCGCAAGCACTACTTCCGCGGCATGGAGTTCGCCGCGCCGGTCGGCGATCCGGGCTGGTTCGGCCCAGGCAGCGCTGTCTGGCACGTGCACTCCCACATGCACGCGCTGATCTTCGGCCTGCAGTGCGCGGCGTACATCGAGCGCCTCGACCCGTCGATCTACTGGATGGGCATGCATCACTCGCGGCTGGTGAAGCGCGACGACGACGGGACAGCTCTACCGGTGATCGACCCGGCGGGTGCGGCGGTCCGGCTCGGCCACTCGATCGCCTTCTTCATCGGCACCGCATACGGCTCGACCGAGACCGCCGAGCGACTCGCCAAGTCGGTGCGGGCGATGCACCACACGATCAAGGGCACCAGGCCCGACGGCGCCCGCTACGACGCCGACGACCCGGACTGGCTGCGCTGGAACTATGCGACTGTGGTGTGGGGGCTGGCGACCGCACACGAGCTCTACCATCCACAGCCGTTGCGCGGCAAGAAGATCGACCGCTACTACGGCGAGTTCGTTCGGGTCGGCCATGCGCTCGGCGGCACCGACCTACCGACGACAAAGGCCGAGACGCTCGACTGCCTGCAGTCGTATGTGCCGAAGCTGGCCGTCACCCACGGCATGGCGATGTCCACCGGCCCCGGCCTGCCGATGGCGCAGGGCGCGGTCGACTGGGCGATCCGCGACACGCTGCCCAAGTGGGCGGCGCAGATGGTGGCGCACACCAACCCGAACATCGTCGAACGCACTGCCACGGCGCGCAGCGGTGTGGGCCGTCATCAACGGGCTGAGCACCGCCACCGGCCCCATCCCCGAGTTCCGTCAGGCGCAGGCCCGGGTGAAGGCGGGCACGACGGTGCCGCACACGCTGCCGACGCACGTCCCCGGCAGCGACCCGGTGCTCAGCCGCGACGAGGTCGAGCACTCCTTCGCCTAGAGCGCAACGCCTTTCGTCTCCGGCAGCAGGGTGGTGCACACCAGGCTGACGAGCACTACTGCGGCCATCATGATGCCGATCGCAGGCGCGCCCCACGCCGCGAGCAGCGGCGCGGCGATGATCGTCGGCACCGCGCCGCCGACGAGGCCCGCGAGGTTCAGCGACACGCCCGCACCGCTGTAGCGGTACCGCGTGCCGAAGATCTCCGGGATGAACGCCGCCATCGGCCCGTAGGAGCTTGCGGCGATCGCATAGGTACCCGACATCGCCAGCGCGAACAGTGCGACGTTGCCGGTGTCGATCAGCGGGAGCACGACGAACGCCCACGGCACGCCAAGCGCCAACGCCGTCATGATGACGCGACGACGTCCGTAGATGTCGCTGAGCACCGAGCTGATCGCGTTGAACACCACGACGATCACGCCGCCGAGCAGACCGACCGCGAGGACCACATCCGGTGAAAAGCCAACGTGGGCATGGGCGTAACTCATGAAGTAGGCGTTGGCCATGTAGCCGAGGGTGAAGAAGCCGATCATGGAGCCCGCGGCGAGAACCACCTCGCGCCGCTGAGTCCGCAGCAACGCGACGAGCGGACGCACAGGCGCGGACTGGTCGGCCTTCTGCGCGGCGAACACCGGCGTCTCGGCGACGTTGAGCCGTACGTACAACGCGATCGCCACCAGCACTGCACTGAACAGGAACGGGATCCGCCAGCCCCATTCGAGGAACGCCCGACTGCTCTCGCCGATCGTCTGGTTCACGGCAAGGAACAGCAGGCTGCTCATGACAAGCCCGCTGCCGACGCCCATCTGGGTGAACATGCCGTAGCGGCCGCGGGCTTCCGCGGGTGCGTATTCCGCGGACAGCAGTGCGGCGCCGGCCCATTCGCCGCCGACCGCGAAGCCCTGCAGCAGGCGCAGCGTCAGCAGGATCAGCGGCGCGGCCATCCCGATCGCCGCCGCGCCGGGCACCATGACCCACGGCCAGCGTGGACAGGCCCATGATCAGCAGGGTGGCGATCAGCGTCGACTTGCGGCCGAGGCGGTCGCCGAAGTGCCCGAAGAACGCGGCGCCGACGGGCCGGGACAGGAACGCCGCGGCGAAGGTCGCCATGGAGGCGACGGTCGCCATCGTCGTGCCCAGATGCGGGAAGAACACCTTCGGGAACACCAGCGCCGCGGCGGTGCCATAGATATAGAAGTCGTAGTACTCGATGGCGGACCCGACGAAGCTCGCCATCGCGACGCGCTTCATCGAGGTGTGCGGTTGGGTCGTCAGCGTTGCCATGTCGCTCCTGAAGACGGTTCGTTTCGTCCGAACCTATGGATCCGCTCATGCGATGGCGCGGTTGTCCGCACTACGCCGCGCTATCCAGCGATGTTCACGTTCTGCGCATTGTGCTCAGGCACCGCTGACCCGCCACAACCGCAGGTCAGTGTGATCGGGTCCACACGTTTTCGCGGCTCAGCGCGGATTTTGAGAGACTGGCTGCCATGAGTACGACTAAGCACCGCGAGGTGGCCAAGCTCGACCGGGTCCCGCTGCCCGTCGAGGCCGCCCGCATCGGAGCGACGGGTTGGCAGGTAACCCGCACCGGCGCACGGGTCGTCACCAAGCTCGCCGGCCGCGGCTCGTTGCAGCAGAAGATCATCAAACAGATTCCGCAGACGTTCGCCGATCTCGGTCCGACCTACGTCAAATTCGGCCAGATCATCGCGTCCAGCCCCGGCGCCTTCGGCGAGGAGTTGAGCCGCGAGTTCCGCAGCCTGCTCGACCGGGTGCCGCCTGCCGACGCCGACGAGATCCACAAGCTGTTCGTCGAGGATCTCGGCGACGAGCCCAAGGCGCTGTTCAAGAGCTTCGACGAGACGCCGTTCGCGTCGGCGTCGATCGCGCAGGTGCACTACGCGACCCTGCACAGCGGCGAAGAGGTCGTCGTGAAGATCCAGCGGCCGGGTATCCGGCGCCGGGTCGCGGCCGATCTGCAGATCCTCAAGCGCGGCGCGCAGCTGGTCGAGCTGGCCAAGCTGGGCAGGCGGCTGTCCGCCCAGGACGTCGTCGCCGACTTCGCCGACAACCTGGCCGAGGAGCTGGACTTCCGACTCGAAGCGCAGTCGATGGATGCCTGGGTCTCGCATATGCACGCGTCGCCGCTCGGCAAGAACATCCGTGTTCCGCAGGTGTACTGGGATCTGACCAGCGCGCGGGTGCTCACCATGGAGCGCATCCAGGGCGTCCGCATCGACGACGTCGCGGCGATCCGCAAGCAGAACTTCGACGGCACCGAGCTGGTGAAGGCGCTGCTGTTCAGCCTCTTCGAGGGCGGTCTGCGGCACGGCCTCTTCCACGGCGACCTGCACGCGGGCAATCTCTACGTCGACGACGACGGCAAGATCGTGTTCTTCGACTTCGGCATCATGGGCCGCGTCGACCCGCGCACCCGCTGGCTGCTGCGCGAGCTGGTGTACGCGCTTCTGGTCAAGAAGGACCACGCCGCGGCGGGCAAGATCGTCGTGCTGATGGGCGCGGTCGGCAACGTCAGGCCGGAGGCCGAGGCCGCACGGGACCTGGAGAAGTTCGCCACCCCGCTCACCATGCAGAACCTCGGCGACATGTCCTACGCCGAGATCGGCAAGCAGCTGTCCACCCTGGCCGACGCCTACGACGTCAAGCTGCCGCGCGAGCTGGTGTTGATCGGCAAGCAGTTCCTCTACGTCGAGCGGTACATGAAGCTGCTGGCACCGCGCTGGCAGATGATGAGCGATCCGCAGCTGACGGGCTACTTCGCCAACTTCATGGTCGAGGTCAGCCGCGAGTACGAGGATCCCGAAAAAGATGAGGTCGACGCTTAAGTGGAAATCCGTACCGGCACAGCGAAATCCGGCGATCTCGACATCTACTACGAGGACATGGGCGACGCGAACCATCCTCCCGTGCTGCTCGTCATGGGTCTCGGCGCGCAATTGTTGTTGTGGCGCAAGGAGTTCTGCGAGAAGCTCGTCGACCAGGGCCTGCGGGTCATCCGCTACGACAACCGCGACGTCGGCCTGTCGAGCAAGATGAACGGGCAGCGCTCCGGGTCCGCGATGGTGCCTGGCATGGTCCGCTCGTTTCTCGGCAAGCCGAGCCCCGCGGTCTACACGCTCGAGGATCTCGCCGACGACGCCGCCGCGCTGCTCGACCACCTCGACATCGACCGCGCCCACATCGTCGGCGCATCGATGGGCGGGATGATCGCGCAGATCTTCGCCGCGCGGTTCCCTCAGCGCACCAAGACGCTGGCGATCATCTTCTCCAGCAACAATCAGGCGCTTCTGCCGCCGCCGGGATATCGAGCAGCTGCGCGGTCTGCTCCAGCGGCCCGCCGACGCCACCCGCGAGGCGATCGTCGCCAACGCCGTCCGGGTCGCCAAGATCATCGGCAGCCCCGGCTACCCGCGCTCCGACGACGAGCTGCAGGCCGACGCGATCGAGGGCTACGAACGCGCCTACTACCCGGCCGGGATCGCGCGGCACTTCGCCGCCGTGCTCGGCAGCGGCAGCCTGGTGCGCTACGACCGTCAGATCACCGCGCCGACCGTGGTCATCCACGGCAAGGCCGACAAGCTGATGCGTCCGTTCGGCGGACGAGCCATCGCCCGCGCCATCAAGGGCGCACGACTGGTTCTGATCGACGGAATGGCCCATGACCTGCCAGAACAGCTGTGGGACCAGATCGTCGGCGAACTCAAGACGAACTTCGCCGAAGCGCCCTGATCAGCGGATTTGGCCGATTCGGTGCTCACACCGAAATCGGCTAGCATTCGCAGGCGGGAGGCATCCGGGGTTGATCCATGACGCATCCCGGGGCAGGTCCTCCACCACGTCTTTCGGGGACTGCCTTCCGTAATGAGAGAGGCAAACACCGAGATGGCCGATAAGGGCAAAGCCAGCCTGAAACCGCACTTCGAAGACGTCCAGGCGCACTACGACCTGTCCGACGACTTCTTCGCACTCTTCCTCGACGAGTCGCGCACCTACAGCTGCGCGTACTTCGAGCGCGAGGACATGACGCTGGGCGAGGCGCAGCTGGCCAAGGTCGACCTTGCGCTGGGCAAGCTGGGCCTCGAGCCGGGCATGACGCTGCTCGACGTCGGCTGCGGCTGGGGCTCGACGATGATGCGGGCGATCGAGAAGTACGACGTCAACGTCATCGGCCTGACCCTGTCGAAGAACCAGGCCGCCCACGTCGAGAAGGTTTTCGAGGCCTCGGACAGCCCCCGCACCAAGCGGGTCATGCTCAAGGGCTGGGAAGAGTTCGACGAGCCCGTCGACCGGATCGTGTCGATCGGCGCCTTCGAGCACTTCGGTTTCGACCGCTACGACGACTTCTTCAAGCTCGCCTACGACCTGATGCCCGATGACGGCGTCATGCTGCTGCACACCATCACGGCGCTCACCGGCCCGCAGATGGTCGAGGCCGGTATGCCGCTGACCTTCAACTTCGCCCGTTTCGTGAAGTTCATCCTCACCGAGATCTTCCCCGGCGGCCGGCTGCCGTCGATCGAGAAGGTCGAAGAGCACAGCGCCAAGGCCGGCTTCACGCTGACCCGCCGCCAGTCGCTGCAGCTGCACTACGCCCACACACTCGACATCTGGGCCGAGAATCTCGAGGCCAAGAAGGACGAGGCGATCGCCATCCAGTCCGAAGAGGTCTACGAGCGGTACATGAAGTACCTGACCGGCTGCGCGGACGGCTTCCGCGTCGGCTACATCGACGTCAATCAGTTCACATTGGAGAAGTAAATGGCCGACAAGACCGCGGCGTCGACGAAGAAGGACCAGAGCGTCGACGAGGTGCGTGCGCACTACGACATCTCCAACGAGTTCTTCCAGCTGTTCACCGACCCGTCGGTCACCTACAGCTGCGCGTACTTCCCGCGTGACGACATGACGATGGAAGAGGCCCAGATCGCCAAACTCGACCTGAGCCTCGGCAAGCTGGGCCTGAAGCCCGGCATGACGCTGCTCGACATCGGCTGCGGCTGGGGTTCGCTGATGAAGCGGGCGATGGAGAAATACGACGTCAACGTCGTCGGCGTGACGTTGAGCGAGAACCAGCACGCGTACTGCCAGAACGTGCTGGCCAACGCGGACAGCGAGCGCTCCTACAAGGTGATGCTGCAGGACTGGTCGGAGGTCACCGAGCCGGTCGACCGGATCGTCATGATCGAGGCGCTGGAGCACTTCGGGTTCGAGCGCTACGACGACTTCTTCAAGTTCGCCTACGACCTCATGCCCGACGACGGCGTGATGATGGTGCACTCGATCTGCGGGCTGACGCCGGCGGAGATGAAGGAAAAGGGCGTCCCGCTCACCTTCTCGTTCGCGCGCTTCATCAAATTCGTGCTGACCGAGATCTTCCCCGGCGGACGTTTGCCGTCGGTGGAAAAAGTCGAAGAACATTCGACTAAAGCGGGTTTCACAGTGACCCGCGTTCAGTCGCTGCAGTCCGATTTCGCGAAGACGTTGGACATGTGGGCCGACGTGCTCGAGTCTCGCAAAGACGAGGCGATCGAGATACAGTCCGAAGAAGTCTACGAGCGGTACATGAAGTTCCTCAGGGGCACCGCTGACGGCTTCCGCATCGGATATGTGGACATCAATCAGTTCACCTTAGAAAAGTAAATACATTTTTCATCTGCCGAACTGCCGCAACAGGAATGACTCGCGGGGAATCATGCCGTGTATGGTCGGGCAGACTATTTGGGAGACGAGTTGACGGATATGGCCGTTAAGGCGAACCGGATGCAGCCGCATTTCGAGGACATACAGGCCCACTACGATCTTTCCGACGATTTTTTCGGATTGTTCCAGGACCCGACGCGCACATACAGCTGCGCGTATTTCGTCCGCGAGGATATGACCCTGGAAGAGGCACAGATCGCCAAGGTCGACCTGAACCTCGACCTGCTTGACCTGAAGCCGGGCATGACGCTGCTCGACATCGGTTGCGGCTGGGGCGCGACGATGAAGCGGGCGATCGAGAAGTACGACGTCAACGTCATCGGTTTGACCCTGTCGAAGAACCAGCACGCCTACTGCGACAGAGCTGCTCGCCGGCGTGGACAGCGACCGCTCACACAACGTGCTGCTGCGCGGTTGGGAGCAGTTCAGCGACCCGGTCGACCGCATCGTGTCCATCGAGGCGTTCGAGCACTTCGGCTTCGAGCGCTACGACGACTTCTTCAAGAACGCGTACAACATCCTGCCCGAGGACGGCCGGATGGCGATCCAGAGCAGCACCGCGTTCCGTCCCGAAGAATACGTCGCGCGCGGTAAGAAGCTGACGTTCGACGTGGCCCGCTTCATCAAGTTCATCATCACCGAGATCTTCCCCGGTGGCCGCATCCCGTCCGCCAAGATGATGGTGGAGCACGGCGAGAAGGCCGGATTCGTTGTGCCCGAGTATCATCTCGCTGCAGACGCACTACGTCCGGACGCTGCGCACGTGGGCCGACGCGCTGGAAGCCAACAAGGATCGAGGCAATCGCCGTGGCAAACGAAGAGAACTACGACAGGTACATGAAGTATCTGCGCGGCTGCCAGAACTACTTCGCCGACGAGATGCTCGACTGCAACCTCGTCACCTACTTGAAGCCCGGCGCCGCCGCCTGACGTCGGCACCGCCCGCTAGCGGGTGCTCAGCGTCCCTTCGATGTACTCCGCGCGGCATGCGCGTCGCGCCAGCTTGCCGCTCGTGGTGCGCGGGATGACGCCCGCGGCGACCAGTCGCACGTCGTAGACGTTCACGGCGTGCTTGCGAGACACCGCCCTGCGGACTGCGTCGATGATCGGCTGACGGTCGGCCCGGCCTGCACCTGGGCCTCGCTCTGCGACGATGACCAGCTTCTCGCTGGTGTCCGTCGGCGAGCCGTCGGGCAGCTCACGGGCCGGCACCGAGAACGCCGCGACGAATCCGTGGCGGATACCGTCGGACGCTCCGCCGACCGTCGCCTCGATGTCCTGCGGGTAGTGGTTCTTTCCGTCGACGATGACCATGTCTTTGATCCGGCCGGTGATGTACAGATCGCCGTCGATGTAGCAGCCAAGGTCGCCGGTGCGCAGCCAGGTCGCATCGTCGGGGGTGCCGTCGGCGTGGCTGCCGGAGTCCAGCCGGGACTGAAGCTTGTTGCCGAAGGTGTACTCGGTCTCCTCGGGCCGCGCCCAGTAGCCGCGACCGATGTTGTCGCCGTGCAGCCAGATCTCGCCGACACACTCGTCGGGTAGTTCGGCCCCGGTGTCGGGGTCGACGATCGCGGCCCATTGGCTCACCGCGACCTCGCCGCAGGACACCTGCGCAAGCGCGTTCGGCGAGTCGGGCTCGACGCGAACGACCCGCCCCCGCCCCAGCTCCTCGCGATCGACATAGACGGCGGTCGGCTCGGTGTAGGGCAGGATCGACGAGACGAACAGGGCCGCCTCGGCCATTCCGTACGACGGCCGGACGGCGGTCTTGGTGAGGCCGTAGGGCAGGAACGCGTCGGTGAACTTGAGGATCGATTCGAGGTTCACCGGTTCGGATCCGTTGATGAGCACGACTTTGCTCAGATCGACCGGGGTGTCGTCCCCCGGCATTCCCCGCTGCGCGACCAGATCGAATGCGAAATTCGGTGCGGGAGAGACGATGTGGCAGCTCTTCGACTCTTCGGACAACACCTGGACCCAGCGCAGCGGCCTGCGAACGAACGCCATCGGCGACATGAAGGTGAGATGTCCGCCGTAGAGGATCGGGAAGCCGATCATCATCAGCCCCATGTCGTGGTACAGCGGCAACCAGCTCACGCCGTTGATCTCGTCGGCGGCACCTTCGAGGCCGATGGAGAGCACCATCTGCAGGAGATTGGTTCCTGCGGCGCGGTGGGTGATCTCCACGCCGGTCGGAGTCCGGGTCGACCCCGACGTGTACTGGAGGTAGGCGACCTCGTCGTTGAGAAGCTCCATGCGCACGTACGTCGAGCCCACCGAGTCGGGGATCGCGTCCACCGCGATGATGCGAGGCCGCTTTTCGCGGGGCATCAGCCGCACGAACTTCTGCACCGCATCGCCGACCGAGGTCGTCGTCAGCACGACGGCGGGCTGAGCATCGGTGAGGACGGCATCGAGGCGTTCGGCGTGGCCGGGGAGTTCGGGCGCGAACAGCGGAACCGCGATGTTGCCGGCCTGGATGGAGCCGAAGAAGCTGGTCACGTAGTCGAGGCCCTGAGGCGCGAGGATCGCGACGCGGTCACCCCGCGCCGTCACCTGCTGCAGCCGGGCAGCGATCGCTCGTGAGCGCGTACCCACCTGGTCCCAGGTGAGCTCGACAGCCTTCCCGTCGGGATTCTGGCTGTAGTCGACGTAGCGGTAAGCAAGCTGGTCTGCGAAGTCGACGATGTTCTTGTCGAGAAGCGCGGACACGGTTGTGCCTTCTGGCAGCGCGATATGGCCGTCCTCGTTCAGGTAGGGCTCGGTAGCCGGCCCTACCCCGCGACTCGGTGCGCCACGCACAGAAGCACTCTCCATAAGCGTAGTCTAAGAGATACTGGTCTCAAGCCGTGAATCGGCGCAGACCTCGGGATTCAATTCATTCCTCCTACAGGCGTTCCGATCTGGGAAAACGCGATCCACGGCTCTCACATTCGTCACATAAGTCCCGGTAGTTACCTTAGTTCCAGACCATGAGACGTTTTGCCATATTTGTGTGGCGAAGAACACTCTTTCGGGGCGGAGCGTGCGACTCCGGCCGGACTCCTCCGTCGACGACGGAGCGAATGTACCCAGCGTTGTTGTGTCCGACCATCTGATGCCTCATTTCCCCGATGTGCACCACCCACGACCCGTCCTGAGACTCGCCGACTGTCTGACGACTCTCTTCGGTCGACCCTACCCAGACAGGAGGGTGCGCGTGCCGTGAGCGCGCCGAGAGATCGCGGATAGTCGTTGTCGGATTCGTGGCACCCCGTTCGTCGGACGGGTAGAGAGTGGAACACAGGGTTCTGCTCCCCACGTGGAAGGTAGAAGAAGATGCACTACTTCGCCCTGCTGATCAGCCCTGAACGCGAGCTCACGCCCGATGAGGGCACGGCCGAGATGACCGCCTACATGGAGTTCCACGCCAAGGCCGCCGCGGCCATCCTGGCCGGCGACGCACTGCAGCCGTCTGCCACAGGGGTGCGGATCACGCGGCGGCCAGGACGCGCCGACCGTCACCGACGGACCGTTCGCCGAAAGCGCGGAGGTCGCAGGCGGCTACTACGTCTTCGAAGCGGACAACCTCGACGACGCGCTGGAACTCGCCCGTGACATCCCCGCGGCCAAGCACGGTGGCGTCGAGGTGTGGCCGATGGTTCACTTTTCGCCCGCGAGTGCCCCGTTGACGAGCGACAGCTGGCTAGCGCTTCTGTTGGAGCCGCCGGGCTCCGTCGTCGAACCGGGCAGCCCGCAGTGGGACGAGGGCATCAAGGCGCACGTCGAGTTCGGCAAGCTCGCAGGCGACCGAGCCGTCGGCGGCGCACCGTTGCATCCACCGACGACGGCGACGACGGTACGGGTTCGCGACGGCGAGGTGCTGTTGACCGACGGACCGTATATCGAGGGCGCCGAGGTCGCCAACGGCTTCTACTACATCAACGCCGCCGACCGCGACGAGGCGGTCAAGGTCGCGTCGATGATCCCGGCGACGACGGTGGAGCTGCGGCGGCTGTCGGGCGTCTCCGGCCTCTAGCGGCCAATGAGCAACCTGGACAGCGTCTTTCGCCGCGAATGGGGTCCGGCTGTCGCAGCGCTCGCACGCTGGTCGGGCGATCTCACCGTCGCCGAGGACGCTGTCCAGGAAGCCTTCACCCAGGCGTTGCGCGTCTGGCCGCGCGACGGCGTGCCGGACAATCCGGGCGCGTGGGTCGTGACGGTGGCGCGTAACCGCGCGCTGGATCGGTTGCGCCGCGAGTCCGTCCGGCCGGGAAAGGAACTTGCTGCCGTTGTGGACGATATTCGGGCCCGCACCGAACGCGCGGGCATCCCGCATCAGGTCCGCGATGACGAACTGCGGATGATGTTCACCTGCGCGCATCCGGCGCTGGATCGGACGTCGCAGCTCGCGTTGACGCTGCGGTTGATCTCTGGGCTCACGGTGGCGGAGATCGCCAGGGCACTGCTGCAGTCCGAAGCGGCAGTGGGTCAGCGAATCACCCGGGCCAAGAGCAAGATTCGGCACGCGAACATCCCGCTGCGGGTGCCGCCAGCCGAGCGGTTGCCCGAGCGGACACCGCATGTGCTCGGCTGCATCTACTCGGTGTTCACCGAGGGGTACTGGTCGACCGCGGGGCCGTCGGCGATCCGCGACGAGCTCTGCGACGAGGGAGTCCGGCTGGCCGCCGAACTGTGTTCGCTGATGCCTGAGTCGCGTGACGCGCACGCGTTGGCTGCTCTTGTGCTGCTGCATGATTCGCGGCGGGCCACCAGGGTGGACGACGACGGCGCTCTCGTGCCGCTTGACG
Source organism: uncultured Actinomycetota bacterium (assembly GCA_963829405.1). Taxonomy (GTDB): domain Bacteria; phylum Actinomycetota; class Actinomycetes; order Mycobacteriales; family Mycobacteriaceae; genus Mycobacterium. Next base: position 161,668 of record CAWHIZ010000001.1, read on the forward strand.
AACAGGACCGCAGTCGATGGGACGGCGGCAGGATCGCCACCGGATTGCAGCGACTGCGGCTGGCCGCGGGCGCAGACGGCGCGTATCTGCCGCAGGCCGTGATCGCCGCGGTGCACGCGACGGCGCCCAGCTGGGAGCAGACCGACTGGGCGACGATCTGCGCGGCCTACGACCGCCTGCTCGCGCTCGCGGATTCGCCGATAGTGCGGGCGAATCGCGCGCTGGCGATCGGGTTTCGGGACGGCTTCACTGCGGGGCTGGCTGCGCTGGCCGAGGTGGCCGACGATCCGCGCATGGCGCGATCGAGCACTGTGCCGTCGATCCGCGCCGATCTGCTGCGGCGGGCAGGCCGTATCGACGAGGCGCGCAGCTGGTACGAAAAGGCTCTGCCGCTCGCGGGTTCTGACCCGGCCCGTGCCTTCCTGGCTCGACGCTTGGCCGAATGCGGCTAGGTCAGCGGGACGTCGAGGATCGGCCTGCCCACGTCGGCGTCGGGGCCGTCGAAGTGCCACCACTCGCCCGAGTACACCGTGAGACCGCCCGCGGCCATCCCGTCGCGCAGCCACTTCCTGTTGGCCTGCTGCGCGGGCGTCACGCCGTCGGTGGCGAAAGCCTTTGCCTTGGCGGAGAAGTCGTCAAAGCCGGTGCCCATGTCGATCGGCCAGCCGTAGTGGCCGTCGACCAGCGTCACGTCCACCGAGCGGCCTGACTCGTGGCTGCGCGCCGTCGTTCCCGGCCGCGCCACCCAGTTCGGGTCGGGGGTGTCTGTGAACAGCTCGACCTGCACCGCGTGCGGGCGGTAGCAGTCCCAGAACACCAGCTTCGCCCCGCGGGCACGAAACACCTCGGCGGCCTTCGCGAGCCCCGGCGCCAGCGATTCGTCAACGAGGCAACGCGCGTCCGCCGGATACAGCGGCTTGCCGACGAAGTTGTCGGGCGTCGCGTACTTCAGGTCGACGACGGCGTCGGGGATGACGCTGCGGATGTCGACGAAGCCGGCCTGCTCCGCCGTCGCGGGCTCGGCGGCGGCGACGGGTGCGACGACGACCGCCAGCGCGAGCGTGAAGTTAGATGCACACAGATCGGCGAAAAGTGCGCGATAACTTCACGTTCGGTGGCTTAGGCCTCGGAGAAGTTGCGCGTGACGGCCGGGTCGACAGGGATGCCGGGGCCGGTGGTCGTCGACACGACGATCTTCTTCAGGTAGCGACCCTTCGACGACGACGGCTTGGCCCGCAGGATCTCGTCAAGCGCGGCACCGTAGTTCTCGACCAGCGACTTATCGTCGAAGGACGCCTTGCCGATGATGAAGTGCAGGTTGGCCTGCTTGTCGACGCGGAAGTTGATCTTGCCGCCCTTGATGTCGTTGACCGCCTTGGCGACGTCGGGGGTGACGGTGCCGGTCTTCGGGTTCGGCATCAGGCCGCGCGGTCCGAGCACGCGGGCGATGCGGCCGACCTTGGCCATCTGATCGGGGGTGGCGATCGCCGCATCGAAGTCAAGGAATCCGCCCTGGATCTTCTCGATCAGGTCGTCGCTGCCGACGATGTCGGCGCCGGCCGCGGTGGCCTCATCGGCCTTGTCGCCGACGGCGAACACCGCGACGCGGGCGGTCTTGCCGGTGCCGTGCGGCAGGTTGACGGTGCCGCGCACCAGCTGGTCAGCCTTACGGGGATCGACGCCGAGCCGGATGGCGACCTCGACGGTCGCGTCCTGGTTCTTCGACGACGTGTCCTTGGCCAGCTTGGCGGCCTCCAGCGGCGTGTACAGCCGCTCCCGGTCGACCTTCTCGGCGGCTTCGCGATATGCCTTGCTGTTCCTGCTCATTCGTATCTCCTTAGTCAGAGTTGTGGTTGGCGGGCCGAAGCTGGCCCTCCCACGAGATCTGCGTCGAACTAGACGACCGTGATCCCCATCGACCGGGCGGTGCCCGCGATGATCTTGGCCGCCTGATCGATGTCGTTGGCGTTCAAGTCTTCTTTCTTGGTCTCGGCGATCTCGCGCACCTGATCCCAGGTCACCTTGGCGACCTTGGTCTTGTGCGGCTCGCCCGAGCCCTTTTGCACGCCTGCAGCCTTCAGCAGCAGCTTGGCCGCCGGCGGGGTCTTCAGGTTGAAGGTGAAGCTGCGGTCCTCGTAGACGGTGATCTCCACGGGGATGACGTTGCCGCGCTGGTTCTCCGTCGCGGCGTTGTACGCCTTGCAGAACTCCATGATGTTGACGCCGTGCTGGCCGAGCGCAGGACCGACGGGCGGGGCGGGGTTGGCCTGCCCGGCCTGGATCTGCAGCTTGATCTGCCCGATGACTTTCTTCTTCGGGGCCATGGTGTTGGTGTTCCTCTCTAGATCTTGGTGACCTGGTTGAAGGTCAGTTCAACAGGTGTCTCGCGGCCGAAGATGGACACGAGCACCTTGAGCTTCTGCTGTTCGGCATTGACCTCGCTGATCGACGCGGGCAACGTCGCGAACGGGCCGTCCATGACGGTGACCGACTCGCCGACCTCGAAATCGACGAGGATCTCCGGACGCTCCAGCGTGGCCTCGGACGAGGCGGCGCCCGACGTGCTCTTGGCGGCCTTCTTCGCCGCGCCCTGCGGCAGCAGGAACTTGACGACGTCGTCCAGGGTCAGCGGCGACGGCCGCGATGTCGCGCCGACGAAGCCGGTGACGCCGGGGGTGTTGCGCACCGCGCCCCACGACTCGTCGTTGAGCTCCATGCGGACCAGGATGTAGCCGGGCAGCACCTTGCGGTTGACCTGCTTGCGCTGGCCGTTCTTGATCTCGGTGACCTCTTCGGTCGGCACCTCGACCTGGAAGATGTAGTCGCCGACGTCCAGGTTCTGCACGCGGGTCTCGAGGTTGGCCTTCACCTTGTTCTCGTAGCCGGCGTAGGAGTGGATGACGTACCACTCGCCGGGCCGCAGGCGCAGGTCCTTCTTGAGCGCGACGGCGGGGTCTTCTTCCTCGTCTTCCACAGGCTCGCGCGGCGGCGGCGTCGTCCGCTGCGGGCTCCGCCGGAGCGTCGTCGTCCGCCGCGGGCTCCGCCGGAGCGTCGCCGTTCTCGAGAGGCGCATCCTCGACGGCCTCGGCCGCGGTGGTCTCGTCGAGAGACTCGGCGGCCTCGTCTGCGATCACGGTCGCTGGGTCCGCGGCTTCTGCGAGCGCGTCGGACACGCTCGCGGCCGTTTCGCCGTCGAAGCTAGTCACTTGTCAGTCCTCTCAATATCCAGGTCAGGTCAGCCGAACACCATCATCACGACCTTGGCAACGCCGAGGTCGACCAGTCCGATCAGCGTCACCATGAACGCCAGAAAGACCAGCACCACCATGGTGTAGGTGACCATCTGCTTGCGGTTCGGCCAGATGACCTTGCGCAGCTCACCGATGACTTCGCGCAGGTAGTTGATGAGGTACGCGATGGGGTTGCGACGCGGCCCCTTGGCCGCCTTCTTGGTCTTCTTCTTGCCCTTACCTGCGTCCTCGAGCGCGGGGGCTTCCTGCGCGCCGGACGAGGTGTCGGCGTCGTCGGCACCGCCGCGCCGCGACCGCTTACCGGTGGGTCGCGCCGGCTGCGTCGATACGGCGCCGGTGCCTTCGGGCTCGTCGCTCACCGCATGCCTTTCGTCTGTGTTGTGTGGTCACCTACCAGTGTCCACACTTGTCGAGTATTCGCCTTCAGCAGGGGCGACAGGACTTGAACCTGCAACCTGCGGTTTTGGAGACCGCTGCTCTGCCAGTTGAGCTACGCCCCTTCGTGGATAACACTGCTGGCACTGCTGGCAGGCCATCCGCCCAGGACTTACACAATTCGCGCGCTCCCCGATCGGCCGATCTTCAAACCGACGGACAGCGCGCTTTGTTGGGAAATCCCGAGGTCCGAGTGTACAGCGGGCCTGGTCTTTGTTACTAATCCGCCTTGGCTTCGCCCTCGGCAGCGGGCGCTGGGGCGGCCTTTTCCGCGCTGTCGGCCGTCCGCACGATCTGGCCGCTTTCCAGGTCGTACTTCAGCGAGATCGAGTCGTCGCCCTCGTGACCCATCAACGTCGTGAAGGCCTCCAGGAACAGGTCGCCGTTCTCGTCGAGGGCCAAGTTCCTGGTCTGGACGATATCCGCGCCGAACCGCTCGTTGACGGAGATGACCTCCATCCGGCCGAACACCTTGTCCCCGGCCAGCATCGGCTTGTGGTACAGGAACTTCTGGTCCACCTGAACGATCTGCATGGTCTCGAAACCGGTGTCGACCTGCCGGAAGAATTCCCGCTGCATGATCAGCGCCAACGTCGAGATGAACGTCGGTGGCGCCACAAGCGACTGGTAGCCCAGCTCGGCGGCGGCCGCTTCCTCGAAGTGCGACGGATCGTCGGACTTGATCGCGGCGGCGTATTCGCGAATCTTCTCGCGGCCGACCACGAAGTAATCGGGATGCTCGAAAACCATTCCAAGGATGTCGGTCTTTATAGCCATCCGTTACGCCAGCTTCGCACTTGCAACTGCGCGGCCGAAGATCTTCTTCCCGCCGCTGGTCGCCGACAGCGCAATCGTGACCGATTTCGTCTCGGGCTCAACGGATTTCACCTTGCCGGTGAATGTGATCTCGGCGCCGACGCCGTCGTTGGGCACCGGTACGACCGCGGTGAAGCGGACGTTGTACTCGGTCACCGCGGCCGGGTCGCCGACCCAGGAGGTGACGTAGCCGCCGCCGAGGCCCATGGTGAGCATGCCGTGCGCGATCGCGACGTCGAGGCCCACCTGCTTGGCGATCTCGTCGTCCCAGTGGATCGGGTTGAGGTCGCCCGACACACCCGCGTAGTTCACCAGGTCCTGCCGGGTCAGCGGAATGACCTTCTCGGGAAGCTGGTCACCCACCTTCACCGAATCGAACTCACGCAGTGCCATCGTTAAAGCCACCTTCTTCTCCGTCTTGGCCCGTACGGCCCGCAAGGGTCGTAAAGGACTCCTGTACCACTTCGCCTCTGTGGTTCGTCACGATGCTCTTGTTCACGATGATGTCGGCGCCGAACGACTGCCGGGTCGAGTGCACGTGCACATCACAGTAGAGGCGGTCGCCTGCCCTGATCGGCACCAGGAACTTGAGCTCCTGATCGACGTGGACGATTTTGGCGTCCGCGATGGCGATGTTGTTGGTCTGAAACATGGCCAGCTGCGCCCGGTAGCCGAAGACGGAGATGAACGTCAGCGGCGCCAGCAGGGCGTAGTGGCCGAGGTCGGCCGCGGCAGGCTCCTCGAAGAACGAGTCGTCGTCGTTTTTGACGGCCACCGCGTACTCGCGGATCTTTTCCCTGCCTACCTCGTAGTGGTCGGGATAGCGGTAGTGCAGCCCGACCAGCTTGTCCAGAAACGATGACGACACGGTTAGTTAACCTACCTAAGTCCTCAGCAACGTCCCAAACCGTTCGGTCAGCGCGACTCTTTGTGAGCCTGGTGCTTTCCACAGTTCGGGCAGAACTTCTTGATCTCGAGCCTGTCGGGATCGTTTCTGCGGTTCTTCTTGGTGATGTAGTTACGGTGCTTGCACACCTCGCAGGCCAGAGTGATCTTCGGCCTTACGTCTGTACTGGACGCCACGTCAGCTGCCCTCTTTCACGGGTTCGTTGTTGCCAGTAGCGGTGGGGGGACTCGATCCCCCGACCTCACGATTATGAGTCGTGCGCTCTAACCAGCTGAGCTACACCGCCATCCGGGTGCCACCTACTAGCTTGCGGCCACCGAGCCCCCTAACGGAATCGAACCGTTGACCTTTTCCTTACCATGGAAACGCTCTACCGACTGAGCTAAGGGGGCCTGACCCCGCGCAGTCATGCTCGTGGGCCTTAAAGAGGGTACATTCTCGCCGTTTAGGTCGCCAAACCGTTCTACAGCCCAACGACTACGCCCTCGGAGAACGGCCCGTCGTGCAGCTCGATGGACTCGGGGTCGGTGCCGACCGGCACGTCGAAAACCACCGCGGTGTCGATCGAATCGCCCGGGTTGAGGTCGGCAAGGGTATTGCCGAGATAGATCCAGGCTTCGTCGTCGGACGTGAACTCGGTGGTCCCGTCGGAGAGCGTGTTGAACGACGCGAAGAACGTCTCGGGTTCGGCGCCGACGTTGGTGACCTTCATGTTCACCATCACGAACTCGCCCGCGGCCGCCTTCTGCAGGTCGGGGAACTCGGGATCGGCGACGACGGCGGCGCGGTCGACACCGGTGACGACGAACTCGAAGTTGCCGTCGCGCACCGCCTGCCCGACGCTCGAGGCCTGATTCTCCAGCGTGGGCGCCTCGACGCCGGCCTCGCTGCCGGTTTCGGGGTCGGATGCGACGGCGGGTGTCTGGGCCGACGCATCGGAAGGCTTGTGGGTGACGGTGGCATCGCCGACGTCGGTCTTCATGGTCAGGTAGACGGCGGCGACGCCGACGACGACGAGGACAGCGACCGCGGCGACGATGCCCGCGATGACCTTCCCGTTCGGCCCCGACTTCTGCGGCGCGGCCTGCATCGCGTCCAGTGCGGGCGCCTCGAAGGCGGCGGCAGGCGCGGGCGGCGACCGATGGTCGGTCCACGATCGGCCGTCGAAATAGCGTTGGCCGCCCGTTCCTTCGGGGTCCGGATACCAACCAGCAGGTGTGGTCACGGGTTGCGACCTTTCTCTGGGCTAATTAGTTAGCACGCGCTAACGGACAATAACGCAGGTCCACGGGCTGCGGAGCAATAACGATGGAGTTTGCAGGGGCCCGGGGAGCGGTCGCGGCTGTGGTAGGACAGACCAATGCCGGACACCGTCTCAGCAGCAGAAATCCCGCGCGTGGCGGTGTACCTCGATTTCGACAACATCGTCATCTCGCGCTACGACCAGGTGCACGGGCGCAGCTCGTTCCAGAAGGACAAGTCGCGCGGTCTCGAGAAGGACAAGCTGACACGGGCCACCGTCGACATCGGCGCGATCATCGATTTCGCGTCGTCGTTCGGGACGCTTGTGCTGACGCGGGCCTACGCCGACTGGTCGTCCGACGTCAACGCCGAGTACCAGAGCCAACTCGTTGGCCGGGCAGTCGATCTCGTGCAGCTTTTCCCGGCGGCCGCCTACGGCAAGAACGGTGCCGACATCCGGCTCGCGGTCGACGCCGTCGAGGACATGTTCCGGCTGCCGGACCTGACGCATGTGGTGATCGTCGGCGGCGACTCCGACTACATAGCGCTCGCGCAGCGGTGTAAACGGTTGGGCCGCTACGTCGTCGGCATCGGGGTGGCAGGCGCCAGCAGCCGATCGCTGGCCTCGGCCTGCGACGAGTTCGTCACCTACGACGCGCTGCCCGGCATCGACACACCTCCGCCCGCACCGGCCAAGAAGGCCACCAAACGCGCGAAGTCGACGGCGCCGGACGACGAGCCGGAGCCCGCGGACCCGCAGGCCGCCGCGACGGGTCTGCTGGAGCGGGCACTGCGCATCGGCCACGAGAAGGACGACGCCGACTGGCTGCACAATTCGGCGGTGAAGGCGCAGATGAAGCGCATGGACCCGTCGTTCTCCGAGAAGTCGCTGGGCTTCCGCTCGTTCAGCGACTTCCTGCGGTCGCGCAGCGACGTCGCCGACCTCGACGAGAGCAGCACCACCCGCATGGTGCGGCTGCACCGCGACAGCTGACCCTCCCTAGGCTGGGGCCATGAGCGAACGCCTCTACTTTCGGCAACTGCTGTCCGGCCGCGACTTCGCGCAATCCGACGTGATCGCCCAGCAGATGCGCAACTTCTCCTATCTGATCGGCGACCGCGAGACCGGCGACACCGTCGTCGTCGACCCGGCCTACGCCGCAGGAGACCTCGTCGACATCCTGGAGGCCGACGGCCAGAAGCTGTCCGGCGTGCTCGTCACCCATCACCACCCCGACCACGTCGGCGGCTCGATGATGGGCTTCGAGCTGAAGGGCCTTGCCGAGCTGCTGGAGCGCCAGAGCGTGCCCGTCCACGTCAACAGCCTTGAGGCAGAATGGGTTTCGCGCGTCACAGATATCGCCCGCAGCGACCTCACCGCTCATGAGCACGGCGACAAGGTCACCATCGGCGACGTCGAGATCGAGCTGCTCCACACCCCCGGCCACACGCCGGGCAGCCAGTGCTTCCTGCTCGACGGGATGCTCGTCGCAGGGGACACGCTGTTCCTGGAGGGCTGTGGCCGCACCGACTTTCCCGGCGGCGACGTCGACGAGATGTTCCGCAGCCTGCAGCAGCTCGCCAAGCTGTCCGGCGACCCGACGGTGTATCCGGGTCACTGGTACTCGACGGAGCCCAGCGCATCGCTGTCGGACGTGCGCCGCACCAATTACGTCTACCGGGCGAGCAACCTGGATCAGTGGCGAATGCTGATGGGCGGCTGATCTTTAAGTAGGGTGCTGACCACGGCGATGCAGCCGTGTATGAGCGCCTGCGGGCGCACCACCGGGAGGGAACCCACTCGATGACGACACCACCTACCCCCGCAGGTTGGTATCCCGATCCCGAGCAGGCCGGTCAGCTCCGCTACTGGGACGGCGGGGGGTGGACCGAGCATCGGTCGCCGATCCAGGAGCCCGCAGCTCCGGCGGCGCCCGAGCCTCCCCAAGCGTTTACGCCGCCCTCGGCGCCCGAACCGCCTGCCGCGCCGTCATCCCCCGCGCACGAGGGTGCTCACCGCGCCGCGGACGCTGAGGCCGAGCCGCCGTCAGCGCCCGAGCCCGAGGTGCCGATCACCGACCAGCCGACGACCAAGGTGCCGCTGCGGGAGTGGACCTTCGAACCGCCACCGCTCGAGCCGGAGGCGACACCCAGTTGGGCGTCGGAACCGACACCGACACCGGAGCCGACCCCTGTGCCGACTCCCGAAACGCCCGCCGAGCCACCCTCCGAGCCGCCCTCCGAGCCGCCGCCCGCTGCGCCGCCGCTGCCGCTCACCGAACAGCCGACTGCGAAGGTGTCGCTGCGGGACTGGTCCGACCCGACGCCCGAGTCGGCGCCGTACGCGGATGCCACGACGTCGACCCCGCCCGAGCCCGCCTTCGTCGACCCACCGACGGGCACGGAACCGGCGGCTCCGGTCGACAACCGCAAACTCGTCATGGGCTTCGGCGGTGCCGTCGCCGCGCTGCTGCTCGTGTTGGTCCTCGCCGCGGTGTACGCGTTCGTCATCCACAAGCCCGACACCGTCGACCTGACATCCCCCACCACCGAAACCTCCACCACCACAGTCGAAGAGACGACGCCGTCGGAGGAGTCCACCGCGAGCGAGACGCCGCTCCCTCCGCCGCCCGCGGGTAGTGCGACCGACGGTCCGCTGACGTTCACGGTCGTCGGCGTCGAGACCGGTACCACCATCACCGACACCGAGAACGAGTTCCTCACCAAGGACGCGCAGGGCGAGTTCATCGTCGTCCGCCTGACCGTGCAGAACACCAGCCCCGACCCCGGTCAGTTCCTCGGCACCTTCCAGAAGCTCAACGCGGCGGGGCAGCAGTTCACCATCGACGACGAGGCCACCTTCTACGTCGGCGGCGGCTTCGTGGACCTCCCGCCCGGCGCCCAGGCCGAGGTCGGACTGGCCTACGACGTTCCGCCCGGCACCCTGCCCGAGTCGGTCGAACTGCACGCCGACCCGATCAGCCCGGGGGTCGTGCTGCCCGTCGCGTAGCCGCGGCGGGGTTGGCGGTTGCTCTGTAGCGCGACAAATGGATCGCGCGCGTCAATCTTGAATCACTACAGCAACGGCCAGCGCACCCGCAACAGGGTCGCGCAGCGAACCTGGTGCTTGACGCATCCTCGCTGTGAGCTGGACACTTCCGCGGCCCTCCCTGTCGATATGGCACAACAGCCACGGGACCGGCCACTGAATTCGTGTCAGGCGGGCTTACTCACCGCGGAAAATCGCAGGGCGAATTAGTCGAGTAGTGCGATACGCAAGACACGACAGCGATCGCCTGGCAAACTCTCACTGTCAACGCCTCTAGTCATTGGGGCGTGCGGTCTGGGAGTTTGCTATGAAGAACCTCGTCTTGTGCTTCGACAGCACAACCAATCGTCAGGGTGCCCGCGACGCGACAAACGCCGAAACCCTGTTCCGGCTGCTGGACGACAGCGCCGACGAACGCCAGCTCACCTGGTATGACGCCGGCGCGGCCGCGCTCAACTCTCCGCGGCTCTTCAACCCCGCTGCCCGCCGCTGGCGTGGAGGACGTCGCGGCCGCCGCCCGCGAATCCGTCATCGACGCCTACTTCTACCTGGCCGAGCACTGGGAGACCGGCGACCGGATCTTCCTGCTTGGCGCGGGCCGCGGCGCGTACTGCGCGCGGGCACTGGCCAGGATGCTCGGCACCGTCGGGATGATGGCCGACCGCGAGGACAACGTCGTCGAGTACGCGCTGGCCGCCTATTCGCTGCCCGCGCAGAGCCGGACGACCGAGGACTGGCGCCACATCCATCGCATGGCCTGCGCGCTCGAGGGCCGCGACGACGTCGCCGTGCCTGTGCATTTCCTCGGCCTGTGGGACACCGTGAAAGTGCCTGGGACGCCGCCACTTTGCGATGAGGACTGGCTGGGCAACGTCGTCTCGGGCCGTCACGCGATCGCCATCGACGGCGGTCGTGGACCGTTCGGCGAATGCCGCGTCGGCCGGAACGACGACACGATCGAGGAAGTCTGGTTCCGCGGCGCACATTGCGATGTGGTCGGCGGGCCGAACGCGTACTGGCCACTGGCGGACATCACGCTCGACTGGATGATCGACGGTGCGGTCAAGGCAGGCGCGATCTTCGGCGACACACTCACGGCCCGCGCCCCCGCACCGACCGAACGTGACGCACTCGCAGAAGGCGCGCGATCGCTGCGGTTCCGCACGGTGCCCAACGACGCACTCGTCCACGCAAGCGTCGAAATGTATCTGCGCGCGAATCCCGACTACTGGCGCAGGCTGCCGTGGCACATCGTCTGGTCCGATCTGGACTGGGCGGCACGCGCCGAACGACTGCCGGTGCCCGACACCGCGCCCCTGGTGAAGGTGGCGCCGAAAGCCGACGAACTCGCGGCCGTCGCGTCGTAGCTCAAACGCAGTGCCGCAGGCACTGATTCGCGAACGCAAAGACCGTCTGCGACCGTTGACGCAGGAGTAAAGTCGCACGTTATGGCCAAGAATTGGCCGGTCGTCCAGCGCGAGGATGAATTCGCGACCATCCACTCAGCGCTCGTCGACCAACAAGGCGTTTGCGGCATCGTTCTGGTCGGAGACGCCGGTGTCGGCAAAACAACGCTTGCTCGCTTGGTCACACAGGCACTTCCGACGCGCGTGCGGTGGGTCGCGGGCACCGAATCCGCTCGCAGCATCCCACTCGGCGTGTTTGCGCACTTGGTAGGCGCGGCCACCTCCCGAGATCCGGTCGCATTCCTGGCGGCGGCACGCGAAACGATTATCTCCGAAGGACATTCGGTCATCGGCGTCGACGATGCGCATTTGCTTGACCAGCTGTCGGCAACGCTGCTGCATCAGCTGGCTCTTGACGGCTCCGTGCGCATCGTGGCCACCGTTCGGTCCGGTGAAACGGTGCCCGATGCGATCACGTCGCTGTGGAAGGACGGTTATCTGCAACGGCTGCACCTGATGCCGTTCACCAAGGCGCAGTGCGTGACGCTGATCGAGTCGGCGCTCGGCGGCCGGGTCGAAGGCTTGTCCGCCGACCTGATGTGGGAGTCCTCGGGCGGCAACGCGTTGTTCGTGAAGCATCTCGTCGAGGGTGCGCTGGAGGCGGGCACGCTGCGTCAGGTCCGCGGCGTGTGGCAATTGCGCGGCCGCACCGCCGTCACGTCGGAGCTCGCGTCGCTGCTCGACAGCCGCGTCGACCAACTGCCCGACAACGTGCTGCACGCGCTGCGGCTGCTGACGTTCTGCGAGCCGCTCGACCTCGACACGTTGAGCGGCGTCTGCGGGGTCGACGCCGTCGAGGAGGCGGAGAACCGCGGCCTGATCCGCGTCGAAGAGAACAGCGGCATCGAGGTGCGGTTCAACCATCCGCTGTTCGGTGAGGTCATCCGCCGCAGGCTGGGGATGGCGGCGGCGCGGCGGCTGCGCGGCGAGGTGGTGCGCGCGCTGCAGGGCCAGTCGTTGCGTAGCCCAGCGGACCGAATTCGGTTGGCGGAGTTGACCCTCGACAGCGACGAGTCGCCCGATGTCGACCTGCTGGTGTCCGCGGCGCGGGATGCGATCGCGTTGACCAACGTGACGCTCGGCGAACGGCTGGCCCGCGCGGCGGTGAACCGTGGCGGCGGGCTGGTCGCCAGTGAGCTGTTGGCGCGCTCGCTGCTGTGGCAGGGCAATTCGGCAGAAGCCGAGGAGACGCTCAACGCGTTCGACCCCGACAAGATGAACGAACTCGAGCTGGTGCGGTGGGGTTTGGTGCGGATCGCGAACCTGCACTGGTCGATGGGCGACGCCGAGGGCGCCGACGAGGTGCTTGACCTGTTGTGCGACAGGGTCGCTCACCCTGGACTCAAACTGGTCGTCGCAGGCGTCGCGTCGGCGTCCCGTCTGTTCGAGAACCAACTCTCCGAGGCCGTCGAGCTGTCGAAGCTGGTGCTCGCGAGCCCCGACGCGTCGGCGGCCGCCGTCGAATGGGCGGTGTTCGGCGGCGCGCTGGCGCTCGCGCTGATGGGCCGCGGCGAGGAGGTCGAGGCGGTCGCCGAGCGGGGCCATCAGATCGACGACAAGGTCGACGGGCTGCTGCGCTACCTGACGGCGTTCGGCGAAGTCCGCGCACTTGCCCTGAGCGGTGACTTCGACACCGCCGCAAGGCGATCCGCGGACATCGTGCGCATCACATCGGCGGGTCAGTACCTGGCGTGGGGTATGGCCAACGTGCTCGTCGGCACCGTCGAACTCGGCCGCGGCCGCTTCGCCGACACCGTCTCGCGCATGGAGCAGACCGTGGCCGCGCTGACATCGGAGTCGGCGGCGTCGTGGAGCTTCCCTGCGCGTCTGCTGCTCGCACAGTCGTATTGCGCGCTCGGCCGCGCGGACGCGGGCGCCACGATGGTGGCCGAGCTGCGGACCAGAAGCGGTAAGCACGTCGCGGTGTTCGCCCCGCAGCTGCGCATCGCCGAGGCGTGGCTGGCCGCCGCTGAAGGAAACGTCAGCGCCGCAATCGAACTCGCGCTCGATGCGGCACGGCTGGCGTCGGAGTCACAGCAGAGCGCGATCGAGATGCTTGCGCTGCACGACGCGGTGCGGTTCGGCGACCAGACCTGCCTTGACCGGTTGGCCGATCTCGCCTCGACCACCGGCGGCCTGCTGGCGTCGGCGATCGCAGCGCACGCCTCGGCCGTCCGCGACCGGGACGCCGTGAAGGTGTGCGAGTCGGCGCACCAGTTCGAGCACATCGGCGCACTGCTGTCGGCCGCCGATGCCTCAGCGCAGGCGGCGGTGGCGTTCGAGGCCTCCGACGACAGGCGCCGCAGCGTGGAGGCCGCGGCCGCGGCGACCCGGCTCGCCGCCGAGTGCGGCGGGATCCGCACGCCCGCCCTCGAGCTGGCCGCCCACCCGCTGCCGTTGACCGTTCGCGAGCGCGAGATCGCCAACCTGGTGGCCGCCGGTCTGAGCAACAAGGAGATCGCCGACCGCCTGGTGGTTTCGGTGCGCACCGTCGAAGGTCATCTCTATCGGGCGTGCATCAAACTCGATATTTCCGACCGCGAGGATTTGGCCTCGATGATTCGCACCGGCGCGACAGCGTAAATGTCGGCAATCTGGGCAAACAACCTCGTGAGGCACTTCAGCCTCATCTAACTCACAAGAAATTGCCGTCACAGCAAATTTTGCGGTGAGCGCCTTATCGAATGCTGATCTTCGCAGCAGACCATGGTAAAAGAGACGCGTGGGGATTACGGATTGGTTCGACGAACGCGCCTCAGATATTGCAAATCTCTCCCCCGGCGCGTGGACCGCGATGGCCGCCTGGCTGGCGGTCGTCATCACGATTGCCGCACTCGTCTACGCATGGCGCCAGTTCCAGTCGGCCAAGCACGAGACCGAGGACGTGTCGCAGCCGAACGTCGCGATGTACATGGAGCCGAGCGCGTCGGATTGGCATCTCGTCGAGCTGGTGGTGAAGAACTTCGGCCACAAGCCGGCCTACGGAGTCCAGTTGGAGTTCGCGTCGCCGCCGACCGTGGCGCGTTACGAGAGCGCCGACGCCGACAACTACGTCGACATCGTCCCGCTGAAACTGCCCGCCGAGATTCCGTATCTCGCCCCGTCGCAGGAGTGGCGCACGGTGTGGGATTCGGCGCTGGACCGCAAGCAGCTCGGCGAGTCGATCGGGTCGCGGTTCGCAGGCGCGGTGACGTTCTACGGCGAGCCGAAGTCTTCGCGTCAGGGGAAGTCGAAGTCGAAGCGGCACCAGTACCGCACGCCCGCCGTGCTGGATTGGAACACGCTGCATCCGGTCGAACGGCTCGAACTGCTGACCAAGCACGACCTCGCGCGCCAGGAGAAGCAGAAGCTGGAGCTGCTGCGCGGTCTGCTGACGTACTACCACTACGCCACGACGGAGAGCCGCCACGAGGCGCTGCAGGCCGAGATCAACAAGATCAACGCCGCGGCCAACGAACAACGCGATCGCTACCGCGGCCAGTTCACCGAACAGCAGGACACCACCGCAACCCGAGGCCGAGTCCGCACCGGTGTTGGTCTCCGAGCTTCCGTCACAGCAGCCTCGCTACCAGAACCAGAGCCAGCCTCAGCAGCAGCAGCGGTTCGAGGGCCTGCCACCCGAGTACGACGATCCGCCGGCTCCGTACGACGACGAGCCGCCGTATGACGACGACGACGCCCAGACCCGGGTGATCAACGGCAGGCATCGGCGCGGCCTCGGCGGCGGCTGACGCAACGCGCCGACCCGGCGTTTGGCTTTCGTAACATCGTTTCGTAACATCGATCTGAAACGAAAGCGCACGTCTGCGCACGTCGAGGGAGGCCCGATGACCAGCCCGGTGAACTACGAGCTCAACGAATCCGTCGCGACGATCGCGCTCGACGACGGCAAGGTCAATGTGCTCGGCCCGACGATGCAGGCCGCGGTCAACGAGGCGCTCGACCGCGCCGAGAAGGACGACGCGAAGGCCGTCGTGCTCGCGGGCAACCAGCGGGTGTTCAGCGGCGGATTCGACCTGTCGGTCTTCCAGTCCGGCGACGCTGCCGCGGCGCTGGCGATGCTGGCAGGCGGCTTCGAACTGTCCAAGCGTTGCCTGACGTTTCCCAAGCCGGTCATCATGGCCGCGACGGGCCCTGCCATCGCGATGGGCTCGTTCCTTCTGCTCAGCGGCGACCACCGCGTCGGCGCCCCGAAGTCGCGGTGCCAGGCCATCGAGGTGGCGATCGGGATGACGATTCCCATCTCGGCGATCGAGATCATGCGGATGCGGTTGACGCCCGCGGCGTTCCACCGCGGCACGGCGTTGGCGTCGACGTTCGTCGGCGACGAGGCGATCGCGGCAGGCTGGCTCGACGAGATCGTCGACGCCGACAAGGTGCTCGCACGGGCACAGGAGGTGGCGGCCGACGCCGCCGCGACGCTGAATGCCCGTGCGCATCTGGCGACCAAGCTGAAGGCACGCGAATCGGCGCTGGCTGCGATCCAGGCCGGAATCGACGGGCTTGCCGCGGAATTCGCCGCCAGCTAGGCCGCTGCCATGCCGAGGGCGAAGCAGCGCACGCCCGAGCTTCGGGATCGGGTGCTCGAGGTCGCGATCACCACGCTCGGCCGAGGAGGGCATCGCGCGGTTCACCACGCGCCGGGTGGCCGAGCGGGCAGGCACGTCGGTGCCCGCGGTGTACGAGCTGTTCGACGACAAGGCCGGCCTGGTGCGGGCGATGTTCTTCGAAGGCTTCCGGCTTCTTGGCGCCGAGCTGGCCAAGATTCCCCAGACCGACGATGCGCTGGGCGATCTCGAGCGGCTGGTGCCGGTGTTCCGGCTGTTCTGCCGCGCCTATCCCAAGCTCGCGCAGGTGATGTTCTCGCGTCCGTTCGCCGACTTCGAACCGGGCGCCGACGAGCTGGCTGCCGGTGCGGCCGTCCGTGAGATCTTCGTCGGCCGGATTCAGCGTTGCGTCGACAAGGGTCTGCTCGGCGGGGATCCGATGGACATCGCACACGTATTGCTCGCGCTGGCACAGGGTTTGGCGGTGCAGGAGGCCGGTCGCTGGCTGGGCACATCGGGCGAGATCGAGCGACGGTGGAAGGTCGGGGTGACGTCGGTTCTCGACGGTTTCGGCTGGGCACCGCCTGCCCGCTGACATGATGGACGAGTGACCGACGTTCGAGGGCGGGTGTGGCGCGGCGGAAAGCCGCAGGACGATTTCGACTTCTCGTCGATCTCGGACTACCTCGTCGAGGACGACACCCTGGTGTGGTGCGACATCTTCGATCCCGATGAGGCGGCGCTGACCGACCTCGCGCAGGAACTCGGGCTGAACAGCTGGGCAGTCGAGGACGCCATCGGCGAGGCCGAGCGCACCAAGACCGTGGTGTACCGGACGCACACCTTCTTCACGGTGTACGCGGTCTCGTGCAGGGAGCCCAGCCGACGACACCGAATCGTCGCTCGAGCTTCACCGGATCTCCGGGTTCGTGCTGCCGCGCGGCCTCATCACCGTGCGACTGTCGCCCTGGTACGACATCGACACCGTCTCTCAGCGTTTCGACGAACTCGGCGGCCAGGAGTACGGGGTGGGGGCGTTGGTGCACGGCCTTCTCGACGTCATCGTCGACGAGCACTTCGAGGCGGTGCAGGCCCTCGACGATGGCATCGAAGCTCTCGAGGACGACCTTTTCGAGAACAACACTCCACGTGGTGGGCTGCAGCGCAAGACATTCCGGCTCCGCAAGGACCTCGTCGAGCTGCGACGGGTTGTGCTTCCGATGCGCGAGGTCGTCAACGCGATCCAGCACCGCAGGCTCGACGCCAAGACCGCACCGGAGCTCGACCCGCTGTACGCCGATCTCTACGACCACGTGCTGCGGGTGTCGGAGTGGACGGAATCGTTGCGGGACATGGTCACAACGGTGTTCGAGACGAACCTGTCGCTGCAGGACGCCCGGTTGAACCAGGTGATGAAGAAGCTCACCGGATGGGCGGCGATCATCGCGGTGCCTACGGCGATCACCGGGTTCTACGGGCAGAACGTCGACTACCCCGGCCTCGAGACGTTCGGCGGCTTCGTCACCAGCACGGCGCTGATCGTCATCATCGTGCTGCTGCTCTATTGGACCTTCAAGCGCCGCGACTGGCTGTAGCGGTCAGTACGCCGACGACACGGTTGTCCGAGCGGTAGGTCACGGTGAACCCGTCGCGGTTGTCCTCCAGAGCGGCAGCTTCGAAATCCGTGCCCCAGCCGCGGTACCTCAATGTGTAATTCCCTATGAAGCACGAGAATTCGGGCACGGTGGTCCATGCGGCGGAGTAGCCGGCAGCGACCGCTCCCGCGATGCGGCCCTGTTCGGTCGCGTCGCGCCAGTGTTCGGACCGTATCCGTCGTGCCGCGGTGAGATTGAAGGCGAGCGCGACGTCACCGGCGGCATACACGTTGGGCACCGTTGTGTGCATGTGCCCGTCGACGACGATGCGACCGTCCTGGATGTCGAGACCCGCCGCGGCGGCGAGGCGGCTGTCGGGACGTACACCGGTGGCGGAGACGACGAGCTCGGACTCCAGGACCCTCCCGTCATCCAGCGTGACTTCGCCGTCGTCGATGGCGGCAACACTGGCCATGCCGATGAACCGAACACCGATGTCGGACAACATCTTCGCCACGCGCTCACCGGCCTCGACGCCGAATCTGCGCTGCACGGGAACCGGCTCCGCCTCGACCATGGTCGTCGCAACGCCGCGGGCAGCAAGCGATGTCGCCGCCTCGCACCCGATCAGGCCGCCACCGACGACGACGGCGGAGTCGGAGTTCTTGGCTGCCATCCGAAGGACGACCGCGTCGGCGAACGATCGAAGGGACAGTGCCGCTTCTGCGCCGGGAAGGGCGAGCGGGACGGGTGTGGAGCCTTGTGCGAGCACCAGATGCCAGTAGCCGTAGCGCCTGCCTGCGACCGTGACGACTTCGCGTTCGTCGAGGTCGATGTGGTCGACGGTGATTCCGCGGTGCAGCTGGATGCCTTTCTGCATGAACCAGCTCGGCGTGTGCAGGTCGAGTTTGGGGTGACGGCCGCGCAGGTAGGACTTGCTCAGATGCGGTTTGGCGTACGGCAGTGCGGGGTCACTGGTCAGGATGCGAGACGGGAATGTTCGGGTGCTTCTGGCGAAACGTCTCCGCAGCGGCCAGCCCTGCCGGACCACTGCCGATGGCGATGAAACCCGGTGCCACCATGGTTTCTGGTTACCACCGCGGCGGCTTTTCCATTCCTCGCCGCCACGCTTGTCACAACCCCGTCAGACATCCTCCGGCGTGATGCCCCACACCAGGCAAAACGTGTGTCCCGCCGGGTCGCGGTACACGCGGAACCGATCCTCGCCGTGGGCGTCCGCCACCCTTGTGGCGCCAAGCGCCACCACCTCGCGCTCCGCGCCCTCGATGTCGTCCACCTCGATGTCGAGGTGGAACTGCTGCGAGCCCCGCGGATCGGGAAACAGCGGCGGCTCGTGTTCTGGCGACAGCTGGCAGGCGAACCGTCGACCCTGCGCATCGGTCACCACCGACCAGGTCTCATCCACGTGTTGGACGGTGCCGCCGAGTACACCGCCGTAGAACTCCGCGAGACCGGCGGGATCCCTTGTGTCGAGGACGACGGAGCGAAGCTTTCCGATCATGGGTGTCCGAATTGCCGTATTTCGGCCTACACAAACGACCAGGCTGTGAATCAATTGACGCAACCGTTTCTGGGGAGGCCGAATGACGGCGGTGTGCTCTACGTGTGGCACCGAACCGCTGCAGAATGCGCTCTTCTGCCACGGATGCGGTTCACCGGTCGGTCGGCCGGAGGCTGCGGCGGAGTACAAGCAGGTGACGGTGCTGTTCGCCGACGTGGTGCATTCGATGGACATCGCCGCCGCGGTGGGCGCCGAGCGACTTCGCGAGATCATGGCGCAATTGATGGAGCACGCAACCGCCGCGGTTCAGCGGTACGCGGGCACAGTCGACAAGTTCACCGGCGACGGCATCATGGCGGTGTTCGGGGCCCCAGTCGCGTTGGAGGACCATGCCTTTCGGGCCTGCCTGGCCGCGCTGGACCTTCAGATGCAGGCGAAGCAGCTGGCGCTCGACATCAACGATCGCGACGGAGTCGAACTGCTTCTGCGCGTCGGTCTGAACTCGGGGGAAGTGATCGCCGGGGAAATCGGTTCGGGTGCGGGCGCCTATACGGCGATCGGTGAGCAGGTCGGCATGGCGCAGCGGATGGAGTCGGCGGCGCCGCCCGGCGGAGTGATGCTCAGCGAGCCCACCGCGCGGCTTGTCGAAGGCGTCGTCGTGCTCGGCGAACCGGAGTCGGTCACGATCAAGGGCACCGAACGGCCGGTGCCTGCGCGACGGCTGCTGGGTGTCACCGAGCATCGGTCCATCGGCGGCCGCGACACGACACTGGTTGGCCGACAGTGGGAACTGGCCGCGCTGACCGGTGTGCTTGACCGGGCGATCACCGGCTCAGGAGCCGTCGTCGGGCTGGTCGCTCCGCCCGGCGTCGGCAAAAGCAGGTTGGTCGCCGAGTTGGCGGCCATCGCCGCCGGCCGCGGAGTCGCGGTGTATTCGTCGTTCTGCGAGTCTCACGCCAACGAGATCCCCTTCCATGCCGTATCGCGGCTGCTTCGAGGCACGTTCGGCGTCGACGGGGTCGCCGACGGGGTGGCCCGTGCCCAACTACGAGAGCGCGCGGCCGACGCGGACGCCGAGGATCTGCTTCTTCTGGATGATCTTCTCGGCATCCGCGATCCAGCGGTTCCGTCGCCGGACATCGCGCCGGATGCTCGCAGGCGCCGGCTGACGGCTCTCGTCAACGGGGCGTCGCTTGGCCGCTCGACACCCGCCGTCTACATCGTCGAGGACGTGCACTGGATCGACCAGGTCAGCGAGTCGCTCTTGGCGGACTTCCTCGCGGTCATTCCGCGGACACCGTCACTTGTGCTGATGACGTACAGGCCCGAGTACCACGGACCGCTCAGCTCGACACCTGGGTCGCAGACGATCGCGCTTGCCCCGCTGAACGATTCGGAAACGGGCGCACTCATCGTCGAGATGCTGGGGGGAGATCCTTCGCTCGCCTCGTTGACGACCCAGATCACCGACCGGGCGGCGGGCAACCCGTTCTTCGCGCAGGAGATCGTCAGAGACCTCGCGGGCCGCGGGGTCCTGCACGGCGAACGGGGCGCCTATCGATCCGACGGCACAGCAGCGGAGGCGACTGTGCCCGCGACGTTGCAGGCCGCCATCGCCGCCCGCATCGACCGGTTGGACGCCGTCGCAAAGCGCACCCTGAACGCCGCATCGGTGATCGGCTCGCAATTCGACGGCGAGCTGCCGGCAACGCTGGTCGGCGAGACCGCCCTTCCGCAACTGATCCAGGCCGAGCTCATCGACCAAATCAAGTTCACGCCGAAGGCGGAGTACGTCTTTCGGCATCCGCTGATCCGCACGGTGGCCTACGAATCGCAACTCAAGTCCGATCGCGCCGCCCTGCACAAGAAGCTGGCCACCGAGATCGAACGGCGCGATCCTGATTCCGCGGATGCAAATGCCGCGCTGATCGCCGAGCACACGGAAGCGGCAGGCGATCTTGCGGCCGCATACGGCTGGCACATGCGGGCAGGGACGTGGGCGGTCAACCGCGACATCGCTGCCGCACACACAAGCTGGTCCAAGGCGCGCGATGCCGCCGACCGCATGCCGGAGTCCACGTCCGATCGACTGGCGATGCGCATCGCCCCACGAACCATACTGTGCGCGAGCTCATTTCGGGTCGGGGGCAGCGGAGCGGAGACTGGATACGACGAACTCCGCGAACTGTGCGAACAAGCCGGTGACAAGCGCTCGCTCGCGATCGGCATGACGGGATTGGTGGGAAACAAGGTGATGGCCCACAGCGAGGAGTGCATACCGCTCGCGGCTGAGCATTTGAGACTGCTCGAGTCCATCGGCGACCCGGAGTTGACCGTCGGACTTCAGATAGCGACGTTCGCCGCCAAGTCCCAGGCCGGCGAGGGCACGGAGCTTCTGGAGTTGGCGGAGCGCGTCATCAGCCTTGCCGACGGCGATGCCACCAAAGGGAACATGATCTACGGGTCACCGCTGGCGATGGCGCACACCTTTCGCGCCACCGCACGGTGGTGTCTCGGACTTCCCGGCTGGAAGGACGATTTCGACCGCGGCATAGCCATGGCGCGCGACGCCGACGTCGCAACGCTCGCCGGCGTGATGTTCTACACGTATGTCGTTGCGGTGCCCTGGATATTGCCCGCGGACGAGGCGGCATTGCGGGATACGGCGGACGCACTCGAGCGAGCGGAGCGATCCGGCGACGACGTCGCGGTGATCATGTCGCGTACCGCCCGAGGCAATGTCCTGGTCTGCCGCAGGAGGCGACGCGTCCGAGGCGGGCCTCGCGTTGCTCGCTCAGGTCAAGGCTGACATCCTGCAGGAACGGTTCAGCCATTCGATGCTGGGCGCCATCGACACCATTACCGCCGAGATGATGACGAAGGCCGGAGATCTCGACGGCGCCATCGCCTTGCTCGACGCCGTTTTCGACAACAATCTGTGGAATTCGGGCGAGGGCATGTGGGCACTGACGACCGGCGTGCTCGTCGATGCACTATTGGCGCGCGGCGCGGACGGCGACCTCGAACGCGCAGAAGCGGCCGTCGACCGGATGGCGGAATTTCCGATCGCCAGGATGACCGCCATGGCGATGCAAGAGCTGCGGATGCGCGCTGTGATCGCGCGGGCGAAGCGCGACGAAAAGGCCTATCGTGCGCTGGCGGACGAATACCTCGCGAAGGCGACGTCATTCGGCTTCCACGGGCATGCCGCCGCTGCGCGCGCGATGACCTGATCGGTCCGCGCCGACTGGGCGTGTCGCCCGCCCGACTGTGGGAATATCTGGCTGTGAATGCAGAGGACGACCCCGAGGCCAGGATCAGGGCGCTCGAGCAGCCCCTTTCGGATCAGGCGCGGGCAAGTGAGCTTGGCGGCGGGCACGCCGGCGGCGACGCCGCGTACCTGCCGCCGCCGACGTCGCCCTACAGCCCGCCCGACTACAGCACCCAGGCCTACGGCGCCCAGCCGTACGGGAATCAGCCCTACGGGACCCAGCCCTACGGCGACTCAGCAGCCCTATGGCGGAGTCCCCTACGACAGCCAGCAGTACGGCGCCGCCCAGCCGTACGGAACGTCCTACGGCGCTCCTCCGCAAAAGGTCTCGGGCGGCATCCCGTGGTTGGTGTTCGGCATGATCGCGGTCGTCTTCATCGCCGTCGCCGCGGGTGCCATCATTGCCATGACGAAGATGACAGGCGTTACCACGCCGGATGATTCGAGTGTGTCGAGCGGAGGCGGATCGGTCGACATCTCCATTCCGGCGGGGCCGTCGATCCCCTCGATCGAGGTCCCCAACGCGCCGAGTATGCCCGTCATCCCTGCGCCTCCTGGTTTCCCGGACGCCGATCCGAATGTGGTCGTCGGAGCGCCCGGCCAGACGGTCACCGTCTCCGGCATCGACGAGAACAAGACGGTGGCGTGCAACGACGCGACGGTGTCGATCAGCGGCATTCGCAACGTCGTGAACATCACCGGTCACTGCGTGGATGTTTCGGTGTCCGGCATCGAGAACAAAATCACCGTCGACGCCGCGGACTCGATCGGCGCGTCCGGTTTCGACAACACGGTGACCTTTCACTCCGGCTCCCCGCAGATCGACGGCCAGCGGATCCAATTCGGTGCAACAGGGCTGAGCTGACTTGGAAGGCACTCCGGAGCAGGGCACGCCGTTTGGCCGCTACCAGCTGATCGAGCTGCTTGGCCGTGGCGGCATGGGCGAGGTATGGCGCGCGCACGACACCGCCATCGACCGCGTCGTCGCGCTGAAGATGCTGCTCCCCCACTACGCCAAGGACCCCGATTTCGAGCAGCGGTTCCGCCGCGAGGCTCGCGCCGCCGCCAGGCTCGACGACCCGCACGTCGTGCCGATCTACGACGTCGGCGAGATCGACGACCGCCTGTACGTCACCATGCGGCTGATCAACGGCGTGGACCTTCAGACGCTGATCGACGAAGGACCGCTTGAGCCGAAGCGCGCGGTGGCGATCATCGACCAGATCGCGGCGGCGCTGCACAACGCGCACCAGGTCGGGTTGGTGCACCGCGACGTCAAGCCGTCCAACATCCTTGTGGACAAGAACGATTACGCCTACCTGATCGACTTCGGTATCGCGCGGGCCGCGACCGACACCCGGTTGACCTCGGCCAGCTCGGCGATCGGCACGTGGGCCTACATGGCGCCGGAACGGTTCAATTCCGGTGAGGTGCACCCGAGTTCGGACGTCTACGCTCTCGCGTGCGTGCTCTATCAATGCCTCACCGGCCAGCAGCCGTTCCCCGGCACTACCCTCGAACAGGTCGCCGTCGGGCACATGGTGACTCCGCCGCCGCGGCCGTCCGAACGCGCCGCGATCCCGCAGGCGCTGGACAAGGTGATCGCCACCGGCCTGGCCAAGCAGCCTGCAGACCGATACTCGACGACGATCGAAATGTCCTCGGCGGCAAAGGAAGCCGTCGCCGGTTCGGCTTCGCCGAGTGCGTGGTCGGCGCCCGCCACCCCGGCAGGCGGAAGCAGTCCCGGCACGCCAAGCTGGCCGGAGCAACCGTTCACCCAGGTCGGCAATACGCCCGCGCCGTACCCGGCGACGGCGCCCACACAGTTCAGCGGACCGCACTATGTCCAGCATCCGCCGCACCCGCCACCACCGGCTCCGCCTGCGCCGAAGAAGGGTTCTGGCCGAAACCACGGGGTGCTCATCGGCGCCCTGGTTTTCATCGCGACGCTGGTGATCGTCGGCGGCGTCATCGGCGTCGTCGAGCTGACCGGCAAGGACGACAAGGGCTCCACCAAATCGTCCACCGCGGCCGACGGCCACGACCGCAGGATTTCAACGGCACCTACCGCGCCGACTACGGGCCGGGTACCGACCTCGACGACAAACCGGTGCCGAATGCGCCTGCGACGACCAGCAATTGGGAGGTGCGCTCGGAGTGCGGCGCGGGCGGATGCGTCGCGACCGCGACCAGCGAAAGCGGGAACTCCCTGCTGTCGAACATGACCTATGACCTGATCGGCGGAAAGTGGATCGCCGTCGGCCTGGCGTCATCGGACTGCGGCGCCGAGGCTGCGTCCGAGATCTGGGTCGTCTTCACCCTGGAACCGCAACCCGACGGAACCCTGGTCGGCGACAGCGTCAGGGCGTCCACCGACAGCCTCTGCGCTGCCAAGCGCACGCTGAAGTTCACCCGCACCGGCGACGCCGACCCCAACAAGGTCCCCGACCCGGCGGTCATGCCGCCGCGGGCGATTTCGGCTGCCGACGGGCTGCAGGGCAGCTATCGCCAGACGACCACGTTCGCTAACGGCAACATCCTGCCCGGGCAGGTGCTGAGCGCCGAGACGTTCTGCCTGCGCACCGGCGACCGGTGTATGAGCCTGTTCCACGCGGGCGGTTCGGCGGTCACGCTGGTCTACGCCGACGAGAAGTGGACCCGCAACGAGCAGGGCACCGCGATGTGCGGCGACGGCGGCACGGCGACGGTGACGATCACCGCGGAGTATCCGATGCCCACGACGATGGACGATCCGATCTCGGTGCTGACGGGACGGGGCACTCAGACGATCGCGCCGGGAAGCGCGTGCACGGGCGGCGGCGATTTCGAGGACAGGTTCGAGCGCACCGGCGACTGATTCACCGGGCGCGCGGCTGCGTCAGCAGAAGCAGCGAGAGAAGAACGCGCCGGTGAAGATCGCGACGATGAGGGCTTCGGTCGACAGCCCGATTACCGCAAGGACCGCGACAGCTGCGATGCCCGCAACGCCGATGAGCACCATCAGGACGGTCCACCACATATGCGCATGGCTGCGCGATGCGGCACGCGACGGGCTGACCTGGGAGGCAACCATCGCAGCGTTGTGCGCTTCAAGCATGTGATGCCCTTCTGCTGTGACGACAGACACAATATAGCGCCATACGTGAGCTGACTCACAACCTGACCGTCAATTCGTGATCTTGAATTCGTGGTGACCAATTGCATTGAATTGCTGCACCGATGCCCTCGCCGGTGTCGGGAAAGATGGAGGCTGTGCGCGTCGAGGGGGTGAACCGTGGGCATGGACCTGGCTGACCTGGACAAATGGGATCCGAATGCGATCCACACGGTGTTCCAGGCCGCGATCGACCGGTCCAACGGCGTGCGCGGCACCGCCACCACCATCGGCGACGTCTTAGCTGCCACGCCGTGGGACGGGGCCGCTCATGACGCGGCGATGCAGGCCAACGGCAAGATCCGCGCCGACCTGATCCAGCACGCCGACGCATGCGACGCCGTCGGCAGGGCGGCCTCCACCGCCGAGGCGCAGGTGCGGGCCATCAAGACCGACTGGACCAAGGTCCAGCGGATGGCCGACACAGTGGGGCCTGACCATCCACGTCGACACCGGCGAGATCTCCTATATGGACCCGGGCACCCCCGAGAAGCGCGCGGAAATGGAGCGCCGCGCAGACACCGTCGAGGCCGAGATCCGCTCCCTCGTCACACGGGCCAACGCAGCCGACGCCGATCTGGCCAGCGCCATCCGCGGCGCGGCGGGCCAGGAAACGCCTGCGCAGATCTACGACAAACTCGACGACGGCGCCCCTCCGAAGGAGTCGCGTCCTGGCGAGGCCGAACCCGAGGCCAACCGCACCTACAACCAGATGAAGGCTTTCGAGAAGGTCTTCGGCCACGCGCCGCTGTCATCGGCGGACTGGGCCACCGCCGCGGCCCTCGACCCGCACAGCTACAACGCCAAGAACGGCGGCGTACCGCCCAGAAATCGTCGTTGGCAGGATCGAACCCGGTTCCTGGACAGGGCGTGGTGCGGACGAACTTCTTCATTCCGAGTGAAGACGTGGTCAACCCGCAACCGTTCATGCCGCCGGGCTTCCACGAGATGAACCTTGGCGACAACCGCGGATTCAGTCCAACGGCGGGACCGGAGAGTTCGCGGGTGGCCGTCGTCGTCGACTACGAGAACGGCATCATCGTGACGCGACAGAACCCGTCGGTGAACGCCACCAACGGCGAGATACTGACCGGACATCCGGACGTTACGGCGACTCAGCAGAGCAACGGCTCGGTGCTGCTGCACTACAACACCGCCGACCCGCACGCGTTCGGCGGCGAGGGCGTGTCCAAGGGTGTCCCGATTTCGGTGAACGGCACGCTCGGTATTCAGCCGGGCGCCAACGGACCCACGGTCGGCGGCGAAGTCACCACGTTCCCCGCTGTCGAGATCTACGGCCAACGCCCCGGCTTGGACCAGACAACGCTGCTGCAGTCATGGCCGTCGTTCGCCGACGAGGAGATGGGTCCGTTGGGCGGGCTGTGGGCCCACAAGACCGTCGGCGACTACGGCATCGTCACGGGCTTCAACGACATGTTCCCGACGCCGAAGCCGCCGGCGATGCCGCACATGCCTGGCACCGATTTCGTGCCCGTCCCTGCCGCGCCGCCGATGACGTTCCTCCCGCCCTCGAATATGACGCCGCTCGGCCCTGTGGGCGCTCCGCCGCAGATCGTCGTCGACAACCCGACGGTCATCTTCCCGAGTCCACCCCTGCGTTGATGACGTCACGACCGTTGGAGGAGCCGCCCATGACGCAGATCAACTGGGTCCGTGCGACATTCACGGGCGCCATGGTCGGCGGGTTCGTGTGGGCGGTGATCCTCGGTCTGGCTATGGCCGACGTTCCCGAAATACCTTGGGGAGCACGGACGTTGACCTTCGCCCTGTCGATCAACGCCGTTGTGCTCATCGTCAGCTGGCTGCTGTGGCGTCGCGAACAGATGCGGACGATGGCGGCGGCGCTGTGGATCGTGGCCTTCGTCGGAGTGGCGTTTGTCGCAGCCGCGTACACCGTCGGGCGCCGGGTTCGAGATGGTCGGTGGGTGACATGGACGAAGTCGAATGGTCGAAGGGAAAGACCAAGCCGCTCAGTGGCTTTGAGGATTCGCAGCGCAAGCCTGTGCTGCTCCTGCTCGGCCTGACGATAGGGCTGGCGCTGGCATGGCCCGCTGCCGCCGTTTCGCCGATCTTCGCGCCGTTGCCGCCGCTGATCGTCGGCGGAGTGCTGACACTGTTCCGACGCACCCAGGCTGTTGCCTTGGGGATGGTCGCGGCTACGTGCGGAATCGTGGTCTTCCTGGCGACGGCGCTGCTGCTGGCAGTGATCTTCTAGCGCTAGTCGTTGGGGACTTCGCGGAGCCGCCGCGCGTTCTCCTCGTTGGTGTTGGTCATCGTGACGCCCGCGTCGCCGACATTGCGGCCGAAGGTGTCGATGCGCTCGGTGTGCCGCTGGCCTGTCGCGGCCCACCGGCTACTGAGCTCGCTGAGCGCCTGCGCGGAACTGCCGACGTGACCGGAACCGCTGTCGTCGAGGGCAGCCTTCGTGGTCGTATGCAGGACGTTGACGTCTTCGGCGGATGTGGTGATCTTCCGCGAGGTGACCGCCACGTGCTCTTCGTCCATCCCGATCTTGCGATCGCCTGCACTGCCCATGCCTCAACTTTACGGCGCGCTCCTGGCGGGGCTGTGCACGATTTCCGCTAGTTCAGCGATACGAGATTCTCGATGTTGTCGATGGGTAGGTCGCCGTCCACGATGGCGGTGACCTCCATGTGGTTCAACGTGATCGTGCCCTTGTGGTTGTCGAGGAAGGCGGTGTCGGCGGCATCACGGCCTGTCGCGATCCGCACCATCGACGGCCTTGGCGACAGACACGTCGCGTCGACAACACGCCAGGCTCCGTCGACGAAAGCCTCGGCGACCGCATGGAAGTCCATGGGATCACAGCCGGGGGCGTAGACCGATACCAGCCTCGCCGGCACGCTCACCGCACGAAGCAGCGCGATCACCAGATGCGCGTAGTCCCGGCACACTCCTTCGCCGGCCAACAGCGTGTCCGCCGCGCCGTCGGTGGCGTCACTGGATCCCGGCACGTAGTTCAGCCGCGTGCCCACCCACGACGACACCTTCTCGAGCAGGGTCACCGAACCGGCGAACTGTCCGAATTCCGTTGCCGCGAAGCCGAAGAACTTGTCCGCCTCGGCGTAGCGACTCGGCCTCAGGTAGGTGAGCAGATCGAGATCGCGGATGGGCGGAGGATCGGCGCGGCCCACGACCGACGCCTGGTAGGACGCGGTGACGATCCCCTCGGATGCTTCGAAGCGATGTATACGGGTGCCGTGCTCCCCGATGACTTCCTCCGCCGTCACCGGGTTGCCGTTGTGGATGAAGGTCAGCGACTCCGTGATGCGCGCCCCGGCGTGCGGAGCGACCGCGATCTGGAAAACAAGCGTGGTCGGTTCCTCGACGGACAATTCGATCCGGGCTCCGACGTCGCGTTTGAACTCCGGCGCTGACGCGTTGTCGGATGCGCCCTCTTCGGTTTTCGATCGGTGGAACAGGGCCATCGCTATTTGCCGCGACCGGTCACGCGCTGCAACTCGTCGATGGTCTCGGATGCTTGTGCTTTCGTGAGATCGTCGGGCACATCGCGACCCGCCTCCTGTGCGAGGGTCGACAAATAGCTGCGCTGCGGTCCTGTCATCGGCTCATCGCCCGTCACCCAATCGTCAGTGTCCTTTTCGGCGTTCTCCTGCGGCGATTGTTCCACGTTGTCAGTCATGCCCGCGGTATTGCCATCGCACACGCGTTCGAAACACGGACGGTCGAGATGTCCGTCACGTCTGCGCGGGCAGCACGTGGTCCGGAATCTTGTCGGTGCTCAGGCACAGCGAGCAGATATGCGCGTCGTGCGTCTCGCACTTCATCATGTCCGGCCGCTCGTAGTCGTGATGGCAGACGTGGCATTTGAGGTGCTCGCCGGACGGGTTGCCGTGCTCGTCGTACATGGGCAGATCGATACCGTCGTCGGTGCGGCGCAGGTAGTACTTGCCCTTCGTGGCGATCGCGAAGATCGGCGGCAGCACCAGCGCGAGGCCGATGGCCACCAATGGCGAGTACGGCCGGATGGCCTCACCGAGTCCGCCGAAGAACGCGATCACCGACAGTCCCGCGGCGATCAGCATCGAGCCGAAGCCGACGGGGTTGAACGCGTAGAGCATGCCGCGGCGGAACTCCGGCTCCTTCGGTGACAGCTTCAGCAGGTACTTGTTGAACACGATGTCGGAGGCGACGACGACCACCCACGCCATACCGCAGTTGGCGTAGAAGCCGAGGATCGTGTTGAGGAAGTCGAACATGTTGGCTTCCATCAGGATCAGCGCGATCAGCAGGTTGAAGCCGAGGAACACCAGCCGACCGGGATAGGTCTTGGTGACGCGGGTGAACGAGTTCGTCCACGCCAGCGAACCCGAGTAGGCGTTGGTGACGTTGATCTTGACCTGGCTGATGACGACCAGCACGACGGCGAGCGTCATGGCGAGCCACGGGGGCAGGAAGTTCTGGTAGATCTCCAGGAACTGGTGCACGGGCTGGTTGGCGATGCCCGCGCTGTCGGCGACGTTGGCGATCAGGTACACCGCAAGGAACAGCCCGACGATCTGCTTGATGGCGCCGAAGATGACCCAGCCGGGGCCGGCGAGGAACATCCATGTCCACCAACTGCGCTTGTTCTCAGGGGTTTTGGGCGGCATGAACCGCAGGTAGTCGTTCTGCTCGGCGATCTGGGCGATCAGGGACAGGCACACGCCCGCGGCGAGCAGAGTGGAGCCGAGATCGAATCCTTGGACACCTTGCTCGCCCTGGTAGGCGAAGAACTGGCTGACCGATTCGGGATGGCTGACGACGAGGTAGACGAACGGCGCGACCATCAGGATCAGCCAGAGCGGCGTCGTCCAAACCTGAAGTGTGGAAAGGACTTTCATCCCGTAGATGACCAGCGGGAAGATGACGAGCGTCGACGCCGCGTAGCCGAGCCACAGCGGTATTCCGAGGCCGAGCTTGAGCCCCTGGGCCATGATCGAGCCCTCGAGCGCGAAGAAGATGAAGGTGAACGTCGCGAAGATGACGTTGGTGACCACCGAGCCGTAGTAGCCGAAGCCGCTGCCTCGGGTGACCAGGTCGAGGTCGATGTTGTAGCGCGCCGAGTAGTAGGCCACGGGAAAGCCGGTGGCCATCACCACGACTGCGAAGATGAGGATGCCCCACAACGCGTTCGTCGTGCCGTAGGCGATGCCGATGTTGGCGCCGATGGCGAAGTCGGCGAGGTAGGCGATACCGCCGAGGGCCGAGATGCCGACCACCCGCGTCGACCACTTTCGGTAACTGCGCGGCGCAAAGCGCAGCGTGTAGTCCTCGAGCGTTTCCTTGGTGGCCGTCATGGTGTCGAGGTCGGCGACGACGGCCTCGTTCACCGGCTCTTTGCTGACGTCTTGAGTCATTCGGCAAAATTAGGAGCGGTTTGTTTCCGATCCGTGACAGCGAAGTTGCGACTGGCTGTGAGGCATATTGCGACGGTTACCGTCAATACGAGCTTTGGCGCTGAGCGGCAGGCCTCAGGCCGTACGTCGGGTGAGCTCGAAGATGGGGATGACGCGGTCGGTGCGCTTCTCGTACTCGCCGAACCCGGGCGCACGCTCGACGACGAGGGCGTAGACGCGGTCGCGCTCGTCGCGCGGAAGCTCGTTCGCGGTGACGGCCTTCGGCGGATCCGAGCCGATCTCGACCTGGACGTCGGGATGTGCGCGCAGGTTGAACACCCACGCGGGGCTGCTGTCGCGGCCTGCCGCCGAGCCGACGACGTAGATCTTGTCGTCGATGTCGAAGTAGCCGATCAGGTTGACGCGCTCGGCTCCGCTCTTGGCGCCCTTCGACGTCAGCAGCAGTAAGGGGAAGCCTTCGAACTGACCGCCGACCTTGCCGCCGTTTTGGCGGAACTCCTCGATGTTGCGTGCGTTGAAGTCGCGCTCACCGGCCATGTCGTCTTCGGTCATATGACCATGGTGGCACGCCGTCACCGCGGCGGGCCGGGCGGCGGACCTCCTGGCGCTGGAGCGCTCGACTTCTCGCCGACGCCGATCGTCAGGGCGACGGCCATCGCGCTGGACGGGTCGCCGGTGACCTTCGCCAGCTCGGCGTCCCATCCGTCGCCGAACACGTTGTCGGAGTTCAGCGTTACGTTCGACATGTTTCCCACACTGGCCGCGTAGCCGTTGTCGTAGGCGAACACCGCCTTGCAGGCGTCCTCCGGCAGGGCGATCTGCGACGTCAACCGCGCGTTCTCACCGGCGACGGCGGATTCGAGCGTGTCGAACACCTCGAAGTGGATGTGCGGCCACCGGCCGGAGTAGCAGGCCGGAAAGATCGACGTGAAGGAGACCCGGCCGTCCTGGTCGGCGACCTGCACGCCGCGCAGGTAGTTCTTGTCGAGCGCGGCCTGGCCGTAGAGGGAGTAGTCGCCCGCGCGGTCGCAGTGCCAGACATAGACGGCCATGCCGACGCCGACCGCACAGTTCTTCGTGGTGTCCAGCAAGGTCAGGTCGATGGTCATCGGGACACCCTCGGCCCATCCGGAGAGGCTGCCGAAGCTGGATCGGATGTCGTCGCGGACGATGCCGGATTCGATCAGGACGTTCGGCCCGTTCGACCGTCACCGGGATACGGCCCTGCGGTCTCGTGGGGGCGCCTGCGATCACGGCGAGCTGGAAGCTCGGCGCCGCGTCAGGACCCGCAGATCGTGGGCCAGGCCGAGGTCGTGTTCGTGTTGCATGGCCTCCACGGTGCCGCGGTTTGCTGTGCGTCGGCTATGAGCCTGCTGTCGGCATCCGAGGTTTAAGGTCGGCACAGAATAGGCACCCCCGTTCACAGGAATGTGGTCTAGAACACACGCCACACGGTGGACGGAGTGCGCCATGACGACTGAAACCAGGTCAAGCCGACCGACGTCGACAAGGCGTTGCTCGGCACCGCCACCTACCGCAGCCTCGGTGAACAGCGACTGTCGCCCGCAGGAGGAGCGATTCGAGAAGGGCCGGCGCACCGTCGGCCTCTTCCTCGCGCCGCTGCTGACCGTCGTCTTCCTGGTGCTGCCGATCGACATCCCGCGCGAACAGCAGGTGCTTGCCGCGGTGCTGCTCGGCGTCATCGCGCTGTGGATCAGCGAGGCGGTGCCGATCCCGATCGGCGGTCTGCTCGGCGTCGCCGTCGCCGTGTTCCTCGGCGTCGCACCGGTCGACGACGTGCTCGGCGCCGTTCGGGTCGTCGACGATCTTCACGTTCATCGGGGCGTTCATCCTGGCGCAGGCGATGCTCAAGCACGGCGTCGCGCGGCGGTTCGCGTTCTGGATCCTCGACCTGCCGGGGGTGGGCAGGTCCACCACCGGCGTGATCCTCGCGTTCGGCGCGATCACCTGCCTGCTGTCGGCGTTCGTCTCCAACACCGCGACGGTGGCGATGCTGCTGCCGACGGCGATCGGCATCATCAGCGTCATCGCCAAGCTGCTGCAGGAGCCGCGGCGACGTCGAACAGGACTTCGATCCCCAACGCCTGCGGGTCGGCGCCGCGATCATGCTGATGCTCGCCTACGGCGCGAGCGTCGGCGGCCTGCTGACCCCGGTGGGCAGCCCGCCGAACCTGATCGGCCGCGGCCTCATCGAGGAGGCGACCGGCGAGCGGATCAGCTTCTTCCAGTGGATGATCGCTGGCGCTGCCCATCTGCCTGCTGATGTTCGTGCTGCTGGCCTTCATCCTGCTGCGGCTGAACAAGCCGGAGATCAAGAAGATCGAGGGCGTCGCCGAGTACGTCGCCGAAGAGCGCGCAGAAGCTGGGCTCGCTGTCGCGGGCGGAGAAGAACACGCTGATCGCCTTCGGCGATCACGGTGGCGCTGTGGATCATGCCGGGCGTCGTCGCGTTGATCGCAGGCACCGAGTCAGGCGCCTACGAGTTCGTCAGCGACCGGTTCGACGAGGGCGTCGTCGCCGTGTTCGGCGCGGCGCTGCTCTTCCTGCTGCCGACGGACTGGAAGGAGCGCGAGTTCACCCTGCGCTGGAGCGACGCGGCCAAGATCGACTGGGGCACAATCGTTCTGTTCGGCTGCGGCATCATCTTCGGGTCGTTGATCTCCTCGACCGGCCTGGCCGAGACCATCGGCACGTCCGTCAACGACGCGCTCGGTCTTGGCAGCAGTGTTCGCGATCACGATCTTCGCGGTGATCCTGGCGATCATCGTGTCGGAGACGACGAGCAACACGGCGTCGGCGGCGGTGGTGGTGCCCATCATCATCCCGGTGGCGATGGCTGCCGGCATCAATCCGTTCGTGCCCGCCTTGGCGGCGACGTTCGCCGCGTCGTTCGGCTTCATGCTGCCGGTGTCGACGCCGCAGAACGCGATCGTCTACGGCTCGGGCGTCGTGCGGATCACCACGATGATCCGGTCGGGCATCGCGTTCGACATCGCGGGCGCGATCCTGATCATCATCCTGCTGCCGATCATGGTCAGCCTCCTGGGCTTGGGCACATGAGCGGACAGACGATCGCCGTCATCAAGGGTGACGGCATCGGCCCCGAGGTCATCGATTCGGCCCGCGCCGTGCTGGACGCGGTGTGCGAGAAGCGCGGAATCGAGTTGTCCTACACCGAGTTCGACTGGTCGTGCCAACGGTACGAGCAAGAGGGCACGATGATGCCCGACGACGGCATCGAGACGCTGCGCGGGTTCGACGCGATCTTCCTCGGCGCGGTGGGCTGGCCCGGTGTGCCCGACCACGTGTCGCTGTGGGGGCTGCTGATCCCGATCCGGCGGGCGTTCCGCCAGTACGTGAACCTGCGGCCGATCAAGGTGTTCGACGGCGTCGCAGAGCCCGCTGCGGACGACGGGCGCTGTCGACTTCGTCGTCGTGCGGGAGAACGTCGAAGGCGAGTACAGCGAGATCGGCGGCCGGATGAACCGCGGCTTCCCCGACGAGATGGCCGTGCAGGAGTCGGTGTTCACGCGCGTCGGGGTGAGCAGGATCGCGGACTTCGCGTTCGAGCTGGCGCGGACGCGGCGCAAGCTACGTCACGTCGGCGACGAAGTCCAACGGGATCGTGCACACGCTGCCGTTCTGGGACGAGGTGGTCGCGGAGCGGGCGGCGCGGTATCCCGATGTGCGGTGGGACCAGGAACACATCGACGCGCTGGCGGCGAAGTTCGTGCTGCAGCCGGAGCGGTTCGACGTGGTCGTGGGCTCGAACCTGTTCGGCGACATACTGTCTGACCTCGCGGCGGCGGTGGCCGGATCGATCGGCATCGCGCCGTCGGCCAACCTGGACCCGACGAAGGAGTACCCGTCGATGTTCGAGCCGGTGCACGGCTCGGCGCCGGACATCGCGGGCCAGGGCATCGCCAACCCGGTGGGCGCGGTGTGGTCGGCGGCGATGATGCTCGACCATCTGGGGCACGCCGACGCGGCGGCCGACGTGGTGGCGGCGATGGAGTCGACGCTGGCGAAGCCGGAGACCAGGACAGGCGACCTCGGCGGCGGCGCGTCGACGAAGGAAGTGACAGAGGCGCTGGTCGCGCAGTTGCGCTGACGGTGCGATCTCCCGCGTAAGAATGGACCGCAGGAGGTACCGACGTGAGCGACAAGACGACGTGTGCGGTGGTCGGCGGCGGACCGGCGGGGTTGTTTCTCGGGCTGCTGTTGGCGCGCGCGGGCGTCGAGGTCACCGTGCTGGAGAAACACGGTGATTTCCTGCGCGATTTCCGCGGCGACACCGTCCACCCCGTCACGATGCGGCTGCTCGACGAGCTGGGCCTCTTCGAACGGTTCGACCAGTTGCCGCACAGCATCGTCGAGCGGGGGCAGTTCGACGTCGACGGCCGCCTCGTCACGTTCGTCGACTTCCGACGTCTGCGCTCGATGCCCCATCCGTATGTGGCGATGGTGCCGCAGTGGGATCTGCTCGACCTGATCGCCGACGCCGGTAAGGCCGAACCCACGTTCTCGGTGCGGATGCAACACGACGTCACCGGTCTGCTGCGCGACGGGGACACGGTTACCGGCGTGCGCTACACGAGCCCCGACGGACCGGGCGAACTGCGGGCCGACCTTGTCGTGGGATGCGACGGGCGCACGTCGGCGGTGCGCCGCGATGCCGGACTGCCGATTCGCGAATACCCGGTCCCGTTCGACGTGTGGTGGTTTCGGCTGCCGCGCGGTGAGGAGGCGCAGCAGTTCTCGCTGATCCCGCGCACCAAGCCGGGACGGGCGCTGATCATGATTCCGCGCGAAGGCTACTTCCAGATCGCGTATCTCATCCCCAAGGGAAGCGACGCGGAGTTGCGGGCGCGCGGGCTCGACGCGTTTCATCGCGAACTCGCCGAGCTGATCCCCGAGTCGTCGCCGGAGGCCGTCACGTCGTGGGATGACGTCAAGGTGCTCGACGTTCGCCTTGACCGCCTGCGTCGGTGGCACGGCGACGGGGTGCTCTGCATCGGCGATGCCGCGCACGCGATGTCGCCGGTCGGCGGTGTCGGCATCAACCTGGCGATCGCCGACGCCGTCGCGGCGGCAGGCATTCTGGCGCAACCACTTCGGACGAAGACACTGACGTCGAAGCATCTGGCGGCGGTGCGTCGGCGCCGGATAGTTCCGACCGTCGCGACCCAGTCGGTGCAGCGCGTCCTGCATCGCTTCTTACTCGGCGCGGTCCTGCAGGGCAGCGAGGCGGCGAGACCGCCTGCGGCGGTGCTGAAGGTGGTGGAGCGGGTTCCCCAGTTGACGGCCATTCCTGCCTACGTCGTCGGCGTCGGTCTGATGCCCCAGCACGCGCCGGATTTCGCGCGGCGCTAGGCCACCGCCGACCGGATCTGGGCATCCGCAACTCGCGTCGAGGACGACGTCCGGTACTGCTCTCGGCGACCAGCCAACACAGCGCTCTGCTGCGTTGAGACGCCGCAATAGCGACCGGTAGTACCAGAGCGTGCTTGCTCGGTGTCGGTCACGCTGACAACGCGCTGCACACAGTTCGTCGCCGCGGTCGCGGAAGTCGGGGAAGGATGGCGCGCGCCAGTTCTCGAAGGCTGGTGTACGCCGAGTGAAGCACCACAACCAGGTCCGCAAGGGCGGCGACATCCCGGATGTCGGCCACCTGCTGCGTGGCGCGCCTGGTGATCAACGACGGCGGCACCGAGGAGCAGGCCATCGCCGAACTGCCGCATGCACTGCGCGACGAGGCCGGCCACCTGCGGAGCCCGCAACTTCCTGCCGATCTCGATGCAGCGTCACCGAATGCCCGCCCTGGTCTTCGAGCCGCATCGTGCAGCAGCGCGGCGCATCGCCTGCGTCTGGCTGCCTCCAGCCTCGATGACCAGGCTGGCCACCGAAAGCAGATGACCCACGTACGGAATGTTCCCGCCCTTGCGCGTCTGTGTCCGTGCAGCTCGGCGGCGTACTTCAGCGCCTCGGCGAACTCATCGGTCAAGCGCGGCTCGTCTCGTACTCGGGATCTTTCCCCTCTTTTCCTCGTCTTTGTCGTCCTCACGTCGCATGGCGGTCCGACACCGCCGACGGCCGGAGTGAACGGCGTCAGCATTGAAGCGACTCGGTCGAGACGTCGAACTTTGTGTTCCGTCGACCTACGATCGTTGACGCTCGATGGCACTGCATCTTCACCGAGCCGAGCGGACCGACCTGTTGGCCGACGGCCTCGGCGACCTCCTCTCGAACCCGCTGGACGACCCGTTCGCCGAAGAACTCGTCATCGTCCCTGCGAAGGGTGTCGAGCGCTGGCTGAGCCAGCGGCTGTCGCACATCCTCGGCCGCGGGACCGGGCAGGACGGCGTCTGCGCAGGCATCTCGTTCCGCAACCCACGCTCGCTGATCGCCGAGATCACCGGCACCGACAACGACGACCCGTGGCACCCCGACTCGCTCGTCTGGCCGCTGCTCGATGTCATCGACGGCAGCTGCGACGACGGCTGGTGCAAGCCCCTGGCCACCCATCTCGGCCACTTCGAGGCCGGCGAGGAACGCGAGCTTCGGATGGGCAGGCGCTACGCCGTCGCCCGCCGACTCGCCGGACTCTTCGCCTCGTACGCCCGACAGCGGCCCCAACTCCTCATCGACTGGGAAAGCGGCGCCGACGGCGGCGTCTCCGCCGACCTCGACTGGCAGCCGCACCTCTGGCGGGCGGTGCTGAACCGCGTCGACGCGGACCCGCCGCACATCCGGCACGCGAAAACACTTGCCACGCTTCAGGAGTCACCGACCGAACTGCCGGAGCGGCTGTCGCTGTTCGGCCACACCCGGCTGCCGAGCACCGAGATCGAACTGCTCGACGCGCTGTCCACCCACCACGATCTGCACCTGTGGCTGCCGCACCCCAGTGACCGGCTGTGGCAGTCGCTCGCCGACGTGCACGGCCAGATATCGCGCCGCAGCGACACCAGCCACCGCGAGGTCGGGCATCCGCTGCTGGCCACCCTCGGCCGCGATCTTCGCGAGCTGCAGCGCGGCCTGCCGCCGGACCCGCAGACCGACGAATACCTCCCCGGTCCGGCCGGCCCCGACCGCCCCGACACCCTGCTGGGCTGGCTGCAGTCCGACATCACCGCCAACGAGGTGCGACGCGACGGACGGACACTGCGCGCCGACGACCGCTCGGTGCAGGTGCACAGCTGCCACGGCCCTGCGCGCCAAATCGACGTTCTCCGAGAGGTTTTGCTCGGCGTGCTCGCCGACGACGAGACACTCGAACCGCGCGACATCCTCGTCATGTGCCCGGATATCGAGACCTACGCGCCGCTGATCGTCGCAGGCTTCGGCCTCGGCGACATGATCAAGGGCGTGCATCCCGCGCACCAGCTTCGGGTGCGCCTCGCCGACCGGTCGCTGGTGCAGACCAACCCGCTGCTCGGCGTCGCCTCGCAACTGCTGGCACTGGCCAGCGGGCGCGCCACGTCGAGCGAGGTGCTCAACCTCGCGCAGGCCGCGCCGGTGCGGGCGCGCTTCGGGTTCACCGACGACAACCTCGAGGACATCACCCGCTGGGTGCGGCAGACCAACATCCGCTGGGGCTTCGACCGCGAACACCGCAAGCCCTACGGCGTCGACTTCATCCAGAACACATGGCGTTTCGGCATCGACCGCGTGCTCGCCGGGGTGGCGATGTCCGACGACTCGCGGGCCTGGATCGAGACCACGCTGCCGCTCGACGACGTCAGCAGCAACCGCGTCGAGCTCGCGGGTCGGCTGGCCGAGTACGTCGACCGCCTTGCAGCACGTCGTCGCCTCGCTCACCGGCGCAAAGCCGTTGCGGGAGTGGCTGACCGCGCTGGAGCACGGCATCGACCTGCTGGCGTCCGTCGATGACGACGACGCCTGGCAGACCAGCCAGCTGCAGCGCGAGTTCGGCGACGTGCTGACCAACGCCGACGCCCGCGACGCCACGCTGATGCGGCTGCCCGACATCCGCGCGCTGCTGGACCGTCACCTCGCAGGGCGCCCGACGCGGGCCAACTTCCGCACGGGCACGCTGACGGTGTGCACGATGGTGCCGATGCGCTCGGTGCCGCACCGGGTCGTCTGCCTCGTCGGACTCGACGACGGCGTCTTCCCGCGGCTCGGCGTCGTCGACGGCGACGACGTGCTCGCCCGCGATCCGATGACCGGCGAACGCGACATCCGTTCCGAGGACAGGCAACTGCTGCTCGACGCGATCGGCGCCGCGACGGAGAAGCTCGTCATCACCTACACCGGCGCCAACGAGTACTCCGGCCAGGAGCGGCCGCCCGCGGTGCCGCTGGCCGAGCTCCTCGACACCCTCGACCTGACCACCGAGCAGAAGGTGCGCGACTCGCATCCTCGTCAGACATCCGTTGCAGCCCTTCGATACTCGCAACGTCATCCCCGGCAAGCTGATCCCCAACGAGCCGTTCACGTTCGACTCGACCGTGCTGAACGCGGCGAAGGCCCGATCCGGTGACCGCGCCGAGAAGCCGCCGTTCATCTCCGGGCCGCTGCCCGCTCCCCCGCCCGACGATGTCGTGCTGGCCGAACTGGCCGCGTTCTACCGCGACCCGGTGAAGGGTTTCTACCGCGCGCTCGACTTCACGCTGCCGTGGGAGGTCGACGGGGTCGAGGACGCCATGCCCGTCGACATCAACGCGCTCGAGGAGTGGACGGTCGGCGACCGGATGCTCGACGACATGCTGCACGGCATGGAGCCCGCCGAGGCGCGCGACGCCGAGTGGCGGCGCGGCACGCTGCCGCCGGGCCGGCTCGGCTGGCGCAAGGCCACCGAGATCTGCGAGCAGGCGGTGCTGTTGGCCGACGCCGCCCGCGCATACCGCAGTGAGACGGCCGACAGCCGTCGACGTCGACATCGACCTCGGCGGGCGGCGTCTGACCGGCACGGTGTCGCCGGTGTTCGGCGACCGGCTGGTCTCGGTGACGTACTCCAAGCTCGGCGGCAAGCACCTGCTGCAGTCGTGGATTCAGTTGCTGGCCTTGCATGCTCATGATTCGAGCCGGGATTGGTCGGCGGTCTGCATCGGCCGCGCCAAGAGGGGCACCGCTCCGCAGGTGAACACGCTGCGCCGCCCGACAGATTCGGCGGTCGATCTGCTGGCCGACCTGGTGGCGATGTACGACCAGGGGCGACGCGAGCCGTTGCCGCTTCCGGTGCGGACGTCGTACGCGTGGGCGGATGCCGTTCACACGCATGGCGATCCGGAGCGGGTCGCCGGGTACCGCTGGAGGTCCGACCGCTATCCCGGGGAGGATGCCGAGCCTGCGCACGTCCGGACATGGGGCGAGCACGCATGGCTGAACGTCCTCGTCAGGGCGGGGCTCGACGACTACGCCCGCCGCCTGTGGCTGCCGATGCTGCGAGCGATGGACGCGTGATGGAGGACTTCGATCTGCTTGGCCCGCTGCCCGCCGCGTGCTCGACGACGGTGTTGGAGGCGAGCGCGGGCACGGGCAAGACGTTCGCGTTGGCCGGCCTCGTCACGCGCTACATCGCCGAGGACGAGGCGACCCTGGACCAGATGCTGCTGATCACGTTCAGCCGGTCGGCGACCCAGGAGCTGCGCGACCGGGTGCGGCGTCAAATCGTCGACGCGGTGGTCGCTTTCGACGATCCGGCCTCGGTCGGCGACAACCAGGTGATCGCGCATCTGCTCGACTGCGACGCCGACGAACGGGTCCTGCGCAGGCAACGGCTGCGCGACGCGCTTGCGACGTTCGACGCCGCGACGATCGCCACCACACACCAGTTCTGCCAGATGGTCCTCAAGTCCCTCGGCGTCGCGGGCGATTCCGACACCGGTGTGACGCTGGTGGAGAGCCTCGACGAACTGGTCACCGAGCTCGTCGACGATCTCTACCTCCGGCACTTCGGCCAGGAGCGCGACGATCCGCTGCTGAGCTACGCCGATGCGCTGAGCCTGGCGCGCGAGGTCGTCAAGCATCCCGCGACCGAGCTGCGGCCGCGAGGGCGCCGATCCCGATTCGCGGGCCGCCATGTGCGTGAACTTCGCGAAAGACGTTCTGTCCGAACTGGAGATCCGCAAACGGCAGCGGGGAATCCTCGGCTACGACGACCTGCTCACCAGGCTGAAGGACGCACTTGCCGCCGACGACTCACCGGCGCAACTGCGGATGCATCAGCGGTGGCCGATCGTGATGGTCGACGAGTTCCAGGACACCGACCCCGTGCAGTGGGAGGTGATCCGTCGGGCGTTCACCACGCGCTCCACGCTGATCCTGATCGGCGATCCGAAGCAGGCGATCTACGCGTTCCGCGGCGGGGACATCATCACCTATCTCAGCGCCGCACAATCCGCGGGCGCACAGAAGACGCTGGCGACCAACTGGCGCAGCGACGGCGACCTGGTGCAGCGCCTGCAGGTGATCCTGCGGGGCGCCGCACTCGGCGATTCGCGGATCATCGTTCATCCCGTCGAAGCACACCACACCGGTTCACGCCTGTCGGGTGCCCCGTCCGACGCACCCGTGCGGCTCCGCATCGTGCGTCGAGAAGCGTTCCGCCGCACGGGAACCAATCCGATCCTGATCGGCGACCTGCGCACGCACATCCCCAACGATATGGCCGCCGACATCGGCAACCTGCTGGCGAGCGGCGCCACGTTCGACGGCGAGCGGATCGGCGCGGGTGACGTCGCGGTGATCGTCGAGAGGCACAAGGACGCCCGATCCTGTTTCGACGCGCTGTGCAAAGCGGGCATCCCCGCGGTGTACAACGGCGACTCCGACATCTTCAAATCCGATGCCGCCGAGGACTGGCTGTGTCTGCTCGAGGCATTCGATCAGCCACACCGCCCCGGCATGGTGCGCGCGGCCGCGGCGACGATGTTCTTCGGCAAGACGGCCGACGACCTCGTCAACGGCGGCGACGAGCTGACCGACGACGTCGCGGAGACGTTGCGGGAGTGGGCAGGACATGCCCGCGAGCGCGGCGTGGCCGCCATCTTCGAGGCCGCGCAGCTGAGCGGGATGGGCGACAGGGTGCTGTCGTGGCAGGGCGGCGAACGGCAGATGACCGACCTCGCGCACATGACGCAGCTGCTGCAGGAGGCGGCGCACCGCGAGCACTTCAGCCTGCCCGCGCTGCGCGACTGGCTGCGGGCACAGCGCGACGAGGGCGCGGCGGCGGAACGATTCCGGCGCCTGGACAACGACGCCGCCGCCGTTCAGGTCATGACGGTCTTCGGCGCCAAGGGACTGCAGTTTCCCGTCGTGTACCTGCCGTTCGAGTTCAACCGGAATGTCTGGGACGGCGAGCTGCTGGTGTTCCACGAGGGCGACCAGCGGTGCGTGTACATCGCGGGAAGCGACGGTCCCGGGTTCAACGCCATTGCCCGGCAGGCGAGGGAAGAGGAAGCCAGCGACGACAGCAGGCTGACCTATGTCGCGATGACGCGCGCGCAGTCGCAGGTGGTCGCGTGGTGGGCGCCGTCGAAGGACGAACCGAACGGCGGGCTGTCGCGGCTGCTGCGGGGACGCCACCCGGGTGAGGCCGAGGTGCCGGATCGTGTTTCGCCGGAGAAGATCTCGGACGACGACGCGATGGCGCGCTTCACGGAGTGGGAGGCGGCGGGCGGCCTCGTCATCGAGGAGTCGGTGGTGGCGGCGATGCCCGCGTTGCCGGCCGAGGAGGCGCGCGCGGACCTGGAGGCGCGGCACTTCCATCGTCAGATCGACGCGGCGTGGCGGCGGACGTCGTACTCCGGTCTGATTCGCGCCGCGGAGGCGACGCCGGTGAGCAGCGAGCCCGAGGTCGTCGAGCTGGACGACGAGGTCGCGGAGATCCCGTTGACGGCGTCGGCGGTCGGCGCGGATGTGCCGTCGCCGATGGCGGACCTGCCGATGGGCGCGAAGTTCGGCACGCTGGTGCACGCGGTGTTGGAGACGGCGGACCCGTTCGCCGCTGACCTGGCCGCGGAGTTGGAGGCGCAGGTTCGCGAGCATGCGGTGTGGTGGCCGGTCGACGTCGCGGCCGACGAGTTGGCGGCGGCGATGGTGCCGATGCACGACACTCCCCTCGGGCCCGCTGGCCGACGGCGTCACGCTGCGGCAGATCGGGCTGCAAGGACCGGTTGCGGGAGATGGACTTCGAATTCCCCTTGGCGGGTGGGGATCTGCGCGCGGGCGCACCGGACATCCGGCTGTCTCACGTCGGCGAGCTGCTGCGGGCGCACCTGCCTGGCGACGATCCGTTGGCGTCGTACGCCGACCGGCTGACGGGGGCGGCGTTGGGTGCGCAGTCGCTGAAGGGCTACCTGTCGGGCTCGGTGGACGTCGTGCTGCGGATCGGCGACCGGTACGTGGTCGTCGACTACAAGACGAACTGGCTCGGCGATCCGGCGGAACCGTTGACGGCCGCGGACTACGCGCGGCCGCGGATGGTCGAGGCGATGCTGCACTCGGACTATCCGCTGCAGGCGCTGCTGTACAGCGTTGTGCTGCACCGGTTCCTGCGGTGGCGGCTGCCCGGCTATGACCCCGAGAAGCATCTGGGCGGCGTGATGTATCTGTTCCTTCGCGGCATGTGCGGGCCGGACACCCCGGTGGTCGACGGCCATCCGGCGGGGGTGTTCAGCTGGCAGCCGCCCGCGTCGTTGATCACGGCGATGTCGGACCTGCTCGACGAGGGACGGGCGGCGGCATGACGACGGTGGAATGGCGCCACGCGCGCGGCGCGACGGGTCTGCTGCGCACGTTCAGCGACGCCGAGGTGCTCGAGTCGTCGGATGTGCATGTGGCGCAGCGGCTGACCGCGCTGGCGAAGGAGACGGACGAGACCGTCGCGCTGGCGGTCGCCATCGCGGTGCGGGCGCTGCGGAACGGCTCGGTGTGCGTCGACCTGCGGTCGGTCGAGCAGCAGGTCGGCGTCGAGGACCTGCCGTGGCCGGACACCG
This sequence comes from uncultured Actinomycetota bacterium, assembly GCA_963829405.1. Lineage (GTDB taxonomy): Bacteria > Actinomycetota > Actinomycetes > Mycobacteriales > Mycobacteriaceae > Mycobacterium. The sequence goes on from CAWHIZ010000001.1 coordinate 205,311, forward strand.
ACGCATGGCTGGCGGCCGTCGCGGCGAGCACCTTGGCGGGCACGCCGCCGGTGCTGCGGGTCGACGGCGATCTGCTGTATCTCGACAGGTACTGGCTCGAGGAGCAGCAGGTCTGCGACGACGTGCTCACGATGATCGCCGTCAAGCCCGAGAAGGTGTCGCCGGACATCGACCGGCTCTTCCCGAAGGGCTTCGACGAACAGCGGGCCGCGGCGAAAGTCGCGTTGGCGCAAGGGTTGACGGTGCTGACCGGCGGGCCGGGCACGGGTAAGACGACGACGGTGGCGCGGCTGCTCGCGCTGCTGGCCAGCGGCACGCGGCTGCGGATCGCGCTTGCGGCGCCGACGGGCAAGGCGGCGGCGCGGTTGCAGGAGGCGGTGCAGCTGGAGGTCGGCAAGCTGGACGCGGCCGACCAGGAGGCGCTGACCGGGATGCACGCGACGACGCTGCACCGGCTGCTCGGCAGCAGACCGGACACGTCGGCGCGGTTCCGGCACAACCGCGGTAACCGGTTGCCGCACGACGTGATCGTCGTCGACGAGACGTCGATGGTGTCGCTGACGATGATGGCGCGGCTGCTGGAGGCGGTGCGACCGGATGCGCGGCTGATCCTCGTCGGCGATCCGGATCAGCTGGCGTCGGTGGAGGCGGGTGCGGTGCTGGCGGATCTCGTCGACGGGCTGGACGACTCCAAGCTCGCCGCGCTGAAGACGTCGCACCGGTTCGGTGAGTCGATCGGCGCGCTGGCGTCGGCGATCCGGGACGGCGACGCCGACGCGGCCATCGAGGTGCTGCGCGCGGGCGGCGACCACATCGAGTGGATCGACACCGACGAGCCGGCGGAGCACCTACGGAAAGTGGTTGTCCCGCAGGCGCGTCGACTGCGCGAGGCGGCGATCCTCAACGACGCCGACGAGGCGCTGCGGACGCTCGACGAGCACCGGCTGTTGTGCGCGCACCGGCGCGGGCCGTACGGCGTGCGGTTCTGGAACCGTCAGGTCGAGCGGTGGCTGTCCGAGGAGACGGGTGAGCCGATCTGGTCGGCGTGGTACGCGGGGCGGCCAGTCTTGGTGACGGCGAACGACTACGGCCTTGGGCTGTACAACGGCGACACGGGCGTGACGGTGGTGCGCGACGGCGTGCTGCGCGCGGTGATCGCCGGGACGGAGCAGCAGGAGTTCGCGACCAGCAGGCTGTCGGACGTCGACACCATGCACGCGATGACGATTCACAAGAGCCAGGGCAGCCAGGCAGACGAAGTCACCGTGCTGTTGCCGCAGGAGGATTCGCGGCTGCTGTCGCGGGAGCTGCTGTACACCGGCGTCACCAGGGCCAAGACGCGCATCAGGGTGATCGGGCCCGAGGCGTCGGTGCGGTCGGCCGTCGAGAAGCGGGTCGTGCGGGCGTCGGGGCTGGCGCGCCGGCTTACGCGTTGAGCGCGCTGCCCTTACGCCACACGTCCCAGGGCACGCTCCAGTCGCCGTTCTGCGCCAGCGTCAGCGGGGGTCCGCCGGTGTTGTGCACCTCGACGACGTCGCCGGGGACGGAGAAGTCGAAGAACCACCGGGCGTTCTCGCCGCTGAGATTCAGGCAGCCATGGGAGACGTTGGTGTTTCCCTGCGCCCAGATGGTGTCGTTGAGCTGGTGCAGATAGATGCCGTCCATGCTGATGCGCGTGGCGTACGGAATGGTGTTGCTTGTAGGCACCCCCACCGGTGAGGCCGTATGTCGCGGAATCCATCACGACGGGGTTGGCCTTGTCCAGCACGGTGTAGTTGCCCGGCGGCGTCCAGAAGTGCAGCGTCTTGCCGCCGACGGTTTGACTGCCGCCCATCCCCATCGACGTGGGCATGGTCCGAACCAGCTTGCCGTTGTCGAACACGCTGACCTGTTTGTTGACGTCGTCGGCGATGGAGACGTGCGCGTTGCCGATCTTGAACGAAACATGTTGGTTGGCTTGGCCGTACATGCCGTCGCCGAGGTTCACGCCGTAGATGTCGGCGTTCACGTCGACGGATGTGCCTGGCGCGAAGTACTTCTCGGGCCGCCAGTGCGCCTCGTAGTCGCTGACCCAGTTCCACACCCCTCCGACGGCGGGCTTGGTGGTCACGCGCAGAGCCTTCTCGGCGGCGACCCTGTCGGTGATTGCGTTGTCGAAGTACGCCATGACGACCATGCCGACGCCGTACGTGTTCCCGTCGACGATGGAGAAGCCGGCGGTGGTGTTGAGGTTGACGTTGGTCAAGCTATCCGGCGACAGGGTGGTGAAGCTCGACGTCTGACGCGACGGCATGCCGCGAGGTCCGCGGGCGGCGACGGTCATGGTGTAGGTGCGGCTGTAGCTGAGTTGTTCGGTCGGGTGCCAGCTCTTCTTGTCGGGCGTGAGGGCGCCTGCGACGGTGTTACCCCAGTCGTCAACTAATTTGACGTCGTTGACGGTTCCGCGAGAAGGCGGTGACGGATACCGGGGCGGCGGGGTTGACGTCGGCGGACTGCGGACGCGGGAAGACGCCGAGCGCGGCGGGAAGAGGCGGAGGCGGCGGAGCGGGTGCGCTCACCGTCTTCGCGGCGTTGGCGACGTGACACTGCGTATGACAGTGATTGGTGATCGAAGCCATGTCTCCGGCAAGTAACGCCACCACCGCCGCAACGATGACGGCGGACGTGACGCGGACGCGACGAGACTCGAACAAAACACTCCAATATGGGTCGGCATGGCCGGGACAGTCGATCGGCGGACCGGTCGTGCGTCCTATGTTAGGGCCTCGGCAGCGCTTGCGTGCACGGCGCTGGTTACAGGTATGCGGATCGGTGATGAACTCGTATCACCGCGTAGATGAGCCGGGTACAGGCTGACGGCCCTACGCCTCCTGGCGGCATGACCCAGCCGAGGATGTCCTCGAAGCCGTTGTTGTAGACGACGCTGTTCGGGTTGGCGCCGACGACGTCGAAGTAGACCTTGCCGGTGGTGCTGCCGCCCTGGCCGATCGGCGCGCCGTCGAGGCTGGAGACGTTCGCGAGGACGCGATAGTTGTCACCGTTCTCGGCCCTGGCGTTGAAGTAGTCGACCGCCGGGGTGACCGTTCCGACCACGGCGTCGGCCTTCACCGTCGCCTCGTACAGTCGGCCGGCGACCGGATACGGGACCGGATCGGAACTCGGCATCAGCCCGGTGACCGTGTAGGCGGTCAGCGGCCCGTTGACGTCCTTCACCGTTTCCGGGACCCCGAAAAGTTGAAGGTTGCTCGTCGCCAACGCAGGCGGTGCCGCGCCGATGCCGATCATCACGGCCGACGCAGCGACCGCCCCCGCAAGTTTCTTGATATTCATGTGATTCGCCCCCTGGCTGAATTTGCTGACAAGGCGAGCGTTCCCCGCCAGCGCGGAGCCAAAACCAGGGCGTGCGAATGGAGGGCTGGGTTAGCCTTCCTCTTCCTCGCGCTGCGACGTCGCCATTGGCCTCGGTGTCCGCGGCGCCGCTGTCAGCGCTTTCCGCGGGCGCTTCTTCCGCGGGCGCCTCTTCCGCAGGAGCCTCTTCGGCAGGAGCCTCTTCGGCGGGGGCCTCTTCCTCGGCTGCTGGCTCTTCCTCGGCGGCCGCAGCAGGCGGCTCGATCCAGGTCAGCATGTCGCCCGGCCGTTGTAGACGACGCTGGTCGGCGCTTCGCCCACCGCGTCGAAGTAGACCTTGCCGGTCGACTTGCTGCCCGGCAGCAGAGGCACAGCGTTGAGACCCTGCGGTGTCCAGGCGCCTGCCAGCGCGGGGTAGCTCTGTCCGCTCTCGGAATGGGCACTGAACGCCGGGACCGCCGGGGTCGGCATCCCGTTCAACGCGTCGGCGCGCACGGTGACTTCGTAGAGCTGCCCGGTGACGGGGAACGGGACGGCGTCGCCGCTGGGAAGGAACTTGGTGACGGTGTAGCCGATCTCGCCGCTGGGGTCGGTGACCGTCTGCTGGAGACCGAACACTTGGCTGTCGGCCGCCGACGCAGGCGCCAGGGCTCCGAAGCTGAACATGAGGGTTGCGGCCGACACGGCGCCGGCCAATTTTTTGCTTTCCATCTTGACTTCACTCCAAAGGTTGATCTTGATGGTCAAGTGCCCCGGTACCCACGGCAAAAGCCTTCCAAACCATAAGTTTGACTACGAGATGTCACTAAGTCCGGCTACCGACTTTGCCCGGCGTACAGTGCGTTTCGTGCAGGTTGACGCGATGACAGTGCCCCAACCGCTGACGAAGATCGGCGACCTCGCCAGCCGCGTGCAGAAGGCGGGCTTCTCGGGGTTGCTGTTCACGGAAACGGGTCGGACGGCGTATCTGAATGCGGCGGTGGCGTCACAGGCGGCGCAGGGCCTGGAGCTGTCGACAGGCGTGGCGGTGGCGTTCCCGCGGAGCCCGTTCGTGACGGCGGCTGAGGCGTGGGAACTGCAGGAGGCGACGGACGGTCGGTTCCGGCTCGGCTTGGGCACGCAGGTGCGCACGCATGTGGTGCGGCGGTACGGCGTGGAGTTCGAGCATCCGGGTCCGCGGCTGCGGGACTACGTGCGGGCGGTGAAGGCGTGCTTCGAGGCTTTCCGGACGGGAAAGCTGGACCACCACGGCGAGTTCTACAACCTGGACTTCATCACGCCGCAGTGGAGTGCGGGGCCGATCGATGCGCCGGATCCGAAGGTGGACATCGCGGCGGTGAACCCGTGGATGTTGCGGATGGCCGGCGAGGTGGCAGACGGGGTGCATGTGCACCCGCTGGGCGAGCCGGGCTACATCGCGAGGCATGTGGTGCCCGAATGTGGCTGCCGGAGCGTCGAAGTCGGGTCGGTCGGCGGCGGATATCGCGGTGATCGTGCCGGTGATGACGATCGTCGGCGACACCGACGAGGAGCGGGACAAGGAACGTGAGAGCGTGCGGTTCAGCATGAGCTTCTACGGGAGCACGCCGAACTACGCGTTCATCTGGGACGAGGCAGGGTTCGAGGGGACGACGGCGCGGATCAGGGAGAAGCAGAAGGCGGGCGACTTCACGGGGATGGCGGCGCAGATCACCGACGAGCACATCGCGACGTTCGCGACGGAGTCGACGTGGGACGGCCTGGCCGACGCGCTGGCCGAGAAGTACGGCGAGACGGCGACGCGCATCGTGCTCTACAACGCGCTGAGCGACGAGGACCGCATCGAGCGGTATGGGGCTGTGGCGCAGCGCCTTTCGGCGCTCTAACCCTCGTCGTAGCAGCTATTGGATCAGCGTTGACCTTGCCGCGGGAGTCATCAGATCCGAGATCTCGTCCCAGGGCACAGTCACCGGCCAGTAGTCGCCCATCGCGTGGATCACCGGCACGTAGACGCGGAAGCCATTCGGCGTCGGAACCCAGTTGAGAAACTGGTCCATCGACTGGTCGAACGGGACCACGTCGGGGTTTAGTTGCGTCACCGTGGTGGCCAGTCGTTGCGCGGCTGCCTGCTGATCACCGAAGACGTCCGTCAGCAGGATCGGGTCCGCCGTATCGGCGTTGATGGCGATGGTCGCGACGCCGTTGTTCGGATGCGCCGCGCCTTTGGCGTACCAGTTGAAGATCGCGACGCCTGCGACGACGTGCGGGGTGATCGTCGTGACGCGGCTCCGTTCGTTTTCGGCGAGCTCACCGTCTTCGATGGTGACGTCGGTGGCCGGACCGGCGAGGTCATCGAGCGCCGTGCGCATCCCGTGGTTGAAGCGGTCGCGCACATCAGCGGATCCGCCGGTGACCTGAGGCAGCTGCACGTTGATCGAATTCGTGCCCGGCTTCTCCTGCACCCGCAGCAGGGTCGCCTCGAAGGGGGCCGCGGGCGTCGTCGACGTGCCCGAGCTCGGGGACGACGATGTCGGGCTCGCGCCGGACGCCGTGACGGTCACCGTGGACGGGGCTTCTTGGGCGGCCTGCTGCGAGCACGCTGTCGCGGCGGCCGCGATCAGTCCAGCCAGCGCCCAGGACAGGCAGTTACGCGAAATCGGCACGGACGATTGCCCTTCAGAACGGGGTGACGCCGTCGATGCTGACGGACATGCCGCGGCCGGTGGCGTCGTTGGTGAAGCGGGTTCCGTCGAACGACGGCAAGACGGTCCAGCCTTTGATGGGGAAGATGCGGCCGTAGTCCAGAACCACTTCTCCGGCGTCCACTCCCCCGATGTTGCCCTCGCCGTAGTTGAACGTGCCGTCGGCGTCGACGCCGGCGACGTTGAAATTGCCGGGCCCGCTCTGACTCCGCGGAGCGCCGGGGAAGCCGTCGATGCTCGTGCGTTCACAGCCCACGTGGTCCGCGCTCATGACGCACCGCACAGCACCGGACACGGTTGTGACGTATTGGAAGTCTGAGGGATCCGCTGACGCGAACGGAGCGCTGGCGACCGCCGACACCGCTGCCACCGCGCCGACGACCGGCGCCCATTTCCGACCCATGATCACCTCCGCAACCGGTCCGCCCCTGATTATCGGTGTTTGCCCTGGCGAGCGCAGGGAAATGCCGTGCGATACCGCAAGCCCGATATCCAGCGCCTTGCCGCGGACTTGCCGCTACCGTTCGCACATGTCCACACGCTCATTGGAGGCCCGGGTGGTCCGGAGCGCAGACGTCGACGCGGAGTCTCCGTGGTCGCCGCGGGAGTCTGAGCTGCTCGCGGTGACGCTCGAGCTGCTCCAGGAACACGGATACGACCGGTTGAGCCTCGAAGCGGTGGCCACGACCGCGCGCGCCAGCAAGGCCACGCTGTATCGACGGTGGCCGACCAAGGCCGAACTCGTGTTGGCCGCGTTCGTCGAGGGCACCCGGCATGTGGCCGTCGACCCGGACACCGGCACCCTGCGCGGCGATCTGTTGAAGCTCGGCGAGTCGATCTGTGACCACGTCAGCACCCACGCGCTCACCATTCGCGCGGTGTTGGTGGAAACATCTCGGAGCACCGAGCTCGACGCGATGATGCAGGAGCAGTTCCTCGACCAACGGAAGGCGCTCATGTCGCACGTCCTCACGCGGGCTGTCGGCCGCGGCGAGATCGAGACGTCGGCCATCACGGAGGACCTGTGGGACGTATTGCCCGGTTACCTCATCTACCGCACGGTGCTGACCGGTCGCGCTCCGTCGCGCGAAACGATCCGCGATCTCGTGGACAACGTGCTCATCCCCAGCCTCACGCGTCACAACTCAGGAATATCCAAGGCATGAGGGCGGCTTATCGTACGGGTTGTGCGGTGCGGTACCGTACCGTACTGTCAACCAGGTTGATATTGACCAGTTGTTGAAATAACTTGCACCGACGTCAACGTGTCGCCGCTCGTCGAAAGGGTCACGGATGCAGCGGGTTTCAATCGGCAGCCGATTGATGCGCCGGTGGATGATTTTCGTGGCGGTGCTCGTCATCGCAATCGCAGGGTTCGCGGTCTTCCGCTTGAACGGGATCTTCGGCTCCAAGGACGTCGTATCGACGCCCGATAACTCCGCCAACGACATCGTGCCGTTCAACCCGAAGCACGTCGTCATGGAGGTCTTCGGCCCCCCTGGCACGGTCGCGACCATCACCTTCACCGACGTGAACGCCCAGCCGCAGCGCGTCGACAACGCGTCGCTGCCGTGGTCCTACGACACCACCACTACTCAACCCGCCGTCTTCGTCAACGTCTCCGCGCAGGGCGACAGCGACTCCATCGGCTGCCGGATCAAGATCGACGACGACATCAAAGACGAGAGAACTGTCAACACGTTGAACGCCTTCACCTACTGCCTGGACAAGTCCGGATGAGCCATCACGTCGCCGAGGTCGCCGAACGCCCGACGTTCACCGACCGGGTCGCCAAGTGGGTTCGTTGGCTGTGCGTGCCGATCGTGTTGTTCTGGATTGTCGTCGCCGGTCTGACCAACGCATTGGTGCCGCAGCTCGAGGTGGTCGGCGAAGCGCACAACGTGGGGTTGGCCTCCCCCGATGCGCCTTCGCTGAAGGCGTTTGACCGAATCGGCGAGGTGTTCCACGAGTTCGACTCCGACAGCGCCGCGATGGTGGTCCTCGAAGGCGACCAGCCGCTCGGCGCCGACGCGCACAAGTACTACGACGAGCTGATCAAGCGCTTCAACGAGGACACCACACACGTCCAGCATGTGCAGGACTTCTGGGGCGATCCGCTGACGGCCGCGGGCTCGCAGAGTCCGGACGGCAAGGCCGCATACGTCCAGATCTTCCTCGCGGGCAATCAGGGCGAGGCGCTGTCGCTGGAGTCGGTCGACGCGGTCCGCGACATCATCGCGAAGACGCCTGCGCCAGACGGTATTCACGCCTACCTCGCCGGCTCGGCGGCACAGGTCGCCGATCAGTTCGAGGTGGGCAACGAGGGCACCGTGCTGGTCACCGCGTTGACCGTCGGGGTGATCGCGGTGATGCTGCTGATCGTCTACCGCTCGTTCATCACGATGATCATCGCGCTCGTCACGGTGCTCATCGAGATGTCGGCGGCCCGCGGGATCGTCTCGTTCCTGGCGAACTCGGGATTCATCGGCCTGTCGACGTATTCGACGAACATCCTCACGCTATTGGTCATCGCCGCCGGGCACCGATTACATGATCTTCCTGCTCGGCCGCTATCACGAGCGGCGCAACGAGGACATGGACCGCGAGGCCTCCTTCTACGACATGTACCGCGGCACGTCGCATGTCATTCTCGGTTCGGGTCTGACCATCGCGGGCGCGGTGTTCTGCCTCTACTTCACCCGCAACCCCTACTTCCAGAGCCTCGGCATCCCGGCGGCGATCGGCGTCCTCGTCTCGTTGGTCGCCTCGTTGACGCTGGCGCCCGCGGTGATCGTGATCGCGGGGCGGTTCGGGCTGCTGGAGCCGAAACGCAGGACGGCCAAACGGGGTTGGCGACGGATCGGTACGGCGATCGTGCGGTGGCCGGGACCGATCCTGTTCGCGACGATGGCGCTCGCCCTGGTCGGCATCCTCGGGCTGTCCGGCTACACCGTGTCCTACGACATCAGCAGGTACATGCCGGACGACACCCCGTCCAATGTGGGGTACACGGCGGCGGAGCGGCACTTCTCCAAGGCGCGGCTGAATCCCGAACTGCTGATGGTCGAAGCCGACCACGATATGCGCAATCCCACCGACATGATCCTGCTGGAGCGGGTGGCGAAGGGTGTCTTCCACACGGACGGCATCGCGCAGGTGCAGTCGATCACGCGGCCGTTGGGTACGCCGTTGGACCACACGTCGATTCCGTTCCAGATCAGTGCGCAGAGCGCGTCGCAGATCAACAACCTGCCGTATCAACAGGATCGGGCGAACGATCTGATGAAGCAGGTCGGGGAGATCAACAAGTCGATCGACACGCTGCGGCAGCAGTATGCGTTGCAGCAGGAGTCGGCAGGCATCACGCACGAGCAGAGTGAGGCGTTCAACCAGACCGTCGTGGTGGCGCAGGATCTGCGGGACAAGATCGCGGACTTCGACGACTTCTTCCGGCCGATTCGCAACTACTTCTATTGGGAGCCGCACTGTTTCGACATCCCGTTGTGTCACGCGATGCGGTCGCTGTTCGATTCGCTGGACGGGATCGCGGAGCTGACGGACCAGTTGGCGAGTGTGTCGGGCAGTATCGCGAAGCTCGATGCGCTGCAGCCGCAACTGGTCGCGCTGATCCCTCCGCAGATCGCGGTGCAGGAGACCAACCGCGATCTGACGATGACGAACTACGCGACGACGTCGGGCATCTACGACCAGACGGCGAAGGCGTTGGAGAACTCGACGCAGCTGGGCGCGGCGTACGACGCGTCGAAGACCGACGACTCGTTCTATCTACCGCCGGAGGCGTTCAGCAACCCGGAGTTCATCCGCGGGATGAAGCTGTTCATGTCGCCGGACGGCAAAGCGGCGCGGATGATCGTCACGCACGAGGGGAATCCTGAAACACCAGAGGGTATTTCGCATATCGACGCGATGAGAGAATCGGCGATGGCGGCGGTCAAGGGCACGCCGTTGGCGGGGTCGAAGATCTACATCGGCGGCGCGGCGTCGACCTACAAGGACATTGCGGAGATGGCGCACTACGACCTGATCATCGCGGGCATCGCGTCGATGAGCCTGATCCTGCTGATCATGATGTTCATCACGCGCAGCATCGTGGCGGCGTTGGTGATCGTGGGCACGGTGGCGGTGTCGTTGGGTGCGTCGATCGGCCTGTCGGTGTTGGTGTGGCAGCACCTGCTGGGCATTCCGTTGTACTGGGTGATCATGCCGCTGGCGGTGATCCTGCTACTTGCGGTGGGCTCGGACTACAACCTGCTGTTGGTGTCGCGGTTCAAGGAGGAGATCCACGCGGGCATCAACACGGGCATCATCCGGTCGATGGCAGGCAGCGGGTCGGTGGTGACGGCTGCGGGTCTGGTGTTCGCGTTCACGATGGCGTCGTTCATCTTCAGCGACCTGATCGTGCTGGGTCAGATCGGCACGACGATCGCGCTGGGCTTGATGTTCGACACGCTGATCGTGCGGTCGTTCATGACCCCGTCGATCGCGGCGTTGCTCGGACGATGGTTCTGGTGGCCGGTGAAGGTGCGCAATCGGCCGGTGCCGCAGAAGTTCGGCGACGAGAACACCCGGCAGCTGTCGCTGTTCTGATCAGGCGTGCGCGTCATCGCAAGTCCGGTGGATGCTGTCGGACAGCGCGGCACAATGCCAGTCGGTGAAGCGGTTTGAAGGGAATGAGTTGAGGAAGATGGTAGTAGAAATTTGGACCGAGGTTCCTTCGCTCGTTCGTAGTGCCGCAGCGTCGCTCCGGGGGGGGGGGGGTGTGTGTGGTGGTTATGCCTCGTGGTCGCTATGGCGTAGTTGTTGGTTGGTTGTGATGTTTGGTAGTGGAGGGTTTTGTTGAGGTGAACGTAGCGGTGACGATCGCGGACATGCTGTTATTGTGTTGTTGATTGGTGTTTTTTTGAATTATGATTATTTTTGTTATTGGTTTGTTTTTGTTTATTGGTGTTTGTGTTGGTGAGTGTAGGGAAATGGATTGCGATACCGCGAGGTCGATATGCAGCGGCAAGCTGCGGACTTGCCGATACCGTTCGCACATGTCCGCAAGCTCATTGGAGGCCCGCGTGGTCCGGAGCGCAGACGTCGACGCGGAGTCGCCGTGGTCGCCGCGGGAGTCTGAGCTGCTCGCGGTGACGCTCGAGCTGCTCCAGGAACACGGGTACGACCGGCTGAGCCTCGAAGCGGTGGCCACCACCGCCCGCGCCAGCAAGGCCACGCTGTATCGACGGTGGCCGACCAAGGCCGAACTCGTGTGGGCCGCGTTCGTCGAGGGCACCCGGCAGGTGGCCGTCGACCCGGATACCGGCACCCTCGCGGCGATCTGTTGAAGCTCGGCGAGTCGATCTGCGACCACGTCAGCATCCACGCGCTCACCATCCGCGCGGTGTTGGTGGAAACATCTCGGAGCACCGAGCTCGACGCCATGATGCAAGAGCAGTTCCTCGACCAGCGGAAGGCGCTCATGTCGCACCTCCTCACGCGGGCCGTCGGTCGCGGCGAGATCGAGACGTCGGCCATCACGGAGGACCTGTGGGACGTATTGCCCGGCTATCTCATCTACCGCACAGTGCTGACCGGGCGCGCTCCGTCCCGCGAAACGATCCGCGACCTCGTGGACAACGTGCTCATCCCCAGCCTCACGCGTCACAACACAGGAATATCCACGGCATGAGGGCGGCTTCTCGTACGGGTTGTGCGGTGCGGTACCGTACCGTACTGTCAACCAAGTTGATATTGACCAACTGTTGAAATAACTTGCCACCGCCGTCAACAAGTCGCCGCTCGTCGAAAGGGTCACGGATGCAGCGGGTTTCAATCGGAAGCCGATTGATGCGCCGGTGGATGATTCTCGTGGCGGTGCTCGTCATCGCGATCGCAGGATTCGCGGTGTTCCGCTTGAACGGCATCTTCGGCTCCAAGGACGTGGTGTCGACGCCCGATAACTCCGCCAACGACATCGTGCCGTTCAACCCCAAGCACGTCGTCATGGAGGTCTTCGGCCCCCCTGGCACGGTCGCGACCATCACTTACACCGACGTGAACGCCCAGCCGCAACGCGTCGACAACGCGTCGCTGCCGTGGTCCTACGACACCACCACCACTCAACCCGCCGTCTTCGTCAACGTCTCCGCCCAGGGCGACAGCGACTCCATCGGCTGCCGGATCAAGATCGACGACGACATCAAAGACGAGAGAACTATCAACACGTTGAACGCCTTCACCTACTGCCTGGACAAGTCCGGATGAGCCACCACGTCGCCGAGGTTGCCGAACGCCCGACGTTCACCGACCGGGTCGCCAAGTGGGTTCGTTGGCTGTGCGTGCCGATCGTGTTGTTCTGGGTCGTCGTCGCCGGCCTGACGAACGCATTGGTGCCGCAGCTCGAGGTGGTCGGCGAAGCAGCAAAACGTGGGGTTGGCCTCCCCCGATGCGCCGTCGCTGCAGGCGTTCGAACGGATCGGCGAGGTCTTCGGCGAGTTCGACTCAGACAGCGCCGCGATGGTGGTCCTCGAAGGCGACCAGCCGCTCGGCGCCGAGGCGCACGCCTACTACGACGAGCTGATCAAGCGGTTCAACGAGGACACCAAGCACGTCCAGCATGTGCAGGACTTCTGGGGCGATCCGCTGACGGCGGCGGGCTCGCAGAGTCCGGACGGCAAGGCCGCCTACGTTCAGATCTTCCTCGCGGGCAACCAGGGCGAGGCGCTGTCGCTGGAGTCGGTCGACGCGGTGCGCGACATCATCGCGAAGACGCCTGCGCCAGCCCGGCATTCACGCCTATCTCGCCGGCTCGGCGGCACAGATCGCCGATCAGTTCGAGGTGGGCAACGAGGGCACCGTGCTGGTCACCGCGTTGACCGTCGGGGTGATCGCGGTAATGCTGCTGATCGTCTACCGCTCGTTCATCACGATGATCATCGCGCTCGTCACGGTGCTCATCGAGATGTCGGCGGCCCGCGGGATCGTCTCGTTCCTGGCGAACTCGGGATTCATTGGCCTGTCGACGTATTCGACGAACATCCTCACGCTGTTGGTCATCGCCGCCGGGCACCGACTACATGATCTTCCTGCTCGGCCGCTATCACGAGCGGCGCAACGAGGACATGGACCGCGAGGCCTCGTTCTACGACATGTACCGCGGCACGTCGCACGTCATTCTCGGTTCGGGTCTGACCATCGCAGGCGCGGTGTTCTGCCTCTACTTCACCCGTAACCCCTACTTCCAGAGCCTCGGCGTCCCGGCGGCGCTCGGCGTCCTCGTCTCGTTGGTCGCCTCGTTGACGCTGGCGCCTGCGGTGATCGTGATCGCGGGCCGGTTCGGACTGCTGGAGCCGAAACGCAGGACGGCCAAACGGGGTTGGCGACGGATCGGCACGGCGATCGTGCGGTGGCCGGGACCGATCCTGTTCGCGACGATGGCGCTCGCCCTGGTCGGCATCCTCGGGCTGTCCGGCTACACGGTGTCCTACGACATCAGCCGGTATATGCCGGACGACACCCCGTCCAATGTGGGGTACACGGCGGCGGAGCGGCACTTCTCCAAGGCGCGGCTGAATCCCGAACTGCTGATGATCGAAGCCGACCACGATATGCGCAATCCCACCGACATGATCCTGTTGGAGCGGGTGGCGAAGGGCGTCTTCCACACGGACGGCATCGCGCAGGTGCAGTCGATCACGCGGCCGCTGGGCACGCCGTTGGACCACACGTCGATTCCGTTCCAGATCAGTGCGCAGAGCGCGTCGCAGATCAACAACCTGCCGTATCAACAGGATCGGGCGAACGATCTGATGAAGCAGGTCGGCGAGATCAACAAGTCGATCGACACGCTGCGGCAGCAGTATGCGTTGCAGCAGGAGTCGGCAGGCATCACGCACGAGCAGAGTGAGGCGTTCAACCAGACCGTCGTGGTGGCGCAGGATCTGCGGGACAAGATCGCGGACTTCGACGACTTCTTCCGGCCGATTCGCAACTATTTCTATTGGGAGCCGCACTGTTTCGACATCCCGCTGTGTCACGCGATGCGGTCGCTGTTCGATTCGCTGGACGGGATCGCGGAGCTGACGGACCAGTTGGCGAGTGTGTCGGGCAGTATCGCGAAGCTCGATGCGCTGCAGCCGCAACTGGTCGCGCTGATCCCGCCGCAGATCGCGGTGCAGGAGACCAACCGCGATCTGACGATGACGAACTACGCGACGACGTCGGGCATCTACGACCAGACGGCGAAGGCGTTGGAGAACTCGACGCAGCTGGGCGCGGCGTATGACGCGTCGAAGACCGACGACTCGTTCTATCTACCGCCGGAGGCGTTCAGCAACCCGGAGTTCATCCGCGGGATGAAGCTGTTCATGTCGCCGGACGGCAAAGCGGCGCGGATGATCGTCACGCATGAGGGGAATCCTGAAACGCCAGAGGGTATTTCGCATATCGACGCGATGAGGAACTCGGCGATGGCGGCGGTCAAGGGCACGCCGTTGGCGGGGTCGAAGATCTACATCGGCGGCGCGGCGTCGACGTACAAAGACATTGCGGAGATGGCGCACTACGACTTGATCATCGCGGGCATCGCGTCGATGAGCCTGATCCTGCTGATCATGATGTTCATTACGCGCAGCATCGTGGCCGCGCTGGTGATCGTGGGCACGGTGGCGGTGTCGTTGGGCGCGTCGATCGGCCTGTCGGTGTTGGTGTGGCAGCACCTGCTGGGCATTCCGTTGTACTGGGTGATCATGCCGCTGGCGGTGATCCTGCTACTGGCGGTGGGCTCGGACTACAACCTGCTGTTGGTGTCGCGGTTCAAGGAGGAGATCCACGCGGGCATCAACACGGGCATCATCCGGTCGATGGCCGGCAGCGGGTCGGTGGTGACGGCTGCGGGTCTGGTGTTCGCGTTCACGATGGCGTCGTTCATCTTCAGCGACCTGATCGTGCTGGGTCAGATCGGCACGACGATCGCGCTGGGCTTGATGTTCGACACGCTGATCGTGCGGTCGTTCATGACGCCGTCGATCGCGGCGCTGCTCGGCCGCTGGTTCTGGTGGCCGGTGAAGGTGCGCAATCGGCCGGTGCCGCAGAAGTTCGGCGACGAGAACACGCGGCAGCTGTCGCTGTTCTGAACAGCAGTGGTGAGGCGTCATCAATTGATGACACCTCAATGAATGACCGCTTCCTCCTGCAGCGCCAGATCCGCCTCGCTGAGCAGAACCTCCTCGGCGTCCTGATAGATCCGCCACGCCTCCTCGGGGGTGTCGCCGACGGCGGTCATGCCGATGCGGCCGCACTCGGTGAGGCAGCTGATCATGTGGAACACCACGCCGGTGCGCCGCGATGCGTCGAAGTGCAGCCCGTGTTGAATCACCACATCGAAGAGGTCGTCCACCGTCAACACCTTGAGTCGATCGTCTTCCAGGTGGTCCGTCGCGACCAGAAACTTGCTCATCCCTTCTGGGGTCACGAACACGCCCCGCTCCCCGTCGTAATTCCCGCCGCACAAGAACTGCAGCGTCAGAAACGGGTGAGTGGTTCCGCCCTTGCGCAGGTTCAGCTCGATCGCATACGGCGTCCACTCGCCTGTGTCGTCCTGCACGACAACGAAATCCACCGCGAACCGCCCGAGGACACCTCGCTGCGCCAGATGACGACCCACCACCATGGCCGGCTCGGCGATCGCCGCGGCATACCCGGGGTTCGCCGGGAACACGCAGCCCAGGTACTTCTGGCCGCTCGCGCCGCCGAGAAGCTGGTCGTGGGTGGAAAGCAGTTCGACGGTGCCGTCGGGCAGAGCCCGCATCTGCACGCTCGGACTCTCCAGTGTGACGCCGGTGATCCGCTCCTCGACGATGCCACCCTGCTTCACGAACCCCGCCAAAAAGGCGTCGACAGATAGGGATTCCGCCTCCGGCCGGATCTGCTGCAGGCGTTCGGCGATCGCCGTTGCTTCATCCGACGAGCCCGGTGCAGGCAGGTCGTCGAGGTCCATCGACGCGTTGCCCGAGCCCGACACTCCTTCGTTGATCTTGACGATCGCGTGCTTGATCGACGGACGCCGAGCACGCATACCCTGCACCGCGGCCACGATGTCATCGACGGAGTGCAGATCTTCTGCGCCGATCGGATATTGCACACCACATTCGTCGAACATCCGTCGACAACCCGTCTTGCTGCCCATGTCGACAAGCCGAGGGTCGGCACCGTACATCGGAATGCCGAGCGACAGCGCGACATCGCGTTCCAACGGTGTGGTGTTGTACGGAATCAGGTGGCAGCGCTGCGGGTTCGGAATCAGCGACCGTATCTCGTGCAACAGTCGTGGCCGCGCAAGCAGCTTCGCGCTCAGCGACGTCGACGATCCGTCACCGACGGCCACCAGGGTGAGCCGGGCGCGGGCGTGACTGGGGATCACGCCGGGAAGCAGCCCCAGGTAGTACTCGATGATCGCCTCCGAGATCGGCTGCGACGTCACGTAAATCATCTTCAGCCGCGGCTGACGGAGCAACAGGAGCAGGAACAGGGCGCGCTCCTCCATCGCCTGCATGACGGTGCCACTGGACGCGGTGGTGCGCTCGATGCTGATCGAGGGCACCACGACGACCGATTCGTCGACGAGGTTCTTCTGGATGGAATCCCAGGCGTCACCCATCGTCAACTGCAGACCGTCGAACGCCCGGTAGCGGTCATCCTCGTTGAGCTGGCCCAGAGTTCGATTCGGGGCTTGGACTTGTGTCATGTGCTCACCTCTTTCATCGCGCAGATGTTGTGGACTCGCACGGTTCGGCTGAATCCCTTGGGTTGTGTGTCGCCGACGGCTTCGGCGACGACCTTGTCCTCGACGGCCGCGAGGACGCGGTCGGTGACCAGGACCTGCCACCCGCCGGCGTCCGAGCACAGGCGCGCGGAGAGGTTGGTGACGCTGCCGATCGCGGCATAGTCGAACCGGCCTTCGAAGCCGATCCGGCCAAGCGTCGCGAATCCCTGGGCGATCCCCTGCCCGAGCGCGAGATCGTAGCCGCGCCTTTGCCATCCGACGGCGAGATCCTTGACCGCATCGCGAGTCCTCAACGCCATCCGCACGGCGCGCTCTGCGGCGTCGTCATGCGGGATGGGATCGTTGAAGAACACCATGCAGCCGTCGCCGGTGAAGCGCTCCAGGGTGCCCTGGTACTCGTGAACCAGTGTTCCCAGCGCGTTGTGGTACTCGGCGAGAACGCCCATCACCTCCTCGGGTTCGCTGGTCTCGGCGAACGGGGTGAAGTTCCTCAGGTCGGCGAACAGCACCACGATCTCGCGCCGGTGGCTTTCGAGCAGGTGTTCGTCGCCGGTGACGAGATCGGCCAATTGCGGTGACAGGAAACGTCGTAACCGGTTGGTGCGCTCCAGTTCGGCGACCTGTTCAGCGACCCGGGACTCCAGCTGCGTGTTCCAGTCCGCCAACTCGGCGGCCTGCCGCCGAATGGTGTCGTGGTATCGCTTGATGCGCGCCAGGGACGCCACCCTGGCCAGCAGTTCGCTTTGGTCGAACGGTTTGGTGATGAAGTCGTCGGCGCCTGCCATCAGCGCGTTGAGGCGCTGCTCGTTTCCGCTGGCGGTGATCATCACGACGGGCAGGAACTCGGTCGACTCGTTGGACCGGATCCTGCGACAGACCTCGTATCCGTCCATCTCAGGCATCACCACGTCGAGGAGCACGATGTCGACGTCCTCGCTGTCGAGCAAGGCCAGACCGTCAGCTCCCGTCGACGCGGTGAGGACGCGATGCCCGCGGGGACTCAGCACCGCGTCGAGGAGGCGTAGGTTGACCGATTGGTCGTCCACCGCAAGCACAGTTACCGGATCATCCACCACTGGCCACCTTCCCGTGCACACCAACACTTCTCAGCGCGACCATCAGGTCATCGCGGCTGACTGGCTTCAGTAGTTGGACGGCGGCGCCGAGAGCCTGTCCACGGGGGCGATCGTCGACAACCGACGCGATGATGACGGGTATGACGGCGGTGTCGTCGCTGGCCTTGAGCTCGGCAAGCACCTGCCAGCCGTCGAGCCGAGGCAGCTTGATGTCGAGCACCACCGCGGCGGGCAGCACCTTGCGGATGAGGTCGAGGCCGCTCACCCCGTCCGTTGCGCGGATCACCTGCACTGGCGCGTCGTCGAGATAGGCCGCCATGAGGTCGAGCGAGGCGCGGTCGTCGTCGACGAGAACGACCACCGGGAACTCGCCGTCGCGCTGCGTCGCCGTCGCACCCACCGTTCGTGACGCCGCGGGAATCGCAAACCCGAACGTGCTTCCCTCGCCGACAGTGCTTTCCAGCCACATGCGGCCGCCGAACAGACCGACGATGCGCCGGCACAGCGTCAACCCGAGCCCGGTGCCCTCTTCTCGCGCCGGCCCGCGGCCACCCTGCTGGAAGGATTCGAAGATCTTCTCCTGATCCTCTGGCGGCACGCCGATGCCGGTATCGGTCACCGCGACCACGAGTTCGGCGTCTCTCCGGTGTGCGCGGACGGACACGCTGCCGCCGTCCGGCGTGAACTTGACCGCGTTGGACAACAGGTTGAGGACGACCTGTTTGAACCGCAGCTCGTCCGCCTCGATCTCGCCGACGTCGTCGGCGATCTCGACCGTGATGGTGATGCCGTGCGCGGCGGCGCGCTCGCGCACCATCGCCAACGTGTATTCCAGTGCGCTGGGAACCGAGAAGATGCTCGGATCGAGTGTCATCTGGCCCGCTTCGACCTTGGACAGGTCCAGGATCTCGTTGAGCAGCTCCAGCAGATGGCGGCCGGAATTCCAGATGTCGCGCAGGTATTCCTCCTGCCGCTCGTTGATCTCGCCGAACATGCGCTCCAGCAGCACTTCCGAGAAGCCGATGACGGCGTTCAGCGGTGTGCGCAGTTCATGCGACATGCTCGCCAGGAACTCCGACTTGTGGTTGCTCGCGATCTCGAGCTCGCGGCTCTGTGTCTCGAGCTCGCGGTACAGCCGGGCGTTGACGATCGCAAGGGCGGACTGGCTGGCGAAGGTTTCGAGCAGCTCGACGACGTCGGATGGGTAGTCGCCGGTGCCGCGGCGGCGGATCACCAGCACGCCGATCATCTCGTCGCCGACGATCATCGGCACGGCGAGCACCGATCGCCAGCCGTCCTGAAAGACGGTGTCAAGGAACTCGTCGCGCTCCACGACGGCCAGGTCGGGGATCTCGAGCGGCTGGTCGGCGAGTGCGGTCTGACCGATCATCGACGTCCTGTCGATGATGATGTCCCGCAACCGCTCCCACAGTGCCGGGCTGCTGCCGTACTTGCCCCTGACGTGGAAGGAGTTGGTCGTCTCGTCGTATTCGAGGATCGATCCGCCGTCGGTGCTGAGGGTGATGTCACCGAATCCGAGGTTGGTCAGTCGCACCGCGTTGGTGACGACGCGCTCGAGGACCTCGTCGAGGTCGAGGCTCGAACCCACCGCCTCGTCGACCTCACGCAGAGCTTCGAGCTGTTCGACCTTGTCGGACAACTCGGCACCCCGTGACTCCAGGTTGCGCATCAGGTCGACCTGGCGCAGCACGATGGCGCCCTGCACGGCGAACTCTTCGAGCACTTGGCGCTCGCGGTCGTCGAACGGTGCGACGTCGGTGCGCCACATCGCCAATACTCCGACCACTTCGTCCTCCAGGATCATCGGCGTGGCCAGCAGCGTGCGGAAGCCGGTGAGCCGCTGCAGATCCAGGCGGCCGTAGTCGGCGTCGGCGAGTACGTCGGCGATCTGGACGGTGCTCTTGTCCTCGGCCGCACGGCCGACGGTGGAGGAGCGGTTGCGCGCGATCGGGTGGGCCACCATGTATGTGCGGTAGTCCTCGGGGGTCTCGTCGGACACCCGGGACAGCCGGAACACGTCGCCGTCCCGAATGAACAGCTGGGACGCCGCCGCCCCGCACAGGCGCGCGGCATACGCGAGCACCGTGTCAAGGACGGCGCCCGGGTCGAAGGTGTGTCGACCCAGCGCCGCAAGGATCTCCCTGCTCGCGGCCAGCTGCTCGCGCGCGTCGTGCAGTTCGTGATCGCGGTCGGTCATGTCCGTCTCTTCTCGGACTTGTTGACCGTGATCGTGGTCCATGCGCCGACGTGGATGCGGTCGCCGTCGGACAGGGCGGTCTCGTCCCCGTTGCCGAGCAGGTCGTCGCCGTCGTTGAGGCTGGTGCCGTTGGTGGAGCCGAGGTCGGTGATCGTCAGGCCCGAATCCCGGATCTGCAGGACGGCATGCTGGGTGGAGACGCCGCGGTCGATCGGGTGGATACCGAGGTCGATACCGGGCTCGACGCCCTGCCTTCGGTTGTTCCGCCCGATCAACGTGCTGTCCTGCAGCCTGATTCGGCGTTCGGGAAAGACTTCGGGGAACTCGACGGAGTCCGGACCTCCGCGGGCGATCACCCGCTTGTAGTACTCCCGATCGGCGGTGACGACGGCGGTCCATTGGACCGGCACCCCACCGGGCGGCTGGGTCGCCTGCGACCTCGAAGGCCCGGGTATCGCCGAATCCTGCCCGCACGACTCACAGAACCGTCCGCTGATCGAAACCCCGCATGCCGGACACGACTTGGCGGCTCGAGGTGTCGGCAGCGTCGACTGTGGCGCCACCGGAGAACCGCACACCGTGCAGTAGTCTCCTGCGTCCGTCGCGTGACCGTCGGGGCAGGTCGGCATCAGGCCTCCTTCCGTACGCGTGCTGTCCGAGTCGACCGCGCATCGAGGGCCATCTCGTCGGCGGCAGCAACCTCGCGTCGCAACCGCGCCGTGCCGGTGTGCTCGTCCACGTCGATGACCGTCTTCAGGAGTTTGGCGGTTCCGTTGTTGCCGGACTCCGCCGCGAGTTCGACGGCGCGGTGCAATTTCGCTGTCGCCGTGGCGATGTCACCGTTCCTGCGGGCTGTCAAACCCTCCTGAACTGCCTGTGCGAGCTCCGCTTGGCCCGTGTAGTGCGCGACGCGCTCGCTGATGCGGGCCGATAGCGCGGTGTCGGTGGTCCACATCGCCTTCACGAGACCTTCGCCGAGCGGTTCATCGCCTGCGACGACGGTCACCCGGGCGGCCAGCTTCTCCCGTCCGACCGCGGCCGGTTCGACGTCGACCTGGATGTGGTAGTCGCGGTCCTCGTGACCCCATGCGCCGAGCGGGTATTCGCCGCATTGAGTGCCTGCGTCGACCCGCCGCGCGGTGAGATCCTCCACGGTCGGTGCCACCTGCTTGACGAATGCGACGCGTGCACCCGCAGGAGTCCACAGGCGCAAGGTCATGTCGGGAATCGACTTGGCCATCGAATCGCGCATCATCGCGGCGAAGTCGTCGGCGAGGCCTGCCGGGTCGGAGACGATGTCGACGGTGCCGAGAAGCGTCGACGAGATCGCCCGCAGTTCCTCGACGCGCCAGTCGGTTCCCACTCCCCTGCAGTCGCAGGTGAATTCGCCTTCGCTGAGGCTGATTTCCTCGCCGAGTTCTTCGGGAGTCTCGTGCTCGTCCTTGCCGTCGGTGAGCAGAATCGCATGGGTCAGCGCCCCGGGAAGCTGTCCGGCGAGTTCGCGGACGTGCGCGAGCCAGGTACCGATCGCGGTCCCGCCGTTGGGTTGCATGCTGTCGACGGCACGAGCGGCAGCTGCCCTGGTCGACTCGTTTGCCCGCGTTGGTCGTCCGTCCTCGGGGTAGACAGCTGACGGCCTTCTCGGTTCCCGCGATGACGGCGAAGTAGGTGCCGTCGACCATTTCCTTGATCGCCGCCTCGGTCGCCCGCTTCGCCTCGTCGAACTTCCCCCGAGGCGTTTTCATCGATGTCGAGCAGTCGATGATGATGGCCTCCAGCCGTTCCGGCGGCTTATCGGCGATCACGTCGCTTCCGACCGCGACCGTCACGATCGCGTCCACCGTTCCGTCACCCTCCGCGAGGTACGGATTGTGGTCGACGTCCACGCCGACGTCTGGAACGCTCTGCTGTTCGGCGGAACTCATGAGTGGCCTCCGATCGGGATCACCGCGACGGTGATGTTGTCCTGGCCTCCGGCACTCAGCGCATATTCGACGAGAGCGCGGGCCGCCGCCGTCGGGTCGTTTCCGTCGCATATGCGCGCGATGTCGTCGGCGTCGGGCAGGTAGTTCCACAGGCCGTCGGTGCAGGCGAGCAGGACACCCGTACCGGTGATGGTGATCGGCCGCACGCTGGAGTCCGACCACGGTGTCGCGCCGGCGTCGGCGCCGAGCCACCGGGTCAGGGTGTGTGCACCGACCTGTACCGCCTCCGAGTTGGCTGCGGCGCCTGCGGAGATCAATTCCTGTGCGACGGAGTCGTCGACCGTGAGGCATCGCGCATGGGTGGGAGGTTCGGGGATCCAGTAGATCCGGCTGTCTCCCACGTTGCCGATCGCGATCTCGACAGTGTCAGCTGAGGTCTGCAGAACCGCCACCGCTGCGTACGTGCAGGACGGCGCGATCGATGCGTCGACGATGTCCACACCGAGGGCCGCTGCCGCTTTCGCGGCCTCAGTCAGACCCGCACGCACGGCGGATTCCGGGTCGCACTCGGCGGCAAGTACATTCAGCATCGCGGTCACGCCGGCAGCGGAAGCGCCCTTGGCTGCCCTGTCGGCGGACGAGGAGCTGGACACGCCGTCACACACGGCGACGGCGAACGCGTCGCCGGATCCGCAGGCGACGGCTCCCGCTGCCGCGGCATCTTCGTTGCGTGGGTGCTCGAGCCCGCGATCGGTGACGAGCACGATGCCGTCGAGGTGCGCTTGATCGCGATCGGGTTCCTGGCGCCGCTGCCCGCATACGGAGCAGTACTGGTCGATGTACGTGCCGTCGCCGCAATCCGAGCAGACGTCCGACGTCTCCGCCGTCACGCGGGGGACGGTCACGCAACGAACAGCGGACTGCACGGTGCCGCAGCTTTCACAGAACCGGTCGGCGGGCACGACCACCCCTCCGCATTGCGTACACGTCGCCTCCCCCACGCTCATAGTCTGGTCCTCGGCCGTACCGCATTCGCCTTTTCCACCATGTCGATACGCGCCCACACGTCGGTCGTCTCGTGCGCCAGTGCGCGGTAGCACTGCTCCATCCCGACCCGGATGCCGTCTTCGTCGAAGTCGCAGCCGAGCAGCCGCGCGGTCTTCGGCGTATTCCCCGCTTCGAGCCACTCCAGCGCGGCGCCGAGAACGCTCATTCGCAGCGTCTCTCGCTTGACCGCGGAGTCGATCGTCAGCGAGGACGCGCGCGTGCCCGCATCGAGGAACGCGGGTTCATCCAGCTGTTCGGAGGTTCGACCATCGAGAAGGATCTCGATGGCGGCGATCCCTGCGGCGGTGAAATGCGCTGAAGCGGGGGTGATCTGGTCGAGTGTCGCCACTGCGCCTGCGCCGTTGCCCGCTCGGACGCGCTCCCGCGCGAGGCCGAACGCCGCGCTGTAGAACGTGTGGTTGGTCTGCCACACCGTCGTGTAGTAGCGGGTCGCGTCCTCGTGCGCGCCTCGCAGCTCGGCGACAGCCGCCAGCGCGAGCTTCGGGTCGAGCTCGCCGGGCAGCATCGCCAGCACGGCATCGAAATCTGCGGCGGCGGAATCCAAGTCGCCTTCCAGCAGTGCGCACTGGCCGCCGTACCATTTCAGCCGCCAGTCCCCGGCGAGCACCGTTTCGAGTTCGGCGAGCCGCTTGCGCGCATCTGTGGCGGCGCCGAGCTCCAGCGACGCACGGACCAACCGCAGCGGCACCTCGACCGAGGTGCTGCGGCCGGTGGATTCGCCGACGGCATGGTGCAGTGTCTGCTCGAGCTGGGCGGGCGGCGTGCCGCTTGTCGTCGCGAGCAGCGCCGCGCCCGGATCGCTGGCGTCGACCCTTGGCACGCCGAGCGCCGCGATCACCGAGGCCACCGTCAGCGGCACGTCCCAGCCGGCGCCGTAGATGGCGCGCTGCGGGCTGAAGTGAGTCGACAGCCGCGGATGCGGGGTGCCGCTGTCGGCGGACGCGATCTCGTGCAGTACACCGGTCAGCTGGTCAGCCAGCTCGTACATGGAGGGAAATCGCTTGGCAGGATCGGTGTCAGTGGCGCGAAGGATGGCGCGGTACAGCGATTCGTGTTGGGCGAACACCGGCACGTCGTCGCGTGCAGGCAGCTGGTCGGCGAACCGGCCGTTCGTCTGCGGAAAGTCCATGACGAGGACCGCGAGCGTGCGGCCTACCGTGTAGACATCGGTGGCGACAGTCGGTCCGGTCCAGGCGATCTCGGGCGCTTGATAGCCGCGTGTCCCATAAATCACCGCATCGTCGTCGTCCATGGCGACGGTGGCGCCGAGGTCGATGAGCTTGAGTTGTTCGTCGCTCTGCATCACGTTGTCGGGCTTGAAATCGCAGTAGGCGAGGCCTTCTTCGTGGAGATAGCCCAGCGCGGGCGCGATCTCGACGATGTAGGCGACGGCCTGCTCAGGTGGCAGCGGACCGTTGTTGGCGTTGCGGATCTGTTTGAGCGACGTGCCGCCGACGTACTCCATGACGATGTAGCCCATCGCGGTTCCCGCCGAGTCCTTGTGTTCGACGAAGTTGTGGATCCGCACGATGTTCGGGTGCTCCACCTCGGCGAGCGCGAGCGCTTCGGCCTCGGCGGTGGCCATGGCGTCGGCGTCTGCGGAATTCACCAAGCCCTTGAGCACCACCCAGCGGTTGTGCACATTGCGGTCGATCGCGAGGTAGATCCAGCCGAGCCCGCCGTGGGCAATGCAGCCTCGCACCTCGTACTGCCCGCCGACCAGGTCACCGCGAGAAAGCTTCGGCACGAACGAATACGGCGTCCCGCACGAGGTACAGAAGCCTTCGGTGCGGCCGGAGTCCCCGTCGCGGGCACGCCCGACGGGTTGGCTGCAGTCGGAGTTGCCGCAGAATCGCTGGGTCTCGGGTACCTGCGGGTCGGTCAGGATCGCCTTGGCCGGGTTGCCTTTGGGCACGGGTGGTACAGCGACGACACCGGCACCGAGACGGCCGCGAGCGCCTGCCGTCGTCGCCGAGCGGCCGGATCCGCGCGAGCGCGGCGTTGACGCCATGGGCGCCGTCGCGGTCAATACTTTGGGCGGCTCGGTGGTGGGCGCCGTTCCGCAGACGTCGCAGTAGCCGTTGACGACCGTTCCGGCGCAATCGAGTTCAGCGCATGTCATCGCGTCTTCTCCCGCTTCGCGGTGACCAGCTGTTGGTAGTCGACGATGGCCTGCGTGACCTCGCGCAGGTCGCACGGCTGACGCGTCAGCAGGCCCGCGGCGTGGCCCCGAGACGACAGCAGATCGGTGTCCTCCGCCAGCCCGAGACGCGCCGCCTTGGCCTCGTACGCCTTCAATCGGCCTTTGAGTTCGGTGCGCCGATCGAGCAGGCCCTGCGCGAGCGCCTTGTTCTGTCGGGCGCGTTGCAGCGCCGATTCGATGCGTCGCTGCAGGTCTCGCAGGGCGGCCGGATTCGGCGCGGTGATCGAGTCGAGTTCCGCGCGCAGTGCCGGTTCGGTGTCGTCGGCGACCGGCAGAGGACCCGTCAGCACCTTCTGGGTGGCGGATTCCCGCGTGTGTGTCGCGTCCAGGATCGCCTTGCGCAGCGCATCGAGATGTTTGGCGGTGTCGGCGACGGCGTCAGGCCAATTCACCATGAAGGCAACGAGTTCCGAGATACAGGCGATGCGCCGATCGATATCTTCCGCTGTCAATGACAGCGGATCCGATGCCGACACCGCCAGCAGATCGGTGACGTCCTTGGGAACTGGGATGCCGGCCGCGTCGATCTGTGTCAACAGCGGTGCGAGCTGTTTTGCGACGGCGGTGTTGATCGTGTCGACGGAGTCGAAGAGCTCAGTGATCGCCGGGTATGAGGCGTTGGCCTGCTCGAAGTCGTCGGTCTGGTCGGCCAGGTCGTCCCACAGTCGGCCGAGCATGGCGTCGATGATTGCCCACCGCTGCGCCGTCGCACCTACGGGTGGATAGCGTCGCAGGTGTTCGCGTCCTGGATGGCTTTCCAGCTCAACCAGTTTCGCTGACAGCTCGTCGAGGGTCCGGATCGTCATCAGTCCTGATACCTCGGCTCAGGCGGCCCAGGCGATGGTCCGAGGCTGCGAAGCCACCTGTCGTAGAGGCGTTCCCAGGTGCCGTCGTCGCGGATCTCGGTGAGAGCACCGTTGACGAATCGGACGAGGTCGTCGTTGTCCCGATTGATCCCGACGCCGTACGGTTCGATCCCCAGGCTCTCACCGACCACGTCGACGTCGGGGTCCTGACGGGCGAGGCCCTTCAGCACAACGTCGTCGGTGCTGATGGCGTCGATCTGTCCCTGCTGCATCATCAGCAGGCAGTCGGTCCAGCTGGTGACGCCGACCAGGGTCGGCCGCGGCTCGAGGTCGAAGACGCGTTTCAGCGATGTCGTGCCGGAGACGGCGCACACCCGCTTACCGGAAAGATCGGCGGCGGAACGAATGTCGGACCCTTTGTGCGCGAGGATCTTCTGGTTGGCGTAGAAGTACGTCGTCGAGAAGTCGATGTTCTGTTTGCGTTCGCAGGTGATCGAGAAGGTCCGGACCACGAGATCGACCTGTCCGGACTCGAGCGCCGACTCCCGCTGGCCCGCTTCGACGACGCGCAGGTCGATGCGGTCGGGATCGCCGAAGATGCGGCGCGCGATCTCGCGGGCGAGATCGATGTCGAAGCCCTCGAGCTCCCCGGTGAACGGATCGCGGTAGCCGAACATGAAGGTGTTCTGGTCGACGCCGACGATGAGCCGGCCGCGGTCCGCGATGGCTGCCATCGTCGAACCCGGCGGCATGTCCCCGGCACGGGGCTGCGCGTCCGGCCGGAGGCTGGCTTCGGCGTCGCCACAGTCCGCGTTCCCCACGGTCGGTGTGTCCGTGATCTCCTGCGCCCCAGCTGGTCTCACCGGGGCGGGAGCGATCGACACCGACGGCGGCGGCGTCGGGGACGCACCACAGCCAACAAGGGCGAGGGCCAGACCCACGACGATCATCGCGATGCGTGTGCTCATAGGAACTCCCGCAGCCGTGGCCACAGCCCGACGACGGCGGCCGTACCGGCCAGTGCCATCAGCACGAGGGTGACCGTCGGCGTCCACGCGAGGTAGCGCCCGGCTTCCGCCACGTGGCTGCGCATGGTGGCACGGGAC
The DNA here is from genome assembly GCA_963829405.1 of uncultured Actinomycetota bacterium. GTDB lineage: Bacteria > Actinomycetota > Actinomycetes > Mycobacteriales > Mycobacteriaceae > Mycobacterium. Next base: position 232,528 of record CAWHIZ010000001.1, read on the forward strand.
TGCTCGATCGCGTCGCGCAGGCTCGATTCGACGACGGCGAACTGCGCGCCCGACGCGCCCTGGTCGGTGCCGAGCGCCTGTGCGACCGCGCCCGGGTAGTCGCCTGCGCGATAGGCGTCCACCTGCATGCGGTGGCTGGCCACCCATTCGTCGACGGCCGCGCTGGCGACCGGCGAAGCGGTGCCGATGCGGGCGACGAGATCGTCGATGTGCCCGAAGAAGGACTTCTCGCTGGCGGTGATGTCGCCGCGGGTGATCAGCTGCAGGGTTTCGTCGGTGCGGGCCTGCTGGGCGAGGATGCGGGCCTCCGCGAGCTGTCCGAACCGGGCGGTGCCCTCGGTGCGGCCTCGCTCGATGTCGCCCGCGGCCAGACGGACGCCCCCGACGATGCAGCCGATGACCAACAGAACGGTGACCGCCGCCGCGAGCAGCCCGAGATTGAACGTTCGGTTGGTGCGCCGGAACATGATCACCGATCCGATGACAATGGCGGCAAGGGCGAGCGCGAGAAGTGCCAACCCCACCTTGGGTAGGGAGCCGACGCGCTGCTGTGCCTGGTCGACTCGGGCGAGGTCGGCGGAGTAGATCTTCTCGGCGCCGGGAAGCAGGTTCGTCTGCATGGAGGCCGATGCCTCGCGCAGGTAGGCCGATCCGATCGGGAAGCCTTGCACGTTGTTGGCGCGCGCGGCCTCGACCAGACCCGCGTAGGTGGCCAGGTTCGCGGACACCTGGGCGAGCGCCTTGCGGGTTTCCGGGTCGGGTGCGCCTGCGGTGGCGTCGGCCAGCGACGAAGCCGCGGCGGCGAGTGCCTGCTGATACCGCGCGCGCATCAGCGGGGTCTGCGAGCCACCGGAGAGGAACGCCGTCGCCGCGGCCGCGTCGGCCGCCGACGACGCGGCGTAGAGGTTCTGCGCGGCGTAGGCGAAGGGTTCCGAATGCTCGAGCACTGCCTTCTGCTCGGAGATTCGCCCGTTGAGCGCGGCGGCGGAGACGATGCCTGCGAGGACGCACGACGCCGCGACGCCGACCGCGATCGCGGCGACCAGGCCGGGTGTGGTGCGGGCGAAGCGACGTAGGAATGCTCGGGACGCGTGTGCGTCCAGCGTGAGAGGAGTGGCCGTCGCGGTCATCTCTGGCCCGCCTTTGTCGCCGGCGCAAATTCAGGGGCAAGGCCATGATTGCTCATTTCCCTCTCCCCTTCGGCGAATTCGTGCAGGTCATTCGATATTCGCCCAGGACAGCGAGGACGAGGAGAGTAGATCGGTACTTATATTCGGCAGGTGTCGGCGATCGGGACTACTTATATGAGCAGTGACCGGGTCCTCCGTTAGGCCACGCGCCTTCTACCTGGTCTTTTAGGCTGGGGCACATGCGGTTGAGGTGGCCGTTGGTCGGGCGGGCGGGCGAAATGCGGCGGATCGACGCCGCGATCTCCGATCCGGCCATGTCGGGCGCCGTGATCTGCGGCCCGTCCGGTGTCGGGAAGAGCCGGATCGCGCGGGAGGCGCTGGAGGCTGCGGCGGCGTCCGGACACGAGGTTCGGTGGGTCGTCGGCACGTCCTGCGGGCGGGGGCTTCCACTCGGGGCATTGGCGTCGTGGGCAGGCCTGGCCGGAGGCGACAGTCTGCATCTGGTGTGCGAAGTGATCGAGTCGTTGACGGCGGGTTCGTCGGACTTGCCAGTGCTGATCGGTGTCGACGATCCGCACCTGCTCGACGACCTGTCGATGTTCGTGCTGCAGCAGATCGTGCAGCGGGGCGTGGCCAGACTTCTGCTGACGGAGCGAGTCGACGAGCCGATTCCTGCTGGCGTGCAGGAGATTTGGAAGCTCGGCCAGTTCGAGCGGATCGACCTCGAGCCGTTGTCGTTGGAGGATTCGACGACGCTGCTGTCGGAGACGTTGGTCGGGTCGATCGAGCCGGATACCGCGGGCAGCCTGTGGAAGCTGACCCGCGGGAACACGCTGTACCTGCGGCACATCGTCGAGCAGGCGGTCGCGGACAAGCGGCTGACCAAGAGGGAGGGCTACTGGCAGTGGACGGGTGATCCCGTGGTACCGCCGGGCTTGGTCGAGCTGATCGAGTCACGCATCGGCGACCTACCGGTCGACGTGGCCGACGCCGTCGATGCGTTGGCAGTCGGAGAGCCGATCGAGCTGGCGGCGCTGCACCGAATCGCCTCGCCTGCCGCCGTCGAAGAAGCGGATGTCCGTGGTCTGATCCGGGTTGCCCAGGTCGACGATCGCGTCGAGGTCTGGGTGGCGCACCCGCTGTACGGCGAGGTGCGACGTCGGACGGCGGCGCAGACGCGGCTGCGGAGATTGCGAGGAGAGCTGGCCGGTGAGCTGGCGGCCGGGGACGACCGGGATGACATGAGGGTCGTTGTCCGACGTGGCGCGTTGACGCTCGATTCCGACCTCGACCCGGACGCCGATCTGTTGGAGCGCGCGGCGCGGGGCGCGATATGCCTCGGCGACCTGGCGCTGGCGGACCGGCTGGCGAAAGCGGCGAAGCGTGCCGGCGGTGGAGCCGAGTCGGTTTTCCTTCGCGCGCATGCGTTGTCGTGGCTGGGCCGCGGGCAGGAAGCGGAAGAGCTGCTGGCATCGGTCTCGATTGACGCGTTGTCCGATGAGGAGCGGGCGCGCCTGACCTATCTGCGTGCGAGCAACTTGCTGTGGGCGCTGGCGGATCCGGATGGGGCGATTGCGGCTATCGAGAACGGGCCGGCGAGCGCGACCACTGATGCCGTCCGGGGCGTGTATCTGTTCGCGGTGGACCAGCCGGCGGAAGCTTTGGGGACGCTCGAGGGATTGGCGCTGGAGGGCTTACCGCCGATCGTCGGTGCCGAGACGGCATGGGCGTTGGCGACGATGTACGCGGATGCGGGGCGGACGTCCGAAGCGGTGGCGGTCGCGGAAGCGGGTTACGAAATCGCAGTGCGGTGTTCGGATGCGCCGCACATGAGGTTCAACATCGCGGATTCGCATGTGACGGCTTTGGTATTGGCGGGCCGGATCGGTGAGGCGCTCGAGGTGGCGGAGTGGGCGCGGGGCCAGGCGGCGGACTTGCCGGGAACGGCGCATCTGCTGGGACCCGCGATTGCGGGGCGGGCGGCGCTGGCGGCGGGTCGTCTGGTGGAGGCGTGCGACCTGTTGGACCAGGCGGCGGGTGCGTTGAGTGCGACGGGCCATGCGCAGGGCTGGGGATATCGGTATGGCATTCCGAGGGCGACGGCGTTGGCGATACGAGGTCGATCGGACGAAGCGGAGAGGGTACTGGAGAAGCTGGAAACGGTGCCGAGGCCGTTCAGGAAGCTGGAGTACGAGAAGAGCGTGGCTCGCGCGTGGGTGGTGGCAGGTCAGGGGGCGGTCAGCGAGGCGATCGCGATCGTGAGGTCGGCGGCCGAAAGTGCCGGAGCGAGAGGGCGATTCGCGGCGGGGGTGATGTGTGCGCAGACGGCAGTGCAATTCGGTGACAGATCGTCCTCATCGGATCTGGTTGTCGAGGGATCGCGGGTCGACGTAGTGGCGAGGTTCGCGGAGGCTGTGCGAGACGGCGGTGGTCCCGAGTTGGCAGCGGTATCAGAGGCTTTCGAGGAATTGGGTGATGGTGTGGCGGCGATCGATGCGTCGGCGCACGCGGCGTTGGCGTATCGACGGCAGGATCTGAGGGGTTCGGCGCTGGCATGCGTGGCGAGGGCGGAAGCGTTGGCGGAGGCGTGCGGAGCGGACACACCGACGCTTCGTCAGGCGCGGGAGCCGCTGCCGCTGACGGATCGGGAACGCGAGATCGTGTCGTTGATCGGCCGAGGGTTGTCGAGCCGCGATGTGGCCGAGCGGCTGACGCTGTCCGCGCGGACCGTGGAAGGCCACATCTATCGAGCGATGGCGAAGACGGGCACGACCAGTCGCGAAGAGCTCGCCGCGCTGCTCCGTTAAGACGGATACGGCCTGCTGGCACCCTCTGCGCGGACAGAACCCCGCCGTCGCTCGGCGGCGGCCAACGGCGAGGCGATTTCTTCCAGCGACTTGCCTTCGGCATCGACCGCGAGGAACCAGGCGACCAGGCCACCGGCGATCATCACGCCTGCGCCCAGCAGGTAGCCAAGGAACAGCATGAATGGATCGGAGCCGTCGCCGATGAGCGCGCCGTAGATCACCGGGCCGAGGGCGCCGAAGCACTGGGCGATGGCGAAGAACACCGCGATGGCCTTGGCCCGGACCTCCAGCGGGAAGATCTCGCTCACGGTGAGATAGGCGGCGCTGGCTCCTGCCGAGGCGAAGAAGAAGATGACGCACCAGGCGATCGTCTGGGTGATCGCGTTGAGGAGTCCGGCGTTGAACAGGACCGCGCTCCCGGCCAGCAGCAGTCCGGACAGCAGGTACGTACCGGCGATCATCTTCCTGCGGCCGATGGTGTCGAAGAAGTGCCCGATGGTCAGCGGGCCGGTGAGATTTCCGACGGCGAACGCGACGAGGTAGAGCGGCGTCATTTCGGACGACACGCCGTAGAACTTGCCCAGCACCAGGGTGTAGGTGAAGAAGATCGCGTTGTAGAGGAACGACTGGCTGATCATCAGAGACGCGCCAAGAATGGACCGAGAGGGATACTCGCGGAACAGCACTCGCGTCAGCGCCAGATAGCCGATCTTCTCAGTCGGTTTCAAGTCGATGGCTTTGCTCTCGTCGACCGGGGGCAGCGTGACGCCGGTGGCCTCCACCTCGCGCTCGATGTAGGAGATCGACTCCTCGGCGGCGTCCACGCGGCCGTTCATCACCTGCCAACGCGGGCTCTCCGGAAGGTTCCGTCGCACAAAGATAATCACCAGGCCGAGCACAGGTCCGATGAGGAAGGCCAGTCGCCAGCCGAGGCTGAGGTCGACGACCTTCAAGAAGATGAAGGTACCGAGCGTGCCGAGAATCGCGCCGCCCCAGTACGTTCCGTTGACGGCTATGTCGACGCGGCCTCGGTAGCGCGCAGGTATCAGCTCGTCGATCGCCGAGTTGATCGCGGCGTATTCGCCGCCGATCCCCATGCCCGCGATGAACCGGGTGATGTAGAGGAAGATGATCCAGCCCGTGCCGTTGCCGAGCGTCAGTGCGGTGAGACCGCTGCCGACGAGGTAGACGCCCAGAGTGATCAAGAAGAGGTTGCGCCGGCCTAGTTTGTCGGACAAGCGCCCGAAGAACAGCGCGCCGACCACTTCGCCGGCCAGGTACACGGTGGCGATGAGCCCGACCGCCGCCGACGACAGGCCAAGCGTCTCGGGCTGGGTGAGCGTTTCGGCCACCGCGCTGGCCACCGTGATCTCGAGTCCATCGAGGATCCAGGCCACGCCGAGCGCGACGACCATGCGGGTGTGGAACGGTGACCACGGCAGCCGGTCGATGCGTGCGGGGATGTTGCTCCGGATGACGCCCTGTGCCTCAGACTGCGTTGCCACGCGTCGCCTCCTTGCGAGCAGGTCAATAAGCGATGACGGCGTTCCCCCGACGTTCACATTGCAAACCTTTCGGCAGCTGTCCTTGTTTTAACGGGGCGGCAAGGGCTACAAGAAATGATGACTTCGGCGACACCGACGCAGGAGGGGTCGACGTGGGCCCCGCTGCGGTCGCCGGTGTTCCGGGCGCTGTGGATCGCGCAGTTCGTCTCCAACCTGGGCACCTGGATGCAGACGGTCGGTGCGCAGTGGATGCTCGTCGGCGATCCGCGCGCCGCGGTGCTGGTGCCGCTGGTGCAGACCGCCACGACGCTGCCGGTGATGCTGCTGGCGTTGCCGTCGGGCGTCCTCGCCGATCTGGTCGACCGGCGCCGTCTTCTCATCGCGACCCAGGCGGCGATGGCCGCGGGGGTGGCACTGCTGGCGTCGCTGACGGGTGCCGGCCTGACCACCCCGACGGTGCTGCTGTTGCTGTTGTTCCTCATCGGGTGCGGGCAGGCGCTCACCGCGCCGGCGTGGCAGGCCATCCAGCCGGATCTCGTTTCGCCGCAGCAGATCCCGGCTGCCGCAGCACTGGGCAGCATGAGCATGAACGGCGCGCGGGCGATCGGTCCCGCGATCGCCGGTGCGCTGGTGTCGCTGTCCGGACCGACGGTGGTCTTCGCCCTCAACGCGGTGTCGTTCGTGGGCATCGTGATCGTGCTTGTCATGTGGCGCAAACCCGCAGTCGAGCACACGTTCCCGGCGGAGGGCGCGCTGGCAGCGCTGAGCGCGGGCGGTCGCTTCATCCGCCGCTCTCCCATCGTGCGGCGCATCCTGCTACGCACCGCGTTGTTCATCGTGCCGGGGAGCGCGCTGTGGGGTCTGCTGCCGGTGATCGCGAAGGATCAACTGGGATTGTCATCGTCGGGCTATGGGCTGCTGCTCGGGGCGCTCGGGGTCGGCGCGGTCCTCGGTGCGCTGTTGCTGTCCCGGCTGCGGTCGCGCTTCGGCCAGAACGTGTTGCTCACCGTGGCGGCTGCGGGCTTCGCGGCGTCGACCGTGGTCCTGGCGCTGGTGCCCAACTTCGCGGCGGTGCTCGTCGGATTGGTGTTCGGCGGCGCGGCGTGGCTGTTGTGCCTGTCGACCCTCAACGCGTCGATGCAGCTGAGCCTGCCGGGGTGGGTGCGCGCCCGCGGGCTGTCGGTGTACCAGCTGATCTTCATGGGCGGCCAAGCGCTGGGTTCGCTGGTGTGGGGTGTGCTCGCAGGCGCGACGTCGAGCGTCGTCAGCCTGCTGGTCAGCGCGGCCCTGTTGGCGGTGTGCGCGTTGTCGACGCTGTGGTGGCCGCTGCACGCAGGCACCGGCCACCTGGACCTGACGCCGTCGTCGCACTGGCCGGAACCGACGCTGGTGTTCGAACCCGAACCTCTCGACGGCCCGGTTTTGGTGATGACGACCTACCGGGTCGAACCGAAGGATGAGGCGGCGTTCCTGACGGCTATCGCCGTGATGGGCCGATCCCGCCAACGCACCGGCGCAGCGCGGTGGCGGCTCTACCGCAGCGTCGAGCGCGAGCACACATTCGTGGAGACGTTCGTCGTGCCGTCGTGGGGCGAGCATCTGCACCAGCACTACACGAGGCTCACCGGTCAGGACCTGGTGATCGAGCAGGAGGTCGAGAAGTTCCTCGACCACGAGCCGGTGTCACACCATCTGATCGCCGTGCGCGACGTGCGTTGAGCGGGTGAGGCGGCGGCTGTCGCTGTTCTGGTTCGGCTGCGCCTCTGCGATGCTGGTGCCAACGAGTCGAGGAGGTCGTCGTGCCCGAATCCGTGTGGCCGAAGCTGCCAGTCGCTGAGTGGATCGACACTCGCGACACCCTGCAGTTGATGACGCAGGTCGTCGGCAAGGTACGCATGGAGAACACGCCGCTGATGAGCCATTGGTGGAACGTCGTGCTGTACGTGTCGGCACGCGGCTTGACCACCGGCTTGATTCCCTATGGTGACCGAGCGTTCTCGATGGAGTTCGACTTCATCGACCATCAACTGGTCATCGCCACCACCAATGGTGATCAGCGCGCGGTGCCGCTGAAGCCGGGCCCGATAGCCGACTTCTATCGCGACGTCATGGCGGTGCTCGACGAACTGGGACTGTCCACCGAGATGTGGACGATGCCGGTCGAAATCCCCGACGCGATCCCCTTCGACGCCGATCAGCAACACGTCGCCTACGACGCCGATCAAGCGCACCGGTTCTGGTTGGCGCTGGTCCAGATGAACCGCGTCTTCGAGAAGTTTCGGTCGCGCTATATCGGCAAGGTCAGCCCGGTGCATTTCTTCTGGGGTGCGCTCGATCTGGCGGTGACGCGGTTCTCTGGACGTCCGGCACCCAAACATCCTGGCGGCGCACCGAATTGCGGTCCGCACGTGATGTGGGAGGCCTACTCCCACGAAGTCAGCAGCGCGGGATATTGGCCGGGCCCGGACGGCGAGGGGGTCTTCTACTCCTACGCCTACCCAGAACCTGCGGGGTTTCGCGACGGGTCCGTATCACCGGCCGAGGCGACGTTCGACGAGGCGCTCGGCGAATTCACACTGCCGTATACCGCTGTGCGTGAGGCCGACGACCCCGACGCGGTGTTGCTCGAGTTCCTGCAGAGCAGCTACGAGGTGGCTGCCGATTTGGCTGGCTGGGACCGGGAAGCGCTCGAACGCCGGTAGACCGTGCCGTTCAGCAGACACGCGGCGATCGCGCGGCCGCTGGCGTCCGGTCGCCGCAGCCAGCGACAAATCACCCTTAGGGGTGTAGCGATACCCCCTTAAGGGGTGTGAACTGGTGTCACGGTCGGGCAACTCGCTCGGCCGGCGGCGCTTACACAGCGCGGATCAGAAAGGCACTCTCATGCTCGGACTCATCATCACCGTGATCGTCGTCGGGCTTCTGGCCGGCGCGCTGGCTCGCCTTCTCGTCCCCGGCAAGCAGTCGATGTCGATCGTGACGACGCTTGTCCTCGGTGTCGTCGGCTCCTTTGTGGGCGGCTTCCTGGGCTATTTGATCTTCCACAAGGACGCCACCGAAGGCTTCTTCCAGCCATCAGGATTGATTGGTTCCGTAATCGGCGCGATCATCGTCCTGCTGATCTGGACCCGCGTTGGCGGCCGTAACTCGGTACGCACGAGGTAGCTCGAAAGCATGTCGAGCATCGGCCCGGGCAATTGTCCGGGCCGATCTCGATCTGTCTGAAAGCCGTCATCAATTGATGACGCGTCGCCTACGCGCGTGCCCTCTCCCCCCGTCGGCGGTACGGCGTCGGATTACTGGTTTGCAGTCGTTGGCCAATACCATTGGTGACGTTATGACCGACAACGCCCTGGCCGATCAGCCGACCGCGGATGCCTCCCCACCTGGTCGTATTTCCGCTGAGGCGCGCCGCCGCAGGACCTTCGCCGTGATCAGCCATCCCGACGCGGGCAAGTCCACGTTGACCGAGGCGTTGGCGCTGCACGCCAGGGCCATCACCGAAGCCGGCGCGGTCCACGGCAAAGCGGGCCGTCGCGCGACGGTGTCGGACTGGATGGAGATGGAGAAGGCGAGAGGCATCTCGATCACGTCGACGGCGTTGCAGTTCCCGTACCGCACAGCCGTCATCAACCTGCTCGATACGCCCGGCCACGCCGACTTCTCCGAAGACACCTACCGGGTGCTGACTGCCGTCGACTCCGCAGTGATGCTCATCGACGCCGCGAAAGGCCTTGAGCCGCAGACGCTGAAGCTGTTTCAGGTGTGCAAGCACCGCGGGATCCCGATCATCACGGTGATCAACAAGTGGGACCGGCCGGGCCGCTACGCCCTGGAGCTGATGGACGAGATCCACGCGCGAATCGGGCTGCGCCCAACTCCTTTGACGTGGCCGGTCGGTATCGCCGGAGACTTCAAGGGCGTGCTCGACCGCCGGACCGGAGACTTCATCCGGTTCACCCGCACCGCGGGCGGCGCCACCGCGGCCCCCGAAGAGCACATCGCGGCGGCCGACGCGCAGGCTGCCGCCGGCGTCGACTGGGATACCGCCGTCGAGGAGTCCGAACTGCTGTCCGCGGACGGCTCCGACTACGACCGCGAGCAGTTTCTCAGCGGCGAGTCCACACCGGTGCTGTTCACCTCGGCGGCGTTGAACTTCGGCGTGAACCAGCTGCTCGATGTGCTCGTCGACATCGCACCGCGGCCCGACGGAGCACTCGACGTCGACGGGGCCCGGCGCGACGCCGAATCACCGTTCAGCGCCTTCGTTTTCAAGGTGCAGGCCGGAATGGACTCCTCGCATCGCGATCGCATCGCCTACGCGCGGGTCGTCTCGGGCACATTCGAACGCGGCGACGTCCTGACCCACGCCGCAACCGGCAAGCCGTTCGTCACCAAATACGCGCAATCGGTGTTCGGTCAGCAACGCGCCACCCTGGATACCGCGTGGCCGGGCGACGTGATCGGGCTGGCCAACGCCGCCACGCTGCGGCCGGGCGACACGCTGTATCGCGATGTCCCCGTGCAGTATCCGCCGATACCGAGCTTCTCCCCCGAGCATTTCTCGGTGGCCCGCAATGTCGATCCGAGTAAGCACAAGCAGTTCCGCCGCGGGATCGAGCAGCTGGAGCAGGAGGGCGTCGTCCAGGTGCTGCGCTCGGACCGTCGCGGCGAACAGGCACCGGTGCTCGCCGCCGTCGGCCCGATGCAGTTCGAGGTGGCCGTCCACCGGATGGCGACCGAGTTCAGCGCGCCGATCTCGCTGGAGTCCCTGCCGTATCAAGTCGCGCGGATCGTGGACCCCGCGGACGTCGAGTTCATGTCCAAGCAGGTGTCGTCGGAAGTCCTGACCCGCACCGACGGAGTGATGCTCGTACTGTTCTCCACGCCGTGGCGGCTGCAGGGCTTCCAACGGGACAACCCCGACGTGAAGCTCGGTTCGCTGGTGGCGGCGGAGGGATAGGCAGCGCACAGCCGCAAGCCGATGAGCTATATGCCTCAACTGATTTGAGCTTCTATACGGCCCGGAATGCTGGCCGTACGAACCTAGTTATTACTTGGCGGCGGCTGCGGTTGGAAGGGTTCGTACCACCACCAGTCGGCGCGCTCGCCGATGGGTCCTCGGTAGGGCGGCACGGCCGGTGGGGGTTTGGTTGGTGGACGGGCGAGTGATCCCGCGCTGAGTTGTTGTCCCGGCGCTGTCGGTGACGACGAGCTGGTCGGCGGGTCCGGTGATGGTGATGACGCCCCGATGATGCAGCCGGTGGTGATATGGACACACCAGCACGAGGTTGTCCAACTCGGTGGGGCCGCCGTCTTCCCAATGCCGGATGTGATGGGCGTGCAAACCACGAGTCGCCCCGCAGCCGGGCACCGCACAGGTGGGGTGGCGATGCTCGAGGGCACGACGAAGCCTGCGGTTGATCACCCGGGTCGTCCGCCCGGCCCCGATGACCTGCCCGTCGCGGTGGAACCACACTTCGCAGGTGGCGTCGCAGGTCAGGTAGCGGCGTTCGGAATCCGACAGCAGCGGGCCCAGATGCAGCGACGCCACCCGGTCTTTCACGTCTAGATGCACCACCACCGTGGTGTGCTGCCCATGCGGGCGGCGCGCGGCGTCGGCGTCCCACCCGGCCTCGACCAGCCGCATGAACCCATCGCCGGCGCCGGGCAGCGGCGGCCGGTTCCGTTGTCGCGGACGTCGTTGTCGTGGTCGCGTTTCCACTCGGCGATCAACGCGTCGCGGTGGGATTGCAGCGCCGCATCGAACTTCGCCGCGTCCAGCTTGGGCAGTGTGATCTTCCAGGTGGTGGACTGCCCGGCGCTGGTTTTGGTGATCGACCGCTGCGCGTTCGGGTTGCGGATCGGGTTGCGGTCGCGGCTCGAGCTTGATCGCGGTGCGCAGCTGGGAGACCGAGGCGACCTCGGCCAGCTCCGCATAGTGCTTGTCAGAACCGTCGGCTGCCCGCTCGGCGATCACGCCGACCTGATCGAGTGACAGCCGGCCCTCCCGCAAGCCCGCAACACAGCGGGGAAACTCCGCCGACCGGCTCGCGATGGCAGTGATGGTGTGCGCGTTAGCCGACGAGGAGCCCAGCTTCCAGGCCACCAACGCCGCCACCGAACGCGCGCCCGTGGCACCCCACAGCCCGTCGCGCGTCCATCTCCGCGGCGATCTCCACGATGCGCCCGTCGATCGCGTTGCGCTGACCGGCCAACTCCGAGAACTCCTCGAACAACACCGTCAAGACGCTCATCGACAACGTTTCCCGTGCAACTGGGGTATGCCGTCGAGGTCATGACACCATCATTGCAGCGGGGTCTGACATTTCGCGGTGCTCAGCCGGTGCGGGTGCGCCGGCGGCCGGAAGTTTCCACACACCGTTGTGTCACCCGACGGCTGACTCCGGCCACTTCCCACTAAAGGCGCGCACTGCAGTAGTCGACTACTCACGACCTTTCGGCGGAAGCGCCATATCTTCGCTTCAGAGTGCATCCCAGACACATGACGAAGGGGAACACGATGACCGACGACGACCAACGCGCCACCACCCGCGGTTCGGGCGGGAGCGAGACGATGTCACCGAGTGCTGCCCCGAAGATCATCCGGTGGTCACCCGTCGGACACATGCTGCGCGATCTCATCGCCGAGCCCGACGCGGAGGTCGATGACGTCGATCCTCACGAACTCACGCGCTTCAGCCGCTTCGTAGGCGGCCTCACGCGACCGCTTGTGATGCTCGATGAGCTTGCGGGTGCTGCAGCCGCCGCAGATGAGGGCGATGTACACGCGCAGGAGTCGCTGGCCTTTCTCCTGAGGAACGCCCTGGTCGCAAACGCCCCGACAGACCTCCGAGAGACGACCCCAGACGCATGCTGCGAACCCTGTCATGAGAGCCGATCACATGACGTTTCGCGCGGCGTACTTGATGCCGTCGATCGTGCGATCGAAGCCAGCGACGGCCGCGGCGCCTTCGTCACAACGGATCGGCGCGAGGATCCCGACGCGCAAGCCGACCCGGCGCTCTACGCCGCGATCGACGAGACGGCCGCAGCTGCGCTGCTCATCCGGGTCGCACGACTGGCGGTCGCAGGCGCTCTCGGATCGGACCTGGGTCCGGGTGCTGCGATGGATGTCGTCATGTCGCTCGCGCTCGACGCCTCGTTCGCCGCAGCGCTCGTCGACGCGCATCACGCCGGTGGCTCGGCCGCCACAGCGAGCCTGATTCGGATGATCGGCATGCCTGCGGTGCAGTCCTGGATCGCGCCAACGACGATGCAGACGTTCATGGGAGGACAGATGCCGGGGATGCCGGACATGCCCGGCGTGCCCGGCGTTCCCGGTGTGCCGGGATTTCCTGGGGTGCCCGGCATTCCGGGCGTACCCAAAGGCCCAGGCACGCTTCTCGACGATTGGCTCGCGACGTTCCTGAAACGGTTCAAGAAGCCCAGGAAGTGGGATCCCGACGGTTGGGGGCCGTCGTACCCGTGGTGGTGGGATCACCCGAACTACATCGACCCGAGGACGGCGAAGTTCCTCGCGTGCCTCGCGGCGTCGCGCCGGATCCTTCGCGCCCTGGAAGAGCAGCCGCCGACTCCCCCGGCGGGAGGGGCAGTGTGGAGCACTGGGATCTCCGGCATCTCGATCACGGGTCCGTGTGCGGGAGAGACAATCACGATCCGGGGGAAGGGATTCGGAGCGACGCAGCCCGCGAACACGGTGCTTCTGTTGCCCACCCTTGACGGATGCCGGGTCGTCGCGCCGTCGTCGTGGTCGGACACGAAAATCACGGCCGTCCTACCCGTTCGTGTCGCCTCGGGTCCGGTCGGCTTCGGCAATAAGGCGTACATCGACATATACAACGCGTGGGTCGCGAAGATGAACGATCTCGTCCGACAGCTCAACGCCCTGACATGCTCCCCCGGTTACCGAAAGCGCTTCGCGCCCTTCGGGAAGTGCCCGCCGTCGTCGGCGATCAACAAAATCACAGCCGGCGTGGCCGAAATCGTGTCGTTCACGGCGAACAGTACGTCGTCAACGGTGCTCGACAACGGTGAGCACCTCACGCTCCGCTGGACCGTGCGCAACACGCCGACCGTGAGAATCACCCGTGACACCCCTGGCGCGCCTCTGCTTTCGGGGTCGACCACGCTCGTCACGCCTCAGCTCGTCGGCAGCCACGCATTCGGTGCTGTGACCCACACCGGACCAATCGAGTGGCGCTACACGTTGCGGGCGTCCGGAGTGTGCGGCGGCGAGGTGACACGCACGGTCAGGGTCTTCTCGACGAAGGAACCGCAACTGCGAATCGAGACGATCCAGGTGACCCAGTCGCTGCAGACGGCGGATCACGCGATCGAGATGGTCGAGCGCAAGCCGACTGTCGTACGCGTGCTCATTCGCCATGGACTCGCCGGCTGGGGCGGCAACATCGTCCCGAACGTCACCGGGTCCATCCGGATGTTCCGCAATGGCGCGTGGTCAGGATGGATCGACGCGACACCAGCGGGCGTGCGGCCCATGCAGGCGACACCGGGTACCTCGATCACCGTCACCGGATCGCCCTCATTCAACGTGACGGCCGAGACACTGAATTTCATGCTTCCGTGGGATTGGGCAAGCGGGACAGCGAAGTATCAGGTCGAAGTGCGGGTCAGCGGATTCGGTGCGGTCGGCTCGTATGGCGGTGTGTCGCAGACGGTCAGGAGGAACTCACCCAGCCTCACCTACACGCGTCGGCACACATTGCAGTTCCGCTACGTGAGAGTCAACTGGAATGGCGGCGGCGCCCCGTCAACGGCGGTGTGCGAAAACACGATCCGGGGCGCCATCCCGCTGCTCCCAACACCCACCGCGGGCATTGCACCGGCGCCGGGAGTCGCCATCGAGAGCCGAACGTCGAAAAGTGACGACGAAGTGGACGTGGCTCCCGAGCGCCGACGCATGCTCGACGACTTCGACGATCTGCACAACTGCGACTTCTGGGAGGAGCTCACGGAATGGCTCGGATCGGACTGCCCCGCCGACGACGGAGCAATCTGGGTACTCATCCCCGGCGACGACCGGCGTGGCGAAGCGGACGCCATCCCGAGCAACGTCTGTTATACGCCGCCCAACAACGGCCCGTACGCAGCACATGAGATCTCGCACTGCCTCAACCAGGAACACGTGCGGCTGCCTGCCTCCGGCAAAGGCGCACCCGAAGGAGGCGATGCGGCTTCCGCATGGCCGAACGGTGCGATGCAGGTCGACGTCCCCTTCGACACAGCGGGGACGGCAGGAGGCGGGGCAGGCGCGCTCCCGCGTGCACTCCCTATCACGGGCGCCGGCGTCGCCGACGTTATGAGCTACTGGGGCACGCCTGACGGCACATGGCCGGTACCTACGCGCTGGACGCGGCTGTGGAACGAGATCGGAGGATAGTCATGAGGATGCGGGAGCTCACCGACCGTCGCGAGTACCTGCTCGTGCGCGGACGCCTCACGCGCGACGACACGTTCACGCCACGGCGGTGCGGATCGACGACCAGCGTCCACCGCTGGCCGGAAGCCACGCAGCCCGACCACGGCGATGTCGTCGCCGAGACCCTCGATGCCGAGGGCCGCACACTGCGCACCGAGATGCCGCGCGTAGAGAGTGAGGCGGTATGCGGTTCGGTGCCCACGTGGCGGGTGCGCGTTTACCTACCTCTTGACGACGAGGCCGCCGAGGTCCGCCTCCGCCGCGCCGACGTCGTGCTGTGGACGCAACGCATCAGCGAGGCTCCCGATGTCGATGTGCAGCTTGTTGAGCGGCCCACGCGCGGGAAGGCGGGCCGGCGCGGTGGCTTTCCCGGCGGCAAGCCCGCTGTGCTGTCGCTCGAGCGCACACGCGCCGCCGACGGCTCGACGGCATACGTCAAGGTCGTCTACCGCTGGTCGGAGGGTGACTTCGCCACCGTGTACGCAGGCCCAGCACGCGGGAGGATCTCCATTCCGGCAGATCGCCTACCGGGCGGGAGACGATGCGAGTTCTTCGTCGCATACTCCGACGGCGTGCGTTCCGCCGTCGCACGAACCGAACCGATCGCGGTCGAGCCGATCGGCGCAATCATCACTGTGGTGCACCCCGACGAGCGGGCGAAGTTCACGGTCGGCACGCCGGTCGAGCTGGAGTGCGTCGTGCAGGATCCTGAGCATCCGGCGGAGCCGGTCCGAGAGCCTGAGCGCACGCAATGGTTTGTGGATGGTGAACTAATCGGCCGTGGGACACGACATTCGGCAGGACTGCTTGCCGAAGGCGAGCATCGAATCGAGGTACGGCATCGATCGAGCGATCGGGAAGAGGTCGCGGTCACGCGCACCGTCATGGTCGCGCCGACGCGCGTCGTCCCCGCCAGCGAGTGGCCGGAGCACGATCCCTTCGCCAATTGACGTTTGAGGTTTACCTAGCGCGCTTTCACCTGAGCGAGGACAGGTTCTGCTGCGACCATCGTAAAGGGCACATCTACCGGGAAATCGTCGCTGAGAGAACGGATTTCGGTGCGCCGGATGATGGTGGCCAGCGCAAGGGTGGCCTCGAGCATGGCGAAGTGGTCGCCGATGCAGGTGCGGGGGCCTGCGCTGAAGGGGATGTATTGCCAGCGGTCGCGGCCCGCGGCATTCTCCGAGCTGAACCGATCGGGGTCGAACCGCAGGGGGTCCTCCCACAGATCGGGGTCGCGGTGCATCGCGTAAACCCCCACCGTGCACAACGTGCCTGCCTTGACGAGATGTCCGTCGACCTCGATGTCGCGGGTGATCAGTCGGGGGATCGAGTGGGCCGGCGGGCATAGGCGCAGCGCCTCGTGGAGCACCTGGACTGTGTAACGCAGTCGGGGAACGTCGTCGGGGGTCAGCTCCTGTTCACCGATGGCATCGGTTTCGGCGCGGACCTTGCTCTGCATTTCGGGGTGGTTGCCGAGCGCCCACAGCGCGTAGGTCAGCGTCGTGGCGGTGGTGTCGTGTCCGGCCGACATGAACACGATGAGTTCGTTGCGTATCTCGTCGTCGGTCAGTGGGCGGCCGGTGTCTGGGTCGGTCGCGGCGATCATCGCCCGAACCAGAGGGGCGTCGTGGGTCGGGTCGTCGCGGCAGGCCTGCAGGACCTCTGCGGCCAGTCGGCGCAAGGTAGCGGCCGCGGCACGGGCTCGCGCGCGGGCGGGAGTGGGCAGCCAGCGGGGTGGTTTGACGAAACTGGTTATGCGGGATGTGACATAGCTGAGGGCCGTCCTCAACGGTTCGGCGATCGCGTCGGCGCGCTCGTCGAGGTCGATCCCGAGTACCGAGTTGCCGAGTGCTCGCAGCGTGAGTCGGCGGCACTCGACGTCGAGGTCGACGTGTTGGCCGTCGCGCCAGCTCGCGGCGACCATGTCGGCGGCCTGAGTTATCTGCCCGCCGAAGGCGCGAACATTGTGTTTGGTGAAGACGGGCTGCAGGGCGCGCCGACGGGGCAGCCAGGGATCGTGTTTGAGCGTGAAAAGGCTCGCACCGAGCAGGGACTGCAGCTCTTCGTGGGCGGGTGTTCGCTCGGCGCTGCCGGTCCCACCGAGAATGTCGCGGGCCGCCCGTGGTGACGTCGCGAGCACCGCCTCCGGCGTCAGCCATGCCGGGCCGTTCTTCAAGCGGGTCACATGCCCGCCGGCGTCGCGCAGCAGCTCCTGGCCGGTGTGAAACGTCCTGATAGCGCTGATCTGCTGCCGCAGCGTCAGGGGATTCGTCGGTGGCGGCGGAAGCTCGGCAACCTCAGCGGGTGTGCTTGTCTCAACCATTGCGGTCTCCTCGTGGCCGTCAAGCGTCCGATCTTGAGCTGCCTTCATCATCAGCCAATGCGCGCAAATGTTGGCCTGGTTAGCAGAGGAATCTGCAATAAATCAATAGCCGTCGCCGCGAGCCTGCGACGAGATCGACTTCCGGTCAAGGAATTGCAACCTAACCGCATTTCGACGCTGACGGCGCTCAAGGCGTTATCGAAAAGGGCTGTTATTCGTTATCGGGAAACGCCTTTCACCTCACAGGGATGCGGTCGGAATTGCTGCACCATTTCTTCATGAGCCGCGCGACTGGGGAGGTCGCGCCAAGCCGACCAGGTTGAGCACAACTGGTACCGGGAGGAACACATGCGCCAGCCAACGGCCGCGCTAGCCGCGGCAGTCCTCTGCGTTTCGGTCGTCGGGTGCGCAAGCTCCATAGGCAACGCCCAGTCACCTACCCCCACTCGGACGATGATTCCCCGCCCTCTCGTCGAGCGTGAGCTCACCGGGTTGCTGCTCAACGCCGACCAGGTGAACGAGGGGATGGGAACGACCGGGATGGCCGTCACGAGCCAGCAGGCTGCTATGTCCGACAACAGTGTCACCATGGCGCCGCCGGAGTGTCTGGCCATCGACGGCGCGGCGGAGGCGCCGGTCTACGCCGACAGCGGTTTCTGGGCAGAGCGCGATCAGAGTCTGAACAACGGCGACAACTTCACGCACTATCTCAAGCAGGCGGTGGTGCTGTTCCCCACGATCGAAAAGGCTGGCGAGTTCTTCAACGCATCAGCGGAGCGGTGGCCGGCCTGCCGGGAGTACACGCATACACAGAGCGAGACGAAGTGGGCCGTCGGGCCGATCTCTGACGTGGGCGGCACACTGAGTGTGATTGCGAGTCAACAGGATGCAGCCGCTTCTGGCTGGGGCTGTGGACGAGCGCTGACACACAGAAACAACATCATCGTCGATGTCAACACGTGCAGCGCCGACCCCGCTGATTCGGCGGTCCGTATCGCGATACGGCTCGCTGACAACGTGACTGCGCGGTGGTAGCGCTGCACAGGTGGTGGCAATTTCCTGTGAACGCCCTTCGCGAGGGAATCGCCGATGTAAACACCCCGTTAAGCGGATAAGGCACCCGCCGCCAGTTTGGGGCGTCATTGTGGATGTGCGGGTCCTGGTATTGCCAGGTCGGCGCACGACGACGATGTCGGAGGACACAACGGTGTGTGGGATTTTCGCCGCGATGACGCGGCACGGCCTTGCCAGTGATCGGTGCGATCACGCGCTGAAGCTCTTGGAACATCGCGGGCCGGACGGCACGGGCACGTGGACGTCGCGTGATGGGCAGTGGACGCTCGGACACACGCGGTTGTCGATCATCGGGTTGAGAAACGGCAGCCAACCCATGACCAGCCCGGACGGCGCCATCCACGTCGTGGTGAACGGCGAGTTCTACGGGTACCGCGAGCTCCGCGAGCGGCTGCGGTCGAGTGGCTATCACTTCACCACCGAGAGCGACAGCGAGATCGCGCTGCACCTGTATCAGGAGCGCGGCATGCAGGCCGCGACGCAGCTGCGGGGTGAGTTCGCGGTCGTCATTGCCGACGAACGCCAGCGGGCGATGTACGCGATACGCGACCGCTTCGGGGTCAAGCCGCTCTACTACGCGGTGGTGAACGGCGAGGTGTTCTTCGCGTCGGAGATCAAGGCGTTGTTGGCGCTCGGCGTGCCGGCCAAGTGGGATCTCGAGGGCGCTACCGGAGGCATGGGCAGGTCGCACGAGAAGACCGAGTTCGCGGGGGTCAGCACGGTGCCGCCGGGGTGCTACGCGATCGCTCGAGACGGCGATGTCCGCATCTATCCGTATTGGGATTGGGAGATCCCGACTGCGGAAGAGATGCGGAAGGACACGCGGAGCGAGGCGGAGGTCGTCGACGAGTTCCGCGAAACGCTGCGCGATGCTGTGCGGCAGAGGCTGGTCGCCGATGTCGAGGTGGCGTCGTATCTGAGTGGTGGTATCGACTCATGTGCGGTTCTCGGGCTCGCGCAGCAGGAGATGGACCGGCCAATTCGCGCATTTACCTTGACATTTGAGAACCCGCTGTATGACGAGGCCAGCATCGCTGAAGCGCAGGCGAAGCACGTCGGCGCGACGTATCACCCGATTCCGATCACGGGACGGGAGATCGCGGACGCGTTCAAGGATGCGGTCTGGCACGCCGAAACGCAGATGTTCAACGGCCACGGCGTGGCGAAGTATCTGCTCAGCCGTGCGGTGAGAAGCGCGGGCATCAAGGTGGTGTTCACCGGCGAAGGCGCCGACGAAATGCTGGCCGGCTATCCGCACTTCCGGGTCGACGCGCTGAACAACGACCCGACGTTGAGTGCCGGCGAGAAGGCGGCGCTCTTCGACGAGATGCTGGGCGCCAATGAGGCGACGCGCGCGTTGATGATGCCCGAGCAGCTGGACAGCCCGGAGATGGCGGCAGTGGAGCGCAGGCTCGGATGGTTGCCGGCGACGCTGAATATGGCTGCGGCGCAGGGCAATAGCGTGGCGGGGTTGTTCCGGGATGATCTGCCGGCGTCGGTTCGGGAGTATCGGCCGTTGGTGTCGGCGCTGGATCGGTTGCCGCTCGAGCAGCGGATCGTTGGCCGCGATCGGCTGAATCAGGTGCTGTATGTGCATGCGAAGACGGTGCTGCCGAACTTCATCTTGAACTATCTGGCGGATCGGATGGAGATGGCGCACTCGATCGAAGGGCGGGTGCCGTTCCTGGACCACCATGTGGCGGAAGCGGCGGCGCGCGTGCCGGTGAACATGAAGGTCAAGGGAATTCGGGAAAAGCATGTGCTGCGCGAGGCGGCGAAGGATGTGTTGATACCGGAGGTGTACGACCGGCAGAAGCATCCGTTCACGACGCCGCCGACGCGGAACGTGAACGACCCGATGCTCGAGTTCTACCGGGATACGTTCGCGTCGCAGGCCGCGAAGGACCAGCCGATCTTCGACATGAAGAAGGTCGCGACGACGCTCGATGGGCTGCTCGAAGTCCCGGCCGATCAACGCATCGCGGTGGAGGGCGGTCTGCAACGGGTGGCGAGCGTGGTTGCGATGCAGGAGCTGTTCTCGATGGCGTGAGCTGAAGCCCGCGCAGCGCTGTGACGAATCCATCCCCGCCCGTGAGCGCCGGTGCGCTCAGGTGGGATCCGGTTGCCACCAACACCTTGGCACCCAGCGTCCCGCGGAAGGCTTGGCAATCCCGGCGAGTTCGACCTCCCTGGCCCGCCAGTGTCCGATCGCGCCTGGACCATCCCAAACCTATACCTGGCGCGGAGTCGACGTCTTGTGTCCCCAGTCCAAACCCCGGGGTGCTGCCACTAGGACGGACGTTGATGCCGCTAGCCGATTGAGTACGCGCGACAGCACCGGGGTTTTGAACCACCAGTCGAGCCTCTCTGCACCAGAAATCGTGTGGCAAGAGATTCTGGAACACGGTCAAGTCGCCCGTGTACAAGGCGACAACCGGCAAGAAGTGCGCAGAGAGTCCGTCTACATCCCGGGGAAGGGCAGAGGGATCGAGGGGGCAGCCAGCGTAGGGTCAGTTCGGTTGCGGATTTCGGGTTCCCGCCGCCCACACCGTGATGGCCTGGTCAGCTTCTTGCCCGCACAGGTGAAGTGGGCCATGGTTGTTCCCGTCTCGCCAGTACGGCATGTGACGCCAGGTAAGCCGAGCACTGAGGACAACGCCTCGCGGATCTCGCTCGATCTGGTTCGGTGAACCGACATCGGTCGCGATGCAATCGATCACGTTATGAGGCGCCGTTCCTCATCGACCAGTAAGGGATCCATCGAGCTCCGGTTCCTCCGTATTGGAGCTTCACCTGACGGGGCCGTCGCTGCCACGACATCAATTCGAGTTGCCCGCGGAGGGTACGAACCGCCAGCGATCCTGCCCGCGAACGCGAAGATCGGCCCTTGGCGGAGCGTGAGGAGGTCTGCCCCGGAATACGATCCAGCTCAGGTGCCCCCCTGATAAATCACCGACTTCGCGCGACCCGACCGAGAAGTTGCTCCACACCCGGCGGTCCACCAGGTCATGCCCACCCTGCTGCGGGCCCATACTTGGCCTGAACCGGGTGACGCTGAAGGATCTCCCGGTCGACGAGTTCGTCCAGTAGTCGGGAGTCGCCGCAGGGGTGATCCACTCCCAGGGACTAAGAGCGTCTCCAGTTCCGAGCGCCTGTAGAACCCCTTACCGGCCTGGATGACGGAGACGATCTGCTGGCACACGGCGCCGTAGATCTGCAGCGGAAGGCTCGCTCCAGCGCTCCTCGTTCAACTTGGGAAAGCAGGGCCTGATAACCGAGGACGGCCTGGGCCACGGTGCCACTGGTTCGGGAACCACAGCGATGAGTTGGACACTGCCGCCTCGGCGGTTCGCCCTCCCCACACGCTGGAGAGGAACGATTCCCAACCGTGGCGGCACCCCACAGCACGACGACGTCGATGTTGCCGATGTCGATGCCGAGCTCGAGCGTCGAGGTCGCGATGCAGACCGCGAGCTCATCTCGAGGAATCGCTGTCGGTCAACAGCCGCTCGTCCCGGCTGAGCGAGGAATGGTGTACGAACACCGCGTCGCCAAGGCCGACGAATCCTTCAGTGACGGCGATGCAGGACTTCGTCGCACTCCCTGCGTGAGCCTGCGAAAACGAGCACTTTCAGCCCCGCCGCGGCGTTCCTGCCGAATCGACGTCAGGGGTCGGCCAGAGCTTCGGCGGCGTCCAGCCGATGCGGATGGTGGCTCGATGGTCCGTGAGTTCGGGTCCTGGACAACGGGGGCACGACGCCGGGGCAAGAACTCCCATATGCGCCGGAGCGTCCGCCACCGTCGCCGACATCGCCGAGACCTGGACCCGTCGGCCGAGCAACAGTTCAAGGCGGCGCAGCAGGATCGCCAGTTGCATGCCGCGTGCGAGTTGTACAACAGGTGCGCCTCGTCGACGATGACAGCTCGAACGGACTTCGAGCTGGTCGCGGTTCGTGAACAGCAGCACGTCGAGCGATCCGGCGTGGTCACCAGCACTCCGGGCGGATGCTTCCTGCTCAGGTCGTCCTTCTCACCTGGCGGACACCCGCCGAGACATGGATCGGGTCCAACACCGGCTCGAATACGCCGGAAGATGTCGTTCACGAGAGCACGGGTCGGCGCGACGTAAAGCGACGACTGGAGAAGTCGCTTAGATCAGCGCATCGAGGTGTCGCGAGACCCGGGGCGAGGACCGCTTCGGTCTTGCCGTCCCCGGGTCCCGGCAAGGACGACGACATCCTCGCCGACAGGACGGCGTCGATCGCGGCGTCCTGAGCTGGACGGAGTGTGGAGAAGCCACGGCGTAAAAGGCTCGACCGACGACCGGTTCGAGGCCCCTTACTCGGCGGCATCGTCTCTAAGAGCGCTCGACGATGCCTTCGATGTCTGGCGAATGCGGTCCGCGGACGATGCCAAGAAGTTTCTCGACTTCACGATCCAGCCTGTCATCGCTCAGGATTCTGACCGGCCGAGGTCGTAGGCCATCGCGTGAACGGCCCGGATGGTGCTAGCCAGCCGCTTGATGTCGGTTTTGTTCGGTGGGGTGAGCGCAAACGACGGCTTGGTGTCCAGCTTCGCGTCAGTCCCCCACCGCCACCGCTGGGTGAACTCGGGCGTCACTGCGAAGTAAGACAATCCGGAGAATGCCTCGCCGTCGAAGAACTTGAGGTTCTCGAGCGCCTTGGTCTGCCAATCAATCCTGTTGAGGTTGGTGACGACGTCCTCGAACTCGTCGACCAGCAGCACCAGGCCCTTGAGGCCGCAGGCCTTGGCCAGCGTGTCCAGATCGGTCAGCGCGTTCCAGCACTGTCGGTACAGGTTCGGACGGTCGCTCCTGTA
Source organism: uncultured Actinomycetota bacterium (assembly GCA_963829405.1). Classification (GTDB taxonomy): domain Bacteria; phylum Actinomycetota; class Actinomycetes; order Mycobacteriales; family Mycobacteriaceae; genus Mycobacterium. Next base: position 255,672 of record CAWHIZ010000001.1, read on the forward strand.
CTTGAAGCAGGCGCCGCGCTGAAAGCGGTCTGCCGCGTAGTCACTGCCGCGGTGCGCCGGTCCAATCCAATACCCACTGCGAACGACCCTATCCACATTGATCCCGGAGCCAACTGCGAGGTCAAACAGGGTGGCCAGCCCGCCCGGACCCCCGGGCGGCAACTCGATGCCGCGACACACGGCCTCGAACAATTGATCCATGCGGTTCCCGCGGACCCCTCCCCGTGCGTCCATCGTGACGAAGGAGACGACATAGCCGGCCTCGAGGGCCAGCTCGCGGATGACCCTCAGTAGATGGGACTTGCCGCCGCCGTAGTTCGCCTTCAGGAACCGTCCCGACTCAGCGACCGCATTGGCGGTGAGGGTGCGCTTCAATTCCTTGAGCTCGGTCTTGCGGCCGACGGTGAATTCGAGGGTGTGGCCCATGGGGGGCACCCCCATGCGCAATGACTCGACGATGCGCTCAGCGTCGTCGGCGCCAAGCCGGATCAGTTGCGCGGTCTCCGCGCCCTCGCCCGGCTTCGCGGCTCGCGGCGGCGATCGCGGCGGCGGCCTGCGGCTGGCCATAGCCGAGATTGACCAGCGCCGAGACCGCGTCGGCGACCGGCTGCGGCGCGCGCTTCTCGTCGAGCGCGCCGGAGAGCTGGATCACCGCCGGATCGAGATCGCGTATAGGCCGGCGCCTTGTCCTTGAGTTCGGTCACGATGCGCTCGGCGACTTTCGGGCCGACGCCGGGCGTGCGCGCGATCGCCGCCTTGTCGCGCATCGCGATCGCGGTGGCGAGATCGGCCGGCTTGAGCGTGCTCGAGCACCGAGAGCGCGACCTTGGCGCCGACGCCCTGCACGGTCTGCAGCAGGCGGAACCATTCGCGCTCGACGTCGCTGAGTGAAACCGAACAGCCGGATCTGGTCCTCGCGCACATGGGTCTCGATCGACAGCGTCGCCGGCTCGCCCGGCGCCGGCAGCGCCTGCAGCGTGCGCGCCGAGCAATGCACCAGATAGCCGACGCCCTGCACGTCGAGGATGACGAAATCCTCGCCGTAGGAGTCGATGATGCCCTTGAGCTTGCCGATCATGGCGGCTTGTTACCACGAGCCGCCTGCGACATGCAGGGCGCAGGGATCGAATTCCCGGCAAAGCGTTGTATCCGCCGATTTGAAACGCCGCATTTCAGAGAGCATTGAAGTGGTCACCAAACCAAGGATTTGCGCACCGGCCGCTCGATCTGGGAGCGCCGCCGCGGCGCCGCCCGTCCCGCATCGCGCCGCTCGAGCGGGACATCGAGACCGACGTCCTGGTGATCGGCGCCGGCATCACCGGCGCGATGGTCGCCGACGCGCTGGCCGCCGCCGGGCTCGCGGTCGTGGTGGTCGACCGCCGCGGGCCCGGCCAAGGGCTCGACCGCCGCCAGCACCGCGCTGGTGCAATACGAGATCGACACGCCGCTCAGCCAGCTCGCGCGCAAGATCGGCAAGCGCGACGCGGTGCGCGCCTGGCGCCGCTCGCGGCTGGCGGTCGATGCGATCGCGGCGCGGCTCGGCGAACTTGGCGTGCCGGATGTCGCGCGCCGCGACGCGCTCTATCTCGCCGGCAATGTGCTCGACGCCGAGGGGCTGCGCGCGAAGCACGATGCGCGCCGCGCCGCCGGCCTGCCGAGCCGGCTGCTCGACCGCAAGGCGCTGCGCGAGCGCTTCGGCATCACGCGCGCACGCCGCGCTGCTGGGCTACGGCAATCTCGCCGATCGATCCGCGCAAGACCACGCTCGCGCTGCTGCGCGCCGCCGTGCGACGCAAGGCGCGCGCGATCTTCGCGCCGGTCGACATCGTCGACATCGATGCCGAGCAAGACGCGGCGTCACCGCCACGACGACCGACGGCCGCGCGCATCCGCTGCCGGCACTCGTGTTCGCGACCGGCTACGAATTGCCGAAGCACGTGCCGCGCGCGGCCACAAGATCATCTCGACCTGGGCGATCGCGACCGTGCCGCAGCCGCAGCGGCTGTGGCCGGAGCAATGCATGATCTGGGAGGCCGTCCGACCCCTATCTCTATCTGCGCACGACGCCGGACGGCCGCGTGATCTGCGGCGGCGAGGACGAGGAATTCTCCGACGAGGACGAAGCGCGACGCGCTGATCGCGCGCAAGACCAAGACGCTGCAGCGCAAGCTCGGCACGCCTGTTGCCGCAGCTCGACACGACGGTCGAGTTCGCCTGGGCCGGATCGTTCGGCAACAGCGACACCGGCCTGCCGACCATCGGGCGGATCCCGCGGCATGCCGCATTGCTGGGCGGCGCTCGGCTATGGCGGCAACGGCACGACCTATTCGCGCATCGCCGCCGACGTCATCTGCGGCGCGCTGACCGGGCGGCCCGACGTCGACGCCGACCTGTACGATTTCCGAAGCGGCGAAGCTGCACGCCGGCCGCCGAGCTGCGACCTTGAGCGTCAGCAGCGGCGCTCTGCCGGTGATGCGCGTGGCTGACCGCGATCGCCAGCGCGTCGGCGGCGTCCTCGCTCGGCGGATCGGCCTTCGGCAGCAGCACGCCGATCATCATGCCGGATCTGCGCCTTCTCGGCGTGGCCGGCGCCGACGATGGTCTTCTTCACCAGGTTCGGCGCGTATTCGGCGACCGCGATGCCGGCGCGCGCCGGCACCAGCAGCGCGATGCCGCGCGCCTGCCCGAGCTTGAGCGTCGCGGCGGCGTCGCGGTTGACGAAGGTGTTCTCCACCGCGGCCTCGTCGGGCGCGAACTCCTCGATCACCCGCGCCAGCCCGTCATGGATCGCGACCAGCCGCTCGCGCGAGCGTCGCCTTGTCGTCGGTCGCCACCGAGCCGCAGGCGACGAAGATCAGGCGGTTGCCCTCGACGTCGATCACGCCCCAGCCGGTGCGGCGGAGGCCCGGATCGATGCCGAGGATGCGAATCGGGCGGCCCATGATCGCCCGTTGATAGCCCGCCGGCCGCCGCAGCCTAGCGCGCGCATGGCTGCCCGCGCGCTCGCATCGCAATCGCGACCTGCTGCTAGACCAGTGCTGCCGGGACCCGTCCGTGATCGAACTTCCCGACAGCGCGACCTTTGCGCGCTCGTCGCCGACCGCCGCTTCTCGCGGCGCATGGCGATCGCCGCGCTGTCCGGGCTGGTGCGCGGCTTTTCGGGCTTCGGCTCGGCGCTGATCTACATGCCGCTGATGGCGGCGATCTACGACCCGCGGATCGCCGCGGTACGCTGCTGCTGATCGATTTCGTCAGCCAGCACGCCGTTCACCGTCGCGAAGTCCGCGCGCTGCAACTGGCGCGAGGTGCTGCCGATCTCGATCGCGACGGCGATCGCGCGTGCCGTTCGGCACCTGGCGCTGCTCTGCTCGATCCGATCGTGCTGCGCTGGGGCATCGCGTTCCTGGTGCTCGGCCTGCTGGCCGTGCTGGTGTCCGGCTGGCGCTATCGCGGCGAGCCGACGCTGCCGATCACGCTCGGCGTCGGGCTGTTCGCGGGCTTCGGCGCCGGCGCGGTGCAGATCGCCGGGCCCGCCGTGATCATCTACTGGCTCGAGCCGCGGCAGCACGCCGCGACCGATGCGCGCCAACCTGATGGTGTTCTTCACGCTCTGCGGCGCGGTGCTGGTCGATCGTCGTACACCGTGCAGGGCTTGTTCACCGCCGACGTGCTGTCGCGCTGGCGCTGCTGCTCGGCATGCCGTTCATCTGCTCGGCGATCGGCGATCGGCGCGCTACTGCTTTCGCGGCTCGTCGCGACCAGCTCTACCGCGCGTCGCCTACGCGATCATCGCTGCTGGCGGCGCTGCTCGAGCCTGCCGGTGTTCGACGACTTCTTGCGGTGAATGCGCTCACGCGCTCATCTTCGGCATCAGCGCGTCCGACACTTCGAAATTGGCGTAGACGTTCTGCACGTCGTCGTTCTCGTTCGAGCGTCTCGATCAGCTCGCAGCAGCTTCTCGCCCTGCTCGTCGTCGACCGCGACGGTGTTCTGCGGCTTCCAGACCAGCGCCGCCTTGCGCGGCTCGCCGAACTTCGCCTCCAGCGCCTTGGCGACTTCGCGCAGCGAATCCGGCGCGGTGTAGATCTCGTGGCCGTTCTCGCCCGACACGACGTCCTCGGCGCCGGCCTCGATCGCGGCTTCCAGCATCGGGTCGGCGCTCGCGACCTTGGCGTCGAACTCGACCACGCCGACATGGTCGAACATGAACGACACCGCGCCGGTCTCGGCGAGATTGCCGCCGCTCTTGGTGAAGGCGGCGCGCACGTCGCCGGCGGTGCGGTTGCGGTTGTCGGTCAGCACCTCGACGATGACCGCGACGCCGCCCGGGCCGTAGCCCTCGTAGCGCATCTCGTCGTAGTTCTCGGCGTCGCCGCCCTGCGCCTTCTTGATCGCGCGCTCGATGATTGTCCTTGGTCATGTTCTCGGCGCGCGCGGCGATGATGGCGGCGCGCAGGCGCGGGTTGAACGCCGGGTCGGGCAGGCCGAGCTTGGCCGCGACGGTGATTTCGCGCGCGAGCTTGCCGAACAGCTTGGAGCGCACCTTATCCTGGCGCCCCTTGCGGTGCATGATGTTCTTGAATTGGGAATGACCGGCCATCGCTCGTTCCGCTTATCGATGCCGCGACTCGCGCGGCACATGCAGCGTTCGGGACCGCGTCGAAAGTCTGTTGATGGCAGGCTTTATAAAACGGCGATCGAAGCCGTGACAAGGAAGGCCGGCAGCCTTCTTTGGGCCTTCTCCGGTGAAAAATCGCGGCGCTAGAATTGAAGTTCACCCGGCGCGGACAACGTTCTCGTTGAGCCGGATGCGATCGGTGATCGTCGGAAGACCCGCGAACGCCCAGGTCATCGTTGCGGCTGCCGAAGTCCATGTAGAGATATTCGACCTTGGCGCTTCCAGTTCCGGTCGAGCACGCACTTCGATGCCGCCGCCCAGCGTCCATCCGATCGAAATCGTTGCCGCTGACGCTGACGCGTGGATCGCGCCCGCGGTCGCGGTCGCGTCGGTGTTGAGACGCGGTCGTAGGCGTAACCGCCGGTCGACGATAGGCCATCCAGCCAGTCTTGAGCGTAGCCAAGGCCGCCACGCACCGTCGCCGAACCACGGAAGCTTGCTGGCTCGTAGTCGCGCTTGTCGCGACGGCGCACGCTGCGACCGGACAGGTCGGGCAGAAAGGCTGCCCTGTCAGGCTGCTGGTCTGAAAATCGGCTTACGACGCCGAACACGGAAGGACTGTTCTGCCAGTTGTAGCCGATCTGGACGCCGCGATCACGCCGGTGAGGCTGTTGGTCGCGTTCGCGAACTGACGCTGCCGGCACTAAATCGGATTTCGGTCGTCGACCGATCCATCCGCCAGACGTTGCCGCCGAAATAGAAGCCGGTCCAGTTGTAGACCGGACGCTTGCGCAGCGGCGAGCGCGACGTATTCGGGAGGCGTCACGTAAGGCGCAGGTCGCTTGCGCTTCGCAGCGAGCGCCGCGATCGGCAGATCGAAATGAGAACGCTGCGAGCAGAATTCTGCGCATGGCAGGTCTGCCCAGAATGCCGCACAGTGCGCCCTGTATGAGCCTCAAAGGTTAACGATTTAGGCTTTCAACACGGCGTCAGCAGTGCAATTGCACGCGGCATGACCGATGTTTCCGCCTTTGTAGTCGAACGCAGCGCTGGAAAAATCGGCGGGCCGAAACCCGAGCGACTGGATTGCGCGAGAAGCCGTAGCCCTGCTTGGGCTTGCCGAACGCGCCGGTTTCGCATCCGTGTCATCGTTTTGCTCGGCATGAAAGACGGCGACCGCATAAGTCCTGCGGAAGTCCGCCGAAGCGCAGGTCGCCTGCCCGTTCCGGATCGGCGCGACTGCGCCGCGGAATTGCGCTCCGGGTTCGCGACAAGCCGTTTGGCGATGAAAGAGCACGCGCGCACCGCTCCGCTGTCATCTGCGAACGCCAGAGACACGATCACGCCCAGATCGTCGCGATGCGGACCTGAGCATTCGCGGCAACGGACGAGCAAAGAGCGGCAACAACAACAAGCGGCAATGACAATTTGAAAATGTACATAGCTCGGCCTCCGGGATGAGGCTCCGATCTATCAGTCAAAGATTTCGCGATTCTGGAACCAATCCGGACAATGCAACGGATCGCGTTCTGGAATTCGATGGATAAAAAACGACTGGCGAGATCGGAAACAATCTGAGATGCTAGGCTTACTCAAGCCCAGAACGCGGGCCTGGCCTCCTCCAGCTTGCCGCCGAGCCGCACCGGGCCGATCTTCACGGCGAGCCCGGTCGCGTCGTCGGTCTCGACCGCGACGCCGCACAGCGTCGCCGGGCCCGTTCGCCGGCTCGAACGCGGCCGGACGGAATCTTGCGCAGGAAGCGGTCGAGCGGCTCGTCCTTGCTCATGCCGATGACCGAATTCGTAGTCGCCGGTCATGCCGACGTCGGACATGAAGGCGGTGCCGCCGCGGCAGGATGCGATGGTCGGCGGTCGGCGCATGGGTGTGGGTGCCGACCACCAGGCTGGCGCGGCCGTCGGCGAAATAGCCCATCGCCTGCTTCTCGCTGGTCGCCTCGCAGTGGATGTCGATGATGATGGCGTCGGCGTCGGTCTTGAGCGCGCAGGCCGACAGCTCGCGCTCGATCGCGGCGAACGGATCGTCGAGCGGGTCCATGAAGATGCGGCCCATGGCGTTGATGACCAGCACGCGCGCGCCGTTCTTGGCCTCGACCATCGCGGCGCCGCGGCCCGGCGTGCCGGCCGGATAATTGATCGGGCGCATCAGCCGCGGCGCGCGCTCGATGAACACCAGCGCCTCGCGCTGGTCCCAGGCATGATTGCCGAGCGTGATCGCGTCGGCGCCGGCGTCGATCAGTTCGTTGTAGATCGCCTCGGTGATGCCGAAGCCGCCGGCGGCGTTCTCGCCGTTGATGACGACGAGATCGAGCTTCCAGTCGCGCGATCAGGCCCGGCAGCCGCTCGAGCACGACGGCGCGCCCGCTGCGCCCGACGACGTCGCCGATGAACAGAATTCGCATGCTGTCAGTGTCCTGCGGCAATCGATGACTTCGCGCTCGGTTAGCACGAGATCGAGCCGCGCGTCGCGCGGCGTGGTCGGCACCGCGGCGATTTCCTGCGCGGCGAAGGCGATGCCGATGGCGACGACCGGCTTCATCGCGCGCAGCCGGTTGATGGTCATGTCGTAATAGCCGGCGCCATAGCCGATGCGGTGGCCGTTGCGGTCGAAGGCGGCGAGCGGCACGAGCAGGATGTCGGGACAGACTTCCGGCGCATCCGGCATCGGCTCGCGGATGCCCCAGACGCCGGTGCCGAGCGGCTGCGCCGAACGCCCAGGCGCGCATGATCAGCGGCTTGCCGCGCCCGGCCACCACCGGCAGCGCGAGCTGCGCGCCGGCGTCGGCGAGCTTGCGCATCAGCGGCACCGGATTGATCTCGCTCTTCATCGGCGAATAGCCGGAGACGACCGTGCCCGGCGCGATCTCGACGGGAAGCGGCGCGCTCGGCGACGCGCCTCGGCCGCGGCTGGCGCGCGTCTCGGCGCGGCAAGCGCGTCGCGCCGCGCGAGCGACGTCGTGCGCAGGTCGGACTCTTCGATCGAAATCCGTCGCCATGCCGGCAATCCGGTCGCGGCGAGGCCATCGGCCGACTTCATGACGACGCGCGATGACCGACATCGCGCGACGACGCGAAGAGACAAAGTGCGGAGCCGCGATGGCCGTCGGAGCGCTGATCCCGGGAACCTACATAAGTAGGTGGGCGCCATATGACCGAGCCCACGGGCCCGGCCAGGGACAGCTCCCGTCGAGGATCGTAAGGCCCCGGGGAATTGTACTCCGAACGCACCCCGCAGCCCCGCCCGACCAATGTAGTGCGCTGCGGACGCCAAATCGCCACCTGCAGCGCTCGAGCCGCCATCACCCGATGCCGCTCGCCGACGGTCTGGTTGAGCTTCTTGGCGATGCCTTCGATGCGCTCGGCGGCGGACGTTGAAGCGCGCGACGATGCGCAGCCTGCGTCGGCCTGGCGCGCGGTCGGCGGCGACCACGCGCGCGTCCTGCAGCGCGGCGAGCTCCTCCTCCAGCCGCCGCATCTTCTTGCCGGCTTCGGCCAGTTCGTCGGCGACCGTCAGCGCCGCCATGACGGTCAGCCGCGTGTCGCCGATCTCGCCGAACTTGCCGCGCAGCTCGTCGATGCGCTCGTCGAGATCCTCGGCGAGCTGCAGCAGATGCTCCTCCTGCCCGTCCTCGCAGGCCATGCGGAACTGGCGGCCGTTGATGGTGACGTTGACCTGCGCCATCGGCTCCTCGTTATCCTCAGCGCTCTTGCGCGTCGAGCACGGAGCGGATGTTGTCCATCGCGACATCGAGCCGGCGCGCGATCTCGCGGTTGGCGGTCTCGAGCTTGCGCGCGCGCGCGGCCTGCGCGTCGAGATCGGCGGCGAGCCGCGAGCGGTCGGCGCCGAGCGCATGCAGCTGCTCGGCCGAGCCGTCGCTCGCCGCGGTCGGCCTCGCGCCGGCGCTCGACCGCGGCTTCGAGCGCATCGAGCGCCTGCGCACAGGCGCCTGGTCGCCGCCTCGATCGCAGTCTGATCGGCTCATTGGCATCGCGATCGCCACTGGTCGACGTTGCACCTGGCTGACCCATGCAGCTCGAAAATATCGTGCGTCAGCAAGCGTTTAGAGCGGAGAACCTTACGTGCTGCGCGCATCGTTGCGTCAACGCTCGCGGACCGATATGCCCCCTGCTTTCGCGCGCCTGTGCATGGCCGCTTCGGCACTGCGGCCGCTTACATTGAACTCACGGTCCTCACGTGCTATCCCACCGCCAACCGGCCAGGCCTCCGATGAACGCACAATCCTCCGTCGCGCAGCCGTCGCCGGATCGCCGCGCCAATGCCGCGCGCCGAGCACGACCGCATGGCCAACGCCATCCGCGCGCTGGCGATGGACGCGGTCGAGCAGGCGAAGTCCGGCCATCCCGGCCTGCCGATGGGCGCGGCCGACATCGCGACCGTGCTGTTCACGCAGCTTCCTGAAATTCGATCCGGCCGATCCGACCTGGCCCGACCGCGACCGCTTCGTGCTGTCGGCCGGCCACGGCTCGATGCTGATCTATGCGCTGCTGCATCTGACCGGCTACGAGGCGATGACGATCGACGAGATCAAGCGCTTCCGCCAGCTCGGCTCGCATGACGCCGGGCCATCCGGAGAACTTCATCACGCCGGGCGTCGAGACCACCACCGGCCCGCTCGGCCAGGGCCTCGCCAACGCGGTCGGCATGGCGATCGCCGAGCGGCATCTCGCCGCCGAGTTCGGCGACGACGTCGTCGATCACCGCACCTATGTGCTCGCCTCCGACGGCGACCTGATGGAAGGCATCAGCCAGGAGGCGATCGCGCTCGCCGGGCATCTGAAGCTCAACAGGCTGATCGTGCTGTTCGACGACAACGGCATCTCCATCGACGGCCCGCTGTCGCTCGCCGACTCGGTCGATCAGGTGAAGCGCTTCGAGGCCGCCGGCTGGGCGCGCCGCGCGCATCGACGGCCACGATCCGGAAGCGATCGCCGCCGCGATCGACGACGGCGCAGACATCCGACCGCCCGACGCTGATCGCCTGCAAGACCACCATCGGCTTCGGCGCGCCGACCAAGGCCGGCAAGTCGAAGTGCGCACGGCTCGCCGCTCGGCGCCGACGAGATCGCCGGCGCGCGCAAGACGCTCGGCTGGACCGCACGCGCCGTTCGAGGTGCCGGCCGACATCCTGCGACGCCTGGCGCGACCGCCGGCCAGCGCGGCGCAGGCGCGCGCAAGCGCCTGGGACAAGCGCCTCGCCGGCGCTCGCCGCCGACAAGCGCGCCGAGTTCGAGCGCCGCATGCGCGGCGAGCTGCCGGCGGCGCTCGCCGACGCCGTCGCAGCGCGTGAAGGAGACGCTCGCCGCAGACGCCGAAGGACATCGCGACCCGCACGGCCTCCGAGTCGCGCTCGAGAGCCATCGATCGCCGGCGGTGCCGGAGATGATCGGCGGCTCGGCCGACCTCACCGGCTCCAACAACACCCGCACCAAGGCGATGAAGGCGATGTCGCGCCGCGGACTACGCCGGCCGCTTCATCCACTACGGCATCCGCGAGCACGGCATGGCCGCGGCGATGAACGGCATGGCGCTGCATGGCGGCGTCATCCCCTATTCCGGCACGTTCCTGGTGTTCTCCGACTATTGCCGGCCGGCGATCCGGCTCGCCGCGCTGATGGGCGAGCGCGTCATCCACGTGATGACGCACGACTCGATCGGCCTCGGCGAAGACGGCCCGACCCATCAGCCGGTCGAGCATCTCGCCGCGCTGCGCGCGATCCCGAACCTGCTGCGTGTTCCGCCCGTGCGACGCGGTCGAGACGGTCGAGTGCTGGCAGCTCGCGCTGGAAGCGCGACGAGACGCCCGAGCGTGCTGGCGCTGACGCGCCAGAACCTGCCGCAGCTGCGCACGCGACGCTCGACGAGGCAACCGCTGCGCCGCCGGCGCCTACGAGATCGTCGCCGGCCGAGCGGCAAGGCGCAGGTGTCGCTCTTCGCCACCGGCTCGGAAGTCGCGATCGCGGTCGAGGCGCAGAAGCTGCTCGGCCGCCAAGGGCATCGCGGCGCGCGTCGTCTCGGTGCCGTGCTTCGAACTGTTCCTCGACGCAGCCCGACGACGACCGCGCCGCGCCGTCATCGGCGACGCGCCGGTCAAGGTCGGCGTCGAGGCCGCGATCCGGCAGGGCTGGGACGCCATCATCGGCTCCGACGGCGTCTTCGTCGGCATGACCGGCTTCGGCGCCAGCGCGCCCGTACAAGGACCTCTACAAGCACTTCGGCATCACCGCCGAGGCGGTCGCCGAGGCGGCGTTGAGCAAGCTCGGCAAGTGATAACACGCCGCAGCTGTCATTGTCGCCGGCTTGACCCGGCAATCGCGTCTTATCTGTCAACGACGTGGATGCCCGGATCGAGCCGGGCATGACGCATCTGCAGGAGCGGGAGCGAACATGACCGTTCGGGTCGCCATCAACGGGTTCGGCCGCATCGGCCGCAACGTCCTGCGCGCCATCGTCGAGATCCGGCCGCAAGGACATCGAGGTCGTCGGCATCAACGATCTCGGCCCGGTCGAGACCAACGCGCACCTGCTGCGCTTCGACAGCGTGCACGGCCGCTTCCCCGGCGAGGTGACGGTCAAGGGCGACACCATCGAGCGTCGGCAACGGCGCCGATCAAGGTCACCGCGATCAAGGACCCGGCGCAAGCTGCCGCTGGAAGGACCTCGGCGTCGACATCGCGCTCGAATGCACCGGCATCTTCACCGTCGAAGGACAAGGCCTCGGCGCATCTGACCGCCGGCGCCAAGCGCGTGCTGGTCTCGGCGCCCGCCGACGGCGCCGACCTCACCGTCGTCTACGGCGTCAACCACGACAAGCTGACCAAGGACCACAAGGTCGTCTCCAACGCCTCGTGCACCACCAACTGCCTCGCGCCGGTCGCCAAGGTGCTGCAACGACGCGGTCGGCATCGACAAGGGCTTCATGACGACGATCCACTCCTACACCGGCGACCAGCCGACGCTCGACACCATGCACAAGGATCTCTATCGCGCGCCGCGCCGCGGCGCTGAACGATGATCCCGACCTCGACCGGCGCCGCCAAGGCGGTCGGCCTCGTGCTGCCGGAACTCAACGGCAAGCTCGACGGCGTCGTCGATCCGCGTGCCGACGCCGAACGTCTCGGTGGTCGACTTCAAGTTCGTCGCCAAGAAGCGCGACCACGCAAGGACGAGATCAACGGCGCGATCAAGCGCGCCGCCGAGCAGCAGCTCAAGGGCATCCTCGGCTATCACCGACGAGCCGAACGTCTCGATCGACTTCAACCACGATCCGCACTCGTCGATCTTCCACATGGACCAGACCAAGGTGATGGACGGCACGTTCGTGCGCGTGATGTCCTGGTACGACAACGAGTGGGGCTTCTCCAACCGCATGGCCGACACCGCCGTCGCGATGGGCAAGCTGATCTGAGCATGCTCGCGTCTCGGACGCGTCGCATGCCGCTCGGCTGATCGTTCCCCATCCTATCTGTCCTTCACATCGCCCCACGACCCACGAGCGATCGATGACTGACTTTCCGCACGCTCGATCAACGCCGACGTCAGGGCAAGCGCGTGCTGCGTGCGCGTCGACCTCAACGTGCCGATGGAGAACGGCAAGGTCACCGACGCGACGCGCATCGAGCGCGTCGCGCCGACCATCACGCGAGATCGCCGACAAGGGCGGCAAGGTGATCCTGCTGTCGCATTTCGGCCGGCCGAAGGGCCGCGACCCGAAGGAGTCGCTGAAGCCGGTCGCCGCCGAGGTCGCGCGCAGTCATCGGGCGGCCGGTCGCGTTCGCCGACGACTGCATCGGCGCCGAAGGCCGAAGCCGCGGTCGCCGCGATGAAGCCCGGCGACATCCTCTGCCTGGAGAACACCCGCTTCCACAAGGGCGAGGAGAAGAACGATCCGGCCTTCGTCGCGGAGCTGGCCAAGCTCGGCGACATCTACGTCAACGACGCCTTCTCCGCCGCGCACCGCGCGCACGCCTCGACCGAAGGCCTCGCGCACAAGCTGCCGGCCTATGCCGGCCGCACCATGCAGGCCGAGCTCGAGGCGCTGGCGAAGGCGCTCGGAAGCGCCGAAGCGGCCGGTGATCGCGATCGTCGGCGGCGCCAAGGTCTCGACCAAGCTCGACCTGCTCGAAAACTGGTCGACCAAGGTCGACGCGCTGGTCATCGGCGGCGCCATGGCCAACACGTTCCTGCACGCGCAGGGCATCGACGTCGGCAAGTCGCTGGCCGAGCACGACCTCGCCGACACCGCGCGCGACATCCTGGCCAAGGCCGAAGGCGCAAGGCTGCGCGATCGTGCTGCCGGTCGACGCGGTGGTGGCGCAGGAATTCGAGGCCAATGCGCCGTCGCACGCGCTGTCGGCGTCGACGCGATCGCCGGCCGACGAGATGATCCTCGACATCGGCCCGCAGTCGATCGAGCACGTCAAGGCTCGCGCTCGACGACGCCGCAAGACCCTGGTCTGGAACGGCCCGTTCGGCGCGTTCGAGATGCCGCCGTTCGACAACGGCACCGTCGAGGTCGCGCGAAGCACGCGGCCGAACTGACCAAGGCCGGCAAGCTCGTCTCGGTGGCGGGCGGCGGCGACACCGTGGCGGCGCTGAACCACGCCGGCGTGGCCGACGAGTTCACCTATGTCTCGACCGCCGGCGGCGCGTTCCTGGAATGGCTGGAAGGCAAGCCCTTGCCGGGCGTCGAGGTGTTGAGGGCAAAATGACGCACCTCGCACGTCGCGCATGACGTCAGCGCGCTTGCCGAGCGCGCCGGACAACGAGATCGAGAGGAGAGCACGATGAACCTCGCCGAACTGAACAAGGTCGCCGACAGCCATGGTCGCGCCCGGCAAGGGCATCCTCGCCGCCGACGAATCCTCCGGCACGATCAAGAAGCGCTTCGACGCGATCGGCGTCGAATCCACCGAGGACAACCGCCGCGACTATCGCGAGATGCTGTTCCGCTCGACCGAGGCGATGACGAAGCACATCTCCGGCGTCATCCTCTACGACGAGACCATCTGGCAGAAGGCCAAGGACGGCACGCCGCTGGTCGAAGCTGATCGAGAAGGCCGGCGCGCTCCCCGGCATCAAGGTCGACGAGGGCACCAAGCCGCTGCCGGACTGCCCGGGCGAAGTCGATCACCGACGGCCTCGACAAGCTCGCGCGAGCGGCTGCCGAAGTATTACGAGCACGGCGCGCGCTTCGCCAAGTGGCGCGCGGTGATCGACATCGGCGCCGGGCATCCCGAGCTACACCTGCATCCACACCAACGCCCATGCGCTCGCGCGCTATGCCGCGCTCTGCCAGGCAGCGCAGCATCGTGCCGATCGTCGAGCCGGAAGTGCTGATGGACGGCGACCACGACATCGACCGCTGCTACGAGGTCACCGAGTGGGTGCTGAAGGAGACGTTCCAGGAGCTCTACTATCAGCAGCGTCGCGCTCGAAGGCATCGTGCTGAAGCCGAACATGGTCGATGCCGGCAAGAAGAGCGCGAAGCAGCGCCGGCGTCGAGGAAGTCGCCGAGAAGACCGTGAAGGTGCTGAAGGCCTGCGTGCCGGGCGCGGTGCCGGGCATCGCCTTCCTGTCCGGCGGCCAGTCCGACGAGGAGGCGACCGCGCATCTCGACGCCATGAACAAGATCGGCAACCTGCCCTGGACGCTGACCTTCTCCTACGGCCGCGCGCTGCAGGCCGCGCCGCAGAAGGCCTGGGCCGGCAAGCGCGAGAATGTCGCCGCCGGCGCAGCGCGCCTTCGCCCACCGCGCGCGGATGAACGGCCTCGCCGCGCTCGGCCAGTGGAAGCAGGACCTGGAGAAGAAGGCGGCCTGACGCGCTCGGCTTGCTGCTCGCGTGCAGGCATGGGCCTACGGCTCCCGGCGGCTGCGATCGCATCGCGCGGGGAGTGTTGCCATGTCGGAGTCATTGAAGCGGATTGCTGCTCGCGCTGTGCGCTGGCTGGCGCTCGCGCTCGCTGCGCCGTCGCGCCGCGCCGACAATCTATCCGACGCAAGTCCGATCACCATCATGCCGCTGCTCGCGGCCGGCACCGGCCTCGACATCACTGGTGCGGCTCTATGCCGAGCAGCTGTCGCAGAGCGCTCGGCAAGCCGGTGGTGGTCGAGAACAAGCCGGGCAGCGCGGGCCTGGCCGGCGTCGCCGCCGCTGCAAGGCGCGCGCCGCCCGACGGCTACACGCTGATCGTCGCGACCAGCGCCGTGATGGCGATCCGGCCGACGCTGCTCAAGAAGCCGCCCTACGATCCGCAGAAGGATTTCGTCCCGATCGCGCTCTATGTGAAGTCGCCGTTCGTCCTGGTGGTCAATCCGGACGCTGCCGATCCATTCGGTCCCCGACCTGATCAAATACGTCAAGGAGCAGCCGGGCAAGCTCAGCTACTCGTCGTCCGGCGTCGGCGGCGCGCCGCATCTGTCGGTCGAATACATGAAGCAGCGGTTCGGCCTCGATCTCGCGCACGTGCCCTACCGCAACAGCCCGCAGTCGATCGCCGACGTCGCGGCCGGCCACGTCGCGCTCGGCCTTCGCCGAAGCCGGCGCCTCGCTGCCGCTGATCCAGGACGGCAAGCTGCGCGCGCTCGCGGTGACGTCGGCGACGCGGCTGCCGACGCTGCCCGACGCTGCCGCCGTTCGCGCGAAGCCGTCGGCGCGCCGGATTTCGAGGCGGTGTCATGGCACGTGCTGCTCGCGCCGGCGGGCACGCCGCCGGACGTCGTCGACCGGCTGCACGCCGAGATGAAGCGCATCATGGCCGCGCCGGAGATCAAGCAGAAGATCGCCGACATCGGGCTGATCCCGCTCGACATCGCCTCGGTCGAGGACACTGCGCGCGCTACATCAAGGCCGAAGGCGAGAAGTGGGGCGCGCTGGTTCGCAAGCTCGGGCTGGAGGGCTCGCAATGAGCGGTGACACGCACGTCGCCGTTGACATCGAAGGCCGAATCGCCCCCATTCCGCCCGATTGCGGTCGCATCGACCGCCATGGCCAAACCGCAACAGGCCGAAACCAAGCGCCCTGCCCCGCGCCTCTATCTCGTCACCCCGCCGATCGAGGACGCGGCGGCGCTTTGCGCGCGACGCTCGCCGCCGCGCTCGGCGCGGCCGATGTCGCGGCGGTGCTGCTGCGGCTCAGCCGGCCGACGAGCGCGACGCTGATCAACCGCGTCAAGGCGCTGGCGCCGCGTCGTGCAGCAGAAGGACGCGGCGCTGATGCTCGACGGCCATGCCGGACATCGTCGGCGCGCGCCGGCGCCGACGGCGCGCATCTGACCGGCATCGAGGCTTTCATGGCCGCGGTCGACAGCCTCAAGCCCGACGCGGATCGCCGGCTGCGGCGGCCTGCGACACCCGCCACGACGCCATGCTCGCCGCCGAGCGCGGCGCCGACTACGTGATGTTCGGCGAGCCCGAAGCGACGGGCGACCGGCCGTCGTTCGAGCGATCGTCGAGCGCGTCGCATGGTGGGCGGAGGTGTTCGAGATTCCCTGCGTCGGCTTTGCCGCCAGCGCTCGACGAGATCGGGCCGCTGGCCGCGGCCGGCGCCGATTTCGTCGCGGTCGGCGATTGCATCTTGGACGATCCGCGCGGCGCGGCCGCGGCGATCGCCGAGGCGGCAGCGCAGCTCGCCGCGCCGGAGACGGCGGCATGACGCGTGCGCGATCCGCTCTCGCTCTGCTCGCGGCGCTGATCGCCGCGACGCTCGGCGCAGCGCCGCAGCACACAGCCAGCAGCCGCAACCGCCCGCGCACGCCGCAAAGCCGCCGCGCAGCCCGCGGCGCCGCCAGCCGCCCGCCGCCGGCGAACGACGACGCCGGATCTCGCCTACGGCGCGTTCCAGCGCGGCCACTACCTCACCGCCTTCAAGGACGCGACGCGGCGCGTCGAGGAGAAGAGCGATCCCAAGGCGATGACGCTGCTCGGCGAGCTCTATGCCAACGGGCTCGGCGTTGCCGAACGACGATAAGAAGGCCGCCGAATGGTACCAGCTCGCCGCCGACCGCGGCGACCGCGAGGCGATGTTCGCGCTGGCGATGTTCCGCATGACCGGCCGCGGCGGCCCGCGCGACCGCGAGAGGCGGCGCAGCTGCTCGCCGCCGCCGCCAAGCTCGGCCATGCCGTCGCCGCCTACAATCTCGGCGCTGCTCTATCTCGAAGGCCAGCTGTTCCCGCAGGATTTCGCGCGCGCCGCCGAACTGTTCCGCATCGCCGCCGATGCCGGCAATCCGGAAGCGCAATACGCGCTGGCCACCTTCTACAAGGAGGGCCGCGGCGTGCCGAAGGACGCCGCGCGAGGCGGCGCGCCTGCTCGGCGCCGCGGCGCTCGCCGGGCAACACCGACGCCGAGGTCGAATACGCCATCGCGCTGTTCAACGGCACCGGCATCGCCAAGAACGAAGCCGCCGCCGGCGACTATTTCCTGCAAGGCCGCGCGCAAGGGCAGCCCGATCGCGCAGAACCGGCTCGCCGCATGTACGCGACCGGCCGCGGCATGCAGGCCGACCGGTCAGGCGGTGCGCTGGCACCTGATCGCCAAGGCCGGCGGCGACAACGACCTGTTCCTCGACGACTTCATGCGCAAGCAGAAGCCCGAGGACCGCGCCGCCGGCCGAAGACAGCGGCCAAGCCCTGGATCGCGCGCATGACGCCGCGTCGGCCCGACCCGCGGCCACCGCGCCCGCCCGACCACGGCCGCTCCGATCAGCCTTGACGCGATGTTGCCGCGCCGGCGCACCTTGACGACTGCCCCAGCGGCATCTGACCGCACGGCGAAGCGGCACGATTCATGGCCAAGATCAGCGGCAGCGACATCCGGCCCGGCATGGTGATCGAGTACGACGGCTCGCTCTGGGCCGCGGTCAAGACCAGCGCGGTGAAGCCCGGCAAGGGCCCGGCCTACAACCAGGTCGAGCTGAAGAACCTGCTCGACGGCCGCAAGCTCAACCAGCGCTTCGGCTCCACCGACCGGGTCGAGGAGACCGAGGTCGAGCGACGGCAATTCCAGTTCCTCTACCAGCAGGGCGACAAGCTCGTGTTCATGGACACCGCGACCTACGAGCAGATCGAACTGGCACGACGATTTCGTCGGCGAGCGCGCGGCGTTCCTGCAGGACGGCATGATGGTGCAGGTGCAGATGCACGAGGAGCGCCCGATCGGCATCAAGCTGCCGGAGACGGTGATGCTCGAAGTCGTCGAGGCCGACGCCGTCGATCAAGGGCCAGACCGCCGCCTCGTCCTACAAGCCGGCCAAGCTGGAGAACGGCCTGCGCATGCTGGTGCCGCCGTTCATCACCGCCGGCGAGAAGATCATCGTCTCCACCGACGACGTCGCCTACGTGCGGCGGGCGGAGTAGATGCAGACCACTCCGCGCTGCTCAACGTGATGATCGCGGCCGCCCGCAAGGCGCGCGCGCGCTCAAGCGCGACTTCGGCGAGGTCGAGAACCTGCAGGTCTCGCTCAAGGGGCCGGCCAATTTCGTCACCGCCGCCGACCGCACGCGCCGAGGAGATCGCTGCGCGACGAGCTGACCAAGGCGCGGCCCGGCTACGGCTTCCTCGGCGAGGAAGGCGGCCGGCACGAGGGCACCGACAAGACCCACACCTGGATCGTCGATCCGCTCGACGGCACCACCAACTTCCTGCACGGCATTCCGCAGTTCGCGATCTCGATCGCGCTGGAGCGCGAGGGCACGATCGTCGCCGGCGTCGATCTACAATCCGGTCACCGACGAGCTGTTCACCGCCGAGCGCGGCAAGGGCGCCTTCCTCAACGACCAGCGGCTGCGCGTCGCGGCGCGCAAGCGGCTGGCCGACGCGGTGATCGCCTGCGGCCTGCCGCATCACGGCCGCGGCGACCTCGAGCTCGCCTGCAGCGAGCTCGCGCGCGGTCCAGGACAAGGTCGCGGGCCTGCGCCGCTTCGGCGCGGCCGCGCTCGACCTCGCCTAGGTCGCGGCCGGCCGGTTCGACGGCTACTGGGAGCGCGACCTGTCGCCCTGGGACATGGCGGCCGGGCATCATCCTGGTGCGCGAGGCCGGCGGCTTCGTCACCGACATCGACGGCGGCGACGCCATGTTCGACCAAAGGCCATATCGTCGCCGGCAACGAGACGATCCACCGCGAATTGCTGACGCTGCTGAAGGCCGCCGGCAAGGACTGAGCCGTCCGCGGCGATTCCGCCGAGCCGTTTCGGCGCGCCATTTGCGTTGAATCGGCGACAACCGCGCGTTTGCTTTCGCCGCGGCCTGTGCCATATTGAGGCGCACGTGCTGCGGCGATGAAAGGCCGGCCATGGCGCAAGACCTCGACCCGTTCAAGCTGTCCTCGCCCCGCATCTTCCTGGTGCGGATGCTGGTGTTCCTGATCCTGTGCGGCCTGCTCGTCGTCGTCCTCCACCAGCAGATCTGGGTCGCCTTCCTGGCCAACCCGCCGCTCAACGCGCTGATCATCGGCGTGCTGCTGATCGGCATCCTGCTGGCGTTCCGGCAGGTGATCCGGCTGTTTCCCGAGGTCGCCTGGGTCAACGGCTTCCGGCTCGCCGATCCCGGCCTCGCGGTCGAGCGCCCGCCGGTGCTGCTGGCGCCGATGGCGGCGATCCTCGGCGACCGCATCGGCCGCATGGCGATCTCGTCGCAGACCATGCGCAGCATCCTCGATTCGATCGCGACCCGGCTCGACGAGGCGCGCGACATGTCGCGCTACATGACCGGCCTGCTGATCTTCCTCGGCCTGCTCGGCACCTTCTGGGGCCTGATCGAGACCGTCGGCTCGGTCGGCGAGGTGATCAACAACCTGAAGGTCGGCGGCGACGCCGGCGCGGTGTTCGACGCGCTGAAGGAAGGCCTCGCCGCGCCGCTGAGCGGCATGGGCATCTCGTTCTCGTCCTCGCTGTTCGGCCTCGCCGGCTCGCTGGTGCTCGGCTTCCTCGATCTGCAGATGAGCCAGGCGCAGAACCGCTTCCACACCGAGCTCGAAGACTGGCTCGCCACCACCGTGCGCGACCTCGGCGGCGACGCCGACGTCGGCGCGGTCGCCGGCGGCCGGCGACGTCGGGCGAGATGCGGCGTCGCGATCGAGCGGCTGCGCGAGGCGATGGCCGAGGCGGCTCCGAGCAAGGCGGCGACCACCGCGATGGCCAATCTCGCCGAGGCGATCCAGGGGCTGGTCCACCACATGCGCACCGAGCAGCAGATGATCCGCGACTGGGTCGATTCCCAGGCCGAGCAGCACCGCGAGATCCGCCGCCTGCTCGAACTGCTGGTGCGCGAGAGCGTCGACAAGTACGCAACGCAGGACGAGTGAGCATCATGGCTCTGCCCGCAGCCGCCGCGATCGCGGCATCGACTACTGGCCGGGCTTCGTCGACGCGCTGTCGACGCTGGTCCTCGGCATCATCTTCCTGCTCACGGTGTTCGTGGTCGTGCAGTTCTTCCTGTCGCAGGAGGTCACCGGCAAGGACACCGCGCTGCGCGGCTGAACGCGCGGATCGCGCAGCTCACCGAGCTGCTGTCGCTGGAGAAGACCGGCAAGCTGTCGCTCGAAGAGCAGATCGCGCAGCTGCGCGCCAGCCTCGCCGCCACCGAAGGCGAGCGCGACCGCTACAAGGGCCTCTACGACGGCCTCGGCAGCGGCGCCGCGACCGCGCAGGGCAAGGTCACCGAGCTCGCCGGCGAGCTCGACGCCGAGAAGCAGGTGTCGCTGCGCGCGCTGGCGCAGGTCGAGGTGCTCAACCAGCAGATCGCGGCGCTGCGCCGCCAGCTCGGCGCGCTCGAACAGGCGCTCGAGGTCTCCGAGAAGCGCGACAAGGACTCGCAGATCGCGCATCGCCGATCTCGGCCAGCGGCTCAACGTCGCGCTGGCGCAGCGCGTGCAGGAACTGTCGCGCTACCGCTCCGACTTCTTCGGCCGGCTGCGCGCGATCCTCGGCAACCGCCCCGACATCCGCATCGTCGGCGACCGCTTCGTGTTCCAGTCGGAGGTGTTCTTCGACACCGGCCAGGCGGTGCTCAAGCCGGAGGGCCGCGCCGAGCTCGACAAGATCGCCAGCGCGCTGCTCGAGCTCGACAGGCAGATCCCGCAGGAGATCGCCTGGGTGCTGCGCGTCGACGGCCACACCGACGTGCGTCCGATCGGCGGCGGCACGCACCAACTGGGAGCTCTCGGCCGCGCGCGCCATCGCGGTGGTGCAATACCTGATCAGCAAGGGCATCTCGCCGCAGCGCCTGGTCGCCGCCGGCTTCGGCGAATTCCAGCCGATCGATCCCGGCACCGACCGAAGAGGCCTACAGCCGCAACCGCCGCATCGAGCTGAAGCTGACGGAGCGGTGAGCGCAGCCAGCCTCTCACGCTGCGCCCCTACGCCGCCGCCGACGAGGACGCGGCGATCGAGCTGTGGCGGCGGACCTGGCAGCAGGCCTATCCGCAGATCGATTTCGCCGCGCGCGTCGACTGGTGGCGCGAGCGCTGGCGCAACGAGCTGGTGCCGCAGGCCACGATCATGGTCGCCGAGATCGGACGGCGTGCTGGTCGGCTTCGTGACCGTCGATCCGCAGCACCGGCTATCTCGATCAGATCGTGGTCGCGCCGGAATTCTGGGGCAGCGACGTCGCCGAGGCTGCTGCTCGACGAGGCGAAGCGCATTTCGCCGGCGCGGCTCGATCTGCTCGTCAACAAGGACAATGCGCGCGCCATCCGCTTCTACGAGAAGCACGGCTTCGCGTACGCCGGCGACGACGTCAATCCGGTCTCGGGCCGGCCGGTCAACCGGATGAGCTGGCGGCCATGACCGTCCGCACGCGTCTACTCCTCGTCCTTGTCCTCGGCCTTGCCGCCGAGCTGCTTGAGCTTGGCGAACACCGCGTCGACGTTGAGGTCGTCCTTCGCCTTGGCGGCAGCCGGCGTCTTCCGCTCGGCCGGCTCCGCGGCGCGGTGGTGACCGACGGCCGGCAGCAGCGTCGCGCCGCTATCGGCCGGCGCCGGCTTTTCCTTGGCGGCGCGCTGCACCTCGAAGTCGAGGTCGATCTGCGAGCACAGGCCGAGCGTCACCGGATCGAGCGGCGACAGGTCGCGGCATTCCAGTGGGTGCGCTCGCGGATGCCCTGGATGGTCGACTTGGTGGTGCCGACCAGCCGCATGATCTGGCCGTCCTTGAGCTCCGGATGATTGCGGATCAGCCACAGGATCGCGTTCGGCCGGTCCTGGCGGCGCGACACCGGCGTGTAGCGCGGGCCCTTCTTCTTGCGCCCTTGGCCTCCGGCAGCCGCACCTTGGGCTCGGCGAGCTTCAGCTTGTGGTCGGGATCGGCCTCCGCCTTCTCGATCTCCTCGCGGGTGAGCTGGCCGGTCTGGATCGGGTCGAGGCCCTTGATGCCCTGGGCGGCATCGCCGTCGGCGATCGCCTTCACTTCGAGCGGGTGCAGCTTGCAGAAATCGGCGATCTGGTCGAACGACAGCGCGGTGTTCTCCACCAGCCAGACGGCGGTCGCTTTCGGCATCAGCGGCGCTTCCTGCATGGCAAAATCTCCTCTGCGCTCCGCCCGCCCTTCCGGGCGAGGCCCTGTGTCATCGAGGATGACTGGAATGTGGCCGGAATATAGGCGATTGACCCCCTGGCAAAGCTGCAATGCGCTCGGCCGGCATTGCGCTTGACAGCGTCGGCGGTGCCGGAACCCCATGTTCTGCGCCATGGATCTGACCAGGAACACACCATCCGGCACGCTACCGGCAAACCGCCGCTGCAAGGTGCTGCTGTGCTCGCCGCGCGGCTTCTGCGCCGGCGTGGTGCGCGCCATCGATTCGGTCGAGCGGGCGCTCAAGCGCTACGGCCCGCCGGTCTATGTGCGCCACGAGATCGTGCACAACCGCTACGTGGTCGAGAGCCTGAAGGCCAAGGGCGCGATCTTCGTCGAGGAACTCGACGAAATTCCCGACACCGACGCGCCGGTGATCTTCTCCGCCCATGGCGTGCCGAAGTCGGTGCCGGCGGAAGCCGCAGCGCCGCAATTTCTTCGCGCTCGACGCGACCTGTCCGCTGGTCACCAAGGTGCATCGCGAGGCGGAGATCCATCACAGCGCGGCCGCGAGATCGTGCTGATCGGCCATGCCGGCCATCCCGAAGTGGTCGGCACGCATGGGCCAGTTGCCCGACGGCGCGGTCACGCTGATCGAGACCGTGGCGGATGCCGAGGCCTTCACGCCGCGCGACCCGAGCAACCTCGCCTACGTGACGCAGACCACGCTGTCGGTCGACGACACCGCGGAGATCGTCGCGGCGCTGAAGCGCCGCTTCCCGGCGATCGTCGGCCCGCACAAGGAAGACATCTGCTACGCCACCACCAACCGCCAGGAGGCGGTGAAGCGCGTCGCGCCGCAGGTCGACGCGCATGATCGTGGTCGGCGCGCCGAACTCGTCGAACTCGCAGCGCCTGCGGGAAGTCGCCGAGCGCGCCGGCTGCCGCTGCTCGCGTGCTGGTGCAGCGCGCCGCCGAGATCGACTGGACGATGTTCGAGCGACATCGCAGCGCTCGGCATCACCGCCGGCGCCTCGGCGCCGGAGGTGCTGGTCGAGGAGATCATCGACGCCTTCGCGGAGCGCTACGACGGTCGAGCGTCGAGACCGTGTCCGGCGCCGACGGAGGACATGTTCTTCCCGCTGCCGCGCCCGCTGCGCGACATCGCGGCGGCCTAATCCACCCCTTGACGAACGGCCGGCGCATGCCGAGTACGCGCATGGCGGTCTACACCGACGTCGCCGACGAAGACCTGCGCCGCCTTCCTCGCCGGCTACGACCTCGGCGAGCTGCTGTCCTACAAGGGCATCGCCGAGGGCGTCGAGAACTCCAACTTCCTCCTGCACACCAGCAGCCGGCCACTACATCCTGACGCTCTACGAGAAGCGCGTGGCGGCCGGCGACCTGCCGTTCTTCCTCGGCCTGATGGAGCATCTCGCCGGCGCGCGGCATCACCTGCCCGCAGCCGGTGAAGAACCGCGACCGGCGAGGCGCTCGGCACGCTGTGCGGCCGGCCGGCCGCGATCGTCACCTTCCTCGACGGCATGTGGATCCGGCGGCCCGACGCGCGGCATTGCGCCGCGGTCGGCGAGGCGCTGGCGCAGCTGCATCTCGCCGGCGCCGATTTTCCGATGCAGCGCGCCGAATGCGCTGTCGGTCGACGGCTGGCGGCCGCTGTTCGAGCAGGCCGCGGCGCGCGCCGACAGCGTGCAGCCGGGCCTGCGCGCGACCATCGCAGCACGAGCTCGACGCATCTCGAAGCAGCACTGGCCGCGCGGATCTGCCGCAGGGCGTGATCCACGCCGACCTGTTTCCCGACAACGTGTTCTTCCTCGGCGACAAGCTGTCGGGCCTGATCGACTTCTATTTCGCCTGCACCGACACGCTCGCCTACGACGTCGCGATCTGCCTCAACGCCTGGTGCTTCGAGCCCGACCATTCCTACAACGTCACCAAGGGCCGCGCGCTGCTGCAGGCCTACGCGCAGGTGCGGCCGCTGTCGGCGGCCGAGCTCGACGGCGCTGCCGCTGCTGGCGCGCGGCGCGGCGCTGCGCTTCCTGCTGACGCGGCTGGTCGACTGGCTCAACGTGCCGCCGGGCGCGCTGGTGCGGCCGAAGGACCCGCTCGAATATTTCCGCAAGCTGCGCTTCCACCAGACGCGTCGCGAGCGTCGCGCGACTACGGGCTCGCGCCGATGAGCGAGCGCGTGACCGACGGCCCGCACGTCATCATCCACACCGACGGCGCCTGCTCGGGCAATCCCGGGCCCGGCGGCTGGGGCGCGATCCTGACCTTCGGCGAGCACGAGAAGGAGCTGAAGGGCGGCGAGGCGCACACCACCAACAACCGCATGGAGCTGATGGCGGCGATCGCGGCGCTGGAAGCGCTGAAGCGGCCGTGCGCGGTCGATCTGCACACCGACAGCCAATATGTGCAGCAACGGCATCATCGAAGTGGATTCACGGCTGGAAGCGCAACGGCTGGCGGACCGCCGACAAGAAGCCGGTGAAGAACGACGATCTGTGGCAGCGGCTCGACGCCGCGCTCGCAGCGCCACGAGGTGCACTGGCACTGGGTCAAGGGCCACGCCGGCCACGAGCTCAACGAGCGCGCCGACCAGCTCGCCGTGCGCGATCGCCGAAATGCGGGCCGGGCAAAATGCGAACGCCGACGCGCAAAAGAAAAGGCCGCGCGGACCGGCAACGTCTGCGCGGCCTCTGTGCGACTGAAAGCTCAGAGCGCTCTTGAGCAGCGCGTCGGCGCCGGAGACTTCGGCCTTGCCGGGCGCTTCCTCGACGTTGAGCGACTTCACCACGCCGTCCTCGACCACCATCGAATAGCGCTTGCGAGCGCATGCCGAGGCCGTTGCCGGAGGCGTCGAGCGTCAGGCCGATCGCCTTGGCGAAATCGCCGTTGCCGTCGGCGAGGAACTCGACCTTGCCTTCGCGCGCCCGTCGCCTTCTTCCAGGCGTCCATCACGAACACGTCGTTGACGCCGGTCACCGCGATGGTGTCGATGCCCTTGGCCTTGATGCGCGTCGGCGTTCTTCACGAAGCCCGGCAGATGGTTCTTGTGGCAGGTCGGCGTGAAGGCGCCGGGCACCGCGAACAGCACGACCTTCTTGCCCTTGAACACCTCGTCGGTGGTCTTCGGCTTCGGGCCTTCCGCCGTCATGACGCGGAACGTGGCGTTGGGCAGCCGGTCGCCGACCTTGATGGCCATGATCGTGATCCTCTCGCGTGAGGTTGATTGGAAGCTGGCTTGCGCATGCGGCGCACAAATTAGCGCGCTCCGGCGGATTAGTCGAGACGGATACGGCCTCGATCGCCTCGGTCGCCGGCGACCGCGGTGAGCCGTCAGATCAGCGCCCTCGGGCTTCGCGCCGGGCGGCAGGCCGTCGAGCTCGAACGCGAAGCGCTGCAAGCCGGCCGGCGCGCCCGCGACCGGCTTCGGCAACGGCAGGGCCCAGTCCGGCGTCGGGCCTTCGGCGAACAGATCGACGCTCGCGTCCGCCGGCGCCGCGACATCGACAACGATCGCGCGGCTTGCCGGCGCCTGCTTCGCGCTGCACCGCGCGGATCGAGAGCGCTGCCCGTCGCCGAGCGCGCCGGCTTCGGCACGCGCGCTTCGGCCGCCGTCGAGCGCGGCGTCCTGCGCGCTGCCGGCGCCGGTCAGCGTCAGCTCGGCCTTGGCCTTCGCCGGCACGCAGAGCTTCTCGCAGAGCGCGTAGTCGAGCTTCAGCCGCAGCGTGACCGGCTTCGCTGCATCCTGCGGCACGACGCGCAGCGGAAAGATCACCGTGCCCTTGTAGCCGATCGAGTTGCCGCCGCGCCGTCGGGGAACCGCATCGGCGCCGGCCACAGCACCGTCGACGATCTTGACGTTGTCGCGAGCCGGCGAAATCGAAGCGGCGGCACGCCGGAGTCGCCCGGATAGCGCCAATAGGTGTTCCAGCCGGGCTCGAGCTTGATCTCGACGCCGGCGCGCAGCATGCGCGCGCCGCGCTTCGTCGCGCGCATCGCCTGCGATCAGCCGCGCCGCCGAGCGCATGTCGTCGTCCCAGGCGCGACACATCTGCCGCAACTGCGGGCGCAGCCGCCGACGCCGCAACAGGCAGACCGCGGCCAATAACGGCGCAAGGCATGCGTGCGGGACATGTGGACACATGACAGTGCTCATCGAATGATCTAGTGAGGCACAGCTGCTGACACGGTGCGCACTGAATTCGGTCGTGAACGCATTGGTCGTGAACGTATCGCGGCAAGGCTGTTCGTTTGCAAAGGCCAGCGGATCGGGGTAACCTTCTCGACATGCGAATGACGCGCAAAACCTTGCAAAAGCGGCAGCCGGTCCAGGCGCGCGGCTATCTCGACGGCCAGATGCTGATCGCGATGCCGACCATGGGCGACGAGCGCTTCGCGCGCAGCGTGATCTACATCTGCGCGCATTCCTCCGAAGGCGCGATGGGCATCATCGTCAACCAGCCGGCGGCGAACATCAGCTTCCCCGATCTGCTGGTGAAGCTCGACGTCATCCCGGCGGCCGACCTGATCCAGCTGCCGCCGCGCGCCGGCGGCGTGAAGGTGCTCAAGGGCGGGCCGGTCGAGACCGAGCGCGGCTTCGTGCTGCACTCCGCCGATTTCTTCATCGAGAATTCGACGCTGCCGATCGACGACGGCATCTGCCTGACCGCGACGCTCGACATCCTCAAGGCGATCGCGCGCGGCGACGGCCCGGCGAGCGCGGTGCTGGCGCTCGGCTATGCCGGCTGGGCGCCGGGCCAGCTCGAGAACGAGATCCAGCAGAACGGCTGGCTGCATTGCTCCGCCGATCCCGAGCTGATCTTCGGCACGCGACATCGAAGGCAAATACGAGCAAGGCGCTGCGGAAGATCGGCATCGACCTCGGCATGCTGTCGAGCGAAGCCGGCCACGCCTAATCGATCGCGATGACAGTCTGTCCGAGCCCGATCGACGGCCGCGTATGCCTGCGTCGAGCCTGCATCCGTGCACGTTGCGACGCCGACAACTCGATGACTGCTGCGAGGTGATCGCATGCCGCGACTTGTCGCCTTGTCGCTGCCTGCATGCTCGCACTCCGCCAACGCCGCCGAAATCAAGGTCATCTCCGCCGGCGCGGTGCGCAGCGTCGTCGCCGGCATGATCGACGACTACTCGCAAGCCGACGCGGCGACACGTTCGACTTCACCGTCGGCCCGACCGGCCTGCTGCGCGACATCATCGCGTCCGGCAAGCCGGCCGACCTCCTCATCACCTCGGCGCCGCTGATGGCGCGAGCTCGAGAAGACCGGCAAGCTGACGCCCGGCAGCCGCGTCGATCTCGGCCGCGTCGGCCTCGGCGTCGTGATCCGCGAGGGCGCGCCGGCGCCGGACGTCTCGACGCCGGAGGCGTTCAAGCAGGCGCTGCTCGACGCGCAAGTCGATCGCCTACACCGACGCCGGAGCTCGGCGGCACGTCGGTCGTGCACCTGATGGCGATCTGCTGAAGCAGCTTCGGCATCACGCGACGTGGTCGACCAAGAAGGGCGTCCATGCCAACGGCGGCATCGACGTCGCGGCGAAGGTCGCGCGAAGGCGAGGCCGAGATCGGCGATCACGCTGATCAGCGAGATCGTGCCGGTCAAGGGCGCGAGGCTGGCGGCGCCGCTGCCCGGAAGCGCTGCAGCTGTGGACGGTCTATGCCTCGGCGATTCCGGCGAGCAGCACGCAGCCGGCCGCATGCGCGCGCCTTCGTCGAATGCGCTGACGTCGCCCGGCGATGGCGCGCGACGCTGGACCGCGGCGCGGCTTCGAGCCGGCCGAAGATAGACCGGCTCTAGCGCGCCAGCTTCGAGCCGCTCGGTCTGCAGCAGGTCGCGCGCGCGCTCGTCGGCGCTCATCGGCTCGCCGAACACGTAGCCCTGCGCGTATTCGCAGCCGAGCTGGTAGAGCTCGACCGCGTCGGAATCGGTCTCCGCGCCTTCCGCCACCACCTCCATGCCGAGATCGTGCGCCAGCGCGATGATCGAGCGCAGGATCACCGGCCGCGTGCCCTTGTTCGATGGTGCGCACGAACGACTGGTCGATCTTGATGGTGTCGAACGGGAAGCGCTGCAGATAGGCCAGCGACGAATGGCCGGTGCCGAAATCGTCGAGCGCGAGGCCGGCGCCGAGCTCGCGGATGCGCGTGCAGCATCTGCGCGGCGTGCTCGGGATTTTCCATCACCAGCGATTCGGTCAGTTCGAGCTTGAGCGTGCCGCGCGCGAGGCCGGAGCGCGCGATCACGGTGCGCAGGTCGTGGATCAGGTCCTGCCGCAGCAACTGCCGCGACGACACGTTGACGCTGGCGAAGATCGGCTCGCGCTGGCGCACCGTGCGCTGCCACTGCGCCGAGCTGGCGCGCGGTGCGCTCCAGCACGAACAGGCCGAGATCGACGATCAGGCCGATCTCCTCGGCGATGGTGATGAATTCGGCCGGCGACATGCGGCCCATCTTGGGATGGTCCCAGCGCGCCAGCGCCTCGAAGCCCGCGACCGAGCGGTCCTCCAGCCGCACGATCGGCTGGTAGAGGATGGTGATCTCCTCGCGCTCGAGCGCGCGGCGCAGCTCGGATTCGAGCGTCAGCCGGTCGGTCTTGCGCGCGCGCATCGACGGCTTGAACACCTCGATGCGGTCGCCGCCGATGCGCTTGGCGTGATACATCGCAAGCTCGGCGTCCTTGAGCACTTCCTCGGTGCGGTGCGGCTGGCCGTCGGCGAGCGCGAGCCCGATCGAGGCGGTGAGGAAGATCTCGCGGTCGTTGAAGGTGATCGGCGCGCGCAGCGCCCGGCGCAGCGTTTCGGCGAAGGCGATGATGCGGCTCGGATTCCTTCTCCGACAGCAGGATCAGCGCGAACTGGTCGCCGGACAGCCGCGCCAGCGTGTCCTGCGGCTTGAGCAGGCGGCCGAGCCGGCGCGCCAGCGTCAGCAGGATCGAATCGCCGACCGCGATGCCGACCGAATCGTTGACCTGCTTGAAGCGGTCGAGGTCGATCACCATCACCGTCGGCCGGATCGCCGGGTCGACCTTGGCGAACGCCAGCACGGCTTCCAGCCGGTCGATGAACAGCTCGCGGTTGGGCAGGCCGGTGAGGTTGTCGTGCACCGCGTCGTGCAGCAGCCGCTCCTCGGCGTTCTTGAATTCGGTGACGTCGGTGAGCGTGCCGACCAGCCGCACCACCTCGCCGTCGGAGCCGACCACCGGCCGCGCCTTGAGCGCGAACCACAGGTAATGGCCGTCCGGCGTGCGCAGGCGGAAATCCTGCATCAGCCGGCCGCGGCGCTGCTCCAGCACGCTGTCGAGCGCGGCGCGGAAGCGGTCGCGGTCGAGCGGATGCAGCACGTCGAGCCAGCGCGCGGCCGGGCCTTCGAGCGCGCCGCGCTTGAGGCCGAGCAGCGGCTCGGTTTCCGGGCTGGTGAAGACCTTGTCGGCGGAGACGTCCCAGTCCCAGATCATGTCGCCGGCGCCGGTCAGCGCCAGCGCGCGGCGCTCGACGTCGGAGACGATGCCGTGGGTGATGCCGCCGGCGAAGGCATGCTGCATCACCGTGAAGCCGATCAGCATCACGATCAGCACGAGGCCGCCGAGCAGCGCCGGGCCGACGATGTCGTTGGTGACGAAGCCGGTGACGGTCAGCGCCGGCGGCGATCGCCCAGACCACCAGCAGGAGCCAGGTCGGGATCAGCAGCACCGCGCGGTCGAAGCCGTGGGTCGAGAGATAGATCACCAGCGCCGAAGCCGAGCAACGCGACGCGCGAGCAGCGAGAGGCGCGCGATGCCCGACGCGATCGCCGGATCGAACAGCGCGAGCGCGACCAGCGCGCCGAGGACCGCGAGCCAGCCGATGGTGATGTGCGCGTAGCGCACGTGCCAGCGGTTGAGGTTGAGATAGGCGAACAGGAACACCAGCAGCGTCGCCGGCCAGGATCGCTTCGCCGGACGCGCGCCAGATCCGCTCGGCGCCCGGCCGACATGTCGAACACCTTGCCCCAGAAGCCGAAGTCGATGCCGATATAGACCAGCACCGCCCAGCCGAGCGCGGCGGCGGCCGGGAACATCACGCTGCCCTTCACCACGAACAGGATGGTGAGGAACAGCGCGAGCAGGCCGGCGATGCCGATGACGATGCCGTAGTAGAGCGTGAAGCAGTTGATCTTGTCCTTGTAGGCGTCGGGCTCCCACAGATAGATCTGCGGCAGCTTGTCGGTGCGCAGCTCCGCGCACGTAGGTGATCACCGTGCCGGGATCGAGCGTGATGCGGAAGATGTCGGCGGTGGCGCTGTCCTGCCGCTCGGGGCGCTCGCCGACTCGACGTGATGGTGACGACGCGCGACAGGCCGAGGTCGGGCCACAGCAGGCCGGAGCCGACCATGCGGTAATGCGGCACGACGATCAGCCGGTCGATCTGCTCGTCGCCGGAATTGGCGAGCGCGAACACCGCCCAGTTGGTGTTGCCTTCGCGCGCGCGCACGTCCATGCGGCGCACGATGCCGTCGGGGCCGGGCGCGGTCGACACCTGGATGCGGTCGTTTTCGGTGCGCTGGCGCTCGACGGCGGCGGTGAGGTCGATCGCGGCGGCGTCGGTGCGCACGTTGATGGCCTCGACGCGCGTGCCGGGCGAAGCGCCGAGCAGCGACGCCGATCAGGCATCGCCGCAGAACGGCAGGCGCGCAGAAAGCCCAAACGACGACCTCCGGCTCGGCGCTCGATCGCTGCCAATCCAGCTCATTGCCGGCCAGGCGTAAAGTCCTTAAAGATAGTGCCGATTTCGCGACGCCTACCGCGCGGCCTCGGCCAGCCCTTACCCGACGCGCCATGAGCGCCCAACCGCTGACTCGAATGGAGTACCGGAGGCTCAAGATCGCAAGAATTCCGGCTTGTGAGGCCGAAGCCGCGCCGCGGCATGCCCGCGGTTAATCGGCGAGCACCGGCCAGCCGCGATCGCTGCGCTCCAGCACGTCTTCTCGGCGAGCCGGCCGCTGGCGTCCGCCCGGATGAGCGCATGCATGATCGGATAGAACTGGTCAGGGTCATAGCTGATCAGGATGAGGTCGACGCCGGCATTGAGCGCCGCGACGCTCGCCGCCGCGCATGCCTTCGGCGCTGCCGATAGACCGCGCCCATGCTGAAGTCGTCGGTGACCAGCACGCCGTCGTACTTCCAATCCCCCCGCAGCAGACCCGAGACGACCGGCGCGGAGAACGAAGCCGGGCGTGTCGCGATCGAGCGCCGATGAGCCGCGCGTGGCCGAGCATGGTGAAGGCGCCCGGCTGCATCGCATCAGCGTCGCGGAACGGCATCCAGTCGGTGTCGGCGAGCTCTTCGCGTCGGCGCGTGCAGATCGGCCGGTTCCGAGATGCGTGTCCTCGAACACGCGGCCGAGGCCGGGGAAATGCTTGAGCGTGCAATGCACGCCGGTCTGCAACAGCGCCGTAGCAATATTCGCCGCGCGACTGTCGGTGACGATCTTCGGATCGGCGGAGATCGCGCGCGTCGCTGATGCGGGTGTAGCGGTCGTTCGGATTGACGACATTGTGGTTGAGATCGACCACCGGCGCGAAATTCAGATTGAAGCCGAGCCGCGCAAGCGCGCGGCCCTGCTCCGCCGCGTATTGCCGCACGGCGCTCAGCGCGCGTCCGGCCGCGTCGTGAGTGGCTGCGCACGATCTCGCCGAGCGTCGGCAGCCGCGCCAGCGGCGGCGACAGGCGCGAGACCGACGCCGCCCTCCTGGTCGGTCGCGATCAGAAGCGGCGGCAGTCCCTGCCGCCGGCGGATCGCCTGCAGGAGCGTCGATTTCGCGGCGGATCGTCTCGAGCGTCCTTGCCGTGCACATTGTGCGCGGTGACGAAGACGCCGGCGACGGCGCGGCGTTCGACCAGATGCGCGCAACTCGGCCGAGATCGCGATAGCCGACGATGAAATGGCGGCCGAGCTGCTCGACGGTGCGCCGGCATCGGCGCGCAGCACAGCGATGCCGCACCCAGCGGAACTGCGCTTCGTACGTAAGCGTCAGCGCGAGCGCGCCGACCGCGATCACGAGCGTGGCGGTGCAGACAACCGTCGTCGGACGCCAGCGTGCGGCTCGTCCGCGCCACAGCACGATTTCGAACGCGATCAGCGCGACGGCACGACAAGGAAAGCCGCCAGCGCCAGCGATCCGCATGCTCGCGAAAATGGGCGAGCGCCAATAGCAGCGCGAACGCAACAAGACCGGTCGCGACGCAGAGACGGAGCGCGACAAGCGCGATGGTCAGGATCTTGCAGCACGCGTCGCCAGCCGTGCTGTTTCAGCACGGCGCGCAGAAGCCACCTTCCGAGTGGCTTCTTTATGTCGCCGCAACCGGCATATCAGACCGTCAGCACGATCTTGCCGATATGCTGCGCTCGATCTCCATGCGGGCATGGGCGGCGGCGGCCTTGGCCAGCGGAAAGGTGCGAGTCGATCACCGGCTTGATCTTGCCGGCCGCGATCAGCGGCCAGCACCTTCTCCTCGAGCGCCGCGCGCGATCGCGGCCTTGTCGGCGACCGAGCGCGGCCGCAGCGTCGAGCCGGTGTGGGTGCAGGCGCTTGAGCATGAGCGCGCCGAAATTCGACCGTGGCCTTCGGGCCCGCCGTGAACGCGATCTGCACGATGCGGCCTTCGACGGCGGCGGCCTCGTAGTTGCGCTCGATGTAGTCGCCGCCGACCATGTCGAGGATGACGTCGGCGCCCTTGCCGCCGGTCGCCTTCTTGGTCGCGGCGACGAAGTCCTCGGTCTTGTAGTTGACCGCGACGTCGGCGCCGAGCTTGCGGCAGGCCTCGCATTTCTCGGCCGAGCCGGCGGTGGTGATGACCTTGCGCGCCGAACGCCTTGGCGAGCATGGATCGCGGTGGTGCCGATGCCGGACGAGCCGCCATGCACCAGCAGCGTTTCGCCGCTCTTCAGCGCGCCGCGCTCGAACACGTTGTGCCAGACGGTGAAGAAGGTCTCCGGGATCGCGGCCGCTTCGACCATCGACAGCCACGGCGGCACCGGCAGCGCGTGGCTCTCGTGCGCGAGGCAATATTCGCGCGTAGCCGCCGCCGACCACCAGCGCCAGACCTTGTCGCCGAGCTTCCAGCGCTTCACGCCGGCGCCGAGCGCGACGACCTCGCCCGCGATCTCGAGGCCCGGAATGTCGGTCGCGCCCTTGCGGCGGCGGATAGGTGCCCTGGCGCTGCACGCACGTCGGGCCGGTTGACGCCGGCGGCCGCGACCTTGACCAGGATTTCGCCCGCGCCCGGGCTGCGGCACCGGCCGCTCTCGCGGCACCAGCATTTCCGGCCCGCCGGGCGCGCTGATGGCGATCGCGGTCATGCGGCGAGGCAGCGGTCATGTCGGTCCTCGTGCTGATGCCTGGACGTCGGCGATCGTTTAGTCGGCCGCGGCGCGCAGTGTGACAACCGCGGCGCGCCGCCGCTACTTTTCGGCGACAAGCGGAGGCCGCCATGCCGGCGATCGACGACGACGACCGGCCGAAGAAGAAGATCGCGCACGAGATCGGACAGGATCTGACGCTGCTCTCGGTCGGCGAACTGAACGAGCGCGATCGCGCTGCTGCAAGGAAGAGATCGCGCGGCTCGAAGCCGACATCGGCAAGCAAGCAGGCGTCGAAGTCGGCGGCCGATCAGTTCTTCAAGAAGTGATGCGCGCAAGCGATGCGTGCGACGGTATCGCATCTGCGCGCGCGTTGATCACGCGCGTTAACCGACAGTTATCGCGCACTTAACGGCTCGTTAAGCTTTCTCGCTTCATTACTGTGGCTGTCCATCTTCTGGACATTGAGTGGCTCCTGTCCACTCTGTTTGACGCCTCCCTGTTATCAACTTTCGAGCCGCCGGCAACGGCGGCTCTTTTTTTGTGTCCCGTTTCGGGTCACGAGCTGATCGCGGCCTGCGCGGTTACCATTTTGTAAAGCTTTGTGGCGGGCGCGCTGGACAGCTTCGTCCGGCAGGCCGCGGGCATATGCTCACGCCTGCGGTGGGGTGAGGCGTACACGTATGACAGAGCGTTCCGCGATCGACGAAGCGGCGCCGGTTTCTTTCGGCGAAAAGCTCGCGAGTTCGCAGGCCTTCGCCGATCTGTTCCGCGACGGCATGGCGCTGGTCGAGGAGACCGCGGCCTATCTCGACGGTCCCGGCCGGCAGGAATCCAAGAAGCTCGAGCGCACGCGCGGCGCTCGCCTACGCGACCGAAAGCATGCGGCTGACCACGCGGCTGATGCAGCTCGCGTCCTGGCTGCTGCTGCATCGCGCGGTGAAGGAAGGCGAGATGTCGCTCGCCCAGGCCAACAAGGAAAAGACCAAGGTCAAGCTTGCCGCCGGCGAGCCCGGCGATCCGGACAACCATCGAAGCTGCTGCCCGAGAGGCTGCGCGATCTGATCGCGCGCTCGCAAGAAGCTGCAACGATCAGGTGCGCCGGCTCGACGCCACCATCCACGCGCCGCCGCTCGCGCCGGACCAGCCGCAGGTCAGCAATCCGGTCGAGCGCCAGCTCGGCCTGCTCAAGGCGCGTTCGAGCAGCGCACGGTCACTGAGACGCCTTCGACGCAAGCCTGCAAACAAAAAACCCCCGCGTCGACGCGGGGGTTTTTGATTTGCGGTCGAAGCAGCCGAGGCTTACTTCTTGCTCGAGGCCGAAGCCCGCGAACTTCTTCTGGAAGCGCGACAGCCGGCCGCCGCGGTCGAGCAGCTGCTGCTGGCCGCCGGTCCAGGCCGGGTGCGACTTCGGGTCGATGTCGAGGTGCAGCGTGTCGCCCTCCTTGCCCCAGGTGGTGCGGGTGGTGAACTCGGTGCCGTCGGTCATCATGACCTTGATGGTGTGATAGTCGGGGTGCAGTATCGGGCTTCATGGTCGATGTCCTGCGCGGCCGTGCCGCGCGTTGGCCTGGCGTGGAATGTCGCTGGATTTGCGCGGTTCTATACAGGACCGGCGCCGGTCGGACAAGCGCTGGTCCGGCCCTTGTGATTGCCTCGGACCGGCCGCGGGGCATTGTCCGGCCGCGGCATTTCAGCCGCAGTCGGGGCTGAACAGGCGTGGCATGAACGACACGGCCGGCAGCGGGGAGCCGCGCCTGTCGGCACGTCCGCGACGCGCGCAGCCGCGGCCGACGCGCCCGGCAGCCGCGCGGTCAAGCTGCGAGCCGCTGCAGCTGCTCGCTGCCCTATGTCGCTGCGCTACCGCGGCCGCGCCGTTCGCGGCGCTTGCCGCGCTGGTGGTCGCGGCGCTGGCCACGCTCGCGGTGCCGATCGCGGTGCGCCGCATGATCGATTTCGGCTTCTCGGCCGAAGGCGTCGAGCTGATCGACAGCTATTTCGCGGTGATGATCGCGGTCGTGGCCGTGCTCGCGGTGGCGAGCGCGCTGCGCTACTACCTCGTCACCACGCTCGGCGAGCGCATCGTCGCCGATCTGCGCGAGCGACGTGTTCGGCCATCTCACCGCGCTGTCGCCGCGCCTTCTTCGACACGGCGCAGACCGGCGAGATGCTCTCGCGGCTCACCGCCGACACCACGCAGATCAAGTCCGCGGTCGGCGCCTCGGTGTCGGTCGCGCTGCGCAATCTCGTGCTGTTCGTCGGCGCCGCCACCATGATGGTGGTGACCAGCCCGCGGCTGTCGTGCTTCGTGCTCGGCGCCATTCCGCTGATCGTGCTGCCGCTGGTCGGCTTCGGCCGCGCGGTGCGGCGAGCGCTCGCGCGCCGCGCAGGACACGCTCGCCGACGCGTCGGCCTATGCCGCCGAGCAGATCGGCGCGGTGCGCACGCTGCAGGCCTTCACCAACGAGCGGCTGCGCGACGCGCGTTTCGGCGCCGCGGTCGAGAGCGCCTATCGCGGCCGCGCGCAACTCGACCCAGGCGCGCGCGCGTGCTGACCGCCATCGCCATCTTCCTGGTGTTCGCGAGCGTCGTGCTGGTGCTGTGGGTCGGCGCGCAGGACGTGCTGGCCGGCGAGATGACGCGCGGGCCGGCTGTCGCAGTTCGTGCTCTATGCGGTGTTCGCCGCCGGCGGCCTCGGCGAACTCTCGCAGGTCTGGGGCGAGATCGCCGCAGGCGTCCGGCGCCGCCGAGCGGCTGTTCGAGATCCTGCGCGTCGAGCCGGCGATCAAGCGCGCCGGCGCATCCGGTCGCCGCTGCCGACGCCGCGCGCGCGGCGAGGTCGCGTTCGACGACGTGCGCTTCGCCTATCCGACGCGGCCGGAGACGTCGGCGCTCGACGGCGTGTCGTTCCAGGTGCGGCCGGGCGAGAAGGTCGCGATCGTCGGTCCGTCGGGCGCCGGCAAGAGCACGATCTTCCATCTGATCCTGCGGTTCTACGATCCGACCGTCCGGCGCGGTCGACG
Source organism: uncultured Actinomycetota bacterium (assembly GCA_963829405.1). Lineage (GTDB taxonomy): Bacteria > Actinomycetota > Actinomycetes > Mycobacteriales > Mycobacteriaceae > Mycobacterium. The sequence continues at coordinate 292,239 of CAWHIZ010000001.1, forward strand.
TTCGACGGCGTGCCGCTGACGCGACGCCGATCCGCGCGAGCTGCGCCGGCGCATCGCGCTGGTGCCGCAGGACACCGCGATCTTCGCCGCGTCGGTCGCGCGACAACATCCGCTTCGGCCGGCCCGATGCGACCGACGCCGAGATCGAGCGCGCGGCCGAAGCCGCGGCGGCCGCCGAATTCATCCGCCGCCTGCCGCAGGGCTACGACACGCCGGTCGGCGAGCGCGGCGTCACGCTGTCGGGCGGCCAGCGCCAGCGCATCGCGATCGCGCGCGCGATCCTGCGCGACGCGCCGCTGCTGCTGCTCGACGAGGCGACGTCGTCGCTCGACGCCGAGAGCGAGACGCTGGTGCAGAGCGCGCTCGAGCGGCTGATGGCGGAGCGCACCACGCTCGTGATCGCGCATCGGCTCGCGACCGTGCTGTCCTGCGACCGCATCCTGGTGCTGGACCAGGGCCGCATCGTCGAGGAGGGCACGCACGAAAGCCTGGTCGCGCGCGGCGGGCTCTATGCGCGGCTCGCCAAGCTGCAATTCCAGAACTAAGGGTCAGTCAGTCGTTGCAGTCGCCTTTGGCGCAAAGCAGCGAACGGATCTGCGTCAGCTCGCTGAGCGCCTCGTCGAACACCTTGCGAGGCTTTTCGAGGCTGGCGATCAGCGTGTCGCAGCGCTGCTGATTGATGCGGATGGCTTGCGCCGAAAGGTCCTCGTCCACCGCCCGGAGAATCGGCGCGATGTCCGCCAGCCCGATGCCGGCGCGGCGGCACTTCACGATAAAAGCGATCCGGTCGCAGTCGGCCCAGCTATAGACGCGGATTTGTCCGATGCGCTGGCGGCGCGCGATCACGCCACGCAGTTCGTAATAGCGGAGCGTCCACGGGCTGACGGCGAACATCTCGGCAACGTTCTCGATCGACAGGGTTGCCGCCGACTGCGGCGGGGCGGCCTCTTCGCCATGCGTGTCGTCGAGCCAGATGACCTCAGCCACCGGCTTGCCCATGCACTCCTCACGACGCGACATCGCCACCCTCCAATCCGCTTTCGGAGGCGTGTTTTGCCGACTGGTATGGGAATGCAGCAGTAATTTGCCGCAATCTACCCGTAACGGCCGCAAAATTTGCTGATTTAACAGCCGGTTACGGGATGCGACGATTGCGGTCGGAACCGCGCTTTACGACCCCGGAAGCCCAGCTTTGATCAGATCCTTGGCCAGGCGGTCGACGATGAGGGGATTGGGCGAGAGCTTCGCGAGTTCGAGTCGGGGGCCAGTGCGCCAGCCAGGCTGAAGCGCGACGAGACGCTCGATGGCCTGGCGGGCCCGTTCGGCGTCTCCCGTGGCGCTCGCCACCAATGCACGGGCAAGATAGCCGAGCGCATAATTGGCCTCGGTGATCTGGCCGGCCTGATAGCCGGCCTCCTTCATGTCGCCGGTCAGGTAGCCGCCCATGAAGAGATAGAAATGCTGCCATGACGGCCGGACGACATTCGCTCCGATCGCGCGGCGCATCATTGCGAGGCCGCGTTCGGTGTCGCCGACCATGATCAGCCGCCCGCCATATTCCGCCGGTGCAAGCGAATCGTACTTGTTGAGCGTCAGCGCCTTCTCGCCAGCCGCGTAGGCTTCCGGCACCTCATGGCGATGGAACAGCACGACCATCAGCACGGTCCAGCTTCGCGAACTGGCTGGATTGAGTTCGATGGCGCGGCGCGCGGCGCGCAGCGCACGGTCGAGAACCGGCTCTGCATCGCCGCGTTGAGGAACGCCGAACAGATGTTCGCGGCCATAAAGGATCGCGAGGAACGTGTAACCGAGGGCAAAGCTTGGATCGGCGACGGTGAGCTGATCGATACAAGCCTTTGCGCGCTCATGCTCGGCGGTGTTCAGCGTGCGGATGGCATCTGCCGCTTCCAGGATGCAGCGATAGCGCGGATCGCCCACGTTCGACATCAGTTGCTTGGCGCGGTCGCGCGAGCGGATCACGCCATAAGATTGCAGCAGAGCATCGGCCAGCGCGAAGACGATCTGCTCCTCGGCAACGCCCTGTTCGGCCGGCGCGATCCGGTCGAAGGAGCGCGACCACACCACATTGCCTTCGGCGACATCGATCAGCCGAAACTGCACGTTCGCATTGTCGCTGCCGTATTCGACTGCGCCCGCAAGGCGATAGTCGGCGCGCGGCTCGTCACCGGCGCATCGGTCGATGCCGTGCGCGGCGAGTAAACGACATTGATGGTGTCGAAACGGGCGAAGGCGTCACCGATCTTTTCTGCCAATGTATCGACGGACAGAGCCTGATCGGCGGGCGTGCCGAGTGACACGCAGCGGCTCGATATAGATCGAGGGCATGCCATTGCCGGGCGGAGCATGGCGGCGGTCGCTGGGCGCGAAGGCTCGCGCGTCGCGGACGCCGTCTCCTTCTGTTGCGTGGGGCCGCGCATCAGAAGAACCGCGCCCAAACCGAAGCCAGCACCAGAACCACAGCCGTCAGCCCCGCCAACCCGAATCGCGATTGGACAACGCTGCGCCAGCCCATCGCGGGCGGCGCTAACCTCCTCAACGACCGGAGCGGACAGACTCGCGCCAACGGAATGTCGGAACGTAGGAGCCGCGCGGCAAGTCGATGATCACCGGATCGTCGGCGCCCGGCCCGCTGTAATAGCGCTCGATGGTGCGGCGAAGCCGTGTCGCCTCGACGCGCACGATCGGATCGAGCTGCGGATCGAACTTCGTGTCGCGGCGCAGAACCTCGACGCCGATCGTATAGGCCTTGATGCGATCGGCCTTGCCGTGCAGCACCGCTTCGACGACGAAACGCAGAAACGCGCCAAGCTGCGGCGAGCGTGCGAAAACATCGCTCACCGTCACGCGGTCGACCGCCTCCCGGATATCCTCCGGGGTTGGGGTATCGTTGATGATATCGCTCACAGCCGCAGCCTGGGAAAACGCCTATATCGGGGACACGACGCACAATTGCCATTGCGTGCCCCACAACCGGCATTGCGTAGGAGCTATACCGGAAGCGCGGCCCCACGCACCAGCCGATCACGCAGCAGTGATTGTTTCAACTGTGCGTATCTTCGGCTAGTGCCGCAAAAACAGGCTGTCACGAACCCCGACGGCCAAGCACCGCGTCGAGCGCATAGCGGCCGGCGCCGGTGATGAACAGCAGCACGATGCCGCCGGTCATCGAGATGTTCTTCCAGAAGTGGCTGTTCTGGTTGGCCTGTTGCGCCTCTGGGTAATTCCAGTAGCGGTGTGAGCTGAAGGTCGCGAACAGCATGAACAGCAGCATCACCAATGCCGCATAACGGGTGGCGAGACCCGCGACCAGCAGAATGCCGCCGATGAATTCCACGAACGGCGCGACGTAGCCGAGAAATTCCGGCAGATCGCGGCGCGGCATCGTCTTCACGAAGGCCGGAATATCCATCAGCTTACGGAAGCCGCTGGAAATGAAGATCCAGCCGATCAGCACGCGGGCTGCCAGAAGCAGGAAATCCTGCCACATCGCGGCGTAACGATCGGCGCCGCTGCACCAGGATGGTGACGATCCGGAGTTTTGCATCGACATCAGATTTCCCTCCCCATTTTGTCCGGTCTTCTTGTCGGACATTGTTGTCCGATTCTTCGCCCCTTGGTCAGGGCCTTTGCAGGATCGGCTGGATCGCCTCAATCAGCTCCCGCTGAAGCAGTGGTGCGCGCGGCGCGATCAAACTCATTACCTCGCCCATCATCTGAGGCAGCAGCTTACGCATTTTCTCTCCGGTCGGCGTGCGATTGAACACGATGATCTCACGCATCTCCGATACGGTCAGATGCCTGGCATAGATCGCGGGGGCATCGGCCAGCGCCGCGTTCATGAAGCGCACCGTGATCTTTTGAACCTCGGCGCGGATCTCGGTCAATTTCTCCGGCGTCATATTGGGAAGACGCTCCAGCGGCTGAACGGTTTGCGCCATGATTGTTGAACTCATCTGCGCGATCGTGTCGCCGGACAGAAGGTCCATCATCTCCTTCGCAACAGCGAGCGCCTCGGACGATGGCGCGGCCTGTTGGGCGCGCGCGGGAGAAGCAGCGAAAAGACCGAACAACAAAATCGGGATCAGAAAAATTCGCATGGCCATCTCCATTGGAATGAAGGGCTGAAATCACTCCGCCGCGGCGCTCGCTTTAGCAGGCGCAAGCAACTCGTTGATGACCTCGTCCGTGGTGCGAACGTCGCCGAAACTCTGGAAAAACGAAGTGAGGCCGGCAAGATGGTCCTCGTCGTAACGCGCGCCGTTGGCGTCGGAGACCATCGCCACCTTGTAGTCGCGCATCATGGCGTCGCGCGCCGCGGATTCGCAGCACATGTTGGTCGCGGTGCCGGTGACGACCAGGCTGTCGATGCCGTGCGTCTTCAGCACCTCCTCGATGTTCGAGGCACCGGCGATGAACGGGCTGAAGCGGTTCTTGTAGACGATGTCGTCGCCGGGCTTGATGTCGAGGTTCTTGTGGAACGCATGGCCCGGATGGCCGGGCGACAGTTGATCGCGGTGGTTGGCGCCCTTCTCCGGCGTGAAGAAATGGTCGTGGTAGATGCGCCAGTCGCTTTGGCCATCCTTGCCCGCAGGTCATGCCGACCCAGATCACGCGGCCGCCCTTGCGCGGACATCCGTAGCGATCCGGTTGATGTTCGGGATGATGCCGACCACCGAGGCGATCTCACCGACATAGAAATTCTGCATGTCGATGACGAGCAGCGCGGTGCGCCTGGGCTCGAAGCGGTCGAACACGTTGAGCCGGCCGCGCTTGGCCATCACGCGGTCGATGACATATTGCGGAAAGCCGTAAGGGTTGCTCATTCGATCCGCCCTTCGCCCTTTGATACCGGCGGAACTTTCCCGCCGTTAACCACTCACCCGTCGTGCCGTGTGCGTTTTCGCACAGTCTTGCGCTGAGCGGGACGCGATAGTTCACCCATCACGGAGGGCGGCACGTTATCAGGCTGGCGCTCCGATTTACCGGGTTCAACTGAACTTACGCAAAAGGGTGCCCCATGAAAGCCAAGCTCGCAACCATCGCCGCACTGTCCGTTCTGACCGCCATTCTGGCCGGTCCGGCCGCGGCGCAGACCACGGACGACATCAAGTGGATCAACGCGTGCGTCTCCGACAACAAGGACGAAGGCCAGGCGCAGCAGGTGGTCCTCTCCTACTGCACCTGCATGAACAACAAGATGTGCAACAACGAGACCCGCTCGATCACCCAGTGGGAAAAGGCCAACCCGCAGAAGATGGAAATGTGCTCGGGCCGCGCCGGCTGGAAGGGCCGCTAAGCCTTTCAGCACTCCGAAATGGAACAGGGCCGCGAAAGCGGCCCTGTTTTCTTTTGTGCGATGTGAGGCGGGCGGTCGGCCCTATTCCTCTTCGTCGTCCTCCAGCAGCGCGACGCCGCCTTCGGAATCCTTGTCGTCTTCGACCTCCGGCTCTTCGCCTTCGGTTTTCACCGCTGCAACCGGTTCTTCCACAACCGGCACCGGCTTCACCGCCGACCGCAAATTGTAATTGCGCTTCTGCCGCGGCGGCTCGACCTTCGGCGGGACGAACTCCGTCTCGCACTTCGGACAGATGATCGGATCTTTCATCAGATCGTAGAATTTCGCGGTGCAGCCAGCGCAGAGGCGCTTGGTGCCGAGTTCGGGTTTGCTCACGTTGTTTTCCTGGAGCCGGGGACGGGAAAGCCGCAGCGATCATCCGGCTGGGCTCTACATATAGTCTTGGGGCGAATTCTCCTAATCCGGCATGGAACCCGACCGCACTCCGGCCGGTTGAGGCTGTTGCACACGGAGTTCCAGGCCATGCCAAAGCCGCCGCCCGCCGACAAAATCCCAGGCGAAATCAAGCGCCGCACTGCGAAGGGCAAGAAGTCCGACCGGCCACTGGAGCGCATCCGCCGCGGCATGCCGCCGGTCGAGGACGCCAAGGTACAGCCGGCGCGATAGTCCGCCCCGAAATTGATCGCGCCGGAATAAACGCCGCTACTCCACCTTGATCCCGGCGCGCTTGACCACCTCGGCCCATTTGGCGATCTCGGTCTTCACGAACGGATCGATGTCCTTCAGCGCCATGGTGGACGGATCGCCCGCGGTGGCGGCAATGCGCTGCTGGATCGACGGTTCGGCGAGCGCCTTGCGCACCTCGGCATTCAGCTTTTCGATGATCGCCTGCGGCGTACCCTTCGGCGCCCAGAGGCCGAACCAGGTTTGGTACTCGTAGCCGGGCACGCCGGACTCCTCGACCGTCGGCAATTCCGGCATCAGGCTCGATCGATTCTTCGATGTGATGGCCAGCGCGCGCACCTTGCCCTGTTTCGCCAGGCTCATCGCCGTCGACATGTTGTCGAAGAACACCGGCACGCGTCCGGAGATCACGTCCAGATAGGCCGGCTGCGCGCCGCGATAGGCGATATGCCCCATCTCCGTGCCGGTCATCATCTTGAACAGCTCGGGGGCGAGATGCTGGCCGGTGCCATTGCCGGCCGACGCGTAGTCGACTTTGCCGGCGTTCGCTTTCAGGTGCGCGATCAGCTCCTTGACCGATTTCACCGGCAGGTCGTTGTTCACCACCAGCAGGAACGGATAGGTGGCGAGCATCGCCACCGGCACGAAGTCCGCGACCGGATCGTAGGGCAGCTTGGCGAACAGGCTCGGATTGACCGTCATGTTGCCGTTGAGCCCGACCAGCAGCGTGTAGCCGTCCGGCGCCGCCTTGGCGACCGCGGTGGTGCCGACCAGCATGCCGGCGCCGGTGCGGTTCTCGACCACGAAGCCCTGGCCGAGCTGCTTGGCGAGCTGATCGCCGATCAGCGCGCGCGATGGTGTCGGTGCCGCCGCCGGCGGCGGAGGGGACGACGAGCGTCACCGCCCTCGTCGGATAGGCTTGCGCGAGAAGCGCCGGCGGCAGGCTCAAACAACCGACGCAGGCGGCAGCGATAATCATTCTGCGAAGCATCACTTAACTCCTCCCAATCTTTTTATCCGCACACCATGCGGGCGCGGTTCAAAGCAGTCTACCCTCCGACACCCCTTCCCTTCAGCGCGCCGCCGATCTCGTCGAGGACGCGGGATCGTCGATGGTCGCCGGCATGGTCCACGGCTCGCCGTCGGCGATCTTCTTCATGGTGCCGCGCAGGATTTTGCCCGAGCGCGTCTTCGGCAGCCGCGCCACCGCGATCGCGAGCTTGAACGCCGCCACCGGGCCGATCTTCTCGCGCACCAGCGCGACGCATCTCCTGCTCGATCTCGGCCGGCGGGCGGTTGACGCCGGCCTTGAGCACGACGAAGCCGCACGGCACCTCGCCCTTGAGCTCGTCCGCGATGCCGACCACCGCGCATTCGGCGACGTCCTGGTGCGCGGCCAGCACCTCCTCCATGCCGCCGGTCGAGAGCCGGTGGCCGGCGACGTTGATGATGTCGTCGGTGCGGCCCATCACGTAGACGTAGCCGTCGTCGTCGATGAAGCCGGCGTCGGCGGTCTTGTAGTAGCCGGGGAACTCCGCGAGGTAGCTTTCGCTGGAAGCGCTCGTCCTGCTGCCACAGCGTCGGCAGGCACGACGGCGGCAGCGGCAGCTTGACGACGATCGAGCCCATCGGTGCCGCGCGGCACCTCCTTGCACTGCTCGTCGACCACGCGCACGTCGTAGCCCGGCATCGGCACCGTCGGCGAGCCGTGCTTCACCGGCAGCTGGCCGAGCCCGACCGGATTGCCGGCGATGCCCAGCCGGTCTCGGTCTGCCACCAGTGATCGATCACCGGCTTCTTCAGCAGCTTCTCCGCCCAATCGACGGTGTCGGGATCGGCGCGCTCGCCGGCGAGGAACAGCGTGCGGAATTTCGACAGGTCGTATTGCGCGAAGAGCTTGCCCTGCGGGTCTTCCTTCTTGATGGCGCGGAACGCGGTCGGCGCGGTGAACAGCGCGACGCGCGCCGTGCTCGGCGATCACGCGCCAGAACGCGCCGGCGTCGGGCGTGCCGACCGGCTTGCCCTCGTAGAGGATCGTCGTGCAGCCGTGGAACAGCGGCGCATAGACGATGTAGCTGTGGCCGACCACCCAGCCGACGTCGGAGGCCGCCCAGTACACCTCGCCCGGGCTCGATGCCGTAGAGATTCTTCATCGACCATTTGAGCGCGACCATGTGGCCGCCGTTGTCGCGCACCACGCCCTTCGGCATGCCGGTCGTGCCGGACGTGTAGAGGATGTAGAGCGGATCGGTGGCCAGCACCGGCACGCAGTCGCAGCACGATCTTCGCCCACACGAGCGCGTCGTCGCGCAGCGCCTGCCCAGTCGTGGTCGCGGCCGGCGATCAGCGTCGCCTCGCCTGCGGCCGCTGCAGGATCAGGCAGGCGTCGGGCTTGTGCGTCGACGAGCGCGATCGCCTCGTCGAGCAGCGGCTTGTAGTTGACGACGCGGCCGGGCTCGATGCCGCAGCTCGCCGACAGGATCACCTTCGGCTTGGCAGTCGTCGATGCGGGTGGCGAGCTCCTTCGCGCGCGAAGCCGCCGAACACCACCGAATGCACCGCGCCGATGCGCGCGCAGGCGAGCATGCGCGATCACCGCCTCCGGCACCATCGGCATGTAGAGGATGACGCGGTCGCCCTTGCTCGACGCCGAAGTCGCGCAGGATGCGCGGCCAGCACCTGCACCTCGGTCAGCAGCTCGGCGTAGGTGATGGTGCGCTTCGTGCCGGTGACCGGGGAATCGTAGATGATCGCCGGCCTGCGCGCCGCGGCCGCGCATGCACATGGCGGTCGACCGCGTTCCAGCAGGTGTTGCAGACGCGCGTCCGGGAACCAGCGGCCGTAGACGCCGGCGTTCGGATCGAACACCGTGCTTCGGCGGCTCGATCCAGTCGATGTCGCGCGCCGCCTCGGCCCAGAAGCCGTCCGGATCGCGCTGCCAGCGCGCGTAGACCTCGTGATAGCGGCTCGTGCGGGCGTCCATGACGCGTCTCCGTTCCTTGATCGGCGGCGAGTTTTGCAGGCAATTGTGAGCGGCGGCCGCGCCATTTGCAAGCGCGCGATGTCGCGTCGGCATAAGGCTCTGCAGCAGGCGCGCGCGCCTGCGCTTTGATGCGAGATGCGCTCTCCGCGACGCGCCCGCTTGCCCTGCCGCCTGCCCGGACCCCCGTGATCCACCGATCCCGCTGTTCTATGTCGCGTCGCCGCTGCTCGCGCGTGACCCTGCTCGGCCTCTCCAAGGGCGGGTTCTTCGGCCTTGGCGTGATGGCGCTGCCGCTGATGTCGCTGTTTGTGCCGCCGCTGCAGGCGGCCGCGATCCTGCTGCCGACCGTGATGGCGCAGGACGTGCTCACGATCTGGACCTACCGGCGCGACTGGAGCGCCTGGAACCTGAAGGTCATGATGCCCGAGCATGAGCGGTCGGCATCGCGATCGGCGTGGCTGCTCGCGGCGTCGCTCGCCGCCGCGCATATCCGGCTGGCGATCGGCCTGATCGCCGCGCTGTTCGTGCTGCGGCATTGGCTCGGCGAGCGGTTCGAGCGCTGCATGCCGACGCCCAACGCCGCCACCGGCATGATCTTCGGCGCGATCGGCGGCTTCACCACGATGCTCGCCAATGCGGGCGGCCCGGCCTGGCAGATGCATCTGCTGCCGCAGCGGCTCGACAAGCTCACTTATGCCGGCACGGTCACCATGCTGTTTGCGGTCGAGCAACGTCATCAAGATGCCGGCGTTTCGCGACGCTCGGGCTATCTGACGTGGGACAACCTGCTGGTCGGCGCGGTGCTGATGCCGGTCGCGGTCGTCGCGAATTATCTCGGCATCTGGCTGGTGCGCCGCACGTCGACCGAGATGTTCTTCCGCATCGCCTATGTGCTGATGTTCTTGATCGCGGTCGAACTGATCCGCGGCTCGGTCGTCGAGCTGTGGTGGCATGACTCGTAGCGCGGACTCGCGCATGCCGCCATGCAGAAAATCGGGTGGCTGCGGCGCGGAACTCCGGTCTACCTCGCGCGCCCGTCTCCCCGAACTGCCCGCATGACCATCATCACCGATCCGCTGTTCTATCTGCTGCGATCCCGGCGGTCATGATGCTCGGCCTGTCGCAAGGGCGGCTTCGCCGGCATCGGCATGGTCTCGACGCCGCTGCTGGCGCTGGTGATGCCGCCGCTGCAGGCCGCCGCGATCCTGCTGCCGATCCTGCTGCTGCAGGACGTGCTGTCGGTGCTGGATCTACCGCCGCGTACTGGGACCCCTGGAACCTGAAGGTGCTGCTGCCGGGCGCGGTGATCGGCGTCGGCGCGGCCTGGCTGTTCGCCGCCTACGTGTCGGACGCGCTGATCCGGTGATGGTCGGGCTGATCGCGCTCGGCTTCGTCGCCTACGCCTGCGTCCGCGCGGCACGGCCGCCCGGCGAGCCGCAGCGGCCGAGCGCGCGCGATCGGCGTGTTCTGGGGCGGCTCGTCGGGCTTCACCTCGACGATCATCCAGGTCGGCGCGCCGCCCTACTACGCGTTCGTCCTGCCGCAGCGGCTCGAGAAGATGACTCTACGTCGGCACCACCGTGATGTTCTTCGGCGCTGGTCAATTCGATGAAGGTCGTGCCGTATTTCGCGCTCGGCCAGTTCTCGACCGTCGGGCCTCGCGACCTCGGCCGCGCTCTTTCCGCTCGCGATCGCCAGCCAATTTCCTCGGCGTCTGGCTGGTGAAGGTCACGCCGGAGCGGCTGTTCTACAAGATCACCAATCGTCATCGTGCTCCTGCTCGGCGTGGAACTGACCCGCCAAGGGCTCGTCGAAATGCTGTGGCGGTAACCAACTGGCACCCGAGCTTTGAACCTGCCTCCTGCGCCGGCCGACCAAAGACGATAGTGTCAGTGCGCCCAGAACCGGGGCGGAGATCATGATGTTGGTTCCAAGTTGGCTCCGAGATTGCTGGCGTTACTGCTGCTGACCGCCGCGCAGGCGCACGCCGCCGCGACCCCGCAGGACTATAAGGACTGCAACTGCGGCGATGCCGACAAAAGAATCGCCGCCTGCACGCGCATCGTCGAAGACGCAGGGGAAACCATCCGCAACCGCGCTCTTGCCTACTACGGCCGCGGCCTCGGCCATATCCAGAAAGAAGAGTTCGACACCGCCATCGCGAATTTCGATGCGGCGATCCGGCTGGCGCCGAGCTATACGCCGGCGTTCATCAACCGCGGCAACTCCTACATCAACAAGCGGGACTATGACCGCGCGATCGCCGACCTCGATCAGGCTGTGAAGATCGATCCCGACAATGCGCTGGCCTACTACTTCCGCGGCTGGGCCTACGCGTCGAAGGGGAGCCTTCCCCGCGCGATCGAGGACTACACCGAAGCGCTTCGCCTTGAGCCAAGCGCCTATCTCTATGCCTGGCGCGGCGACGCGTATCGCGAGCAGGGAAATTTGGAGCTCGCACTCGCCGACTACAACGAGGCACTCCGGATCAATCCCTCATCCGCCGCCGCGTACAGCGGCCGCGGCTCACTGTATCTCACGAAGCGCGACGCGGAAGCGGCGCTGGCCGATCTCAATGAGGCCGTCCGCATCGAGCCGGA
>CAWHIZ010000002.1:0-138094 GCA_963829405.1 uncultured Actinomycetota bacterium
GGATACTCGGCCGTTTTCAACGATGCGTCGCGGTTGAAGCCCGGCGACTCGGTACGGATCGCAGGCATCCGGGTCGGCACCGTCGGGGATGTTTCGTTGCAGGCCGACCGCAAGGTGCTCGTCGAATTCGACACCGACCGCAACATCAAGCTGACCACCGGTACCCAGGCTTCGATCAAGTATCTCAACCTCGTCGGCGACCGCTATATGGAACTCGGCGACTCTCCTGCGGAGTCGACGAAGATCCTGCCCGCGGGCGCGCAGATACCGGTGGACCGCACGGCGCCCGCACTCGATCTCGATCTGCTGCTCGGTGGCCTGAAACCCGTTATCCAGGGCCTGAATCCACAGGATGTCAACGCGCTGACGGGCTCGCTGGTCCAGATATGCAGGGCCAGGGCGGAACGCTGGAATCGCTGTTCTCGAAAACGTCGAGCTTCACGACTTCACTCGCCGACAACAACCAGGTCATCGAGCAGTTGATCGACGAACTGCGAACCACGCTGGACACCCTGTCCAAGGACGGCGACGAGTTCTCCGGCGCGATCGACAAGCTCGAGAGCCTGGTCGACGGGCTCTCGGCCGACCGCGATCCGATCGGCACGGCCATCGAGTCGCTGAACAACGGGACGACGTCGCTGGCGGACCTGCTCGGCCGGGCCAACCCGCCGCTCAACGGCACGATCGACCAACTCAACAAACTCGCGCCGATTCTCTACAACGACAAGGACCGCATCGACGCCACGGTGCAGAGGCTGCCGGGGATCTACAAGAAGCTCGCCCGGGTGGGCGCCTACGGCGCCTTCTTCCCGTACTACATCTGTGCGGTCACCTTCCGGGCCAGCGATCTTCAGGGCAGGACCGTCGTCTTCCCGTGGATCAAGCAAGAAGCCGGAAGGTGCAGGGAAGAGTAGATGCAGAAATATCGCGGAAACTCCCTCATCAGGGCAGGCATCATCGGTGTCGTCCTGGCAATTCTCGTCGTCGCGGTCGGGTTGCAGCCCGAGCGCATCGTGCAGTGGGCGACGGCGCTGCGGTACCAGGCGCTGTTCTCTGAGGCAGGCGGAATCTCGATCGGCAACGACGTGACTGTGTCCGGCATCAAGGTCGGCTCGGTGTCGTCGGTCAAGCTCGACAATGGCGATGCGCTCGTCGGCTTCACCATCAACGGCAAGTACGCGCTCGGCAACGACACAACGGCGCACATCCGAACCGGAACCCTGCTCGGCGAGCGGGTGCTCGCGCTGGAGTCCGCGGGCTCGGGCACGCTGTCTCCCAATTCGGTCATCCCGATCTCGCGGACGTCGTCGCCGTACTCGCTGACCGACGCGGTCAACGAGCTCACGAGCAACACGGCAGGCACCAATACTGAATCGCTCAACCAGTCGCTGGACACGCTGGCGCAGACGCTCGACCAGATTGCCCCGCAGCTGGGCCCGACATTCGACGGTGTCTCGCGGCTGTCGAAGTCGCTGAACAACCGCAACGAGAGCCTGGCGGAGCTGCTGAAGACCGCGGGCGACGTCACCGGGATCCTGTCCGAGCGAAGCGAGAAGGTCAACGCGCTGATTCTCAACAGCAACGATCTGCTCGGCGTGCTCAACGAGCGCCGATATGCGATCACCAGCCTGCTGGCTTCCACGTCCGCAGTGTCGAAGGAACTCACAACCCTTGTCGCCAACAACGAGAAGGAGCTGGCGCCGACGCTGGAGAAGCTCAACGACGTCACGGCCATGCTCGAGAAGAACAAGGACAACCTGGCCAAGATGTTGCCCGGGGCGGCGAAATACTATCTGACACAGGGTGAGATCGTGGCCAACGGCGCCTACTACAACGCGCTGGTGCCCAACCTCGTGTTCGGCCAGATCCTGCAGCCTTTCCTGGACTACGCGTTCGGATTCCGCCGCGGCGTCAACGCGGGCCAGCCGCCGGACAATGCCGGCCCGCGGGCGGAACTTCCGTTCCCCGTCAACAGCATTCCTCAGCCAGGAGACCTCCCAAACGATGGAGACCCCGGTGAACCCCAACCGTAAACGGCTGGTCACCATCGCGGCCGTCGCCCTCGCCATCGCCTTGGTGGCGGGCGCGGCGTTCCTGGTGAGCTCGGTGTTCTTCGGACCGAAGACGATCACCGCCTACTTCCCTTCCGCCACAGGCATTTATCCCGGCGACGAGATTCGGGTGTCGGGGGTCAAGGTCGGCACTATCGACTCGATCACGCCCGAGGGCACGCAGGCGAAGATGACCCTCAAGGTCGACCGCGACGTGCCCGTTCCCGCCGAAGCCAAGGCCGTGATCGTGGCGCAGAACCTGGTCGCAGCTCGCTACGTCCAGCTCGCGCCTGCGTATCGGAGCGGCGACGGACCCACCATGGGTGACGGCGGAGTGATTCCAAGTCGAGCGGACCGCGGTCCCCGTCGAGTGGGACGACGTCAAGACCCAATTGATGCGGCTGGCAACGGAGTTGGGACCAAAGAGCGACTCGCCAAACGCGGTATCGGACACCTCGGTCAACCGGTTCATCGACAGCGCGGCCAATGCGCTGGGGAACGGAAACGGCGAGAAGCTGCGCGAGACCCTGGCGCAACTGTCCGGCGTCGCGCGGGTCTTCGCCGAGGGCAGCGGCAACATCGTCGACATCATCAAGAACCTTCAGCTGTTCGTCTCCACGCTGCGCGACAGCAAGGACCAGATCGTCCTGTTCGAGAACCGGCTGGCGACGCTGACCAGTGTCCTCAACGACAACAGGTCCGACCTCGATGCGGCCCTGAAGAATCTGTCCGTCGCGATCACCGAGGTGCAGCGCTTCGTCGCGGGCACGCGGAACCAGACCGCCGAGCAGATTCAGCGGCTGGGCAACTTGACCCAGATACTCGTCGACAATCGATTGGCGTTCGAGAACGTCCTGCACATCATGCCCAACGCGATCGCGAACTTCAACAACATCTACTACCCGAACGGCGGTTCGGTGACCGGAGCGTTCTCGCTCGTCAACTTCTCCAACCCGGTGCAGGCGATCTGCGGCATGATCGGCGCCGTCGAGAACACCACCGCGCCGGAGACGGCGAAACTGTGCGCGCAGTACTTCGGTCCGGCGTTGCGGCTGCTGAACATCAACGAGCTGCCGATTCCGATCAACTCGTATCTGCGGCCTGCGATCAATCCGGACCGGATGATCTACACCGATCCCAACATGTTGCCGGGCGGCCCCGGCCCGCAGGATCCGCCGGAACCTCCGCCGACGGTGTCCGCCTACACCGGAGCGGGCGATATCCCGCCGCCGCCGGGATGGAACGGGCCGCCCAACACATGGCAGGGCATCTATGCGCCCGGCGGCCCCGAAGCCGGCTCGCTTCCTTCCACGGCAGTGATCAACAACGCGCCGCCGATCGAGGGACCGCACGTCATCTCGAATATTCCGGCCCAAGGGTCGTCCATCGAGGGGATGCTGCTCCCGCAGACCGCGGCGCCGACTCCGCCGGGACCGCCCGCAGATCCGAATGCACCCTTGCTGCCTGCAGAAGGGACGCCGACGCCATGAGCCACGGAACGAAGAGGCTGGCCGTGATCGGCTCGTGTGTCGCGCTGACGATGACGGGCTGCTCATTCCAGGGGCTCAACTCGCTGCCGCTCCCGGGAGCGGTGGGACGCGGGCCGGACGCCGCGATCTATCACGTTGAGGTGCCGAATGTCGCGACGCTGGAGTCGAATTCGCCGGTGCTGATCGATGATGTCGTCATCGGCAGTATCGGGAAGATGACCGTCGATAACTGGCACGCCAACGTCGAGATCTCGGTCAAGCCCGATGTCGTCGTGCCCGCGAACGCCGTCGCGACGGTGGGGCAGACCAGCCTGCTTGGGTCGATGCACCTTGCGCTCAATCCGCCGCTCGGCGAGAAGCCAAGCGGCCGTATGCAACCCGGATCCACCATCCCGCTGAACAGTTCGTCGACGTACCCGACCACGGAGCAGACACTGTCTTCGCTGTCCACAGTCGCCAACGGAGGCGGGCTGGGGCAGATCGGCGACATCGTGCACAACTTCAGTTCGGCGGTCAGTGGGCGCGAGCCTGAGATCCGCGAGCTGCTCACCCGGCTGGACAATTTCGTCGGCGTGCTGGATGCCCAGCGGGACAACATCATCGCGTCCATCCAGCAACTGAACCGAGTCGCGGGAACGTTCGCCGGGCAGCGCGACGTCATCGACCGCGCGCTCAAGGAGATTCCGCCCGCCCTGGACGTGCTGATCAAGGAGAGGCCGACGCTGACTCAAGCGCTCACCAAGCTGGGGCAGTTCAGCGATACGGCTTCCGGGCTGGTCAACGATGCTGGCGACGACCTCGTCACCGACCTGAAGAACCTCGAGCCCGCACTCAAGGCGCTCGTCGACATCGGGCCCGACCTGAGTTCGGCGTTGATCTGGGCGACGGCATTCCCGTACGGACCGGGCTTCGCCGACACGATCACCCGCGGTGACTACATCAACCTGACCGCCATCTTCGACCTCACCTATCCGAGGCTGAAGAAGACGCTGCTAGCTGGTACACGATGGGGTGACGAGAACGCCAAACTCATTCCGGCGCCGGGTGATCCGTACTACCTCAATTACTCGTACAACCCGATGACGGTACCTATCGCACCGCCGCCGGACGAGGCAGTGCCCCCGCCACCACCGTCGCCGGACGGTGCGCCGCCCCCGATCGCCGGGCCGGTGCTGCCGGTCGGTCCGCCGCCAACGGCGCCGCAGATGCTGCAGACGCAGGCCGGAGCGGGTTCGCCGATCTTCGCGGGACCGTTCGGCCCCGACGCGCCGCCACCGCCCGCGGAGCCGATGCCTGCGCCTGCCGACGTACCTCCGGCACCGGGAGGTGGTGGCTGATGATGACACGCTTCGTCCGAAATCAGTTGATCATCTTCACGATCGCGTCGATCGTCGGAGTCAGCGTGATGCTGTTCACCTACATGCAGGTGCCGACGCTGCTCGGTCTCGGCCGCATCAACGTGAAGCTGGAATTGCCCGCCGCGGGTGGTCTGTACAACTTCTCCAACGTGACCTACCGCGGTGTCGAGGTCGGCAAGGTCACCGACGTCAAGCTGACGGAGGACGGTGCGGAAGCGACGCTGACCCTGGATACCTCGCCGAAGATTCCCGCCGACCTGCAGGCCGAGGTCCGAAGTGTCTCCGCGATAGGCGAGCAGTACGTGGACCTTCGTCCACGCACCGACTCGGGTCCGTACCTGAAGGACGGCTCGGTGATCGCGAAGGAGAACGCGACGATCCCGCAGGAAGTCGGCCCGATGCTCGACCAGTTGAGCAAGCTGGTGAACAGCATTCCGGGGGACCGGATCTCGGATCTGCTGGACGAGTCGTTCAAGGCATTCAACGGCGCAGGTCCGGATTTCCAATCGCTGCTGGACTCCGCGTCCAAGATCACCAGTGACGTCAACAGCGTCCAGGATCAGACGCGGTCGCTGATCGATGACAGTGGGCCGCTGCTGGATTCGCAGGCCGAGACCGCTGACCAGATCCGGACGTGGGCGCGAAGCCTTTCCGGCGTGACCCAGCAGGTCGCGCAGAACGACCCGGAATTTCGGGCGATCCTGCAGAAGGGACCTGCGTTCGCGCAGGAGGTTTCGTCGCTGCTCGACCAGGTGAAGCCGACGTTGCCGATCCTGCTGGCGAACCTCACCACGATCAGCCAGATCCTGGTCACCTACAACCCGTCGCTGGAACAGCTTCTGGTGATCTTCCCTGGCATCATCGCCGCACAGCAGTCATTCGGTCTGCCCAAGAACAACCCAACCGGTCTGCCGTCGGGTGACTTCGCGCTGACGATCAATGATCCTCCGCCGTGCACGGTCGGGTTCCTGCCGCCGTCGCAGTGGCGCAACCCGGCCGACGAGGAGATTGTCGACACACCGGACGGGCTGTATTGCAAACTGCCGCAGGACTCGCCGATCGCGGTCCGCGGCGCGCGCAACTACCCCTGCATGGGTCATCCGGGGAAGCGGGCACCCACCGTCGAACTCTGCAACGACCCGAGGGGCTTTCAACCGACGGCGATCCGTCAGCACATTCTCGGCGCATACCCGATCGACCCCAACCTGGTCTCGCAGGGCGTGCCGCTGGATGATCGCGTCGACTTCAACGAGCGAATCTATGCGCCGGTCGGGGGAACGCCGCTGCCTGCAGGTGCTGCGCCGGTGGCGAATCCGCCCGACGCGGTACCGCCTGGTGCACCGCCACCGCCGCTCGGACCGGCCCCCGGCCCGGCGCCTGCCGCGGCCCCGGTCCCTCCGCCGCCTCCCGCGGGCAACTCGATCAACGGGGTGCCGTTACCCGGGCCGCCTCCTGCCGACACGCCTCCAGGCGGACCCCGTCGCCGCCTCCTGCCGCTGCGCCAAGTGCCTTCAACGACAACGCTTCTGGCAAGCCGCGGGGCCGTCGGTAGCGGTTGCGCACTACAACCCGGAGACAGGCGAGTACATCGCGCCGGACGGTCAGATGGCGCAGGTGCAGAATCTGGCGGCCGGAGGCGCGCCGAAGTCGTGGAAGGATCTCCTGCCGTTCTGATGCCGATGGCATCTGCGACGGTTAGGAGATTCGCTCCATCCGGACGGGCAACTCGATGTCGAGCGGCTGGTTCTTGCCGCACGCGCCGCTGTCGGTCTCGGTGATGTTGCGGCCCGCGAGAAGGTCGGTGATCTTCAGGTCACGTTCGTTGAGCGCGGGGTTGATGCCCCACACGGTGAACTTCTGATGTCCGGGTGCGAACGTGCCGTCGGGGCACGGTGCCCAACTCGGGATGTCCCGGTTGAGGATCCAGTAGACCTTGACGAGGTTGATCGGGGCGGTCCAGCCCGCATCACTGGTCACGGTCCCGGTGCATTCAATCGGGCTCACACAGCTCGACGAGACGGTC
Source organism: uncultured Actinomycetota bacterium (assembly GCA_963829405.1). Taxonomy (GTDB): domain Bacteria; phylum Actinomycetota; class Actinomycetes; order Mycobacteriales; family Mycobacteriaceae; genus Mycobacterium. Next base: position 6,923 of record CAWHIZ010000002.1, read on the forward strand.
CAGTTCTCGATCGTCGTCTTCTCGTCGATGAGGACCTGATTGGTCCTGGCCCACTCGCCGTTGGACATGACGCGCCATGTCCCGTTGAGCTCGATTCCGAAATTCGAGGCCTGCGCCGACGGCGCGACGCCTAGGCTTCCGAACACGGTCATCGCTGTCGCCGCGACGCCGCCGACGACCCGTAGTGCGCGCATCTGCGCCAGCCTAACGTTCCGTCGGAGCAATGCTCTCCGAAAGGGAGAATTTCGTTCCCGCGATATGTGAGAATAGCGGCGTGCGATCTATCGTCACGGTGCTCGCGGGGGTGGTCACCGCCGGTCTGCTCTCGGCTGCGCCGCCCGCGGCTGCTGATGAGTGCAACTATCCCGACTGCACGCCGGGCATCGCGCCCAACATCGTGCTCGGTTCGTACTGCGACAACTCCTCCTACTACGCCTTCGGCGTGACCAACTGGGGCAGGTTGGTGTTCTGCGGATCGCCACGGCGCTACGAGCCTCGCTGGTTCCGCTCACCCGAAATGCACGGCGTCAAGAACGTGGGCGACACCTGTGCCGGGCAGGACGGCGACGTCGCGCAGGCTCCCGACGGACTGTTCCTGACGTGCATCGCCGCGGACGGTTTCACCCGCTGGACGCGCGGCGACCTGTGAGCTTTCAGCGGAGCGCTACTGCGCCGCGGTGAACTTGATGTTGATCTCGGTAAGCCCGCGCAGGATGAACGTCGGCTCGTAGTTGTAGGCACGCGAGGCAGCAGGGCCGTGCTTGTCCTCGTCGATCGTGATGTCGGCCAACCTGTCGAGGATCCGCTCGATGCTCACCCGTCCCTCGACGCGCGCGAGTGGCGCGCCGGGGCAGGAGTGGATGCCGCGGCTGAACGCGATGTGCTCGCGGACGTTCTTGCGCTCGAGCGAGAACTCGTGCGGGTTGTCGAACCGGTTCGGGTCCCTGTTCGCCGCGCCGGGGCTGACCATCACGGTGGTGCCGGCCGGTACGGCGGTGTCGCCGATCTCCGTGGTCTTGCGTGCCATTCGGAACACGCTCTTCACCGGGCTGTCCATCCGCAGGCATTCCTCGATGAACACCGGTATCAGGCTGCGGTCGGCTCGGAGCTGCTGTTGGATGTCGGGCCGGTCGCCGAGCACCCGCAGCGCCGCGCTGAGCAGCTTGGCGGTGGTCTCCTGGCCCGGCGCCGAACAGGAAGGTCGCGGTGCGGACGACGTCGACCACCTCGGGGGTGGACCCGTCGGGGTACAGCGCGGTCGCCAGCCCGGTCAGGATGTCGTCGCGGGGGTTTTGCCTCCGGTCCTCGATGTAGTGGCTGAACTTCTCGTCGGCCCACTCCAGAGGGTTGGCCGAGATCGGCTCGTGGTCGAGCCCGCCGATGTTCGTGCCCGGCCGCTGCGCCCCGAAGGCCTCGCGGAACTGCTCGTGGTCCTCCTCGGGCACGCCGAGCAGGTCGGCGACGGCCAGCAAGGAGAACGGCCTGCCGTAGGCGGTCAGGAACTCGCACTTGCCGTCGGCGATGAACTCGTCGATGTGACGGTCGGCGAGCCGCCACATGAAGTCCTCGTTCTCCTTGAGCCGCTTTGGGGTCAGCAGCCGACTCAGCAGGGAACGCGCGTCGGTGTGGTACGGCGGGTCCATCGTCACCATGTGCTCGTACATCGGGATCTCGGCACGGTGCTCGACGAGCAGCGCCGAGATGTCGTCGCCCTCGGGGGTGAACGGGATCGGGGTGAACGGACCCGCGACCGCGACGCAGGACGAGTAGTTCTCGGTGTCCTTGTAGACGGCGTTGGCGGCCTCCCAGCCGGTGACGGCCAGCACCCCGTTGTTGATCGGGCAGCAGGCGTCGCCCTTCGTCCGCAGATGGTCGAAGTACGGGTGCGGGTCGGGCACGAGAGACGGGTCGGTGAAGTAGTCCACCGAGTCGAATTCTGCGGTCATTGCTGCGTGCCTCCCGGGCCGGAACGGTGATTGTTCATCGAATGGCGATAATATGCTGAGCACCTGCTTAGCATGGTGCCGAGGTCAGGGTCAAGGTGACGAGCCGTGCCGCGGCTACGATCGGCGTTTCGGGCGGTCAAGCCGCCGGCGAGCGGTGAGGAAGGCGAAGAACAGCGATGGCATCGGAGCGCAGAATCGGGGCGCCGGACGCGAAGAATCGCACCGTGCTGCTCGACGCCGCCGAGCGGTTGATGCTCGAGGAGGGCTACGCCGCGGTGACGTCGCGACGTGTCGCGGAGAAGGCGGGTCTGAAGCCGCAGCTGGTGCACTACTACTTCCGCACGATGGGCGACCTGTACCTCGCCGTCTTCAGCAGGCGCGCCGAACAGGGACTCGAGGCGCAGGCCCAGGCGCTGAAGTCGGCGCAGCCGCTGTGGGCGCTGTGGCGGTACAGCTCCAACCCGCGGATCACCGCCTTCACCGTGGAGTTCATGGCGCTGGCCAGCCACCGTGCGGAGCTGAGGGCCGAGTTCGCGCGCTACGGCGAGTTGTTCCGTGAGAGGGAACGCCACGCACTGACCGAGGCGCTGCAGCGCTACGGCATCGACGCGTCCCAGGTGCCGCCCGTCGTGTGGGCGGTGTTCGCGACGAGCCTGTCGCGGGTGCTGGTGATGGAGACGGCGTTGGGGATGTCGAGCGGGCACTCCGAGACGCTGGAGTTCGTCGAGACGTGGTTGCGGCAGCTCGAGGGGGAGCCTGCGGAGAGCTGCGACGGCCGCGGCAACGGGACGGGTCTAACCGCCTCACCACGCGCGGATCGAGCAGAGCGCGCCCTTGGGTCCCTGATGGGTCTTGACGACGACGCCGTCGACCGCGAGCACGCAGTGGAAGTTCGGCGCCGCCTGGGAGTCGGACGCGATGCTCGCGGTGACCATCGCCCACGAGTCGGGGTTGGCCAGCCCGACGTCGAGCACCCACTTCTGCTGGGGGCCGAGGTTGGCCTCGATGTTCGGGCTGTAGAGGTAGGGGTTGTGGCTGTACTCGCCCCAGTTCGGCGGGTCGGTGTCGCGGAAAAAAATCTCGGCGCCGTTGTACGGCTGCTCGGTCCACACCGTGTACTTGACCTGACGCAGCGGAGCGGGCGGCGGCTCTGCCTGCGCGACCCCGGTTGGGGCGGCGATGGCGGCTGCCAACAGCGTCGCCAGCGTCATGCGGCCTACCGGAAACATCATTTCCGAATTTTAGAACAAGATTTTCGCGGGGTATAGCGAATCATCGGTTCGACGGTAGCGGGGGCAGGCGGTCAATACAGCTGGATCGCCAAACACTGAGGTTCCCGTAGGCGGGATGCGCCAACGGCGCATCCCGCCTACTCCTCTAGGTGCGCGAATGTGCACAGCCAGCGGACTCCGGGTCGCCGACCACCCACGCGGCCGGTGCGGAGACGGATCCCCAGCACGTTTCCTGCGCGAGATCCATCTGATCGTCGTACGTCCCGCTATCGGGTGCCGCGTGTGCGACGGCGACGCTTGCAAAGCCGCCGAATCCCGCGAGGCAGAGTGCGAATGCGGCGGCCGCGATTGTTCTCTTCATGGCCCGTCCTTTCGATGGGTGCCGCCGTTGTCGGCGCCACTACATCGGAAGCCTCGGCGGATTTCCGCCGACCAGACCAAGTAGCGAGATACTCGTTTTACAGCCGAATCTCGGCCGGCAACTACTCGCTACAACCCAACGGCTTGCTCGCTCTGTGGACTTCGTGACGGTTGGCAAAGCACCGCGTCGGCCGAGGCCAAGAAAGTGTCGTTTCTAGCTTCCGGGCGGCGACCAGTACGCGCGCATGGACGTGATCCTGGCCTGCTCGTCGAACATCATGACATCGATCCCGTCGATCCTGGTGTGGACGTCCCCGGTGATGACGGTCAGCCGCGCCAGGAATGCCGCCTCGTTGCCGTTGATGTGCACCGACAGGAGTTCGACTGTGCGGGTTTGCTTTCTCGACGCGGCTGTACAGCTCGCGGATCTCGTCGTGGCCGTTTCGCACACCACTGCCGACAGGGTCCTCGACGGAGGCGTCCGGTGCGTAGAGCGCCGTGATCTCATCGGCGCTACCCGAGCCGAGCAGCTCCGCGTAGCTGTTGACGGTGTCGGCGACTGGTCGGCACGAGCCGGATCGCGGTCAGACCGAGAGGATCGTCGCCGAAGCCGTGCCCGGCGCACCGTAGACCTGCGCGAGGCCCACCTTCGGCTCACCAGGCACCTGGCGGTCGCCGGCCTCGCCGCGCAGTTGGCGCACCAGTTCGTGCACCTGCCGCAGACCGGAGGCGCCGATGGGCTCGCCGTTGGCGATCAGCCCGCCGTCGGTGTTCACCGGCATGGTGCCGTGAATCTCGGTGGCGCCGTCGGCCAGCAGCTTCTCCTGCTCGCCGTCGGCGCAGAGGCCGGTCTCGGCCATATGGATCACTTCGGCACCCGCGTCGGTGTCCTGCAGCTGGGCGACGTCGATGTCCTCAGGCCCGATGCCCGCCTCTTCGTATGCGGCCTTCGCGGCGTACACCGTCGGCGAGGGATCCTCGTCGAGCGGCGCGAACGTCGCGTGCACCTCATACGCGCCGAAGGTGCGCGTCCGGATCTCGGTGGCCTTCACATACACGGGCTTCTTGGTGAACTTGTGCGCGATATCGCCGCGGCACATGATCACCGCGGCCGCGCCCTCGTCGGGCGCGCAGAACATGTACTGCGTCAGCGGGTAGTTGAGCACCGGCGAGTTGAGGATCTCCTCCTCGGAAATCGGCTTGCGGCGGAACGCGTTCGGATTCTTCTCGCCGTTGCGGAAGTTCTTGGCGGCGACCTTGGCCAGCGTCTCCTGCGAGATGCCGTGTTTGTTGAGGTAGTGATTGGCCTTCATGCCGAAGAACTTCGTGGTGACGAACTGGCCGTTCTCGGCATACCACTGGGGCAGCGCCAACTTGGCCGGGTCGTCGGTGAACGCACCGCGGGGATGCTTGTCCAGCCCGATGGCGATGCCGATGTCGTACTTGCCGAGCCGGATCGTGTCCGCGGTCTGCTGAATGGCCGATGCCGCGGTCGCGCAGGCATTGAAGACATTGGTGAACGTGATGCCGGTCAGGCCGACCAGCCGGGTCACCGCGTCGGGGTTCGACACCTCGTAGCTGCCGCCGAAGCCGAACTGGATGTCCTTCCAGTCGATGCCCGCGTCCTCGAGTGCGAACTGAATCGCCTCGGCGCCCATCTCCATCGCGGTCTTGTCGAACCGGCCGAAGGGATGAAGCCCCACACCGATGATGGCGACGTCGTTGGTCATGGGATTCCTCTCTAGACCGGCTGGAAGGCGAAGGTGACGAGTTCGTTGCCCTCGTCATCGGTGGCGAACGGCAGCATCGTCAGCTCGACGTCCATGCCGAACTGCAGTTTCTCCGGATCGTTCTCGGTGAGCCTGCCCTCTACGCGAATGACGTCGTCGAGCTGGACGAGCCCGACGCCGAACGGCACGAACTCCTTGCCCGTCGGGCCCTTGTACGGCGCGCCGGGGGGAAAGCCCTGCGTCGTCCAGGCGACCAGAGTGCCGCGGCGGGGCAGGTTCACGTCGGACATGTCGCCGCCGCTGCACTTGGGGCAGCGCTTTTGCACGGGGAACGTGGTGGCACCGCACGCGCCGCAGCGGCTACCGATCAGCTGCGGATTCTCGTCGGGCCAGGTAGAGATCTCGGGCGCGAGCGCCTTCTGCTGTGTCGACACCCGGTTGACATTAATGGGAAATGGCATTCTCGTCTAGAGAGAACAAGCGGTCCAACAGGCGGCGGTCGGCTAGCCTTCCGACGTGGATGCCGACAAGGCGCAGATCATCGACGTGCTCGTTCGCTATGCCACTGGCATCGACTCGAAGGACTGGCCGCTGTTCCGAACGTGCTGGGCCGACGACGTCGACCTCGACTACGGCGAGCTGGGAACGTTCACCGACCCCGACGCCTTGACCGACCTGTTCACACAGATCCACGACCCGATGGGCGCGACGTATCACCGGCTGTCCAATTTCGTCATCGCCGTCGACGGTGACACGGCGACAGCGCGGACCTATGTGCACGCCGTTCTGATGGTGACGTCCGACGACAACAGCCCATGGGTCGACGCCATCGGCCACTACGACGACGAACTGGTGCGCGGACCCGACGGATGGCGGATTCGTCGCAGGTCTGCCCACACCCCGCGGCTACTCAGCGGCGGCGGGAGGCACGTCATGACCGATGAATTCGTGCAGAAGTACGGACGATGGGCGGTCATCGCAGGCGCATCCGAGGGCGTTGGCGCGAGCCTGGCCGACCAATTGGCCGAGCGGGGACTGGATCTCGTGCTGATCGCGCGTAACCAGGCGCTGTTGGCCGAGGTTGCGACTCGGGTGCGCGAACGTCACGGCGTCGAGGTGCGGCCGGTGGTGCTCGACCTGACCGTTCCCGATATCTCGGCAGCGCGTCGCCGAGGCCACCGACGGGCTTGAGGTCGGACTGGTCATCTACAACGCCGGAGCCGCGAACCGGACGGTCGAGTTTCTCGACGACTCGTTCGAGGACTCGGTGAAGCAGATCCAGCTGGCGTGCATCGGTCCGGTCGCGCTGGCCCGGCACTTCGCGCCCGCGATGCGGGAACGCGGTCGCGGCGGCATCGTTCTCGTCGGATCATTGGCCTGCCTGGCCGGGGCGTCGCTGTTGGCCGTGTACTCGGCGGTGAAGGCGTTCAACGTCAACTTCGCCGAGAGCTTGTGGGCGGAGTTGCGCCCGCACGGCGTCGACGTGTGTTGCACCCCGCTGGGCATGACGTGGACCGAGGCCCTCGAGCGGATGGGTTACGCATACGACCCGGAAAGCGTCATGCTGTCCGAGGACGTTGCGCGCGAGATCATCGACAACATCGGCAACGGACCGACATACCCTGTGGGAGAGCGAAATCGAGCGATGGCATCAATGGTGTGGACTGCCGACCGGCGCACCTTGGTCGAGCTCATGAGCGCCGCTTCCCGTGACTCCGCCACCAAGCACGGAGGCGCAGGCTGATGCGCGCCGTGGTGCTGCGCGGCGGCAAGCTCGAGGTGCGGGAGACCGACGATCCGGTGCCGGGTCGCGGCGAACTGCTGATCAAACCGCTCAGCGCGGCGATCTGCGCGTCGGACGTGCACTACATGGACCATCCGAACTCGGCCGACCGGTTCAAATGGGACGCCGACCGCGACACCGTCATGGGCCACGAGTTCATCGGCGAGGTGGTCGGCCACGGACCGGAATGCTCGGGCGACTTCCCGGTCGGCACCCGCGTCACCAGCCTGCCGATCATGATCCGCCACGGCGAGGAGCCGCTGGTGATCGGACACAATCCGGACGCGCCAGGCGCGTTCGGCGGGCTGATGCTCGTCTCGGAGGTGATGGCGCGGAAGGTGCCCGACGGCGTACCGAACGACTCGGTCGCGGTGGTGGACGCATTCGCGGTGGGGGAGTTCTACGTTCGCTGTTCTGGCATCAAACCGGGTGAGCTGCCGCTGGTCATCGGCGCGGGCGCCATCGGCCTTTCGACAGTGGCCGCGCTCAAGGCGCGTGGCGTCGGGCCGATCGTGGTTTCGGACTACAGCGACGACCGGCTTGCCTACGCCAAGACATTCGGCGCCGACGTCTTGGTGAACGCGTCGTCACAGGACCCGTACGACGTGTGGCGAGAGACATTTCGGGCCAACGATTTTCAGACAACGCAAGTCATCTTCGAATGTGTCGGCAAGAATGGCCTCATGCAGAACATCGTGGACTCGTGCGAGTTCATGGCGCGCGTGTACGTCGCGGGTGGGTGGTACGACGCGGGGACGATCGATTGCACCGCGGCCACACACAAGGGGATGACGATCCAGTTCGGCGGCGGTCCGCTGCCGCAGGACTGGTACGGAACGCTGGACGCGGTGGCCGAGGGCAGGCTCGATCCGTCGCCGAGCATCGGCAAGATCATCGGACTCGACGACGTGCCTGACGCCATCGACCAAGTGCGCAAGGGGCAGGGGCCGCCGCGCGTCGTCGTTCATCCGACCGCATCATGACGGTGCTACCGGGCCCCGTGCGCCAGATGGGTTACGTCGTCACCGATCTCGACCAGGCGATGGCGGGGTGGCTGGCGCTCGGTGTCGGACCGTGGTTCGTGATGCGCGATATGCCGTTGGAGGCGCTCTACCGCGGCGAACCGTGTACGGCGACGGTGTCGCTCGCGTGGTCGAACAGCGGCGAAATGCAGATCGAGCTGATCCACCAGCAGGACGCCACGCCGAGCATCTTCACCGAATTCCTGACCGCCAACGGTCCCGGCCTTCACCAGTTGGCCTATTGGACAAGCGATTTCACCGATACGATGCGCTGCGGTCGAGAACGCGGGTTGGCCGGTGGTCTGGTCAGGCGGCGAGGGGTACGGCGTTCGCTTCGCCTATGTCGAGTCGCCGAACTCGCCCGCCGCCGTCATCGAGATCTCCGAGCTCACCGATGCGACGGCGTCCAACGCGATATTCATCCACGATGCCGCAGCGGAGTGGGACGGCAGCAATCCGATCCGGGTGCTCGGCGGTCTAGCGAACCTACTTTGCCGCGCTTCATCACCTTGTCGGCCGCGGCCCAATGCTCGTCGGATACCCACAGCCGGGCAAAGGCGGCGACCGCTTCGGAGGTGGGCACACCGCGCATGACGCGTTTGATCTCCCCGGCGGGACGGTTCGCCAATGCGCGCGCGATTCGCCGCCATTCGGCGTCGAAGGTGTCGCGGGGGATGACGTGGTCCACAAGACCGCTGCTCTTGGCGTCCTGCGCATCCAGGATCGTCCCGGTGCCTGCGAGCAGGAGTGCCTTGCTGAACCCGACCAACTCGACGAGCCGCTCTGCCCCGCCCCACGCCGGCATGATCTCGAGCGACACCTGGTTGAAGCCGATCTTGATGTCGTCTGCGGCGAGCCTGATGTCGGCTGCGACCGCCACCTCGGCGCCGCCACCGAGCGCGTGCCCGTTCAGCGCCGCCACCGTCGGCCCGGTGAAGCCCGCGATGCGATCGCAGATCGACCGCATCCGCCACGCCATGGACCCGGCCTCGTTCTCGGTGCGCAGCGCGCTGAGCTCCTTGAGGTCGCCACCTGAGACGAACGCGCGATCGCCCGCGCCGGTGATGACGAGTGCCGCGGCGCCCTCGGCACCGTCGAGCGCCTTGTCGAACTGGTCCATCGTCTCCAGCGAGATGGCGTTGCGCGCGTGTGGGCGGTCGATGGTGATGACCGCCAAACCGTCATCCAACTCGAGGTCGACCATCACTCATTCTCCGCCTGCGGTATTGGCATTCTCTTGGGCGGAGAATAGCATCACGACCGAACGGAGGTGCCGCGGCGCGCGATGCGAAAAATCCCGGTAGAGCTGACGAAACGCTACGAGGAAGAAGGGTGGTGGCGGCCCGAGACGCTCGGCGATCTGATCGCCGATGGACTGGCGGCCAACCCCGACACCGGCTTCTGGGTGCACTCGGCCGTCCGCCCGTACGCAGGCACCTTCGCCGACGTCGAGTTGCAGGCCCGCAGACTTGCCCAAGGCCTGCGCGCGCGTGGCGTCCAACCGGGCGACGCGGTGGCCATCCAGCTGCCGAACTGGGTGGAAGCGGCTGTGTCGTTCTGGGCGTCGGCGTTGCTCGGGGCGGTGGTGGTGCCGATCGTGCACTTCTACGGCCGCAGGGAACTGACCCACATCATCGCCACCGCCAGGCCGAAGGTGTTCATCACCGCCGAGGAGTTCGGCCGGATGAAGTTCCAGCCGGACCTCTGCGCGGACGTGCCGATCGTCGGCCTCGTCGGCACCGACTTCGACGACCTTCTCGCCGATGAGCCGTTTGTCGGAACCATCGCCGCCGATCCGGCCAGCCCGGCTCTGATCGCCTTCACCTCGGGTACGACGAGCAACCCGAAGGGCGTCGTGCACAGCCATCAGACGCTGGGCTTCGAGACCCGCCAACTGCTCGCGAACTACACACCCGACCGCGGCAGGCAGCTCACGGCAACGCCGGTCGGACACTTCATCGGAATGCTCGGCGCGTTCCTGATCCCCGTCCTCGAAGGCGCGTCGATCGACCTTGCCGACGTCTGGGATCCGGGCGAGGTGCTCAAGCTGATCGAGAGCGACGGCCTGTCGATCGGCGGAGGCCCGCCGTACTTCGTCACCAGCCTGCTCGACCATCCCGACTGCACCCCCGGGCACATGTCGCACTTCAAGACCGTCGGCCTCGGCGGATCGACCGTTCCCGCGGCGGTCACCCGCAGGCTGGCCGATATGGGCATCTTCGTATTCCGCTCCTACGGCAGTTCCGAGCATCCGTCGATCACCGGATCGAGCCGCGAAGCGCCTGAGGACAAGCGGCTGTTCACCGACGGAAACGCCCGCCCCGGCGTGGAGATCCGGCTTGGCCCCGACGGCGAGATCTTCAGCCGCGGGCCGGACCTGTGTCTCGGCTACACCGACGATGCGTTGACCGAAAGCGCCTTCGACGCCGACGGCTGGTACCGCACCGGCGATGTCGGCGTGCTCGACGACGACGGCTATCTGACGATCACCGACCGCAAGGCCGACGTCATCATCCGCGGCGGCGAGAACATCTCCGCACTCGAAGTGGAAGAGGTACTGCTCAGCATGCCCGCCGTGGCCGAGGCCGTGGTGGTGGCCGCGCCCGACGATCGCCTCGGCGAGCGCGCGGCCGCGGTGCTGCGGATTCGCGACGGCCACGATATGCCGACCCTCGACGACGTCCGCGCACACTTCAAGGCGGCAGGCGTCGCGATCCAGAAGTGGCCGGAGGAACTCCATCAGATCGACGAATATCCGCGCACAGCGAGCGGCAAGGTGCAGAAGTTCGTGGTGAGGGAGCACATTGCGTTGCGCAGCTAGTGAGAATAGGATTCTCTCAAAAGGATAAGGAGTTTTTCATGGGTCAACTTTCGCATCGGGTCGACATCCCGTTTCCGCTGTTCGACGCTGACAATCACCTCTATGAGCCGCCGGAGGCGATGACCAAGTACCTGCCGAAGGAATACAAGGACGTCGTTCAGTACGTCGAGATCAACGGCCGCACCAAGATCGCGCTGAAGGGCCACATCAGCAACTACATTCCGAACCCCACCTTCTCGGTGGTGGCTGCAGCCGGGTGCCTGGGAGGAGTACTTCAAGTTCGGTAACCCCGACGGCAAGAGCAAGCGCGAGCTCTTCGGTGAGCCGATGCGGGCCATCCCCGCCTTCTTCGAGCCCGAACCGCGCATCGAGAAGATGAACGAGCTCGGCCTCGACCGCACGCTGATGTTCCCGACGCTGGCCAGCCTGATCGAAGAGCGGCTGTCAGCGACGATCCCGTCGCGATTCACGTCATCATCCACGCGCTCAACGAGTGGCTGCACGAGGTGTGGGGCTTCAACTACAAGAACCGCATCTTCACCACGCCGGTCATCACGCTGCCGATCGTCGAGAAGGCGATCGAGGAGCTGGAATGGGCGGTCGCCCGTGGCGCCCGCGCCATCCTGATCCGCCCGGCGCCTGTGCCAGGGTTCCGCGGCCCGCGGTCGTTCGCGCTGCCCGAGTTCGACCCGTTCTGGGAGCGGTGCGTCGCGCATGACGTGTTCGTCGGCATGCACTCCTCGGACAGCGGCTACTCGCGCTACACCTCGGAGTGGGACGGTGGCGCGCAGGAAATGCTGCCGTTCCAGACCAACGCCATGTCGATCCTCAACGAGTGGCGCCCGATTCAGGACGCGGTGGCCTCATGGGTCATCCACGGCGCGCTCTTCCGCTTCCCGAAGCTCAAGGTCGGCATCGTGGAGGCCGGCTCGAAGTGGATGTTCCCGCTGCTGGACTCCATGGCCGAGGTGTGGAAGAAGGCGCCGGAAGCGTTCCCCGGCAACCCGATCGAGGAGATCAAGAACCGCATCTACGTCAGCCCGTTCTATGAGGAGGGCATCGACGACCTGATCAACCTGATCGGTGTGGACCAGGTGTTGTACGGCTCAGACTGGCCGCACCCGGAGGGCCTTGCCGAGCCGACGCACTACGTGACCGCACTCGAGCATCTGTCCGTCGAGGATCAGGCCAAGATCATGGGCGGCAACCTGGGTCGTCTCGTCACGACATGACACGCGTGGCGGAGCCGCGCAGACGACCTGAGCGGACCATCCCCGAGATGGTCTTGAGCGCGGCGGACCGCTTCGGCGACGCGGAAGCGGTCGTCGACGGTCCGTTGCGCTTGTCGTTCACGGAGATCGTCGACCGGATTCGTTGTGCCGCAGGCGCCTTCAAGGATCTCGGCATCGAAAAGGGCGAGCGGGTCGCGGTCTGGGCGCCGAACTCGGCGGAGTGGATGATCGCCGCATTCGGCCTGCTCACCGCCGGCGGTGTGCTTGTTCCGGTCAACACCCGGTTCAAGGCCGACGAAGCCGCCGACATCATCGGCCGCAGCGGCGCGAAGGCGGTGCTGATCCAGAAGGGGTTCCTCGGTCAGGAATACGCGGCACCCGCGGGGGTGCCGGTGATCGACTTGAAGTCCGACTTCCTCTCCAGCGGAACGCCTTTCGCGCGCGACGTGAGCGGCACCGACATCTCCGACATCATCTACACATCGGGCACGACGGGCAGGCCGAAGGGTGTGATGATGAACCACCAGCAGAACCTGCGCCTGTACGCCGAATGGTGTGAGCTGGCCGACCTGCGCGAGGGCGATCGCTACCTCATGGTCAACCCGTACTTCCACACCTTCGGCTTCAAGGCCGGGCTGATCGCGTCGTTCACCCGCGGTGCGACGATGGTGCCGGTACCGGTCTTCGACGTCGACCGCGTCGTGGAGTTGATCGAGGCCGAACGCATCACGATGCTGCCGGGACCGCCGACGCTCTACCACTCGCTGCTCGCGGTCGAAGACAAGAGCAAGCTGAAGACGCTGCGCGCCGGGGTGACCGGCTCGGCGGACATCCCGGTCGAGCTGATCCGGCGGGTGCACGAGGAGCTGCCGTTCCAGACGCTTGCCACCGGCTACGGCCTGACCGAGGCGGGCACGGTGACGCTGTCGCGGCCGGGCGATTCGTTCGAAGACATCGCCACCACCGCGGGCGTGCCGTGCGACGGGGTGGAGGTGCGCATCGCCGACGACAGCGAGGTGCTGGTCCGCGGCTACAGCGTCATGCAGGGCTACCTGGACGACCCCGTCGCGACGGCCGAGGCGATCGATGACGACGGTTGGCTGCACACCGGCGATCTGGGCATGTTCAACGACGACGGCAGGCTGTTGATCGTCGGCCGCAAGAAGGACATGTTCATCGTCGGCGGCTTCAACGCCTACCCGGCCGAGATCGAGGGATTCCTGCTCGAACATCCCGCCGTCGCGCAGGCCGCGGTGATCGGCGTGCCCGACGAACGGCTCGGACAGGTCGGCAAGGCGTTTGTCGTGCTCAAGGGCGGTGACGACGGCGCCGCCAGCGCTGAAGACCTGGTGTCCTGGAGCCGGGATCGGATGGCTGGTTTCAAGGTGCCCCGATACGTAGAGTTTCTGGACGAGCTGCCGCTGAATGCGACAGGCAAAGTAATGAAGGACCAGCTGATCAAGAGATAGCGCTAAGCGCCCGCACAGCCCGTAAATAGCATTTCCGCAGGACATGCTCAATTTCGGCAGATTTATCAATCATGTATCGTCGCGGCGATACCGAAAATTGAAAATGCCATTCTCTTTAAGCAACGTGCTTACCGGACAGGAGGTTGCATGCGGTCCCGGAAGCAGACTCCGCCGCAGTTGAACGGCGACCACGTCGACGATGCGGCAGGCGAGACCGCGTCCGTCGACGCGCTCTCGCTGGCGGAGGAGGCGGAGGCCGAGGCAGCCGAAGCCGAAGCGGTCGCCGCTGCCGCCCGTGCGCGCGCCCGCGCTCTGCGCCTGCGCAGGGAAGCCGATGCGGCCAAGGCAGCCGAAACCGTCGCAGCCGACACCGACACCGTCGAAGCACCCGAAGACGACGCCGAGGTCGACGAAGAACGTAGCGGACGCAGCCTCAACAGACGAATGACAAGGACAGACGTCGCCGACGCCGCGGTCGAATTGACCGGCGAGCCGACCCGGGAACGTCGCGGCGTGCGGATTCCCCTTCCGACGTGGAAGGCCGTCGCCGCCGCCCTCACGGTCCTGGTCATCGCCGCGCTGCTGACCGCTTGCGTGCTGATGTTCATCAGTCATCGCAACGTGCAGGCCGACCAGCAGCGCAGGGCCGAGTTCGAAGCGGCCGCCCGTCAGGGTGTCGTCACGCTGATGTCGCTCGACTACAACAGGGCCAAGGAAGACGTCCAGCGCATCATCGACAGCTCGACCGGACAGTTCAAGAAGGACTTCCAGAGCACCTCAGAGGATTTCGTCAAGGTCGCGGTCGAATCGAAGGCGGTCACCGAGACCAATGTGACGGCGACCGCCGTCGAGTCGATGACAGCTGACACCGCGACCGTCCTCGTCGCCGCGTCGTCTCGCGTCACCAATGCCGCGGGGGCCAAACAGGAACCGCGCGCATGGCGACTCAGCGTGAACCTTGCGCGCGACGGCGGACAGTTGAAGCTGGCGAAAGTCGAGTTCGTGCCGTGACCGATGAGAAGGACGCCCCCGAGGTGGAAGAGACCGTGGGCGACGAACCGGTTTCGACCGCCGTCGAGAGCGAAGCCATCGAAACCCGAGAATCCGAACCGAAGGCGCCGGCGAAGCCGAAACGCAATGTCATCGGCGGGGTGGGACAGGGCGCCAGAAGGCACTGGGCCGCGATCAGCCTTGCGCTGGCGCTGGTCGCCGCCGCGGTCCTGACGGCCTGGATGTACTTCTCGGTCTACAAGCCGGACCGCGAGACCGATGCGGAGGCAATGCAGTCGGCGATCAAGGCCGCGTCCGACGGCACCGTCGCCCTGCTGTCGTACTCGCCGGACAGCCTCGACACGGATTTCGCGAGCGCGAAGAGCAAGCTCACCGGCAGCTTCCTGTCGTACTACACCCAGTTCACCGAGCAGATCGTCGCACCGGCGGCCAAGCAGAAAGCGGTGAAGACGAAGGCCGCGGTCGTGCGCGCGGCCTTGTCGGAGATTCGTCCGGAGAGCGCGGTCGTGCTGGTCTTCATCAACCAGACCACCGAAAGCAAGGACCGACCCGACGCCAGCTTCATCAACAGCGCCGTGCGGGTCACCATGCAGAAGATCGACGGCGGCTGGCTCATCTCCTCCTTCGACCCGGTGTAACGCCGTGCGGGGCCGTGCTCGTCGTTGACCTCGGCAACCCGCCGAGCAGTCCGTCGGCCGGGACCGGGGTCGTGGTGGCCGTCGGATCCGCCGCCGACATCGCATCACCTGCCTCGCAGCCGTGGCTCGAACGTGCGGCGTTCACCATCAGCGCGGACACGGTCAACGACCGCCGTGTCGTCACCGTCGAGTCGACGACGATGGCACTCGCCGGGCTGACCACGCGATTCGAGATGTGGCCGCAGGCAGCGACGGTGTGCGACGAGGTGCTGCGCGCGGCCGATCCGGCGGCGTCCACCTTGTCCGGGGTGATCACGGAGTCGCTCGCGTACTCGACGCTGCAATCGGGTGGCGAGTTCGCCGCATGGCTGCAGCAACGGGGCCCCGCAACCGCGCCGACGCTTCCCGATCCTGTTGTCGCCGATCGTGACGGCGACGTCCTGCACATCCGGTTCAACCGGCCGTCGCGTCACAACGCGTTCTCCAACGACGCCCGCGCCGCGCTGCTCGAAGCGCTCGACGTCGCGCGCCACGACCCGTCGGTCGGCGAAGTGATCCTCACCGGGACCGGGCCGTCCTTCTGCAGCGGTGGTGACCTCGCCGAGTTCGGCTCGTTCGCCGACCCCGCGAGCGCCCATATCGCCCGCGTGCGGCACAGCCCCGCGCTTGTGCTCGACGAACTCACCACCCGGATGGGTGCGCGCTGCAGGGCGCGGGTGCACGGCCAGGTGCTCGGCAGTGGCCTTGAAATGGCGGCATTCTGCGGATGGGTTGAGGCGCATCGTGATTCGGTGCTCGGGTTGCCCGAGCTGAGCCTCGGGCTGATACCGGGGGCAGGCGGAACGGTCAGCGTCACGCGACGCATCGGTCGCTGGCGCACGGCCTATCTTGTGCTCTCCGGGCGAACGATCGATGCGGCAACCGCTCTCGGCTGGGGCCTGGTGGATGCAGTGGAAGCGACGTAGGCCGATGCAGAATGTGCCGGTGGGCTCGTTGGGCATCCCCGACGCCGTGCTCGCCCGCGCGCAGCGGGCCGCACGCGACATCAGCCGCAGCGCAGCCGACCTCGGCGGCGACGTGAGCATCGACGCAGACGAGATCCTCATCGGGCGGGCCGCACTGCTCGGATTGCGGCCTGCAGGCCGAATCTCGGCGGGCGGCGCGACACGGCTGCTTGCCACAAGGGACGGCTGGTGTGCGCTCACGCTGTCGCGCGACGACGACGTCCAATCCGTTCCCGCGCTTCTCGAGACGAACGACGAGCCCGCGGACCCGTGGATGGCCGTGACGACCGCGGCTGCAGGCCGCGACGCGGCGGAGTTCGTTGCCAGGGCGCGACTGCTCGACCTACCGGCGGCGATCCTCGGCGAAGTCCGTCCCGCGCCACCGCGATTCGCGCCAGGCGGCCTCACGGCGCAGCGCCACATGTCCGAGCTCCTGGTCGCCGACCTGTCGTCGATGTGGGCGGGTCCACTGTGTGGGCGTCTGCTCGCGGCGGCGGGCGCGACCGTTGTCAAGGTCGAAGCCATCAGCAGACCCGACGGCACCCGCCGCGGTGATCCGCGGTTCTTCGACTGGATGAACGCGTCAAAGCTGTCCTATGCCACCGACTTCCGCGATGGCGACGTGCGTCGGCTGCTCGAGGTCGCCGACGTTGTCATCGAAGGGTCGCGACCCGCGGCACTGACCCGCCGCGGCCTTGGCGCCGAACAGGTGCGGGCTCGCCCCGGCCGAGTGTGGTTGCGCCTCACCGGGTACGGCGCCCACGGGGAACGCGCAACCCGCGTCGCATTCGGCGACGACGCCGCGGTCGCCGGTGGGCTTGTCGGCGTTGGCCCGGCCTTCATCGGCGACGCGATCGCCGATCCACTCACCGGCCTTTCGGCGACACAGGCGGTGCTCGATTCGCTTCGCCGCGGCGGCGGTGAAGTCGTCGAGGTGTCGCTGGCGGAGGTGGCCGCCGACTATGCCACGTCACCGCGTGTCGTCGGTCCGGAGAAGGGCGAGGCGCCGCGGATTCCGGCGCCGCCACCGCAGTCGGCGGCCGCATTGGGGGCGGACAACCATCGGGTGCGCGAGTTGATCGAAACCCGGCTGGCCCCATGCTGATTCGGCGCGCGATGTTGCCCGACGGCAGGGTTGCCGATCTCCGGGTCGGCGAGCGAATCGCCGATATCGCCGACCGCCTCGAGCCGCTGGGCTCCGAGCAGGTGGTCGATGCCGACGCCGGTGCGGTACTGCCGGGACTTCACGACCATCACCTGCACCTGCGGGCGATGGCCGCCGCGCTCGACTCGCTCACGGTCGGGCCGCCGCAGGTACGGACCGAAATGCAACTGGCACAGGCGCTGAGGACGGCCGAACCGGGGCCCGACGGCTGGATCCGCGCGGTCGGCTACCACGCATCGGTTGCCGGTGAACTGGACCGCGACCAACTCGACGCGCTCATCGGCGACATACCCGTGCGGGTGCAGCACCGCAGCGGTGCGATGTGGATTCTGAACTCCGCCGCGCTGGCGGCCGTCGGCCTCACCGACCATCCCGACGGCAGGCTGCACAGCGCCGACGACTGGGCGGACGCACTGCCGCGGCGGGTGACGGCGTTGGTCGAGATCACCGCTCGCCTCGCCGGCTATGGCGTCACCGGAATCACCGACGCCACACCGGATCTGACAGCCGACGACGTGGCGGCCTTATCGGTGGCGCACCGGCGAGGCGAGATCGCGCAGCGACTTCACTTCCTCGCTCCCGGCAAGCGGATCCTGCACGACGACCGGCTCGACGTCGACGAGCTCGCCGGATGGGTGGTCGATCGGCACGACGGTGATGTGCCCGTCGCGTTGCACTGCGTCACCCACGCCCAACTGGTTGTCGCGCTGGCAGCGCTGCGGGCGGCGGGCCGCCACCTCGGCGACCGAATCGAACACGCCGCGATCGTGCCCGACGATATGGTCGCCGACCTTCTGGACGCCGGGGTCACCGTCGTCACCCAGCCGAACTTCGTCGCCGAACGCGGTGAGCACTATCTGCGCGACGTCCCTGCCGACGAACAGGCTGGGCTGTGGCGGGTGGCATCGCTGCTGCGGGCCGGAATCCCGTTGGCCGCGAGCACCGATGCGCCGTTCGGCGGCATGGACCCGTGGGCAGCGATGCGCGCAGCTGTCCACCGCAGCACCACAGGGGGAGATGTCATCGGCCCCGACGAGCGCATCACCGCCGCGGAGGCCCTGCGATTGTTCCTCGGCCACCCCGACCGTCCGTCGGTGTCACGCACCGTCGAGGTCGGTCAGCCGGGCGACCTGATGGTGCTGACCCCGGGCGCAGTGGTGGAGACGTTGGCGTCCGACATGGTCGCGACGACCGTCGTCGCGGGACGGATCAGTTAGTTTCGGCCTTCTGCGGCGGGCGCCAGAAGATCACCAGCTGACCGATGCCGCCCGCAAGGCCGAGCGCCGGCGGCGATGATCAGACCCCACCAGCCGTGCAGCAGGTCATAGAAGTCGGTGCCGGAGAACAGGGCGTAGTCGAGGCTGAATCGGCCTGCGCCGAGGCCTGCCACCGCCACCGCGGCCACCGCGAGCACCAGGTTGTACTCCCAGCCCTCCTTGACGATGAAGAAGCCGTTCGGCCGGTGCACCGTCCACGCCGCCACCAGCATCAGCGCGACGAAGCCTGCGGCGGGGATCGGGGTGAGCAGGCCGACGGCCAAGCCGATGCCCGAAGCCATCTCGGTGGTCGCCGCGATGCGGGCGTGCAGCATGCCGGGTTTCATCCCGATGCTCTCGAACCACCCCGCGGTGCCGGGTATCCGGCCGCCGCCGAAGAACTTGTTGTATCCGTGTGCCGCCATGGTGAGGCCGAGGCACACGCGCAGAATCAGCAGCGCAGTGTCGTAGGCGTAGCCATCCATGACTGACAAACCTAGTTCATTGTGTAAACCATGGCGCTGCCGCCCGAGCAGTGACCTCTGGCGGACTATTCAGCCAGGTCGAAGGCCTTGAGCACCTTCGTCGGCCGGAGCCGCACCACCAGCTCGCCCGGTACCCCGTTGCGGCGGCCGTACTCCTCGGCCCGGTCGGCGCCCATGTACCGGCCGCCCGCCCTGGTGGCGATGTCGAGCAGGTCGGCGGGATCCTCACTGATCGATACGGTTCCCTGCACCTGAACGAACGAGTACGGCGGCCGATCGTCGTCCACGCAGATCACCGCGCGCGGGTCACGGGCAAGGGCGCGGCCCTTCGCGGAGTTCTTGCCGGTGTTGAAGGCCAGCTGGCCGTCGTCCACCACGAACCAGACGGGAGCGACAAGAGGGCGGCCGTCGGATGCCGTGTAACCGAGTTTCGCCGTCTTGGTGCCCTCGGAGAGGAAAGCGATTACGTCGTCGGAGAGTTCGTCCACTCGACCGAGGCTAGCTCGATCTAGTCCTCGGCGTGCCGTTCGTAGTCCCAGCGCTCGAGCCGCGCCTGCAGGTCGTGCACGCCGAGCGCGGCGAGTGGCGCCAGGCTCAGGCAGGTCACGAGTAGGGCGTTCACGACTCTCTCCCGGTGCGCTTGTTCGGTGTGTATCTATTGGACGATATAAGCGTAGGAATCGTTCACAGCGACACGCACGCGTAGTGCACTACCCGTTCTGGGCGCATGCACCCACGAGCGTGTCGAGTGCGTCGAGCCGCAGCTGACGGTAGGTTTCCCTGGCGTATGCGTTCCAGTCGTCGGTCCAGCCGTCGAGCAGCGTGCCCTCCCGCAGCAAAGGGCGCAGCAAGGTGGCGACGTCGCGGTGCGGCCGCGCGGGCCCGCAATGACCGAGCAGCTGTCCGATCAGGTCGACAGACTCATACCAGTCCACCGCCACATCGGGCGCGATCGCGATCGACTGC
Organism: uncultured Actinomycetota bacterium; assembly: GCA_963829405.1. Taxonomy (GTDB): domain Bacteria; phylum Actinomycetota; class Actinomycetes; order Mycobacteriales; family Mycobacteriaceae; genus Mycobacterium. Next base: position 27,043 of record CAWHIZ010000002.1, read on the forward strand.
GGCGTGACCGACAGCAAGGGTCCGGCACCCATCGGGCGCAGCCGCCACAGCGTGGTGCGCAACCGGGCCGTCGCGCGGTCCGGCCTCGGTTGTCGGCCACAGCGTCCGGCACAGCCAACTGCGTGGCACGGCGCGGCGTTTCAGCGCGGCGAGCGCGACCAGACGCTGACACGAGGGCGGCAAGTCCAGCGGCTGGCCGTCGCGAGAGACCTCGAAACCACCGAGCATCGTGACCGTGAACTGTTCCGACATTGTGTGCCGCCTCCCGCTTCGCGTGACCCTCTGGGGTTGATGATGCGAAGCGCGGGGCGCGACGGCATGCGTAGTCGACTACCTGTCTCTGTGCGGAGCTGTAAGTAGAAGACCGCCGCGGCATGATGTGCAGTAGCCGCACGCTCTGGCTGCAGGGCTTCGAATCCCGCTCGAGCACTTGAGAAATCAGCGCGAGGCCGACAGATGAATGACCGGACGGCTAGCGTGTGCCGATGGTCGCCATCTGGGTCGCCAGCAGGCACCAAGGGACGGGCGGCCATTCGACGAGTTTTGTCACCTAATCGCGAAGCGTCCGCGACCCCCAAGGGGTGCCATCCCACTGACGGCAACTGGCGCACATACCTGCACTCGGGTAGCCGCATGCGGGACAGACCGACACAACCGTCAGCGGGTCCGTGTCCGCCCCGTCCATGACCTCACCACGTCGTCCGCTCATGTGAATATCCCTCCACCTCGAGGGGGACTACCCGCGCCCCGGGCGAATTAACCCCGTCGTCAGCAAACGCCCCGCACCCGAAAGCGTGATGGGGAGAACGTCGCAGAATCGGCCGGGTGTGCCTGGACAGTGCCGCGTCGGCTGGCACACTCTGCAGTTCATGAGCGAGGTTGAGCCGCACAGCTCCCAGCGTGTCGAGGTGCATCGGATCCGGCGGATGTCGGGCCGCGACCCCGACGAATTGCACCGCGCGGCCACCCCGCTGGAGCTGTTGTTCGACCTGACCTTCGTGATCGGTTTCGGCATCGCGGCCTCCGAGTTCGCCCACCAACTCGCAGAGGATCACATCGGTGCCGGGCTGGCTGCGTTCGCCTTCGCGACCTTCGCCATCTGCTGGGCGTGGATCAACTTCAGCTGGTTCGCCTCGGCGTACGACACAGACGACTGGGTCTACCGGCTGTTGACGATGCTGCAGATGGTCGGCGTCATCATCCTCGCCCTCGGACTGCCCTGCGATGTACGCATCGATAGCCGAAGGCGGGCACGTCGAGAACCGTGTGATGGTGGCCGGCTACGTGGTGATGCGAATCGCGTTGGTGGCGCAGTGGTTACGCGCGGCGAAGCAGGACCCGCAGCGACGCTCGGCATGCCTGACCTACGCCACCGTCGTCACCGTCGCTCAGATCGGCTGGATCGCGATGATCCCCGCCAGCACATCGATCGTCACGACGTTCGCGTGGGCGGCCGCGTTGGTGGCGTTCGAGATGTTCGGGCCGTGGCTGGCGGAGCGGCGCATGGGTGGCACTCCGTGGCACGCGCACCACATCGCCGAACGGTATTCGCTGTTGACGATCATCGCGCTCGGCGAGGGCGTCGTCGGCACCGTCGCGTCATTGTCGGCGGTCGTCTCGTCGCAGGGCTGGAGTGTGGCCGCAGTCCTCGTTGCGGTGGCGGGCACCGGGCTCACCTTCGGCATGTGGTGGGTGTACTTCATCGTGCCGCAGTCGCGACTTCTGCATGCCCGCCGGGATCTGTCGTTCCGATTCGGCTATCTGCACCTGGTGGTGTTCGGGGCGATCGTGGCCACGGGCGCCGGTCTTCACGCCGCCGCTTACTACGTCGAGCACCACTCCAAGCTGGACGCCGTCGGCACGGTGCTGTCCGTCGCGATACCGATCGCGGTCTACATCACGGCGGTCTATCTGCTCTATGCGTCGTTGATCCACACGCTGGACGCGTTCAACCTGCTGCTTCTCACGCTCACCGCAGCGGTACTGGTGGCTGCGGTGGTGCTGGTGGACAGGGGCATGTCGATGGCGAACGCGCTGCTGATCGTCATGCTTGCCCCCGCGGTGACCGTGATCGGATACGAAGTGCGCGGGTACCGCCATGCCGACGACGCCATGACGGCGCGTTTAGCCGACTTGGAGTCGGGTAAGCCTTCTTCGTAGTCGTCCGGAGTCGCGCCCGAGATGCGAGCGGCACCACAGCCTCGCGATGGCGAGCGTCCGAATTGGTCAGGTCAAGAAGCGGCCGCCGTTTCAGTAGGGGCCGATGAAACATCGACTGACGCGGCTCCGGCCGGCCTTCGCTACCGCGACTGCGCGGGCTCCGGGGGATGAGGGTCGAAGCCCTCCAAGAGATTTCGCTCCTCGGCGATCAGCCTGCGCGTCTTCCTGCGGGTGATGAGAATTCCGACGGTCGCAAGCACCCAGATCGCGTATTGGACCGTCCACGCCAGCCGGAACGACTCGAACGAGTAACCGCCCACCGCGCCGATCACCAGGCCCATCGCCTGCATCACCAGCAGTGACGCCAGGAAGCCGCCCATGTTCACCATGCCCTGGGCGGTGCCGAGCGTGGTGCTCGGATTGAATGTGCGGGCGAAGTCGAAGCCGACCATCGAACCGGGCCCGCCGACTGAGATGACGATGACGAGCAACGTCAGCAGCCACAGTGGCGCGGCAGAGGGAAGCGCGAGCACGACCGTCCAGATCGCGGCGTTGCTCGCGATGATGGCCAGCACGAGCCGTGACCGCCGGTGCGGCCTTCGCCCGGTGAAGATGCCGATGACGATGCCCGCCACGATCGCCGCGACGACCGAAAGGCTCAGCAGCGTTCCCGCGACGTGAACCGACAACCCCTGCCCGACAGTCAGGTAGGGCAGTCCCCACATCAGCGCGAATACCGTCACCGAGAACTGGGTGCCCATATGGGTGAAGAAGCCCAGTCGCGTTCCGGGGCGCAGCCACACGGTCTTGACGCTCGCCAACACCTCGCGCACGGACGTCGACGGCGGATCGTCGACCTTGCCGTCGGGGGTGTTCTTGACCAACGCGAACGTCAGCACGATCGACACCACGCCGAGTGCGACCACCGACAGGTATGCCGTGGTCCAGCCCTCGCCCGCGAGCAGAGCCAGGAACGGCACCGCGGAGAGCACCTGGCCGAGCTGGCCGCAGATACCGGTCAACTGGGTCACCAGCGGGACCTGATTCGGCCGAAACCAGTGCGGCACGAGCCGCAGTACCGAGATGAACGTGACCGCATCGCCGAGGCCGACCACCGCGCGCGCGGCAATGGCCACGGGCAGCGATTCGGTGAATGCCAGCGTCAGCTGGCCCGCCGCCATCACCGCGGCGCCGGAGAGGATCAACGCCTTGGAACCGAAGCGGTCGAGCAGCAGGCCCGCGGGCACCTGAGCGCCCGCATACACGACGATCTGCAGGACGACGAACGACGACAGCAGGCCCGGGCCTGCGGCGAAGCGGTCGCCCGCCTCGAGACCGGAGACGCCTAGCGTGGTGCGGTCGAGGACGGCGACGATGTACGCCAAGAGTCCGGTGGCCCACACGATCCAGGGACGCACGCAGGAACTCCCTCGTCGATGACGTCGATGACTTTGTCTTAATGACTGACCGCTTCATGGTCCCGCAGCGCGCGGGGGATATGCCAATTCATTACCGGTGAGATCACTCACCAGGTCGCCGGGAATTGCTGGGGGCACCCAGCCGAAGTTGGCTGTAACTGCGCCACCGTGTGGTGATCTGCATCACGTATTGCGTCATATGTCCAGATAGCTGGCCATGGCTAACCTAAGTCTGACGTCTTCACTGAACGGCCATGACTTCGCTCAAAGCCGCCCCGGGGGTATTACAGTGTCCGCATGCGAGGTTGCCGCCCCCGTCGACGACTGGTGCCGCTGGGTTGGCTGAGTACCGGCTTGACGACCTCGCGCGGATCTCGGGCGTCAGCTCACGCAACATCCGTGCGTATCGCGAACGCGGCCTGCTCGACCCGCCGCGCAGGCAGGGCCGCTCGGCGTTCTACGACGACTACCACCTGTCCCAGCTGAAGACCATCAACCAGTTGCTTCGCAAAGGGTTCAACAGCGCGCACATCGCCGAGTTCTTCGCCCGCATGCGGGAAGGCCATGACCTCGCGGCGATCCTGGGCGTCCAGCAGGCGATCCTCGGCAGCAAGGACGACGACACCCGCGCTGCGGCCGTCGCGCTGGATCTCGACCCGGAAAGCGACGAAGCGCAGCGGCTGTTGTCGTGCGGGCTGGCCGAACTCGTCGAGAACTCGGTGTCCCTCACCCATCCGGCGATGGCCGAGATCGTCACGCGTTCGACCGATCAGCTCTCCTACGTTCAGATGATCCTGCGGGTGGTCGAATCGACCGGCGGCACGATCGACGAGTTGGCGGCCGTTCTGGTCGCCGCGCTCGAGGAGGCCATCGCCGCCCGCTACGGGGCCGGATACGTGCCAACGCCCGATGAGAAGGACGACGTCGCCGGGCTCATCGAGGACTATCGCGATCTCGGCATCGCAGTCGTCACACACCTGCTCGACAAGGGACTGCAACGGCACATGGTGTCGGCCGTATCGGACTACACCACCGGGATCCTGGCCCGCGGGCAGTGGAAGTCGACCGGGTCGTAGCTCACACCCGCGTCGTCGCCGGATCGCCGCCGAAGCGCTGGGCCAGCCACACCGGAATGATCGCGACAAGCGTCAGCGCCGCAGCGACGACGTTGATGACCGGTGCCTGGTTGGGCCGGAACAGGTTTCCGAATATCCAGATCGGCAGCGTCTGCACCGTCGGGCCCGCGGTGAAAGTCGTCACCACGATCTCGTCGAAGCTCAGCGCGAACGCCAGGATTGCGCCCGCGACGAGAGCGCCGCGCATCATCGGGAACGTCACGTAGCGGAACGTCTGCCACGGCGATGCGCCGAGATCGGCGGAGGCATCCTCCAGGCCTGCGCCGAGCCTGCGCAGGCGCGCCTGCGTGTTGTTGAACACGATGACGATGCAGAACGTGGCGTGGCCGATGATCACCGTCGCCATGCCCAGCGTGACGCCGAGTGCCGACGTGAACGTCGCGTTGAGGGCGATACCGGTGACGATGCCGGGCAGCGTGATCGGCAGCACCACAAGGAGACTCACCACCTCGCGGCCGAAGAAACGGTAGCGCTGCACCGCGAATGCGGCCATGGTGCCGAGCACCAACGCGATCGCCGTCGCGGCGAGGCCCACCACCACCGAATTGCCCAGCGATTTCCACATCCCCTCGCTGTGCCATGCGGTGACCCACCATCGCGTGGTGAATCCGCTCGGCGGGAAGGCGAACGTGCGCGACGAGTTGAACGCATTGACGAGAACCAGTGCCAAAGGGACGTAGAGGAACAGCAGGATCAGGACGGTCCATGCCCTGACCGCGCGCCGCGCGCCGCTCGACAGCATCAGACGTTCTCCAACGCGCCGGTGCGGCGCATCGCCAGCAGATACAGGATGATCGCGGCCAACGGGATGATCGACAGCGCAGCGGCGAGCGGCTGATTGTTGGCGGTCACCAGTTGGCCGTAGATGACATTGCCGAGCAGTTGGGTCTTGCCGCCGACGATCGTCACAGCGATGTAGTCACCGAGCGACAGCGAGAACGTGAAGATCGACCCCGCGGCGATGCCGGGAAAGACCAACGGCGCCATCACCATCCGCACCGTCGACAGATCGGATGCGCCGAGGTCCGAGCTGGCGTCGATCAGCGAGTCGGGCACCCGGTCGAACGCCGCGAACACCGGGATGATCATGTACGGCAGCCACAGGTAGGCCAGCGTGATCACCGTCGCCGTGAGCCCGTAGCCCGGTGTGTAGCCGCCCGCCCAGGCCAGCGGACCCTCCGGCGAGAGCAGCATTCGCCATGCGTACGCCTTGACCAGATAGCTGGCCCACAGCGGTGTCGTCACCGCGATCACGAGCAGCACCCGCATCCGTGGCGAGGCCACCTTCGCCATGTAGAGCGCCAACGGCACCGCGAGCACGATGCAGATCACCGTGACGAGCAGTGCCACGCCGATCGTGCGCAGCGTGGTGACCCGGAACACCGAATCGGTGAACACCTGCGACGATGTTGTGGGTGGTGAACTTGTGCACCACCTTGCCGGTGAAGCTGTTGGTGCCCCAGAACGCCGAGACGAGAAGCACCGCAAGCGATCCCAGGTAGGCCAGTACGAGCCAGGCCATCGGCGGGACAAGGAGGAAGCCCAGCGAGATCCGGCGCCGCGCGGACACCGAGATCGGGCTGGCTTCTATTACCCCTTGATCTGCTGCCACTTGGTGACCCACTCGTCGTAGGTCGTGCAGTTGTCGCCGCTGCCGTCGACACACTGCTTCTGTGGCGTCGTCCAGTAGTGGATCTGGGCGGCATAGTCGGCGTCGGTCGCGTGGAAGATGTCGCAGAAGTCCTTCTCGGTGGTGAACTCGCACGCCTTCGTCTGCCCCGGTGCCTCACCGAAGTATTCGGCCACCTGCGCGTTGATCTCGGGCGAGGTGATCCAGTCCATCCACTTGTACATGCAGTTCGGATGCGCGGCTTTCGCGCCGACCATCCACGTGTCCGACCACCCGGTTGCGCCCTCCTTCGGAAGCACCGTGTTCACCTGGACCTTGTTGCCGGTGCCGATCATATTCGCGATCACCTGCCAGGTGGTGCCGATGACCGACGTCCCGGACTCGAAGGCCTGCACCGCTTTGGTGTAGTCCGCCCAGTACTCACCGATGTTCTCCCGCTGCTTCTTGAGCAGATCGGCTGCCGCATCGAGCTGTTCGGGTGTCAGCGAATAGGGATCCTTGATGCCCAACTCCGGCTTCGTCTTCGACAGATACAGGGCCGCGTCGGCGATGTAGATGGGGGAGTCGTAGGCGGTCACCTTGCCCTTGTACTTGTCGGCGTCGTCGAACACCGCACTCCAGGAGTCGGGCGCGTCCTTGACGACGTCGAGGTTGTACATCAGCAGGTTGGCGCCCCAGCCGTGCGGCACGCCGTACATCTGGCCGTCGACCGAGTTCCACGACTTGTCCTTGAGGAAGTCGGAGATCGTCGCATAGTTGGGCACCAGGTCGGTGTTCACCGGTGCGACGTCGCCGGCGTAGATCAGCCGCAGCGTCGCATCGCCGGATGCCGATACGCCGTCGTACTGGCCGCTGCGCATCAGCTGAACCATCTCGTCAGATGTGTTGCCCAGCTTGACGTTCACCTGACAGCCCGTCTTCTGCTCGAACGGGGTCACCCAGTCGACGGCCTTGTCGTTGGAGCCGTCCTCGGCGTAACCGGCCCATGCGATGAGGTTCAGTTCGCCTTCGCCGTCGCCGACGGAGCTCAAGGCCTCCATCTTCGGCGGGGATTCGCCCGAGTCGCTCGACTCGTCGGAGCCCGAGCACCCCACGATCAGCGCGGCACACGCGCCGAGCACAAGACCGATTCGGACGGTTGCTTTCATGGCTACTCCTCGTTTGACAGTTGATGAAGGGCTTTTTCCGGCCACGCCAACGTGATTGGGGTGCCGTGCTGAAGATCTGACGGTAGCCAGGTGCTGGCGGTGAGGACGGTGGCGGTCAACGTGACTCCGGTGGCAGTCGTCGCGGCGATCTTCGTGGTGGGCCCGGCGTAGATGACCTCGAGCACGGTCGCGTCCACGGTCTGGACGCCGGGGACGGGGTCGGTTCCCGGCGCGAAGACCGCGATGCGTTCCGGCCGCACGACGAAAGTGCCTGGCCTGCCGACAAGAGTTTCCGCGGCGGATCCGTCGAGCACGTTCGATGTGCCGACGAAGTCGGCGACGAACCGGTTCGCCGGGCTCTCATAGACGTCGCGCGCCTTGCCGACCTGTTCGATGCGGCCCTCGTTGAACACTGCGAGTCGGTCGCACAGGGTGAGCGCCTCATCCTGATCGTGGGTCACGATGATGAACGTGATGCCGACCTCGCGCTGGATCTCCTTGAGCTCGATCTGCATCTGCTCGCGCAGCTTGAGATCGAGTGCGCCGAGCGGTTCGTCGAGCAGCAGCACCCGCGGGCGTCCGACGAGCGCGCGCGCCAACGCAACCCGCTGTCGTTGACCACCCGACAGCTGCTCGGGTTTACGCGATGACTCACCGCTGAGCCGGACCATGTCGAGCGCGTCGGATGTGCGCTTGCGGCGTTCGTCGCGCGCAACTCCTTTGACCTTCAGCCCGTATTCGACGTTCTGGGCGACCGTCATGTGGGGGAACAGTGCGTATTCCTGGAAGACGGTGTTGACGTCGCGACGGCGCGCAGGCAGTGCGGTGACGTCAACGCCTCCGAGGTGGATGGTCCCGGCCGTCGGCTGCTCGAATCCGGCGATCATGCGCAGCACGGTGGTCTTACCCGATCCGGACGGGCCGAGGATCGCGAAGAGCTCGCCGTCGCCGACGGTCAGGTCGGCGCCCTCGACGGCCACCACCTTGTGGCGCGAGTCGCCGAATTCCTTTCGGACGCCGATCAGTTCGATTTGAGGATCGTCAACGGCGGCGGAATCGACGCGCAGCGCTCCGCTGGCCATCCCCGTGGGCATTGGCAGATCCTACGAATTCCGCGGCCAACCCGCAGCGTCATCAGCGATTTCGGCGCGATTACCGACGCTGAGCGCGAGTTTCCGCGCCGAAATCGTATTCAGGTGACCGTCGCGAAGAACGCCCGGATGTCGTCGACGAGCAACTGCGGTGTCTCCATCGCGGCGAAGTGTCCGCCGCTGTCGAAGTCGCTCCAGTGGGTGACGTTGTGCCACCTCTCGCCGTATCGACGGATGGCCGCATCCTCGGCGAACACCGCGACGCCGGTGGGCACGCCCGACGGCTCCGGCAACGAGCGGGCATGGCTTGTCTCGTAGTAGATGTCCGCGGACGAGCCCGCGGTGCCGGTGAACCAGTACAGCGACACGTTCGCCAGCAGGCGGTCGCGCGGCACCGAATCCTCGGGGAGTTCCTTTGCGGCGTTGGTCCACTCCTTGAACTTCTCGACGATCCAGGCCAGCTGCCCGGCAGGCGAATCGGTCAGCCCGTAGCTGAGCGTCTGCGGCCGGGTGCCCTGAACCTTGAAGTAACCGGTCTTCTCGGCGGCCCACTCCCGCGCCAGCGCCACCTTGGTGCGCTCGAGGTCGGTGAGTGACGCTGACCTCCTCGTCGGTCAGGTCCTTGCCGGGCATGAATCCGAACGCGGTCGCATTGACGTGCACGCCGATCACGCGGTCGCGGGCGAGGCTGCCCATCAACGGCCCGATGTAGGAGCCCCAGTCGCCGCCCTGCACGCCGTAGCGCGAGTAGCCGAGGCCCGCCATCAACGTGGTGAAGGCCTCCGCCATGCGCAGCGCGCTCCATCCGGGACCCGACACCGGCGTCGAGAAGCCGAACCCGACGAGGGACGGGATGACGAGGTGGTACGCCTGCGCGGGATCGAGGCCGTGCGCACGGGGGTTGGTCAGCGGGCCGATGATGTCGAGGAACTCGACGACCGATCCGGGCCAGCCATGCAGCAGGATCAGCGGCCGCGCATCGGGCTCGGGAGATTCGATGTGAAGGAAGTGGACGGTCTGGCCGTCGATCATGGTGCGGAACTGCGGGTGCGAGTTGAGTTCGGCCTCCTGGGCGCGCCAGTCGAACCCGTCGGCCCAGTAATCGGCGAGCTGCCGCAGATAGTCGACCGGAACGCCGCGCTGCCATGGTGTGCCCGGCAACTGTTCGGGCCAGCGCGTCGCGGCCAGCCTGGCGCTTCAGATCGGCGAGGTCGTCGTCGGGTATCGCGATGCGGAACGGCTCGAGGGTCAGCTCTGCGGTCACCCCGCGATCATGCCCGCTCGCCGAACTGTGTCGTTTTGTTGCGGCGAAGTGCGAGTAGCGGCCGCAACAAACGACACAAAACGGGTGTTGCTCCGGTTCGCGAACGTTCGTACCGGTCGAGAATGTGGCGAGAAGTCGACCGGTAAGGAACGTTCGCGGGACAGGTTGAGAATCTTGATGCAAGGGAGTGACCAGTGGCGTTGGAGTGAAACTAGAGGTTCCTGTCGTATCCTGTGGCACGTGTTCATGTCCCGTCGGGACCTGCTGAAGTGCGCGGCTGCGGCCCCGGCGGTCTACGCCGCGGCGTCATTCGTCGCGCCCGCACAGGCGAGCGCCGCGCCGCTGGGCATCCTGCTGGACTACGCGGCCGGCGTCATCAAAGCGTCCGATATCCGCGCCGCGGGCGCACACGGAGCTATCCGCTATGTGTCCGACCGCAGACCCGGCGGACAGTGGATGCTGGGTAAGCCGATCCAGCTGCCCGAGGCCCGCGACCTCTACCAGAGCGGTCTCAAGATCGTCTCCTGCTACCAGTTCGGCAAGCAGGACACCGCCGACTGGCTTGGCGGCCAGAACGCAGGCATCCTGCACGCCAAGCGCGGCTGGCAGTTACACGTCGCCGCGGGCGGTTCATACGGTGCGCCGATCTATACGTCGATCGACGACGACCCGTCATATGAGCAGTACAAGGCCCAGGTTGCGCCGTATCTGCGCGCTTGGGAAACGGTGTTGGGTCATCAGCGGGTTGGCGTCTACGCCAACTCCAAAACCATCGACTGGGCACTTCAAGACGGCCTGGGCTCGTACTTCTGGCAGCACAACTGGGGTTCGCCGAAGGGGTTCACGCACCCCGCCGCCCATCTACACCAGGTCGAGATCGACAAGCGCAACGTCGGCGGCATCGGGGTGGACATCAACCACGTCCTCAAGCCGCGGTTCGGTCAATGGGACTGAATATTACCGATCAGTAAGTAACGCCAGCAAACTTTTTTCGTTGGCTGACGCTCTCGACAAGACAAATTCGGTCCCATTGTCGTGTCTGATCGGGGCACGCGGGCAGCGACAACGAGACCAAATTTCTACATAACGATTTGGTAACAGTCATGCTTTGATCTGCACTGTTTCGCCTACTCGACCGTAACCACTTACATGCAGGACGTTTGTCCCAGATGCCTTCGACGGTTTTCGAGCCACGTGTTACACAACACATGGTTACCCGCGCGTAGAACTCGCCAGTAACCATTTCGGGCCCGAAAATGGTGCTTGCCCTTATGACACTCTTAGTACGGCTGGAGTGTCCGAGGGACGGTCCACATACGGCCGTCAGACCATCCGATACGCGGGATGAGTCCGAAGCCAGTCGTGATTCGACGAGGAATCAAGTGTGACCCCTCAGGGGAGCCGGGTCACACGGCCCAGACACCGACAGCCCAGATACGACGACGTACGACGCGAGACGTGCACAAAGAGGACTTGAGGAGATTACGAGACGTGACGATCAATGAACACGACAGGGTGACCACCGGCCGCGACGACGAATCAGGAGTGCCTCAGTCCAGCCACGCGCTTGTCGACCGCCTGACCGCAGGCGAGCCGTACGCCGTCGCGTTCGGCGGGCAGGGCAGCGCCTGGCTGGAGTCGCTGGAGGAACTGGTGTCCTCGGCCGGTATCGAGGCCGAACTGGCGACTCTTGTCGGCGAGGCCGAGCTGCTGCTTGAGTCCGGTCGCGCGCGAGCTGATCGTGGTTCGTCCGATCGGGTTCCAGCCGATGCACTGGGTGCGCGCGCTGGCAGGCGAGGAGGCCGTGCCGAGCGGCAAGCACCTGACGTCGGCGGCGGTGTCCGTGCCCGGCGTGCTGCTGACCCAGATGGCCGCTGTGCGCGCGCTGAGCCGCCAGGGCATGGATCTGACAGAAACGCCGCCCGTCGCCGTCGCAGGCCACTCACAGGGCGTGCTGGCTGTCGAGGCCCTCGCGGCCAAGGGCGCCAAGGACGTGGAACTGCTGGCGTTGGCACAGCTGATCGGCACCGCGGGCACGCTTGTCGCCCGCCGCCGCGGGATCTCCGTCCTCGGTGACCGCCCGCCGATGGTTTCGGTCACCAACGCCGACCCCGCGCGCATCGCCGAGCTTCTCGAAGAGTTCTCGCAGGACGTCCGCACCGTGCTGCCGCCGGTGCTGTCGATCCGCAACGGCAGGCGCTCCGTCGTCATCACAGGAACGCCCGAGCAGCTGTCGCGCTTCGAGCTCTACTGCCAGCAGATCGCCGAAAAGGAAGAAGCCGAGCGCAAGAACAAGGTTCGCGGCGGCGCGGTGTTCAACCCGATGTTCGACCCGGTCCAGGTCGAGGTCGGCTTCCACACGCCTCGGCTGTCGGACGCCATCGACATGGTCGGCAACTGGGCGCAGGCCGTCGGCATCGACGTCGCAATGGCCCGCGAAATGGCCGAGGCCATCCTCGTGCGCCGCGTCGACTGGGTCAAAGAGATCAGCGAACTGCACGAGGCCGGCGCCCGGTGGATCCTCGACCTCGGGCCCGGCGACATCCTGACCCGGCTGACCGCACCGGTCATCCGCGGCCTCGGCATCGGCATCGTGCCCGCCGCGACGCGCGGCGGGCAGCGCAACCTGTTCACCGTCGGCGCGGTGCCCGAGGTGGCCAAGCCCTGGTCGAGCTACGCCCCGACGCTCGTCACCCTTCCCGACGGCTCGGTGAAGCTCTCGACCAAGTTCACCCGGCTGACCGGCCGGTCGCCGATCCTGCTCGCCGGCATGACCCCGACCACCGTCGACGCCAAGATCGTCGCGGCCGCCGCGAACGCCGGCCACTGGTCCGAGCTTGCGGGCGGCGGACAGGTCACCGAGGAGATCTTCGACGACCGCATCGCCGAGCTCACGCAACTGCTCGAGCCCGGCCGTGCCGTCCAGTTCAACACGCTGTTCCTCGACCCGTACCTGTGGAAGCTCCAGGTCGGCGGAAAGAGGTTGGTACAGAAGGCGCGTCAGTCCGGCGCACCGATCGACGGCGTCGTCATCAGCGCGGGCATCCCCGAGCTGGAAGAGGCCGTCGCGCTCATCGAGGAGCTCAACGAGGTCGGCATCAGCCACGTCGTGTTCAAGCCGGGCACCATCGAGCAGATCCGCTCTGTCATCAGGATCGCCGCCGAGGTGCCGACAAGGCCGGTCATCATGCACGTCGAGGGCGGCCGCGCAGGCGGCCACCACTCCTGGGAGGACCTCGACGACCTCCTGTTGGCCACCTACTCCGAGCTGCGGTCGCGGTCGAACATCACCGTCTGCGTCGGCGGTGGCATCGGAACCCCGCAGCGGTCGGCCGACTACCTGTCCGGACGTTGGGCGCAGGACTACGGCTTCCCGCTGATGCCCGTCGACGGCATCCTCGTCGGCACCGCCGCGATGGCGACCAAAGAGGCGACGACATCGCCTTCGGTCAAGCGGATGCTGGTCGAGACCGGTGGCACCGACCAATGGATCAGCGCCGGAAAAGCCCAGGGCGGCATGGCTTCCAGCCGCAGCCAGCTGGGCGCCGACATCCACGAGATCGACAACGCCGCATCGCGCTGCGGTCGGCTGCTCGACGAGGTGGCCGGTGACGCCGAAGCCGTCGCCGCGCGCCGCGACGAGATCATCGCCGCGATGGCGAACACCTGCAAGCCGTACTTCGGCGACATCGGTGAGATGACGTACATGCAGTTGCTGCGGCGCTACGTCGAGCTGGCCATCGGCGACGGCAACAGCACCGCCGACACCGCCGCGCCCGGCAGCCCGTGGCTTGCCGACACCTGGCGCGACCGGTTCGCCGAGATGCTCAAGCGCGCCGAGGCCCGTCTGCACCCGAAGGACTTCGGGCCGATCGAGACACTGTTCGATGATGAAGCGCTGCTCGAGAAGCCGGCGCAGGCGCTCACCGCGCTGCAGGGTCGCTACCCCGACGCCGACACCATCAAGCTGCACCCGGCCGATGTGCCGTTCTTCATCCAGCTGTGCAAGACGCTTGGCAAGCCGGTCAACTTCGTGCCCGTCATCGACAAGGATGTGCGGCGCTGGTGGCGCAGCGACTCGCTGTGGCAGGCCCACGACGCCCGCTACGACGCCGACCAGGTGTGCATCATCCCCGGCACGCAGGCCGTCGCAGGCATCACCAAGCTCGACGAGCCGGTCGGTGAACTGCTTGACCGCTTCGAGCAGGCCTCGATCGACGAGGTGCTCGCTTCGGGCGCCGAGCCCGCCGCCGTTGTCACCCGCCGCCAGGCGCGCGGCGACGTCACCGGACCGCTTGCCGTCGTGCTCGACGCCCCCGACGTGCTGTGGGCGGGCCGCACCGCCATCAACCCGGTGCACCGGATCGGCGAGCCGGCCAAGTGGCAGGTCAACCAAAACCGTTCTGCCACACACCCGTCCACGGGTTCGCGGCTGGAGCTGTCCGGCGACGATGACGTCACGCTGAGCGTTCCGCTCTCCGGAACCTGGATCAAGATCCGGTTCACGTTGCCTGCCGCGACGGTCGACGGCGGCATGCCCGTCGTCACCGTCGACGATGCATCGAATGCGATGCGCGCAGTGCTGGCGATCGCCGCAGGAGCCGACAGCCCCGAGACGCTGCCCGCCGTTGTTGACAACACCGCACAGGTCACCGTCGACTGGGATCCGGAGAAGGTCGCCGATCACACCGGCGTCACCGCGACGTTCGGCGCGCCGTTGGCACCCGGCCTCCGGGTGGTGCCCGACGCGCTGGTCGGCCTCTGCTGGCCCGCGGTGTTCTCCGTTATCGGCTCGGCCGTCACCGACGAGGGCTTCCCCGTCGTCGAGGGTCTGCTCAGCCTGGTCCACCTGGACCACGCCGCGCACCTGCTCACTGAGCTGCCGAAGGACCAGTCTCAATTGACTGTCACCGCAACGGCTTTGGCGGCCACCGATACCGAGGTCGGTCGCGTGGTGCCCGTTGAGGTCACCATCTCCGACGCCGAGGGTGTCGAGCTGGCCAAGCTCGAGGAGCGGTTCGCGATCCGCGGCCGCACCGGGGCGCTCGAGCTCACCGACCCGCCTCGCGCAGGTGGCGCGATGACCGACAACGCGACGGATACGCCGCGCCGTCGTCGTCGCGACGTCACCGTCACCGCACCCGGCGATATGAGTGCGTTCGCGGTGGTCTCCGGTGACCACAACCCGATCCACACCGACCGCGCGGCCGCGCTGCTTGCCGGTCTCGAGTCGCCGATCGTGCACGGGATGTGGCTCTCCGCCGCCGCCCAGCAGGTCGTCACGGCCACCGACGGCAAGGCAATGCCGCCTGCCCGGCTGGTCGGCTGGACCGCCCGCTTCCTTGGCATGGTGCTGCCGGGCGACGAGGTCGACGTCCGCGTCGACCGTGTCGGAATCGACCGTGGCGCAGAGATTCTCGAGATCGCGGCCCGCGTCGGATCTGATCTGGTGATGTCGGCGACGGCTCAGCTTGCCGCTCCGAAGACGGTGTATGCGTTCCCCGGCCAGGGCATTCAGTCCAAGGGCATGGGCATGGACGTGCGCGCCAGGTCCAAGGCCGCCCGCAAGGTGTGGGACACCGCCGACAAGTTCACCCGCGAAACCCTTGGCTTCTCGGTGCTGCACGTGGTGCGCGACAACCCGACGAGCCTGATCGCCAGCGGCGTGCACTACCAGCATCCCGAGGGCGTGCTCTACCTGACGCAGTTCACCCAGGTCGCCATGGCGACCGTGGCGGCCGCGCAGGTCGCCGAGATGCGTGAGCAGGGCGCGTTCGTCGAGGGCGCCATCGCCTGCGGCCACTCCGTCGGTGAGTACACCGCGCTGGCGTGCGTCAGCGGTGTGTACGAACTGGATGCGCTGCTCGAGGTGGTGTTCCACCGCGGTTCGAAGATGCACGACATCGTGCCGCGCGACGAGTTCGGCCGGTCCAACTACCGGCTCGCCGCCATCCGGCCGTCGCAGATCGACCTCGACGACAACGACGTCGTCGACTTCGTCGCCGAGATCTCCGAGCGCACAGGCGAATTCCTGCAGATCGTGAACTTCAACCTGCGCGGCTCGCAGTACGCCATCGCGGGTACGGTCCGCGGCCTCGAGGTTCTCGAGGAAGAGGTCGAGAAGCGCCGCGAGATCTCCGGCGGCAAGCGGTCGTTCATCCTGGTGCCTGGCATCGACGTGCCGTTCCACTCCTCGGTGCTGCGGATCGGCGTCGCCGACTTCCGCCGCTCGCTGGAGCGTGTCATGCCGCGTGACGCCGACCCCGAACTGCTCATCGGCAAGTACATCCCGAACCTGGTGCCGCGTCCGTTCACCCTGGACCGCGACTTCATCGAGGAGATAAGGGATCTGGTTCCCGCCGAGCCACTCGACGAGATCCTCGCGGACTACGACACGTGGCGGAACGAGAAGCCTCGCGAGCTGTGCCGCAAGGTCGTCATCGAGCTGCTGGCCTGGCAGTTCGCCAGCCCGGTGCGCTGGATCGAGACGCAGGATCTGCTCTTCATCGAGGAGGCGGCAGGCGGACTCGGTGTCGAGCGCTTCGTCGAGATCGGTGTGAAGTCCGCGCCGACGGTCGCAGGCCTTGCCACCAATACGCTCAAGCTGCCCGAGTATTCGCACAACACAACGGAAGTGCTCAACTCCGAGCGCGACGCCCCGGTGCTCTTCGCGAACGACACCGACCCCGCGCATGAGGACGACGACGTCGACGACGAGCCGGCGACCGCGCCAGAGGCTGCTGCCGCTCCGGCCGCCGCCGAAGCCGCGGCACCGGCGCCTGCTGCCCCGACCGCGCCTGCGGGCGCACCTCAGCCGGACGACATTCCGTTCGACGCAGCGGATGCGACCATGGCGCTGATCGCCCTTTCGGCGAAGATGCGCATCGATCAGATCGAGGCGCTCGACTCGATCGAGTCGATCACCGACGGTGCGTCGTCGCGGCGCAATCAGCTGCTGGTCGACCTCGGTTCTGAGCTGGACCTCGGTGCCATCGACGGTGCCGCCGAGGCCGATCTGGCCGGGCTGAAGGGTCAGGTGACCAAGCTCGCGAGGACGTACAAGCCTTACGGCCCAGTGCTTTCCGATTCGATCAACGATCAGCTGCGCACGGCCCTCGGGCCTGCGGGCAAGCGGCCGGCCGCGATCGCCGAGCGGGTCAAGAAGACCTGGGAGCTCGGGGATGGCTGGGCCAAGCACGTGACCGTCGAGTTCGCGCTCGGCACCCGTGAAGGGTCCAGCGTGCGCGGCGGCAGCCTCGGCGGTCTGCACGACGGCGCAATCGCCGATGCCGCGACCGTCGACAAGGTCATCGACGCCGCCGTGGCTGCGGTGGCGGGCCGACGCGGTATCGCTGTTGCGCTGCCATCGGCGGCCGGAGCTGCCGGCGGTGGCGTGGTGGATTCCGCTGCGCTCACCGAGTTCGCAGAGCAGGTCACCGGCCGCGACGGCGTGCTGGCGTCAGCAGCGCGCACGATCCTCAACCAGCTGGGCCTCGACAATGCCGTCAGCACTCCGGAGGCGTCGACCGACGCGGAGCTGATCGAGCTCGTCACCGCCGAACTCGGTTCGGATTGGCCGCGTTTGGTGGCGCCGGTGTTCGACGCCCGCAAGGCGGTGCTGTTCGACGACCGGTGGGCCAGCGCGCGCGAAGACCTGGTCAAGCTGTGGCTGATGGACGAGGGCGACATCGACGCCGAGTGGCAGCAGCTCTCGCAGCGGTTCGAGGGTGCAGGCCACGTCGTCGGCAAGCAGGCTTCGTGGTGGCAGGGCAGGGCCCTTGCCGCGGGCCGCAACGTCCACGCCTCGCTGTTCGGCCGCGCCGCGGCCGGTGCGGAGAATCCGGGCAAGGGTCGCTACAGCGACGAAATCGCCGTGGTGACAGGCGCTTCGAAGGGTTCGATCGCGGCTTCTGTGGTCGCCGGTCTGCTCGACGGCGGCGCAACGGTCATCGCAACGACGTCGAAGCTCGACGACAACCGTCTCGAGTTCTATCGCAACCTCTACCGCGACAACGCCCGCTTCGGCGCGGCGCTGTGGGTGGTTCCCGCGAACATGGCGTCCTACTCCGATATCGACGCGCTCGCGGCTTGGGTCGGTAACGAGCAGAGCGAAAGCCTTGGGCCGAAGTCCATTCACCTGAAGGATGCGCAGACGCCGACCCTGCTGTTCCCGTTCGCGGCACCGCGGGTCGCAGGCGACCTGTCGGAGGCGGGCTCTCGCTCCGAGATGGAGATGAAGGTTCTGCTGTGGGCCGTGCAGCGGCTGATCGGCGGCCTCTCGCACATCGGCTCCGAGCGCGATATCGCGTCGCGGCTGCACGTGGTGCTGCCCGGTTCGCCGAACCGCGGCATGTTCGGCGGCGACGGCGCGTACGGCGAAGCCAAGTCCGCACTCGACGCGGTCGTGACGCGGTGGAGCGCCGAGTCCTCATGGGCGCAGCGGGTCAGCCTGGCGCACGCGCTGATCGGCTGGACACGCGGCACCGGGCTGATGGGTGCCAACGACGCGATCGTCAACGCCGTCGAGGAGGCGGGTGTCACCACCTACTCGACCGAGCAGATGGCAACCATGCTGCTCGAGCTGTGCAACATCGAGTCGAAGGTGGCCGCAGCGCAGGAGCCGTTGAAGGCCGACCTCACCGGCGGGCTCGGCGATATCGACATCGACATGTCCGAGCTGGCCGCCAAGGCCCGCGAGGACATGGCCGCAGAGGCCGCCGAGGACAGCGAGGAGCAGGACGGCACCATCGCCGCGCTGCCGTCGCCGCCGCGCGGCTTCACCTCGGCGCCGGCCCCGGCGTGGGCCGACCTCGACATCGACCCCGCCGACATGGTGGTGATCGTCGGTGGCGCCGAACTCGGCCCGTACGGCTCGTCGCGTACCCGCTTCGAGATGGAGGTCGACAACGAACTGTCTGCCGCCGGAGTTCTCGAGCTGGCCTGGACCACCGGGCTGATCAAGTGGGAGGACGATCCGAAGCCGGGTTGGTATGACGCCGAATCCGGCGACCTGGTCGATGAGTCGGAGTTGGTCGAGCGCTATCACGACGCGGTCGTGGAGCGGACCGGCATCCGCGAGTTCGTCGACGACGGCGCGATCGACCCCGATCACGCGTCACCGCTTCTGGTTTCGGTGTTCCTCGACAAGGACTTCACCTTCGTGGTGTCGTCGGAGGCCGACGCTCGCGCGTTCGTTCAGTTCGATCCCGAGCACACCATTGCGACGCAGGTGGCAGGCAGCAGCGACTGGCAGGTCACCCGCAAGGCGGGCACCGAGATCCGAGTTCCGCGCAAGACGAAGCTGTCGCGGACCGTCGGCGGCCAGATCCCGACCGGGTTCGACCCGACGGTGTACGGCATCAGCGCCGACATGAACACGTCGCTGGACCGGGTGGCGGTGTGGAACATCGTCGCGACCGTCGACGCATTCCTCGGTGCGGGCTTCAGCCCGAACGAGCTGATGCGCTGGGTGCACCCCGCGATGGTGGCCAGCACGCAGGGCACCGGCATGGGCGGTATGACCTCGATGCAGACCATGTATCACGGCAACCTGCTCGGGCGGAACAAGCCGAACGACATCCTGCAGGAGGTTCTGCCGAACGTCGTTGCCGCGCATGTGATCCAGTCCTACGTCGGCAGCTACGGCTCGATGATCCATCCGGTCGGCGCGTGCGCGACTGCGGCTGTTTCGGTGGAAGAGGGCGTCGACAAGATCAAGCTCGGCAAGGCCGAACTCGTCGTGGCAGGCGGCTTCGACGACCTGACGCTGGAGGCCATCATCGGCTTCGGTGACATGGCGGCCACCGCCGACACCGAGGTGATGCGGGCCAAGGGCATCAGCGATTCGAAGTTCTCCCGCGCCAACGACCGGCGCAGGCTCGGCTTCCTGGAGGCTCAGGGCGGCGGCACGATCCTGCTGGCCCGCGGTGACCTCGCGCTGAGGATGGGTCTGCCGGTGCTGGCAGTGGTCGGCTACGCGCAGTCGTTCGCCGACGGCGTGCACACCTCGATCCCGGCTCCCGGCCTCGGCGCGCTCAGTGCCGGTCGTGGCGGCAAGGAATCGCTGCTGGCCCGATCGCTGGCCAAGCTGGGCGTCGGCGCCGACGACATCGCGGTGGTGTCCAAGCACGACACCTCGACGCTGGCCAACGACCCGAACGAGACGGAGCTGCACGAGCGGCTCGCCGACTCGATGGGCCGCTCGGACGGTGCGCCGCTGTTCATCGTGTCGCAGAAGAGCCTGACCGGTCACGCCAAGGGCGGTGCGGCGGTGTTCCAGATGATGGGCATGTGCCAGATGCTGCGCGACGGCGTCATCCCGCCGAACCGCAGCCTGGACTGTGTCGACGACGAGTTGGCCGGCTCGGAGCACTTCGTGTGGGTGCGCGAGACGCTGCGGCTTGGGGAGAAGTTCCCGCTGAAGGCGGGCCTGATCACCAGCCTCGGCTTCGGTCACGTGTCGGGCGTCATCGCGCTGGTGCACCCGCAGGCCTTCGTCGCAGCGCTCGATCCCGAGCAGCGGCAGGCCTACCAGGAGCGGGCAGGCGAACGGATCTTCGAGGGCCAGCGACGCCTGGCCTCGGCGATCGCGGGCGGCAAGCCGCTGTACGAGCGGCCTGCGAGCAACCGTCGACTCGACGATGAGGCGCCGGAGAACCGCGAAGAGGCGGACATGCTGCTCGATCCGACGTCCAGGCTTGGCGAGGACGGGGTGTACACGATGACCGCTGAGTGTGCGCAGTGTCCGGATGAGCATCGTTGGCGTCGGCATCGACCTGGTCTCGATCCCCGAGTTCGCAGAGCAGGTCGACCAGCCCGGCACGGTGTTCGCCGAGACGTTCACGCCCGGTGAGCGCCGCGACGCCGCGGACAAGAGTTCGTCGGCGGCGCGGCACCTGGCGGCCCGGTGGGCGGCCAAGGAGGCGGTCATCAAGGCGTGGTCGGGGTCGCGGTTCTCGAAGCGGCCCGTGCTGCCGGAGGGCATCCACCGTGACATCGAGGTGGTGACCGATATGTGGGGTCGGCCGCGGGTGCGGCTGACCGGCGCCATCGCCGAGCACCTCGAGAAGGTGACGATCCACCTGTCGCTGACGCACGAGGGGGATACGGCGGCCGCGGTCGCCGTGCTCGAGGAGCGCTGAGCGCTAACCTCGTCTTATGAGCGATCTGGTGGCGCGCGTGCGCGACGTACTGCCGTCGGTGCGGCAGGATCTGGAAGACCTGGTGCGCATCCAGTCGGTGGGAGCCGACCCGGCGCGCCGCGACGAGGTGCAGCGCAGCGCGGAAGCGGTGGCAAAGCTGTTGTCGCAGGCGGGCTTCGGCGATGTGCAGATCGTCAGCGAGGACGGGGCACCTGCCGTCATCGCGCGGCACCCGGCGCCGGAGGGCGCGCCGACGGTGCTGCTGTACGCCCATCACGATGTGCAGCCCGAGGGCGACCCCGCCCAATGGGTGTCGCCGCCCTTCGAACCGACCGAGCGTGACGGCCGTCTGTACGGCCGCGGCAGCGCCGACGACAAGGCAGGCATCGCAACGCATCTCGCCGCGTTCCGCGCGCACGGCGGTCAGCCGCCGGTCGGCGTGACGGTATTCGTCGAGGGCGAGGAGGAGTCCGGCTCGCCGTCGCTGGGCCGACTGCTGGCAGCCCACAAGGAGACGCTGGCCGCAGACGTCATCGTCATCGCCGACTCGGACAACTGGAGTACCGAGATTCCCGCGCTGACGGTGTCGCTGCGCGGGTTGGCCGACTGCGTCGTGGAGGTCGCCACGCTCGACCATGGCCTGCACTCGGGGATGTGGGGCGGCGTGGTGCCCGATGCGCTGAGCGTGCTGGTGCGGCTGCTGGCGTCGCTGCATGACGACGACGGCAACGTCGCGGTCGAGGGCTTGCACGAGGCGACCGCCGCCGATGTGGACTATCCGAAGGAGCGGGTGCGGGAGGACTCCGGTCTGCTCGACGGAGTCTCCGAGATCGGTACCGGTTCAGCACCGCAACGGCTTTGGGCCAAGCCCGCTATCACGGTGATCGGAATCGACACCACGCCGATCGCGTCGTCGTCGAACACGTTGATCCCTCGGGCGCAGGCGAAGGTCAGCATGAGGGTGGCGCCTGGCGGTGACGCGCGGGCCCATCTGGAAGCACTGACCCGTCATCTGGAGAAGCACGCGCCGTGGGGCGCGAAAGTCACTGTCACGCCAGGCGATATCGGCCAGCCGTACGCGATCGACGCGAGCGGGCCGGTCTACGACGCCGCCCGCGCGGCCTTCCGCGAGGCGTGGGGCAACGAGCCGGTGGACATGGGTGTGGGCGGCTCGATTCCGTTCATCGCGGAATTCGCCGATGCGTTTCCGTCGGCGAAGATCTTGGTCACCGGCGTGGAAGATCCTGGGACGCAAGCTCATAGCATCAACGAGAGCTTGGATCTCGGGGTGCTGGAACGCGCCGCGACGGCCGAGGCGCTGCTGCTGGCGAACCTGGCGTCAGACCGATAGGTCGCTCTGCAGAGCCGCGTCCACCTCCGCGGCCGTCGTCCTGCCCGATTCGATCGCCCCGTCGACCCACCCCGACCACACGCCCGCGAAGTCCGCTCCGGCCAGATGGACGCACGCCCCATTGCGATTCCACCTGGGCAAGGTCGGGCGCTTGTCCCGGCCGCAGCGCCAGCCAGGTGCCCTTCGAGAACGGGTCGCGGATCCAGTCGTGGCCGTAGATCTCCTCGACCGTGGCGCCCAACTTGAGCCCGTCCAGTCCGTCCTGCAGCAGGTCGCGCCGATCGACGGCCAGGTCGGGTTCCAGTCCGAACGAAGCGAAGATGCCCCGTTCCCCGCCTGCCTCGTGCACCGTGGCCTTCAGCGTGCACTCGACGATTCCCGGCCAGCCCATGGCGAAGACGTGCTCGAGGCCGGCCACCTTGGACCACACCTTGACGCAGCGGCCGGTGTGGCCCTGCGCCACCAACCGGGCCAGCGCCGGCGGAAGGGTCGGTTCGAAATCGATGTCGCCAAGGGTGTTCAGCGGCGCGGCCACCACGCACCGGCGAGCCGAGAAGCGCTTTCCGCCTGCGGTCAGCACGTCCGCTCGGCCTGCCGACTCGGTCACCGAGGTGACCGGATCGCCCAGCCGAATATGGTCGCGGATCTCGTCAGCGACGCGTTCGGCCAAGCCGCCGCTACCGACGTCGACGCGGGCCAGGGACGCGAAGAAGGAGTAGGCCGGATCGTTGTCGAAGCCCGCGATCTCCCGGAGGTACACCAGGGCCGAGAATTCCTCTGGGAGGGCCCCGGTCAGGGTGTAGGACTGGGCTCGAAGAAGGTCGGCGATCGCCTTGGGCGGATCGAGTTTGGCGAGGTACTCGCTGAACGGGATGTCCAGTTCCGCGGTGTTCACCTGGTCGAAGCCCTTGGCGAAGACCACCGGTGCGACGTCGGCCCTGAGGCGGTCGAGTACCTCCTCCAACTCATTCATGTCGATGAGCCCGTCGGGCTCCTCGCCGTCGGCGTGGCGACCGTCGAGGAACCAGCGGTTCTCACCGCCCTTGTCCGCCTCGACGAACCGCGTACCGTACCGGGCCACCTCGGCCGCCATGTAGTGATGGCGCTGCGGGTCGAACCATTCGGCGCCGAGGTCGATCACGACGTCTGTGCCGGGGAACGTCGTGCTGTAGGTGCGACCCCCGGCCCGATCGCGAGCCTCGAGGACCACCACGGTTCGGCCCGCTTCGAGCAGGTCGCGGGCCGCCACCAACCCGGCGAAGCCGGCTCCGATCACGACGACGTCATAGGTTTCGGTTTCGCGCATGCAGGAATTGTGTCACGCTGACTGAATGTTCAAACACCCCTTCGTCGAGTTGGTAGGCAGCGGCCGGGGCCACGCCCGGTGAGCAGCGCCAAGGACGTGCCTGATCGGGCGCGCGTGGTCATCGTGGGCGGTGGAGTGACCGGGTGCAGCATCGCTTATCACCTCGCTCACCTGGGGTGGACCGACGTCGTGCTGCTCGAGCAACACGAACTCACCGCGGGCACCACCTGGCACGCCGCGGGCCTGATCACCTCCGCGGGTATGACCGATGAGACCGCGCTGTTCTTCAGCAGGTATTCGCGCGACCTGTACGAGCGCCTCGAGAAGGAGACCGGCCACTCCACCGGGTTCAATCCCGTCGGACACGTCAGCCTGGCCACCAACCCGCAACGCCTGGAGGCGCTGCGCCGCGAGTCGGCCTGGGTGCACGGCTTCGGCGTCGACGACCACGAGATCAGCGCCAGGGAACTGCAGGACATGTGGCCGCTGCTGGACACCTCCGACGTTCTCGCCGGCTTTTACGTACCCGACGAGGGCCGCGCCGATCCGGTCGGCGTTGCGACCTCGATGGCCAAGGGCGCCAAGGCACTTGGAGTGCGGGTCATCCAGGGCGTCACCGTCGAGGGCGTCGAGACGAAGCGCGGCCGCGTGACGGCTGTCAACACGGACAAGGGCCGCATCGAGACCGAGGTCGTGGTGAACGCCGCAGGCATGTGGGCCCGCCAACTCGGCGCGCGCGACGGCGTCTGCATCCCTCTGCAGGCTGCCGAGCACTATTACTTGATCACCGACACCGTCCCCGGCATGGATCACGACCTGGCGGTGATCGAAGACCCCGACCGCTACGGCTACTACCGGCCCGAGGGCGACGGCATGCTGGTCGGTCTGTTCGAGCCGGTGGGCGCCCCGTGGTCGCTGGACGGGGTGCCGGACAAGCTTCGCGTTCGGCACGCTGCCGCCCGACTGGGAGCGCGTCGGCCCGTACCTGGACGCCGCGCTCGCGCGCATTCCGTCGCTGTCCGAAGTCGGTGTCCGGCTGTTCTTCTGCGGCCCGGAGTCCTTCACTCCAGACATCCGGCCGATGCTCGGGCCTGCCCCCGAACTGGACGGCTACTACGTGGCGGCGGGAATGAACTCGCTCGGCATTCTGACGGGCGGCGGCGTCGGAAATGTCATGGCGCACTGGATCGTTGACGGCGTACCGCCGGTCGACGTCACGGGTTACGCCATCGACCGGGCCGCCCGGCACGAAAGCTCCCGCCGCTTTCGCGCCGAACGCACCGTCGAGCAGCTCGGCGTGTTGTTCGGCGACGCGGTCTACCCCTCCTGGAAGCCGGGCTCGGCCCGCGACGTGCGGCGCTCGGTGCTGCACGACCGACTGGTGGCCGCGGGCGGTCACTTCAACGCCTCGATCGGCTGGGAGTTCGCCGAGTGGTACGACACCGACGGGGCTCATCCGGCCACCACGCTCGATTTCGGCAGGCAGGCCAGCTTCGAGCATCGTGGGCCGCGAGCACCGGGCGGTACGCGAGGATGTCGGCGTTCTGGATATGAGCCTGATGGCGAAATTCCTCGTGCAGGGACCGGATGCGGCGACGGGTTCTCGACCGGCTCTCGGTCAGTGTTGTCGATCGCGAGATCGGGCGACTGGTTTACACGCAGTGGCTCAACAGCGCGGGCGGGATCGCCGCAGACCTGACCGTGACCCGGCTCGGGGAGGAGAAGTTCCTCGTCGTAGCAAGCGATCTCATCCACCGACGCATCGAACCCATGATCCGTCGCGAAGCTCGATCTGGTGAAACTGTCGTCGTCACCGAAATCACCTCTGGCACAACGCTGCTATCGGTCCAGGGGCCCAAATCGCGTGCCCTGCTGTCTCGACTCACCGATGCCGACCTGTCCAACGACGCGATTTCCGTATCTGTCGGCGAGGGAGATCCACGTCGGCTACGCACCGGTGCTTGCGGTCCGGGTGACCTACCTCGGTGAGCTCGGCTGGGAGCTGCACATCCCCGCGGAGTACGCCGCTAGGCGTCTTCGACGAATTGACCGCCGCCGGTGCGGATCTGGGGCTGCGGCCGGTGGGGCTTGCGGCGATGTCGAGTCTGCGGCTGGAAAAGGGATACCGCGATATCGGCGTGGACATCGACAACACCGACAATCCGATCGAGGCAGGGCTGGGATTCACGATCGCATGGGACAAGCCGGGCGGATTCGTCGGTCGTGACGCGCTCCAGGAGTTCAAGGCGCAGGGCCCTGCCGTCAAACCGCGTGGTGAGCGTACTGGTCGACGACCCGTCGGCCGACCTTTTCGGCAACGAGCCCGTGACGATCGACGGCAAGTGGGTCGGCTACGTGCGGGCGGCCGCCTACGGCTACACCCTCGGTGGGCCGGTGGGCCTGGCGCAGGTGTCCCACGAGGGTGGGGTTACCGGAGATTGGTTGCGCGAGCAGGTATTCGCGGTTCAGACGCCGGACGGCGAGCTCCCGGCACGACTGCAGCTACAGCCGTTCTATGATCCGGCGCGGACGCGCATCCTCGACGCCGAAGCCTGACCTCGCTCAGACGGATAGGTCGCGGCGAAGCTTGGCGACGTGGCCGGTGGCCTTGATGTTGTACTGCGCGACCTCGATCTTGCCCTTCTCGTCGACGACGAAGGTGGATCTGATGACGCCCTGGACGGTCTTGCCGTACATCTTCTTCTCGCCGTAGGTGCCCCATGCCGTCAGCACCTTGCGGTCGGGGTCGGACAGCAGAGGGAAAGTGAGCTTCTCGTTGTCTCGGAACTTGGCGAGTTTCTCCGGCTTGTCGGGGGAGACACCGACGACGTCGAGCCCGGCGTCGTTCAGCTCGGAAAGGCTGTCGCGAAAGTCGCACGCCTGCTTGGTGCATCCGGGGGTCGAAGCCGCCGGGTAGAAGTAGACGATGACCTTGCGGCCGCGGTAGTCGGCCAGCGAGACCGTGTTGCCGTCGGCGTCGGGCAGGCTGAACGCGGGGGCTTTGTCGCCCACCTCCAGGCGTGGAGTCTGTGCCACCAGTGATCCCTTTCTTCTCCACCGGTGCGTCGCGGTTGGCGCCGGCTGATCTAGGGTAGTTCGGCAAGGCAGTGCGGACGCGAGCAGCACGTGGTGCGTGCGGACGCGAGGAAAGCACAAGCGCTCGGGCCAACGCGGACATGGAGGACGAAGTGGCGGATCGAGATCCCGACACCATCAAGCAGGACATCGATCAGGCCCGTGACCAGTTGGCACTCACCGTCGATTCCCTCGCCGAGCGCGCCAATCCGCAAAGAATCGCCAATGACGTAAAGGCGGGGGTCGTTGGTTTCGTGAAGAAGCCGGCGGTGGCGATGTCGCTGGCCGGATTGGCGGCCGTGCTCGTTGCGCTGTTCGTCCGGAAACTCAGGCGCTGATCAGGTCGCTCTCAGCGACTACGCCGATCCCGTAGCCAGTCGGAGAAGGAAAATCCTGGCGGGTTCGCGCTGCGGCCGAGCCGGCTGCAATTGCGTACGAACTGAGGCTCGTGCACGTCGGTGACCTGCGCAGCAACATGATTTGCGGCGGAATGGGTCGACGAATCTGACGTGTGCATTGCGTCGAACGCTAGCATCAGCTAAGCCTCCATTCCATCCTTCGAGCCAGAATAGTTTGCATCTGCAACTGCCTCCAGCTAACGGAAGACTAACACAGCTCACTGCTTTTATGCTGCTTGACTGGGCGTCTTACGGATCGTCGATACATCCCCGTTACTTGATCGTGTTTCGCGATCTGGATAATCGCACTCGCCACAGGTGGTGCGTAGCACATATTGACGGTTCTGGTCGACTTTTGAGATGAGGTCGGACGACGCTGATCCGCCGGCAACCATCGACCGATGGCAGTATCGTGGCGTTCCGCGGTCCTGGGGCGATGCGGTGTTGAATGCAATCCCGACAAAATGGCTGCAGGCGGTTACCGCAAATTAAAGTTTGCCAGGCGATTGCCAGGTACCTTCATATGTGGCCGCGGTCACAGTCTGTGAAAGGGACCCGCCATGCGCAACGCTCTCCGTCCGTACATGACAGCAGGCGTTGCTGTGGTCGGAGCCGGCGCAATTGCCATCGCACCGGTGATCGCCACACCGCCCGACGTGAAAATCGTCAACCCCGCCGTGCACGAGTCCGCGAGTCCGTTGGATACCTACGTCGAGACGGTCAGGGAAGCGCTGGAGAACCTCGAGGCCCTGATCGGTTCGGCGCTTGCGCTGCCCGCGCCGACCGGCTGGACTCTCGAGCTTGCGCTCGACAGCTTGTTCAACGATCCGTCGGGCGACGTTCAGTTGTTCGTCGATGATCTCGAATCCCTCGGCCCTCTCGCTGGAGCGAGCCTGCCTGCGCTTCTGGAGAATGCCGCCGCCGCCGTCGAAACAGCGATCGGCCAAGCAGCGGAAGGCAACGTCGACCTGGCGATCGTCACCCTCATCCGCACATACGTGACACTCGTGCCCGCTGTGGTCGCCGTCGTCGGCGCACCGCTGAAGCTGCTTGGCGCCGACGTGGCGACCGTTGGAAGCGTCGTGCTCGCCAAGTCGTTGAAGGCCGCTGTCGGCCCCGTCCTCAGCGGGATCGGCAAGACCGGCGTTGCGATCCAGAGCATCGTCGATGCGCTGAACAACGCGGAACCCGGTTCCGGAGCGCTCTTGCGCGCACTGATCGCTGCGCCCGGCACCGTGGCAGATGGAGTGTTCAACGGGTTCGCCTTATCGAGCACGACAGCGTTCCCCGGCCTGCTCACGCCTGGAGACGCGTTCGACCCGACAAAGCCAGATCCAGGCCCGGTGTCCCTGACACTCGGCTTGGCGCGCGGCCTCGGCACGGTGCTGAACCGGCAGCCGGCGGCGGTGACGAACTTCGGGGCGCCCGAGCACACCCGCGTCGTGACGATCGACGTCGAGGCGAGTCCGGCGCCGCTGGTGGCTGACCAGAAGCCGCTCGTTGATGACCCGAAGGACGTCGAGGATCTGGACGCGGGCACCAACCTCGATGAGGGCACGAATCAGAAGGTCATGGCCGAATTGAGCGGTCCGGATCTACCCGAGACCACCAAGCCCCGTCCTCGGATCTTTGGCGGAAACGCCGGCACTCAGAGCGCCGGAGGCGCGGGTCTGAGCACTCTGCGGCAGGGCATCCGCGACGGTATCCGTGAATTCCGTGACGGGGTGCGTGATGCGGTCAAGACCGTCACGGGTCGAGGCGACGACGGCGCGGGCTCCGGTGATGCTCCCGCTGGCGAGTCTTCCGGCCAATAAATTCACAGATCGGTCGTGGGGGATAGGGAAACACCCGATTCCTCTTCGTTCATATCCGGTTAGCGTTCAATCAATGACAGCTCCAACGCCCTGCTATCTCGTTGAGTGGTATCACTCCGCCATTGCGGAGGAGCCCCTCGACGACACGGCAGCGCGGCTGAAGGACTCCGCGGTGCTGATGTCCGAGCAGGGTTCGGCGGTTCGGCTGCTCAATCTCCTCGCCGTGCCGACCGACGAAGTGCTGTTCGCCGTATTCACCGCCGATTCAGCGAGTGCAGTCGCGGAGACGTGCGATCACGCCGGGATTCCGGCGCAGCGGGTCAGCACTGCCACGGAGGTCGATCTGCTGCGCGCTCAGTGACTGACGTCTCGTCAGGCTGACATCGACAGGTAGCTCGGGTTCCAGTTCCCCGCCGCGACTTGGCCGGCGGCCGCGGTCGGAAGCGTCACCTGGACGTTCGAGATGTCGATGTACCCGTACGCGGTGAAGTTCTCGTACGCCGTGGCGGAGCTGGTGATCTGAAGTTCCAGATCCTTGTAGTTGTTCGGATGGGTCGAAGTACCGTACGCGTCGGTGTACGTCCAGGCGATGTCTTCCATGTCGATGTCGGCCGTACGTGACCGGCCATCGAGGGTGACGTCGACCGGGGTGACGATGTTGCCGACGACGAGACCCGTGTTCTTGTCGACGATCTGCGCGTAGACGTGGCGGCTGGTACCGACACCCGAGTAGTCGAACGTGAGGTGCGGCGACCCCACGACATGGGTCGGGGAATCGGAGACGTTCGGCGTGTCGGTCAGAGTCGGCGTGATCGGGACCGTGATCGCGTTGCTCGCAGGCGCGCCCAACCCGAGCGAATAGGGAAGGGGTACCAGCGACTGCGGCCCGGATCCACCGAGGACCGGGACGAGTACGAGGTGCCCGCCGGTGGCCGCCGGATTCGTGACGCCCGTGAGTGTCGTACCTGTGAAATCTTGCGGCAGGTCGTTCGACTTCCAGAGGTCGCCGTTCTGGTCGACGAACTGGAACGTCGGAATAGCGCCGACCGGGCTGTCGGGTGTGCCGTCCGCCTCAGGGAGATAGGTGTCCAACCACGCGATGGTGTTCAACCGCAGGAAGGTCTCCTGCTGCGCGAGCTGGGTCGGGTTCATGGTCAGGCACACGCCGTGTCCGCCGCAGTACCAGATCACCTTCACCGCGGGCGATGCCGTCAGGCCTTCCGTGTTCAGGATCGACTGCTCCAACGGGAACAGCACGTCGACGGTGCCCTGGATGAGCATGGCCGGGATGTCGATGGTCTGAATGTAGGCATCGGGACCGCCGGGGCCGCTGCGGTTGAGAAGTGCTTGTTGGCTGGGGGTGAGGATGCCCAGGATGTCGCCGGTGATGATGCCCGCGTAGATCTCGGGATTGATCCGGGAGCCACTTTGCACCAGCCCGAGCAGTAGCAGGGATGCGTAGGAGGTCTTGAACGCCTCGTTGGTGTAGAGGGATCCGGTCAGCGTGTTCCACGAGATTCCCGGCGTGATCACGTCGATTCGCGGGTCGACAGACGACGCTGCCCATTGAATGCCGCCGCCGTACGACCCGCCGACCATGCCGATCCAGGGATCTCCGGAATCGTCCACGTCCTGGTGCGTATAGCCGGTGTTGGCGGTGACCCACGTGATGATGTTCTTGACGTCCTGGCCTTCGTATTCCGGTGAGTCGAGTTCGAGTCGTCCGGTCGAGTCGAACTCGCCGCGTGGGTCCCATGTGACGACGTTGTAGCCGGCTGCACGCAGGTAGTTGATACCGGGAACCAGGCCGTCGACGGTGTCGGGTGCGTTGGGGTCGATGTTGCCCGCGGTCGCCAGGCCGGGACCGTTGAGGATGGTGGGCGCATCCGTCGTGCCGCCGCTCGCCACGACGGAGTATGCGGGGAAGTAGTTGGTGCTGATCATCACGCCGTCGTCCGAGGGCACCATGACGGTGAATGCCACCGGGCTGCGCGTCGTGCCGGTATACACGAGTGATCCCACCGGAACGATGACGGTCTTGACCGTCGAGCGTCCGATGAGTGGCGAAAGCACGACGTTGACGACCGGTATTTGTTGCAGAACCACAATGAGCTGTGACGCAACGCTGCCCAGGATGGGAATCTGGGTCACTGCGGTGGTGAAAGGCGTTGTCTCGGCTACCAATACCTTGAACGATTCGGTGGCCGTGGGGCTCTGCAGCGACGAGTAATTGGGCAGGAACGTGTAGTTGCCGTTCGCGTCGAGCAGAACCTTGCCGCCGCCGCTGGGGTCACCTACTACCGTGTAAGTGAGTCCCGGCAGTGCGTTCGGATTGGTTCCGGTGATGACACCGTTTAACAGAGTCGGCACTGGTGCATACGTGAGCGAATTCCCTGTCGGCGCCAAAAGTGCTTGCGGCGTATAGGATTCGATGCCGATCTCGCGGCGCGCTGCGCCAGCAAGGACGAGCGAGAGCGGGTTCACGCCCACCGGCGATCCAGGTGTGTTGCCGGCGAACGGGTTGGTGAAGCCGAACATCGACGTCAGGATGCTGGTCGTGCGGACGGCGGTCGTGCCCGTGCCGGGGGCGGCCTTCATCGTGCCGAACGGCGCGAGATTCTGCGGCGGCGTCCACAGCGGCGTCGGTGTGGGAACCGTCGGCGTCGTGTCGACGGATCGTCCTGCCGCGGCGAGAGGTGACGCGATCCAATCCTTCACGGCCGCCGCGCGGTTCACGAAGTGATTGGCGACCACATTGTTCGTCGCAGCGGTTGTGCCCTCCGTCAGGTTCTCCGGTGTGGATCCTTGCGAGTCGACACGTTCCGCCCGCGCTTCACGGCGATCCCGCGTTGACGAGCCAACGGTGGTCGTCGTCGTCGTGCGCGCGACGGTGTTGTCTGCGTCGGCGGCGCTCTCGATGGCGTCGGTCACCCGCTTCGCGGCATCGGACAACCGCTTGACGATCGAGTCGGCGGTGTTCGAGTTCGGCGTCGTGTCATCGGCGCGATGGCGCCCGATGATGTCGGACAGCCGGGGAAGCTTGAAGTCGATTTTGTCGGGGCCGCCGGGGTCGGTTTCCTTGACCGCGGTGGTCGTGCCGCCGCCGCCCTGCTCTTGGCCGGTAGGCGCAGCGCCTGAGTCGTCTCCTTCGGTCGCATGCGCGACGCCCGCCCCGGTGAAGATGGCAGTGCCCACGCCGAGGGCTACCGCCAGCCCCCCGACCCGACCGATGTGACTCGCAGCGCGCATGGCTTCCTCCTCGGCGAGGTGACTGAACGCGCCAGACGTTACGCCCGACACGCAGGCGAAATGGGCGGAATCAGGGAGAAATTTTCGAGCACGATAATTCTTTTCGCCCTGCGATTCGCCGCCAGCAAATAGAGCGTGCATCGCGCATCCGCAGACCTGCTATCGTGTCTGTAACGATCCTTACAGATAGGAAGATGGGCATGCCGGAAGCGTTAACCAAGCGGCAGCAGCAGGGCGAGGGTTCGCGCGAGCTCATCCTCGATGCCACTGAGCGCCTGATGGCCACGCGCGGTTACGCAGCCACCTCGATCAGTGACATCCGCAAGGCGTGCGGGCTCCCGGCGAGCTCCATCTACTGGCACTTCGGATCCAAGGAGGGCGTGCTCGCCGCGGTCATGGAACGCGGCGCGAGCCGGTTCTTCGCGGCCATTCCCGGACTGACCGACGGTGAGGCCAACCCCGGGCCCGAGATCCAACTCGAGGCAACCGCGCGACTGGTCGCCGAACACCCCGATTTTCTGCGGCTCGCCTACCTGCTCGGCCTCGAGCGCGGTGACGATCCCACCGTGGCCGCGGCGGTGCGGCGGGTCCGCGATACGGCGATCGCGGGGTGGCGCAGTGCAGTCACGGCGCTACTGCCCGAAGGCATCTCACCTGAGAAGGCCGAGCGGGTGGCCGCCGAGGCGTCCGCGATCGCCGTCGCCATGTCCGACGGCGTGTTTCTGGCCGACCACTTCGAACCCGAGTCGACCGATGTCGCACGGATGTACCGCCGCATGTTTCAGGCAATCACTGCTCTGCTGCCCAATCTCTTGGAGGACGAATGAACACCCGCACCGTCATCATCACCGGCGCGAACGCCGGCCTCGGATTAGAGTGTGCGCGAGCCAT
This sequence comes from uncultured Actinomycetota bacterium, assembly GCA_963829405.1. Taxonomy (GTDB): domain Bacteria; phylum Actinomycetota; class Actinomycetes; order Mycobacteriales; family Mycobacteriaceae; genus Mycobacterium. The sequence continues at coordinate 60,115 of CAWHIZ010000002.1, forward strand.
TTTGGCGCGCGACGGATGGCATGTGGTTCTTGCCATCCGTGACCTGCAACGCGGGGCAGCCGCGGTCGCGGAACTCGGTGCGCCGGATCGTTGCACGGTCATGGCGTGTGATCTCGCATCGTTGAACTCTGTGCATGATTTCATTCCGTCCTTCACCTCAGCCGGGCTTCCCCCGTTGCACGCCATCGTGTGCAACGCTGGCTTGCAGGTTGTCGACGGTACTCAGTTCACCGCTGACGGCGTCGAAATGACTTTCGGCGTCAACCATCTCGGCCACTTCGCCTTGGCGACTGGTCTGCTCGAGCAGCTCACCGCGCCCGCCCGCGTCGTTGTCGTCGCGAGCGGCACACACGACCCCGCGAAGTTCACCGGCATGCCCGACCCGCATTACGGCTCGGCAGAAGAACTCGCGCATCCAAACGCCGACGCGGCACCCGAAGGTCGGCGTCGGTACACCACGTCGAAGTTATGCAACGTGCTCTTCGCCTATGAACTCGACCGTCGGCTCGACCATGGTGCCAAGGGGATCACCGTCACGGCATTTGATCCCGGGCTGATGCCAGGATCGGGCCTGGCGCGGGACTATTCAACGATCGGAAAGCTGTTCTGGCGATATGTGTTTCCGGTACTCCGCGTGCTGCCAAACGTCAACAGCACGCGGACGTCGGGTCGGCGGCTGGCCGCACTCGCCGTCGATCCCTTCTTCAGCGGCGAAACCGGCCGCTACTTCGAAGGCGCCAAGCCGATCGATTCGTCAAAGGACTCCTATGACGCCGCCAAGGCGCTCGACCTGTGGGACACGAGCGAGCGGTTGGTTCAGCGCATCGCGACGTGACTTCAGTCCAGATCGGCGAGAACCTTGCGGGCGGCTTCGAGTTCGGCTTCTAGGGCTGCAACTCTTGCGGCCTGTTGCGAGCGCGCCTCCTCGATCAAACCGTCGATCGGCGTAGAGAGATCCTCGTGCAGTTCTTTGGCCGCGCGCGAGACAGCTGCGGCCGCCACCGCGAGGTTGCGGGCCAGGTAAGTGGAGCCCTGCTTGAGCTCGGCGTGCCATTCGCCATCGGCGGTACCGGTGACGGTGAGAGTCAGCTCGAGAGTTTTGGTCTTCTTGCCTGGCGCCTTCTTGACCGGAGCCTTCTTGCGCTTCTCGCCGGCCGAGGCATCAGACGCCGGTGCGTCGGGCGACGGCGTGCTCCCATTGGCCGTGTTTTCGCCAGCGGCAGTCAAGGTTTCGGGAGTGTCGGGGCGGGTGGGCAGCGCTTCTGCTACCGGAGTGTCAACGGTCATCGTCACGGCGGTCTCCTTCATCGAACATAGGCCCGCAGTAGGCGGGCTGGCGGTCGGAGCCATTAGAACACACGTTCGATACCGGGGAGTTCTGCGTCGCGGGCGTGTCGAGGGTCAACCGGGACAACTGCCAGTCATCAACCGGAGACACGACGTCACTTGCGAACCGACGTTTAAACGCGGAATGTGGTGCGCCGTCAGGGTTCCGAACCCGGGCCCGGCCTACAGATCTTACGCGTGGCGCGACGCCTGCACTCACGTGGACGGTAAAGATCGATCGCTTCCACCGCACCCTGGCCGACAATGGGCGGCGCCCGATCAGAGCATCGCTGCGTACCAAACATAGGGAAACACCTGATTTCTCCGACCTGCAGGTATGCGTAGCGTCTGACCCAGCATCGGAGCGACACGTAGGAGAGCGCCATGTTGGCAAGGAAGATCGTCGACAGCTGTTCGCTGCTGGCCGCTGCAGTGGCCCTGGTTGCCGGGGGGTTGCTGGTGTCACCGACGGCACAGGCTGCTGCGAACTGCACGGTTGATGGTCAATACTTCACCATCCACCAGGACAACGGCTTCGACATCATGGTCGCCGCCAACGGATCAACGCTAGGACCGTCTGCACACTCCAACAGGGGAAATGACCAGGGCCCGGCCGGGACTCTCACCGGCAGCATCTCTGGGCGCAAAATCGACTTCTCGGTGACCTGGTACACCAACCAATACGGTCTGCTGGGCGACCCAGGAACAGCGCATTTCACCGGCTTCATCGGCGACAACCTTGCCGACGGCAACTCGACCGGAAAGCCATGGCAGGTGAAGGCCGAAGACGGAATCACGACGTTCTGGGCTGCGTCTCACTGGAACTCGGTGGGTTACCCCTTCATTTGCGCTGCCGACGACCAGCCGGCTACCGATCCGAAGGCGCTGGGGGAGGCCACGGTCATCGCCGATACCGACATGTACGACAAGCCCGACGGTAAGGGGCAGAAGATCGGCACCCTGCTCGTCGGCGAGGTGCACCCGGTGATGGAACCGTGCCGGGACGACTGGTGTCGTGTCGGCCAGATCGAACTCGGTGGCTACGAGGGGCTGCCGAACGGAACGGCCTGGGTCTACAGCAAGGGCTTTCTGACATTCTCCCCGTGAGTTGATCACGAGCGAGCTCACCCGCGATCGAACCGGCTCGGCCGCCCCATTGAGGAGGGGGGGAACTCGAACTGCAGCGGTCCCTTGGTCATATCCGATAGCTCGAGGGCATGAGCGCGACACCAGACGCTTCTAGCCCCAAAACACCCCCGAAGTGCGCCGTCAGGGTTTCGAACCCTGGACCCGCTGATTACCCATCATCGGGTCCGTCCGGGTCTGACGAATTCCGATTCGTCGGCAAAGTCGCTGCTAGTGGACGATTTTGGGTTCGCATAGCTGCTAGTCGGTGCCTAACGATTCCTGCTGATCGTCTGTCATAAGCGGTACAAAAACGTCTCCGAGGCCCTCTGCGAAACAGCAAAGGTGCTGCCTTCAGCGGCGGCGCGGTGTCGCCGCCTAGGCGTATTTCACAAGCGGCGAATTTAAGCGCGGCAGTGAGTCACATAGCCCTGAGCGCACAAGTTGCTGGCCGTCGTGCTCGGTCGTGAGCGCACTTCACTCCCAGTTATGCGCCGCGCTTCTGCGCACGGCGTCGACCGCCGCACGCTTGTTGTGCGGGGCGTACTCACGCTGCGACGCGGAGCTACGCGCCCACGGCGGCAGCCATCGCGATGCCGCCCAAGCTCTGGATGACCGTGCTCTCCGAGAATGACACCGGATAGCTGTTCGCCTATGCCGGTGTGTGCGCGCCAAGAGAACCTGACGCCTCTTTCAGTGCCTGTGCGGCCGGGGAAGTGGAGTGGCCGAAAAAGTTGAGGTCGGGTCGAACGCTGCTTTGATCGACCGTAACCGGCCGGCGTTCGGTCCGTAGGCTACGTCCGCCTGTGCCCCCTGGCCGGGACCGATGAGGCTCGGGTAGCCGCCCACCAAGGCGCAGTCGGCGAGGTCCTGGTACGCCGTCTCTACCCAGTCGCGGTGCTCAGCGCCGTCGTGCGTCGTCCAGCCTGCGAGTATCTCGACAAGAAAGTGCGGCTGACGAATGCCGAATGCCGTGTCCTCGAGCGCTACCCGAGTGGCGGCGCCGTGAAAGTGGTGGATGGAGATGCCACTGAACTCGCTCGTACGGGTGCTTGCAGCGGTGACGAGCGCGGCGATCGCATCGGAGGTAAATGCAGCAATATTCCGTGTGCGCATCTCATAGTGCCGACCCCACACGATGTAGGGCGCGATCAGCTCGAGGACAGCGGTGTAGGGCATCTGAGTCGTTCTTGCCAAGATCGGCCGCCCCAAGTTGGTCAGGGCCTTCATCCACTCGGCTGCAGCGTCAGGATTGCCCGACCATGCCGGCCACAGGTACAGCGCCAGCCCGCCGTCCGGACCGGATGCAACGCTGATGGGCACCGTCAGCTCATCGGGTATGGCAGACGCGACATCGTTGAACCTGGTGAGGACTTGCTCCGCCTGGCTCCACGGAAAGGCAATCACGCCGGCAGTGCACAAGGGAACGTGGTGCAATCCCAACCGCATCGAGGTGACGACACCGAAGTTGCCGCCGCCGCCCCGCAGCGCCCAGAACAGATCGGCCTCATGGTCCTCCGTCGCCGTAGTAGTCCGGCCATCGGCGAGAACCAACTCCACCTCCTGCAGATTGTCGAGGGCTAGCCCGGCCATCCCGGTCAGCCAGCCATAGCCACCGGCCAGAGTCAGTCCGACCATCCCGACACCGCCGATTGCGCCGGTAGCTGGGACCAGCCCTGCCAAGGCTGCGGCTGTCGCCACGTCGCGGGCCGACGCACCGCCACCAAGCCGTACCGAATGCGTGGCGATGTCAACGGTGATGTTGCGCATAAGCGACATGTCGATCACGACGCCGCCCGTAGTCAACGAACGTCCGGCCCAATCGTGCCCGCCCGAGCGGACGGCCAGCGCCAGTCCGTTCTCCGCGGCGATACGGACAGTCGTCTCAACATCGCGAGATGACACCGGCTGTACGACGACGTCTGGCCGCTTCGTGATTGCGCCGTTCCATAGCCCCGTCACCTCGCGGAAGCGTCGTGTGCCGGGTCGATGCACCCGCTCGGGTGCGATGTGGCCAGAGAATTGCCTGGCGATTGCGTCTGATGCGAGGGGCATTGAACCTCCTGATGAGAGGGGGACGTTGGGTTCTTGTAGCCGTTGCCACACTGCGAACGCATCTGCACTACCCAGGCAACGATTGTCGCTCCGGATATTGCCGCCGCGCCCGCGATGGCCAATTCGACTGTAAGCCAGAGATCTTCACCTCGCCCTCGTCAGGCAGTCGCGTAAAAATTGTAAACCGCGGCATCAGGACTGTTCGTATCGATGATATGCTTATCACATAGCAACGATACGCCTACCTCAGCAGAGCGCCGATTCGGATGCGTATCACATACGAGAAGGACCGGAAGGGACGGCGATGTACGCCCACATCGAGGACGACCCAGCTGCGGAGGTGGAATACGAGGCGCGTGTCCGCGCGAATCAAAGCCGACTCTCCGCGGAACTACGCGCTGATTACGACTTCATCGTCTGCGGCGCAGGCTCTTCCGGCTGCGTGGTCGCGCGCCGACTGGCCGAGAATCCCGATGTGAGGGTTCTCCTGTTGGAGGCCGGCGGATATGACGACATGCCTGCTGTGCAGAGTGCGGCCGCGTGGCCCACCAACCTCGGTAGCACTCGCGATTGGTGTTTCTTGGCCGTACCCGACGCTGGCGTCAACGGCCGCGCCTTGCCGCTCTCGATGGGAAAGGTGCTCGGTGGCGGGTCGAGTGTCAACGCCATGCTCTGGGCGCGAGGTCATCGCAACGACTGGGAACACTTCGCATCAGAATCGGGCGAAACCTCGTGGGGGTATGAATCCGTACTCCAGATCTATCGCCGCATCGAAGACTGGCGCGGAGCACCAGATCCGAAGTACCGCGGTTCGGGAGGACCCGTGTTCGTGCAGCCTGCACCGAACCCAGATGCCCTTGCGCTCGCCACGCTGGAAGGTGCGCGTGCAGCGGGGATCCCAACGTACGGGAGCCCAAATGGCGAGATGATGGAGGCTGGCACCGGAGCCGCACTCACCGACATGCGGATGCGCGATGGTAAGCGTTGCTCCATATTCCGTACTTACGTATTCCCTGTCATGGACCGTCCGAACCTCACAGTTCTCGCGCAAGCGCTCGTCCGGCGGGTCGTCATGGAAGCCAACCGAGTGACCGGCGTCGAAGTGCTGCATTCGGGGCTGGTGCACCGGATCAGAGCCACCGCCGAAGTCGTACTCTCGCTCGGCGCGATACACACTCCAAAGGTGTTGATGCAGTCCGGTATCGGTGACGATGGCGAATTGCGGGAGGTTGGAGTCCCAACGCGTCACCACCTCCCGGGAGTGGGCAAGAACTATCAGGACCACATTGCGTTCGACTGTGTTTGGGAATTCAATGATGCTCCGGCGGTCAATTCGATGGGCGAAGCAACCATGTTCTGGAAGAGCAGTCCCGAGCGCGAGGCGCCGAATCTATTCGCCTGTCAAGCGGGGTTCCCGAAGGCCACGCCGGAAAACGTCTCCCAGTTTGGCTTGCCCGCCAACGGGTGGTTCCTGTTCGGCGCGTTGGCACGCCCAAGCAGTCGCGGGCAAGTGCGTCTCGCCGGACCGGATCCCGAGCACCCGGTACGGATCCACGCGAACGCGCTATCTCACCCTGAGGATCTCCGCACCGCAATTGCTTGCGTCGAAAAACTCCGCGAAATTGGCAACTCCGCGCCGATGCGGCCGTTCGTCAAACGCGAAGTCATGCCGGGAAATCTGAGGGGACGGGAGCTGGAATCTTTCATCCGCAACGCCGCGTCAACCTACTGGCACCAGGTTGGCACCGCCAAGATGGGTCGCGACCCGATGGCAGTTGTCGACGGGAACCTGAAGGTCCATGGCGTTGACCGTCTCCGGATCGCTGACGGCTCGATTATGCCTCGGATCACGACCGGCAACACGATGGCACCTTGCGTCGTGATCGGCGAACGCGCTGCAGACATCCTCACTGTCGAGCATGAGTTGTGAATCATGGCGCACTTGCCCGCATGGGGCGTCGGAGCGGGCCGTTCCTCGTTTAGAGTTGGGCGAAATTTCTCGTGACCGTGGGCAAATCTGACATCGACGCGACCCGCTCGACAATTGGCGAGGAGCAGCAGCGGAAGTTCGAGCGACATGTGTTGCCACTTTGCGGCGATCTTCGCAGCCGCGCAAGGTCGTACACCAAAAACGACGCGGACGCTGACGACTTGGTGCAGGAGACGCTTCTGAAGGCGTTCAAGGCATTCGACGAGCTACGCGACGAATCGCACCCATGGGGATGGCTGGTATGCATTATGCGTAACACCTGGATTAGCAACCACCGCGCCACGCAGCGGCGACCAGCCGAAGTCCTCAGCGGCGAAATTGCCGAAGGTCGCCTCGGCGCTAGGGCCCTAACCGAGGCAGCCTGTGCGGTTTCCGCCGAACATCATGCGCTGCGCCACGTAATGAATCCCGGGCTGATCGCTTCGCTGCAGGAGTTGTCAGTAGAGATTCGAAAAACTCTCTACTACGTCGTCATCTGCGGCATGGACACCCGCGGTGCCGCTGGGATCCTGGGTATTCCGGAAGGAACCGTCCTCTCACGGATGCACCGCGCTCGCATCAAGCTGCGCCAGTCGCTGGCCGTGGACTTGCCCGCCCGCACCGCTTGACGTCCACCGGACTAGCCCGGAGAAATGTTTGGAGCGAAATATGTCATCACCTGAGGTCACTCGCGGCACCAACGGTGCCTTTATTGCCTTTGTGTGTACCGGTTGCAACGCAAGCGATGGCGTCGAGGTCACCGAGGCAGTAAGGGCTGTCGTTCGCACCTGCCCCCACGGGGTGATGGCTGAAAGTCAATGCATTCTCGGCGGGTCTACGTGCACTATGCGTACCACTGGCGAGGGTGTGATCGTGGCGGCCCAAGCGCTCTCTCCCGATGACTCGCCCGTCGGCCCCCCACGAATCCATGGCCCCCTCGCCACCAATGCGGACTTGTTAGAGTTCTGCCTCTGGTTGGAAAGCGGTTCTTGGAGTTGATATCCGGGGATACGGCTGTGAGGCTTGTATTACTGTTTGCCGCCGGGCGTGCGCCAAATCCAGTTCTGACGGACATACCGAGGCTGTAGGCCGGCGCGTTTGAGATTGCTGAAGGACGGGTTTGGCGTACCGTGTTCGGCGACAGCGGTTTCAGCGACAAGCCATCGACAGCCGGCTTCAGCGGCCGCCCTGATGCGTGCGGCAATCAGCGCCGTCTGCGCGCCCCTGTTGCGATGCGTGGGTAGTGTCGCCGTGGCGTTAAGCGAACCGACACCGTGATCGACGTAGAGGTCGGCAGCCGCCATCATCTCCTCACCGTCCCAAACCGCGAATGGCTGGAGCCCGCCGTCGATTCCTGCAGTCATCATGTCGGCCAAACTGTGGGGCATCCCGAACCCGTCGAGGAGGACTCCTACCCACTCATCGACTTCGTCGAGGCCCACCGGACCGACCCGCAGATCACTCGGTTGCGGGGTGGCGTCGTTAATTGGGCATGCCAACTTCCACCAGGGTCCGTTGGCCCGAAGTTGGTGACGGGCACATATGTCGCCCCAGTCCTCGGGCAATACCTCGGGAGCCATCTGCAATGTCGCGCCAGGGCTGCCGTGTTCCTCGTAGAAGCCGAGTACTCGGTTGGTGAGGTCGGCGGTGACCGGCTCGGAGAAGCCGAAACCCAGTGCCTTACTGAAGAAACCGGTCACGTCGTTGCGCACCGACATCGCGACTCCGCCGCCGATGCGTTCGACGGCAATTCCTAGCCGCGTCCTCACCGGTGGCGGCGCCATCGCCACAAACCTGTACATGAATTCCGCCTCAGCTCGCTCGGCCGCCGCTGTCGTCAACAATTCGCTTGGCATGGTCCTCCAACTACCTTCTCGCTCCCGCGCGGGATGCTTCCTAAACAGACGCAGGCGGCCGACCTGAGATTCGACCTTTTCAGGACGGAACCAGTGATCCTCGACACGCAGGCCATGGCGTCTCACTTGGCTCAGCGGTGCTCGAAGGAACTGCGGCCCGCGCATTGATCACCAGGAATGATCAATGCCGATCTGGCCGTCATGCGTCTTGCCGAGTGCTGCCGAACCCCATTGCGGCCGCCTCGTTTCGAGGTGAAAGCGAGCCATATTTTTGAACAGCTGCGGAATCTCCGCTAGCAGGCGGAATTACCGGACTCGAGAAGCTTGTCTTGGAACGAAACTGGGTCATCGGCGAGAACGAACGCGCGCTGACTTCGGATTTCGACCAGCAGAGCGGGTGGGCTCTTCACTGTGGGCGGCTGAGCTGACAGTGTCGAGCCACTGAAGCAGCATCGCCTGCTCCGGGCTGTGGCGGTGAAGATGGCGCCGTTGTCGGCAGTACCCATGTTGGTGTGCCCCAGCGGGTTAGGGCGGCGGTGGAGGTGTCGATTACGTCGGGTCCGGTGGTAACGGCTCAGGCGTGGCTGGCGATTGCCAGCCGGGAGTGGTCGTCGATGATGTTGAGGATCTCGATGTTGGTGTGATCGGCGCGCTGCCAGTGGGTGACGTCGGCTTGCAGCATTGATTGGGCATGTCGGGCTTCGAAGCGTTTCCAGCCGCAGCGGGGATTTTGTGGGGTTGGGGTGTCACGAAGCCGCGGCGGTGCAGGATGCGCCATATGGTGGACACCGCTGGTATGTGGGTGATGGTCGGGTCGCGCCGGCGGCTCCTGTCAGCCCGACCAGGTTTTCAGCAGCCCAGAGGCGGCTTCGGAGTGATGTGGCATGCGGTGATGGGCCGGATCAGTTCGGCGCCGGAGCGCCGACGAGTTCAGTAAGGGCTGCGATGATCTCTGCGGTGGTGTCGAGGGTTTCGAACTCGGCAGCGAGGACTTCAGCGCGTATACGGTACTGGGGATTATCCAAGACGTGACGCACCGCCGCACGCAGTGCTGCTGCTGTCGGAGTGTTGGTTTGGAGGTCGATGCCGACCCCCGACCATGCCACGCGGGCGTTGACGTCTGGCTTGTCCTCAGACGCGCCGGCGCCGATTATCGGGATACCGTAGCTGAGCGCTTGATTTACCGTGCCGTACCCGCCGTTGGTGACCATCACGTCCACTCGGGGAAACAGCCAGTCAAGAGGCAGAAAGTCTGCCAGCCGCGCGTTTTCGGGGATGGGACCGGGGATGGCCTCGCTGGAACGCCCGCCTGCGGTTACCACGACCAGCACATCGGGTTCATCGGCGAGAGCGGCCAATGTCGGTGCGACCAGCTCTGAGAAGTCGTGATTGGACAACGTCCCCTGGGTAACCATTACCACCTTGCGCGACCCGTCGAGATCGTCAGCCCATGGTGGCTGCGGCGCCTCATTCGGAAGGATGGGAGGCGTGCCGACGAACCGAACTGTTGTGGGCAGTTGCTCACGGTGATACTCGAAACTGGGGACAGTCAGCTGCAGATAGGCGTCCGGAAGCAGCACGGTCGAGTCGAACATGCTTACTGTCGCCGCGTCGACACCCATGTCCTGGAGACAGCTTTTCAGGTCGGCGTTTATCGGTCCGATGAAAGCCGCCTGATGGGCCTCATAGAGCGGCTTGCGTTCCGCCACCTCCGCATCGTCGACCGCCGGAAGCAGGCCGGCGAACGGCGGCGCACCGTCATCGCGCCTCAAATGCAGGCCCATCGTGCCAAGCATGACGACAGGGAGCCGCTCGGATCGAGGACCTAGGAGCAACGGCAGAGCACCGAAGAAAAAGTTGTCGGCCAGGATGATGTCGGCGGCATAGTCTTGTAGCGCTCGCTGCATGGCCTCGAACTGAGCGGGGATCGTATCGACATACGCTCTCTTCAATATCCACATGTTCAGCGCTGGGCCACGCGGGAAGTCGAAGTATTCTGGAAACTCCTCTTCGATGAACCGCAAGTCAAAATCCGCGATAGGCGGGAAGGCGCGGAAGGTAGCGCCGCTATCTTCGACTCTTTCGCGCAGCGCGGTCGCGCTTAACACGACCACGTCGTGTCCCTCTCCCAGAAGTGCACGTCCCACAGACAGCAATGGGTAGAGATGACCCGTCGCGGGGGTCGAGGCGATGAGAACTTTCATGTGGTCCTAACTCTCTCTCTCTTTGTATGCGCTTGAGGTTCGAACGTTTTGGCCGTTTCCCCTAACCGTGGCGTGGCGCCATTCGTATCGACTGTCCGGTAATTAGATGTGTCGCAGATGGGACCCACGACACTGGCAGCCTGCGGAACAGATGCCACCGTGTCGACGACTATCGGGCGCCGAACCTAGCCGACTGTATTCACGCTAACAAGAAAGTGTTATCACCGCTATTAAGGCCGGTCCGCATGGCCGACGCTGCGCCGATGACGGTGCCACGTCGTGCCGACACATCCACTACGGTCGATACGCTCTCGCCCGCGCGGGCGTATGCAAACCCTCAAGCACTGTGTGATGGACGCGTCGACATTTACTGAACAGCTCCCCGCGGAGCGGAGCATGTCGACCCGTAAGCCGCCTGCTTCGTGATTGAAAATCAAACCGTGTGTCTGAGCATTTCGAGATCCGGTGTCAGTGCTTCCGGCGCGGGGCGTAGTGGGGGATTCTTCGTTGCGATGACTGCTCGTAGTTCGTCACTGTTGGATTTCGGAGAAGTAGCGGCGGGAGACCTGCCCCTTGCCTCGTGCTTCGATCATCGCTGCGGTGGCCAACCGGGCGGATCGCCGCAGTATCGTGTAAGACTGCGGCGACAGCGGCCGGTGCCTAACTGTTGAGTCATGCGATCGGACTATCCGATCTAGCTTTCGTCAATGCGATTTCGTAATGCCCGATCACCAATAGTCATGCGTGGCGTCGAGCGTCATCCCAACAGTTTCGCAAAAAATTTTGCCAATCTGTCTGCGAGTTCACCCCGTTGCATGTCAACAGCGTCGGGATGTCTGAGCGCGAAACGTCTAGATAGCGGCTGTCACCGGCGTCTCGGGGAGCGAGCGGCCCATCCCTCAGTTCGCACGATAGGAACCGAGCGTCGCTGCAGATGCGCCGGCGAATAATTGGGCCACTGAATCTTTAGAACCCGCGCACGCACAGGGATCCGCAGCTGCATCCCGACCAGCTGCGTTTCTCTAAGCCTGCTCTGATTATCAGCCGCGGCGACGTTTCCCGTCGCCGCGGTGGCCCTCAGTGCCTGCCCGCCACCTATAGGGCCGGCCGGCACTGGTGAGCATCCTGTCGGGACCGCAATGATGTGACGCTGGTGTCGATGACGTTCGCTAAGCTCGGGTGTCGCGCCATTTGATCATCTGCTCGAGCGTGCTGAAGTCGTAACCCGCTGCGGTAGGTAGGATTTCTTTGGTGAAGATGGTGGCTCCCGCATCCAGGTAGGCATCGGCATCACTGTCGGACTTCCAGACCACGGAACGCTCGATGTCGGCGTCCACACGGCCTGCCTGCTCGGCTAGTACGCGTAGCTTGGCGCTGGCATCGCGGAATTTTGTGATCGGCAGGAAGGTGTGCCAGATGCTGGCATAGCGCGCGACCGCAGGCAGGGTGCGAGGGGTGCCTGCGACCCCGAGCAGGATCGGAATTTTGCGCACCGGCGGCGGTAACAGCTGTGAGAGCCGACTTTGGATGCGCTCGAGTCCGGAGTCGAGCAGATCGAACCGCGACTTCACTGTGCCGTAGTCGTAACCATATGTGGTGTAGTCCTTTTCGTAATAGCCCGCGCCGACGCCGAGGATCACCCTGCCGCCGCTGATGTGGTCGACGGTGCGCGCCATATCGGCTAGTAGGTCGGGGTTGCGGTAGCCGATGCCGGTAACGAGCAGACCGATCTCGGCGCGCGTGGTGATCTCACCCCACGAGGCCAGTGCGGTCCAGCCTTCGAAGTTGACGGCGTCGGGCTGGATTTGCGCCAGCACCGGTGCTTCGCCGACGAACGGTTCAAAAGCCGGCGCATGAAAATGGTCGTAGCCAAAGATGATGTCCGCGCCGAGATTTTCGGCATGCAGCACAGCCTCTCGCCAACTGCGATAATCGGGGGCGCCGCCCGGCCACAACTGGATGCCGATCCGGACTGGTCCTGACATTCGTTCCTCCTCGGGTGTGTGTCAAGTAGTGCACTCCAAGTTGCTAACTAACTGTTCTGGCTCCATCGTTGCGAATCCTCAAAGCGGAAGAAATCGGGTTGGCGCGGTGGCTGTTTGGAGCAACCCATACCGCATGACCTCGACTCGGCGTAAACCTCCAAATACTGTTGTAACTTGTCACCGGCGATACCGGACCCAACTGTGAGGAACTGCACGCGCCTTCTGGGTGAACGACGATGACGACGTTAAGCTGACCGCTCTGGTCAACCGACGCGGCGGCCGCGCACAGTGTCGCTAGACATGTGAGATGGTTGACGGATTTGTTATCAGCGATACGCGTATACCGTACTAACAGTAACAGAGGATGTTCTGAAACGCACCGCTCGGTCCGGCCGGAAGTCGAGGGCGGAAATCGTCACGCCGAGTTACCTTTGTGCAAGCGTGCACTGACTTCGGGCAGCTCGAATATCGAGCACCGCGACGTCAACGCAGGGCGGGTGCGCGATGCCCGAGCAGTCACCTGGCGGGTGCGGTGATCTTCCCCCGTTTGGTGCCCTCGTGGCGCGACGCATCGGCGGTCATGATGACCTCCGGTGAGATCGTTCGTCCTCGCAACGACGACGTTGGTGTTCCAGCCACCCGGCCGTCCGGGCGAATCAAGCAGTGCGCCCGCGTGGGCGTGTCGTAATAACCGAGTGCCACGGACTATCAACGCCTTTCGGGTTATGCGGGTAGCGACGCGCCCAAGTGTTGGCGCTGGAACCGACTGCGCCGAAAACGGGTCGGGTCCGGTTTCGCATGCTTACTTTTTGCATGAGGTAAGCACGACTGGCCTCCACGATCACCCGTCCTCTCTTGGGGTTAGTGGTGAGGTTGTATGTGTCGTAGTGTGCGGCACGTGATCGTCCGAGCTGATGACAGTGACAGCGCCGCGACCCTTGGCTGGCTCTCAGCGACAACGAGTACCGTTCGCAGTATGGATGAACAGGCGGTCGACACCGCACTCGGGAAGGTGCGGATACGCACTGGTGGCTCCGGTGATGCCGTGATGTTCTGGCCAAGCCTCTTGATGACCGGCGACATGTGGTCAGCCGCCGCAGCACACTTCAGCGCTACGCACCGGGTCATCGTGGTTGACCCGCCGGGGCACGGCGGCAGCGAGAAGCTCATGGCGCCGTTCACATTCGAGCGATGTGCTCGGGTGATAGTTGACATACTCGACCAGCTCGGACTGGAGCGTACGCACTTTGTCGGCAACTCGTGGGGCGGGATGATCGGCGCCACCTTCGCCGCGACGTATCCCGACCGAATCGGCAGAGCCGTTCTGATGAACTGCACTGGATCCGCGGCAGACGTACGCCAGAAGATCGAGTATGGGTTTCTGCTGCGGGCGGGCAGACTGCTCGGAGCGGTCCGCCCGCCATTGACGCGCTCGGTACTCAAAGCGTTCCTGGGACCGACGACTTTCCGAACCCGGCCCGATGTCGTCGCATTCGTCCGCGACACCGTGCAGGCCGCCGACATCGGTTCGTCCTTGTGGGCAGTGAAGAGCATCGTGCCGCGGCGCCCCGATCAGCGGGAGTTGTTGGCCCGCATCACAACACCCGTGCTTGTGGTCGCGGGTGCCGAGGATGCGACGTTCTCGCTGGCGGAGACCACTGCGATGGCCGATGCCATCCCCGGAGCCGACCTCGTGGTCGTCAACGGTGTCGCACACCTAGCCGGACTCGAGAATCCACCCCTGGTCAACAAGCTCATCGAGGACTTCGTTTTTCGCGGGTAGCGTCGAATCAGGAGCGGAAGGGACGTCAAGACGGTTTCTATCAATCAGTCTGACCGCTTTGTGAATAAGAAGAATCCTGACCTTGGTCATTGGTCCGACGGGCGCGGTACGTGGCCGAGATCACACACCCTTCGGGCATAGCGGTGATACGCCCAGACGTTAGCGGTAGTAGCCACCTAAGTCCGCTGTAGAATCGTCCTTTGACGAGGGGCCTGGGCCGTGGCCGGCGACTGGTTCCAGATCTGCTTCCCCGCCACAGCGCCGATTGGGGTAAGTGTCGGTGGTCGCGATGACCGCGACGTCGAACTGATCTCTTCCTATGCGACTCCTTGGGGGTATCTGCGCCCGACGAAATGGCTGATCTCGATACACCCGAAGATGTTCACTGCCCGAGTGCTTTTCCACGAACTGGCGCACTGCCTGCAACCGGTCTACGAGCGTGCCGACTGCAGGGCACCGAGGATGCCTGGCAGAGGCGAAAGCTGTTCGCCGCCTGCCCAGCGCGACGAGGCACCCCTCGCGATACAGGACGCCTTAAGTGAGCAGTTTCTGGCACAACCGGCGATCCTTAACGACGAGGAGCGCTGAAACGAGGAGATCCGGCGCGCAACAAATTGTCCAACGATAGATTCTTGGCCCAAGAGCGGGCTGCCCTGTCTCTGCGATAAGCCACCGGCACCCTGCGCGCTCTGCATACCTTGCACGCTCCGCAATCAACTCCGACTGCGCCCCCTTGTTGCGAGTGCTCAGAGTTGCGCCGGTGTTAAGTGCGGCAACGTCGCCGAGACACGGACAGCCAAAATAAATGCTTGTACACGCCTTCGAGTGCGCCACCGATCTGGCGACCTTGCCTCGACTCCTACAGCAGACCGCCGAAGTGGCGACGGCTGATTCGCTCATCCTGCGCGTCGTGGTGGCGATGCCGTCAGATCTTTGCTGTAAATGACGAAGTCGCAGGGCGTCGCCAGAAGTGGAGCGAGATGCGGATAGTATTCGTCTATCGCCCCTCTGCGAGTGATGCGGTATCCAATACGGCTGTACCAACCGGCGAGAAACTCCTTCGATGGGTGTGACCACAAGCGAGGTACCAGAAGCTCCAATTGCATTGTGCTCCGCCCCTGCTCAACACTTTGTCTCTCAGCGAAGGCGACTAACCCACGGCCCAATCCAAGCCCACGGTGACCTTCGGCTGCGGCGAGCATCCCGAACTCGCTGGTGTAGGCGTCCAGACGCTGAGTGCGAATGCACCCGACGATGCGGCCGCCGAGACCCAATACGGTCATCTGATCCCCGCGAATGTAGTCCGCTACCTCCTCCTGCGACGTGCGCGATGCGCCTGGCGTCCACAGTCCCTTTTCCGCCTCGGCGTAGACGGTGTTGACGAGGTCGACGACTTCGGTCACCAGGCCTTGGTCATCTGCCGAACATGCTGCAAGCGTGCGCAATTGCGTTTTCAAAGTTTTCGCTCTTCCAGGCTCTTTCCTGTCCGCGGACGGTCCCGTCGCCCGTGGGGTAGGAATCCCGCGTCGACAGTGAGCCAGACCTCCGTCAGCCACCACCCGACGCAGAATCGCGAAGCTTCAGCCGAGGCTATACGTCTCTAATGTGGGAGGGCGGGGCGCGAATCCGGATTGGCGGTAATGGCTATCGGGCAAGGTTTAACAGATACGGGTGGATATAGACATGCCTTAAATCTCACCCCCCCTTTTCGAGAGCGTAGGAGAGGAGTGGTTTCTCCAGCAGCGGCCTGGACGGTGGACGTCTGCCCAACCCAAGTCTGCGGCTTGCACGAGCCAGATGTCTGGCTTAGTGCTCGCGGACGGGGGTGTCCCGCTTCCTGACTCGAGGAGCATCACCCGTTTTTCCGGTGATCCGATACCCGCGCTGAGATGACGCATCCAGCAGTGCCGGCCCCCACAACGATGGCATCATAAGATTCACCAACTGACATTGGTTATTACTCTTCCTCGAAACCCTGAATTTCTAGGGAATCTGTTGTTACTAACGCTAACAATAGACCCGTAGCGCGATTATTTCCATGGTGTTGAGGATCGGCGCGCACCATCGCCCCCGCAGCCGCGGCTGTCGTGCGTAGCGTTGCTAACATCGGTGCATGGACATCAGGAAGCAGATGCTGCGGGTCGCGGAGGCGGAGCTCCAGGCGTCTCCAGATCGCGACTTCTCGACTCGTGCGGTATGCGAAGCGGTGGGGGTGGGGGCCCCGGTCTTGTATCGGCTGTTTGGAGACAAGAACGGCCTACTGTCTGCAGTCGTCGACCGCGCCTTCGAACGCTATCTCGCCTCCAAGCGAGCTCAGCAACTGTCGGACGACCCGGTCGCTGACTTGTACTCGACGTGGGACGCGCATGTTGCATTTGCGCTGAAAAATCAAGCCGTATATCGCAGCGCATATGCGCCAGCGTTGAAAGCGGTTCCAGCAGGTGTCGCAGAAGCGCGACTTCTGCTAATCGAGCGACTAGTCCGGTGTGCCGAAATTGGTCGATTGAATACCTCGCCTGAGCAGGCAGCTGAGATCATGATGGCGGCTTGCACCGGAGTATCGCTGAGCTTGATAACACAGCCGGAGACTTTCCGAAGCCCTAACCTTTCTCACCGACTCCGTGATGCGGTGCTTCGCGACTTGCTCATTGAAGCCGGTGCACGGCATGACGACAACGACACGCTGAAATCAGTTGCTCTGCAGTTGTCGACGATGCTCCGGACCACGCAGACCCCTCTGACGGACCCCGAAGTGTCGGTGATGCAGCAATGGTTGGGTGCGGTCGCTTCGCGGGACGGCGGCGGATTCACGGCGGTGCCTGCAAGGCGCGGCACGAAAGCGTCATCACGTCAGCGCTCGTAGGGGCCAGCGCCTTGGCTGCAACGGTCAGCCAGAGTTTGTCTGCCGCGCTGTAAGAGGTGATGATGCTCTTGCGAGTCGCGTATTGCATCGACGCTGTGCTGAGAACAATGACCAATGCTCATGGGCCGGGAATTGCTCGGCAGGCGAAGACGATTCTGAGTGGCGCCCACCAGCTCGCGGTGATGGCAAACGTGTTGGCCGGCAATCCGGTGCGCGATGTTGCCGCGATCAAGGCTAGGCGCCCGCCGAAGGGCGCTCCGGCACTTTCGGTCGAGCAGCTGCGTGAGTTGTTGAAAGGGGCTGCGGGCTTCCGACTATTGCCGCGAGTATGACTTGGCTGATTCGTTCACCCTCTTGATCGCGACTGGTCTGCGGCGCGGAGAGCTGTTGGGGCTGCGGTGGAGCGTTTACGACCAGGCGGCAGGCACCCTGACGATCTCCGGCAAGGTCGTCCGTGTGACCGGCCGGGGCCTGATACGCGACGACGAGACCAAGACCGCCGCAGGCCGCCGGCACTATCGCTTTGCCTCGGTTCGTAGTTGACGTTCTGGCTGCGCGGCGGGCGCTGCCCTATTTCGGGGAGCATCCGACGATCATGTTTCCGTCAACGGCGGGGACCTGGCGAGAATCCGAACAAGTTTCCCCAGGTCACTACGCATAGCTTCCGGAAGAGTGTCGCCACACTTCTAAACGACCGGGGTCTGTCGGCGCGCATCGGCGCTGATCAGCTGGGCCATGCCAGGCCATCGATGACGCAGGACGTTTACATGGCGCGCGGCAAAGTCCACACACAGGTCGCAGAAGCTTTGGACGACGCCACAAACGTGACACCAAGGTCACAGCACACCACAAAAAGGCCTCTGAAGTGCGCCGTCAGGGTTTCGAACCCCGGACCCGCTGATTAAGAGTCAGCTGCTCTACCAACTGAGCTAACGGCGCGCGTGTGCGACAATAACAGGCCCCGCAGCGCAGCGTGAAATCCCTTTTCGGGCCCCTGCCTGAGGAGACTCTCAGCGTGGTCGCGCGAGGCTCAGGTTGCCCTTAGACTATTGCCAAGAATCCCGTCGAGTAGACCCGTTACGAGTTGGAGCAAAGTATGTGGCAGGTCAATGGCATGGCCCGTCCGCGTCGTCTTCGTACGTGTTTGTTGGCCATCGCGCTTGTGCCGGCCCTGGTCTTCGGCCTGAGCGCGTGCAGTGGCAACTCTGCCCCTCCGCAACCGCAGGTCATCGACGACAAGGGGACGCCGTTCGGCGACCTGCTTGTGCCCAAGCTCACCGCCTCGGTGAAGGACGGTGCTGTCGGTGTGACTGTCGACCAGCCCGTGACGGTCGGCGCTGAGGACGGTGTTCTCGGCTCGGTCACGATGGTCAACGACGACGAGGGTGTCCCGGTCGCCGGTCAGCTCAGCCCGGACGGCCTGACGTGGCACACCACCGAGCCGCTCGGCTACAACACGCGCTACACGCTGCAGGCGCAGTCACTGGGCCTCGGCGGCGCCGCCAGCCAGCAGATGACGTTCCAGACACACTCGCCCGAGAACCTGACCATGCCGTACCTGCTGCCGAACGACGGCGAGGTTGTCGGCATCGGTCAGCCCGTCGCCGTCCGCTTCGACGAGAACATCCCGAACCGGCTCGCGGCGCAGCGGGCGATCACCGTCACAACCAACCCGCCGGTCGAGGGCGCGTTCTACTGGCTCAGCAACCGCGAAGTTCGTTGGCGCCCAGCGCAATACTGGAAGCCAGGCACGACGGTGGACGTCGCAGTCAACACCTACGGCGTGGATCTCGGCGACGGCCTGTTCGGCCAGGAGAACATGACGACGCACTTCACCATCGGTGACGAAGTGATCGCGACCGCCGACGACAACACCAAGACGCTGACCGTCCGGCGCAACGGCGAGGTCGTCAAGTCCATGCCGATCTCGATGGGCAAGAACAGCACGCCCACCAACAACGGCACCTACATCGTCGGGGACCGGTTCGGGCACCTGGTGATGGACTCGTCGACCTACGGCGTGCCGTCGAACTCGCCCAACGGGTATCGCACCGAGGTGGACTACGCCACGCAGATCTCTTACAGCGGCATCTACGTGCACGCCGCGCCATGGTCGGTCGGCAGCCAGGGCTACAGCAACGTCAGCCACGGCTGCCTGAACGTCAGCACGAGCAACGCGCAGTGGTTCTACGACAACACCAAGCGCGGTGACATCGTCGAGATCGCCAACACTGTCGGCTCGATCCTTCCCGGTGAGGACGGCCTTGGCGACTGGAACATCCCGTGGGAGCAGTGGCGCGCAGGCAACGCCAATATCTGACGCCCGATGAGATGGCCGGCGGCGATTGCAGCGGCTTGCGTCGTTGCGATGACGGTGTCCTGCACGTCGCCTGCGCGTGAGTCCGCGGCACCGGGCAGCAGCGAAACACCGCCGAAGCCGGACTTCACCACGGTCACCAGTTCGATGTTCGTCGACAAGTCGGCCGTACCGAACGGTCCCGCAACGGAATTCACGGCGCCGAACATCGAGGATGTAACGCCGGGATCGAACGAACCTGTCGATCCGCCGGAGTGTGCGCCGATCTATTGGGGGCCGGATTCCAGTCAAGCCGGAGCTGTCTCGTGGACGACGACGAGCACCCCCGACACGTCGTCAATCAAGGAAAGCAGAGCCTTTCACCTGTTCCTGACAGTGCCGGTCGAGCGACCAGACTTCGAGGCCCTTCTCGGCAAGTGTGGAACGGTCACCTATCAAGGCGCCACCACGACCGCGTCGCTACTGCGCCTGCCGGGGGTGCCGAGTTGGGCCACCGCAACCCGCATCATCACGCAAGGAGTTGACGGCGCCGGAATCATCGGTCTTTGTCGTGGTCTTTTCGTCTCCGTGGCTTTCACTCAACAGCCCGGCGGCGAACTCTCGCCGGATGACACAAACGGTTTGGTGAAGCTCTTCAACGATCAGGTCGCAAAGCTGGAAGCGATCTAGAAGGCCCGTTCCCGATCCGTCACCTCGTGGTGGTCGGCGTCGGCGCGGGCGCGAGCGACAGACCGGTGTAGATCTCATCCAGCATCGGCGCCAACAGCGCCTGCGCCGTCGTCTTGTCGTCGAGCGGCGAGATGGTCAGGTTCGTCCAAACGACCAGTGACACATCGTTATCCGGGTCGTAGCCCATGAACGAGTTGAATCCGGGTAGCTCGCCGCCGTGGTAGTACATCGCGGCGGTCGGGCTGAATCGCTGATATGAAATGCCGTACCCGTACTTCTGCCCGTCGGGATTCTCCGGGTCCTCGGCCCGCACGCTTTCCAGCCACTGCTTACCGAAGTCGGCGTTGAAGACCTTGCCCGACACCAGCGCCCGTATCCACGTTTCCACGTTTTCTGCGGTGGAGATGACGCCGCCGGCCGCGTGCGCGTAGGACGAGTTCTGGTTGGTGTAGTCGATGGGCTTCAGCGTGCCGTCCTTCGCGGCGGCCTTCATGTCGGCGGGGTAGGGATCGTCGACCATCGCAAAGGCGGACCCGCCGTACATGTAGCCATGCGAGTACGGCGACGGCATGGCAGAAGCCTCGTCGGCGGCGGGAAGGGAGGTCTGCTGCAACCCCAACGGCCCGAAAAGGCGCTCCTGCAACTGCTCCTCCAACGGACGGCCGCCCGCCTTCTCCGCGATCAGCCCGAGTAGCGCGTAGTTCGTGTTGTTGTATTCGTAGGCGGTGTCGGGCGGATCGTTCGGCGGATGCGCGAAGGCGATGTCGAGCACCTCCTTCGGAGTCCATGCCTTGGCCAGGTCGGCGTCCAACTCAGCGGAGAACTCCGGTGCGTTCGTGTAGTTGTAGAGCCCGCTACGCATCTTCAGGAGTTCGGCGACGGTGATGTTGGCGCCGTTGGGAACGTCGGGGACGTAGGCGGACACCGGGTCGGTGAACGTGAGCTTGCCGTCCTGGGCAAGCAGCACGACGAGGGCTGCCGTCATCGTTTTGGAGTTCGACGCGATCCGGAAGTGGGTGTCCATATCGGGCGGCGTCTGCTGGCCCAGCTCGGTCGTGCCGACCGCCACGGTGTAACTGCCCTGCGGCGAGCGAATTGCAACGACCGCGCCAGGCACGAGCATGTCCTTGGTGGCCTTCTCCACGACGGCCTTGAGCGCCGCCTCGTCGATCGGCTTGAGCGCGGGGGAGGCCGGCGACGAACCTGTGGTGGTCATCGTTGTCGTCGATTCGCTCGTCGGGGTCGATGGCGTTGATCCGCACCCAGCCACCACGAGGGCGGCGCATGCCATGGCCATCCCCGTGGCTCCGAATCGACGACGTCGCTCGTTCGGGCTCATGCCGGGCTCCTCGCAACGTCATCGATATTGACCGGAGCGTAAGGCGCGGGCAGCGCGCCCGCTGCAAAAGAAAAAAGTCGGAGGGCGCAATGCCCTCCGACCTCTATCGGGGTGGCTGACGGGACTCGAACCCGCGACAGCCAGGATCACAACCTGGTGCTCTACCAACTGAACTACAGCCACCATCGCCGCCGAGCCGAAAGGGCGCAAGCGGCCCGTCGATACTAGCCGCTCGGGCGCTCGGCGGCCGAATCAGTTCCGTCGCCGTTGGAGGACTCAGGCCCCAGTTCGGCGGCGATCGCCGCGATATCGCTGGTCGACGGCCCCGGCGCTGCGACGAACGCGGTGCGCCGGTAGTACTGCAGCTCGCGGATCGATTCGTGGATGTCTGCCAGCGCGCGGTGCGCCAGCCCCTTCTCCGGCTGGCCGAAGTAGATCCGGGGATACCAGCGTCGGCACAGCTCCTTGATGGAGCTGACGTCGATCATCCGGTAATGAAGGTAGTCGTCGAGCGTGGGCATATCGCGGGCGATGAAACCCCGGTCGGTGGCGATCGAGTTACCCGCAAGGGGGGCCG
Organism: uncultured Actinomycetota bacterium; assembly: GCA_963829405.1. Classification (GTDB taxonomy): domain Bacteria; phylum Actinomycetota; class Actinomycetes; order Mycobacteriales; family Mycobacteriaceae; genus Mycobacterium. The sequence goes on from CAWHIZ010000002.1 coordinate 82,183, forward strand.
TCTTGGCCTGCTTGACGTGGCTGCGGATGTAGTCGAGCACCATCTCCTCGGCGGCGGGCACGGAGACCGTCGACGCCCGCACTTCCTCGGTGAGCCCGGACTTGTCGTGCATCGTCGCGACGACCTCGATCATCCCGTCCAGCGAGTCGTCCGGCGCGTGGATGACGACGTCGATGCCATCGCCGAGGATATTGAGGTCGGCATCCGTCACCAGGGCCGCGATCTCGATAAGCCGATCGGATTTCAGGTCCAGCCCGGTCATCTCACAGTCGATCCACACCAGTTCGTCGCGCACAGCGATTAACAGTAAGCCCACACCACGTCAAAGGCCCCACCACACCCACCGATCCGGTATACGCACAGTATGTTCGACCCATGACGACCGAGTCGACAGCAACCCCCGCCCAGCAGATCGCCGCCGGATATGCCGTCGAGGGTGCGGCGCTCGAACTGGGCAGCGTTGTCGTTGACGGCACCGTAGATCCGACTGCGCGGGTGCGCATTCCGCTGGCCACCGTCAACCGACACGGCCTCGTCGCAGGCGCCACCGGTACCGGTAAGACGAAGTCGCTGCAGGTGCTGGCCGAGCAGCTCTCCGCCGCAGGCGTTCCCGTGATGATGGCCGACGTCAAGGGCGACTTGTCCGGCCTTTCGCGTCCAGGCGAGACCAATGACAAGACCGCGCAGCGCGCCACGGACACCGGCGACGACTGGGCGCCGACGGCGTTCCCGGTCGAGTTCCTGTCGCTTGGCACCTCGGGGATCGGTGTGCCGGTGCGCGCCACCATCACCAGTTTCGGGCCCATCCTGCTGTCAAAGGTGCTGGGGCTCAACGCCACTCAGGAGTCGACCCTCGGACTGATCTTCCACTGGGCCGACCAGAAGGGGTTGTCGCTGCTTGACCTCAAGGATCTGCGTGCGGTGATCCAGTTCCTCACCAGCGATGAGGGCAAGCCTGAGCTGAAGGACCTCGGCGCGGTGTCGTCGACGACCGCGGGCGTCATCCTGCGCGCGCTGGTCAACCTCGAAGCCGAGGGCGCCGACACCTTCTTCGGCGAGCCTGAGCTGGAGCCCAAAGACCTGCTGCGGCTTGATTCGCAGGGCCGAGGCATCATCAGCCTTCTCGAGCTGGGCGATCAGGCCGCAAGGCCGGTGATGTTCTCGACGTTCCTGATGTGGGTGCTCGCCGACCTGTTCACGACGCTGCCCGAGATCGGCGACGTCGACAAGCCGAAGCTGGTGTTCTTCTTCGACGAGGCGCATCTGCTGTTCACCGACGCATCCAAGGCGTTCCTCGAGCAGGTCGAGCAGACCGTGAAGCTGATCCGGTCGAAGGGCGTCGGCGTGTTCTTCTGCACGCAGCTGCCCACCGACGTGCCCAACAACGTGCTCAGCCAGCTCGGCGCCCGCATCCAGCACGCCCTGCGCGCGTTCACCCCCGACGATCAGAAGGCGCTGTCGAAGACCGTCCGCACCTACCCGAAAACCACTGTGTACGACCTGGAGTCGGCGCTGACGTCGCTCGGCATCGGCGAGGCGATCGTCACGGTGTTGTCGGAGAGGGGCGCGCCGACGCCGGTCGCGTGGACCCGCATGCGCGCCCCACGCTCGTTGATGGACACGATCGGCCCCGACGCGATCAAGGCCGCCGCGCTTGCCAGCCCGCTGCAGGCCGAATACGGCCAGACGGTCGATCGCGAATCGGCCTACGAGCGGCTCAACGCGCGCCTCGCGCCGCCCCCTGAGCAGGCGCCGGTAGGCGCGAACGACCCGTCGCTTCCGCCGCCGGTATACGTGCCGCCTGCCCCTGCAGAGGCCCAGGGCACGGCCACGGCCAAGAAGGCCGTCGAGCCCGGCATGTTCGACAAGATGATGGGCAGCCCGGCATTCAAGAGCGCGATGCGGTCGGCGGGAACCGTCATCGGTCGCGAGATCACCCGCAGCATCTTCGGCACAGGCCGCCGCCGCCGCTAGGTATTAGTCGCCGCCGAGCTTTTTGTAGACCGCGCCGACGATCGGGCTGACGATCCCGCGCGGCGCGTAGCCGCTGGCCACCGACATCGCCTTGGACGTCACCCCTGGCACCACCCGCATCTTGTTGCGCTCCAATGAATCCAGCGACAGCTTCGCGGTGTATTCCGTCGAAATCCACAAGAAGTCGGGTATCAGCTTCTCCACCAACGACTGCTCGTGCTCCACGGGCAGGGTTTCGCGCACCGGGCCAGGCGCAAGCACCGTCACATTCACGCCCGAGCGCTTGAGCTCACCGCGCAGCGACTCGCTGAACGTGTTGACGAACGCCTTGGACGCCGCGTAGGTCGCGTTGTTCGGAATCGGCGAATTACCTGCCGCCGAACCGGAAATCAGGATCCCTCCCGCGCCGCGTTCGACCATCCCCGGCAGCACGGCGAGGACGAGGTCGTGCACGCCAAGGACGTTCAGCTGGACCTGAGCCTTCTCGTCGGCGGGATCCAGCTTGGCCACCGGCCCGAAGGTCGCCGTGCCTGCGTTGGCGCACAGGATCGAGATGTTGCGGCCTGCCAGCTCGTCGGCGAGCTTGCCGCGCTCACCGGGATCGGCAAGGTCGACCGGCCGCACCTCGACGACCACCCCGTACTTCTGGGTGATGCGCTCCGCCAGCGCTGTGAGCACCTCTTCACGCCGTGCCGTGATGATCAGATGGTGCCCGCGCGACGCGAGTTCGATGGCCAGCGCCTCGCCGATGTTCTGCGAGGCACCGGTGACGACTGCACGGGCATCCGGGCTGGGTGCGGGTACTGGCATGGGCCGGACTATATCGTGGGCGTTCGTGAGCCAAACGCTGCCGCCGGGGCAAACCGCACGGCGGTCGCAGGTCTTGTCATGGGGACTGTGGGACGTCGGCGCGACGGGTGTGAACGCGATCGTCATCACCTTCGTCTTCTCGGTCTATCTGACGAGTACGGTCGGCGACGACCTTCCAGGTGGGACGACACCGCAAAGCTGGTTGTTCCGGGCACTGGCCGCCGCGGGCATCATCGTCGCGCTGCTGGCACCGGTCACCGGTGTCTGGGTCGACGCCCCGTGGCGGCGCGGCCGTGTGCTTGCGATGCTGAGCGGAGTCGTAGTGCTGCTGACCGCATCGATGAGCCTGGTGCGCGACGACTACCACTATCTGTGGCTTGGACTGGTCCTGCTGGCCGCCACAGCCGCATGCGCCGAGCTCTCGACCGTGCCCTACAACGCGCTGCTGCGCCAGCTCTCGACGCCGCAGACCTCCGGCCGCATCTCCGGATTCGGTTCCGGCATGGGCTATTTCGGCAGCGTCATCCTGCTGCTGATCGTCTACGTCATGCTGATCTCTGGCGATGGCGACACCCGAGGGCTTCTCGGTATCCCGACGGCCGACGGCCAGAACGTGCGAGCCGCCATGCTGCTCGCGGCCGTGTGGTTCGCACTGTTCGCGGTGCCCATCTTCATCACGGTGCCCTCGCCGCCGCGTGACCCCGCCGACCCGCGAGCGGGCATCGGTTTCATCGGTGCGTACCGCAGGTTGTGGCGTGAAGTCGTCGGCGAATGGCGCCGCGACCACAACATCGTCTATTACCTGTTGGCCAGCGCGGTTTTCCGCGACGGCTTGACCGGAGTGTTCGCCTTCGGCGCCGTACTCGGCGTCAGCGCCTACGGGATATCGAGCGCGAATGTGCTGTTGTTCGGCGTCAGTGCCAGCGTCATCGCCGCACTCGGTGCGTTCCTCGGTGGTGTCGTCGACGACCGGCTCGGATCCAAGAAGGTCATCCTCGGCTCCCTTGCGTCGCTGATGGTGATCTCGGTGACCCTGTGGTCGCTGTCGGGGCCGCTCGCCTTCTGGGTCTGCGGGCTGGCGCTCTGCCTGTTCGTCGGCCCCACGCAGTCGTCGGCGCGCACCCTGATGCTGCGCATGTCGACCGAGGGCAAGGAAGGCGTGACGTTCGGGCTCTACACGACGACGGGACGCGCGGTGTCATTCCTCGCGCCGTTCCTGATATCGGTGTTCATCGACTGGTTCGGCACGGTCCGGGCAGGCATCGGCGGCCTACTGCTGGTGCTTGGTGCGGGCATGGTGATGATGGCGTTCGTGCACGCACCGCACCGGGTTCCTGCGCGTTAGCGCACTGCGGTGCAGATCGTCAGGCCGTTACCGGTGTTGGACTGCACCTTGACCCCGTTCACCGTGACCGTGCAGGTGACCGTCCGGCCTACGTTGATGATCGTCAGGCTCGCCGAATCCTCAGCCGGACTGGGCAAATCGACTTGCTTGCTCCACGGAAGGACGACGTTGAACTCCGTCTGCAGCAGGCTGCCGCTGTCGACGTAGGTGATGTTGATCGCCCTGCCAGTTCCGAAGACCTCGTAGACAACCGACTCGGTGGTTCCGGGCGCCGCCGACTCGCTGGGCGGTGTCGTGCTCGGCGTCGGCACCGGTACGACAGGGGGGAGCGGCCGCAGCGTCGTAGTCGTCGACGGCGTCCTTGTCGTCGTGGTGGTCGAGGGTTCCGGCATCGGCGGGGGAGCGACGACGGTGTCCTGCTTCGAACCGTTGACGATCACCAACGCGATGACGAGGCCGACGACGAGCAGCACCGCCAGTGCTGCGACCAGCCAGAGCCAGCGCGGCGACTTGGGCGATGGCGGACCCTCCGGCGGCTCACCCGGTGGGTACGGCGTGCCGTATTGATCGGTGGGGTACTGACCGGTGCCGTAGGGGTCGTATCCGTAGGGCGAGTAGGGCGGCAGTTGCCGGGTCGGGTCGGGACCCTGGGGCGCCTGGTAGGGCGGCCCATACGGCGAAGGACCCGAATACGCCGGATCGACGTACCCCGGATAGCTGGGATAGCTGGGACCCTGCGGTTGAGTCGGGTCGGGTCGATCGCCTTGTGGCGTATTGGTCATACCCACCTCATGGCTGCAGGGTACCTGCGTCGCGGATGGCGACCCCGACAAGCATGTAAGCACATTGCTTAGACGCCGGGTCATGGCAAGCTTGACGTCGATGACGGGGACAGTGCGCACCAACTACGGTGCGTCGCTGTCGCCGGACGCGACGGCGTTCGCGCACTTGGTCGACGACGGCGGATATCCGCGGGCGGTTCAACGGTTTCTTCGCGGCTGGCGCGCGAGTTCATCGCGAGATGTCGAATTGCCCGTGGAGGGTCCGGTCAACCGAGTCATCCACTCCGCCGACGGCCACTGGCTGGCCTGCGAAGTCGCACCTGAGGGTGGTAGCCGCAGCCAGATCTGGGTGGTCACCACCGATCCCGACGACCGCGCTGCCCGACGGATCGACATGTGGCCGGCGGGCTCGCCTGAGGGCACCGCTGAGCTGATCGGCTGGGACGGTACACAAGTCGCGGCCATCCTCACCGGCGTAGACGGCATCGGCAGCTCGTGCCTCATCGATCCCGCGGACGGCACCACCACGATCCTCGATCGACGCTCGGGCGGCCGGCTCGTCGACGCATGGGCGGGCGCCTCATTGGTGCGCGTCGGACCGCGCGGCTACCGCGACTTGATCATGCTGCGTGGGCTGACCGAAATCGCCCTGCTGCCATACGATCCGGGCTCGACCACCGACACCGGTGTCATCCTGGACGATCAGAATCCGCGGCGCCTGCGGTCCGGTCTGGAGGGCGAGACGTTCGAGCTGTACCAGCCCGCCAAGATTTACGGGCCGAACAGCACCAACGGCTACGTGCGCGCGCTGATCCGTAGCGAGAACGGCGCGGATCACGCCCGCCTCCTCGAGGTGACGACCAGTCCCGACGGTGTCTCCTACCAGGTGATAGCCGAGCGGCCCGGCTATGAGCTCGACGAGTTCGTCGTCAGCGACGACTTGTCCACGGTGGCATTGTTGTGGAATATCAACGGCGCCAGCGAGTTACAGATTCTCGAGTACGCCGACTACTGGCTCTACGATCCGATTCCGCTGCCCGGCATGGTGGCCTCCGAATTGACCATCAGCGCGGGCGGGTCGATGGTGGCGATGACGGTCGAGGGCCCCGACAAGCCGCGCACGGTAGAGCTCGTCGACCCGCGAACCAGGGAGTGGGAGCGCATCGACCGCGAGCCGAGCATCGGCCCGCTGTCCGAGGAACCGACGCTGAAGACCATCACCGCCCGCGACGGCTTGGAGTTCAGCGGCTGGCTGTTCCGCCCACCGGACGGGGTCGACTCAATCGGGGCGATGATGTTCCTGCACGGGGGACCCGAAGGCCAGGGCAGGCCGGGCTACAACGAGTTCTTCCCGCCGCTGCTTGAAGCGGGCATCACGGTGTTTCTGCCAAATGTTCGGGGCTCCGGCGGATTCGGCCGCACTTTCATGCATGCCGACGACAGGGAGAAGCGCTCCGCGGCCATCGACGATGTCGCCGACGCAGCGCTCTTCCTCGTCGAACACGACCTGGCGCCTGCCGACCGCATCGCCTGTTGCGGCTGGTCCTACGGCGGCTATCTGACACAGGCTGCGCTCACGTTTCATCCGCAGCTGTTCGCCGCAGGCATCAGCATCTGCGGGATGAGCGATCTGAACACCTGGTACCGCAACACAGAGCCGTGGATCGCGGCGGCGGCCTACTCCAAGTACGGCCACCCGGTCAGCGACCGGGATCTGCTCGACCAGCTCTCGCCTTTGCTCCGCGCGCACGCGATGACGGCCCCGCTTCTTCTCGTCCACGGACTCAATGACACCAACGTTCCGCCCAGCGAATCTCAGCAGATGCACGATGCTTTGCGGGCGTTGGGCCGAAATGCCGAACAACTGCTCTTCGCCGACGACGGTCACGAGATCGACAAGCGCGAGAATCGAGCCGTGCTGGTCAAGGCCATGTGTGACTGGCTGACCACAGCTTTCGCCGGTGGGCGCAACTCCTGACCGATTCAAGATCATATTTACGCGTTTACTGAAATTGTCCGGGGGGTAAATCCTCCAAGCGCCAAGTCGGCGCTCTTTTAGGAGGAGGCCAGCATGCGTGGTGGCGGAATTCTCGGCGTAATCGTGTTGGTGTGGTTGCTGATCGGCGTGGTGGCGGCCTACCAACGTGACTACTTCAAGACGGACGCGAACAACTGCGCCACAGCGGGAACCATCGCGTTGACGGTCGTAGCGGGGCCGTTGAACTATGCGGGGGCGAACCCGAAGGTGGCGGATTGCAACGTCGAACTACCTCAGCCCAGCCAATAGTCAACGGGCTGAGAACAATTCACTGATCGAATGGAGTGAGCAATGATTGTCCTTGGGGTGATCCTCCTGATACTCGGGATCCTCTTCGGGATCTCGATCCTGACCTACATCGGCGTCGTGCTGATCGTCATCGGCGCGGTGTTCTGGATTCTCGGATCCACCGGCCGCGCAGTCGGCGGTCGAGTCGCGCTGGTATTAGCGCCTAGCCTTTTCGGCCGGCAAGGGACAGGGCCGCGATCGTCATCTCTCGCAAGATGGCCCGCGACCCGGGAACTGTCCCTTGACCGGCCGATTTGGCTGTCGACGGGCCGGACACTGTGCGGAGTTGAATTCAACAGACCGAAAACGGCGTGCGCCATGAGACGTGCGTCGTCATCGTTGTCGGCGCGGTCGCACCGAAGAAGGACGTCGACCCAGATCTCGACGTACTGGCGTTGCGACTTACGAACCTGACGCTTCGCGGGCGCGGGCAGATATCCCAGATCGCGGTCCTGGATACGGATCAGATCGGATTCGTTGAACGCGAAGTCGAGGTGGAAATCGATCAGGCCGTCGAGAGCGGTTTCGGTGTCGGACGCGTCGGCGACGACCGACCTGGCACCGGCGAGCAAGCGGGTGCTGATACCGACCAGCAGTTCGACGAGCAGCGCTTCCTTGTTGGGGAAGTGCCGGTAGATCGCGGGCCCGCTGACACCTACCGCGGCTCCGATGTCCTCGAGTCGGACGGCGAGAAATCCGCGTTCGGCGACCAAGCGCTCCGCCGCGGCGATCAGCTTGTCGCGACGGTCCGATTTGGCTCTGCTCCGGTTGGTTCCGGCCGACGGAGATGTTGAACCCGAAACCGGGAGAGACATCGCGCTACCTCATCTCCGCTGGTGGACATCTCGGTTAATCGTGACTAACATACTACGAGTTAGTCGTCATTAACTCAACCGAAACGGGTAAGTACCGATGACAACGACGCTTCAGACCGGCCGCGAGCAGCACCTCGCGCTCGTCGCACAGCTGCGGGAGAAGATGGCGGCGGCCGCGCTCGGCGGTTCGGCCAAATCCCGGGAGCGTCACGTCGGCCGCGGCAAGCTGCTGCCGAGGGACCGTGTCGACGGGCTGCTCGATCCCGGCAGCCCACTTCTCGAGATCTCGGCCCTGGCCGCCGACGGCATGTACGACGACGAGTGCCCCGGCGCGGGCATGATCGTCGGCATCGGACGCGTGTCAGGGCGCGAGTGCATGATCGTCGCCAACGACGCGACCGTGAAAGGCGGCACGTACTACCCGATTACGGTCAAGAAGCATCTGCGTGCGCAGGAGATCGCACTGCAGAATCGGCTGCCGTGCATCTACCTGGTCGACTCCGGCGGCGCCTTCCTGCCGCGGCAGGACGAGGTGTTCCCCGACCGCGACCATTTCGGCCGCATCTTCTACAACCAGGCGACGATGAGCGCCAAGGGTATTGCGCAGATCGCCGCCGTGCTCGGCTCCTGCACCGCAGGCGGTGCGTATGTGCCCGCGATGAGCGACGAAGCGATCATCGTCCGCAACCAGGGCACGATCTTCCTCGGCGGTCCGCCGCTGGTGAAGGCCGCGACCGGCGAGGTGGTGACCGCAGAGGAGCTTGGCGGTGGCGACCTGCATTCGAAGACCTCCGGCGTCACAGACCACCTGGCCCACGACGACCGTGACGCACTGCGGATCGTCCGGCGGATCGTGTCGACGCTCGGGCCGCGCCTCGACCCGCCGTGGGAGGTTCGCCCGACGGTCGATGCGGTCGCCGACCAGACCGAGCTCTACGACGTCGTACCCGTCGATGCGCGCGTGCCCTACGACGTGCACGAGGTCATCTCACGGGTCGTCGACGGCGGCGAGTTCGCGGAGTTCAAGGCCGAATACGGTTCCACTCTGGTCACCGGCTTCGCCCGCATCCACGGCCACCCGGTCGGAATCATCGCCAACAACGGCGTGCTGTTCTCCGAATCCGCCGTCAAGGGCGCACATTTCATCGAGCTGTGCGATAAGCGGATGGTTCCGCTGCTGTTCCTGCAGAACATCTCCGGCTTCATGGTCGGTCGCGACTACGAGGCAGGCGGAATCGCCAAGCACGGCGCCAAGATGGTGACCGCCGTCGCCTGTGCGCGCGTGCCGAAGCTGACCGTCGTCATCGGCGGTTCCTATGGCGCGGGCAACTACTCGATGTGCGGGCGCGCGTATTCGCCGCGCTTCCTGTGGATGTGGCCGAACGCAAGGATCTCGGTGATGGGCGGCGAGCAGGCTGCCTCGGTGCTGGCCACCGTGCGCGGTGAGATGACTCCGGAGCAGGAGGAGGCGTTCAAGGCCCCGATCCGCGAGCAGTACGAAAGCCAGGGCAACCCGTACTATTCGACCGCACGGCTGTGGGACGACGGCGTGATCGATCCCGCCGACACCAGAACGGTTCTCGGGCTTGCACTTTCGGTAGTGGGCCAGGCGCCGGTCGAACCGGTCTCCTACGGCGTGTTCAGGATGTGATGGCATGACATTCGAAACGGTCCTTGTCGCCAACCGCGGCGAGATCGCCGTTCGGGTGATCCGCACGCTGCGTGAGATGGGTATCCGCTCGGTCGCCGTGTTCAGCGACGCCGACGCCAACGCCCGGCACGTCGCCGAGGCGGACGTCGCGGTCGGCATCGGGCCCGCACCCGCACGGCAGAGTTACTTGAGCATCGACGCGGTCGTCGACGCCGCGCGCCGGACCGGGGCCCAAGCCGTCCACCCCGGCTACGGGTTCCTCTCGGAGAACGCCGAATTCGCCGCCGCGCTGGAAGCGGCGGGAATCGTGTTCATCGGTCCGCCGGTGAAGGCGATCCAGACCATGGGCGACAAGATCGCCGCCAAGACGACGGTGTCGGCGTTCGGTGTGCCTGTCGTCCCGGGTATCGCGCGCCCCGGCCTGACCGATGACGACCTGATCGCGGCGGCGTGCGACATCGGCTACCCGGTGCTGGTGAAGCCGTCGGCAGGCGGCGGCGGTAAGGGCATGCGGGTCGTGCACGAACCCTCCGAGCTGGCGGCCGCCCTGACCAGTGCGCGGCGTGAGGCGGGTGCGGCATTCGGCGACGACACCCTGTTCCTCGAGCGATTCGTGCTGAACCCGCGCCACATCGAGGTGCAGGTGCTCGCCGACGGCTACGGCAACGTCATTCATCTCGGCGAACGCGAATGCAGCCTGCAGCGGCGCCACCAGAAGGTCATCGAGGAGGCGCCGTCACCGCTGTTGGACGCGGCGACGCGAGCGCGGATCGGCGCCGCGGCCTGCGACACCGCCCGCAGCGTCGACTACACCGGCGCGGGCACCGTCGAGTTCATCGTGTCCGCCGACCGGCCCGACGAGTTCTTCTTCATGGAGATGAACACCCGCCTGCAGGTCGAGCACCCCGTCACCGAAATGGTCACCGGCGTCGACCTTGTCGAACTACAGGTGCGCATCGCCGCGGGGGAGAAGCTGCCGATCGCACAGGACGACATCACGATGACCGGGCACGCCATCGAAGCCCGTGTCTACGCCGAGGATCCCGCCCGCGGCTTCCTGCCGACCGGCGGCGAAGTGCTCGACCTCGCTGAGCCGCACGGCCAAGGTGTGCGCGTCGACTCGGGTCTTGCGAACGGCACCGTGGTCGGCAGCGACTACGACCCGATGCTGGCCAAGGTCATCGCGCATGCCGCCGACCGGCCCGCGGCACTGCACGCGCTGGATCGAGCGCTTGCCGACACCGCCGTTCTGGGCGTGACGACGAACGTCGAGTTCCTGCGCTTCCTGCTCGCCGACCCCGATGTCGTCGCGGGGCGACTCGACACCGGGTTGTTGGACCGCAGGACACCGGATTTCGCGCCTCGCCAACCGGGAGACGACGAGCTGATCGCCGCCGCGGCATACAAATGGCTGCGCAGCTGGCCGGTACACGGCGGCAGCCTGTGGGACGTGCCGTCGGGCTGGCGGATAGGGCAACGCGCTGCGACCACCGTCCGCCTGCACGCGGGTGAGCGCACCGACCACGTGTACCTGACCGGCACGCCACAGGCGGCGACGGCCGTAGTGGAGGAGGGCGAATCACACTCGCTCACAGCCAGTCTCGACGGCGACCGGCTTGTGGTGACACTCGACGGGCTGCGCACCGACTATCTCGTCGCGGCGTCGGATGGGCAGATCTGGTTGGCGCATGCGGGACACACCGCGGTCGTCGACGAGGTACGGGAGGCGCCTGTGCGTCCCGACGACGAACACAGCGGCGACGCCGAACTCGTCAGCCCCATGCCGGGATCCGTCGTCGCAGTCGGTGTCGAGGACGGCGCGACGGTCGACGCGGGCGCCGTCGTCGTCGTGGTCGAGGCGATGAAGATGGAGCATTCGCTGACCGCCCCGGTCGACGGTGTGGTCGAACTACTCGTCGCTGTCGGCGACCAGGTCAAGGTGGGCCAGCCGCTGGCCCGAATCATCGTGTCAACCGAGGAGTCTCAATCGTGAGTGATTTTCTGGCCACCGGGATGCTGCCGGACCACTACGAGCAGCTCGCCAAGACGGTGCGCGACTTCGCGCGGAGCGTGGTGGCGCCCGTCGCCGCCAAACACGACGAAGAGCACTCGTTCCCCTACGAGGTCGTGTCGGGGATGGCCGATATGGGGCTTTTCGGCCTCCCGTTCCCCGAGGAGTACGGCGGAATGGGCGGCGACTACTTCGCCCTGTGCCTTGCGCTCGAGGAACTCGGCAAGGTCGACCAGAGCGTGGCGATCACGCTCGAGGCAGGAGTGTCGCTCGGCGCGATGCCCGTCTACCGGTTCGGCAACGACGAACAGAAGCAGGAATGGTTGCCGCTGCTGGCAAGCGGCAAGGCGCTTGGTGCGTTCGGTTTGACCGAGGCCGGCGGCGGAACCGATGCGGGCGCGACGAAGACAACGGCGAAGCTGGACGACGGCCACTGGGTCATCAACGGCAGCAAGCAGTTCATCACCAACTCTGGCACCGACATCACCAAGCTCGTCACCGTCACCGCGGTCACCGGGGAATCCGATGGCCGCAAGGAGATCTCGTCGATCCTTGTGCCGGTTCCCATCGACGGCTTCACGGCCGAGCCGGCATACAACAAGGTCGGCTGGAACGCCTCGGACACCCACCCGCTGAGCTTCGACGACGTCCGGGTGCCCGCGGAGAATCTGCTCGGCGAGCGCGGTCGCGGCTACGCCAACTTCCTGCGCATCCTCGATGAGGGCCGGATCGCGATCGCCGCGCTGTCTGTCGGCGCCGCGCAGGGCTGCGTCGACGAGAGCGTGAAGTACGCCAAGGAGCGCGAGGCGTTCGGCGCGGCGATCGGCACCTATCAGGCCATCTCGTTCAAGATCGCGCGCATGGAGGCCCGCGCGCACTCCGCCCGCACCGCCTACTACGACGCCGCCGCACTCATGTTGGCGGGCAAGCCGTTCAAGAAGGCGGCCGCGATCGCCAAGCTGGTCGCCAGCGAGGCCGCGATGGACAACGCCCGCGACGCCACCCAGGTGTTCGGCGGCTACGGCTTCATGAACGAGTACTCGGTCGCGCGCCACTACCGCGACAGCAAGATCCTCGAGATCGGCGAAGGGACAACGGAAGTGCAGCTGATGCTGATCGCACGCGAGGCGGGCCTGTGAGCGAGAAAAAGGTTGTCACCCAGCGGGGCCTGTGGTTCGAGGAGTTCGAGACCGGCGTGCTGTATCAGCACCGGCCGGGTCGCACCATCACCGAGGCGGACAACGTCCTGTTCACCACCCTGACGATGAACACCCAGGCGCTGCACCTGGACGCGGCGTTCTCGGATGCGCTGCCGCCGTTCAACCAGCGACTCGTCAATTCGATGTTCACGTTGTCGACGCTCGTCGGGTTGTCGGTCGCGCAACTGACCCAGGGCACGATCGTCGGCAACCTCGGCTTCGGCGAGGTCGCCTTCCCGAAGCCGCTGTTTCACGGCGACACCCTGTACGCCGAAACCGAGGTGACCGACAAACGCGAATCGAAGAGCCGACCGGGGGAGGGCATCGTCACCTTCGCCCACACCGGCCGAAATCAACACGGCGACATCGTCGCGCTCGCATCGCGAAAAACCATGGTGCGCAAGCGCCCCGAGGAGACCGTCTGATGGCACTGGGGAACAACGGACCCGGCTGGCTGTTCTGCCCGGCCGACCGTCCCGAGCGATTCGCCAAGGCCGCCGCCGCGGCCGATGTGGTGATCCTGGACCTGGAAGACGGTGTCGCGGCCGAAGGACAGAGATGCCGCGCGCACCGCCCTGATCGACACCCCGCTGGATCCCGACCGCACCGTCGTCCGGATCAACCCCGCCGCCACCGACGACCACGCGCACGACCTCGAGACGCTGGCCAAGACCAAGTACACGACCGTGATGCTGGCGAAAACCGAGGATCCGCAGCAGATCCGCGATCTTGCCCCGCTGGACGTCATCGTGCTCATCGAGACGCCGCTCGGCGCGGTGGTGGTCAATGAACTCGCCCGAATCGACAACGCGTTCGCCCTGATGTGGGGCGCAGAGGACCTGTTCGCGGTCACCGGCGGCACCGCGAACCGGTGGCCGGACGACAGCTACCGCGACGTCGCCAAGCACGTCCGCTCGCAGACACTGCTCGCGGCCAAGGCGTACGGGCGGCTGGCGTTGGACTCGGTGTATCTCGACATCAGGAACCTCGACGGCCTGCGCGCCGAGGCCGACGACGCCGTCGCCGTCGGGTTCGACGCCAAGGTCGCCATCCACCCGACGCAGGTCGCGGTCGTTCGCGACGCCTATGCTCCGACGGCTGAGCAGGTCGAATGGGCGCGACACGTGCTCGACGCCGCCCGCCATGAACGCGGTGTCTTCCAATTCGAAGGCATAATGGTGGATGCCCCAGTGCTGCGGCGGGCAGAGCGCATCGTCCAGCTAGCGCCTCACCCTGGCAACTAGCCGGCGGCCCCTCACCAGGGGTCTTGCTCCAACCGCCTCCGTGCTGAGCACCTCAGTCGCCTGACGGCGCGATCCGCCGTCAGTGACCCTAGGAGGCGGTATGGCAGGGTCCATCAAGGCACCCTTGACGTCGGTCGCTGATGTCGAGCTGGAGCCGATTGCGCTGGTCGCCCCCGACGGGACGCCGACCACCGAGACCCGGTATCGCCGAGACCACCCTCCCGAAACGCTGGGTTGGCTCTACGAGCTGATGGCCGTTACCCGCGCACTCGACGCGGAGTTCGTCAACCTGCAGCGACAAGGTGAGCTCGCGCTGTTCGCGTCGTGCCGCGGTCAGGAGGCCGCGCAGATCGGGTCGGCGGCGTGCCTGCGCAAGACCGACTGGCTGTTTCCGCAGTACCGCGAGATCGGCGCGTTCCTGCTGCGCGGCATCACGCCCGCGCAAATGGGCGCGGTCTGGCGGGGCCGCTGGCATGGCGGGCTCGGCTTCACCGACAAGTGCGTCGCGCCGATCGCGATTCCGATCGGCACACACGGCCTGCATGCGGTCGGGGCGGCGATGGCCGCCCAGCGCCTCGGCGAGGATTCGGTGACGGTCGCCTACCTGGGAGACGGTGCGATGAGCGAGGGCGACGCACACGAGGCGCTCAACCTCGCGTCCGTCTATCAGGGCACCGTGCGTGTTCTTCGTGCAGAACAACCAGTGGGCGATATCCGTACCCGCGAGCAGACAACAGGCGGGGCCGTCGATCGCCCATCGCGCCATCGGCTACGGGATGCCCGGCGTCCGCGTCGACGGTAACGATGTGCTGGCGTGCTACGCGGTGATGGCCGAGGCCGCCAAGCGGGCGCGTGCGGGCGGCGGCCCCACGCTGATCGAAGCGGTCACCTACCGGATGGGGCCGCACACCACCTCCGACGACCCGACCCGGTATCAGCCACGCGACGAGGTCGAGCTGTGGGCCGCGCGGGATCCGATTGACCGCTACCGCAAGTACTTACAGACCACCGACGTGTGGACCGAGCGGCTGCAGCACCGCGTCGAAGCGCGGGCGGCGCGGCTGTGCACGGAACTGCGCGACGCGACCGTCAACACACCCGACATGGACATCGGCGAACTGTTCGACACGGTGTATGCCGAGATCACCCCGACGCTGCAAAACCAGCGGGACCAGCTGATGGCCGAGTTGGCGAAGGAGGCGTGACATGACCCAGATCATCGAGCGGCCGGCCGGATACGGCGACGACGCACACGAACCGCCGCTCTTCACCCCGGTGCCGACAACCACCACCTTGACGATGGTGCAGGCGATCAACCGGGCACTGCACGATGCGATGGCGCACGACGACCGTGTCCTGGTCTTCGGCGAGGACGTCGCGAAGCTCGGCGGAGTCTTCCGGGTGACCGAGGGGCTCTCCGAAACCTTCGGCGACGGAAGGTGCTTCGATACGCCGCTGGCGGAGTCGGCGATCATCGGCATCGCTGTCGGGTTCGCGATGCGTGGCTTCGTCCCGGTTCCGGAGATCCAGTTCGACGGGTTCTCCTACCCGGCGTTCGACCAGATCGTCAGCCACCTGGCGAAGTACCGCGTGCGCACCCACGGCGACGTCGACATGCCCGTCACGATCCGGATCCCGTCGTTCGGCGGAATCGGTGCCGTCGAGCATCATTCGGAGTCCACCGAAACGTATTGGGCGCACACCGCGGGCCTGAAAGTGGTGGTGCCGTCGACACCGTCGGACGCCTACTGGCTGCTTCGGCATTCGATCGCCAGCCGGGACCCGGTGGTGTTCCTGGAGCCTAAGCGGCGGTACTGGTCGCGGGAAGACGTCGACACCAGCGAGCCCGGCCTACCCATCGGCCGCGCCGCGGTTCGCCGTATCGGTGGTGACGTCACCGTGCTCACCTACGGCGGCCTCGTCCAAACCGCGCTCGCAGCAGCGGATCTGGCGGCCGACCACTACGGCTGGAACCTGGAAGTCGTCGACCTTCGCTCGCTCAACCCGCTCGACTTCGACACCATCGCGGCGTCGGTGCGCAAGACCGGCCGTGCCGTCGTCGTGCACGAGGGGGCCCGCACACTCGGGTTCGGCGCGGAGTTGGCGGCCAGGATCTCCGAGGAGTTGTTCTACGACCTCGAGGCGCCGGTGTTGCGCGCCACCGGATTCGACACCCCGTACCCACCCGCCAGGCTCGAAAAGCTGTGGCTACCCGGGGTCGACCGGCTGCTCGACTGCGTCGAGAAAGCGATGCAGTCATGACCGGCCAGTCGGTGCGGGAGTTCCTCGTTCCCGATCTCGGCGAGGGCCTCGAGGACGCGACGATAACGAGTTGGAGCGTGGCGGTCGGCGACGACGTCGCACTCAACCAGACGCTGTGCACCGTGGAGACCAACAAGGCCGAGGTGGAGATCCCGAGCCCGTTCGCAGGCCGCATCGTCGAACTCGGCGGGGCAGACGGCGAAACGCTCGCCGTCGGCGCGGTGCTGGTGCGTATCGCAACGGATGCGCCCGCTCCCGTCGCTCAGGACGACGGAAAGCCCAGACGTAAGGCGGTTCTCGTCGGTTACGGCACCGACGATGACATGGATAGCCAGCCGGCGCACTGCGCTGCCCGACGGCACACGGCCGCGCGCCAAACCACCGGTGCGGAAGCTGGCCGCCGACCTGCACGTCGACCTTGCTTCACTGACGCCGGGCTCCGGCCCGGACGGAATCGTCACCCGCGACGATGTGCTCTCCGTTGCGGGCAAGCCGGACCAGGTCTCCGACGACGTCGGCGTTCACGGTGTACAGGCGACGATGGCACAGCGGATGACGCTGTCGCGGAGCAAGATCCCCGATGCGCACGCCAGCGTCCAGGTCGACTGCTCGACGCTGCTGAAGGTGCGTGACCGGCTGCGCGAAGAGGTCGGCGATGACGGGCCGCCGATCACGCCGTTCGTCTTGACGCTTCGGCTGCTGACGATCGCCTTGACCCATCATCCGATGTTCAACTCGACGTGGGTGGACACCGCGGGCGGACCGCACATCCACGTCCATTCGGCAGTGCATCTCGGCATCGGGGTGGCCGCGCCGCGCGGGCTGCTGGTGCCGGTGGTCAAGGACGCGCAGGACAAATCGACACGCGAGTTGGCGGCGACGGTGGCTCGGCTCATCGACGAGGCGCGGGCGGGCACGGTCAAACCGGCTGAGCTGCAAGGGTCCACGTTCACCGTGTCGAATTTCGGTGCACTCGGGTTGGACGAGGGAGTGCCCGTCATCAACTATCCCGAAGCGGCGATCCTCGGTATGGGGTCCTTGAAGCCGCGGGCGATCGTCGTCGACGGAGCCGTCGTGGCGCGGCCGACGATGACGTTGACGTGTGCCTTCGATCATCGGATCGCCGACGGCGCGCAGGTGGCGGCGTTCCTCGGCGAACTCCGGGAAGCTGATCGAGTCGCCGGAGTTGGCGCTGCTCGACAGCTAGCCGGTATCGCGTTGAGACTGCGGTGACGGTGGCGCCTACTCGCACAACCTCGCCACCAGTGCAGTCTCAACGGGCTATCTGCGCTTGGCGGCGGCCAACCGTTCGGCGAACTCCGGCGAAAGAATCGATGTCGCTTGCGGTTTGAGTTCCGTGTCGACGGCGATGCTGTGCTGATCGCGATCGATCGACCCGGGGTTGGCGGTCGCCCGCATGGACGCCTTGGTGTCGAGGACGACCTGTCGCGGTGCGGCACGCGGGCCCGGCGGCCAGCTCCTTGGCGGCGGCGACGGGATCGTCGGCCACCTGCAGCGCCAGCCCGTATCGGACCGCGGCCTCGGCGTCGAAGCGCATGCCGAACAGCAGCGAAGCCCTTGCGGCCTGCACGCCGACGGCGCGCTGCAGCATCCACGTCGCACCGCCGCCGGGATGGATGCCGAGTTTCTGGAAGCGTGGATCGAACAGCGCCGCGGGGCCGGCGATGCGCACATCGGCGGCCAGCGCGAGGTTAAGGCCCGCGCCGACGGCCGCGCCATTGACGGCGGCGATCGTCGGCAGCGCGCAGTTGGCCACCGCGAGGAACCCGTCGTAGATCGTCCGAAGCCCGTCCTCGGTCGCCTCTCCGAGCGCCGTCAGGTCAGCGCCTGCGCAGAACGCCTTGCCCGCCCCCGTGACGATGAGCGCGTGCACGTCGGTGTTCGCCTCGGCGGCATCGACCGCTGCGCGCAGCCCGGCCGAGATCTCGGCGGTGACGGCGTTGCGCCGCTCGGGATCGTTGACGGTGATGAGCGCAATGTGGTTTTCGACCTGTACAAGGACGCGATCAGACATCGCTTCAGGCTAGTGAGCGCCTACAGGGTGGCCTGGACGGGACCCAGGATCTGGCAGTTGTCGGCGGGCAGCGTCGGAACGATGATGCCGCAGCCGCGTCCGCGCGAGAGGTAGGTGGCACCAGGTGTGTAGGGCTCGAAATACGCCTGCGCGGTGTCGGTGCCCTGCATGCAGGAACCGCCCTGCTGGCCGAGAATCTCCACGCACGCCACGCTCTGGTACGGACTGGCCGCGATCCCGCAGACCGTCGAGGTCACTGTCGCGGTGACCTTGCTGACGCCGTCGACCTGCACAACCTGGGGAGCCGAGATCGAGAATCCACACGGCGACGGCGGGAAGGGCTCCGCCTGCGCAGCGCTTGCGCCGACGATGCCGCCCAGCGCCAGGGCCGACGCCGCAGATAGGGACATGACAAGCCGGATCATGTCGCCGATGGTAGATCGACCATTCGCCCACCGGAGGAGATACCGGTAATAGAGCGTGTGCCGCACCGACGCGCCGGGAATCACACCGCGTCGGCGGTCTGACGGATCTCGCCGCTGTGCGGCCGCCGAATCCGGTTCGATCGCGGCCACCGATCGAGAAACTCGACTTCAATCGCTATCGGCTCGGCCGAGCATCTGGGCGGTTTGGCGCAGCAAGGTCTTTCGGAATCTGTCGGCGGACGGCTCCCCGAAATCGAGCAGGCGCGGAATCATCGCTCCGGCGAGCGAAATGAGCAGAAGGTCCACGACGTCGTCGGGATCGGTCTGCAGTGTGAACTCGCCCGCATCTCGGCCCTCGACTACCGCGGCCAAGAAGGGAGCCCGATAGCGCGTCCACCCCTCCTGGCCGTAGTCGCGCAACTCCCCGTCGCGCATGCCGGAGCGCCAGAACTCGAGGAGCAGCCGATGGTCTCGCACAGGGGTTTTCAGATTGCGGTCGATCATTTCGACGAGCCGACTCCACGGCTCGGCGTCATCGGCGGCCACAGCCTCCAGGGCGCGGGCTTCATGATCGGTCGCCTGGCGCATCGCTTCGATGAGCATGTCTTCGCGCGAGCCGAAGTAGTTCTGCAACGTGCTGATCGCGACACCGCTCGCCGCCGACACATCGGCGAACCGGGTGTTCTCGTAGCCCCGTTCTGCGAGCACCGTCGCCGCGGACTCCAGCACGGCGGTCCGACGCGCTCCGCCTGCTCGACGGCGGCGACGTTCGGCGGGCACTTTCATAGCGTACAGCGGTACCGATCGATGTCCCGTGGCTCCGCTGTCGATCAGCTGTGTGAACAAAGGCACAGTTCAAAGCGGAATCGGTATTGCTAACCGGTATCGTTATACCGACAGTGAAACGCGGTTTTCCATCACCAGCGAAAAGGACTGTCGATGCACTCGTGGCGTGAAAGTTTTACGGATCTTCAGGCCCGGCTCGCCGGGCTTTCGTTCACCCCCGATACCCCTGGCTACGACCGCGAGGTGGCGGTCTTCAACACAGTGGTGGCGCACCAACCCGCACTCGTCGTCGGCGCCGCCAACGCGGACGACGTCGTCGAGGCGGTCAGGTTCGCCGCGCACCACGGTCTGCATGTCGCGGTTCTGAATACCGGGCACGGGCCATCGGTGCCCGCGCTCAGCGACACCCTTCTGATCACGACGAGACGGATGTCGAACATCGGCATCGATGTGGATAAACGGTGCGCTCGAATCGAGGCGGGGGTGCTGTTCAGCGAGCTCGTCGAGGCATCCGCCCGCCATGGACTTGCACCGTTGCCCGGATCCTCACCGGGTGTCGGGGTCGTCGGCTACACGTTGGCCGGCGGGGCCAGCCTGGCCATGGGGCGCAAATTCGGTTGGGCCGCAGATCATGTCAGCTCTATCGAGGTGGTGACGCCCGACGGCCGATGGCGTCGGGTCTCCCCCCATTCGGAGGCCGACCTGTTCGGGGCACTTCTCGGCGGCAGGAGCAATTTCGGCGTCGTCACCGCGATGGAGATCGCCCTGTTTCCGGTGACCCAGCTGTATGCGGGTTCGCTGCTCTACTCAGCCGAGCACATCCGGGGCGTGCTGGAGGCCTATCGAGAACTTACCGCGCTGGCACCAGATGAACTCAGCAGCGGGATCGCAGTGCTGAATCTTCCTCCACTGCCGGGACTTCCGCCCTTTTTGGCAGGCACACCCGTCGTTGCCGTGCGGTTGTCCTATGTAGGCCGCGCGGACGACGGCATGCGGTTGATCGAACCGCTGCGTCACGTAGCTACACCGCTGATGGACACCGTGGCCGAGATCCCGTTCACCCAATTCGGTTCGATCACCGCGGATCCGACCGATCCGGCCCCGGCCGTCGAACACTTCGGACTGCTGCGTGAACTCACGGACGATGCTGTCGAGGCGATCGCAAAGGTGGCCGATCGGCACGCCGACACGGGGATCAACATCGTCGACATCCGCCATCTGGGGGGCGCCTTGGGAAAACCTGCCGCTGTTCCGAATGCGATCGGAAACCGGAAGGCGGCGTACGCGTTCTTCGCTCTGACGGTTGTGCCCCCGGGACACACGGTCGCGGAGTTCCGTGACGCAGGCCGCGAACTCGTCACCGCACTGCGGCCGTGGATGCTCGACGCTGCGCATCCCAGCTTCCTCGGGCCTGCGGATGCGACCGAGTCGGGTACGCGCCTGGCTTTCGATGCAGACGCATACCGGGCACTGCAGGCCGCTAAATCAAAGTACGACCCACACAACATGTTCCGGACAAACCACAACATCGAGCCTCGGCACCATGCGTGACAGCCGCCCTCCTGGTAGTGACCCGGCCCGGTGCGGACGATTGGATCACGATACGGTCGACGGGGCGATAACTGACTACCACGGCATCAGATGTCAGCCCTAGCAAGCAATTCCGGCGAATCGCGGCTGGCATGGTTGCTTGCCGAGATGGCGGTCCGCTTCCTCGACGGCGGCCAACGCGACGAGTTGTATGTGGCGATCGGCGTCGGTGACACATTCAGTGCGATCTGCACCTCACTCGATGTGATCAGCAGGGCCCACTGCGGTGTTGAAGACAGCACGGCGGTCACGTTGAAGGCATGGCTCACCGCATATCGGGGCCATGACGACGAGGCCCAGCTCCACCACTGGGTACACAGGGTGACGCGGTAGCGCGATCTATCCGCGCACTAGCGTGGAGTCGTGGACGAAACCCCGCCCGTCGACAACCACGTACACACGCGGTGGTCGTGGGACACCGCGTCGAGCTCATCGATGCAGCTGGCCTGTGCGCGTGCGGTCGAACTCGGTCTCCCTGGGCTGGCGTTCACCGAGCACGTCGACTTCACGGACTGGACCCTCGAGGACCCGGTGGAGCACGACGGCCCGGTCACTCGGCCCGCGCGTGTCGGTGACCGTCCACGGGTGAAGCCGTTCGACGTCGACGGATACCTGGCCGACCTTGCGCGTTGCCGCGACGAGTTCCCCGACCTGCGGATCCTGTCCGGCATCGAGGCCGGTGAACCGCACCTCTTCCGCGCCAGCGTGGCCACCGTGTTGTCGGCGGGAGAGTTCGAACGCGTGCTCGGCAGCCTGCACGGAATCGTCGTCGACGGCACGCTCACCGGGATCAGCCGGGCGATGTTCGCCACCATCGATCCGCACGAGGTGATGCGTCGTTACTTCGCCGAACTCGTAGCCGTCGTCGCGGGCTCATCGGTGTTCAACGTCCTCGCGCACTGCGACTACGCGCGACGTTACTGGCCGACCGAACGGGTGGGATCGTACGACGACTCCGACTTCGAGGAGGAATACCGGGCGGTGTTCCGCGAACTGGCATCGTCAGGGCGCGCGCTGGAGATCAATACCCGCAGCCCGATGGCATCCGTCGCCCAATTGCGATGGTGGTGGGAGGAGGGCGGCGACGCGGTGTCGTTCGGCAGCGATGCGCATACGCCGTTCCGCGTCGGCGAGCATTTCGACATCGCGGTCGACGTCGCCGAGGCAGCAGGTTTCAGGCCGGGGCGAGATCGATTCGATTTCTGGCGGCGCTGACCGCATCACTGCGGGTGGGTCGCTCGGTATTCCTGTACCGGCACAGGGGCATCCGATGCGTAACCGATGGGCAACAGGAGGTCGCCGTCGGCGGTCTTGAGGTAGACCTCCCATCGGTAGAAGCCGGTGAACGCCGCGGGGTCGGCGGCGAGCACCGCCGCGTAGTCGTTGACGGCCTGCACGTATGCGGATGCATTGTTGTAGCGGTAGATCGCGCCGTCGTGGTTGTCGGCGAAGTTGTTGGCGGCGAGGTAGCGGCCTGCGGCCATGATGCTGTCGCGGGGCGAATAGATGTCGCTTCCCTCGCCGTAGGCGGCGAACGTCGACGGCAGGAACTGCATAGGCCCTTGCGCCCCTGCGCTGCTCGGGCCGACGACGCTTCCGAGTCGGGTCTCGATCAGGTTGATTGCGGCCAGGTAGTTCCAACCGACTCCTGATGCCGCCTCCGCCTCTCGGTAGTACCCGAGAAGTTCGTCGGCCGGAGCCGGCGCCACGATGTGCCATGCGGGGATGGTGTCTCTGATCTCCGCCATCGAGGTGAGCTGCCTGCGGGCGTCGACGTTGAGGTCGTAGACCTCTAGAAGCGGGGCCGGGATCCGCGGACGCGTGACCGAATCCCATTCCGGGTGGTACCCGATGGCGCGATAAGCCGCCTGTTGCCTGCGCGCCGCTTCACGGAGTATTGCCTCCGGTGTCGACGGATTACGGAGGGTCTGTTCGTCGGCGACGAGATCGTCGGCCAGCTGCACCGGGTCGGGCGACAGCTGTGGCTGTGCACCGACGGGGATCGTCTCGTCCAGCAGGGTGACGGTGGGCGTAGGTGACGGTGGTGCCGCACTTGTGGGGGCGGCAATGGGTGAGGTGCTCGGCGCCGGCGGTGCGTCGTGACCGCAGGAGACGGCGAAGATGAGCGCGGCAGGAACCGCGATCATGCGTAGCCGAAAGATCATCGTGCCGCTCCTCTGTTCACTGGTTACCAGCAAGCGTAGAGGGCGGCACGATGATCGAAACCGAGGAGTTTCGGCGCTCAGCTTGGTTCCACGACGCTGACGCCTCCGTCGACCACGATGGTTTGCCCGGTTATGTATTTCGCATCGTCGGAGGCGAGAAACGCGTAAACACCTGCGACGTCTTGAGGCTCGGCGACATATCCGGCCGGAATCAAACGCGCGACTGCAGCGAGTCCGTCGCTTCCCAGCGAGTTGATCTCGTCCAGACTCTGCGGCGTCCTCGCGATTCCGGGTGCGACGGCGTTGGCGGTGACTCCGCCGCCGGAGAATTCAACGGCGTATGTCCGCACCAGCCCGCTGACTGCGGCCTTCGCCGCACAGTAGGCCGCATGGTTCTCCCACCCGTACTGGTAGCCGGATATGGAAGACGTCGCGATCAAGCGGCCCCATCGCTGTTCGAGCATCGACGGAACGGTCAGAGCGAACAGGTTGTGTACCCCATGCACATCGGTGGCGATGACTTTATCGAATGTGGCGTCGACACCGTTGGTCGTCTGGGATGCGGTGGCGATGCCCGCATTGGCCACCGCGATGTCGACCGGGCCGAAATCCGATTGTGCGGTATCAACCATCGCGCGCAATGACTGGGCGTCCGACACATCGCAAGCGTGCACACGCACCGTATCTGTGGGAGTGGCCGCCGACGCGACAGCCTCCGCCAGTTCCTCGCCGCCTGGCGGGCACACCAGGGTGACGCGGCTTCCCCTCTCGACCAAAGTGGCCACCACCGCAGCACCGATGCCGCTCCCGCCGCCGGTCACCACCGCGTGCTTGCCTGCGGGTGCCCTCACGCGATCACATCCCCGCCCGACACATTGACTGTCGAACCTGTGGTGAAGCCTGAAATGCGAGCTGCGAGAAGGAGAACGGCGGGAACCACCTCTTCGACGGTCCCGAACCGCCCAAGCGGAAGCTCCTGCTTCTTCGCGTCGAGCCACTCCGGGGGTAGTGACCAAAGCATGTCAGTTTCGATGGGCCCCGGCGCGATGCAGTTCACCGTGACGCCGTAGCCTGCCAGTTCCAACGCAGCACAGCGGGACAGCGCATGAACACCGCCCTTGGCCGCGCCGTAGTGGGCGATTTCGGCGCCGCCTTTCAATGCGATGTTGGAACCGAAGAGGACGATCCGTCCGTACCGATTTCGTTTCATCGCGGGGATGACAGCCTTGAGGCAGTAGAACGTGCCCGACAGGTTGACGTCGACCATCCGGCGCCACGACTCGACGGGCATGTCCTCGATGCTGACCGATTCGTCAATGGCCGCTGCGGTGACGAGGATCGTCGGATCACCCAATTCTTCTTGGATCTGTTGTACCGCCGCAGACACCGACGGCCAGTCACTCACGTCCAAGACATACGTCGACGCTGTTCCGCCTGACTCGACGATCGATTGTCTGGCGGCGGCCAGAGCTGTCGAATCCCGGTCCAATAAAGCGACTTTGGCACCTTCAGCGGCCATCGCTCCGGCTACGCCAAGGCCGATGCCATTCGCCGCTCCTGTGATGACTGCCACGTCGTCGGACATATCGATGCGCATCGTCGAAGTGCCCCTCGGTCAACTGGCTTGTTCGGTCTTCACGGGCGCGTCGTCAACGCGTTCCGCGGCAGCCAGGTTCTGGCCGATTCGGGCCGCCAGCGCGGGCGAGGCGATGATCGCGATGAGCCCGATCAGCAACCAACCACCGGCGATGTAGGGGAACAGATTGGCCGGGAAGTCCGGAATCGGCACGCAACTCTTGTAGAGGACATACGCGATGAAGATTACGCCGACGGCGAGTACTGCAGATTGCGCCCACCGCCCACGCTGCGCATCGCGTACGCACATCACGATGGCTGCTGCGCTGGTGAGTGCGTAAGCAACCAGAATGAGCAGGGAGCCCACGGTCCCGCAGTAGAAGTAGACATCGTTGATGGATGCGCGCGCGACGCCGTGCAGGAGGGCGACGGCCACAAGGCCGATCAACACGGACAAGCCGACAGCGACCGACGGCGCACCCGTAGGCGACAGTTGCGCAAGACGTTTGGGTCCGAAGCCGTCGCGCGACAAAGCGAAGTTCAGCCGTGCCGCTGCTGTGACGGAGCCAAGGAAGCAGCCGAATGCGCTCATGAACGCACCGAAGTTCAGTAACGCCGATACCCAGCCCCCGATGAATACCTCGCCGAGCTTGTCCAACGGGGCGCCGGAGTCTATGTAGGCCTGTACGCCTTCAGAGGACACGCCGTACGCCACGGTCTGGGCGTAGAACGCCAGCACGAACAGAATGCCGCCGATCAACACAGCCGCGCCGATGGCCACGGGAATGAGCTTGCGCGGGTTGGACGTCTCCTCGCCGAGTGATGCCGAAGCCTCGAACCCCGCAAAGCAGAAGAAGCCGAGCACGGTGGCAGCAGCGATCGGACCCAGACCTTCTGCCCCAGGAAGGAACGGGGTAGCCGACAGCCCAGCGTCGGGTAGAGACGCTGGCGCAGTAGCGGTCGTGAGGGTGATCAGAATCCACAGCGACAGGATCACGATGAGCCCGATGGAGATGAACTCGATCCAGAGCAAGATCCTGGCCACCAACCTCACCTCGCGGTTGCAGAGGAGATAGCCGGCAATCGCGGCCAGAATGGCGATCGGAATCCAACCCCAGCCGCCGACATCCAGCCCGACTCGTGCGAGGAAGTCCTGGGCGAAAATCACGGTGGCGGTCATTGTCGAGCCACAGAAGGCGAGATAGACGCCGAGCAGTGCGAAACCGGCGAAGAATCCTGTACGTGGGCCGATTTCGGTTCCGACGAAGGCATAGGACGATCCCGCGTGGTTGTGCTTGCGGGTCAGTTTGACGAATCCATAGGCGACCAAGCCCACGCCGATGGTGCTGACGATCAGGACCAGCGGAACGGCACTTCCGGCGATGGCGGCGGTGCCGGGACCGTTCAGCGACGCCGACAGAGTGGGCGCCATGAGAGCAACGGAGAGCGCCATCGCTTCCGCAGCCCCCAACTCTCTACGTAGACCTGCCATGGCTCCTCCTAAGTGGGTCATTGCGACGTCGATCGGGCTGGAATAAATGGGCTTGGTCTGATTCCATTGATGCGTGCAGCACGAAGCGCCGGATCGGTCGAAGCGTGATGCGTCCTCGGTGTTGGCGACGGCGCGAGTGAGTTCCCCGTCGACGGTCGAGCGTGCGCTTCGGTGGAACATCGGAGTGGGAGTGTGGAAACCCGGTGAAGCCATCCCAAGCGAACGTGAGCTCGCCCGCGAGTTCGGCGTCGGCCGATCGACTCTGCGGGCTGCGATCCATGTGCTGCGGGCTGAGGGCCTTGTCGTCACATCGGTCGGTCGCGCAGGGCGGACCCGGATCGTCGAACCGAGTTCGCGGGCCAATGACATCTTGCTGGATCCCGAGATGCGACAAGGCATCATCGACCACTTCGAGCTTCGGTGCGCGGTCGAACCCGAGGCCGCCGGACTGGCTGCCGGCGCGGGACGACGAAGGACTTCGACCAGCTGCGAGACATCCTGCGCCAACCGGTGACGGTGCCCGGTCGTATCACGCATTGGAGTCGCAATTTCACATCGCGGTGGCCGACGCTTGCGGAAATCCCGTCATGAGGAACGTCATCGCCGAACTGTGCGTCGAGTTCTTCAGCTGGGGTGTAGGCTCGCTCTTGCGAGCGGGGACCGCCTTCCGGCGAGCTACGGCGATTTCGCGCAAACGCACAAGGGGATCTACGAGAGCTTGATGACGCGCGATGCGGACGGCGCTCGAAATGCGGTCAGAGCCCGACTTGTATCGGCCTCCATGTCGTATCTGGATTTGTTCGACGAGCATGGGGACGCGTGACGCCGCGCGGACTCGTCGGGCGCGTGGATTGGGGCCGCCACGTGCGAAGACGTCGCGTCGGGGTTCGGTCACAACGGGCACCGACCTCCTCGCGCGACGAAGTGGCACCGCTTTAATGTCAGAGTTGTTACATCAAAGCACAGGTATCTACAATTTGAAACGTTCGTAATACATGAACGGGGGTTCTTCACATGACTGAAACCTCTGTTGCCGTCCGTGCGACGATGCACGCCGATGCTGAGCCGCGCAGAGAGACGCGTCGCTCGTGCCCTTCTCGCCGACTATCCGGCGCGGGTCTGACGAGTACGCGCGGCTCGCCGAGCGTGCTGAGGTAAGCGCGCCAACGGTTCTGAGGTTCGCGCAGTCACTTGGCTATGACGGCTTCTCGGCCCTACAGATGGCGCTTCGATCCGAGTGCTGTGTGTTCCAGCGGTCCGATGCTGGCTCGCGGAGGCGCCGCCGCCAGGTACAGGCTTGACCGCCTGCTGAGGCAGGCCCGGATGCAGTCCGACAGGGCCGTCGAAACCATGGGACATCTGTCGCCGCAGGCGATCGAGCGTGCGTCGACCTTCTGGCCGACGCAACCGATGAATGTTCTGCACGGCGGACGCTTTTCGCACTGATCGCTATGAACCTGGCCCTCCACCTGGAGCAGCTACGGCAGGGGGTGGGGCTGCTGGAAGATCCTGCGGGTCGAGATCTGGGCGCCGTGCTCGACCTTCGCCGCGGCGACGTCGTGATCGTATTTGACTATCACCGGTATCAGTCGTCGACCGCCGACCTTGCGCAAAAGGCTCATCGTGTTGGAGCGCTCGTTATTCTCGTCACTGACGACTTGGATGTCCGGTTGCGCCGGACGCCGAGGTGGTGCTCGCCGCCGCAAGCACAGCCGGAACCGCTTACCACAGCATGACGGCTGGATTTCTGCTCACCGAGTTGCTGGTCCAACTGGTCATGGACGAGATCGGAGAACCCGCGCGCACAAGGATGGCGCTGTGGGAAGAGCAACGCTGGGCCGAACTCATTTATCCCACAACCGATAACCGTTCTGTACCCGACGACGCGTAGGGGCCGGTTGTGCGGCACGACGGTACTTGCCGCCATCGTCGCGTCGTTGACGACGAACAGCCGACGACGCCGGGACTCTTGTAGATGAGTCCCGGCGTCGTGAGCGAGGTCTGAGCTAGAACCAGACTTTTCGGCCGCCGACCGGACGTCCGACCGCGCCGAGGATCCACAGGATGACGCCGACGACGACGAGGATGCCGCCGATTGTGTACAGGATGGATATGCCGGTGAAGTAACCGATCAACAGCAGAACGATGCCGAGCACGATCATGTTTTTTGATCCGATCCAGCCGTAGGGACGTGATAACCGCACGAAGAGAATTGCCGGATCCGTTAAATCCAAACATGTT
This sequence comes from uncultured Actinomycetota bacterium, assembly GCA_963829405.1. Taxonomy (GTDB): domain Bacteria; phylum Actinomycetota; class Actinomycetes; order Mycobacteriales; family Mycobacteriaceae; genus Mycobacterium. The sequence continues at coordinate 110,911 of CAWHIZ010000002.1, forward strand.
GCCGGTCGATGACGTTTTCGGGCATCGGAGGTCTATCCGGGTGAGCCATGATGCGTCAGGGCTCCGATACGAGGTGGAGGTAGAAACCGATGGGTGCGAAACCTTCGCGCAGTGGTCACCTGCCGATCAACGGGCTGAGCCTTTACTACGAGGTGTACGGCGAACTCGGCACGCCGAAGCCTCCGTTGCTGTTGATACCCGGCGCGTTCATGGCCAGCGGCTCGATGACGGTGTGGGCGGAGGCCTTCGCGCGCGATCGCGCCGTCATCGTGTTCGACCAACAAGGCCACGGCCGCACTCCCGATACCCCACGCGAGATGTCCTACGAGCAGTTCGCCGACGATGCCGCGGCGCTGTTGCTCGCGTTGGATGTTGAGCGCGCCGACGTCATGGGCTATTCGCAGGGCGGCGGCGTCGCACTGCAGCTGGCGATCCGTCATCCCGCTCTGGTGAGCAAGTTGGTCTCGCTGTCGGCCACCTACCGCAAGGACGGCTGGTATCCGTCGGTGTTCGAAGGCATCGGGGGCCTCGGTGCCGACGCGTTCGCCGGTACGCCCGTCGAGACGGCGTTCAAGGAGCACACGCCCGACGCCGATGCGTTCGACGCCTACCTCGAAAAGATGAAGGCGTTGAACATCAACGATCAGGACATCAGCGACGAGGAGATGCGCTCGATCTCGGCGAAGACGATGGTCATTGTCGGTGACGCCGACGGTGTGAAGCCCGAGCATGCGTTGGCGATGTTCAGACTGCGCGGAGGTGGCGACGAGGATGCCGCCGCGTCGGGAGTACTGCAGACGGCGCCGTCTGCGCGCCTTGTTGTTCTACCCGCCATGTCGCACATCGGGCTGTCAGGGGAGTCGGAGATCCTGGTGCCGATGGTGAACGCATTTCTCGACGACGTGCCGCCGACGACCCCGGAGCTCTTCTAGCCCGCGCCCGGTCGCGACGGTTGTCAGTCCGAAGCTGTTGTTTCCCAAACCTTGTTGGAGCGAGGCGTGTCCAGCCGGTAATCGGTGACTCTCGAGGTGAACAGATTCGCGCCAAGCATTCGAGCTTGCATCACGGCGTCGCGAGGGTCATGCACTATTTCACCGCGACTGTTCGCATTGCCGATGACCACGCCGGCCAGTTCCTGATTCAGATATCTCGTCAGTTCTTGAAACTGCGCGACAACGCCGAGTGTTGCGCCCTGATAGCTCTCTTCAGAGGAGATGAGCACGCCGACCCGTTTGCCGACGATGCCGGTGACGACCTCGTTCTGTTGCGGGGCGCTGTTCGATGTGTAGCAGAACAGTCGGTCGAAGACCGTCTTGAGCCGACCCGGCATGCCGTAGAAGTACAGCGGCATCGCGTAGATCACGCCGTCGGCGGGAATGATCTTGCCCAGCAATAGCTCGTGGTAGCGGTCATCCAGCGAGCACTGGCCGTCGGACTCGCGTCGGCACTGGCGGCAGTTCGCCAGGGAGCGGTCGACATAGTCGTCGAGGAAAATGTGCTCGACCTGCTGGCCTGCCTCGGACGATCCGGCAGCAGCCGAGGAGGCGAGTAGGTGGGAGTTGCCGTCCCGACGTGGGCTTGCGCTGATCACCAAGGTCTTGTGCGCCACCCTAGAAGGTTAAAACGTTTTGGCATCGGCGCAACCAAAGGCGTCATCAGCGCCCCCGGCAGGACTCGAACCTGCGGCCAACCGCTTAGAAGGCGGTTGCTCTATCCACTGAGCTACGGGGGCAGCGCACCCACCCTAACCGAGCTCACAGACCGCTGAAATGTCCGATTACCGCTCTCACATAGCCACCAAAAGGCACGTCGCGGTGCGTTATGGCGGACTAGCGTGGGTAGGTGAATGTGCGGGGCGATGGGAGGAGCAGCAACGATGGCAGGGTGGCCGCAGCCATGAGCGATGTGGGTGAACTGGACGCATCCGGGCTCCCCGAGGAACTCAGCCCCGTAGATCAGATCCTGCACCGCGGCGAAGCCAACCCGCGCACGCGCTCGGGGATCATGACGCTGGAGGTCCTCGACACCACGCCGGATTGGGAACGCCTGCGGACCCGATTCGAGCACGCGTCGCGAAAGGTTCTGCGGCTGCGGCAGAAGGTCGTCATGCCGACGCTGCCCACCGTCGCGCCGCGCTGGGTCATCGACCCCGACTTCAACCTCGACTTCCACGTCCGCCGCGTGCGCGTCGCCGAACCCGGCACGCTGCGCGAGGTGCTCGACCTGGTCGAGGTCGCGCTGCAGTCGCCGCTCGACATCTCGCGGCCGCTGTGGACGGCGACGCTCGTCGAGGGTCTCGCGGGTGGCCGGGCCGCGATGATGGTGCATCTCAGCCACGCCGTCACCGACGGCGTCGGTGGCGTCGAGATGTTCGCCAACCTCTACGACCTCGAGCGCGACCCGCCACGCTGAAGCTGATCCGCCGATGCCGATCCCGCAGGACCTGTCGCCGAACGACCTTATGCGGGAAGGGTTCAACCGGTTGCCCGGAGCCATCGCCGGCGGTGTCGGCAGGGCGATTTACGGTGCCGCGAGCGCAGTGGGAAACGTGTTCCGCGATCCGGTCGCGTCGCTCGGCAGTGCCGTCGAGTACGCCATGTCGGGTGCCCGTGTGGTGGGGCCTGCCGCCGAACCGTCGCCGGTGCTGCAACGCCGGAGTCTTTCCTCGCGCAGCGATGCCATCGACATCGTGTTCGGCGACCTGCACCGGGCCGCGAAGGCGGCGGGCGGCTCGATCAACGACGCGTACCTCGCCGGGCTGTGCGGCGCGCTGCGGCTCTACCACGAACGGATGGGCGTGCCCGTCGACACCCTGCCGATGGCGATACCGGTCAACATGCGGTCCGACAACGATCCTGCGGGCGGAAACCGTTTCGCCGGAGTCAATCTCGCCGCGCCGATCAGCGTGCTCGACCCCGAGAAGCGGATCAAGAGCATCCGTTCGCAGATGACGCGCAAGCGTGACGAGCGCGCCGTGAACATGGTCGGTGTCATCGCGCCGTTGATCAGCCTGCTGCCCGACACCGTGCTCGAAGGCATGGCCGGATCCATCGTGAACTCCGACGTGCAGGCCAGCAATGTGCCGGTATACGCGGGTGACACGTTCATCGCAGGTGCGAAGATCCTGCGGCAGTACGGACTTGGCCCGCTGCCCGGGGTGGCGATGATGGTCGTGCTTGTGTCGCGGGCCGGCTACATCACCGTCACCGCCCGCTATGATCGCGCTGCCGTGACCGACGGCGACTTCTTCGCACGGTGCCTGCAGGCCGGGTTCGACGAAGTACTCGCTCTCGGCGGCGAAGGACGTTCCATGCCAGCCTCATTCGTGTCAGATCCCCAAGAACCCAAACCGCCGTCACCGAACGGGAGTAGTGCCCTATGACCGCCCAAGACGGCCAGACGAGACGACGCGCCAATCCGCGGACCATGCGGTTGCCGGGTTCGGTCGCCGAGATCAAGGGAAGTCCCGCCGGCCCAAGGGTCGGCGCTTTCTTCGACCTCGACGGCACCCTGGTCGCCGGGTTCACCGGCGTCATCATGACGCGGGATCGGTTGCGCCGCGGGCAGATGGGCGTCGGTGAGTTCATCGGCATGGTGCAGGCCGGACTCAACCACCAGCTGGGCCGCTCGGAGTTCGAGGACCTCATCGGCAAGGGCGCCCGCATGCTGCGCGGCAGCTCGCTCGGCGACATCGACGAACTCGCCGAGCGCCTCTTCGTGCAGAAGATCATCGGCCGCATCTATCCCGAGATGCGCGATCTCGTTCGCGCCCATATGGAGCGCGGCCACACCGTCGTGCTCAGCTCGTCGGCGCTGACGGTCCAGGTGGAACCCGTCGCGCGCTTCCTCGGCATCAAGAACGTGCTGAGCAACAAGTTCGAAACCGACGACGACGGGTTGATCACCGGCGAGGTCACGACACCGATCATCTGGGGTCCTGGCAAGGCGAGAGCGGTGCAGATCTTCGCCGCCGAGAACAACGTCGACCTGTCGAAGAGCTACTTCTATGCCGACGGTGACGAGGACGTCGCGCTGATGTACCTGGTGGGCAATCCGCGGCCCACCAACCCGGCGGGCAAGCTGGCCGCCGTTGCGGCCAAACGGGGTTGGCCCGTGCTGCGGTTCTCCAGCCGTAGTGGCAGCAACCCGGTATCGCAACTGCGCACAGCCGCGGGAGTGGCGTCGATGGTGCCCATCGCGAGTGCGGCGGTCGGGCTCGGCCTGCTCACCCGCAACCGTCGCACCGGCGTCAACTTCTTCACGTCGGCATTCGGGCGGGCGCTGCTGACCACCACAGGGGTGAGCATCAACCTGCTCGGCAAGGAGAACCTGACCAAGAAGCGGCCAGCGGTGTTCATCTTCAACCACCGCAACCAGGTCGATCCCGTCATCGCGGGCAGGCTGGTCGAAACCAACTTCACGTCCGTCGGCAAGAAGGAACTGGAGAACGATCCCATCGTCGGCACGATGGGCAAGGTGATGGACGCGGCGTTCATCGACCGCGACAACCCCAAGGCCGCGGTGGAGAGCCTGAAAAAGATTGAGGAGCTTGCGAAGAAGGGCCTCTCCATCCTCATCGCGCCGGAAGGTACGCGGCTCGACACCACCGAGGTCGGGCAGTTCAAGAAGGGTCCTTTCCGCATCGCGATGTCGGCCGGAATCCCGATCGTGCCGATCGTGATCCGCAATGCGGAGGTCATTTCGTCGCGCGACTCGACGACCTTCAATCCCGGCACCGTCGACGTGGTGGTGTACCCGCCGATCCCGGTCGATGACTGGACCGTCGAGAACCTCGCGGACAAGATCGCCGCCGTGCGCGAGCTGTATCTCGACACGCTGAAAGACTGGCCGCACGACACGGTTCCGAAGATCGGGCCGTATGCGCGAGGCGGGGGCGCTGCCAAGAAGGCCCGGCGAAGAAGCCCCGGCGAAGAAGGCGCCGGCCAAGAAGGCGCCCGCGAAGAAGGCGCCCGCGAAGAAGGCGCCGGCCAAGAAGGCGACCAAGGCGACGGCCGCGAAGGCACCGGCGAAGAAGACTGCGGCCAAGAAGACAGCGGCCAAGAAGACGGCGGCGAAGTGCCGCCAAGAAGGCGCCCGCCAAGAAGGCGCCCGCCAAGAAGGGACGGTCGTGACCGCCGCCGACCCGATAGTCAGCTTCTCCACCACCGACGATGCGTTGGTGCTGGCATCGGTGTCATCGCCTGCGGAACGAGAGTTGTTGAACGACTGGCTGCAACGGCAGCGGCGCGAGCATCCCGACTCCACCGTCGACGTCCTCGAACTCCCCGATGGCGATCCACCGCCAGGCGTGCTGGCACGGCTCGTAGAGGAACTCGAGGCCGACGAGGACCGCAGCGTCGTACCGGTGCGTGTCTTCTGGGTGCCCGGCGGCCTGCCGACCCGCTCGAAGGTGGTTGCGCTGATATCCGGCCGCGACACCTACCGGCCGCCGGAGATGCTGCAACGCCGCATCCTGAAGCGCGACCGGTCACGTGCCCGAGTCGTCGCGGGTGAGCCCGCGAAGGTCTCCGAACTGCGACAGCAGTGGAGCGACAACACCACCGCCGAAAACCCGCGCGACTTAGCGCATTTCGTCATCAGGCGGGCCAGTCTCGCGATCGAGCGCGTCGAGCTGCGGCTGCTCGGACCGGAATACAAGTCGCCCAAGCTGATGGGCCCCGAGATTCTGGCGTCGGCGCAGTTCCGGGACGGCCTGGAGAAGATCCCAGGCGCGACGCTGGAAAAAGCGACCGAGATGCTCGACGAGCTCTCCACCGGATGGAGCCGATTCTCCGTCGACCTCATCCCGTCGCTGGGCCGCGCCATCTTCAGCCGCGGGTTCGACCCGAACATCGACTACGACCGCGCCGAGATCGAGAACATGCGGCACGCGTTGGAGACTCACCCCGCGGTCCTGCTGTTCTCACACCGGTCCTATCTCGACGGCGTCATCGTTCCCGTTGCGATGCAGGAGAATCGGCTGCCGCCTGTGCACACGTTCGCGGGGATCAACCTGTCGTTCGGGTTCATGGGGCCGCTGATGCGGCGCTCCGGCGTCATATTCCTTCGCCGCAAGCTCGACGACCCGCTGTACAAGTTCGTGCTGCGGCAGTTCGTCGGCTACATCGTCCAGAAGCGGTTCAACCTCAGCTGGTCGATCGAGGGCACCCGGTCGCGGACCGGAAAGATGTTGCCGCCCAAGCTCGGATTGATGAGCTACGTCGCAGACGCCTACCTCGAGGGCCGCAGCGACGACATCCTTCTGCAGCCGGTGTCCATCAGCTTCGACCAGCTGCACGAGACCGCCGAATACGCCGCGTACGCCCGCGGAGGCGAGAAGACGCCAGAAGGCCTGTCGTGGCTGTACAACTACATCAAGGCCCAGGGCGAGCGCAGCTACGGCAAGATCTACGTCCGTTTCCCCGAGGCCGTGTCCATGCGCGAGTACCTGGGCGAGCCGGGCGGGCCGATCACACACGACGAACCCGCCAAACGCCTTGCCATGCAGAAGATGGCGATCGAGGTGTCATGGCGGATCCTGCGCGCGACACCCGTCAATGCATCGGGTCTGGTTTCGGCGCTGCTGCTGACCACCCGCGGCACCGCGCTGACGCTCGACCAACTGCATCACACCCTGCAGGACTCGCTGGATTACCTTGAGCGCAAACAGACTCCGGTCACCAACAGCGTGCTGCGGCTACGGACGGCCGACGGTGTTCGGGCAGCCCTCGACGCGTTGTCGAACGGCCATCCGGTCACGTGCGTCGATGGAGGGCGCGAACCGGTCTGGCGGATCGCGCCCGAGCAGGAGCACGAGGCGGCTTTCTACCGAAATACCGTGATCGACGCGTTCATGGAGACCGCGATCGTCGACATGGCACTCGTCCACGCCGCCCGCGCCGACGGAGATCGGTTGGAGGCGTTCTGGAGTCGCGCGATGCGGCTGCGCGACCTGTTGAAGTTCGACTTCTACTTCGCGGACTCCAAGACGTTCCGGGAGCATCTCGCCGAAGAGATGGCCTGGCACGACGACTGGGAGGCACACGTCGCCGCGGGCGGTGAAGAGGTCTACGCCATGCTGCGGGCAAAACGCCCGATCATCGCGCAGGCGGTGCTGCGGCCCTACTTCGAGGCGTACGAGATCGTCGCCGACGTACTGCGCGACCTTCCCGCCGAGATCGACGAGAAGGAACTGACCAAGCGGGCGCTCGGCGTCGGCAACCAGTACGTCGCACAGGGTCGCGTTCGCAGCACCGAGGCGGTGTCGGCGCTGCTGTTCGCGACGGCGCGCCAGGTGGTCGCCGACCAACACCTTCTCGAGCCCGCCGCAGACCTCGTCGAGCGCCGGACTGCCTTCCGCGACGAGCTCCGCGGGATCCTGTCCGACATGGACAAGGTGGAGCAGATCTCCCGCCAGCAGTTTGTCGCCCGCGAGACGGAGCGACGCGCTATGCGCGATGCGGCCGAGTAACCCGCGAGCCGTGATCGACTCAAAAGCGTCATCAGATCTGCACAGCGTCCCGCGGCGGTAGGCACATGGTTCCCGCTTGTGACTGTGGGTGGCTCGCCATACGCTGGACGCATGAGCACCACGGACGACGGGCGTGCGCACCACTGCGGTGTGGCCCGTGTTGTTCGGTGTCGCCCTGCTGGCCGGGGTGACCGCGGCGGGGCTCGGTGCGATGGCGCTGGCCGACGCGTTGACCGCCACCGGGCTGCCCGATCCGGGCCCGGTCACCACCTACGGGCTGCCGTTCGTACGCGCAGCGGGTGAAATCGCAGCCGTCGTCGCGGTGGGGTCGTTCATGTTCGCCGCGTTCATGGTGCCGCCGCAGCAGAACGGGGTGCTCGACGCGGACGGATACCGGGCGTTGCGGGTCGGCACCGTCGCGTCGGCGATCTGGACGGTGGCAGCGGCGTTGCTCGTGCCGTTGACCGTCTCCGACGTGACCGGTCAACCGCTGTCGTCGCGACTCGGGTTCTTCGACATCTGGTCGGTGGCAAGCCTGGTCGAGACAGCGGGGGCGTGGCGGTGGACGGCGTTCCTCGCGGCGATCGTCGCGGTCGCAAGCATTCCGGTGCTGCGCTGGTCGCCGACGCCACTGCTGTTCGTCGGGTCGCTGATCACGCTGCTACCGCTGGCGCTGACGGGACACTCGTCGACGGGCGGATCCCACGACCTTGCCACCAACAGCCTGCTCATCCACCTGATTTTCGGCGCGCTGTGGGCCGGGGGGCTGATGGCGCTTCTCGTTCACGCGCTGCGTCGCGGCGGCCATGCCGACGTGGCCGCTCGCCGGTTCTCCGCCGTCGCGCTGTGGTGTTTCGTCGCAATGGCTTTCAGCGGTGTCATCAACGCCCTCGTGCGGGTGCGGCCCGCCGACCTGTTCGACGGAGGCTACGGCCTGCTGGTCGTCGCGAAGGTCGTCGCGCTCTGCACGCTCGGTGTGATCGGCTGGCGTCAGCGGCGTAGCGGTGTGGCGGCGCTGCAGTCCGACCCGGAGGCGCGCGGCCCGCTGATCAGGTTGGCGATGACCGAGGCGGTGGTCTTCGGTCTGACGTTCGGCGTCGCGGTCGCGCTCAGCCGGACCCCGCCTCCTCCGCCGCCGATCTTCAACCCGTCGATTCCCGCCATCGAGATCGGATACGACTTCGCTGGCCCGCCGACGGTGGCGCGGATCTTGTTCGACTGGCGGTTCGACCTGATCTTCGGAACCGCGGCGATCGTGATGGCGCTGGCGTATCTGGTCGGTGTGCGACGGCTGCGTCGGCGAGGTGACCAGTGGCCGACCGGCCGGATCGTGGCGTGGCTGCTCGGCTGCCTGGTGCTGTTGTTCGCGACGTCATCGGGTCTGGGGCGATACATGCCCGCGATGTTCAGCATGCACATGGGCGCGCACATGTTGTTGTCGATGCTGACGCCGATCCTGCTGGTGCTCGGAGCGCCGGTGACACTGGCGCTACGCGCGTTGCCTGCGGCGGGTAAAGGCGAACCGCCAGGAGCCGCGCGAATGGCTTCTCGCCGCGCTGCATTCGCGGGTGTCGAAGTTCCTCACCAATCCGATCGTCGCCACGGTGTTGTTCGTCGCCGGCTTCTACGGCCTGTATTTCGGTGGGATCTTCGACGCCGCCGTCGGCTCCCACGCGGCACACGTCGCGATGAACCTGCACTTCCTGCTCACCGGATACCTCTTCTACTGGGTCGTCATCGGCGTGGACCCCACACCGCGCCCGATACCGCCGCTCGGCAAGGTCGGCATGGTCTTCGCGTCTCTGCCACTGCACGCGTTCTTCGGTGTCGTGCTGATGAGCATGAACAGCGTGTTGGGGGAGAGCTTCTACAAGTCGCTGCAGCTCTACTGGCACACCGATCTGCTCGGCGACCAGAAGCTCGGCGGCGGAATCGCTTGGTCGGCAGGCGAAGTACCGCTCGTCATCGTGATGATCGCCCTGCTTGTGCAGTGGACGCGCAGCGACAGGCGAACGGCCAAGAGACTCGACCGGGCGGCCGACCGCGACGAGGACGCCGATCTCGCCGCCTACAACAGGATGCTGGCGGAGATGGCGAAGCGGGATGCGCGCTAGCCGTGAGTGACGACGGGTACTTCGGCGAGGAGATCGCCGCAAACTACGACGACGACACATCGGGCATGCACGACGACAGTGTCATCGCCGCCGTTGTCGACGTCCTCGCCGGACTTGCCGGCGACGGTGCGGCGCTCGAATTCGGTATCGGGACAGGGCGTATCGCGCTGCCGCTCGCGCGCCGCGGCGTCGAGGTGCACGGCATCGATCTGTCCAAGGCGATGGTGGCGCGCATGCGGGACAAGCCGGGCGGCGCCGAGATCGACGTGACCATCGGCGATTTCGCGCAGACACGGGTGCCCGGCGAGTTCTCGCTGGCGTATCTCGTCTTCAACACGATCAACAACCTGACGACCCAGGACGAGCAGGTCGCCTGCTTCGTCAACGCCGCAGAGCATTTGACGCCGGGCGGAAGTTTCGTCATCGAGGTCGGCGTGCCCGCGCTGCGACTGCTGCCGCCGGGCCAACGGGTCGTTCCCTTCGACGTCGGCGAGAAGTACTGGGCCTACGACCTGTACGACTGCGCGACGCAAGAGATGAGCTCCAACTACGTCGACGAGGACGACGGCGTCGCGCGCATGTGGTCCATTCCGTTCCGCTACGTGTGGCCTTCCGAACTCGACCTGATGGCCCGCATCGCCGGACTGCGCCTCGCTGAGCGATGGCAGGACTGGGACGGCACGCCGTTCACCCACGAGAGCACCCGCCACGTCTCGGTGTGGCGCAAGGCCTAGCTTTCCCGCGCGATTGAACGGTCGGCGATCCACAGTCCGCGATTCATCCACAGCACCCCCGGCCGACGGCTGCCCCGATACCGCATTGCGTCGGTGCGGAGCCGGGTCAATGGCGGTGTACGGCACACGCCGGATCAATCGAAGGGACGAGCAATGTTCGAGACACCAATTCACATAGTCGGGACCATCATCACCGACCCGGTGCTGCGTCGCGTCGGCGAGCAGCAGGTCTACAAGTTCCGGGTGGCGAGCAATTCGCGCAGGCGCACCGCCGACGGCACCTGGGAACCCGGCAACACGCTGTACGCGTCGGTCAACTGCTGGAGCAAGGGGCTGGTGAAGGGCGTCGGAGCCTCGCTGGTGAAGGGTGACCCGGTCATCGTCGTTGGATACGTGCACACCAGCGAATACGACGACCGCGATGGCAACCGTCGTTCGTCGGTGGAAGTGCGGGCCACCGCAGTGGGACCGGATCTGGCGCGAAGCACCGCGAGCATCGATCGGCTGAGAAACACCGCCGCGAACAGCGACGATGCCGCCGAAGCCAAGGGCGACGAGGCCGAGAGCGAAGCCGGGTCGGCCGAATCGGGCGACAACGTCGACGGTGAGGTTCTTGCTGTGCCGGCGTGAGCGGACGGGGCGGCTGACGGCGATGTCGGGATACCGAGTGTCCACGCCTACCATGGTCCGCGAGCAATACCGAGACCAGAGAGGCATGACAACGGCATGGCCGATTTCATCTACACGATGCGGAAGGTCCGCAAGGCGCACGGCGACAAGGTCATTCTTGACGACGTCACCTTGAACTTCCTGCCCGGCGCGAAGATCGGCGTTGTCGGTCCGAACGGGGCGGGTAAGTCGAGCGTCCTGCGGATCATGGCCGGCCTGGACCAGCCCAACAACGGCGACGCGTTCATTCAGCCCGGCGCCACGGTCGGAATCCTGCAGCAGGAGCCGCAGCTCGACGAGGACAAGACCGTCCGCGAGAACGTCGAAGCGGGTGTCGCGATCAAGGGCAAACTCAACCGGTACAACGAGGTCGCCGAGCTGATGGCCACCGACTACACCGACGAGCTGATGGAGGAGATGGGCCAGCTCCAGGAGGAGCTCGACGCGGCCGACGCGTGGGATATCGATTCGCAGCTCGAGCAGGCGATGGACGCGCTGCGCTGTCCGCCGCCCGACGAGCCCGTCACCCACCTCTCCGGTGGTGAGCGCCGCCGCGTCGCGCTGTGCAGGCTCCTGCTGTCCAAGCCCGACCTGCTGCTGCTCGACGAGCCCACCAACCACCTGGACGCCGAGAGTGTGCAGTGGCTCGAACAGCACCTCGCCGAGTACAAGGGCGCCATCCTTGCCGTCACCCACGATCGGTACTTCCTGGACAACGTCGCCGAGTGGATCCTCGAACTCGACCGCGGCCGCGCCTTCCCGTACGAGGGCAACTACTCCACCTACCTGGAGAAGAAGGCCGAGCGGGTCGCCATTCAGGGCCGCAAGGACGCCAAGCTGCACAAGCGGCTGACCGAGGAGCTCGCCTGGGTGCGGTCCGGCGCCAAGGCGCGGCAGGCGAAGAACAAGGCCCGCCTTGGCCGCTACGAGGAGATGGCCGCCGAAGCGGAGAAGACGCGCAAGCTCGACTTCGAGGAGATCCAGATCCCGGTCGGTCCGCGGCTGGGCAACCTCGTCGTCGAGGTCGACCACATGGACAAGGGTTACGACGGCAGACAGCTGATCAAGGACCTGTCCTTCACGCTGCCGCGCAACGGCATCGTGGGCGTCATCGGCCCCAACGGCGTCGGCAAGACGACGCTGTTCAAGACGATCGTCGGCCTGGAACAACCCGACAGCGGCACCGTGAAGGTCGGCGACACCGTCAAGCTGAGCTACGTCGACCAGAACCGCGGCGGAATCGACCCGAAAAAGAACGTCTGGCAGGTCGTCTCCGACGGGCTGGACTACATCGAGGTCGGCCAGACCGAGGTGCCGTCGCGGGCCTACGTATCGGCGTTCGGATTCAAGGGCCCCGACCAGCAGAAGCCCGCCGGTGTGCTGTCCGGCGGCGAACGCAACCGGCTGAACCTGGCGTTGACGCTGAAAGAGGGCGGCAACCTGATCCTGCTGGACGAGCCCACCAACGACCTCGACGTCGAGACGCTGAGCTCGCTGGAGAACGCACTCGAGAAGTTCCCCGGCTGCGCGGTCGTCATCAGCCACGATCGCTGGTTCCTGGACAGGACCTGTACGCACATCCTGGCGTGGGAGGGCGACGACGACAACGAAGCCAAGTGGTTCTGGTTCGAGGGCAACTTCGGTGCCTACGAGGAGAACAAAGTGGAACGACTCGGTATCGATGCGGCCCGTCCTCACAGGGTTACCCACCGCAGGCTCACACGCGACTAGTGTCGCCAATGCGCACCAACGGAGCCGCACCGGCGGCGACATCCAACGGAGGCGGTGCGCAGTGCTGAGTCAGGAGCGGGCGGCATGACGGTCAATCCGGGGGCGGGAGCTATCGAGGGGCACACCGAACTGATGGTCGCCCCGGCCACCCTGGAGAAACTCGCCAGGGCGTATATCGCCACCTATCACGGACCACACGGCGACGCGCCTGTCGCCGACGCGGTCACCGGGCCGGTCGACATGTCGGCCGCGGGAAGGCTGATGTCGCCGAACCTGCTGTGCGGCGCACTATCGGCTTGGCAGGCGGAGACAGCCAGGCGAGACACTCGTCGAGGTCTATCCGTCGGACGACCCCGGCGCGTTCGGCCCCGCCATCCAGATCGTCACCGACCACGCGACGCTGCTGATGGACTCCGTCACCGTGCTGCTGCACCGGCTCGGGGTGGCCTACAAGGCGATCATGAACCCGATTCTGCGGGTGCGGCGCGACGAATCCGGCGAGCTGCGCGGCATCCAACCCGCCGCAGAGGCCGACAAGTCCCAGAACGCCGTCGACGAGGCGTGGATTCACGTCCAGCTGTCCAAATCCGTCGATCCCAAGGCCGTCGAAGAGGTCAGGCGACTGCTGCCCAGCGTGATGGCCGACGCCCGCCAGGTCGCGCTCGATTCGCGGGCACTGACGGGAACGCTGCTCGGCCTGGCCAACGAACTCGACACCGACCCCGAGGGGCGGTTCCCCAGCGACGACCGCAAGGATGTCGCGGCGCTGCTGCGATGGCTCGCGGACGGGCATTTCGTGTTGCTCGGCTATCAGCGCTGCCCGGTCTCGGGCGGTGAGGCGACGGTCGACCACGTCGAGCCGCCTCGGCATTCTGCGGTTCCGCGACGACATCCTTCCGCAGCTCACCGACAACGGCGATCTGCTGGTGCTGGCGCAGGCCACCATCCCGAGCTTCCTGCGCTACGGCGCCTACCCCTACATCGTCGTCATCCGCGAACATCCCGGCCATCAGGCGATCGAGCACCGCTTCTGCGGGCTGTTCACGGTCGCGGCGATGAACGCCAATGTGATGGACATTCCGCTGATCTCGCGGCGGGTCAGCGAAGCGATCGCGATGGCGCAGCGTGATCCGAGCCATCCGGCGCAACTACTTCTCGACATCATCCAGACGATCCCGCGCTCGGAGCTCTTCGCGCTGAGCTCACAGCAACTGCTGGATATGGCCATGGGCGTCGTGGACCTCGGCTCGCGCAGGCGGACGCTGCTGTTTCTGCGCGCAGACCAGCTCGCCCACTTCGTCTCCTGTCTGGTGTACCTGCCGCGCGACAGATACACCACCGTCGTCCGGCTGGAGATGCAGGACATCCTGGTCCGCGAGCTCGCCGGCGAAGGCATCGAGTACACCGCGCGGGTCAGCGAATCCCCTTGGGCGGTCGTACATTTCACTGTCCGGCTGCCAGAAGGGTCGCGTCCGCAGGACATCGACGTGTCCCTTGGCAACGAGGCGCGCATCCAGGACCTGCTCACCGAGGCGGCGCGGACATGGGGCGACCGCCTACTCGGCGCCGTCAAGACCGGATCGATCGACCAGGTCAAGGCCGAGCACTACTCGACGGCGTTCCCAGAGGTCTACAAGCAGGCTGTCACCCCCGGTGACGCAATCAACGACATCGCGATCATCGAAGAGCTGCAGGACAATTCGGTCAAGCTGGTGTTCTCCGAGGACGGCAGGGATGGCTCAGCGCAGCTGATCTGGTACCTCGGCGGGCGATCGGCTTCGCTGAGCCAGTTGCTGCCGATGCTGCAGTCCATGGGCGTGATCGTGCTCGAAGAGCGACCGTTCACCGTGACGCGTCCCGACGGGCTCGCGGTGTGGATCTACCAGTTCAAGATCTCGGTGTTCAGCGACATCCCCGATGAGCCCGAGGGGCCCGAACGGGACGCGACCGCGGTGCGGTTCGCCGACGCGGTCACCGCGATCTGGCACGGCCGCGCCGAGATCGACCGCTTCAACGAGTTGGTGCTGCGCGCACACCTGACGTGGCAGCAGGTCGTGATTCTGCGCACCTATGCGAAGTACCTGAGGCAGGCAGGCTTTCCGTACAGCCAAACCCATATCGAGGGCGTGCTCAACGGGAACCCGGGCACCGCCCGGTCGCTGGTCGAGCTGTTCGAAGCGATGTTCGACCCGTCGGCCGATCCCGAGAGGAAGGCCGCGCAGGCGGCCGCCGCATCGGTCGCCGCCGACATCGATGCGCTGACCAGTTTGGACACCGACCGCGTGCTGCGTGGCTTCGCATCGATGATCCAGGCGACGCTGCGCACCAACTACTTTGTCAGCCGCGAAGATTCAGCGCGCGCGCAGAACGTGCTTTCGATCAAGCTGAACTCCCAGCTGATCGACGAACTCCCACTGCCGCGGCCGATGTTCGAGATCTTCGTCTACTCACCGCGTGTCGAGGGTGTGCACCTGCGGTTCGGCTTCGTCGCCCGCGGCGGGCTGCGCTGGTCGGATCGCAAGGAGGACTTCCGCACCGAGATCCTCGGCTTGGTCAAGGCGCAGGCCGTGAAGAACGCCGTCATCGTGCCTGTCGGCGCCAAGGGCGGGTTCGTCCTCAAGCAGCCCCCGCCGCCCACCGGCGACGCAGCCGCCGACCGCGACAGCCAGCGCAACGAGGGCATCGCCTGCTACAAGCTGTTCATCTCCGGCCTGCTCGACCTCACCGACAACGTCGACCAGACCACCGGAAAGGTCGTCACCCCAACCGATGTCGTGCGACGCGACGGTGACGACGCCTACCTCGTGGTGGCCGCCGACAAGGGCACGGCGACCTTCTCCGACATCGCCAACGAGGTCGCGAAGTCCTACGGCTTCTGGCTCGGCGACGCGTTCGCCTCCGGCGGTTCGATCGGCTACGACCACAAGGAGATGGGCATCACCGCCAAGGGCGCATGGGAGAGCGTCAAGCGGCACTTCCGCGAGATGGGTACCGACACCCAGTCCGAAGACTTCACCGTCGTCGGCATCGGCGACATGAGCGGTGACGTGTTCGGCAACGGAATGCTTCTGTCCCAGCACATTCGGCTGGTCGCCGCGTTCAACCACATGCATGTGTTCCTCGACCCGAACCCCGACGCTGCGACGTCATGGGAGGAACGCAAGCGCATGTTCGGCCTGCCGCGGTCGACGTGGGACGACTATGACAAGTCGCTGATCAGTGAGGGCGGCGGCATCTACAGCCGCGAACAGAAGTCGATTCCGATCAGCCCGCAGGTCCGCGCGGCGCTCGGTATCGAGGACGGCGTCGACGAGTTGCCGCCGCCGGAACTGCTGCGCCGCATCCTGAAGGCGCCGGTGGATTTGTTGTGGAACGGCGGTATCGGCACCTACATCAAGGCCGAGACCGAATCCGACGCCGCCGTCGGCGACCGCGCCAACGACATGATCAGGGTGAACGGAAACCAGGTGCGCGCCAAGGTGATCGGCGAAGGCGGCAACCTCGGCGTCACATCGCTGGGGCGCGTCGAGTTCGACCTGGCCGGCGGCCGGATCAACACCGACGCGATGGACAACTCCGCTGGTGTGGACTGCTCCGACCACGAAGTCAACATCAAGATCTTGATCGACGCGCTGGTGAGCATGGGCAAGGTGAAGGCCGAAGACCGGACGAACCTGCTGCTGTCGATGACCGACGAAGTGGGCGAGCTGGTCCTCATCGACAACAAAGACCAGAACGACCTGATGGGCACCAGCCGCGCAAACGCGGCCAGCCTGTTGTCCGTGCACGCCCGCCAGATCAAGGACCTCGAGTCCGAGGGTGGCTTGAAGCGGGAGCTCGAGGCGCTGCCGTCGGAGAAGGAGATCCGGCGGCGCACCGAAGCCGGGATCGGTTTGACCTCACCGGAACTCGCGACGCTGATGGCACACGTCAAGCTGGACCTCAAGCACAAGGTGCTGGCCACCGAGCTGCCGGATCAGGAGGTCTTCGCCGCCCGGCTGCCGAGCTACTTCCCGACCCCGCTGCGGGCACAGTTCGGGACCGAGATCCGAT
The DNA here is from genome assembly GCA_963829405.1 of uncultured Actinomycetota bacterium. Lineage (GTDB taxonomy): Bacteria > Actinomycetota > Actinomycetes > Mycobacteriales > Mycobacteriaceae > Mycobacterium. The sequence goes on from CAWHIZ010000002.1 coordinate 127,683, forward strand.
CGCACCAGCTGCGCCGGGAGATCATCACCACGATGCTGGTCAACGACATCGTCGACACGGCAGGCATCTCTTACGTGTACCGGGTGATGGAGGATGTCGGCGTCGGCCCGGTCGATGCGGTGCGCTCGTACGTCGCCACCGACGCGATCTTCGGCATCGAGGAAGTGTGGCGCGCGATCCGCGCCATCGATGTCCCGGTGAACGTATCGGATCGGTTGACCCTGGATCTGCGGAGGCAGATCGACCGGGCCGGGCGATGGCTGCTGAACTACCGGCCGCAGCCGTTGGCCGTCGGCGCTGAGATCAACCGGTTCGCGAAGACGGTCGCCGAGCTGACGCCGCGGATGCGGGAATGGCTGCGCGGCGACGATCGCGCGATCGTCACGAAAGAGGTCGACCTGTTCACCTCGCATGGCGTGCCGGAGGATCTGGCCTACAAGGTGGTGTCGGGGCTGTACCAGTACAGCCTGCTGGACATCATCGACATCGCCGACATCGTCGAGCGCGAGCCGGACGAGGTGGCCGACACCTACTTCGCGCTGATGGACTACCTCAACACCGATGCGCTGCTGACCGCGGTGTCGGGTCTGCCCCGTGACGACCGTTGGCATTCCCTGGCGCGGTTGGCGATTCGCGACGATCTCTACGGGTCGCTGCGCTCGCTGTGCTTCGACGTGCTCGCCGTCGGTGAGCCCAACGAGCGCGGTGAGGAGAAGATCGAGGAGTGGGAGCTGATCAACGGTTCCCGCGTGCAGCGAGCGCGGCGCACCTTGAACGAGATCCATCAGTCCGACGAGCGTGACCTCGCGACGCTGTCGGTGGCGGCGCGGCAGATCCGCAGCATGACACGAACGAGTGGAACGGGGACCTCTGGGTGACAGGGTTTGTAGCGCCGGTGCATGTGCGCTGGTCGGATATCGACATGTACCAGCACATCAACCACGCCACGATGGTCACCATCCTCGAAGAAGCCCGGATTCCGTTCCTGCGTGAGCCGTTCGAAGAAGTCATCGACGAGATCGGTCTGCTCATCCACGAGGTGAAGATCCTCTACAAGGGTCAGCTTCGGCTCAGGGATTCGCCGCTGCAGGTGACGATGTGGTCGAAACGGGTGCGCGCCGTCGACTTCACGATCGGCTACGAGGTGCGGTCGGTGAACAAGCCGGCCGACTCCAAGCCTGCCGTCATCGCAGAAACTCAGCTGGCCACCGTGCACATCAAAGAGCGGCGGTTACAACGGCTTTCACCCGCACAGCAAGAATATCTGCAGCGCTTTCTCCGATGAGCAGTCCCGAGCGGGGCATCTGGCTCTCAGACGGCACCCACCGCGAGGACCTCGCGACGTTCGTCGAGCGGGCGGTGCGACTCGACGATGCCGCAGTCGTCAGGTTGCGGGAGCGGGACGGCGGCTTGGTGGTGGCCTGGGTCGCAACGGGTTTCGACGTGCTGGCGAGCCGGGTCGTCGCAGGGCCGGGTGCGACCGGCCGACATGAGCGCGGGCGCCGACGCGCTCGCCCATGGGCTTGGTGCGATGGACAGCAGCGGTCACGTCGACCCCGGCTTCCCGATGGACTCGGCATGGCGCGGCGCCCTGCCGCCGGACAGCGGCTTCGCCCACATCGACGACGTGCCTGCGCGGGTCGTGCTCGACCTGGCGCAGCGGGGCATCGAGTTGGCGAAGGAGCACAGCAGCTCGCACGGGCCGCCCGCGTCGCTGCTCGATCAAGAAGTGCTCGCCGTCAGCTCCGCGCGCGGCGACGTCGAGATCCCGATGCGTTGTGTATTCGCCCTGACCGCAATGGGTTTCCTGCCGAATGACCCGGCGAGCCTTCCCGCGGACGAGATCGTGCGGGTGCGTGCGCTGCCCGCATGGCTGCGGATCGACGCGCGCTTCGGCTCGGTGTACCGCCGTCGCGGCGACCCCGCTTTGGTCCTGCGCTGACTGCTCTCCCGCGAGCAGACGCAAAAGTACCCCCAGGCAAGGTCTCCGCGGTACTTTTGCGTCTGCTCGCCGGTCGAAATTAGCCACTCAACTGGCGAGTTGCGGGCGTTCGAGATGGCCGAAGACCCGCGCGACTAGGTCGATAGGGTGACGCCTGACGTCGTCGACGACAACGGGAATGCTTATCCAGCCGCATTCCTGCAGCCGCGCCGTCTTCATCCGATCATGTTTGAAGGCATCAGGATTCGCGTGCCATTCGGCGCTGTCGTACTCCGCGGCGACCTTGGCTGTGGGCCACGCGAAATCGACTCGCCAGAGTTTGCCGCACTTGTCGACGATCTCATACTGCAATTCGGGCAGCGGAAGTCCACCATCGATGAACACCAGTCGCGTCTCACTTTCCATCGCAGATTCCGCTCGTCCATCGGCATAGGTCAGGAGTGAGCGCACGTTGACAATGCCGCGTCGGCCCTTTTGCTCGCGGATAACGGCTGTCAGGTCGTCGCGAGTACACGCTCCACTGTGAAGTGCCGCGTCGAGTACCGCCAGCACGCGCGGGCGCCGCAACGTGCGTGCCAGTTCGACGGCGGTCCACGCCGGCGCCGTCGCCAACCGACCGCGGGTGCGTTTCAGCGGTGCGCCGACCCGTTGGTGCACCATCAATCGCGGGTTCGGTCGCATCCGTATGCCGGGATCGAGAACGTGGATGCTGTCATCGGGCTCGGTATTGAAACCGTGCAGGTCTGCGGCGGTGTTCATGCACGCGACTATCGATCGACCCATGATCAGATCAAGCGCTGCCAATCGCTCTAATATGTCTGGCTGGTGCAACGCGTAGACGCCATGCCAGACTCGCACGAGGGTGCCGGCGCGCACGAGAGACCGCGACATCTTGTGAGACATCAGCGCTTCGAGCTGTTGCGTGGTTGCCAGTCCGCCATTGACGGCGAAGATCTCGCGGATGAGCACATGTCGATGCTGTCGGACACGGCCACGAACGTGGTTGTCGGCGCGACAAACTGTGGACGAGCGCTCATCTGTGGATACCGACGCCGGCGAGCAGACGCAAAAGTACCCTCGGGCAGCTGATTCGGGGACTTTTGCGTCTGCTCGCGGGGAGAACTAGACCAGCCAGGCGGCGGCGTTCGGGGGCAGCTTGCCGTCGACGATCTCGGCGCTGGCGAGCAGCACTTCGCCGGCGGGTAGAGCGATGGGCTCGTCGCCGGCGTTCAGCGCGCACACCAGCCCGCCGTCCACGCGGTACACCAGCGTGTCGTCCGGAGAGTCCAGCCATTCGATCGCGGTGCCGTCGAATTCGCTTCGCGCACCGCGCAATCGCAACGCCTCGCGATAGAACGACAACGTCGACTCCGGATCGGCCAACTGCTTCTCCACCGTCAGCGCCGACCACTCCTTCGGCAGCGGCAGCCACGTGTCGGGGTTCGTCGAGAAGCCGAACGGGGGAGCGTCGCCCTCCCACGGGATCGGCACCCGCGACCCGTCGCGGCCACGGCGGGTGTGCCCGGAGCGTTCCCACACCGGGTCGCGCAGCGCCTCGTCGGGCAGCTCCACATTCGCAAGCCCCAGTTCCTCGCCGTTGTAGATGAACACCGCGCCAGGCAGCGCCAGCATCAGCAGCGCCATCGCCCGCGCGCGAGCCAGGCCGACATCGCCGCCGCCGTACCGGGTGACATCGCGGTCGACGTCATGGTTGGACAGCGTCCACGTCGGCGTCGCGTCCTCCATCGCCGCGGCCGCCAACGAGTTCTCGACGGCGCCGCGGATATCCGCCGCGTCGAATTTCGCCCGCAGCAGCCGGAAATTGAAGCCGAGGTGCAGTTCGTCGGCGCGGATGTACCGCGAGAACTGCTCGTTGTCGTACACCCACACCTCGCCGATCGCGACCGCGCGCGGGTAGTCGTTGAGCACCGTGCGGATGTGGCGGTGGATCTCGTGCACGCCGTCGTGGTTGAACCGCGGGTCGTCGTCCATATCGGCCAGCAGCAACTCGGCCTCGACGACCGCCATATCGGGCAGGCCGGGCGGCTTGGCCATCCCGTGCGCCACGTCGATGCGGAAGCCGTCGACGCCGCGCTCCAGCCAGAACCGCAGCGTCTTCTCCAGATCGTCGTAGACCTCGCGGTTCTCCCAGTTGAGGTCGGGCTGTTCGGCGTCGAACAGATGCAGATACCACTGCCCGAGGTGGCCGTCGGGTTCGGTGACGCGGGTCCACGCGGGGCCGCCGAAGATCGACACCCAGTTGTTGGGCGGATGGATGCCGTCGGCGCCGGTGCCGTCGCGGAAGATGTAGCGCTCACGCGCGTCGGTGCCTGGGCCCGCGGCCAGCGCGGCCTGAAACCACGGATGCGCGGAGCTGGTGTGGTTGGGGACCAGGTCCATCGTCACCTTGATGTCGCGCGCGTGGGCGGCCTCGATCAGCCGGTCGAGTGCCGCCATCCCGCCGAACAGCGGGTCGACGTCACGCGGGTCGGACACGTCGTAGCCGTGATCGGCCATCGGCGACACCATCACCGGGTTCAGCCAGATGGCGTCGACGCCGAGCGTCTCGAGGTAATCCAGCCGCGTCGCGACGCCGTCGAGGTCGCCGACGCCGTCGCCGTTCTCATCGCAGAACGAGCGCGGATACACCTGATAGAACACCGCATGCGACCACCACGGCCGGTCGTTGGGAGGAGCCACGCCCGCAACCTACACCGCAGCCGGTGTCGGTTCTCAGAACGGCGAATTGACCATGGAGTTGGCGGCCATCTCGAGGTAGGCCAGCAGCTGCTGACGATGCTCGTCGTCGAGGGTCTGCGAGTCGATCGACGCGACAGCGGTGTGCATGCAGCGCAGCCAGGCGTCGCGCTCGATGAAGCCGATCTGGAACGGGCTGTGCCGCATCCGCAGGCGCGGGTGACCACGCTGGTCGGAATAGCTGCGCGGACCGCCCCAGTACTGCTCGAGGAACATCCGCAGCCGCACCTCGGCGGCGTCCAGGTCCTCCGGCGGGTAGAGCGGAAGCAGGATCTCGTCCTCGCGGACCAGTTGGTAGAACCGGGACACGATGGCATTGAACGTGTCGTGGCCACCGACTTCGTCGTAGAACGATCGCTGCGGTTGCGTCACGCCGACCATTGTCCCAAGCCGCCAGGAAGCCGCGTCGTCAGCCGGTGTTCGTCACGGGAAGTTCACCAGGCTGACCAGGAGACACGAAGGAATTTGTTAGGCGATATTCGCCAATTCATGATGAACTGTCGGTCGGAGGACGAATGGCGAATCGCAAGAAGAGCCGGTCTCGATTGGCCGGCCACCGGCACACCGGTGTCGCCGCGAGCCTGTCCGGCGAAACGCCCACCCCGACATTGCTGCACAGCGTCGAAACCGGTCCCGTCGCCCGCGAAGGCTCGATCTGGGGCCGTCGCCGCGTACTCCTCCTGAACTCGACCTACGAGCCGTTGACGGCGCTGCCGATGCGCCGGGCGGTGGTCATGCTGATGTGCGGTAAGGCCGACGTCGTGCACGCCGACCCGTCCGGGCCGGTGATCCACTCGGCTACGCGGTCGGTGACGGTGCCGTCGGTGATCCGGCTGCGGTCCTACGTGCGGGTGCCCTACCGGGCCCGGATTCCGATGACCAGGGCGGCGCTCATGCACCGCGACCGGTTCCGCTGCGCCTACTGCGGCGGCAAAGCCGACACCGTCGACCACGTGGTGCCCCGCAGCCGCGGTGGCGACCACACCTGGGAGAACTGCGTGGCCGCGTGCTCGACCTGCAACCACCGCAAGGCCGACCGGATGTTGTCGGAGCTGGGCTGGACGCTGCGTTCGACGCCGTCGCGGCCCAAGGGTCAGCACTGGCGGCTGCTGTCGACGGTCAAGGAGCTCGACCCGGCATGGATGAGATATCTGGGTGAGGGCGCGGCCTAGCCGCTCGTCGCGATAAGGTTTGCCCGTGAGCACCGCACTTGCACATTCGCTGTTGGGCGGGGTGCCGCTGGCAATTTTGTTGGTTCTGGCCGTCCTGATCTGGGGCGTCGGCAAGAACCGCAAGGGCCCGCACCCGGCGACCTACAAGATGTCCGATTCCGAGTGGACGCACGAGCCGATTCTGTGGGCGTCCGCTGAGCCGGAATCCCATGGACATGACCACCCGTTGACGATCGGAGGCGGCGCAAGTGGCAAGTGGTGAAGTCGCGACGCGTCAGTCGACCGAGCTGGAGCTGCCCCGCGGCTTCGTCATCACCTCGAGTGGACGGGTCTCCGGTGTCACCGAGCCCGGCGCCATCTCGGTCACCTATCCGTTCCCGGTCAAGGATCTGGTGCGGCTCGACGACGCGCTGAAGTTCGGTTCGCGCAGGGCCAAGGCCCGCTTCGCGGTGTTCATCGGCGACCTCGGCTCGGACACGGCGGCGACCGCGCGCGAGGTGCTGGCCAACGTGCCGACGCCGAACAACGCGGTGCTGCTTGCGGTGTCGCCGAACCAGAAGGCCATCGAGGTCGTCTACGGCGAGGAACTTCAGGGCCGCGGTATCGAGGAGTCGGCTCCGCTCGGCGTGAAGGCCGCCGCGGCGTCGTTCAACTACGGCAACCTGATCGCAGGCCTCGTCAGCGCCATCAAGGTGATGAGCGCAGGCGTCACCCCCGCCTAGCTGACGTCGAAGGCGCGGGCCCGCAGCGCGCGTTCGACGCTTGCATGGCCTTCGAGCACCAACCGCCGAAGCGATGGCGGCAGTTCGCCGTCCAGGAACTGCTCTGCGGCGTTCAACCCGTCCTGGCTGATGTCCCATGACGGGTAGAGGCCGATGACGACGGTCTGCGCGACCTCGCTGGACCGCCGCTCCCATACGCGCGGGATCGCCGCGAAATACTTCGCCGTGAACGGCTGCAGCAGCGCCTGCTGACCCGGCTGCACAAACCCGTCGATGATCGACCGTCCGACGATGTTGGGCAGCGTGTCGTCCTCGATGACCAATTGCCACGCGGTGTTCTTCACGGCGGTCTGCGGTCGGGCGGCCGCCGCGCGAGCGGCGTTGCGCTTGCCCGCTGCCGTCGGATCCCGATCGGCCTCCGCATCGATGAAAGGTGTTGCCTGACTGTCGCCGTCGATATCGCCCGCTGCCGCCAGCGCGGTGACGATGCGCCACCGAAGGTCGGTGTCGACGGTCAGCCCAGCCAGGCCGTGATCGGCTGGATCGGTGTCGAGCAGTGCGGCCAGCACGGCGACATGCCGCAGCGCGAGCACCGATGTGCAGAGCGCGTTGACATAGGCGAGCTGATGGTCCGATCCGGGTTCGGCGGCGCGGGCCAACTCCAGCAGCCGGTCGGCGAACAGCGGCCAGCCCTCCGAGCATGCCCAGTCCGGATCGGCGTAGGAGCGCAGCGCCGTCTGCGCTTGCATCAGGAGTCGTTGTGCGACACCGACTTCGGTTTCGGCTTGCACACCGTTGACGATGAGCGCGACGAAGTCGCGGGCCTTGAGTTCGGCATCGCGGGTCATTTCCCACGCGGCCGACCATGCCAGCGTGCGGGGGAGCGGTTCGGCGATATCGGCGATACGCGTCAACACCGTCTCCAGTGACTCAGGGTCGAGCCGCAGCGAACAGTACGTCAGGTCGTCGTCGTTGACCAGGATCAGCTTGCCGCGCGGAACACCTTGCAGCGCAGCAACATCGGTGAGATCACCTTCGATGTCGAGTTCCTCGCGGTGCACCCGCACCAGCTTGCCGGAGCCGTCGTCGTCGTAGATGCCGACGGCGAGGCGATGCACGCGCGTCTCGCCGGCGCCGGGCTCCGCGCCGCTCTGACTGATGCCGAAGCGGCTGAACTTGCCATCTCCGTCGACGTCGAAGTCGGCGCGCAGCGTGTTGAGGCCGGTCGTCTTGAGCCACTGCTGGCCCCAGTGCGACAGGTCGCGGCCCGATGACTTCTCCAGCGCGCCGAGCAGGTCACCGAACGTGGCATTGGCGAACGCGTGGTCGCGGAAGTAGTCGCGCAGGCCGGCCATGAACGCCTCGAGGCCGACGTAGGCGACCAGCTGCTTGAGCACGCTGGCGCCCTTGGCGTAGGTGATGCCGTCGAAGTTGACCTCGACGGCGTGCAGGTCGGGGATGTCGGCGGCCACCGGGTGCGTCGACGGGAGCTGGTCCTGCCGGTAGGCCCACGACTTCTCGGCGTTGGCGAACGTCGTCCACGCCTCTTTGTATTCGGTGGCTTCGCTCTGGCACAGAACCGACGCGAACGTCGCGAACGACTCGTTGAGCCACAGGTCGTCCCACCACTTCATGGTGACGAGATCGCCGAACCACATGTGCGCCATCTCGTGCAGCACCGTTTCGGCGCGCCGCTCATACGATGCGCGGGTGACCTTGCTGCGGAAGACGTAGTCCTCCAAAAACGTTACGGCCCCGGCATTTTCCATCGCGCCCGCATTGAACTCCGGCACGAACAGCTGGTCGTACTTGCCGAACGCGTACGGCTCGCCGAAGTTGCGGTGGTAGAAGTCGAAGCCCTGCTTGGTTTCGGTGAACAGTCGGTCGGCGTCCATGAATTCGGCAAGGCTCTTGCGGCAGAACAGGCCAAGCGGGATCTCGCCGTGCTCGTCTGTGTAGGCGTCGCGCCAAACCGAGTACGGGCCGGCGATCAGCGCGACGAGATAGGTGCTCAATTTCGGCGTCGTCGCGAAGGTGATCGTCTTGCGGTCCCCGGCCACGTCCGCGTTGGCGGGCGCGCCGTTGGACACCACCTCCCAGTGCGCGGGTGCGGTGACGGTGATGTCGAAGGTGGCCTTCAGGTCGGGCTGGTCGAAACACGCGAACATCCTTTTGGCGTCGGCGGTTTCGAACTGCGAGTAGAGGTAGACCTCGTCGTCGACGGGGTCGACGAAGCGGTGCAGACCTTCGCCGGTGTTGGAGTACAGGCATGTGGCTTCGACGACGAGCGTGTTGCGCTCCTGCAGGCCGGGCAGGGCGATGCCGCGGGACTCGTCGTAGCCGGACACGTCGAGGTCGACCCCGTTGAGGGTGGCGCGCGCAATGCTCTCGGCGGCGATGTCGATGTAGGTATCGGTGCCGGCGAGCGCGCCGAACTCCACGGTCGCGGTGGACCGGAACGTCTTCTCGCCGGGCGCGCTTGCGCCGTCGGTGAGGTCGAGGTCGACGAGGTAGCGGTCGACGGTGACGAGCGCGGCTCGTTCGATGGCCTGGTCACGAGTCAGATTGGGAAGTACCACACGTCTAACTTAGTGGTCCCGCTCGCGGCAGGCCGACCTGATCTTGGCTAGCGGGGCAATGCGGGCAGTCCGGGCACGCCGGGTACGCCTGCCATTCCTGCCATTCCGGACAGGCCCTGATTGTCCTGCAGCATGTTGAGGAATGTGCCGTTGCCGATCGACCCCATCATCTGCGGGCAGTACATCGAGATGGCGATGCCGGTGAAGAACGACGCCATACCGGGTGAGATGCCGTTGTCGGCCACGGTCGAGGCGACCGAGGCGAAGTTCTTGCCGGGTTCGACCAGCATGGGGCACACCCGCTCGCCGAGCTGTGCGGTGAGATCGGCGTTGTTATCGGCCAAGGGGATATTGGCCTGGTTCAGCGCGGATAGGAAGGCGTCGTTGTTGTCGTCGGCGGGGGCAGGCGCGGCGAACGCGAGGCCCGCTGCGAACGTGGCAGCCGTAACAGCCACCGTGCCGAGCTCGATGTAATCGTTTCACTTGTGTAACAGTGGTTGACCCGGGTCACATAGACAACACGCTTAGATAACTGTTTGGAACAGGTGCGCGTGCCGCATGGTTGGGGTACTTGAGTTCTGTTTCACAAGTTGACTTGAGAGGACGTCCCCAATGGCCGAGAAGTCCGTCGCCGATTTCTGGTTCGACCCGCTGTGCCCGTGGTGCTGGATCACGTCGCGATGGATTCTCGAGGTCGAGAAGGTTCGCGATATCGAGGTGAACTTCCACGTGATGAGCCTCGCGGTGCTGAACGAGGGCCGTGACCTGCCCGAGGAATACCTCGAGATGATGAAGACGGCGTGGGGGCCGGTGCGGGTGGCCATCGCCGCCGAGCAGGCCAAGGGGCCCGAGACGTGCTGGCGCCGCTGTACACCGCGATGGGCACGCGCATCCACAATCAGGGTTATCGGGAAACCGACCCGAAATTCGAGAAGGTCATCAAGGAGTCGCTGGAGGAGGTCGGGCTGCCGGCCGAGCTGGCCGAGGCCGCTGGCACCGACAAGTACGACGAGGCGCTGCGCAAGAGCCACCATGAGGGCATGGACGCAGTCGGCGAGGACGTCGGCACGCCGACCATTCACATCAACGGCGTCGCGTTCTTCGGCCCGGTGCTGTCGCGGATCCCGCGCGGCGAAGAGGCAGGCAAGCTGTGGGACGCGTCGGTGACGTTCGCGTCGTACCCGCACTTCTGGGAGCTCAAGCGCACGCGGACCGAGGCGCCAGAGTTCGACTAGGCGTC
>CAWHIZ010000003.1:0-175095 GCA_963829405.1 uncultured Actinomycetota bacterium
CTAGAGACTCCAGGCCATCCGGAACTTCTCGGCCAGCGCCTCGTCGTCGAGATCGCCGAAGTTCTCCTGCTCGTAGCGGCGCACGGCGAGGATCGCGTCGACGGCCTGATCGCCGAGGATGCCTCTCATCCTGGCGGAGTTCTCCAGCGCGTCGAGTGCCGCGCTTTGGCTGGTCGGCAGCACCGCGATGCCCGCGTCGACGCGCTGCTTCTCGCTGAGCGACGATGGGTCGACGGTCGCTTCGGCCGGAAGTGGAACCGCCTGCTCGATGCCGTCGAGCGCGAGGCCGAGGATCGCCGCCGTTGCGAAGTACGGGTTCGCCGACGGGTCGATCACCTTGACCTCGACATTGGCGCCCTGCGGATTGCTGTTCCCGCCGACCAGGAATCGCACTGCGGCTTCACGGTTTTCGGTACCCCAACACACGTAGGCGCCCGACCAGTGGCCCGGCTGGATCCGCAGTCCCGACAGGATCGATCCGCACAGCACGCTCTGAGCCTCGGCGAGGCCGGCCACCAGACCCCCGACCGCCGACTCCCCTTCCGGCGTCATGCCCCTGGTGCCGGTGCCGTCGGAGAACAGCGCCTGGTCGCCCTTTCGCAGCGAGAAGTGTTGGTGCGCACCCGAGCCCACACTTCCCGCGAACGGCACCGGCGACAAACTGACCCGGAGACCGTGCCGCCGCGCCGCCCTGCCGACGATGATCCGCATCAACATCAGCTGGTCCGCTGCGGCGATCGGCGACTGCGGGGCCAGCGATATCTCGAACTGGTTGACCCCGTACTCGGGATGGAACTGCTCGATGGAAACGCCTGAGCTTGTCGCGGCATCGGTCACGTCGCGCACGAAACCCTCGAATTCGAGAACACCGGCGAGCCCGTACTGCGCCCACAGGTGGGCGGGCAGTCGGCTGCCATCCTCGCCGACGAGGACGAACTCCATTTCGTGACCCACCAGCGCGTCGATTCCGGCGTCGTCCAGCCTCGCTTCGACGCGCTCGAGTGCTCCCCGACTGCAGTAGGGGTCGGGCTCGCCGTCCTGACCGAAGAAAGCGCCTGGCGCCCAGGCCAATCCGTCGCCGAGGATCCGCAGCGCGCTCAGGTCGATTCTGATTCGCTGATCGCCGACGACGCCGAGCTTGTCGCCGGATGCGATGCCGGTCTGGTCGATGGTGAAGACATGCCAGACAGGGCTGGCACCCAGGCCGGGGTCGGCGAATGCGCCCATCCTGCGCAGCGGAATGGTTTTCGCCTGCGTCAGGCCCGCGGCGTTGACGACCGTGCCGATGAGGGTGGCGACCCCGTCTGACTCGAGTTGGGCGATGGCCGCTGCGGCGAGAGGTTTGGCTGCCGGTGATGTCACAGCAGCCATTGTGCGCTGTCGGGCTGCAGACCTACAGCGTGATCTTGCAGCTTTGGCCGATGTCCAGCGTGCGCAGCATTCTGCCCATGCCCAACCACATCGCACAGGACAGGGCCAGGTCGGTCATCAACTCGTCGCTGAAGTGCTCCCGCGCGCGATCCCAGAATTCCTCGTCGTCGCGTAGGCCGGTGTGGTCGCTCGCGAAGCGTTCGGCGAACTCGGCCGCGATCCGCTCCTGTTCGCTGTATCCGGGCCATGTCCGCCATACGGCTGCGTTGTCGTAGAGGTCCTCGTCGACTCCCGCGGCGATGCCTTCGGAGTCGCGGGTGTTCTGGCACACCACGCATTCGTTGTCGAGCGCGATCACCATCCGGGCCAATTCGCGCACCCGCATCGGAAGCCGGTTCTTGTTGTAGACCGCGTGGACGTAGCCGGCCATTCCGGTCCCGATGTCGGGCGATTTCACGGCCCAGGCGGCGGCGTCGTCGTCGGCGAAGTCTCCTATTCGGCTCATGGCCGGAATCGTACGCCGACGCCGAAAAAATTGGAACACGTTCTAGAAAAGGAACTGAAACCGCAGCTAGCTGGCCGAAGCGGACGGAGCGAAGCGCTCGTCGCCCCACTCGCGTTGCACCAGGACACGGAGGCCGATCCGCTCCAGCGCTTCCTCGACCTGTTCGCGATCCGGTCGTCCCTCGAAGGCCGACGACGAAGCGAGCTTTTCGACGATTCGGTTGGCCAGCGCCGCCGATGCGCAGCCAACCTGGCCGACGCCAGCCTGGGTCAGCCAGAGTTGGTCACCGGTGCGCAGCGCGTAACCGCACTCGACAAGGCGGTCGAACGTCGACTCGAGGATTTCAGGCGGCACGCGAAGGCGCTCCGCAATGTCCGTCAGTCGCGCCGATCCGAACACCTGGCTCTGCCGATAGATCTGGATGAGGCCCCACAACAGTGCGACATCGGATTCGCATCCCGCTTGCCCCGCGATGTTGCGCAGCCGTATCTCCGGCGAGTTTCGCATCAGCCGGCCGATCGCCGTTTCGAGGATCTTGTCCGACGACTCGCTGCTCGGCATGCCGAAGCCCTCGCCGAGGTCGGTCGCCGACACCGCATCCATCTCGCGCAGTGGGATCTCTTTGAGAAAGAGCGACACCACGAAACCGATGACCGCGACGGGGACCGCGCACAGGAACACCGTTCCCAGCGAGTCCGCGTAGGCGCTCACGATCGGCGCCGCCGCCTCCGGTGACAGCGCGTGCAGCGCCTGCGGCGACTCGGCCGCGCGCGGCGGCGCACCCCCGGCCGCCAGCGCGGGTCCGATGCGGCTTGCGAGGAAGTTGGCGAACAACGACCCGAAGATCGCTGCGCCGAAAGAGCTTCCGATGGTGCGGAAGAACGTGACGCCCGATGTCGACACGCCGAGGTCTTCGAACCTGGCGGTGTTCTGCACGACGAGGACAAGCACCTGCATGCACAGCCCGATCCCCGAGCCGAGCACGAACAGGTACACGGACTGCTGCCACGTCGGCGTGGCGGCGTCCATGCCGGAGAGCAGTAGGAATCCCACCGCCATGATCGCGGTTCCTGCGACGGGGAAGATCTTGTACCTGCCGGTGCGGCCGACGATGTTGCCGCTGCCGATCGAGGTGATCAACATGCCCGCAACCATCGGCAGGGTGCGCAACCCCGACGTGGTGGCGGAGACGCCGTCGACGAACTGCATGAACGTCGGCAGGAAGGTCAGCGCTCCGAGCATGGCGAAGCCGACGATGAAGCCGAGGATGCAGCAGACGGTGAACACCGGGCTGGTGAAGAGTCGAATGGGCAGAATCGGCTCGGCCGCACGGGATTCCACCCAGACGAATGCCGCGAGGGCGACGGCCGATGCCACGAACAGGCCGATGATCACCGGGGATCCCCATGCGTATTCGCCGCCACCCCAGCTGGTGGCAAGCGTGAGCCCCGAGGCGCCGAGGCCGACTGTGAGGATGCCCGCATAGTCGATGACGGGTCGGGTCGCCCTTGCCAGTGACGGAATGGCCGCGGCGCCGACGAGCAGCACGACAACCGCGACGGGGATGTTGATCCAGAATGCCCACCGCCAGGTGAGGTGGTCGGTGAAGAATCCGCCGAGCAGGGGCCCGATGACCGTGGTGACGCCGAATACCGCGCCGAGCGCGCCTTGATAGCGACCGCGCTCGCGCATCGGGATGACCTCGCCGATGACGGCCATCGCCGTCACCATGATTGCGCCACCGCCGATGCCCTGTAGCGCGCGGGACGCGACCAGCATGGTCATCGACCCGCTCATGCCGCACAGCACCGATCCGGCGAGGAAGAACACCACCGACACCTGGAAGACCGCTTTGCGGCCGAAGAGGTCGCCGAGCTTACCCACTATCGCGGTGGCGATCGTCGACGCAAGCAGATAGCTCGTCACGACCCAGGACTGGTGGCCCGCTCCACCGAGATCGGCGACGACGGTCGGCAGCGCGGTGGCCACGATGGTCTGGTCGAGCGCGGCCAGCAGCATGCCGAGCAACACCGCAACGAAGATGAAGTTGCGGCGCTGAAGGCTGATGCCTGCGCTGCTCGACTCGGGGTCGGTGGCAGCGGCCGTCGATACCTGACTCGTCATACCTGCCTTTCGTCGAATACGACCGTTCCTAGAGCCATATCGTTAGACAGGCTACAAAAGTTACGGCGACCCGGAGGGCAGGGTTACACGGGCAGACGATCGCGAAACGCTACGGGGCTAAGCGGTGGTGCCCCCCGGCGGCCTCGACACACACTGGGCCAGGTAGAGCTCCTCGCCGAGCTTGTTCATCAGCTCGAGCTGCGTTTCGAGATAGTCGATGTGATTCTCCTCATCGGCCAGGATCGCCTCGAAGATGTTGGCGCTGGTGGCGTCTTCCTTCTCGCGGCACATGATGATGCCGGGCCTCAGTCTGCCCACCACCTCGTACTCGATCGCGAGGTCGGCCTCGAACTGCTCCTTGACGGTCTGGCCGACCCGCAGTGAGAAAAGCCGTTGGTAATTAGGGAGCCCGTCGAGAAGCAATATGCGGTCGGTAATTGTCTCGGCATGCCGCATTTCATCAAAGGATTCCGCACGCGTATGGGACGCCAATTCGGTGAATCCCCAATTCTCCTGCATTTTGGCGTGCAGGAAATATTGGTTGATTGCCGTCAGTTCGCTCGTCAATTGCTCATTGAGCAATTTCAGAACGTCGGGGTCGCCTTGCATGCTGGCTCCTTAGCGCCGGTCGCGTGGTCATGTCGGTGGGCTGTTTTGACGTAGTCCAATCTAGCCCACGCGGACGCGTCACCGGAACAACTTCTGCAGTGTGCGCGGCGTGTTTCAGCCGATGCGGCAACGAACTTCGGCGCGCGGTACGAAGATGAGTCTGGGCAGATGGGCTGCCTAAGCTAAGTCGGGCCAGGGCTGGTGGACTGGCTGCCCTAACTAAGGTTAGACTGCGCTAACATGATTGCGAGCGCAGCGGAGCGAAGGAAAACAATGAGTGGGAGCAAGTTGCACTCACTGATTCTCGCCTGCGACTTTCGTGTCGACGATGTCGACGTAATGTGGAACTGGCTTAAACGTCGTCGCGACAATCTGGCATCAATCGGTGCGCATCACGTGGTTCTTTACACATCGATTTGGGAACCGGGCAGAGTGCTGGTGACAATTGGGATTCGGCACGCCAGCTCGATTCGCGACTTGATCCGCTCCCCTGGGTTATTCGAGTGGTTCGATATCGCCGGTCTTGACGACATCCCGCCGATATTCGGCGGACAGGTCGTCGAGAAGATCGACCTCGATGCGCCCTCGTCGGAAGAGCACGTCGGCCGGATCGTGGTCGGCGTCATGTCATCGGTCGACGATGTGTCGGAGCTGATGGCCAAGGTGCACGACGGGCTCGATCGGTTCGAGCGCGGAGGGGTCCGCAAGATCTGGGTCTACCGCGCGCTCGACGACGGGCAGGAAGTGATGATCCTGCAGGAGATCGACAACGAGATCAGTGCCCGCCAGTGGATCGATCACCCGGACGCCGCGGCGGAGTGGATGTCCAACTCCGGGCTCGGCGCCTATCCGACGCAGTTCGTCGGCAAGTTCGCCCACCTCATGAGCATCGACAGTAAGAACTGATGGGGAGATAGATGTTTGTCTGCCTCTGTACCGGAGCCACCAGCCACGTGGTGAGCGAGTGCATCTCCAAGGGTGCCTCGACATCGAAGGAAGTGGCGGCTGCGTGCGGGGCAGGTTCCGACTGCGGACGGTGCAAGCGCACCGTGCGGTCGATCATCGAGGCGCACTTCGCCAGCAACGGCGCTTCGTCAGCGGCGAGCCGCTAGGCGCCCGTCGTCCCCCGCTTGTCGGTGAACGCGGCAAGCGCGTCGGCGTTGGCGGCGGCGCCCATCAGTTCCGCGAAGTGGGCGTTCTCGCGTTCGGTGGCCGCCTTGATCCCCGGCTTGACCGGCTCGGTCATCGTCTGCTTGACCGCGATCAGGCTCGGAATAGGTCTTGCGGCAAGGATTTCGGCGTGTCGACGGGCTTCTGGAAGTAGGTCGTCGGGTTCGCAGACCCTCCACACCAAACCCATGCGCAGCGCCTCCTCCGCGGACACCCACTCCGAGGACATCAGCAGCCACGCCGCATTCTGCCGACCGATCAACTGCGGCAACAGATACGACGACGCGGCCTCGGGAGCGACACCGAGGCTGGTGAACGGACACTTCAACCGCGCCTCTGTCGACATGAAGACGAGGTCCGCGTAGCCGAGAATGGTTGTGCCGATACCGAGTCCAAGGCCGTTGACCGCACAGATCAGCGGTTTCGGGAACTCGGTCAGCGCGTCGATCATCGACGTGAAGTGGCTGCCCTTATCGGCAAGTGCCGGATCGGTGATGCGCGCAGCCATCTCGTTGAGGTCATTGCCCGCGCTGAACGCGCGGCCGTTGCCGGTCAGCAGCACCACTGCAACTTCGGGATCCTGGGCCGCCGCCTGGATCGCTGCCGCCGTCGCCTCGTAAAGCGCCTCGTTGAAGGCGTTGAGCACCTCGGGCCGGTCCAGGGTAAGCGTGCGCACCCGGTTGTCATCGCTGATCTGGAGGTTCACGGCAGAAGCGTAAGCGTCAACCGTTGCTGTACACCCGGGTGGGTGCGATCAACACCGCAGTGCGTCCCTGCTCCACCATCGTGCGGTCGTATGCGTCCCAGTCGTCGTGGGTGCCGCCGGCAGCGGTGAAGATATCGCGCAGCAGCAACCGCAGCCGATCGGCGTCGGTGAGCCAGGGCTGCGGATCGTCTGGTCCTGCGAGTTCGGCGGCGCCTTCGACGGTCGCCCACTGCCACCCGTTGCGGAACGTCGCAGCGAGCTGGGGGCGGGCCCGCAGGTTCGCGAGCTTGACCCGGCCATAGGTGACGAACGCCAGTACCGGACTGCCACTTTCGGGATGCGGCAGCACACCGGCGTTCACCAGGGAAGCCTGGATGGTGTTGTCGGCCCTCAGTGTCGATACCACCGTCAACCCGCTCTCGTCCCGCGAGAGCGCCGCCGCTTCTTCGAGTGTGGTCATCTGCTCACCTTCTGCCTTCCCTCGTCGAACGGACTGCGGTAGACGAAGCGACTGGTGGGCACGGTGTCCACGTTCTCGTTCGCCCCGAATGCCGAGGTGCTGGCGATCATCCGCTCCATGCGGTCGCGCAGATCGTCGTCATCGGATGCTCCGAAGAACGCATGCAGATCGGAGATCGCCTCGGCGGGAAAGAGTTCCTCCACGATCGCCGAGACGACCGGTGCGTCGGGGGTCAGGGCGCGCACGACTGCGTTCTGTGTGTAGCCGAAGGTCGACTGGGTCTCGATCGCCACCGGTGTGTGGTCGATGTGCCAGCGCGAAAGCCACGTCGACTCGTCGAGGTCGGTGGGCCTGCGCAGCAGCGCGACGTTGGCCAGTCCCCGTGTGCGCTGTCCGGGCACGGTCAGTGGTGGCGGGAGGGGAACGGATTCCGTCACGAGGTACGCCGCGACGTCGTCGCACTCCTTCTGTAACAGCGCGGTGGCGGCCTGCACCTGCGCGCCGTACGACTGCTGGGTCCACATGCTGACGAGGGCCACCACGGGCGGGTCCATCGTCGTCAGTGTCATCAGCGACTCACGCACGTCGGCATCGCGGACGTTGATCGTCAGTCCGGGCAGACCGATGTCGAGCAGGTCGGCGGCGACCTTCGCGCGCAGCCTCGCGCACCAGGCGTCGTCGGCGTCGACACCCCGCAAAGTCAGCATGACTTTCTCCACGGACCGAACCTAGCGGAAGAAGTTTCGGCCCGATCGCCGAGAGTTCGACGTGCCTGCCTGACCCCGATGCGGCGACTGCGGGGTGAGAATGGTCGGGTGAGCAAGGGTCTGGGCCTTCGAATGCACCTGCCGGACAACGGCGCCGTTGCCCGCAGCCTGCTCGCCGTGCTGGTGTTGACCGCGGCCGCGCTGTTGTGGGGACCGGCAGGGGCGGCGACGTCGACGGCCGCCGCGGGCGCGATCGCCGGCGCCATCGCGCTGCAGGACAACCCGCTGGGCCGGATTCCGATCGTGCTCGCCGTGTCCGTCGAACTGGGAATCGCCGTTTTCGCGGGCGGCCTGACCTCCGGCTACAGCATCGTTTTCGTGATCGTGGTCGCGGTCTGGTGCTTTTTGGCGGGGATGCAGTGGGCGGTCGGTGCGGCCGCCGGGCTGCTCGCGGGCGCATCGGGCCTTGTGTTGGTCATCCAGCACCCGCAGCCCGCCCTCGCGGCCCTGGCCTCCGCCGTCTTGGCCGTCATCGCGGGTCTGACGCAGGCCGCCCTCATCGCGGTTTGGCCGCCGCGGCGATGGCAGCTCGAGCGCGACGCCCTGAGCAAGGTGTACCGGTCGCTGAGTGCCGACGCGAGGCAGCTGGCCACCGAGGAGGCCGCGGAGGTCGATTCGTCGCAGCTGTTGGAGTGCAAGGAAGCGTTCAGCGCACACGAGGCCCCGTCCGGCCGTCGCTCGCCTGCGTACCGCGACTGGCATGCGCTGCCGGAACAGATCGCCAAGACGTTGACGGCCTTCCGCGGCAGGGCCGCAGGCAACGACGCGATCGGCGATCTGCTGAGGGCGGCGGCGGACATGCTCGGCGCGATCGCTGCGCAGAGCAGGACGGCGCGGCGGGATGCGGAGTACGCGCTTCGGGGTGTGGACGCGGCGGTCGCAGCGGTGGCGATATCGGATGCCGGCGTCGCGCAGCGACTTTCACGTCAACTGCACCGGGCCGATGCACTGCGGTTCGGCAGGCGTCACCTCCCGGACTGGACCGGTGCGTTCAAGACGGCGGTGCGGACCGGCTATGCACATCTCAACCTGACGTCGCCGATATCGCGGCATGCCGTCCGCCTCGCAGGGGCGGCGGCCTCCGGTACGGCGATCGCGCGCTTCGCCGACGTTCCCGCGGGCTACTGGATTCCGTTGACGGTGTTGCTCGTCATGAGACCGGAGACAGCGCATACCTATACGCGATGCGTCGGCCGGGTGGCGGGCATCTGTGCGGGCGTCGTCGTCTCCTCGGCGCTGACGCTGCTGTGGCAGCCGAGTGGCCTGGCGGCGGCGATTCTCGCCGTGCTGTTCCTCGGCATCACCTACGCGGTGTCGATCTTCGGCTACATCGCGGTCACGGCGGCGTTCGGCGCGACGATCGCACTGCTGCTCGACATCACCGATCCATCGTCATCGGTCGGCGATCTACTGCTTGCTGTCGTCATCGGCGGCGCTCTTGCGGTGTTGTTCCACGTGGTCATCCCCGATGACGCCCTGATCCGGCTGCGGCAGCGCGCGGGTGAGCTGTTGAAGACTGAAATCGACTATGCCGCAACGGTCATCAAGGCATTCGTGCATGACCTCGACCATCCTTCGGACGCGCTCGCCGCGGCCTGGCAGCGTGCCGTGCGGGCCCGCTCCGCATTCGAGGCCGCCACCGGGGCGACCCGCCTCGAGTCCAAGGAGCTGAGGCGCTGGCTGCGGTCGTTCCGCTCGGCGCTGAACGCGGTCACCAGTTCGTGTACGTCGCTGGAACACAGTCTGCCGCCACATCCGTCTGCCGCGCTGAGCCGCGAATTCGTGCTCGCCGTCGACGATTACGTCGAGGTGCTGCGTGGCGACCCGCCGACACCCGCCACCCCGTGGAGCATCGACACAGACCAGCTCGCCGCCGCGGAACAGCAACTGCGGGACGCCGCGATACACATCGTCTCCGACGACGGCGCGGCCCGCGTCCTCGTCGCCGAGGTCGGCATGATCACCCGGAACCTCGCAGGCATCGGCATCGATGTCGAGGATGTCGCCGCGTCCTGAGCGGCGCGTCAGTTCTCGTCGCGGGCCCACCGTGGCTTGATGAAGACACCCTCGGCTTCGACGGTGACGCCGTCCTCGTCTGCGAGATGGCCGACGACGTAGGTCTTCACACCCTCGGTGCGGTCGATGTGCGCCTCGGCGTGTAACCGGCCCAGCTTCGTGGTGCGCAGATACCGCATGGTGATGGTGCCGGTGAAGCGAGGCGTGATGCCGTCGCTTGCCGTTTCGCCGAGCACATGGTCGAGCACCAGCGCCGATATCCCGCCGTGTACGTGACCCGGCGGACCTTCGTACGGTGCGCCCATGACGAAATCGGTGTACGCGCCGCCGGTTTCGTCGCGTTTGATCACCAGCGGCGGTGCGATCGGATTGCGGATTCCGACGACGGGGTTTCCCCACGCCATCCGGTCGCCTCCGGTCGTGTAGCGCACCCCGAACGCGCCGTCGATCTGCTTGGCCCGCAACCGCGCGGTGGCAGCGTCGATCTCGGCCTTGATTGCGGCGACCTCGTCGGCGTCGACTTCGGTCCGGATCGTCGCGTCGATGAGATCGCGGACCGACTCGGCAAGCGGCTGATAAACGCCGCGCATCCGATCGACGTCTTCGGACGTCAGATCCCCGATGTGGGTGAACTCCAGCACGCCCAAAACTAGAACATGTTTCTAGTCTGAAGTCGAATTGCGGCTACCCGCTGAGGCAAAGCCCAACCAGGTGTGGCGATTGCCCGCCCAGCACCAGCCGACCTTGGGTGCGTCGCGGTTGGCGGCACCATCGCGTCCGGTGCCGTTGCTGATCCACATGGCAGGTGTGCGGGCGTCGAGGCCGCCGCTGGCCTTGGGTTTCCGAGAGCCGATCGTCATGAAGCAGTGCCCGCGCTCCAGCACGTCCGGGCATTGCAGAAGCCAGTGAAGACCCTCGGTGAGCGTGAGCGGGGTCCGCCCGGCGTCCTCGATTGCGGGCAACGCCTCGTCGGGACTCCAGTTCGTCATCGCGTCTCCGCGGTCGAGATCGCGAAGTACGTAGATCGGCGCCTGCGGCAGTTCTACGGACGGGATGGCGGTGAACTCATCGACGTCGGACATGTCCGACACGACGAACGCGTCTCTTCCGTCGATGCGCAGCGTCGATGCCAGGAGCGACGCGGGCGCCGCGTCGTGCCGGAGCACGAGCAGCCCGCCGTCGTCGAATGAGTGGCGCACCGTTGACCGCAACTCGTCGGCGGAACCCGCACGGCGGTGAAGGCCCAAAGCGATCAGGCGTTCGAGCTGATCGACAACGGACGGAAGTGGCGAAAGGACCGTGGGCATGGGGCTCCAACGCACACGTCGGCGGTCGAGGTTCCCGCGGTCGGTCGGACGCAGCGGATCATTTAGGCTCCTGTCAGACCGCGAGCCAATAGCCTGCGAAGGTGGACACCGCAACCGTAGTAGTCACGCTGCTGCTCGCGGCCCTCTTCACGTTCTCGTCGAGCATCAAGTTGCTCGGCGTGCCGAAATCCCTCACGATCCGCGACCATCTCGGCGTCTCGCCGAACCAGTGGCGGGTCATCGGTGGGCTCGAACTCGCAGGCGTCGCGGGCGTGCTCGCGGGGCTGCTGTGGGCGCCACTGGGCATCGCGGCCGCCATCGGGCTGGCACTCCTGTCGATCGGCGCCGTCGCATTTCATCTGCGGGCCTCCGATCGGGCCGCGGAGATGGTTCCTGCCGTGATCGGCATCGCACTCGGCGCCGCCACCGCCGTGTTGCACACCCTCTGACGTAGCGGCCATCACACCCCATCTCAGAGGTGTCTTAGATTACCTAAGTTTTCGTGGGCAGCTGTCTACGAAGTCGGCTACCGTGCAGGTATGGCAGCACGAACCAACAGCGTCGACCCCCGGGCCGAACGCGTCCGCGCCAAGCTCCGCGAGGCCGCATTCGCGCTGGCGCACGAGCGCCCCGTCGACCAGCTGACGGTTGGCGACATCGTCGACAGGGCCTCGGTGAGCCGGCAGGTGTTCTACCAACACTTCGGGGACCGTGACGACGCGGTCGCATACGCAGTCGCGGTCGCCTTCGCTTCGGCCACCGGCGATATCGACGGCGATCCGCGCACCCGGATCGTGGCGCTTTTCGATTTCGCCGCCGAACACCGCGCGATGTACCGCAACGTCGTGCCGAGCGCTGTCACGTTACGGGTGCTGGCCGCGTTCCGTGCCGAACTCGCGCCCGCGTGCGAGCAGATCGCGGCAGAAGCCACCGCGGCCGTGGCCGATGTCGCAGGCCTGACCCCGGAATCCGTCGGCCGGTTCCTTGTCGGTGGGTTCATCGAGGTCCTGCGCGGCTGGATGGAAGACAAGGACGCCTCCGATCTGCGCGGCAGGGTCACCGCCGCGCTGGACACCGTCGGCGCGCTGCTTGGCCTCTCGGCCGCGACGGCACACTGAATCAATTCGACTCTCTGAGAAGGACTTTCCCATGGCACGGCATGCATCACCGGTGGTGACCAAGACCGGAATCCGCAACATCGTCATCGCGATGGCGGCGTTGACGGCGTTCGTCGTCGCGATGATCGCCAGCTACTCGGGTGCGTTCGCAAAACCCACCCTGCACCACCTGACTGTCGCGGTGGCCGCCCCCGAACAGGTCGTGGACGCCGTTCGCAGCCAGGAAGCGTTGAACGTCAACGTGGTTGGCGGTGACGTCCAAGCGCGTCAGCAGGTCCGTGAACGTCAGGCCGACACCGCGTTCGTCGTCGACCCGACCGGCGGCGATGAAGATCTACGTCGCGGGCGGCGGCGGCAGGAGCGTCGCGGCCGCAGCTGAGACCGTCGGCCACGAGGTCGCCGCCAAGGGGCGGCTTGCGCGCAATGGTCGAGCGATGTCGCGCCGACGTCAGCGGCGGATCCGTCGGGCACCGTCGAGTTCTACGCCATCATCTTCATCTCGATCGGAGCGTCATTGGGCGCCACCGTCTTCGGATATCTCATGGGCAGGGTGCACAGGCCCGCCACCATCGCGTTGCGCACCACGACCTTGACGGTGTACTCGGCGCTTCTGGCCGGCGTGGTGACGGTCTACGTCGACGGCGTGCTCGGTGCGTTGACCGGACACGTTTGGCTCGTCTTCGGCGTGCTGTGGCTGTATGCGATGGCTGTCGGCGGCGCCGTGACCGGCGTCGCGGCGGCGTTCGGAACGGCCGCGTCGGCGCTGCTGACGCTCTTCCTCGTGATCGTCGGCAACGCGGCTGCGGCCGGACCTGTCGGAAGGCCCCTGCTGTCGCCGTTCTACGCCACCTTCACGATGATCGTGCCGCAGGGTTCGGGCGTCTCACTGCTGCGCAGCATCTCCTACTTCGACGGCCACGGCGCTGCGACTCCGTTGCTGACGCTTGTGGCATGGGGTGCGGCCGGCTGTCTGCTCGCCGTCCTCGCCACCGCATCGCGGGTGAATTATCGTGCCATCTATGAGCGTTTCGCCGGGGACCGAGCCGTATTACGACCTCGGCACCTATCACCGACCGACTGAAACGCCGACGCCCCAGGCGGAAGTCTGGGTGGACCGAGGCCTGGTGTGGGCCTACGCGTTCAACCACGACGAGGCGATCCGCTGTTTCGAACGCGCCCTTGAACTGGATCCCGATCTCGCCATCGCCCGCTGGGGCATCGCGTACTCCATCGGCCCGAACTACAACAAGGCGTGGGAGGCGTTCGACCCCGTCGACCTCGCGGCGTCATTGGCGCGGGCACGGATGGAACTCGGGCTGGCTGCCAACGGGCGGGCCTCGGCCATCGAGCGTGGACTGATCGAGGCGTTGGGCGCCCGGTTCCCGACCGACGATCCGGGCGACGCCGACGGATTACAGGCGGGCCACGGCCGCTACGCCGATGCGATGGCGAGGCTCGCCGAGACCTATCCCGACGACATCGACGTGCAGGCGCTCGCCGCCGATGCGTTGGTCAACGTCACAGCGTGGGCGCTGTGGGACTCCACAACCGGTGAGCCCGCGCCTGGTTCGCGTGTTGTCGCGGCGAAGCGAATCCTCGACGATGCACTCGCCACGCAGGCAGGCCGCGAGCACCCCGGCGTCTTGCACCTCTATCTCCACACGATGGAGATGTCGGCCACGCCGCAGGAGGCGCTTCCTGCGGCCGATCTGCTTCGCAACCTGGTGCCCGACGCAGGCCATCTGCAGCACATGGCCAGCCACATCGACGTGCTGTGCGGCGATTACCGAAACTCAGTGGTAGCGAATCTGACTGCCGTAGAAGCGGACCGGCTCTTCGTCGAACGCGAGGGGCCGCTGAACTTCTACTCCCTCTACCGCGCGCACAACCTTCACTTCGTCGTCTACTCGGCGATGTTCGAGGGTAACTACGCCACAGCACTGCAGGCCGCCGACGAACTCGCCGAACAGCTCACGCCGGACCTGCTGGCAATCGAGTCACCCCCGATGGCCGACTGGCTGGAAGCCTTCGTGCCGTTGCGGATTCACGTACTGGTCCGGTTCGGACAGTGGGACGACCTGATCTCACAGGCCATCCCCGATGACGTCGACCTGTACTGCACGACCGCCGCGACCATCCATTACGGCCGCGGAGTCGCGCACGCGGCGAAGGGGCAGCTTCCGCAGGCGCATGCCGAACGGGAGGCCTTCGCCGCCGCCTACGACCGCATTCCGGAATCCCGCTATCTGTTCAACAACACCGCGCGAGACATCCTGGCGATCGCCGCCGAGATGCTTGACGGCGAAATCGCGTACCGAGAAGGACGATTCGACGAAGGATTCACGCATTTGCGTCGCGCGATCGAACTCGACGACGCACTCCCCTACGACGAACCGTGGGGATGGATGCAACCCACCCGTCACGCCTACGGGGCGCTGCTGCTGGAGCAGGGCCGCATCGAGGATGCCGCGCAGGTGTACGCCGCCGATCTCGGGCTCGATCCCACCCTGAGCAGGCCGTGCCAGCACCCCGGCAACGTGTGGAGCCTGCACGGCTATCACGAGTGCCTGCAACGGCTGGGCCGCAACGCCGAGGCGGGCATCATCGGCCAGCAGCTGGCGTTGGCCATGGCGCGCGCGGACGTGCCGATCGCCGCATCATGTGCCTGCAGGCTCGAGGTCGGCTAGCTGCGTCGCTGACCCGTCAGGCCGGTGCTTCGTGCAACTCGATCGGATTACCGTCGGGATCGCTGATCTGGACCTGTTTGCCGCCGGGGCCGACCGTGATGTCGTTGCGGAACGCCACGTCGGCGTCGTGCAGGCGGTCGACCTCCTTCTCGATATCGTCGACGTAGAGGACGATCCGGTTCCACCCGCCGGGCTCCTGGCTTTGACCGTCCATTGGTCGCGATCCCGAGCTCTCCGGCCCGCTCAGCAGGAGATTCAGCGCCCCTCGCGACACAATCGCAACTGGCCCGGCGCGCTGTTCGAGCCGGAACCCGAGCCGGCTTGTATAGAACTCGATCCCGCGATCGAGATCCCCGATTTGGTAGCGCACGACGGCGTCGCCCGTGCTCGCCGGCCGCCACGGCGCGCTGGAATGCGGCGGAGCTTCGTGTCGAGCCATAGACCCTCCAATGGCGCCCGATGAGTCAGGGAATTGCGCTATCCAGCATGCGCCCGCGACGCCAGATGTGGAACGTGTCGACCTGCCATGCGTGCACAACTCTCCCGGCTGTGGCCATCAGCGACGACGACCTGACCCGTCTCGGCCGCTGCGTGGAACTCGCACGGACGGCCCTCGACGACGGTGACGAACCCTTCGGCTCGATCTTGGTGAACGCCGACGGCCGCACACTCTTCGAAGATCGCAACCGGGTGTCCGGCGGCGACGCGACCCGCCACCCCGAATTCGCCATCGCGCGCTGGGCGGCAGAGAATCTGACGCCTCCCGACCGTGCGGAGGCGACGGTCTACACCTCAGGCGAACACTGCGCGATGTGCGCCGCCGCGCACGCCTGGGTCGGACTCGGGCGCATCGTCTACGCCACCTCGAGCGCACAGCTGACCGAGTGGCTTGCCGAATGGGGGGCGCCACCGCCGCCCGTCGCGACCCTTCCGATCACCGCCGTCGCTCCGGGAGTCGTCGCCGACGGCCCCGCGCCCGACTACGCCGACACCATGAAGGCGCTCTACGAAGCGAGGTTTCGGCCATGAGTGAACCAGGGTGGGTCCCACACGCGATCTGGTGGCAGGTCTATCCGCTCGGCTTCGTCGGCGCGTTCCCGTCCGATCCGCCGCCCAGCGCCGACGAGCACCGGCTGCGCCGCATCATCGAATGGCTGGACTACGCCGTCGAACTCGGGGCATCGGGCATCGCGCTCGGGCCGATCTTCGAGTCCAGGACTCACGGCTACGACACCACCGACCACAAGCGGATCGATCCGAGGCTCGGCGATGACGCGGACTTCGACGAGCTTGTCACCGAGGCGCACCGACGCGGTCTGCGCATCCTGCTCGACGGTGTCTTCAACCATGTCGGGACCGATTTCCCCCGCTACCGCGATGCGGTCGCCGGCCACGAAACCTCGTGGTTCCGCCCCGCAGGCGGCGGATACGAGACGTTCGAGGGTCACGGCGAGCTCATCGCGCTGAACCACGACAACCCCGACGTCATCGACTACGTCGTGGATGTCATGTCGCACTGGCTGCGCCGCGGAGCCGATGGCTGGCGCCTCGACGCCGCGTACGCGGTACCTGACCGCTTCTGGGCCCAGGTGCTGCCGCGCGTTCGCGAGCAGTTCGGCGACGCATGGTTCGTCGGCGAGGTCATCCACGGCGACTACTCGGTGAACGTTCGCGAGGCCGGCTTCGACTCCATCACGCAATACGAACTGTGGAAGGCGATCTGGAGCAGCCTGAACGACGGCAATTTCCACGAGCTCGACCATGCGTTGGCGCGACACAACGATTTTCTGGACGTGTTCGTGCCGATGACCTTCATCGGCAACCACGACGTGACCAGAATCGCGAGCAAGCTGGAGAACACCCGCCATCTGGAGCACGCGCTCGTCGTCCTGCTCACCGTCGGCGGGACCCCGAGCGTGTACGCGGGAGATGAGTCGGCGTACCGCGGTGTCAAGGAGGAACGTGTCGGCGGTGACGACGCCGTCCGGCCCGAATTCACCTCTCCCCTAATGGGTGTCGACGGGCACGGCCGTGACGTCTACCGCCTTCATCAGTATCTGATCGGCCTGCGTCGGCGACACCCGTGGTTGCACACCGCGAGAACGTCGGCGGAGAAACTGAGCAATACCCAGTACGTGTTCCGGACCAGCGCCGGAAGCGACGCGCTGTTGGTGGCGCTCAACGTCGACGATGCGCCGATGTCGCTGTCACTGCAGGAATTCGGCTGGAACGACGGCCGGATCGCCGCAGGGTCTGGTGCACCGCCCCAGGACGTCATCTCCACCGCCGAGATCGAGCCGCACGGCTGGCTGATCGTCGGGCCTGCCTGACCCTCACGGCAGTCGCGCCAGCGTCGCGGGGTCTTCCTCACCGCCGTAGAACTTCTCCAGCACCGCAACGAACGCGGCATTGTCGTCGGCGGCGCGGGCGAACAGCGTCATCGATGACCGCAACTTCATGTCGTCGGGCCAGCCGAAGATCTCCTCGGCCGAGCGGCCGTCGATCGTTGCGACCAGCCCGGTGCATTCTCGCAGGCGCGGGCCGAGCAATCCGTGCGCGAGGTAGGCGCGGGCCTCGTCGATCGACGAGATCGAAAACCGGACCGCCGTCGGGCTGCTGCCCAAACCGCGCAGTTGCGGAAACACGAACCACATCCAATGGCTTCGCTTGCGGCCGTCGCGAAGCTCGCCGAGCACCGTGTCATAAACCCGTGCCTGCGCATCGACGAAGCGCTGAAGGTCGAATGGGTCCGGCTGATTCATCACAACGATTTGCCCACATTCATTTCGCTAGCAAGTTTTACAAGCTAATCTTCGGGTTTCAATGACGACAACGAATGAATCAGATAGCCCAGCGCCATCCACGCCTGCGCCGAAATCCAGAAGTTTTCGCCGTCGTGTGCTGTCCCGGATCAGCATTCAGTCCAAACTGCTGGCGATGTTGCTGGTGACAAGCGTGCTTTCGGCCGCCGTCGTCGGAGCCATCGGCTATCAATCGGGACGGTCGTCATTGCGCGCTTCGGTATTCGACCGGCTCACCGAGATTCGCGCGTCACAGACGCGTCAATTAGAGGGGCAGTTCTCCGATCTGAAGAATTCGCTCGTCATATACACCCGAGGCGCCACCACGACCGAAGCCGTCAAGGCTTTCACAGCCGGCTTCGACCAGCTCAACGATTCGACGATCAACCCGGCCCAATGGCAGTCGATCGTCGATTACTACAACAACCAATTCCGGAAGGACGAGGAAGACCAGACCGGCAACCGGTTGGAGGTCGCCGCGCTTCTGCCGAGGACGAATCCGCAGAAATATCTGCAGGCGTACTACACCGCGCCGTTCAACGACTGGGACAAGGCACTCGCGTTCGACGATGCGAGGGACGGCAGCCCATGGTCGGCGGCCAACGCACAATTCAACGATTTCTTCCGGGAGATCGTCAAGCGCTTCGAGTTCGAGGATGCGCTTCTGCTCGACACCCGCGGCAACGTCGTCTACTCCGCCTACAAGGGCGTCGATCTCGGTACGAACATCCTCAACGGCCCGTACCGGGACGGCGAGTTGAGCGACATCTACCAGAAGGCGCTGACGTCCAATGCGGTCGACTATGTCGGCGTCACGGACTTCGGTGACTATCAACCCGCGGACGAACCCACGGCGTGGATGGTGTCGCCGGTCGGGCAGGGCGGAAGCGTGGACGGCGCGCTGGCACTGCAGTTCCCGATCTCCAAGATCAACCGCCTGATGACCGCCGACAAACAGTGGGAAGCCGCGGGGATGGGTAAGACCGGTGAGACCTTCCTGGTGGGCCCGGACAACTTGATGCGGTCGGATTCGCGGATGTTCCTGCAGAACCAGGACGAGTACAAGAAGGACGTGATCGAGGCGGGCACCCCGCCGTCGGTGGCCGAGGAGTCCATCCGCCAGGGCGGCACCACCCTTGTTCAACCCGTCCAAACAGAGGCGACGCGACTCGCGCAACGTGGCCAGGAGGGAACGCTGATCGCCACCGACTATCTCGGTCACGAATCGCTTCAGGCCTACGCACCCGTCGATCTGCCGGGTCTGAACTGGTCGGTGATCTCAGAGATCGACACTGAGGAGGCCTTCGCGCCGGTGGCGGCGTTCACCCGGACGTTGGTTTTGTCGACGGCGGTGATCATCTTCGCTGTCTGCCTGGCCGCGATGCTGCTTGCGCGTTTGTTCGTGCGACCGATCCGCCGATTGGAGGCGGGCGCCCAGCAGATCAGCGGAGGCGACTACAAGGTGACGCTGCCGGTGCAGAGCCGCGATGAGTTCGGTGACCTGACCGCGGCATTCAATGACATGAGCCGTAATCTCGCGATCAAGGAAGATCTGATCGACGAGCAGCGCCGCGAGAACGATCGCCTGATGCTGTCGCTGATGCCTGAACCGGTCGTGCAGCGCTATCGCGAAGGCGAAGAGACGATTGCGCAAGACCATCAGAACGTCACCGTGGTCTACGCAGACATCATCGGGCTCGACGAGCTCGGCGCAGATCTGAACTCCGACGAGCTGCTTGCCATCGTCAACAAACTGACCCGCCAATTCGATGCTGCCGCAGAGAATCTGGGTGTCGAGCAGGTGCGGACCCTGCACAACGGTTACCTTGCCAGCTGCGGGATGAGCGTGCCACGGCTCGACAACGTCCGCCGCACAGTCGATTTCGCGATCGAGATGCGGCGCGTGATCGAGAGGTTCAACGCGGAGACCGGTAACGACCTCGAGCTGCGCGCGGGCATCGACACCGGTACCGTCACCAGCGGCCTGGTCGGGCGCGCGACGCTTGCCTACGACATGTGGGGATCTGCGGTCAACGTCGCCTATCAGGTGCAGAGCGGCTCACCGCAGCCGGGCATCTATGTGACGTCACGCGTGTACGACGTCATGCGGGATACCCGCGACTTCAGCGCGGCAGGCGAAGTCGGTGGCGGAAGCGACACGGAGCCGATCTGGCGGTTGACGGAGCGCGAGCCGTGACCGGCGTGCTCGACGCACCGTGGTTCTACTGGGCCGTCGGGGTGGCCGTCGGCTTCCCCATCGCTCTCGTCGTGCTCACCGAGCTGCAGAACGCGCTGCGACGCAGGAACAGCTTCCTGGTGCGGCCGGTTCATGTGCTCCGCACCTATATCCTTCCGCTTGGCGCCCTTTTGCTTCTCCTGGTCGGCGCCATCCAGATTTCCGGCGAGGCGACGCCGGTGCGCATCGTGTCGACGGTGTTCTTCGTCGTCGTGCTGGTCCTGCTGCTCTCCGGGCTGAATGCGACCGTATTCCAAGGTGCGCCGGAAGGCACGTGGCGCAAACGCATTCCGACGATCTTTCTCGACGTCGCCCGCTTTGCGCTGATCGCCGTCGGAATCGCACTGATCCTGGCCTACATCTGGGGGGCCAACGTCGGCGGCCTCTTCACGGCGCTCGGCATCTCGTCGATCGTGCTCGGCCTGGCGCTTCAGAACTCGGTCGGCCAGATCATCTCCGGTCTCCTGGTCCTGTTCGAGCAGCCGTTTCAAATCGGCGACTGGATCGAGACGCCCACAGCGAAAGGGCGCGTGGTCGAGGTCAACTGGCGCGCAACGCATATCGATACCGGTGGCGGGCTGCAGATCATGCCGAACTCGGTGTTGGCCGCCGCGTCGTTCACGAACTTCAGCCGGCCACCGGGCAGTCACTCGCTCGGCGTGAAGACGATCTTCTCGTTGGATGACCCGCCCGACGACGTGTGTCGCATGTTGACCAAGGTCGCAATGGCTCTGCCTCAGTTGCGCCCCGATGCGGTGCCGTCAAGTTTCGCGGCGGGGGGTCTGAACTACACCACCTCCATACCGCTGCGCACGCCCGCCGACGACTTCGGCACCAGGGTGACTTTTCTGCGCTGGGTTTGGTATGCCTCCCGCCGTGCCGGACTGCACCTCGACGAAGCCGAGGACGAGTTCGAGACAACAGAGCGGATGAACCGCTCGCTTGGCATCATCGCGCCCACCTTGCGGTTGAGCCAGGACGAAATAGACGAGCTTCTCCCCCACGCCCGGCTCGCGCGATACGGCGCCGACGAGTACATCCAAACCGCCGGTGAGGTGCCCAAGCGGATGGTCTTCATCGTCAACGGCAGGGTTCGGCTGGTGGCGAACGGCGCCGACGGCTCCGTCATTCCCGTGCGAACACTGGAGGAAGGCGACTTTCTCGGACAGACCGCGCTGACCCGAGAGCCGGTGACAGCATCGGCCTACGCACTCGACGAGGTCACCGTACTGCAGTTGGCGCGCGAGCATATCGAGGAACTTGTCGGCCAAAAGCCGGTGCTTCTGCAGGAAATCGGACGATCGATCGAAGACCGAAGAGCCGACGTGCGCCGCGCGATGTCGGCGGCTGCCGACTAGGAGGGACGATGGACCGCCGGATACCGAGGCCGCGCGACCTGGCTCCGCTGATCCAGTTCAAGAAGCCAAGGCTGAATCCGACTGCGCGCAGGCTGTCCGGTGCGCTGACGATCGACGATCTGCGGCGAATCGCCAAGCGGCGCACGCCGAGAGCGGCGTTCGACTACACCGACGGCGCCGCAGAGGAGGAGCTGTCGCTTGGCAGAGCCCGGCGGGCATTCCGCGATATCCAGTTCCACCCGACCATCCTTCGCGACGTCGCCGATATCGACACCGGTTGGGAGGTCCTCGGCGGCCGCGTGGACCAGCCGTTCGGCATCGCACCGACGGGGTTCACGCGCCTGATGCAGACCGAGGGCGAGATCGCCGGGGCGCATGCCGCGGCCAAAGCGGGCATCCCGTTTTCCCTCTCAACACTCGGCACGCGGTCGATAGAAGAGGTCAAGGCGGCTAACCCGAACGGGCGCAACTGGTTTCAGTTGTACATGTGGAAAGACAGGGATCGGTCGATGGCGCTGGTCGAGCGCGCAGCGGCGGCCGGCTTCGACACCCTGCTCGTCACCGTTGACGTACCCGTCGCGGGTGCGCGACTACGCGACACACGCAACGGCATGTCGATCCCGCCCGCGCTGACGTTGCGCACCGTGATCGACACCGTGCCCCACCCGCGATGGTGGTTCGACCTGTTCACCACCGAACCATTGTCGTTCGCGTCCCTGGACCGCTGGCCGGGCACGGTCGCCGAGTACCTGGACTCGATGTTCGATCCGACGGTGACGTTCGAGGATCTGGCGTGGATCAAGTCGCAGTGGCCGAACAAGTTGGTGGTCAAGGGGATTCAGACGCTCGAGGATGCCAAGTCGGTGGTTGACCTTGGAGTCGACGGCATCGTGCTTTCCAATCACGGCGGACGTCAGCTCGATCGGGCACCGGTTCCGTTCCACCTGCTGCCCAACGTCGCGAGGGAAGTGGGCGGTGACACCGAGATCGTGTTGGACACCGGCATCATGTCGGGCGCCGACATCGTCGCCGCCATCGCCATGGGAGCCAGGTTCACCCTCGTCGGCCGTGCCTACCTCTACGGCCTGATGGCGGGCGGTGAGGCCGGTGTGGAGCGCGCCATCACGATCTTGTCCGACCAGGTCGCTCGCACAATGCGGCTGCTCGGCGTGACCAGCCTGGCGGAGCTGACACCGCGCCACGTCACCCAGATGCCCGGGCTCAACGGTTAGCCAGAAGCGCGTACTGCGCGGCCGTCATCTCCTTGACGCTCGACGCGGTGTCCGCGCGCACCACGGTGTAGACGTTGTCGAACACCAACCGGCATGCGTACCCGGGCGCATTGGCTTCGGCCGCGTCGGACTGAAAGCACCGGGACTCCGGCACATTCGGGTCGCTCTCGATCTCGTGTTCGGTACCTGACGACCGCGCGATGAACTCGGCCGACATGTCCTTGGCGGCCTGGTTGTCGCGCAAGCGGTACAGGTGCTGGATGCCCGACACGGCGAACCGTTCCACGCCCCACTTCTCGTAGAGCTTGTCCTTGCGGATCGCAGGCAGCTGGTCACGAAGCGCGCCAGTGGGCCCGTAGACGGCGAAGGTGGGAGACGGTGGCGGTGGCTTGGCGGGGTCGGTGGCGACCATGCGTGCGAGCAAGCCGTCGGGGTCCCTTGGCAACGAGGGGATTTCAGCGACCGGCGTCGGCTTGAAGTCCCGCAGCAGCGCCTGCTCCTCGTCGATCA
This sequence comes from uncultured Actinomycetota bacterium, assembly GCA_963829405.1. Classification (GTDB taxonomy): domain Bacteria; phylum Actinomycetota; class Actinomycetes; order Mycobacteriales; family Mycobacteriaceae; genus Mycobacterium. The sequence continues at coordinate 22,978 of CAWHIZ010000003.1, forward strand.
CCGCGTCGAGCTCGCCGACGTGCTTCTCGATTCCGTCAGGAGGCGCCTCGAGCATCAATCGCAGGACGAACGGCCCCATCGGAGTATCGAGCAACAGTGCGCCAGTGCCAGGGGTGTAGCGGGCCGCGATCTCGGGATGCTTGGGCAGCGGCGCGGCGACGGTCTTGCCGAAGTCGGTCCAGTTGGCGAGTTCGAGCGCCGAAGCGGCCTCACTGGCCGCCGCGTCATCGGGGAACCGCAGCAGCATGATCGACAGCCCGAGATATGACGGCGGTGCTTCACCGTCCGGCAGCTGCGGGGCGTCGGCGTAACTGGCGCGGTAGCCCGCGACCCAACCGAGCCCGTCGAGCACCCGCTTTCCGGTCTGGCCGACGATCGGCACGATGCTGGCGGTATCGGGGACGGGCCCTGCCTGCCACAGGTAGTTCAACGCCGAGCCGAACTGCGATGTGTCGGCGACTGCGTCCGACATCCGGATGCCCTCCAGCACAGTGCCGTCCGCAGGCGAGGGTTGGTTCGGGATGTTTCGCGCGGCGGTCGAATAGGTGCCGACGCTGAGCTTGCTCAGGTCGACGTCGGCACCGCCGCTTCCACATCCCGCCGCGAGTGCACATACCGCTGCCAGCACGATTGACCGCCGCCACGCCACGCGTCGACGCTAATGGACCAGGTTCGCGCAGTTCAGTGGGCCCGAGTCCGGGCCGAGTCGCAATCGTTAGCAGTTCGCGATATCCAATCGCCGTGTTGGTGCGCGTGTGACGTATGTGGCTGGTGATTCACTGGCGCACGGAAAAGCAACGGCAATTGCTTGAAGACAAGTGATTGGAAAGGTGGGTTGGTTGCCGTGAAGTGGACAGAGAAATTTCGAGGCAAGTGGATGCGCCGGGTGGCGGCCAGTGCTCTCGTGGCGGCAGCCCTGCCAGGTGTGATCGGGTTCGCCGGAGAGTCGGCGACGGCGGGGGCGTTCTCCCGTCCGGGCCTGCCCGTCGAATACCTGATGGTTCCGTCAGCGTCGATGAACCGAGACATCAAGGTTCAGTTCCAGGGCGGCGGACCGCACGCGGTGTACCTGCTCGACGGCCTGCGGGCACAGGACGACTTCAACGGCTGGGACATCGAAACACCAGCGTTCGAGTGGTACTACGGCTCAGGGCTTTCGACGATCATGCCGGTCGGCGGCCAGTCGAGCTTCTACGCGGACTGGTATCAGCCGTCGCAGGGCAACGGTCAGGACTACACCTACAAGTGGGAGACCTTCCTGACGCAGGAACTGCCTGCGTACCTGGAGGCCAACCAGGGCGTGTCGCCGAACGGGAACGCCGTCGTCGGCATCTCGATGGGTGGCAGCACCGCGCTGACCTATTCGATCTATTACCCGCAGAAGTTCATCTACGCGGCGTCGCTGTCGGGCTTCCTCAACCCGTCCGAGGGTTGGTGGCCGATGCTGATCGGTCTCGCGATGAACGACGCGGGTGGTTACAGCGCCGAGGACATGTGGGGCCCGTCGACGGATCCGGCATGGAAGCGCAACGACCCGATGGTCAACGTCAACCAGTTGGTCGCCAACAACACCCGGCTCTGGATCTACTGCGGCAACGGCACGCCCGCGGATCTCGACGTGGGTAGCGACGGCGGCAACCTGATGGCGGCTCAGTTCCTCGAAGGGTTCACATTGCGGACCAACGAGACCTTCCGGGACACCTATGTGGCCGCAGGCGGGCAGAACGCAGTGTTCAACTTCCCTGCGAGCGGCACACATAGCTGGGGCTACTGGGGACAGCAGCTCGAGCAGATGAAGCCCGATCTCCAACGGGTGCTGGGCGCGTCCCCCACCTCCGCGTAACAGCACCTCTCTCCAGTGAGCCTGTCGCCTACCCCGGCGGCAGGCTCACTGTTTTGGGGCCAGTCCCACCGCGAGCGTGCGGGTCTGAATACCGCCACGCCGTGAAATGTCACCATTGCAGGCACTGTCGACTACTCTGAATGTGCGATGTCTGTCTACGCCACGCTGCCGGCGTCGTCCAGGAACCGCTACCTAACGTGGTGGCAGTGACCGAAACCCACTCACCGGCCCAGAGGCGCGGTTCTGCGCATCGTCCTTCTCGACGTCGCACCGCCACTCGTCGGCTACTACGGGCTACGCGCCCTCGGCACATCCGAGTACGTCGCTCTGCTCACCGCGACGGTGCTGTCTGGTCTGAAGGTCACCTACGACGCCGTGAAGGCACGGCGACTCGACCCGTTCGCCTGCTATCTGCTGTTGACCTTCGGGCTCAGCCTCGCCGTCGCGTTGATCACCACCGACCCGAAGCTGATCCTCGCAGGCAACACGATGGTCAACGGCATCGGCGGCCTCCTCTTTCTCGGCAGCTGCGTCGTCGGAACGCCGCTGACCCAGGTGGTCGCCGAACGGTTCAATCCGGACGACGACGAGCCAGAACCCGGTGCAGATGCGTATAGGCGCAAGGCCCACATTCTGCTCTCGGCGATGTGGGGCATCGGCCTGCTCGTGGAGGTCGGCGTGCGGTTGGTCGTCATCTCGCGGGTGTCGGTCGACGTCGCGAACGGTTTGTTGTCCGCGATCTCCTTGGGGACGGTCGGCATTCTCATCGTGGCGACGATCCTGGTCGGACGGCGGCTCGGGGCGCGCTGGGAACAAAGGACGGCCCGACAAGGTTGAGCGCATCAGGCTGAACTTTGGAGGACCGAATGCCTGAAGCAATCTCAGTGCCGGTGTTGTTCGTCAGCGAGCCGATCGTGCTGCCGACCATGGTGGTGCCCATCGAGCTCGACGACGCCGCGCGCACGGCGGTGGACGCCGCGCAGGCCAGCGAAAGCGGGAAACTGCTGATCGCCCCGCGGCTCGATGACCGCTACCCCACTTACGGCGTACTCGCGTCGATCGTGCAGGTCGGGCGGATCGCCGGCAGCGGCGGATCGGCCGCGGTGGTACGCGGCGAGCGTCGTGCCCACATCGGTACCGGTACGACCGGCCCCGGTGCGGCGCTGTGGGTCGAGGTGACCGAGGTCGAGGACGTCGACGCGACCGACGAGACCCGCGCACTGGCCGCCGAATACAAGAAGCTGCTGCTGGCGATGCTGCAGCGGCGCGAAGCGTGGCAGATCGTCGACTTCGTCAACAAGCTGAGCGATCCGTCACAGCTGGCCGACACGGCGGGCTATGCGTCGTACCTGACCGACGTGCAGAAGCGACAGCTGCTGGAGACGCCGGACGTCGCCGAGCGACTGCGGGTGCTGATCGACTGGACCAGTGGCCATCTCGCAGAGACTGAGGTCAACGACAAGATCGCCGACGACGTCCGCGAGGGCATGGAGAAGACGCAGAAGGAATTCCTGCTGCGCCAGCAGCTGGCTGCCATCCGCAAGGAACTCGGCGAGGGCGAACCCGACGGGTCCGACGACTACCGCGCCCGCATCGAGGCTGCCGATCTTCCCGAGAAGGTCCGCGAAGCCGCGCTTCGTGAGGTCGGCAAGCTGGAACGCTCGAGCGAGCAGAGCCCCGAGGGCGGATGGATCCGTACCTGGCTGGACACCGTTCTCGACCTGCCGTGGAACGTCACCACCGAGGACTCGACGGACCTGAAGTCCGCTCGTGAAATCCTCGACGCCGACCACCACGGTCTGGACGACGTCAAGGACCGCATTGTCGAATACCTGGCTGTTCGTGCCAGGCGTGCTCAGCGAGGTATGGCTGTCGTCGGCGGACGCGGTTCCGGTGCCGTCATGGTGCTGGCCGGTCCCCCCGGTGTCGGCAAGACCTCGCTCGGTGAGAGCGTGGCGCGGGCATTGGGCCGCAAGTTCGTCCGTGTCGCCCTCGGCGGCGTGCGCGACGAGGCCGAGATCCGCGGACACCGTCGCACCTATGTCGGTGCGCTGCCCGGCCGGCTGGTGCGCGCGATCGGCGAGGCGGGATCGATGAACCCCGTTGTGCTGCTCGACGAGATCGACAAGGTCGGCTCGGACTACCGCGGCGACCCGAGCGCCGCGCTGCTCGAGGTGCTCGACCCGGCGCAGAACCACACGTTCCGCGACCACTATCTGGATCTGGATCTGGACCTGTCCGACGTGGTGTTCCTCGCGACGGCCAACGTCATCGAGAACATCCCTTCGGCACTGCTGGACCGGATGGAACTCGTGCAGATCGACGGCTACACCGAGGACGACAAGGTTGCCATCGCGCGCGACTTCCTGCTGCCCCGTCAGCGGGAGCGTGCGGCGGTCACCGAGGCCGAGGTCACCGTCACCGACGACGCGCTGCGCAAGGTCGCAGCCGATTACACCCGCGAACCGGGTGTGCGGCAGTTCGAGCGACTGCTGGCCAAGGCGCTTCGAAAGGCCACGACCAAGCTCGCGGCCGATCCAACGGCGTTGGTGATCGACGAGCCGGATCTCGTTGACTACCTTGGCCGTCCGCGGTTCACCCCGGAATCGAACGAGCGAACCGCGGTGCCGGGCGTTGCGACCGGACTGGCCGTCACGGGACTCGGTGGCGACGTGCTCTACATCGAGGCCAACGCGAACGACGGCGAACCGGGCCTGAAGCTGACCGGTCAGCTGGGTGACGTGATGAAGGAGTCTGCGCAGATCGCGCTGTCCTACGTGCGTGCCCACGCCGAACAGCTGGGCGTCGACCCGAAGACGCTCGACCGCCAGATCCACGTGCACGTGCCTGCGGGCGCGGTGCCCAAGGACGGTCCCTCAGCGGGCGTCACGATGGTCACCGCTCTGGTCTCGATGGCGACCGGACGCCAGGTGCGCTCGGACGTCGGCATGACCGGCGAGGTCACCCTCAACGGTCGGGTGCTGCCCATCGGCGGGGTCAAACAGAAGCTGCTGGCCGCCCAACGCGCAGGCCTGTCAACGGTTTTCATTCCGCAGCGCAACGAACCCGACCTGGACGACGTCCCGGCCGAGGTGCTCGAGGCGCTCGATGTGCGGCCGATGACCGATGTCGCCGACATCATCGCCCAGGCGCTGGAGCCCGCCGCCGAGGCGGCTACCGTCGCGGCCTGACAACCAGATTGCGCTCAGGGTCGTGGTTTCCTATGGGATCACGACCCTGAGTGCAGTTTCGACGCGAGGAGAGCCATGCCACGACGCGGTGAGGCCCTGCGCAAGCTCGGGTTTCTGACCATCGGACGCTTCGACGCGGCCGACCCGGGACCGGGCATCGAGGAGACACTGCAGACCATCGAGCGCGCAGAGACGCTGGGCTTCGACAGCGTGTGGCTGCGCGACCGGCACCTACAACCGGGCATCTCGTCGCCGGTCGCGATCATGGCCGCGGCCAGTCAGCGCACCCGCCGTATCGAGCTCGGCACCGCCGTCATCCCGCTGGGTCTCGAGAACCCGTTCCGGCTGGCCGAAGACCTCGCGACCGTCGACATCCTGTCCGGCGGCCGGATCAACCCTGGGGTGTCGGTCGGGACGCCGATGCTCTACGAGCACTACAAGACCGCGCTGTACCCGGAATCGGCTGACTCGCAGGATTTCTCGAAGGATCGGGTGCTGCGGCTGCTGCGCTACCTGCGTGGTGAGCCGGTCAGCGACTTCGCAGGCACCGTCGGCATCGAGCAGTTCACCGACCGCATCCAGCCCCATTCCCCCGGCCTGGCCGAACGGGTCTGGTACGGCGGCGGTTTGGCGTCAGCGGTCTGGGCGGGCGAGCAGGGAATCAACTACCTGACGAGCTCGGTGGTGAGCATCGAGGGCACCGAGAGTCGCGACTTCGCGACCATCCAGGGCGAGCAGATCGACGCGTTCCGCGCGGCACACGCGCATCCCGAAAGGGCGCGGGTGTCTCAGGGACTCGTCGTCATCCCCACCGACTCGGCGACCGATGACCAGATCCGGCGCTACCGCGACTATGCCGCAAGCAGGTTCGAGCGCACCAAGACGCCGCAGGGCGCGCGCGGCATGCTCTTCTCCCCCGACTACGTCGGTCCGTCCGACGAACTCGCGGACCAGCTGTTCGCCCACGCCGGGTTTCAGCGCGCCAGCGAAGTCGCGTTCGCGCTGCCATTCACGTTCGGCGCCGACGACTACACCCAGATCATCGACGACCTGGCCGAAAACCTCGGCCCCGCGCTCGGATGGACGCCTGCGCAGTAGCGTCAGCCCATGGCGTACGACGAAGACCTGGCCGACCGAATCCGAGAACTGCTCGGCGCCGAGAAAGGCGTCGAGGAGAAGCGGATGTTCGGCGGGCTTGCATTTCTGATCAACGGCAACATGTCGGTGGCCGCCAGCGGCCGCGGCGGGCTGATGGTCCGAGTACCTCCCGAGGAAACCGACAAGCTGCTCGCGCGCGACCACGTCGAGCCGATGGTGATGGCGGGCCGCGAGACCCGTGGATGGCTGCGGGTATCTGCCGAAGGCGTGCGGACCAAACGCCAGCTGGAGCCGTGGGTGCGACGCGGCGTCGAATACGCTGGATCGCTACCGCCGAAGTGAGGTTTCCGTGCACCGGCGGCGGGTAGCCACGTCAAATGGCACGGTCAACGAATCAGGACCTCGTCGGTCGCCTGATGACAATTGCGGGCACCACGTACGCAGATGAAGCCGGCATCACGATGCGGGACAAACCGATGCCGCTCTTCCAGTTGCTCGTTCTGTGCATGCTCGCCAGCAAGCCGATCGACGCGACCATCGCGACTCAGGCAGCACGTGAGCTGTTCAAGGCCGGATTGAGAACTCCGAAGTCGGTTCTGGCCGCGGACCGCGCGACGATGATCGATGCGTTCGGCCGGGCGAGCTACGCCCGCTACGACGAGAGCTCGGCCGACCGACTCACCGACATCGCCACGGCGCTGCGCGACGACTACGGCGGCGACCTGCGAGAGCTAGCGGTTGCAGCGCACCATGACGTCAACACAGTGACGTCACTGCTGAAGCGGTTCAAGGGAATCGGCGATACCGGCGCCGACATCTTCCTTCGCGAAGTACAGGACGTGTGGACGTGGGTGCGACCGCATTTCGACGAGCGTGCGACCGCTGCCGCACGGGATATCGGCCTGCCCGCCGACCCCGCCGCGCTGAGCGCACTCGCCCCGCGCAGGGCTGCGAGACTCGCTGCTGCACTCGTCCGGGTCTCCCTGGACGAACGCGTCCGCGCCGAACTCGTGGCGTGATCCGGATCGGAACTTCCGGGTGGTCTTACGACCACTGGACCGACGTGCTGTATCCGGCCGGGTTGCCGGCCTCAAAGCGTTTGGCCCGCTACGTCGACGAATTCGACACCGTCGAACTCAACGCCAGCTTCTACCGCTGGCCGCGCGATGACGCCTTCAGCGGGTGGCGGCAGCGGCTACCGGAGGGCTTCGGGATGGCGGTCAAGGCGCACCGCGGACTGACCCACTACCGCAGACTCAAGGGGCCCGAGCCTTGGGTCGAGCGCTTCGAGCGGTGTTGGAACGCTCTCGGCGAGAAGGCCGAAGCCTTACTGGTTCAGCTTCATCCCGCTATGCAACGCGACGATGAACGACTCGATCACTTCCTCGGCCTGATGCCGCGGCCGATCCGGGTGGCGATGGAGTTGCGTCATGCGTCGTGGAACGATCCCGCGGTCTTCTCGTTGCTCGAACGCCACGGTGCCGCCTATGTCGTGATGAGCGGTGCGGGGATGCCATGCGTCCCCCGGGCCACCAGCGATCTGGTCTACGTCCGGATGCACGGACCCGAGCCGGCGTCGTTGTACACCGGCTCGTACTCCGACGACGAACTGCAGCGATGGGCTGACCGCCTCGTCGCGTGGCAGCAGGAGGGCAAGCGCGTCGACGTGTACTTCAACAACGATCTCGGTGGCCACGCCGTGCGCAACGCGCGGCGGCTCAAGGAATTGACCACCCCCGGTTGACTCGCCGAAATCGGTTCCGGCACGCTGTTGAGTCAGGATGCGTGCCATAACTCATGACCTCGGCGGCGCTGCTGGTCGTCACCGGATGCTCGGGTCCAACCGTCGTCAACACCGGCGAGTGGGCGACGTTTCCGACGTCGGCCGCCCCCGCGGCGCCAGAACTTCCGCCCATCGACTCCGCTCACCTGGCGAACGCCGCCGGGTTCGTCGCGTACGAGAACGATCTGGCGGCCTATTACTTCGCCACGCCCAGCGGCCGCTGGCAGTGCGCGATCCTGCCGCGGGACAAGGCGGGGTGCCAGGCCACCGGTGGCGGCGCCCTGAGCATCGCGGATGCGCCCGACACGGTGACGGACGCAGAAGGTCAAGACGTGCCACCGAATGCGATCGTCATCGAACCCGGCGGGCGACGCGCACTTCGCCGCGCTGGACGACCCAGGGTTTGCGCCGCCGGAGCCTGCGAACGAGTTGCCGTTCAACAGAACTCTGATCGCGGCGCGTTTCCGGTGCAACATCCAGGAGGACACGGGCATCGCCTGCCTCAGCGAGGAAAGCGGCAAGGGCTTCACGTTCAGTTCCGACGAGTTCCTTCCGCAGTACAGCGAAGTACCGCTCGACACCCCCTAGCGGCGTAGCGTCGAGTCATGTCATCGCAATCGGAAACCTTCGTCATCGTCGGCGGCGGGCTTGCTGGGGCGAAGGCGGCTGAAGCGTTGCGCGACAAAGACTTCACTGGTCAGGTCGTGTTGTTCGGCGCCGAGGAACACCTTCCCTACGAGCGTCCTCCGCTCTCCAAGGAATACCTGGCAGGCAAGAAGAAGCTCGACGATTTCACCGCCAACTCTTCGGCCTGGTATCGCGACCACCGCGTCGACCTGCGGCTCGGCACAAGCGTGTCATCGCTGGACGCGAAGGCGCGTCTCGTCGGGCTGCCAGACGGCAGCACGCTGCACTACGACAAGCTTCTGCTGGCCACCGGATCGGCGTCGCGCCGCCTGCCGATCCCCGGCGCCGAAGCCGACGGCGTGCACTACCTTCGCACCGTCGACGACGCCGCCGCGCTCGACGCAGTCCTGACAGGCGGATCCTCACTGGCCATCGTCGGCGGTGGCTGGATCGGCCTCGAGGTGGCCGCCGATGCGCGGAGGCGCGGAGCGAACGTCACCGTGGTGGAGGCCGCCGAACTGCCCCTGCTCGGTGCACTCGGCCGCGAGGTCGCCGAGGTGTTCGCCAAGCTGCACCGCGAACACGGCGTCGATCTGCGGCTGGGAACCGCCGTCGAGGAGATCGTCACCGCAGACGGGGTGGCGAAGGGTCTACGCCTGGGCGACGGATCCATCGTCGACGCCGACGCCGTGCTGGTCGCCGTCGGGGCCGCGCCGAACACCGAACTCGCCAAGGCGGCGGGTCTGGCGATGGCAGACGACGGTGGCGTCGCCGTCGACTCCGCGTTGCAGACCAGCGACCCCGACATCTTCGCGGTTGGCGATATCGCGTCGGCGCAGCATCCGCTGTTCGGGACATCCATCCGCACCGAACACTGGGCCAACGCGCTCAAACAGCCCGCCGCCGCGGCCGCGGGCATGCTCGGCAAGCCGACCGAATACGCCGAACTGCCATACTTCTTCACCGATCAGTACGACCTCGGCATGGAGTACGCCGGATACGCGCACGACTACGCGCGAGTCGTGTTCCGCGGCGACGTCGACGGCCGCGAGTTCGTCGCGTTCTGGCTCGACCGGGACAACCGAGTGCTGGCAGGCATGAACGTCAACGTCTGGGATGTGCTCGACGACGTCAAATCATTGATCCGGTCGCAATCGCCGGTCGACCCCGACAAGCTCGCCGATCCGAAGCAGGAGTTGGGCTCGCTTATGTGAGGTTCGCGGTGCCGTCTGGATGAACAGCGACCTTCGCTCCCGCTATGTCCTCTCCCACGGTCACGCCGGCTTCGCCCGCGTCGGCGATCACTGCAAGCGTTCGCGAATCGTCGGGGGTGCGGACCGCGAGAAAGGCTTTCTCCGCTTCGCCGTCACGGCCGAACGGAGTGGTCCATGCTTCGACCGTGCCGACGCCGGACCACTCGACGGCGGCGGCCCTCGTCGGTTCGGCGTCGACGTCCGATTGCACGTCTTCCCAACGAAATTCGTGTTCCGGAGGCTCCGAACCGTAAACGCCGAAGCTGTGCTTGGTCAGATAGCCGCCGTTGGCCGTGATCAGGCCGAGCTGCCCGGATGCGCCCGCCAACCGTTCGGCCATGGTGGCGATCGAATGGGTGACGTAGTTGTTCCAGGGCCCACCCGCGAACGTCAGACCGCCGGTGACGGTGAGCGGCCGACCCGCATCGCCAAGCGGCAATCCCAATTCGGCCGCGGCCACCTGAACGGCCGACGGAAAGCACGAGTAGACGTCGATCAGGTCGATGTCGTCGACCCCGACGTCGGCAAGTTCGAGCGCCCGACGGCCACCGATGCGTATCGCAGGGGACTCGCTGAGCTCCAACCGCTCACCCACCGCGTAGGTGTCGTGTGCATCGGTGCCCGAATACGGGAAAACCCAACGCTCGGTGGGTATCTGAAGATGAGTGGCTTTCTCGGCCGATGCCAGGATGACCACCGCACCCTGATCGACCATGTTGTTGGAGTTCATCAGCTTGGTATACGGCCAGCTGATCATCCGGTTGCCTTCACTCGGCTGCCAGATGTCTTGAGCGGACAGCGATGTTCGGCTCCAGGCGTGAGGGTTGGTATGCGCCACATCGCTGAACTGAGACCACAACTCGCCGATACGCCTGCGATGGTCGTCGGACGACTCCCCCGCCTTGATCCGCAGCGCCTGCTCGAACAGCGGGTACACGTAGGCGGGCCGGTCCAGGTTGATCCGAAGCTCCGCGGGCCCCACCATCGGCAGGTTCTCGTTGGCGCCCTCGGCGAAGGGCACTGATTCGTCTTCGCTTGTCCAGTCCGGCTTCAAACCTCGGTTGCGCAATCGTGTTCTGGTGCGGAATGTTTCGGCGCCCGCGATGAGTACGAGGTCCGCGCGGCCGGACTGGATGTCGAGGCATGCCTGGTTGACAAGCGTCTGCGGCACGTTGCCGCCAACGCCCGTGTAGCGCGTCGATGCGTCGTTCGCGCGGATCTGCCGCGCGAGCAACAGACCAGGATCGCGGTAGCGCCACGACAGGATGTTGACGACGCGCACCGAGTCCACCGCCTGCAGCACACGGGGGTCGGCGGCGGTGCGCGCGGCGGCGGCCATCAGGTCGATGGGTTCGACATCGGGGTTCTCGTCGAGTTGGTTGACCTGTCCGTAGCCGACGAGCACCGGCGTTCTGGGTGGTGGTGTCACTCTTGCGTCCTCGATGTGTCGGAGGTTTCGGCGGCGGTGAACAGCACGCCGTCGGCGATCAGTCGGTCGATCTCGTCGGTGTCCAGCGCGAGGAGTTTCTGGCAGATCTCGCGGGTGTGCTCGCCGGCCATCGGGGCGGGCCGCAGTTCGGCGCGCGGGATGTGTGCGAACAGCGACGGGCTGGTCTCGGTGGGCATCGGGTTGGCGAACAGCGGATGGACCATGTCGGTGAACGACTTCCGGTGCACCAGCACGGGATCGGCGAGCACATCGACCGCGCGATTCATCGGCGCCGCGGGCACGCCGGCGTGCTGGAGCGTTTCCGCGACCGCGCTCTTGTCCAACCGCGACGTCCACGCGGACATCGCAGCGACGAGATCGACGCGGTCTTCGGGCAGCGCGGCGCTGTCCATCGCATCCGCCAACGCCGCGCGATCCGCGTCGGAACGAAGCGAGATCACGCACCATTCGTCCTCGCCCGCGCACGGAAGGACCGCGTGCAGGCCGAGATCCTCGGCGACGGACAGGTTCGCGGTCCGTGCGGCGTCGAGCACATAGCTCGCGGCAAGCTGGTTGACGGCCGCCTCGGCCTGCGAGATATGAACGTGCGCACCGGTTCCGACGCGGTCGCTTCCGATCAGCGACGCCAACGCGGCGACCGCGGTGATGCGGGCGACGACGTGGTCGGGAAAGACGGTGGTGGCGTCGTAGAACCCCGGGTCGTCCTCAGAGGTCCACAGCTTGGAGACGCCGGTGGTGGCACGCACCAATGGCCCGTAGCCCATCTGCGCGCTCCACGGTCCCGTCGCGCCGAACGCACTGCTCTCGGCAAGGACGATTCGTGGGTTCAGCTCGCGCAGCCTTTCATACGGAAAGCCCAGCGACGTAAGGGTTCCCGGTTTGAAGTTGGCGAAGACCGCGTCGGCGTCGGCGACCAGGCGGGAAAAGATCTCGGCGCCTTGGTCGCTGCGCAGATCCAGACCGAGCGCGTATTCGTTGCGGTGGGTCAACGCCCACGATCGGCTCATCACCTGACCGGGCGGTGTCTGACGAAGCCCGTCCGGGTACGCGGCGCTCTCGATCTTGATGACCTCGGCGCCGAGGTCGGCGAACAGCCTGCCGAGTTCGCCGCCGGCGACGATGACGCCGAGATCCAGGATCCGCAGCCCGTCGAACGGCCGCTTCGCGGGTGCGTTGCCGGGCGGGTCGGGCGCGTCGGTCCGTGGAGCGGTCCAGCCGGGCTTCGTGTGCGTTCACCGGCGGGGCGGGGCGGGCGAACCCCACGTGGCTGCCGTCGACGACGAATGGGCCTGCAGGCACCGTGACGTCGACGCCGGGTGCGATGGTTGCTTCCGTGAGGGCGCCGACCGACCGGAAATGCTCGCTGTCCAGGGTCTCCGCAGGGCTGAGCACCGCGGCGATCGGCACTCCCCTCGACTGGCCCGCTGTGACCAGTTCCTTCATCGTCTGGGTGGCGAACAGATCGGCCATCAGCGCGTTGATCTCTGTGGATGCGGCGTAGCGAGCGGCGATCGTGTCGAATTTCGGATCGGCGAACTGGGCAGGTTCACCCAGCCAGGCCCGCATCCCACGCCATTGGCGCGGCGAAAGCAGACAGACTCGAACGTGGCCGTCGCGACACGGGAAGGTCGGGTAGATCTGTTGGTTTCGGGGTCTGCCGCGCCACAGCTCGCTGGATTTCTTGAGGCCGACGGCGGCTTGACCCTCGGAACCGAACGGCGGATCGAGCGATTGAACCACCGCCTCGAAGCGGGAAAAGTCAATGTAATCGCCTGTGCCGTAACGTAATCGGTGATAGTAGGCGGCCAACGCCGCCCAGGCCGCCTGCACGGCTGCGGTGGCCGAGGCGAGGCCCTCCGGCGGCAGCACCGGGCGTCCCGTCGTCGGGCCCGACCGCGACAGCGCCGTCGACAGCGCGTAGAACACCGGGTCGGTGCCCGTCCAGGAGGCCCGCGGCCCTTCGGTTCCGAAGTCGGTGACCGACATCGCGACAAGGTGTTGGTGACGCCTCGACAGCTCCGCACACGGCGTGCCGAATGCCGCCGCCCGGCCGGGATTGCCGCTGTCCACCACGATGTCGGCGCTCTGCGGCCAACTCGACGAACCGTTCGCGATCGCGATCGTCGTGGGGGTCGAGCACGCACGCCCGCTTGTTGGCGTTGTTGAGGGTGAACGCGATGCTGGATCCCGCCACCATGGGCCGCCGCGACCGGCCCGCGTTACCGCCGGGCGGTTCCACCTTCAACACGTCGGCGCCCAGGTCGGCGAGCAGCCGGGTCACCGCGTCGGCGTCGCCGTCGCACAGGTCGAGCACGCGCAGATCCGCCAGCAGCACGCCCGCCAGGCTAGTGGGGTGCCCATGCGACGGTGGTTGGCGGCCGGTCAGCGAAACCGGAGCAGGTCCGCGTCGCAGGTAGAATCGGCAGAATGTCCGAAGACGCCGCGGTGGTAGAGCAGCCCCATCCGCTGGTCGGACAGCTCTCGGCGCTTCACCATTTCCACACGTACATCGATATTGCGGTGGTGGTCGTGGTGTTGGCGATGACCAACCTCGTCGCGCACTTCACGACACCATGGGCCAGCATCGCGACAGTTCCTGCAGCCGCCGTTGGCCTGCTGATCCTGGTGCGGTCACGCGGGCTCGGATGGACCGAACTCGGTCTCGGCCGCGATCATTGGAAGTCGGGCGCCGGATATGCGCTGGCGGCGGTGGCGGTGGTGATGACGGTCATCGCGATCGGGGCGATGCTGCCGTGGACCAGGCCGATGTTCATGAACAACAATTACGCCACTGTGTCCGGCGCGCTGATCGCGTCGATGATCATCATCCCGTTGCAGACGGTGATTCCGGAGGAGCTGGCGTTTCGCGGTGTGCTGCACGGCGCACTGAACAGGGCGTGGGGATTCCGTGGCGTCGCGGCTGGGGGCTCACTGCTTTTCGGCCTCTGGCACATCGCCACCTCGTTGGGCCTCACCAGTAGCAACGTCGGATTCACCCGCATCTTCGGCGGGGGCCTGCTCGGCACGATCGCCGGTGTGGTGCTCGCCGTTGTCGCGACCGGCGTGGCCGGTTTCGTATTCACCTGGCTGCGCCGACGCAGCGGCAGCCTGTTGGCGCCGATCGCACTGCACTGGTCGCTCAACGGCCTCGGTGCCCTCGCGGCGGCGCTGGTGTGGCACCTGTCAATGTGACCCGACGCCGCGCTTGCGGGCGCGGAACTCGCGGTTCTTGAGTTTGTTTCCGCACGAAGACATTTCGCACCAGGTACCGCCGTGGTTGCGGGACCGGTCGTAGAACGCCCACTGACACTCCCCGTTCCCGCACGCCTTCAACCGCGCCCAGCTTCCGTCCCGCTGTGCGTCGCGGATGATCAGCAACAGCTCGATCAAGCGGGCTGACACGGAGTCGCCTGCGGTGGTCAGCACCACCTCGCCGCGGTCGTCGAAGTCGGCTCGCGCGGTGCCCTCCGACGCGACCTCGCGCAGCGGCGCCAACTCCGTGGTCGGGGCCGGGCCGCCTGCGTTGTGGACGAGCATCGCGCGCAGAGCCCCGCGCACGCCGCGTAAAAGCTCGAGATCAGAGGGCTGCAGCTCGGCATCGGAGTTGAGCAATCCATTCGCCACCAGCCAGGGTCGCGCGTCGGCAGGATCGGCAAGGCGGTCGGGCCCCTCGGGCAACTCGACCGTGTTGACCAGCTCCTGCACGCGAATAAGCGGGTCGGGTGCCGGTTTGGTCTCGGCGTCCGCCGCCCAGTACGTGTCTCGTGACGACATGAGACCAGTCTAATGCGGCGTGACCGGTAAATCAATTTGACTAGTCATGCGTGACCGGTGTAGCGTTTTCAATAGTCACAAGTTGGACACGACCGGAATGGAAAGAGGACTTTCACCATGAGTGGAAACAGGATTTCGCTGGGCTTTCTTTCGGCGGCTCAGGTCATGACGCAGTCCGTCGCGACGACGCGCCCCGGATCTCCTACGGCACCCGCGTGATGGCTCGTCTGCTCGCGACCAAGTTCGACCGGATGCTGGCGGTCGGCGCTACCCGCTGCCGATGGCAGCCCGCTAGCCGTTCACGCGGCGCGGCTGACATCGGTCGACGAGCGCGAGGCCGTCGCCCACTCATTGCGGCGTGCGCTCTCCGACGTGCGCAATCGCGATGCGTTGATGTCGTCGCGTATCGAACTCAACGTGCCCAACATCACCGCGGCCGAGGACCGTATCGACCAGGTCACCCTGCGCTTGCACTCGCCGCGGCCGGTGACCGTGCGGGGCATGGCGCGGCTGAGGCTCCTGCTCGCCGACGGCGCGGGGCCGATGTACCGGTACGGCCGCGGTGACCTCGAGGGTCGACTCGGCGCGGCGCTCGCGGCCCTGTAGATCGCGCTAAATGCGCAATACCGCGGCGCCCGAGATGCGGCCTTCGCTGAGATCGGTCAGCGCATCATCTGCGCGGTCGAGCGGATACTCGGGCGTCGTGACGTCGATTCGGTGGTTGCCTGCGAAGTCCAGAAACTCACGGGCATCGGCGCGGGTGTTGGACGTCACCGAGCGCACAGTGCGTTCGTAGAACAGGTGCCGTTCGTAGTCCAGTTCCGGGATGTCGCTGACGTAGATGCCTGCGATGGCCAGCGTGCCGCCGCGATCGAGCGCCTCCAGCGCAGGCGGCACGAGGCCGCCGACCGGTGCGAAAAGAATGGCGGCGTCCAGCTTGACCGGCGGCGCCTCATCGGCGCCTTGCGCCGAGGCCGCGCCGAGAGAGAGCGCCAACTCGCGCGCGGCCGCGCCCCGCGTCATCACGTGTACCTCGGCGCCCTTGGCTAGTGCCACCTGCGCGGTGATGTGGGCGCTGCCGCCGAAGCCGTAGATCCCCAGCCTGCCGCGCACGGGTAGGTCGGCGCGCATCAGCGACCGATAGCCGATGATCCCCGCGCACAACAACGGAGCCAGCTCGGCGTCGGAGTAGCCCGCAGGTAGTGGGTGAGCGAAAGCCGCTGGAACGGTGGTGAATTCGGCGTATCCGCCGTCGGCATCCCAACCGGTGTACAGCGATCGCGGGCACAGGTTCTCGTCGCCCCGGACGCAGAATGTGCACTCGCCACACGTATGCCGTAGCCATGCGACGCCGACGCGATCGCCGATGCTGAACTCGCCTCCGGTGTCCTCGCCCAACGCCACGACTTCAGCGACCACCTCGTGGCCTGGCGTCACGTTCGGCCGGTGAACCGGCAGGTCTCCTTCTGCGACATGAAGATCGGTGCGGCACACGCCGCATGCACGCACCGCGACGAGGAGCTCACCGGGTGCGGGCGACGGCACCGGCACGGTGACACGCTCCAGCGGGTGAGTGTTCATCCGACCGGGAACCCTCACCCGCCACGCGGTCATCGACCTGCTGTTCATACGCGATGAAGGTCCTAACAGTCGATTTCGCCGAAAATCGACGGTAAGAACGTTCGGCACGTGCTCAGTTCCTGCTCTGCACCTCCCGACGATCGCCAGCAGGATCACCGATCCCAGGATCGCGGTGAAGAGGGTGAACCACCAACCGCCGCCTGCGGTGTCAAGGAAGAAGCTGAGCAGGAAGCCGCCGATCAGCGCACCGACGATGCCGATCACGATGTTCATCAGAATGCCCGCGCCGCCGCCCTTGACGATCTTGCCTGCGAGCCACCCCGCGATTGCTCCGATGATGATGTAACCGATCCAGCCGACGCTGGTCATTGTCGTTGACCGAGCGAGCAACTCAGTCGCTGCAAGGGCATCCATCTCTGCGATCTCCTGCCTGTCGGCGCCCAACGCGAATGCTGGGCCAACCTCCGGTATACGCCCGAAGCGTAACGATTCAACCGTCGAATCGGACACGAACAAGATCAACCGGGCAGATGAACAAAAGCGGCCGACCCGAGTGGGTCGGCCGCTTTGTGCTCGTATCTCGTTGTCAGCCCGCGGGCATCATTCCCGGTGCGTTGGCCGGGTCCACCGGAACACCGACTCCGACCGGTGAACGTCCCGGTGCGGGCGGCGGCGCATTGGGATCGGCAGGTGGTGCATTCGGATCAGCCGGTGGCGCATTGGGATCCGCAGCCGGTGGTGCCGCGTTGGGGTCAGGGGGCGGCGGCGCGGGCGGCGCCCACGGCCGGATCGAGTTGGCCAGCGCGACGGCTGCGCCCTTGTCGATGGGGTTGTTGGCGGTGCCGAGCCAGACGACGAACCAGCGCTCGTTTCGCTGGCCGCGCGGAGTGATCGGCTGGCCGGGTGCCACTGTGGGCGTCGCGTTGCCGACGACACCCGCCCAGATCTGGCCTGTCGGCTTGTTGGTGTCGGTGAACTTCACCTCGTAGGCGGAGAAGGCGCCGGGCATGGCTTCCGATCCGAGTGCCCCGCTCTCCTGACCGACGCGGGTGCCGGGGAACGGCATGAAGAACTCGCCCATGTCGGAAGCCAGCCGGGTGGCCGCCTTGCCGTTGTCGGCTTCGGCGCCCGCGAACAGCTTCATGTCCAACCTGCCGAGCAGAACGCTGGTGTCGTTGGTCGGCTGCGTGCCCTGCTGGCCTGCCGCAGGCGCAGGCGTGCCCTCGGGAGTGGCCTTGGTCAGCAGCGCCTGGCCGTAGGACAACTGGGTGGCGTCGGAGACCTTCCAGCCTGCGGGCACCACATAACTGAAGCCACCGGCGGCGTTGTCGACGCGGCCGGGCTCCGGAGCGGGCGCGGCCGCGGGGGCGTTGGGGTCGGCCGGGGGCGCGTTGGGGTCGGCCGCAGGCGGCGGTGGAGCGTTGGGGTCGGCCGCAGGCGGCGGCGGAGCGTTGGGGTCGGCGGCAGGCGGCGGTGCTGCCGGGTCGCCGGGAGGGCCTTGCATGAAGGTATTGCCAGAGGGCGGCGGAGGGCCCGGGGTCCGGCGAGGGGTCTCCGGGTCGGCCTGCGCCACGGAGGACAGCGTGAGTGCCACCGCCGTTGCGCCGGCCAGCGCGGCCATCGCCAGCGACTTCGTGCGGCGCTTGCGGTGTTCGGGGAACGCGTCCGGCTCATGCATGCAGACGAAACTACCTTGTTGCTGTCGTGACGCAAGTGTGGGGCGGTCTTAGAGTGTTTAACTGTGATGTTGCTGGCAGCCAAATAACGCGAGCTAGCACGCATCGCAATAATTGCTGGCACGACCAGCTGCCCGCGCGGTGCACGCGAGGTTCGTTCATTTGATCGGCCTGCGTCCACCGGCCGTTACGCAACAGGATGAACGGTGACTTCCTGCGCCTTGACCGAGAAGTAAACCCGCTCCCCCGGCGCCACGCGAAGTTCGGCCGCGGACTCTGCGGTGATGTCAGCGGCAAGGCCAGGCGCGCCGTCGGGTTGCTCGTCGGCACGCACGCGAAGCGCGGACCCTCTGCTGTCCAACTCGGCCACCACGACCTCGACGGTGTTCCTCGGGCTGCCGTGCGGCTTGTCCCGGTAGACCGCAACGGCCGAAGGGGTGAAGATCGCGACGGCGGGTTGGCCGACCACGACGTCGGGCGCGGCGGTGCCGTGCCAGGCGCTACCCCACTGGGTAGTGAGAGCACCGTCTGGCCCAGCGGTACCGGTCACGAGGTTCACGCCTGCGAACCGCGCGCCGAAGCGGCTTCGCGGTGCGGCCAAAACCTGTGCCGCATAACCTGTTTCCGCGATGCGTCCAGATTCGATGATCAGCACGCGATCGGCAAGGGTCAGCACGTCGAGGACATCATGGGTGATCAACACCGCCGACCGGCCGTTCTCGGTGAGCGTGTGACGCAACAGCTTTCGCATCGCCGAAGCGGTTGAGACGTCGAGACCGGCGAGCGGTTCGTCCAGCAGCAACACGTCGGGTTCCGCGGCAAGGGCGCGCGCGAGTGCGACTCGTTGAGCCTGGCCTCCTGAAAGCTGCTTGGGCATGCGATCGGCAAGGTCGGCGGCGTCGACCTGGCTCAGCCAGTGCGCGGCCGCTGCTCGGGCCTCTCGTCGGGGCCGCCTGCGACGGCCGCTGCGCGGCGCGAACGCCACATTGGCCGCGACACTCAGATGGGGGAACAGCAGTGCGTCCTGAAGCAGCATGCCGACCCTGCGGTCATGCGTCGGCACGAACACTCCTGCCTGGGTATCGGTGAGCGTTCGGTCGCCCAGTCGTACCATTCCGGGTTCCGGGCGGACCAGACCCGCGATCACATGCAGCGCCGTTGACTTGCCCGCGCCGTTGGGCCCGAGGATGGCGAGCACTTCGCCTGCGGCCGTGGCGAATTCGATGTCGACGTCGCGTTGCTCGACGACAGCGCGCACCTGCACGTCAGTCACGCGGAGATTCCCGCCGTTGCCGAACCGGATCGCAGGGTTCGTGCGCCGAGGCCGAGCACGACGACGGCGGCGACCACGACCAACAACACCGAAAGTGCGACGGCGGCGTCGGCGTCGGCTTCGCGTTGCAGGTAGATCTCCAGCGGCAGTGTCCGTGTGACACCTTCTCGGGAGCCTGCGAACGTCAGCGTGGCTCCGAACTCGCCGAGCGAGCGGGCGAACGCCAATACCGCTCCGGAGACGAGGCCAGGCGCAAGAAGTGGAAGGGACACCCGCCACCACACCGTTGTCGGTCGTGCGCCGAGCGTCGCCGCCACGACGTCGTAGTCGCTGCCGACGTTCGTGCCGCACCCTCGAGCGCGATGACGAGGAACGGCAGCGATACGAACGTTTGCGCCAGCACCACCGCCGTCGTCGTGAACGCGATCCGGATGCCTGCGGCGTCGAGGTACTGGCCGACCAGGCCGAGCCTGCCGAACGCGTACAGGAGCGCGATCCCGCCAACCACCGGCGGCAGCACCAGTGGCAACAGGAGTAGCGGGCGCAACAGTTGCACCGCCCTGCCGTCATTGCGCGCCAGCACGAGCGCCAACGGAACGCCGAAGAGCAAGCACAGCAGCGTGCTGGCTGTGGCGGTCTTGAGGCTCAGCAGAAGGGCCGCGCGGGAGGATTCGCTGGTGATCAGCGTCGCGAACTGCGGCCAGTCGACCTTCGCGACGATGGCGACGAGCGGCAATACGACGAACAGCGCCCCGACCGCGGCGGGGAGGTAGATCCAGCGCGGCAGCGCGGGCGCGGTCGTCACCAACAAAACCCTAGGTTAGGTGAAGCATCGCAGGTCGAAATCGTGCCGGGACCGATATGCGCGTCGGGTTTCGTCTAATAGCTACCGTCCAGTAACATCGTCGGCGGATCATCGCCACGACGGCGGAGATCCCGCGCTAACAGGAGGTCATGGCGATGGAGGTGCTGGTCACCGGCGGCGATACGGATCTGGGCCGCACGATCGCGGAGAGCTATCGCGATGCGGGCCACCGAGTCGTGATCACCGGCTCACGCCGCGAAGATCTCGAGGTTGCGGCCAAGGAACTCGATGTCGACGCGATCGTGTGCGACAACACCAACGCGGCGAGTCTCGAAGATGCCAGGACTCTGTTCCCGCATCACCTCGACACCATCGTGAACGTGCCTGCTCCGCTGTGGGAGTCGGGTGACCCCCGCACCTACAGCCTGGCCGACCACGCCTCGGCGTGGCGCAACGCTCTCGACGCCACGATGCTCTCGACCGTGCTCACCGTCCAGATCCTCGGCGACCATCTGCGCTCGGGTGGCTCGATCATCAGCGTGGTCGCTGAGAACCCGCGCGACGGCAGTGCCGACGCCGCGATCAAGGCCGCGGTTTCGAACTGGACCGAGGGTCAGGCCACGCACTTCGGCACCCGCGGCATCACCGTCAACGCCGTGGCGTCGGGCCGCAGTGCGCAGGAGGGTTACGCCGGTCTCGGCAGCTCGGCGCCGGTGGCAGCGGAGATCGCCCGGTTGGCGTTGTTCCTGAGCACCCCGCGGCGCGCCACATCACCGGGCAGACGATGCACGTCAGCAACGGTGCGCTCGCCAAAGTCGGCTGATATTCCCGCGTTCGCCCGAAGCTAAAGCGGGGTGACCGCCCCGCTTAGTTGTGGTTACGTGAAGGCGTGACCATAAAACTCGGACTTCAGATACCTAATTTTTCAGCTACGGCACCGGCGTCGCCGAGCTGTTTCCCACGGTGATCGCGCAGGCGCAGGAAGCCGAAGCGGCGGGCTTCGACTCGGTTTTCGTGATGGACCACTTCTATCAACTGCCCGGCCTCGGCACACCCGATCAACCGATGCTCGAGGCGTATACCGCCCTTGGTGCGCTGTCCACGGCGACCGAACGGGTTCAGCTCGGCACGCTCGTCACCGGCAACACGTATCGCAATCCGACGCTGCTGGCCAAGGCGATCACCACGCTGGATGTCACGAGCCAGGGCCGCGCGATCCTCGGCATCGGCACCGGTTGGTTCGAACTCGAGCACGACTCGCTCGGATACGACTTCGGCACCTTCACCGACCGCTTCAACCGGCTCTACGAGTCGCTCGAAATCATCCTGCCGATGTTGGCGGGTGAGCGCCCGACGTTCAGCGGCGAGTACTACAAGGTCACCGATGCCATGGCCGAGCCGCGCTTCCGCGACCACGTCCCGCTGATGATCGGCGGCAGCGGCGAGAAGAAGACGATTCCGTTGGCGGCCAAGCACTTCGACCACCTCAACATCATCGCCGGCTTCGATGAGCTGCCGCGGAAGGTGCAGGTCGTCAAGGAAAGCTGCGAGAAGATCGACCGCGACCCGGCGACCCTGGAGACCAGCATGCTGGTGATGGCGTTGATCGACGACAAGGCGACCGGTGACATGATCCCGGACGACTTGAAGCGCAACGTCGTCTATGGAGGCGCAGATCAGATCGTCGATCAGATCAAGACCAAGGTGCTCGATGCGGGAGTGGACGGGGTCATCCTCAGCCCCGTCACCAACGTGTCCGGATATCACCCGGGGGGCATCTCGGCAGTGGCCGAAAAGCTGAAGCCGCTGCTGGAGGGTTAAACACGCTCTAACGTGGCAAATCTCACCAGGTTGCCCGCTCCCTACGGGATGCGGGCGACTACGGTAGACGCTGTATTGAACGTGAAGCTTTTCGAGGAGCAACAGCTGATGAGCCACCCCGGAGCTACCCCGTCTGACCGGCACAAAGTCGTCATCATCGGGTCGGGGTTCGGTGGGTTGACTGCCGCAAAGGCTCTCAAACGTGCCGACGTCGACATCAAAATCATCGCCAAGACCACGCACCACCTGTTCCAGCCGCTGCTGTACCAGGTGGCGACCGGCATCATCTCCTCGGGCGAGATCGCGCCGCCGACCAGGATGATCCTGCGCAAGCAGAAGAACGCCCAGGTGCTGCTCGGCGAGGCCACCCATGTCGACTTGGCGAAGAAGTCCGTCCGGTCGCAACTGCTCGGTCACACCTATGTCACCCCGTACGACACCCTGATCGTCGCCGCGGGTGCCGGGCAGTCGTACTTCGGCAACGACCATTTCGCCGAGTTCGCGCCTGGCATGAAGTCGATCGACGACGCGCTGGAGCTGCGCGGGCGCATCCTCGGTGCGTTCGAGCAGGCCGAGCGGTCCAGTGACCCCAGTCGGCGCGAGAAGCTGCTGACCTTCGTCGTCGTCGGCGCCGGTCCGACCGGCGTGGAGATGGCCGGGCAGATCTCCGAGCTCTCGGACTACACCCTCAAGGGCGCGTTCCGGCACATCGATTCCACCAAGGCACGGGTGATCCTGCTGGACGCCGCCCCCGCGGTGCTGCCGCCGATGGGCGAGAAGCTCGGCAAGAAGGCGCAGGCGCGGCTGGAGAAGATGGGCGTCGAGATCCAGCTCAACGCGATGGTCACCGACGTCGACCGCAACGGCATCACGGTCAAGGATCCCGACGGCACCACCCGCCGGATCGAATGCGCGACCAAGGTGTGGTCGGCCGGGGTGTCGGCAAGCCCGCTCGGCAAGCAGATGGCCGATCAGTCCACCGCCGAGGTGGACCGCGCAGGCCGCATCAAGGTGGGGCCCGATCTGACGGTTCCCGGCTACCCGAACGTCTTCGTGATCGGCGACATGGCCGCCGTCGAGGGCGTGCCGGGCATGGCACAGGGCGCCATCCAGGGCGGAAAGTACGTCGCCGCCGCGATCAAGTCCGAGCTGAAGGGCGCCGATCCGCTCGAACGCGAGCCGTTCGAATACTTCGACAAGGGCTCGATGGCGACGGTGTCGCGATTCTCGGCGGTCGCCCAGATCGGCCCGCTCGAGTTCGGCGGTTTCATCGCCTGGCTGGCGTGGCTGGTGCTGCACCTGGTCTATCTCGTCGGATTCCGGCGCAAGCTCGCCACGCTGTTGTCGTGGACGGTGACATTCCTCGGCCGCGCTCGTGGAAACCTGTACATCACCGAGCAGCAGGCCTACGCGCGCACCCGAATCGAGGAACTCGAGGAGATCGCGGCGGCCGTCGAAGGTGAGAAAGCCGCCATCTAGCCGGCTCTCGAGTCGCTGCCCCTGCCACGTCGCGAGGCTTCCGCCGTCGGCCAGTTCGAGCACGGTGCCCAGCGCTTCGGATGCGATGTCCGGATAGCGAAGTTCGCTCACCGACGCCAACGGCGCACCGATCAGGTCATGGGTCGCCGACTCCAGGCCCAGCTCGACGCGGTGCCGCAGCAGCGGTTGGCCGTCCACATCCGCATGTAGCGATCCAGACCAAAAGCCTTGACGCTCATCTGTTCTGCCGATCTGAACTCGCTCTCGCAGCCTGACGCGGCCCGAGCAGGCGATCGACAGTCGCGTCGACGTCGAGTGTCGCGATCCGCCCGCCACCACCGTTGGTTCCGGATCGAGGTCGAGCTCTCCTGCCACCTCTACCTGCCAGTGCGCGGTCGAGTCGGTGGTGAGGCGCCCGGGCAGCGCGACGGTCGCAGCCGCGCTGCGCACCCGCAACCGTGCGCCCTGCTCGACGATGACCCGCACCGCGATGGTGTCGCCGCCGAGTGGTGTGGCCGCCGTCGAAACCAGATGCACGGTGTCAGGTTCGGTGAGCCGCGCGGCGACGCCGCCTGCGCATTCGATCGACGGCCTGCGGTCGGGCCGCGCGACGATCAGGACATCGGAGTGCACCTAGACCGCCTGCGCGACGCGAAGCTGGTCGCGCACCCACGATTGGACCGGTCCGGCGGACGGATCGTCGGTCAGCGAGATCAGCACCGTGGGACGGTCGCCGCGCGCGGCCGCGGCGTCGCGGCGCATCACGCCGAGGTCGGCGCCGACCATCGGCGCCAGGTCGGTTTTGTTGACGACCAGCAGGTCGGAGTAGGTCACGCCGGGACCGCCCTTGCGCGGTACCTTGTCGCCGCCCGCGACGTCGACGACGAAGATCTGGACGTCGATGAGCCCCGACGAGAACGTCGCGGTCAGGTTGTCCCCGCCGGACTCCACAAGGATGAGGTCGAGGCCGTCGTGGGCGGCTATCAGATCCTCGATGGCGTCGAGGTTCGCCGTGATGTCGTCGCGGATGGCGGTGTGCGGGCAGCCCCCGGTCTGCACTGCCGCGATCCGGTCGTCGGGCAGCACCGCATGCCGACGCAGGAAGTCGGCGTCCTCGGTGGTGTAGATGTCGTTGGTCAGCACCGCCAGCGACAGCTGATCGCGCAGCTCGCGGCACAGCGCCGCCACCAGCGCGGTCTTACCCGATCCGACGGGCCCTCCGACGCCGATGCGCAACGGCTCCCCCGGCATCCGGAGCCGCTTCGGCCTTTCGGGCTGGTGGCGATGAGGCTCGCCGTCTGTGAAATGCGGTGGCATGGTGTTCCTTTCGACCTTTCAGGAGGCGAACAGGGGGCGCTCGCGCTCGCTGTGGCGCTGGGCCAGCACATCGAGCAGCGGATCGGACAGGTCGGCGAGTTCCTTGCACGCCAGTTCGGCGGTCTGGTCGCACATCGCGGAAAGTTCGAATGTCAACGCTGCGACGTCGCCGGGATCGAGTGCGAGCAGTCGTTGTGCGGCGGTCGCCGAACCGGTCATGGTCGTGTACACGACGGACAGCGCGGTGTGGAGGCTCGGCATGCCGCTCGCCGCACCGACAGCGCCTGCCGCCACCGCGAGATGTGGTGTGGCGCCCAAGGCGTCCCAGTCATCGGCAGGCCACACCCGGCGCGCCAGCCGGGTGAGTCCGCGGCCCTGCGCGCGGGACGCCAGTCGGGCTGCGGGAGCCGGTGTGCGGGCGTCGGTTTCGCGGTCGGCGGCTGCGAAGGACAGCGACCGGGCGTGCACCGCAGCGGCGATGGAGGCGGTCACGAGACCCTGGGTCGAGATCCGCCGCCGCAGAAAGGCCCGCAGCGTCGCGAGATCGAGAACCAGACCGCTCGTCACCGCTTCCTCGACGCCGCCGGAATGCACATGCCCGCCCGTCGGCAACCGCGAGTCGGCCAGCGCAAGCAGCGTCGTCAAACCTGTCATCAGAACAGGAAATACCGTTGCGCCATGGGCAGTTCGGCGGCGGGCTGCTCCTGCCAGACCTCGCCGTCGATGCGCACCGTGAACGTGTCGGGCTCCACCTCGATCCGAGGCGTCGCGTCGTTGAGCGGCATATCGGCCTTGCCGACGTTGCGGACGTTGCCGACCGGTACAAGGCGGCGGTTGACCGCCAGTCGATCGGCCAACCCGTCGTCGATCGCCTGGGGCGAGACGAAATGCACGGAAGTCGCCGCGGCGGCGGCCGGCGCCGCGCCGAACATCGGCCGTGGCAGTACCGGCTGCGGCGTGGGGATGGACGCGTTGGCATCCCCCATCGCGGCCCAGGCGATCATGCCGCCCTTGACGACGGCATGTGGCCGGACCCCGAAGAACGCCGGCTCCCAGAGCACGAGGTCGGCGAGCTTACCCACCTCGATGGAGCCGACCTCCTTGTCCAGCCCGTGCGCGACGGCCGGGCAGATCGTGTACTTCGCGACATAGCGACGCGCCCTGTTGTTGTCGGCGGCGCCGTCACCTTCGAGCGCTCCTCGGCGTCGCTTCATCACGTGCGCCGTCTGCCATGTGCGCAACACGACCTCGCCGATGCGGCCCATGGCCTGGGCGTCGCTTCCGATCATCGAAATCGCGCCGATATCGTGCAGCAGGTCCTCTGCGGCGATGGTCGACGGCCTGATCCGGCTTTCGGCGAAGGCGAGATCCTCTGGGACGCTTGGGTTCAGGTGATGGCAGACCATCAGCATGTCGAGATGCTCATCGAGGGTGTTAACGGTGTGAGGGCGGGTCGGGTTCGTCGAACTCGGCAACACGTAGGACTCGGCGGCGACCGTGATGATGTCGGGCGCGTGCCCACCGCCCGCGCCCTCGGTGTGATACGCGTGAATCGACCGGCCGCCGATCGCGCCGAGCGTGTTCTCCACGAATCCCATCTCGTTGAGGGTGTCGGTGTGGATGTTGACCTGTACGCCCGCCGCATCGGCGACGTTGAGGCACGCGTCTATCGCTGCCGGGGTGGTCCCCCAGTCTTCGTGCAGTTTGAAACCCGCTGCGCCGCCGCGCAATTGTTCCCACATCGCTTCGGCGCTGACGGTGTTGCCCTTGCCGAGCAGTGCGATGTTCATCGGCCAGGAGTCCAACGACTCGAGCATTCGGGCCAGGTGCCACGAACCCGGTGTCACGGTGGTGGCCTTGCTGCCCTCCGCGGGACCCGTGCCTCCTGCGACGATTGTCGTGATACCCCCGCCGAGCGCCTCCTCCATGATCTGCGGGCAGATGAGGTGGACGTGGCAGTCGATGGCCCCCGCCGTCACGATCCTGCCGTTTCCCGCGATGATCTCGGTCGACGGGCCGACCACCAGATCGGGATGCACACCCGACATGGTGTCCGGGTTTCCCGCCTTGCCTATCGCCGAGATCCGGCCGTCACGGATACCGATGTCGGCCTTGATGATTCCCCAGTAGTCGATGATCACCACACCGGTGATGACGGTGTCCGGGTGCGCCGTCGGCGCGGGTGACGCGGCCCTGGCCCATCGACTCGCGCAGCACCTTGCCGCCACCGAACACCGCCTCGTCACCCGCCAGGCCGGGGCCTCCGCTTCGGTCTTCGGTGATCTCGACGAACAGATCGGTGTCGGCCAACCGGATCCGGTCACCGGTGGTCGGTCCGAACAGCGCGGCATAACGGGATCTGGACAACTCGGTCATGACACGTCCAAACTGCCGGGCGCGTCGAGGCTCAGCCCGTGCACCTCGCGCGTCCCGCTCAACGGAACCAGCGAGACATGCTGCGCGACACCGGGTTCGAACCGCACCGCGGTGCCCGCGGGAATGTCGAGCCGGAGGCCGTGTGCGGCCGAGCGATCGAAGTCGAGCGCCGAATTCGCCTGCGGGAAATGAACGTGGCTGCCGACCTGTACCGGGCGGTCGCCGGTGTTGACCACATCCATGGCCAGCCGCGGCGCACCCGCATTGATGGCGATGTCCCCGTCGCCGTAGACAATCTCTCCGGGGCATGATCATGACGACTGTACGCGATCGGGTGGTGGACGGTGACCAGTTTGGTGCCGTCCGGGAAAGTGGCCTCGACCTGGACGTCGTGAAGCATCTCGGGCACGCCCTCCATGACGTCGTCTCGGCCGAGCACTCCGCGACCGCTGACCATCAATTCGGCTACGGTGCGTCCGTCGCGCGCGCCTTCGAGCAGGTGGTCGGTGAGGACCGCGACCGCTTCGGGATGGTTGAGTTTCAGGCCGCGCGCTTGTCGACGTCGCGCCAGTTCAGCGGCGTAGGACAGCAGCAGGCGGTCCTGTTCGTGCGGGGTCAGAAGCATGTGCGGGATATTGCCACGACCGGCGGCAATCGGCAGTGCACGCGATCGCGGCTACTCCGGCGGCAGGTTCTGCAGCCGCACCTGCCCGCGTGCGACAAGACGGTCCTTGTCGTCGGTGATGGTGATCAACCACAGCTGTTGGCGCCTGCCCCGGTGAATCGGCGTCGACTCCGCCGTCACCGTGCCGGAGGAGATGGCGCGCAGGAAGTCGGTGTTGTTGTTCACGCCGACCACGTGTCCCTCGCCGTTGGCGGCGAGCCAGACCTGACCCGACACGCTCGCAAGGCTTTCGACGATCGAGCAGTAGACGCCGCCGTGCACGATTCCCCATGGCTGCAGCAGCTTGTCGTGGATCTGCAACTCGGCACGCCCGCCGTCGGGTGTGACGTCGATATAGGTGAGCCCGAGTTCGCTGTCGAAGCCCTTGCCGAGCTCGCTGAGAGGCGCAGTTGACACGCACATGTGTCTACACGGTGAAGTCCCTACGCCCGCAGCGGGCCTCGCGTTACCGTCGGGCATGGGTAAAAGTGTCAAGGATCTGGTGGCGGCGGCGAATGCCGTCGTGCCGCGAATCACGGTCGACGAAGCGCAGCAGAAGATCGAGGGCGGTGCGCTTGTCGTCGACGTGCGCGACGCCGCAGAAGTCGAGCAGAGCGGCAAGGTCGCAGGCGCCGTTCACATCCCGCGCGGCATGGTCGAGTTTCGCGCGGACCCCGATACGCCGTACTACGACAAGAACTTCGCGAAGGACAGGGCCGTCATCGTGTACTGCGCTTCCGGCGGGCGCGCTGCGTTGTCGGGGCAGGCGCTCAAGGAGATGGGCTACGAAGAGGTCTACAACCTCGGCGGCTTCAAGGACTGGGCCGAAAGCGGCGGTGCCGTGGAGAAGGCCTGAAAGTAGTGGGCGGGCCCCGCACCAATGGCACGGGACCCGCCCTGGAGTGGACCGGGGGTCTCAGCAGCCCTCTGGACACCGGCTCGGTCCAACTACTAGCTCAGGATAGGCAAGGCTGCCCTAATTAAGCAAGCCCTTCCCTTCGCGCGGCCGAGATCCGCCGCGTACCGGCAGCCCGAAGCTCACCAACGCGTCGAGTACGGCCTGTCCGCGGCGCATGCTGGTCAACTCGCTGGACCTGGCGAGCAGCGGAACGTGCGTCGCGGCGCCGACGACGGCCGCGCCGACGATGTGCCACATCGACGACATCGAGACTGCTCCCCCGCTGACGTCGAAGATCTTGCCGAAGAGCGGCCCGAGCGCCCGGTGGCTGCGATGGGCCACCCAGGTCGTCAACGCCGCCTCACTTGGCAGTGCAACCATGCCGTCCCGCGCGAAGTGTGCGGCCCTCGCGCCGCCGCCGCTGCGCTCCTCGCGTGCACGGAAGAACGGATCGTCGGGTAGCGCCCGCAGTGTCGGGTCGACGACGCCGACCCAGTCGATGGCGCCCTCGGAGTCGACGTGCACCCACAGGTTTTCCAGGCCGGTGTCCCATGCCCGCCCCTCGAGCACGAGCAGCGGAATCACCCTGCCGATGACGACGTGGGCCAGCGTCGCCGCCAGCTGCTGTGCGGCGGCCACCGGGCTGTCCATCTCCAGGGCGCCGATCGAGAACATCTCGGCCAGCCGTTCGGTGGTGAGCGCCTCCTCGAGGGGCCACCACCGCCGCCGGGTCAGATCGGACATCACCGCGACCCCGTAAACCCGCGGGCATTCCGGATACAGCTCGCGCAGGCGCCGGCTTGACTCGTGCAGCGGCAGCGTCCGCCCGATTGCCATTCCCGCGATCAGCGGGTCGTCCACGAGGATCGTCATGACACCTCCTTGAAGTTAGGTTAGCCTTACTATAGTCAAGACGAAGTGCGGGGCTACCTCCTGTGACTGGACTCACAAGCACGTACCGGAAGGGCCGGTGAGCGGTGCAAACGCGCTGCGTGGAGCCCGTGGAACGGAGGGCTCTCAATTGCATACGACGCACGGTAGTAACGCCGTAGTACCCTTGATGGATCGCCCTTTTGGAGAAGAACGAAAAATGGCCAAGATGACGCGTCTAGGGGACCTAGAACGCGCGGTGATGGATCACCTGTGGGGGTCGCGCGAGCCCCAAACCGTGCGCCAGGTACATGAAGCGCTCGCGGCTGAACGCGATCTCGCCTACACCACGATCATGACCGTGCTCCAGCGGCTGGCCAAGAAGAACCTCGTTGTACAGCACCGCGACGACCGCGCCCACCGGTACGCGCCGACGCACGGCCGCGACGAGCTGGTCGCAGGCCTGATGGTCGACGCTCTCGACCAGGCAGGGGAATCCGGTAGCCGGGAGGCAGCGCTTGTGCACTTCGTCGAGCGTGTCGGTGCCGACGAGGCGGCTGCGCTTCGACGTGCGCTGGCGGAGTTGGAGACCAACCATGAAATGCCCCCATCTGGTGGCGGCCCGGCCTCTCCCTGAGGGAGACTGACAGGGTGTCAGCCCTGGCCTTCACCCTCGTAGCGCTGCTGCTGGTCGGACCCGTTCCGGCCCTGCTGGCCCGCGCGACGTGGACGATGCGGGCCCCTCGGGCCTCGATCGTGCTGTGGCAGGCCATCGCGCTGGCCGCGGTCCTTTCCGCGTTCAGCGCGGGCATCGCGATCGCGAGCCGGCTGTTCGTCCCCGGTGCGGACGGTCGGCCGACCGCGACGATCACCAGCGAGATCGAGGTGCTCGGCTGGCCGCTCTGGATCGCTTACGTTCTGGTCTTCGCGCTCACGCTGCTGATCGGCGCCCGGCTCGTCGTGGCCGTCGTACAGGTGGCGATCGCGACGCGACGGCGCCGGGCACACCATCGCATGGTCGTCGACCTGGTCGGCAAGTCGCAGAAATGGGCCCACCCGCGTGCTGGGGATGGGCTGCGCGTGCTGGACGTGGCGCAGCCCCTCGCGTACTGCCTACCCGGGGTGCGCAGTCGCGTCGTGGTGAGCGAGGGCACGCTGACGACGTTGCAGGACAAGGAGATCGCGGCGATCCTGTCCCATGAGCGCGCGCACCTGCGGGCCAGGCACGACCTGGTGCTCGAGATGTTCACGGCTGTGCACGCCGCCTTCCCCCGCTTCGTCCGCAGCGCGAATGCACTTGACGCGGTTCGGCTGCTCATCGAACTGCTCGCCGACGACGCCGCGGTGCGCGCCGCGGGCCCCACTCCCCTCGCCAGGGCCCTTGTCGCATGCGCGTCCGGTCAGACCCCCGCGGGTGCGCTTGCCGCGGGCGGGCCGACGACGGTGCTGCGCGTGCGCCGGCTCTGCGGTCGCGGCAACAGCATCTCGCTGGCGATCACCGCATACCTGGCCGCCGCCGCCGTCCTCGTCGTGCCAACGGTCGCGCTCGCCGTGCCGTGGCTGACCGAACTCCACCGGCTCTTCATCGCGTAGGCGTATCCGTCGAATCCCTGTGCCATACAACAAAACAACGAAAGGCTGCCCTCAGTGAGCTCGTCTGCATCCCCGGAAACCACTGGCACCGCACAGATCGGTGTGACCGGCCTCGCCGTGATGGGATCCAACATCGCCCGCAACTTCGCCCATCACGGGTACACCGTCGCGCTGCACAACCGGTCGATCGCCAAGACCGATGCGCTGCTGGAAGAGCACGGCTCCGAGGGCACGTTCGTGCGCAGCGAGACGATTCCGGAATTCCTTGCCGCACTGGAGAAACCCCGTCGGGTGTTGATCATGGTCAAGGCGGGCGACCCAACCGACGCCGTCATCAACGAACTCGCCGATGCGATGGAGAAGGGCGACATCATCATCGACGGCGGAAACGCGCTGTACACCGACACGATTCGCCGCGAGGCCGCGATGCGGGAGCGTGGGCTGCACTTCGTCGGCGCAGGCATCTCAGGTGGTGAGGAAGGCGCGCTCAAAGGCCCGTCGATCATGCCGGGCGGACCCGCCGAGTCGTACAAGTCGCTCGGCCCGCTGCTCGAGGAGATCTCCGCCCACGTCGACGGCGTGCCGTGCTGCACCCATATCGGCCCCGACGGTGCAGGGCATTTCGTGAAGATGGTGCACAACGGCATCGAGTACTCGGATATGCAGCTGATCGGCGAGGCCTATCAGCTGCTGCGTGACGGCCTCGGCCTCGGGGCCCCCGAGATCGCCGACGTCTTCGCCGAATGGAACAAGGGCGACCTGGACAGCTTCCTGATCGAGATCACCGCCGAGGTGCTGCGCCAGACCGATGCCAAGACGGGCAAACCGCTGGTCGACGTCATCCTCGACGAGGCAGAGCAGAAGGGCACCGGCCGCTGGACGGTGAAGTCCGCACTCGACCTCGGCGTGCCGGTGACCGGCATCGCAGAGGCGGTGTTCGCCCGCGCGCTGTCCGGTTCGGTGGCCCAGCGCAAGGCCACCACCGGGCTGGCCTCCGGCGACCTCGGCGACAAGCCAAGTGACGCAAAGCAGTTCATCGAGGATGTCAGCAAGGCGCTGTACGCCTCCAAGATCATCGCCTACGCGCAGGGTTTCAACCAGATCCAGGCAGGCAGCGCGGAATACGACTGGGGCATCACCCCCGGCGATATGGCCACCATCTGGCGCGGCGGCTGCATCATCCGCGCGAAGTTCCTCAACCGGATCAAGGAGGCGTTCGACGAGGACGCCGACCTGCCGACGCTGATCGCGGCGCCCTACTTCCGCAGTGCGGTCGAGGCGGGTATCGACAGCTGGCGCCGCGTCGTGGTGACCGCCACCCAGCTCGGCATCCCGATCCCCGGTTTCAGCTCGGCCCTGTCGTACTACGACGCGCTGCGGACCGAGCGGCTGCCCGCGGCGTTGACCCAGGGGCTTCGCGATTTCTTCGGTGCGCACACCTACGGCCGCATCGACGCCGATCGCGACAAGAAGTTCCACACGCTCTGGAGCGGCGACCGCACCGAAGTGCCTGCTTGACGCCCGCAGCATCGCGGAAAACTAGACTGGTCGGCGATGAGATTTCTGGAGGGCCAAAAGCCGCCGTATGACCTGACCTACAACGACGTGTTCATCGTCCCCGGTCGGTCGGAAGTGGCGTCGCGATTCGATGTCGACCTGTCGACATCGGACGGATCGGGCACCACTATCCCCGTCGTCGTGGCCAACATGACGGCGGTTGCGGGCCGTCGGATGGCCGAGACGGTGGCGCGCCGCGGCGGGATCGTGGTTCTGCCGCAGGATCTCCCGATCTCAGCGGTCAGGGAGACAGTCGACTTCGTCAAGACCCGCGACCTCGTCATCGACACACCGGTGACGCTGGTGCCCGACGATTCGGTGTCCGATGCGACGGCGCTCATCCACAAGCGCGCGCACGGCGCGGCCGTGGTGCTCTCGGAGGGCAGGCCGATCGGCCTGGTCACCGAGGCCAACTGCGTCGGGGTGGACCGCTTCGCCCGGGTGCGTGACGTGGCGATCACCGACTTCGTCACCGCACCGGTGGGCACCGACCCGCGCAAGGTTTTCGACCTGCTCGAACACGCTGCCGTCGACGTGGCGGTGATGACCGACGCGGACGGCGGCCTCGCCGGCGTGCTGACCCGCACCGGCGCGATAAGGGCAGGGATCTACAGCCCCGCGGTCGACGCTCGCGGCCGGTTGCGGATCGCGGCCGCGGTTGGCATCAACGGCGACGTCGCCGCCAAGGCACGTGCGCTCGCCGATGTCGGTGTCGACGTGCTCGTCGTCGACACCGCGCACGGGCACCAGGTCAAGATGCTGGACGCGATCAAGGCGGTGTCGGCACTCGACCTCGGGCTGCCGCTGGCCGCGGGAAACGTCGTGTCCGCCGAGGGCACGAGGGACCTGATCACCGCGGGGGCGACGATCGTCAAGGTCGGCGTCGGGCCCGGCGCCATGTGCACAACACGGATGATGACCGGAGTCGGCAGACCGCAGTTCTCCGCGGTGGTCGAATGTGCCTCGGCAGCAAGGCAACTCGGTGGGCATGTCTGGGCGGACGGCGGGGTGCGCCATCCGCGGGACGTCGCGCTGGCGCTGGCGGCGGGCGCGTCCAACGTGATGATCGGATCGTGGTTCGCCGGCACGTACGAATCGCCGGGCGACCTGATGCGAGACCGCGAGGACCAGCCGTACAAGGAGAGCTACGGGATGGCGTCCAAACGGGCGGTCGCCGCAAGGACCGCGGGCGACAGCGCATTCGACCAGGCCCGTAAGGCGTTGTTCGAAGAAGGGATCTCCACGTCGAGGATGGGCCTCGACCCGTCCCGCGGCGGGGTGGAGGATCTGCTCGACCACATCACCTCGGGCGTGCGAAGCACCTGCACCTACGTCGGGGCCGACAACATCGCAGAGCTTCACGAGAAGGCCGTGCTCGGCGTGCAGTCGGCCGCGGGCTTCGCCGAGGGACATCCGCTTCCGACGGGCTGGTGACTCAGCCGATTCGACCCGACCGGCTAGCATTAGGCGCACTACGCGCCCCGCGCGTGGGCTTTCAACACGCCCTCAAAGAAAGGCAACTGCGTGCCGCAGGCACCCGTTGAGGCCTCGAGCTTCCGGGCCGAGCGGCTGTCGGCTGAGTCCGACGCCGAGCCCTCTTCTAGTCGGCCGGGCCCGCGGCCCGGCGACATTGACGAGAAAGCGCGATGAGCGTCGTCTACACACTGCTCGCCCTGGCGGCCTTCGTCGTCCTCACACTGGGGACGGCGGTGTTCGTCGCGGCGGAGTTCTCGCTGACCGCGCTGGAACGCAGCACGGTCGATGCCAACGCCCGCACCGGCGGGCGGCGTGACCACCTGATCCAGCGCGCCCACAAGACTCTGTCGTTCCAGCTGTCCGGTGCGCAGGTCGGCATCTCGGTGACCACGCTGATCACCGGTTATCTCGCCGAACCGCTGATCGCCCGGCTTCTCGAGCCCGCCTTCGAGGCAATGTCGCTCTCCAAGGGCGTCTCAGGTGGACTGGCGCTGGGCCTGTCCCTGCTGATCGCCACGTCGGTGTCGATGGTCTTCGGCGAACTCGTCGCGCAGTACCTCGCAGTGGCCAGACCGCTGGAGACAGCCCGCGTGGTGGCGGGCCCGCAGGTGCTGTTCTCGATGTTTTTCACCCCGGTGATCAAGCTGACCAACGGCGCAGCCAACTGGATCCTGCGGCGGCTGGGTATCGAGCCCGCCGAGGAACTACGGTCGGCCCGCTCGCCGCAGGAACTCGGCTCGCTGGTCCGCAACTCCGCGCGTCGCGGCGCGCTGGATCCGATCACGGCCGCCCTTGTGGACCGCTCGCTGCAGTTCGGATCGCGAACCGCAGAAGAACTGATGACGCCCCGCTCCAAGATCGAGGCCTTGCAAGCCGACCAGAACGTCGCCGACCTGGTCGTGATGGCGATGGAGACCGGCTACTCGCGCTTCCCGATCGTGGAGGGCGACCTCGACGAGACCGTCGGCCTCGTGCACGTCAAACAGGTCTTCGAGGTCGCGCCCGACGACCGGCCCCGCACCACGCTCGCCGGGCTGGCATCGCCTGTCCCCGTGGTGCCCTCGACGCTCGACGGCGACGACGTGATGGCCCAGGTGCGGTCAAGTGCCCTGCAGACCGTGCTGGTGGCCGACGAGTACGGCGGGACCGCAGGCATGGTGACGATGGAAGACCTGATCGAGGAGATCGTCGGCGACGTTCGCGACGAGCACGACGACGTCACACCCGATGTGTTGCGGATGAGCCGCGACAGCTGGCGCGTTTCGGGGCTCTTGCGTATCGACGAGGTCGCCGAGAACGCCGGATTCCGTGCTCCCGAAGGCGAATACGAGACCATCGGCGGTCTGGTGATGCAGGAGCTCGGCCATATTCCGAAACCGGGCGAGGCGGTCGAGCTGACGGCTTTCGAGCCCGACAGCCCCATCGACGATCCGGTGCGCTGGCTGGCGACGGTCGTCCGGATGGACGGTAGGCGCATCGATCTGCTCGAGCTGACGAG
Organism: uncultured Actinomycetota bacterium; assembly: GCA_963829405.1. Taxonomy (GTDB): domain Bacteria; phylum Actinomycetota; class Actinomycetes; order Mycobacteriales; family Mycobacteriaceae; genus Mycobacterium. Next base: position 58,881 of record CAWHIZ010000003.1, read on the forward strand.
GCTCGGCCGCAGCAGCGAGTCCGATGAAAGCGCCGGTGAGCACTGATGGGCGGCGACATCTTCGGCGTGCTGCTCACCGTGCTCTTACTCGCGGCGAACGCGTTCTTCGTCGGTGCCGAGTTCGCGCTGATCTCGGCGCGCCGCGATCGTCTCGAAGCGCTCGCCGAACAGGGCAAACGCGGTGCGGTCACGGTCATCCGCGCAGGTCAGAACCTGTCGGTGATGCTTGCGGGCGCGCAGCTCGGCATCACGATCTGTTCGATATTGCTCGGCCGGGTCGGCGAGCCGGCGGTGGCACACCTGCTGGAGAAGCCGTTCGACCTGCTCGGCGTGCCGGACGCGCTTCTGCACACCGTGTCGTTCGTCATCGCGATCACGATCGTCGTCGTGCTGCATGTGCTGCTCGGCGAGATGGTGCCGAAGAACATCGCGATCGCCGGTCCCGAATCTGCGGCCATGCTGCTCGTTCCGCCGTATCTGGCCTGGGTTCGCATAGCCCGGCCCGTTATCGCCGTCTACGACTGGTGTGCACACATGGTGCTTCGCTCGGTGGGCATAAAGGCGAAACCCGAACTGGAGAACACGGTTTCGTCGGTCGAGCTCTCGGAGATGATCGCCGAGTCGTTGTCCGAGGGGCTACTCGACCCCGAGGAGCACAACCGGTTGTCGCGCGCCCTGCAGATCCGCACCAGAGTCGTCGCCGATGTGGCGATACCGCTGCGCGATGTGCACGCGGTGCCTGCCGCGGCCGAAGGCGCAGGCCCGACTGTGCGCGCGATCCAGCAGGCGCTGCAGGACAGCGGGTACTCCCGGTTCCCGGTGACCGGCGGAGGCGGGCGGTACATCGGCTACATCCACATCAAGGACGTGCTGAAGCTGGTCAACGACACCGACGCGGTGATCGACCTGTCCATGGTGCGCCCACTGCCGCAGGTGCCGGCATCGCTGCCGCTGCCCGATGCGCTGTCGCGGCTGCGGCGCAGCAACAGCCACCTCGCCATCGTCACCGGCGACAACGGCAACGTCACCGCGATGGTTGCTCTCGAGGACCTGGTCGAAGACCTCGTCGGCACGATGCGGCATCGGACCCACGGTGTCTGAGGTGCTGCTGGCCGAGGCCGACTGGACGGCCAGGCAGCACGCGTATCGGCACAGGGTCGAAGAGTTCCTTGCGCCCCATGTGCGGCGGATGCGAGCCGGTGAGGCACATCCGGTGTGGGACTTCCTTTTTCGCTATTACAGCCTGCGGCCGCGTCAGCTTCGCGTCTGGCATCCCGGTTTCGGAGTCGTGCTGCGCGGGGTGGCGCGGGACTTCCTCGATCGCACCGGATACGGTCCCCACCCCTCGGGCGTGGCAGTGACCTTCGAGTATCTGCGATCCCGCATCGAAACCGTCGAGTTCATCGGAGAACTGTTGCGCGCGACCGCGACTCGCTCCCCCAGGATGAACTGCTTCGGTATGCACGAGTGGGCGATGGTGTACCGGGCGCCAACGGTGCGGCACGGACAGGTGCCGCTGCGGCTCACCGCCGCCGAAACCGACGCGGTAGTGGAATCGATGCCGTTGCGCTGCACGCACTTCGACGCGTTCCGGTTCTTCACCGAACCCGCCGCGGCGATGAACGCGGGCACGCCGTCGCGGCGCGACCAAACCGGCTGGGAACAGCCGGGCTGCGTGCACGCCAACATGGACCTCTACAAGTGGTGCTACAAACTCGGCCCCCTCATCGAGTCCGAGTTGTTGTTCGACTGCCTCGAGCTGGCCGCCGACGCCCGCGCGCTCGACATGCGGGCGAGCCCCTATGATCTCCGCGACCACGGATTCGAACCGATAGCGATCGAGACCCCTGCGGGCCGGGCGGCCTACATCCGGTCACAGCAGGACATCGCCTCTCGGGCGGCGCCGCTGCGGGTCGCGATCGCCGATCGCTGCGATGAATTGCTGGTGGCCGCCATGGCCGCCATTGGCAATTAGGCCTGCTACCCGCGGGTAAACTGGATCAACGGCAGAGCGCCGAGCAGCGCCGTTGCCGCCGAGGGAGGAAAAATTATGACCGACCGTGTGACGGTTGGAAACCTGCGCGTCGCCCAGACGCTGTACGACTTCGTCAACGACGAGGCGCTGCCGGGTACGGAGATCGACCCCGACACCTTCTGGTCGGGAGTCGACAAGGTCGTCGCTGATCTGACCCCCAAGAACCAGGATCTGCTGGCCCGCAGGGACGACCTGCAGGCCCAGATCGACAAATGGCACCGTCACCGGGTCATCGAGCCACTGGACCCCGAGGCCTACAAGGAGTTCCTCACCGAGATCGGCTACCTGCAGCCCGATCCAGGGGATTTCACCATCACCACGTCCGGGGTCGACGACGAGATCACCAAGACCGCCGGGCCGCAGCTCGTGGTGCCCGTCCTCAACGCGCGGTTCGCCCTCAACGCCGCCAACGCCCGCTGGGGTTCGCTGTATGACGCGCTGTACGGCACCGACGTCATTCCGGAGGACGACGGCGCCGAGAAGACGTCGGACTACAACAGGGTGCGCGGCGACAAGGTCATCGCCTATGCGCGCGGATTCCTGGACAAGGCCGTGCCGCTGGAGTCCGGGTCGTGGGTCGACGCCACCGGACTGAGTGTCGAAGACGGCCACCTGCAGGTGGGCACAGCCGACGGATCCGTCGGCCTGGCCAGTCCGGAGAAGTTCGTCGGCTACACCGGAGAGCTGGGCTCGCCGTCGTGGTCGGTGCTGCTGATCAACAACGGCCTGCACGTCGAGATCCTTGTCGACCCGGAGTCACCCGTCGGCTCGACCGACAAGGCAGGCATCAAAGACGTCGTGCTGGAGTCGGCGATCACTACGATCCAGGACTTCGAGGACTCGGTGGCCGCCGTCGACGCCGACGACAAGGTGCTCGGCTATCGCAACTGGCTCGGGCTGAACAGGGGCGACCTGACCGAAGAGGTCAGCAAGGGCGACAAGAGTTTCACGCGCGTGCTCAGCCAGGACCGCACGTTCACCAAGCCCGACGGCGGTGAACTCACCCTGCCCGGCCGCAGCCTCCTGCTTGTTCGCAATGTCGGACACCTGATGACCAACGACGCGATCGTCGCACGCGGATGGCGAGGATCGAGGTGCCCGAGGGTATCCAGGACGCGTTGTTCACCAGCCTGATCGCGATGCACGGTCTGAAGGCCACCGACGGCAATGGGCCGCTGGTGAACAGCCGCGCGGGTTCCATCTACATCGTCAAGCCGAAGATGCACGGGCCCGACGAAGTGGCGTTCACCGGCGAACTGTTCGCCAGGGTGGAGGACGTGCTCGGCCTGCCGCCGGCCACCATCAAGGTCGGCATCATGGACGAGGAGCGGCGCACCACGCTCAACCTGAAGGCCTGCATCAAGGCTGTGGCGGATCGGGTGGTGTTCATCAACACCGGCTTCCTCGACCGCACCGGCGACGAGATCCACACCTCGATGGAAGCCGGCCCGATGATCCGCAAGGGTGCGATGAAGGGCACCACGTGGATCAAGGCCTACGAAGACGCCAACGTCGACGCGGGCCTTGCCACCGGCTTCTCGGGCAAGGCGCAGATCGGCAAGGGCATGTGGGCGATGACCGAGCTGATGGCCGACATGGTCGATCAGAAGATCGGCCAGCCGAAGGCGGGCGCGACCACCGCGTGGGTGCCGTCGCCGACGGCGGCCACCCTGCACGCCATGCACTACCACGAAGTGGACGTGTTCGAGGTGCAGAAAGAGCTCAAGGGCGAGACCCGCACCACGATCGACGAGCTGCTGTCCGTTCCGTTGGCCAAGGAGCTTGCCTGGGCCCCGGAGGAGATCCGCGAAGAGGTCGACAACAACTGCCAGTCGATCCTGGGTTATGTCGTCCGCTGGATCGATGCCGGCGTCGGCTGCTCCAAGGTGCCCGACATCCACGATGTCGCGCTGATGGAGGACCGCGCAACGCTGCGGATCTCCAGCCAGCTCCTGGCGAACTGGCTACGGCACGGCGTCATCACCGCCGACGACGTGAAGGCCAGCCTGCGCAGGATGGCCGCCGTGGTGGACAAGCAGAACGAAGCCGATCCGGAGTTCCGGCCGATGGCGGCGGACCCGGAGGCCAGCATCGCCTTCCAGGCCGCGCAGGAGCTGATTCTGTCTGGCGCGCAACAGCCCAACGGCTACACCGAGCCGATCCTGCACCGGCGCAGGAGGGAATTCAAAGCCGCGAATCCCAGCAACGCCGGCTGACCGGCATGTTTCGCGATTTGGCTACACTTCGGCGTGGCAGGTGATCTGCCAGCAATGAACGGCAGACTGAAAGGACGCAGGCGCAGGAGTGGGTAGGCACAGCATTCCCGACCCCGAGGGGTCCTCGAGCGGTCCCCCCGAAGGCGCCGGCGATGCGACCGAGCAGTTCGACCAGCCGCTGGTTCCGCCCGACGACTACCGGGGCTACCGGCCGGGTCCTCCGGAGCCCGACTATCCGCGGTACGGCGAACGCGACTACGACGAACCCGCCTACCCGCGGCCGCGCTACACCGAGCCCGAATATCCGAACCCGAACGGACCCGAGTACCGCGAGCCCGGGTATCAGGAGCCGGAGTTCGAGACCGAGTACGAGTCCGATTACAGCGACGACTACGAGTCCGACTACCCGGAGTCGGACTATCCCGAGTCCGAATACTCCGATCTGCCGGAGTACCTGCAGGCCGGCTATCGCGAACCCGAAACCGACGAGCCCGAATATCGTCGACCCGCCGCGGAACGGCCCGCATACGCCGCGCGCACACCCGAGCCGAAGGCGCCACCCCGCGCCTCCCATTCCGGGGAATGGGAGGGCGGCGAATGGACCGGCAGCCACCGCGCAATCCAAACCGGCCGCAGGGGTGTCAGCTGGGGCGTGATCGGCGCTCTCGTCGCAGTCGTCGTGGTGGTGGCGGGATTCATCCTGTGGCGGTTCTTCGGTGACGCGCTTTCGAACCGGTCAAGCATCGCCTCCGCACGGTGCGTCGACGGCCAGAAAGCGGTAGCCGTCATCGCCGATCCGGCGATCTCCGACGAGATAGCCACTCTGGCAAAGAAATTCAACGAAACAGCCAACCCGGTTGGCGACAGCTGCGTCGCGCTCGACGTCAAAGCGGCCGAATCCGATCAGGTGATCAACGGCTTCGTCGACACCTGGCCTGCCGAGCTCGGCGAACGTCCGGCGCTGTGGATTCCCGGCAGCTCGATCTCACAGGCCCGGCTCGAGGCCGTCGCCGGTGAGGAAACCGTCGACGACAGCCGCTCGCTGGTCAGCTCGCCGGTGGTGCTCGCCATCCGCCCACAGCTCAAAGCGGCTCTTGGGCAGCAGAACTGGGGAACGCTGCCAGGCCTGCAGAGCAACCCCAACTCACTGAACGGGATGAACCTGCCCGGCTGGGGGTCGCTGCGACTCGCCCTTCCGTTGACCGGCGACAGCGATGCGTCCTACCTGGCCGCCGAGGCGGTCGCGGCGGCGTCTGCACCCGCAGGCGCTCCGGCCAGTGCGGGCACCGGCGCGGTGAACACGCTGATGTCGGGTCAGCCCAAGCTCGCCGACAACAAGTCGGCCACCGCGATGGATGCACTGCTCAAAGCCAACGATCCCGCAGGGGCGCCGGTGCACGCCGTCGTCACCACCGAGCAGCAGCTGTACCAACGCGGCGCGTCCCTTCCGGACGCGAAGAACGTTGTGGCTTCCTGGATTCCGCCTGGCCCGACCGCGACGGCCGACTACCCGACGGTGCTGCTGAAGGGCACCTGGCTGTCGCAGGAGCAGATCACCGCCGCCAGCGAGTTCTCCCGGTTCCTTCGTAAACCCGAACAGCTCGGCGAGTTGGCCAAGCTCGGCTTCCGCACCGATGGTGGCGAGACGCCGAAGAGCGACGTCACCAACTTCGCGCCCGTCTCGGCGCCCCTGTCCGTCGGCGACTCCGCGATGCGGGCCACGCTGGCCAACGCGCTCACCGCACCCGCGGGCGCCGCCGCAGGCAACCGGGCGGTCACGATCATGCTCGACCAGTCGATGACCGCCCAGGAGGGCGGCAAGACCCGGCTGGCCAACGTCACCGCCGCACTGGACACGGGGTTGCAGTCGATGCCGCCGACCTCGGCGGTCGGGCTGTGGACATTCGACGGTGTCGAGGGTCGATCCGAGGTCCCGACGGGTCCGCTGGCCGATCCTGTCGACGGGAGGCCCCGCTCGGCCGCCCTCGCCGCGACACTCGACGATCAAACCGCATCAGGCGGCGGTGCCGTCTCGTTCACCACACTGCGGATGATCTACGACGACGCACTCGCGAAGTTCCGTCAGGGACAGACGAATTCGGTTCTGGTGATCACGGCGGGCCCACACACCGACCAGAGCCTGGACGGCGGCGGCCTGCAGGATTACGTGCGCCGCACCTTCGACTCCGCGAAGCCGGTCGCCATCAACGTGATCGACTTCGGCGGTGACCCCGACCGCGCGACGTGGGAGGCCATCGCGGAGACGACCGGTGGCGGTTACCAGAACCTGTCGACGTCGACGTCGCCGGACCTCGCGTCGGCGATCACCACGTTCCTCGGGTAAGCGCGACGAGCCGAAGAGCGAACCGGTCAGCCGCCGCTTGCGCGCCGCTTGGCGCGCCGCCGCCGCCGAGCAGACTGCCCAGCTGCCCGATGATGTCGACCGGACTCGGGTTCGGCGGCGGGGGTGCGTCGGTCTTCTGCCACTCCTGGCACTCGCTGGACTTGAACGTCGTGTCGCCCGCCTCGATCTGCACCGTCTGCGGCTTCTTCGTCATCGCGTTGGCGACGGTTCCGTCGCCGTTGGACCGCTTCCAGTAGCAGACGCCGCCCTCGACCGGGCCTGGGGACTGGTAGACACCGGGCACGATCTCGGTCCCCACCGCATAGGTGCCGTCGCCGAAACTGGTCTTCGGACCCGGCGGCGGTGGCGGCGGCGTCTGGAGGTCGGCATACGCCAGCGGAGTCGACGCCGACAAGCCGACGACCAGCAGCGCGGCTGCAACGACTTTGCGGGACATCAGGCGAACGCCTCCACCGGTGGACAAGAGCACATCAGGTTCCGATCACCATACGCGCCGTCGATTCGGCGCACCGGCGGCCATACCTTCGGCCGGAAGCCCTTGCCGAGCGGATAGGCCGCCTGCTCACGCGTGTAAGGGTGCGACCAGTCCTCGACGAGCAGGCTCTCCGCGGTGTGCGGGGCACCCCGCAGCGGGTTGTCCTCGGCAGGCCAGGCGCCGGAACCGACCTGGTCGATCTCGGCGCGGATGGCGATCATCGCCTCACAGAACGCGTCCACCTCTTCGAGGCTTTCGCTCTCGGTGGGCTCGACCATCAGCGTGCCCGCCACCGGGAAGCTCATCGTCGGTGCGTGAAATCCGTAGTCGGCCAACCGCTTGGCGACATCGTCGACGGTGACGCCGGTCGACTTGGTGATGCCGCGAAGGTCCAGGATGCACTCGTGGGCCACCATGCCGTTCTCCCCGGTGTAGAGCACCGGGTAGTACTCGTCGAGGCGCCGGGCGATGTAGTTCGCCGAAGCGATCGCGGTCAGCGATGCCGCGCGCAGGCCGTCGGCGCCCATCATCCGGATGTACGCCCAGGTGATCGGCAGGATCGACGCGGAGCCGTATGGCGCCGACGACACCGTGTGTTCGTCGGGTAGTTCGTCGGCCATGGGATGGCCGGGCAGGTACGGCTGCAGATGCGAACGGACCGCGACCGGCCCGACACCGGGACCGCCGCCGCCGTGCGGAATGCAGAACGTCTTGTGCAGGTTCAGGTGGCTGACGTCGCCGCCGAACTTCCCCGGCCGCGCCAGTCCGACCAAGGCGTTGAGGTTCGCGCCGTCGACGTACACCTGACCGCCCACGTCGTGCACGGCCGCACAGATCTCGGCGATGTCGTGCTCGTAGACACCGTGGGTGGACGGATACGTGATCATCAAGGCGGACAACCGATCCGCGTGTTCGGTGACCTTGGCGCGCAGGTCGTCGAGGTCGACGTCGCCGTTTTCCCGGCAGCCCACCACCACGACGCGCATGCCCGCCAGCGCCGCGGATGCTGCATTGGTGCCGTGCGCGCTCGACGGGATCAGGCACACGTCGCGGTCCCGGTCGCCGCGTTCGGCGTGGTAGGCCTGGATGGCCAGCAGCCCGGCGTACTCCCCCTGCGAGCCCGCGTTCGGCTGCAGTGACACCGCGTCATACCCGGTCAGCTGCGACAGCCACGACTCGAGGTCCGCGATCAGCTTGCGCAGACCCGGCGCATCGGAGTGCGGTGCGAACGGATGCTGACGGGCGAACTCCGGCCAGGTGATCGGCTCCATCTCCGCGGCGGCGTTGAGCTTCATGGTGCACGAGCCGAGAGGAATCATGCTGCGGTCCAACGCGATGTCTTTGTCGGCCAGCGACCGCAGGTAGCGCATCATCTCGGTCTCGGTGCGGTACCGCGTGAAGGCGGGGTGGGTCAGGAACGCCGACGTTCTGCTGGCGACGTCAGGCCCGTCGAAGCTCCCGCTGCGCGTGGCTCCGAACGCCGCCAACACGGCGTCGACGTGCTCCGGTGTCGTCGCCTCGTCACAGGACACCGAAACGTGGTCGTCGTCGACGAGCCACACGTTGATCCCCCGCGACTTGGCATCGTCGCGAACCTGCGCGGCCCGGCCGGGCACTCTCGCCAGCACGGTGTCGAAGAACCGGTCGTGGACCACGTCTACGCCCGCGGCCGACAGGCCTGCGGCGATGGCGCGGGCGCGGTCGTGTACCCGACGGGCGATGCCGGTCAGCCCGTCGGCGCCGTGATAGCTGGCGTACATCGCCGCGATCACGGCGAGCAGAACCTGCGCGGTGCAGATGTTGCTGGTCGCCTTGTCCCGCCTGATGTGCTGTTCGCGGGTCTGCAGGGACAGCCGGTAGGCGGGCGAGCCGTCGGCGTCCACCGACACCCCGACAAGCCGACCGGGCAGCTGTCGCGCATGCTTGGCGTGCACGGCCAGGTAGCCGGCATGCGGGCCGCCGAATCCCATTGGCACACCGAAGCGTTGGGTGCTGCCGAACGCCACGTCGGCGCCGACCTCGCCCGGCGGCGTGGTCAGTGTCAGCGCGAGAAGGTCGGCCCCGATCGCCACAAGCGCGCCGCGCTCATGGGCCTGTTCGACCAGATCGGTCCAGTCGACCACTTCCCCACCTGCGCCTGGCAGTTGGGTGATCACCCCGAAGAACTCTCCGTCGGGCAGGCCCTCGCGCAGGTCTGCGGTGACGATCTCGATGCCAAGCGGCTCGGCTCTCGTCGCAATCACAGCGGCGGTCTGTCGGTACAGGTCGGCGTCCACGGCCAGCCGGTTCGCCGGACCGCGCACGGCGCGATGCATCAGCGTCATCGCCTCGGCGGCGGCGGTGCCCTCGTCGAGCATCGACGCATTGGCCACTTCGAGGCCGGTCAGGTCGGCGACCATGGTCTGGAAGTTCAGCAGCGCCTCGAGTCGGCCCTGGCTGATCTCCGGCTGGTACGGCGTGTAGGCCGTGTACCAGGCCGGGTTCTCGAGGATGTTGCGCCGCAACACGGGCGGGGTCAGCGTGTCGTAGTAGCCCTGACCGATCATCGACACCCCGACGGTGTTGGCGTCGGCGAGTGCACGCAACTCCGCGAGCGCCTGCTCTTCGGTGGCCGCCTGCGGGAGATGGTCGAGTCCAGGGGCGACACCGTCGGTGGACAACGCGTCGAGAATGCCTGCGGGAAGCGCCTTGTCGGCGAGTTCGTCAAGCGAGTTCACACCGATGGTCTTGAGCATGACGGCGACGGCGTCCGCATCCGGCCCGATGTGCCGGTCGGCGAAGTTCGGTTGATCGTGGGAGAACATCTTTTCTCCTGACGTCGGAAGCAGGAAACCCGCTAGGTTTCCTCTCCCTCAGTCGTCACCCGGCGCGGGCGCTCCAAAGGCATTCGGGGCCCAGCGCGGTCCGGGTGCCTGAGAGTTTGACGGAGAGGTGTTGCTCCTTCGGCGCCCGTGGCTGGCAACCACGGATCTCTCCCGCGCAGGGGCGATGCACTGCCGATTCTACCGGCAGGTGTCTTGGGGTGGGCTGTCAGCCGATCTTGCGGTCGCGATGCTTGCGCCGGGACGCCAATTCGTCCTCAGGCGCGGTGATCGACTCGCCGCCATCGGCCCGCTCGCCTGGGAAATCGGCGATGGCGCCGGTCAGCTCCCGCATCGCACCGGAGACGGCGATGCCGAACACACCCTGACCGCCCTGCAGGAGGTCGACGACCTCCTCGGCCGACGTGCACTCGTAGACGGTGGTGCCGTCGGAGAACAGGGTGATGTTGGCAAGATCACGAACGCCGCGCTGGCGAAGGTGGTCAACGGCGACACGGATGTTGTGCAGCGAGATGCCGGTGTCGAGCAGACGCTTGACGATCTTGAGAACCAGGATGTCCTTGAACGAGTACAGCCGCTGGCTGCCGGAGCCTGCCGCGCTGCGAATCGACGGGACGACCAGCGAGGTCCGTGCCCAGTAGTCCAGCTGCCGGTAGGTGATCCCGGCGATCTGGCAGGCGCTCGGCCCGCGGTAGCCGACGAGCTCGTCTGGCACCGAATCATCAGGGAACAAACCGGCCTGCACCGGTTCGCTGGGAGCCCCGGCAGGCGGTTGCGGTGCGCCATCGCTCGAGGAAAGGTCCAGCTGCTCTTGACGTGGCGTCTCTTCCACTCTCGAATCCTCTCGCCGATCGAACTCGCGTCCGTGACCTGCACCGCGGCACGTTTGCCAAAGCCCGAGTGTGTCGAGCATACGCTCCCCGACGAACCCTGACTGCCCGTCGCGTCCATCAAAGTATGGCTGCCCCGATCGCAGTTGACGGAAACCCGCGCCGCGTGTCGAGCCGAAAGCATCAGTTGAGACGCATCCGTGATGTTCAGGTCGCCTTGAAGTCGTCGGGCGACACGCTGTCCAGGAATTCCTTGAACTTCTCCACCTCGTCCTCGCGCACTGCGCCGGTGGCTTCGTCGTCGTTCTCGTCGGGGATCAGCAGTCCGGCCTCGGCGAGAACGGCTTCTTCCACGTAGATCGGTACCCCGACCCGCAGCGCGATGGCCACCGAATCCGACGGCCTTGCCGACACCTTGATATCGCGATCGAAGATCAGATCGGCGTAGAAGGTGCCCTCCTGGAGGTCGACGATGCGCACCTCTTTGAGCGAATGGCCAAGCGCGGCAATGAGATCTCGGATCAGATCATGGGTCAGCGGACGGGCAGGCTCGACACCCTGCTGCTCGAGTGCGATAGCCGCTGCCTCCGACTGGCCGATCCAGATCGGCAGATATCGGTCACCGTTGGACTCGCGAAGCAGCAAAACTGGCTGGTTCTGCGGCTGCTCCACGCGAATGCCGACCACACGAACCTCACCCATCTGTGTCTGCCCTCCGCACCGCTGAAGCCGATGAGACGAGTCTAATCCTCACCTGTCGAGAACGTCGCGCACGGCCGACTTGATCAAGGACGTGTGCAACGTGATCGCCAGGGCGGCCACCTCGCGGGCCAGATCGTCTGCGCGGTCCCGCGCGCCTGCCTTACCCGCCTTGACCACCGGCCCGGCGATCTGAGCGATCAGATCGGACTGCCGATCGGCCGCCGACCGAAACGCGCGCAGATGGCGGGGCTCCACTCCGTAGTCGGCGAGCGCACCCGCGCACTGGGCGATCACCACGGAGTGCTCGTCGAAGAATCCGCCAGGCCCCGTCGTGATCACGCCTTCCTTGATCAACGAGACGAGCAGCATGTCGTCCACGCCCGAGCGCGACAACAGGTCTTCTCGGCTCAGCCGCACCTGGGTGGGCGCAACGGCGGCCTCGGACTCGGCGGGCTCACCGGACACCGGCACCAAACGTGGTACGCCGTAAGCGGATCCGGTACGCGGCAATTCGCCGTCGGGCTGAGCGTCCAGTTGTGCCTTGATGACCTTCAAAGGCAGGTACTGGTCGCGCTGCGCGGTCAGGATGAAGCGCAGTCGCGCGCAGTCGTATGCGGTGAACCGCCGATAACCCGAGCCCGTCCGCTCGGGCGTGACCAGTCCCTCGGCCTCCAGAAAGCGGATCTTGGAGATGGTCACATCCGGGAAGTCCGGTCGCAGCGAGTCGAGCACCGCTCCGATCGACATCCCGGCAAACGCGGGCGTGTCGGGCTGTGTCATCCGCTCTTCGCGCTAGCGCTCATCGGACTTAGCTGCCCGGGCTGCTGTCGTCTGTCTTGGGACCGGTCAGGAACACCAGGCGGAACTTGCCGATCTGCACTTCGTCGCCGTTGGCGAGCACGGCAGAGTCGACCGGCTCCCTGTTGACGTAGGTGCCGTTGAGGCTGCCGACGTCGACGACCTGGAACTCGGCGTTCTCCAGTCGGAACTCCGCGTGACGACGGCTCACCGTGACGTCGTCGAGGAAGATGTCGCTGTCGGGATGTCGCCCCGCCGATGTGGTGGGCTGATCCAGCAGGAAGCGCGACCCCGCGTTGGGGCCGCGTTTGACGACAAGCAACGCCGATCCGACCGGAAGGCCCTCGACACCGGAGACGGACCCCTCGGTCCCCGCCGACGCCGGGGCGTCCAACTCGTTGAGGAAGTCGGCGCGGAACACCGATGTCGTCTCAACGGTGAGCTCGTCAGACGTCTGGTCGGGCCCAGAACTCTGATCCTTATCCGTCACCCGCTGCTCCTCACTGGCTGCTGTGGCGATATCTGGCCGGGCCCGCTGTGGGTCCCCTGTCCAGCCGTCATTCGTCTCACGTCGACCGTACCGCGCTGCGGTCGTCGTTGGGTCCACCCCCGCCGGATCAAGGCGAACCTCGCGGAGGTTCTCCACGGTGGAGCCGATCGCTGGCACCCTAACAACAGCTCATTCGGTCACCAGAGCCTGGTAGTCGTCGGCGCTCAGCAGCCCACCGAGCTCGTTGCCGAGAGAGTCGGCGTCGGCGCGCAGCTCGACGAGCCACCCGTCGCCGTACGGGTCGGAGTTGACCAGCTGCGGGTTGCCCTCCAGATCACCGTTGACCGCAACGACTTTCGCCGAAACCGGCGAATAGAGGTCGGACACCGACTTCGTCGATTCCACTTCGCCGAACGAATCCCCCGCGGCGATATCGGCGCCGACGTCGGGCAGCTGGACGAACACCACATCGCCAAGGGACGACTGGGCGAAGTCGGTGATGCCGACTCTGACGGTGTCGTCACCGATGCGCTTCACCCATTCGTGCTCGGAGGTGTAGGTCAGGTCGGGCGGGATTTCGCTCACGGCGCTCCTCTTGGCAGGTGGGGCTCACTTCACGGGCTGAGCGTATTGGCGGGCTTTCGGTTGCCGCAAGGCAGTGACATCGACCCGGTCGGATTGTTGTACCACCATCGTGCCGCCCACGCGCTCGACACTGTCCATCGCACCGCCGGGGATGTTCATCGCGGCGGCCAGCGTGGGCGGATCGCCAATCGCCACAACGGTATACGGCGGGTTGAGGGTCTGCCGGTCGATCTCGAGCGCACCGGGCGCGCCGACCACCCAGGTATCGACCCCGACCCGCACCGAAATCTTCGGGTCACCGGCCCCGCCCTGGATCTCGATCGCCTCAGCGCCGGCGTTGCGCAGTTCGTTGATCACGTCGAGCATGGTTTCCGGCGCGACCCCTGGTGCGGCGTCCTCGATGGTCAGCGTGACCCCGGGACCCGTGGCGGCCACCGTGCCGATCAGGATCGACAATGCCGCGAGCCGGGCCTGGGCATTCTCGATGGCGGCCTGGTCGCTGCTTCCCGACGCCTGAAGCGACGCCAGCGTCTGCTGCAGATCGGCGACCTCGGTGTTCAACGCGGCCTCGCGCTGCTGCAGCGAATCCAGCAGCACCAGCAGATCGGCAGGTCGCGCGGTTTCCAGCGAGTCGCCGGAATCGTTCTGCCGGACCTGCGTGACGATCGCGACACCGAGCAGGACGCAGAGCAGTGCGCCGAGCGCCCCGAACACGAGCTGGCTGCGCCCCCGCCGGAGCACACCTGAAACGCCTGCGGGCGCCAGGTCGCCGATCTGCTGTGCGGGTTCGTCGGGCGGAAGTTCGTGACGGCCCGCCGGCTCGGCCTCGTCGGCTCCCGTGGTGTCGGGGGTGTCGGGGGTGTCGGGGGTGTCGGGAGTCATGGCTCAGGCGCCGAAGAGTCTGCGGCGCAGTGCCGCGGCGTTGCCGAAGATGCGGATACCGAGGACGACGATGATCGCGGTCGACAGCTGCGTGCCAACGCCGAGTTGGTCGCCGACATAGACGATGAGCGCGGCGACGAGCACGTTGAACACGAAGGACACCACGAACACCTTCGAGTCGAAGATCCGCTCCAGATAGGCCCGCAACCCGCCGAACACCGCATCGAGCGCGGCGACCACCGCGATCGGCAGATAGGGCTCGACGAACTCGGGCACGCTTGGATGGAAGACGAGACCGAGCACGATGCCGATGACAAGTGCGGCGATTCCGATCATTTGTCTCCGATCTCCTTGCCGAAGTTGACATCTCGCACCGACCCGGCGGGCACGGTCACGGTGTCGGTTGAGCTGACGGTGACCACGACGCCGTAGCTGGCCTCCAAGAGCCGCAGCCGTTGCAGGCCGGGGCTGCGGTCGAACGCATCGGCCATCGCGTGCGGCGGGCCTATCGCCAGAATCTCGTACGGGCTGGCGATCGGTTGATTGTCGACGAGGATCCCGCCGCCCGCCTGCCGGATCGTCACGTTGGGTCCGATCCGCACGCCGCCGACCGACACCGCTTCGGCGTCGCTGGCCCACAGCGAGTTGACCACCAGCTGCAGGTCGCGATCCAGGATCACCTGCCTGCTGCCCTCGACGCGTTCCTTCGACACGTCGCTGAGGTCCTTGGATACGCCGGGGTCGGTGACCGTCACCGTCAGCCCGGGACCCGTGACCGCGGTGGCCGCGGCGGAGAAGTTCGCGACGTCGAGGCCGCCGAGCAGCTGCCTGCCACGCTCGTCGCCCGCGAGCCGACTGCGCCGTTCGGTGTCGAGTTCGGCTGACAATGAATCACGCCGCGCGGTGGCGGCGTCCGTGGCTTCCTCGGCCGACCTGACGCTGCCCGAGAGCACCTGCTGGGATTCCCGAACACCCGGTGCGGTGGCCTGTGCCTGCCCGACGGCGAGTGCGAACACGGTCGCGATCGCAAGGGCGGCGAGCACCTGCCAGCTCGCGGTGGCCAACCGGCCGGGCGGTGGTGCGCCGCCTTCGCGTTCGGCCGCCGCCGCCGCATAGCCGGGATCGAGATGGTCGGACAACAGCGATCGCAGCAGCGACGGCACCGGAATCAGCGTCGGCGCGTTCGCCTGGTGCTGATTGCGTCCCGCGTCAGGGTCGTACCCGCCGAACGCCCTCGCAAGTCGGATGCCGCCGGCGGACCGCTCCGGGCTCAACCACCTGAGTGCGCCTTCGGCATCTGACGCATCACCATCCCGACCTGGATGAGGTACAGCACCGCCGACCACAGGTAAAGGGCAAGACCCCAGATCACGAACGCCCAACCGCACGCCAGAATCACGCGGCTCCACAACGCATCCCACTGTCCGAGCAGGATCAGCGGGAACCCCGACATGAGCGCGAACGTCGCGCCTTTGCCGATGTAGGTGACCGGTAACGCCGTCAGCCCGCGGGTGCGCAGCAGCGGGAGGGTGGCCGCGAGTATCGCGTCGCGACCGATCAGGGTGATGACGACCCACCACGGCACGATCCCTGCGAAGCCGAACGCGAGCGGCACCGTCAACATGTAGATCCGGTCGACCGCCGGGTCGAGGAGTTCGCCGAGTCGGGACGACTGGTTGTCGACCATTCGCGCGATCTTGCCGTCGGCCCAGTCCGAGAAGCCGCTGAACATCAGCAAGGCCACCGCCCAGCCGTTGGCGTGGACGACAAGCAGCAGGTACAGGAAGACAGGCACCAACAGCAGGCGCAGCAACGACAGCGCGTTCGGCACCGTCACCACGCGATCACGCTCCCCCGGCGCGCGGAACATGGGTATAAACCTAGCGCGTAATCCCCGGCATGCTCAGCGCCGACATGGAGTCTTCCGAGAGCGGATTGTCATGCACCATGTACGTCCACGTCGAGGTGGGCCGGGCGAGCTTGGACAGGTCGAGGCCCTGCTCCTCCTCGAGGACGTTCGCGGTCTCGAAGGTCTGCTGTGCGGCCTCGATCGCGTCGGCGGCCAGCGAGCCGAACGCGTCGACGGCCATCCGGTGGAATTCGTCGATCGGGCTCTGGTGCCCCAACTTGCGAAGGTGGATGCTCTCGCGGATGTCGGCGAGGTAGGCGAGGTGATCGGCCCACCCACGGTCGAGGTGATAGAGCATGATCTGCCTGCAGATCGTCTCCAGCTGTTCCTCGCTGAGGTCCTCGGCCAACTCCTCGTAGCGCTCCGGCGACTTCTTCTCCAGCTCTTCACGGGCGGTCGGCGTGCGCAGCAACGTGTTTCGACGCTCGACAAGGATCGCGCGCTGCTGCGCGATCAGCTCGTTGAACTGCCACGTGCTGGCGTGCACCGACAGCAGCCTGCCTTCGGCGACCCGCTGTGCGTGGTCGAGCAGGCCCGCGGCCTTCGGGTTGACGACGAGGCCGTCGTCGTCGGTTTCGCTCGGCAACTTGCTCAGCTTCTCCCGCTCGAGGTGCGACGTCACCACATCGTCTTCCCAGCTGGAGAAGAACACCGACGAGCCGGGGTCGCCCTGGCGGCCCGCGCGGCCGCGCAGCTGGTTGTCCAGCCGCTGGGTGCCGTGCCGCCCGGTGCCGATGACGTGCAGCCCGCCGAGCTCGGCGACCTCGTCGTGGTCGGCCTCGTCGGAGCCGCCGAGGCGGATGTCGGTGCCGCGGCCCGCCATCTGGGTGGACACCGTGACCGAGCCGAGCTGGCCGGCCTCGGCGATGACCCGCGCTTCTTCCTCGTCGTTCTTGGCGTTCAGCACGACTGCGGGCACGCCGGCCTTGACCAGCTTCTCGTGCAGCTCCTCGGATTCGGCGACGTCGCGGGTGCCGACCAGGATCGGTTGCTTGGTCTTGTGCACCTCGATGATGTGCTCGACGACCCCGTCGGTCCTTGCCGCGGACGTGATGTAGACGCGGTCCGGCTCGTCCTCGCGGATGTTCGGCGCGTTCGGCGGTATCGGCGAAACACCGAGCTTGTAGAACTGCCGTAGCTGCTCTCCGGCGGCCAGCGCGGTGCCGGTCATGCCGCACACCGTCGGATACCGATTGACCAGCGCCTGCACCGTGATGGTGTCGAGCACCTCGCCGGTCTCCGTCGTCTCGATCCCCTCTTTGGCCTCGACGGCGGCCTGCAGCCCGTCGGGCCAGCGCTGCAGTTGCGCGATGCGGCCGCGGCTGGCGTTGATCAGGTGCACGGCGTCGTCGCGGACGATGTAGTGCACGTCGCGGTGCAGCAGAACGTGAGCGTGCAGCGCGACGTTCACCTCGGTCAGCGTCGTGCCGACGTGTTCCTCCGAGTACAGGTCGATGCCGCCGAGTTTGGCTTCGACCTTCTGCGCGCCGGTCTCGGTGAGGTGAACGTTGCGGTTGTCGGAATCGGTGTCGTAGTCGTCGCCCGCGACCAATTCGCCTACCAGCCGGATGATTTCGAGCTTCGGGAGTTCCCGGTGCGATGTGCCCGCGAGCACCAGCGGGACCAGCGCCTCGTCGACGAGCACCGAATCGGCCTCGTCGATCAGCGCTACGTCGGGGTTCGGCGACACCAGGTCGGCGACGTCGGTGACCAGCTGGTCGCGCAGCACGTCGAACCCGATCTCGTTGATGGAGGCATAGGTGATGTCGCTCTTGTATGCGGCGCGCCGTTGCGCGGCGGTCGACTCGGCGGTGACCCAGCCGACGGTCAACCCCATCGCTTCCAGCAGCGGGCCCATCCATTCGGCATCGCGCTTGGCGAGGTAGTCGTTGATGGTGACGACGTGTACGTGCCTGCCCGCGAGGGCGTACCCGGCGGCGGCGATCGCACCGGACAGTGTCTTGCCCTCGCCGGTGGCCATCTCGATGACGTCGCCTGCCAGCATCCGCAGCGCGCCGAGCAGCTGCACGTCGAAGGGGCGCAGCCCGGTCGTGCGCTCGGAAGCCTCGCGGGCGATCGCGAGGAACTGCGGAATGTCCTTCGCGTCTGCGAGGTCTTTGAGGTGCAGCAGCTCGGTGGCCTTCTTCAACTGCTCCGCGTCGAGGTCGGCGGCCTTGGAGTTGAAGTCGTCAGACGCGCTCACCTGCGCGAGCGAGCGGGCCTGTTCCCTGTCGGTACTGGCGCCGAGCAACTTCCAGAACCGGTTGCTGGCACGACCTGAGGTGCGGGTTTTCGTCTTCGCCACGAGAGCTACGGTACGCGGCCGTTCTCTTGCCCCGTGAGCGTGCGTGTCTGTCGCAGACACTCCGCCCGAAGTGCGCAGTTTGCGCACGCTCACGCCGTGGCGATCTCTCAAGCGGCCGCGAAGTCGATGCGCACCGAGTCACCGACCGGCTCGAAACCGATCCGCTGGTAGATGCCGTTGGACGTCGGGTTGGCCAGGTCGGCGAACAGCACCACGTCATCGACGCCGATCCGCGACGGCCCAGATCCGACGCCGCAGCGGTCACCGCCGAGCCGTAACCGCGCCCGCGCGAGCCGCGCGGCGTGAAGACGGGGCCGATGCGCGAAACGCCTGCACGCGGGCGCGCGCAGCATCGCCATGCTCACCGCCGCGCCGCCGTCGTCCCAGAGCACGAAGCGATCGCCGACTGCACGTTCGCGTTGTCGATGAACCGCCTGCCCGCCGCGTCATCGCGCTGGTGGCTGAATGTCTCGACGAAGAAGTGCTCCACCCAGTCGACGAGCAGCGGCGCGGTCGGCCTCGGTGGCGCTTCGCGGTGCGTGCCCGAAACGCCCGAGGCGGTGCCAGCGTGCCCAACCGGTAAAGCCGTTCGCTCGTCGTCATGGTGCCGTCGAGCCCGGTTTGGCCGCGTGCCATGCCTCGGCGAACGCCACGCAAGGTCGCGCCTCCCGCGGACGCCACTGAGATCCGGGCGGATGCCGCGCGAATCGATGGCCGCGACGACGTTCGGGCGTTGGCAGGTATTCCATTGCACGCCAATGGGTATGGCGGTGTCTGCAGTGCCGCTCCGACAGCGGCTCCGTCGTCCCAGACCGTCAGCAGAAGCGCGTCGTCGCCGAATCGACCTGCGCGCAGCAGGGTCAGCTCGATGGTGTTCCCTACGGGGTCGCGGCGATACAGCGGCTCCGCGATGTCGGAGAACTCGCGTGCTGAGTTGTGAATTCGGACATCCACGGCTACAGCATGATCACCGAATGCTGGGCGCGTCCAGTGAATTACGAGTCGCGAGCGTGCGCATTTGTCTGATTTTTGTCGGCGTGTCGTGCGCAGACCGCGCACCCTTGCACGCGGGGTGGTGCCCCCAGCTCGCGGCAGAGGGTTCAGGCGAGGTTCGACCGACGTGGGTACGCGATCTGCGGATCGGTCAGCGTGTTCACCACCGCGGGCACGCCGGCGGCGAAGGCGCGCTCGAGTGCGGGCCGGAGCTCGGCGGGCGTCGACACCAGCTCGCCATGACCACCGAGCGCCTTGACCACCTCGTCGTAGCGGGTCCCCGGCCGCAGTTCGGCGACCACCGAATATCCGTACAACATCTCCATCGGGTGCTTCTCCAGCGCCCAGATCCCGTTGTTGCCGATCACCGAAACGACGTGAACACCGTGGCGTACCAACGTATCCCACTCCATACCGCTGAACCCGAATGCGCCGTCGCCCTGAAGAAGGACGACCTGTCGGTCGGGCCGGGCCAGCTTGGCGGCCAGCGCGTAACCGGGACCCGAGCCAAGGCAGCCGAACGGTCCGCTGTCCAGCCATGCGCCTGGCACGTAGCTGTCGATCACCCGCCCGGCGTACGAGCCGAAGTCGCCCGCGTCGATCACGACGATCGCGTCCCGGTCCAGCATCGGCTTCAGCTCGGCGTACACCCGCATCGGATGCAGTGGGCTGCGGTCGTCGGTCAGCTCGGCCTCCTCGGCCGCCCTGCCCGCGGTCTCCACGGCCCGCAGGTCGCCGATCCACGGCTCATGGTCGACTCTTCGGCCGCCGGCGAGCGCCGAGAGAGTTGTCGTCAGATCGCCGTACAGTTCGGCGGCGACCTCCCTGGGGTGAGGCCGCGCAGGCAGGACGCGGTCTGCGACGATCAGCTTCGTCTGCTCGCCGAACACTCCGCCGAAGCCGAGCCGGAAGTCCATCGGCACGCCGATCACCAATGCGACGTCGGCCTCCTTCAACGCCTTGGACCGCGCGCGGGAGAACGCCAGCTCGTGGTCGGCAGGCACGACTCCGCGCGCCATCCCGTTCATCAGCACGGGTATCCGGTGGGCTTCGGCCAGTTCCAACAGGGCCGTCTCGGCGTGCCCCCACCACACGTTGGTCCCCGCCATGATCACCGGGCGCTGCGCAGCCGGCCAGTAGGTCCGCGGCCACACCGAGTGCCTGCCCGTCGGGCGGCACTGCCGCGGGGGTGCCGCCGATCGCGCCGGGGTCGCCCTGCGTCATGCGCCTCGCCGAAGACGTGATCCATCGGGAAGTCGACGAACGCGACGCCCGTCGGTTTCCCGCCTGCGCCGACGGTTGCCCGCAGCGCGTCGTCGATCAGCCCGCCGACCGCGTCGGCCGACTGGGCGGTCGCGGCGAACCGGGTCAGCGGCGCGACGAACGGCACATGGTCGATCTCCTGCAACGAACCCTGACCCCAGCGCAGGGCAGGCGCCCGGCCGCCGAGCACGAGCAGCGGTGACTGGTTCTGCTGCGCGGCGCCCATCGCGCTCATCCCGTTGGTCACGCCCGGTCCGGCGGTCAGCGCCGCGACCCCCGGCACCCGGGTCACCTTCGACCAGCCTTCTGCCGCAAACGCCGCGGTCTGCTCGTGTCTTGTGTCGATCAGCCGGACGCCTTCGGCGCGGCAGCCGTCGTAGATGGAGAACAGATGGCCGCCGGAAAGGGTGAAGATCGTGTCGATACCGCTGGCGCGCAATCGGCGGGCGATCAGATGTCCGGCGCCGATTTTGTTGCCTAAGGAACCATCGGTGGTCATGGCCGCAGCATAATCACCGTCATGGATCACACCGACGTGCTCATCGCGGGCGCAGGCCCGATCGGTCTCACCGCGGCGATCGAACTCGCCCGCCGCGGAGTCGACTTCCGAATAGTCGACCCGCTGGCCGACCCGCCGCAGTACGCCAAAGCCGTTGGTGTGCAACCTCGTACCCTCGAGGTATTCGAGGGCATGGGCCTGCTCGACCGCATCTTGGACGCGGCCATCCAGATGTTCGGCCAGATCGTCTACGTCAACGGCGAGAAGGTCGCGCAGGTCGAGTTCGCCACGCCCGCCGACATTCCCTTCGGATTCGTCGCGATCCCGCAGTACGCCACCGAGCGGATCCTTCGCGAGGAACTGGCCATGCACGGCGTGCAGGTCGAGCGGGGTATGCGACTCGCGGGCTTCGAGCAGGACGCCGACGGCGTCACCGCGACGCTGGACGGTGGCGGGCAGAAGACCGTGCGGGCCCGCTATCTCATCGGCGCCGACGGCGCGCACAGCACCGTGCGCAAGACGCTCGGCTTGACGTTCGAAGGGGCGGCCTTCGAGGAGCAGTACATGCTCGGCGACGTCGAGGTGGACTGGTCGGTGCCGAGGGGCTGGGCCGTGCGGTCGATGCACCAGGTCGACGGCACCACCGACGACCTTTTGGTCGCCATCCCGCTACCGGGCGAGCTCGATACTGCACGCGCGGGCGCTCGTCGGAGCCGCTACCGGATGTCGATGCTGGTACCCGATGATCTGGTGTCGGCACCGGCGGCAGGCGACGGTGTCGCGCACGGCTTCGAGGGCTCACGTAAACCGGAGCTGCACCATATCCAGGCGGTGCTGGACCGGTTGTCCCCCGAACCGGCCACCGCCCGAAACCTGCGGTGGTCCTCTGTGTTTCGGATCAGCCACCGCATCGTCGACGCTTACGGCCGGGGTCGGGTCTTCGTCGCAGGCGATGCGGCGCACATCCACCCGCCGACCGGAGCGCAGGGTATGAACACCGGTATCCAGGACGCCCACAACCTGGCATGGAAGGTGGCGCTGGCGCTGTCCGGTGACGCGGCACCGGGGCTGACGGACAGCTACGACGCCGAGCGTCGACCCGTCGGCGAGGAGGTCGTCGGGCGCACGGTGCGAAGCGCGCGCGAAGGCATCGGCGCCGATTCGGCCGACCCGGACTTCGTGATCCGTCGCGAGGCGCAACTGTTGATCCGCTATGACGACAGCCCGATCGTGGCGCCTGGCGCAGGCGGGCGCGCACCCGATGCGACCGGGCTGACCCGCGATGCCGTCACGAATCCGATGCGGCTGTTCTCACTTCTCGGCGGGCGCGACCACACCCTGCTGCTCTACGCGGGCGACGATGCGGGCGCGGACGACGTCGCATCGTTCGAAAAGGCGGCCGCCGCCGCCGTCGCGGCGGCGGGCGGCCGCATGGAGGTGTACCTGGTCGCCTCGCCGAAGGCCGCCGTCGGCGCTACCGTGCTACCGCTCATCCGCGACGGCGCAGGAGATTTCGCCCGGATGTACGGCGCCGACGGGTCGGCGGTATTCGTTGTGCGGCCCGACGGCTATCTGTCGTTCTCATCGTCTGGCATCGACACCGACGGCCTGGCGGCCCATCTGGCATTGACGTTCGGCGCAGGCGTGTCGGCCACGGCGACGGCCGCCCTGAGGTAGCTTCGCCGCAGGCTGGCTCCGGCCGGAGGGGGGTGTCGCACGGTGGACACCGGCACGTTCAGGTCGTCGATCGACTGGGGCCATGAATTCGTCAACTCGACCATCTGGGTGCTGGTGGCATTCGCGATCGCCGCGCCATGCCTGATCGTGGTCCTCGTCGGGATCGGGCGAATGACCGAATGGGGCCGCCAGTTCTGGCGCATCACCGGTGACTACTTCACCGGCAGAGACAGTCTTGTGGTCTGGGCGCTGCTGGCGGTGCTACTGGTGTTCACCATCGTGGCGGTGCGCATCGCCCTCCTGCTGAGCTACTACAGCAACGACGTCTTCACCTCGCTGCAGATCGCGCTCCAGGGCGTCGCGTCGGGCAAACGCGAGGTGACCGATTCGGGCATTCACGGGTTCTGGGTCACGATCGGGGTGTTCCTCATCCTGGCCGTTGTGCACGTCATCCTCACCTTGTCGGATATCTACGTGACGCAGCGCTTCATCATGCGCTGGCGAATCTGGTTGAGCCACAGGCTGATCGATGATTGGCTCGGCGACTTCGCCTATTACCGGCGGCAGTTCCTTCGGCAGCCCAACGACAATCCGGACCAACGCATCCAACAGGACATCGACATCTTCACGACGGGTGTCGGCGGCCAGCCGAACAACCCCGCCTACGACTCGGGCTCCACCCTGTTGTTCGGCGCAGTGGCCGCGGTGCTTTCGGTGATCTCGTTCGGCGCGATTCTGTGGGGTCTTTCTGGGCCGCTGACGGTGGGCGGCCTGACCCTGCCCCGTGCGCTGTTCTGGATCGTGATCGTCTACGTGCTTGCCGCGACCGTCATCGCGTTCGTCATCGGCAGGCCCCTGATTCGACTCAGCTTCCTCAACGAACTGCGCAGCGCGGGCTTTCGCTACGCGTTGGTGCGCGTGCGGGACGCCAGCGCAGCCATCGGGCTGTACCGCGGCGAGAACGTCGAACGCCGACTGCTGGGCAGCCGGCTCGCCGATGTGATGACGAACTACGCGGGCTGGCTGAACCGCATGGTGCGATTCAAGGCGTGGAATCTGACGGTGAGCCAGGCGATCAACCCGTTGCCCTACGTCGTCCAGGCGCCGCGGCTCTTCGCGAGCGAGATCTCGTTCGGCGACGTGATCCAGTCGGCGACCGCGTTCGTCACCATCCACAACGCCTTGTCGTTCTTCCGGGAGGCCTACGACGAGTTCGCAAGCTACCGCGCGGCGGTGATCCGTCTCGACGGGCTGGTCGAGGAGAACGCGCGCGCCCGCACGTTCAGCCAGGTGACCACGGCGGGCACCGCCGACGGCTCGCTGACGGTCGCAGGGGTCGAGGTGCGGACCCC
Source organism: uncultured Actinomycetota bacterium (assembly GCA_963829405.1). Lineage (GTDB taxonomy): Bacteria > Actinomycetota > Actinomycetes > Mycobacteriales > Mycobacteriaceae > Mycobacterium. The sequence goes on from CAWHIZ010000003.1 coordinate 83,079, forward strand.
CGACGGCGCGAATCTCATTCGCACGCTTGACTTCAGCCTCGAGCCGGGCGACACGCTGCTGGTCAGCGGGCCGTCGGGAATCGGCAAGACCGTGCTGCTGCAGAGCCTCGCCGGGCTCTGGCCGTTCGTGTCGGGCAGTGTCCGCATGCCCGCAGGCAGGCGGGCTGCGATGTTCGTGCCCCAGCTGCCCTACCTCCCCCTCGGCGACCTCCGCGCCATCGCGTCCTATCCCAACGACGAGGGCGAGATCGACGACAGGGAGATACAGCAGGCCCTGATCAAGGTCGCCCTTCCGCACCTGGCGATTCGGCTCAACGACGTCGGCGACTGGGGCAAAGTGCTTTCGGTCGGCGAGCAGCAGCGCATCGCGTTCGCCCGAATACTGCTGACCAAGCCGCAGGCGGTGTTCCTCGACGAGTCGACCTCTGCGCTGGACGAGGGGCTCGAGCTGACGCTGTACGAACTGATCCGCTCCGAGCTGCCGGAGATGATTTTGGTCAGCGTGAGCCATCGGGCCACTGTCGAGCAGTTCCACGCCCGCCAGCTCGAACTCGTCGGCGGTGGGCAGTGGCGGCTGGACACGCTGACCACCGGAAGTTGAGACGTCCGCGGCGCTGGCCGCAGCTTGTCAAGGTACGTTGCCCGCATGGAATCGGAAATGTGGACTCCGACGCTCGACTGGGGAAATGAGCTCTGGGTATCGCTGATCTGGCTAGGGAAAGCCTGGGCGATCGCCGCGGTTGCCACCTTGGTCATCGGCGTCCTCATTGCCCGCTCCACCGTCTGGGGTAAGCAGTTCTGGCGCATCACCGGCGCCTACTTCTCGGGTGAGGAGAGCGTCAAGGTCTGGCTGTGGCTTGGCTTGATCCTGCTTGTGGTGATGGCAGGCGTACGGGTCGATGTGCTGCTCAGCTACTACAGCAACGACATGTCGAACGCTTTCCAGGCCGTCGCGGGCGGGCTCAGCACCAACAACGACGCGCTCAAGGAATCAGGGAAGCACGGCTTCTACTTCTCGATGGTGACCTTCTCCATCCTGGCCACCCTCTTCATTGCGCAGCTGTTGATCGACATGTTCATGGTGCAAAGGTTCTGCCTCGCGTGGCGAGCCTGGCTGACCGACCGACTCACCGGCGACTGGCTCGACGGAAAGGCGTACTACCGGTCCCGTTTCATCGACGACAAGATCGACAACCCCGATCAGCGCATCCAAGGTGATATCGACATCTTCACCGCCAACAACGGGCCGTTGCCCAACGTTCCGTACTACTCATCGCAGAACACCTTGCTGTTCGGCGCGATCAGCGCGGTGGCGTCGATCGTCTCGTTCACCGCAATCCTGTGGAGCCTTTCCGGGCCGATGACGCTGCCCTTGATCCATTACGACCTTCCGCGAGCGATGTTCTGGATCGGCATCGTGTTCGTGCTCTTCGCGTCGGTCATCGCGTTCTGGATCGGCAGGCCGATCATCTGGCTGTCGTTCCGCAACGAGAAGTTCAACGCGGCTTTCCGCTACGCCCTTGTGCGGCTACGCGACTCGTCTGAAGCGGTCGCCTTCTACCGCGGCGAGGTCGCCGAGCGGACCGGCCTGCGCAGAATGTTCTCCGCTGTCGTCGACAACTACAAGCGCTATGTGTTGCGGTCGTTGGGTTTCAACGGCTGGAACTGGTCGATGGGTCAGCTGATCGTGCCGCTGCCCTACCTGCTGCAGTTCCCGCGGTTCTTCAGCGGTGAGATCATGCTCGGCGCGATGTCGCAGTCCGCGTCGGCATTCGGTTCGATCCAGAGCGGACTGTCCTGGTTCCGCAATGCCTACGACCTGTTCGCCGGCTACCGCGCCGCGATCATCCGGCTCCATGGCCTTGTCACGGCCAACGAGGAAGGCAGGGCGCTGCCGACGATCACGACGACCCCGTGCGTCGACGGCACCGTCCAGCTCACCGATGTCGAGGTCCGGACACCGGACGGCAAGCAGCTCATCAACCCGCTCGACCTCCGCCTAGAGGTGGGCGACACCATGGTCGTCACCGGACAGTCGGGCGTCGGCAAGACGACACTGCTGCGCAGCCTCGCGGAGTTGTGGCCCTTCACATCCGGCACGTTGACGCGTCCGTGCGGGCCGAACGAGACCATGTTCTTGTCGCAGATGCCCTATGTCCCGCTCGGTGACCTCCGCGCCGTGGTGAGCTATCCGAACGAGGAAGGCGACATCGACGACGAGACGCTCAAGCGCACGCTGGAGAAGGTGGCCCTACCGCATCTCGTCCCCCGCCTCGACGAGGTGCTGGACTGGGCGAAGGTGCTCTCCCCCGGCGAACAGCAGCGGATCGCATTCGCCCGCATCCTGCTGACCAAACCGAAGGCGGCCTTTCTCGACGAGTCGACGTCGGCACTCGACGAAGGTTTGGAGTACCTGCTCTACAGCCTGGTGCGGACAGAACTGCCGGACACGATTCTGGTCAGCGTCAGCCACCGCAAGACCGTCGAGCAGCACCACACGCACGAACTCGTACTGCTCGGCGAAGGCGATTGGCGGTTCGGCCAGGTTGAAGGCGACGAGAAAGAACCCGCGCCGGTGTGATCATGCCGGGGTAGCTTCCCCGCATGGACGAAACTTTCACGCCCACGCTCGACTGGGGCAGCGAGTTGGTCACCTCAGCGCTATGGGTGGCGAGAGCATGGGCGATCGCGATGGTCGTCACCCTGGTGGTGTTGGCATTGTTCGGCCGATACACCACCTGGGGTCGGCAGTTCTGGCGCATCACCGGCGACTACTTCAGGGGTCGCGAGAGTGTTCCGGTCTGGGCGCTCTTCGGCGTGCTGATGCTGATGGTGATGATCGACGTCCGACTGTCCGTGTTGTTCAGCTATCAGAGCAATGACCAGTTCTCTGCCCTGCAGGCCGCCTTCGAAGGCGAGGGTGACGCGAAAGATATTGCTATAGCAGGCTTTTGGGTGTCGATATTGATTCTCGCCGCCCTGATTGCCTCGGACGTGATCAGGAACATGCTCGATGTGTACCTGATGCAGCGGTTCATCATCCGCTGGCGGGTGTGGCTCACCCACCGTCTCACCGGCGACTGGCTCGATGGCGATGCCTATTACCGCGGACGGTTCGTCGACTGATCCCATCGACAATGCGGATCAGCGCATTCAGCAGGACATCGACATCTTCACCACCGGCACCGGCCCGGAGACCAATACACCTCAGGTCGGCACGGCCCAAACCTTCTTGTTCTTAGGCATATTCAGCTTTGTGTCACTGTTCGAGTTCGTTCCGATTCTGTGGAGTCTTTCCGGCCCGCTGACTGCTTTCGGCGTCACCGTGCCGAGGGCGCTGTTCTGGATGGCGTTGATCTACGTGCTCTTCACGACGATCGTGGCGTTCTGGATCGGCCATCCGCTGATTCGGCTGTCGTTCCGCAACGAGCTCACGAATGCCGCATTCCGGTACGCGCTGATCCGACTGCGGGATGCGGGCGAGGCGATCGGCATGTACCGCGGCCAGGGCGCCGAGCGACGTCAGCTGATGAACCGATTCGCCGCAGTCATCGTCAACTACCGCGCGTTCGTCCGCCGCAGCATCGCGTTCATGGGCTGGAACCGGTCGATGAGCCAGATTGTCGACCCGCTCCCGATCGTCGTTCAGGCGCCCCGGGTGTTCGCCGGCCAGATCCAACTCGGGGATGTCACACAGTCTTCGCAGGCGTTTGGACGGGTTGCGAGCTCGCTGGCGTTCTTCCGAAACGTCTACGACGCGTTCGCCAGTTATCGCGCCGCGATCATCCGCCTCGACGGTCTGATCACCGCGAACGAATCAGCAAGGGAGCTTCCGTCATTGACTGCCGAGCCGAGCCGTGACGGCTCTCTCGAGCTGACCGACGTCGAAGTCAGGACACCGGAAGGGACACGCCTGATCGACCCGCTCGACGTGCGACTGGACCCCGGCGAATCCTTGGTGATCACCGGTACGTCGGGCAGCGGCAAGACGACACTGCTGCGCAGCCTGGCACAGCTCTGGCCGTTCACCTCGGGAACCCTGCGCCGGCCGGAGGACGACGACACCATGTTCATGTCCCAGCTTCCCTACGTGCCGCTCGGCGATCTGCGCGCGGTGGTGTCCTATCCCGGCGGGGAAGGCAGATTCTCCGACGAGGAGATCCGGTCCGCCCTCGACACCGTGTCGCTCGGGCATCTCGGCAGCAGGCTCGACGAGGTGGCCGACTGGGCGAAGGTGCTCTCGCCCGGCGAGCAACAGAGGGTCGCGTTCGCGCGTGTCCTGTTGGCCAAGCCGAAGGTGGTCTTCCTCGACGAAGCGACATCTGCGCTCGACGAAGGTCAGGAGTTCGCGTTGTACCAGGCGCTGCGCAGCCAGCTGCCCGACTGCATCGTGGTCAGCGTCAGCCATCGTCCATCGCTCGACCAGCACCACGACCGGCGGCTCGAGTTGCTCGGCGACGGAGGATGGCGGCTGGTTCCCGCCTAGGCGCCCGCGGCGTGGGCTCCTGCGCGGCGGCCGAAGAAGGAGCCCTCGCCCAACTGGGTGCCGCTGGAGTAGCCCTTGCCGTCGTGAGCGATATTCGAGGCGCACGCACCCGCCGCATAGAGCCCCGGAATCACGTTGCCGTCCTCACGCAGCGCCTGGCCGTCGACCGTCACCGCAAGCCCGCCCATGGTGAAACCCGAGTACATGGCGCGGCCGAGCGACAGATCGAACGCCGCCCATGGCCCTTTCGTCTGCGGCGCAACGTATTCGGGTTGCTTGTGGAAGTCGGGGTCCTCCCCCTTGGCCGCGTTTTCGTTGTACCGGTTCAGTGTCGCGACAAGGTTGCCTTCGGGGATTTCGAGCGCGGTCTCCATCTCCTCGACCGTCTCCCAGCCGTCGATGAACTTGATCAGCGGCATCTCCGGCATCTGCATGTGTTCCTCGTCGACGATGAGGTAGGCGATCTGCTCGGGTTGCTCGAGCACGAACGCCGAGGTGCGGGAGTGGTAGGAGTCCTCGGTCACGAACCGCTTGCCGTCCTTGTTGACGATGATCCCGGTGAGCAGGATCTGCGGCGGGTATGCAGCGGCGGTGATGAACATCTGGTCGAGGTTCTTCGCGACTCCGCCGGCGGAGACGCCCATCCGGATACCGAGGCCGTCGTCGTTGGGGTTGCCGAGAATGTAGGGCTCGACGACGCCGTGATGCTTGGTGCGCCGCTTCTGTCCGAGCGCGGGTGTGTGCTCGGCGACCATCTCGGGATTCATCGCGAAGCCGCCCGCCGCGACGATCACCGAATTCGCCTTGATCGCACCGCTTTCCGAGAAATGCTTCCACGCCACGCCGACGACGGCTCCGTCGTCGACGACGAGGTTCGTCGCCCCGGTCTCGTAGCGGACCTGCACGCCGAGCTCATCGGCGCGTTTGACGAGGAGATCGATCACCATCGCCGCGCCGCCGAGCTCACCGGGCACGGGAACGGAATGACCGCGTGGGGCCGGTTTCGCTTTCTCGGTGAACGGATAGACCTTCTCGTTTCCGGTGTAGGACAGCCCTTCGGTGCCGGGCGGCACGACGATCTTGCCCGGGTAGAAGCTGCGCTCGAACTGAAAGCCCAAGTCCTCCAGCCAGTTGAAGTGCTCGACGCTGCCGTCGCAGTAGGCCCGGATCTTCTCGTGGTCGGGCTCTGGCGACACCGCCACCAGGTACGAGTACATCTCGTCGGGGCTGTCGTCGTGACCGGTCGCCTGCTGCACCGCGGTACCACCGCCGAGGTAGAAGTGACCGCCTGCCATCGCGGTGGTTCCGCCTGCTGCGGCTGCCTTCTCGAGCACCAGCACCCTGGCGCCCGCGGCAGCGGCGCTCACCGCCGCGCATCCGCCCGCGATACCGAAGCCGATCACCACGACGTCGAACTCGTCGGACCAACTCGTCACCGCGGCCGCGTCCAGGGCCTCGGGGATCTGCGTCATGGACGTCACTGCTGCTCCTGCTTCACGTAATCGAAGAACGCCCGGATCTCGGGCGAGATGTGCGCAATCTCTATATACGGCACGCCGGCCGCCTCGGCGCTGACGTACGCGAACTCCATGCCGCCGGGCATCGTCCCGCGCTGCACCACCTCCGCGGCGCCGACCGCCGCGTCGACGTCGTCGACATCGACACAGATGTGGTGCAGTCCAGGGCCGGCCCGGTCGAGGAACTCGGTGTAGACGCTCTCGCCCGTTACGGGGGCGATCAACTCGAGCTGGGTGTCACCTGCGTAGCTGAACGAGATGTGCGCGACGAAGTCCGCGGGCCGACCTCGGTATGTGCACGTGTCAGGACCGAAGTGCACATCCGGCACGCGTATCCACTTCTTCGCGCCCAATAGCGTGGTCAGGGCGCTTTCGGTGGCATCGAGATCGGTCGTCACCCACGCGATCTGGACAGGTGTCTGGGCATCCATCGCACACGAGGATATCTCCGGTATGCGCGACTGGCTAGAACGTGTTCTAGTTTTCTCCCAGGTACGCGGCAATGCAGCGATCTGCGGCGGCCCGCGCCCAGTCATCGTCTGCGCCCGCGGCCACATTCGCCCGATACCAGGCCTCGCCGGAGTTCCTCGTGAATCGGCGGCCGTCTTCCGACGCCATCCACTCCTGACCCCACGACTGCTCGACGGACCGCCCGGTCGACAGGTGGATCGTGAGACCGACCAGTGCACCGTCATAACCCATGCCGGTGGCGCCAGGACCGAACTGCTCCCAGTGATCGTCGGCGTGCGCGATGTGTTGCAGCTCGAAGCGAGAACGATGCAGGCCCTCGTCGAAGATCCGCACCTCGATCCAGCTGACGGCATCACCGAATTCCCATGTCGCGGTGAACTCGCGAGGCGGGTCGCATGTCAGGACGGTGCCGTGGGCGTTGCCCTCGAGTTGGTAGGAACCGCCGACACGGAGATCGCCGGTGATCGGCAGGAACCACCGCGGAATGCGTTCGATATCGGTACACGCGTCCCAGAGGTCGGCGGCATCGGTTTCGTAGGACTGGCTGATCGTGACGACACGGGCCTCCCCGGCATCAAGTGTCCGGTCGCCTACCGTGCGCTGCACGGCGTTGATCTGGTGGTCGACGTCGATCATGGTGCGCTCCTTCGTCGTTGTCGCTTACCGCGGGCGATCTCCGTCGCGAGTGCATCGAGTTTCGGCGTCCAGAAGCGGCGGAATCCGGCCAGCCACTCGTCGACATCCCGCAGCGCATCTCCGTTGACGGCGTACAGCCGCCGCTGCCCCTCGGGGCGAACTGACGTGAAGCCGTTGTCCCGCAACACCTTCAGGTGCTGGGATACCGCAGGCTGGCTGATCTCGAACTCGGCTTGAATGGCGGAGCTGATGACGCCCGCGGTCAGCTCGCCGTCGGCGAGGAGTTCGAGGATGCGCCTGCGGACCGGGTCGCCGAGGACGTCGAACGCGTGCACGACATGAGACTAAAAGCCTCGACTTATATAAGTCAAGTCTTTAATAGACTGGTTCAGCCGGTGGTGCCGGACGCGGACGAGACCACGTCTTCACGAGCCTGCTGGCTGGCCGTCTGCCAGGACACCGCGGCCGGATAGTTGCCCCACGTGCTGTTGAACATTCCGACGATGGCGGCCCGCCCGTCGGCAGCCACGACATACACCGGACCGCCGGAATCGCCCTTCTGGCTGACGATGCCGTTGGCCATCGTGAACCAGCCGTTGTTGACCGCCTCGATGTTGCCGCAACTCTCCCCTGTGACCACGCCGAAATGGCAGACCCCGAGGCCGGGCGTCGGCACGATGCCGGGATCGGAGTAGAGGATGCGCCCGCCGGGCAGGATGTCGTTGACGGCCACGTCCGGCGCGATGCTGATGGCCTCCCAATCGGAGATCATGTGGTCGGTGGCGACGGTGGCGCCGTCGGGGGTGTTGTCGCGGAACATCGTCAACGTGCCGATCGGCTTGCTGTCCCTGTCGACCACCGGCCCGTTGCCGCGGCAGTGACCCGCGGTGAACGCCGTGCGCGCAGCCGGGTCGACGAATCCGAGCGTGCACACGGCCGAGCCTTGGTGGATCTCCATTCCCGGGTAGACCAGCACGCCGGGATCGGCCTGCGCAGGCGCCGACGGGATGGTCAGCGCAAAGACCGGGGCGGCCACGACGGCCGCCAGCGAGCGCAACCATTGACGGCGCACTATGAACTCCGATTCGTTGGGGTCAGTGGGCTTCTACCCTACCGGCGCGGGTGCACACAGCAAGGCAGCCCGGGCCATTCGGCCCGGGCTGCCTGCGTCACTTCGGCTAAGGAATCGTCAGCACCTGACCCGGATGAATCAGGTCGGGGTTGCTGATGCCACTGGCGGCGGCGATCTGGTGGTACTTGTTGCCGTCGCCGTAGAAACGCTCCGAGATCGCCCACAGGGTGTCGCCGGAGACCACCGTGTACGTGCGCGGTGCGGGCGGTGGCGGAGGCGGTGGCGGCGGAGGCGGCGGAGCAGGAGCCTCGGCGGGCGGCAGCGGCTCCTCGACGGCGGCGGGCGCGACCTCGGGAGAGGCCTCGGGCGCCGCGGCGTCACCGAACACTGGCGGTGGTGCCGCCGCCTCATCGGTGTTCGTGCCCGAAGCCCATGCGACGCCTTCGAATCCGTATACGACGACGTTGCGGTCGTCCTGCAGGATCAGCCGCACGTCCTTGGCGCCCTTCGTATCGGTGTGCCAGATCGGCTTATCCGACGTGTAGAGCACGACGTTGCCGTCCTTCTGCACCTCGAGACGCTCGGCATCCTGACCGTTGGTGCCCGTCGCCCAGACGGCGTCGCCCTGCGCGCCAAGCACCAGATTGCCGTCGTCCTGCAGGGTGAGTGTGTACGCCCCGTTCTTCGACGTCAGCGATTGTCCACGTTCAAGCTTCTCGCCGATGGCGAGCCTGTCAGTCACGATTTACGTCCCTTTCTCGAGGCGACATCCATTCGTCGATCGACGTGGACGTCTTGTTCCCCAAACCCGACGCGGCTGAGCTTACTGATCTCGGTAGGGCATGTGGGCACTTCGGATCGGCCCAATCCAAACGTCGTGCAAACGCTACGTGGACTATCAGGAATCGAAGCCGAGTCCGAGAGCATCCAGCGTTCGAAGCAACACGTTTCGCCGTCCGGCGGAGTGGTCGGCGCGGTCGAGCGACCACCTCGTCGCCTGGATTCCGATGCTGGCAAGCGGCTCGGGTGGGAACGGCAATGGCCGCTTTCGCACCATCTCCAGTTCGGTGCGCTTGGTCGGGCCGCCGTCCAGCAGGTCGAGGCAGACGTCGGCGGCGAAACGTGCCGCGCCGACACCGAGGCCGGTGAAACCGTTCACGTAGGCGACGCGTCCGCCGCGGGCAAGCCCCCAGTGGGCACAGAACCGGGTGTTGGTGTCGATGGCGCCCGCCCAGCGATGGCTGAACCGGACGTCGTCGAGTTGAGGAAAGGTGATGAAGAAGTGCGCGGCGAGAAGCCGATAGCTGGCAGGCCGGTCCTCGTAGGCCGGCTTGACCTTGCGGCCGAAGTTGTAGATGGCGTCGTAGCCGCCCCACACGATGCGATTGTCTGCGGACAGCCTGTAGTAGTGAAACTGGTTGGCGGAGTCGCCGATTCCCTGTCTGTTGGCCCATCCGATGCGGCGGAGCTGTTCGTCGGTGAGTGGCTCGGTTGCGAGCACATAGTCGTATACCGGAATGGTCTGCAGCCGGTTGCGCACGACCAGGCTGGGGAAGACGTTGGTGGCCAGCACGGCCTGTTTGGCGATGACTGCGCCCCCGCCCGCCGAGAACGTGATCGGTCCGCTCGCGCCGTCCATCGCCGTGACATTGGTGTGCTCGAAGATGTGCACACCCGCATCCGCGCAGGCGCGGGCGAGCTCGAATGCGAGCTTGGCGGGATGAACGATCGCCGTCGAGTCGGGGCTGAACAGGCCCGCGAGGTACGTCGGCGAGGCAACCTCGGCGCGCACCTCGTCCTGCCTGAGGAACCGGCCCTCGCCGTCGTCGGCAGCCTCCTGCAACCAGGTCACCTGGTGCGGCTCCGTCGCCACCGACAGCATCCCTGTGCGCTGCCAGTCGACGTCGAGTCCCAGCTGCGTGATATCGGCCTGCATACCGTCGAGGTTCTCGGTGCCCATCACCTCGAGGGTGTCGATCTCGTTGGGCCAGCGCGCTTTTCCGTTCGCGGCGCCGTGGGTCAGGCTGGCGTCGACGAAGCCGCCGTTGCGACCCGATGCCGCCCATCCGACGCGTTCGGCGTCGACCAGCACGACCTTCTGGTTCGGATTGCGCTGTGCGGCATGCAATGCCGTCCACAGCCCGGTGTAACCCGCACCCACCACCAGCAGGTCGGCGGTGACGGAACCGGACAGGGTTTCATAGGACGGCCTCGGCATGTCCAGCCACATCGAGTCGAGCGCGCTCGCCGCAAGCGACCGGTCGATGAGGCCAGGGTCGACGTGGGAATCGAACACCGTTTTCACACCGCGACACTACGGGGTGGACCCCTGCGTGCGGCGTGCTATTTCGACATCGTGACCGGTGCGGCGATATCGGGCTGCACCGTCTGCCGTGGTTCCCAGCCGGGTGGGCCGAAGACGAAGCCGAGCGGTCACGCCAGCGGCGCGCGCCGCGGAGATCCCGCGCGATCGCCACGTATTCGTGGGTCTGCAGCGTCCAGATGTTGTAGGTGTCCACCTGCTTCGTCAGGCCGTAGTGCGGCCGGAACTCCTCTGGCTGGAAGCTGCGGAACAGCCGGTCCCAGATGATCAGGATGCCGCCGTAGTTCCTGTCGAGGTAGATCTCGTCCATACCGTGGTGCACCCGGTGGTGCGACGGGGTGTTGAAGACGAACTCGATTGGCCGCCAGAGCTTCCCGATGCGTTCGGTATGGATCCAGTACTGATAGACCAGGTTGATGGAGAAGCTGGCGAACACCATCCACGGCGGCACGCCGAACAGTGGCAGCAGCGCGCGAAGGAATACGTCGCCGCTGATGTTCCACTTCTGCCGTAGCGCGGTCGCGAGGTTGAAGTACTGGCTGGAGTGGTGCGCCTGATGCGTCGCCCAGAACAGGCGGACCCGGTGTGCCATCCGGTGATACCAGTAATAGAGGAAGTCGACGCCGAGGATGGCGATCACCCACGTGTACCAGGCGTTCGAGGGAAGCTGCCACGGCGCGACGTAGACGTAGAGCGCCGCGTAGCCGATGAGCGCGATTCCGTTCATGACCGCACTGGTGCCGATCGACACCACGCCCATCCAGATACTGGCCCACGCATCCGGCCTCAGGTAGGCACCGGACGGGGCGCGCTCGGTCTCGGTGTGCGCGAGCTTGCGCGCGGCGGCCCACTCGATGACGAGAAGCACGAGGAAGAAGGGCACGGCGAACGTCACGGGGTCGTGCATCAGCGGCGGAAGCACGTGCTCGGTTGCTTTTGCCCAGTCCACAGCGTCACCTCCGGAGGGAATTCTAGCGAGGCCCGTCCGGGCTACCGGAAATTGAGTACCTCGGTGCCCCAGGTGGCGCGGATATGCGTGTCGATGTCGCTGGCGACGGCGTCCTGCCTGTCGATGAGCAGGCACGCACGGTCAGGTTCCTGATAGGGCGGCCATTCCGGCTCCCCCGGCAGGCCTGTGGGCTTGGCCTGAATCGCGAAGTTCAGCCAGCGGGCCCTGATGCGCTCTGAGACCACCGCCCCGCTCTTCAGTCCGCCCAACTTGAACGTCGGGTCCTTGGGACCGGTGACGAGATTGCCCCAGACGAACGGCAATTCGGTGGCGTGGGCGGCGGCGATGCGCAGCAGTTTGAGCATCGGGGTGGCGAAGTCGAATCGGTACAGATAGACGGGCGCGACGGCGCTGTGTCCCTCGGCCAGCCACACCGAGGGCATCCGGAAGCCGATATCCCGCGCGACACCCATACCGCGGGCCTTCCCGCGCAGGCCCGCGTAGGTGGTGCCGATCGTGTCTTCTGTGGGCAGTTGCAGGGTTGGTTGCTCGGCGGCGAGCTCGGTGAACATCGCGTTGATCGCCTCCGGCGTGATCGGCATCAGCGGCGACTTCATCCATTTGAACAGCGCGGCCTCGTGCTTGTTGGTGCCGATGATCAACGGGACGCGATGGGAGCGGCCCTCGCGCGCCAGCTTGACCGGATAGTCGGGCACGACGTCGCCGTCGACGATCGGCGCGAACGCCAGCGTGCCGGGGTTGCGCACGGGCACGTCGTAGAACACGTCGGTGGCGGCCGCGACGATCACGTCGACCGGAACCTGTGGCAGGCGCTCGACGTCGGATGTCGTCATGCCCAACTTGTCCAGGACGAGGCGCGTGATGCCGTGGGCCCGACTGATGTCGTAAACGGATGTGGCAGGCGAGCTTTGCGCGATCGCGGCGGAGAACAGGCCTTCGGCGGCCGGACTGGTGAGCAGCGTCGTGATGATGCCTGCGCCCGCCGATTCGCCGAAGAGGGTGACACGGTCGGGGTCTCCGCCGAACGCGGCGATGTTGTCGCGTACCCAGCGCAGCGCCGCGAGCACATCGCGCAAACCGAGGTTCGTGTCGAACCGGCGCCTGGTGGAGTCGAACTCGGACAGGTCGAGGAATCCGAGCGCACCGATCCGGTAGTTCACGGTGACGACGATCGCCTCGCCGTCGGCGGCAAGCACTCGACCGTCATAGAGCGGTTGGCTCGCCGAGCCGATGATGTAGGCCCCGCCGTGCACCCACACCATCACCGGCTTGCCGTCACCGGCCGCGGTGTCCGACGACGCCCAGACGTTGAGGGTCAGGCAGTCCTCATCCTGCGGCGCGCCGAGGTCGAACGGGATTCTCGGGTCGACGGGCTGCGGGCAGACGAAGCCGTACGCGCTTGCGTCGGCGACGGCGGTCCACGGCGGGGCGGGCTGCGGCGCTCGCCACCTCAGGTCGCCGACGGGCGGAGCGGCGTACGGCACGCCCTTCCACGAGGTCACCCGACCGTCGTCAGCGCCACGGATCGGGCCGCTGACAGTCTCTACCAGGGTGTTATCGGGAGTCATCGCCAACCCAGGTTACCGGCGGTTCCTGGTTGACAGGGAGATGCGACACGGAATGGTATATCTGAGAGTCAGTTTGTAACATTCATACCAAGGGGAAACGAGATGAACGCGCTCCGCCGCTGGACGATCGAGGACTTCGAGAAGGGCGCGGGCCGCCACGACGACCCGGACGTCTACGGCGGTCCGGCCGGCGACCCCGGGCTCACCGGGCCGGGCAGCATGTCGTGGGAGATCAACTCCGATCTCGCCTCGGTGTCACAGGCCGGACTGCCCGCAATCGTGCTGGAGATCCTTCATCCGTCCGTCATCGCGGGCGTCCAGGATCTGTCGAACTACCGCGAGGACCCGTTTCAGCGCGCACGTGCCACCCTCGGCTACGTGCTGACCACCACGTTCGGCAACACCGAGGCCGCCACCGCCGTCATCGAGCGCGTCAAACACGTCCACTCGTTCGTCAACGGCACCCGCCCCGACGGCGTGCCGTACCGCGCGCTGGATCCCGAATTGATCGCGTGGGTGCACACGTGCATCCCGTGGATGATCCTGCGAGCGTTCGAGGCGACGAATAGGCCGCTCTCCCAACATGAAAAGGACCGCTATCTCGGCGAGCAGGCGGTGATCGGCCGGATGGGCGGCGCCGACTGGGTGCCCGAGACGGCTGCCGAACTCGACGACTACGTCGAGTCGATGCGGCCGCGGCTTTCGGTCAACGCGCAGACGCGGGAGTTCATCGACTTCCTGATGACGTCGCCGTTCTTCCCCGATCTGCCCGAGCGGATCGATCGGCAGCTGCACAGGTTCGCGATCTTCGCGGGTATGAGCATGGCGCCGCGGTGGGCGCAGGAGCTCATCGGATACGACCGTCCGCCCATGCTGACGCGCGCGCTGATGGGGCCGATGCTGCGGCTGGACGCACAACGGGTGCGATGGGCGTTCGGCGCGCCGCGCTATCTGCAGATGGCCGAGGCACGCGCGGCGGGCGCGCTCAGCCCGAAGGTCGCCGCATCGTGATGGATCTGCAGCTCGTCGAGGTGGTCGGTGGCGCGAGCACGGACGGACGAACCGACGAGCCGGTCGACCGAACGAGCCAACGCATCCTGGACGCAGCGCTGAACGAGGCCGCAGCCGTTGGGCTGCAACGCATTACGGTCGAAGACGTGGTACGCCGAGCTGGCGTCTCGAGAATGACGGCATATCGGCGCTATCCGCGGCGGGACGATCTGGTGGCGGCGCTGGTTCGCAGGGAGACGCAGCGATTCCTCGGCGCCGTTGCCGATGCCATCGACAGCGTCGACGATCCGCAGGAGGGGGTGGCGGAAGCGTTCATCGCCGCGGTCTCGTTTTCGCGCGAGCATCCGATTCTGCGAAGGGCCGCGCAGAACGAACCCGCGCCGATCGCCGATTCCGAGGAGTTGCTGAAGATGGGCTCGGCATTCATCGCCAACTACATCCACGGCGATGAACCCGGCAGCCCATCGCAGCAGGTGCGCTGGGTCGCCGACGTCTTCGCGCGGCTGTTCTTCACCTATATCTCGATGCCGCCGAGCGATCCCGATTTCGGCGACGACGCCGAACTGCGCCGGTTCGCCCACGAGGTCTTGACGCCGATGGTGGAGCGGGCCGTCGACTAGCTTTAAGCCGTGCGGAAATGGGTGCTGCTGGGCGCGGCGATCATCGTCGAGGTGGCGGCCACCCTGTCTTTGCGTGCCTCGCAAGACCATTCGGCCTGGCTGATCGTGGTCGTCGCGGGCTACACCAGCGCTTTCGTGTTGCTCACCTTGGTGCTGCGGACGGGGCTGTCCATCGGCGTCGCGTACGGAATCTGGGGTGCGCTCGGAACAGCGGGCACCGCCGTGCTTGCCGCCGCGATCTTCGGCGATCCGTTCACGGTGCCGATCATGGTGGGCATCGGGCTGATCATCGCCGGGGTGCTGTGCGTCGAGTTGGGTTCGCGGCACACCGATGAGGCGCCGTCCTGATGTGGGCGGCGCTGGCAGGCGCGATCCTGTTCGAGGTGATCGCGACCATCGCACTTCGGGCATCCGAGGGCTTCCGCAAGCGGATCTGGATCGTCCCCGTCACGATCGGCTACGTCGTGTCGTTCGTGCTGCTGTGGCTGACCCTGAAGCTGGGCATGCACGTCGGCATCGCGTACGGCATCTGGACCGCGTGCGGTGTGGCACTGGTCGCGGTCGCAGCCAGGGTGCTGTTCCGCGAACCACTGACCTGGCTGATGGGGTTCGGCATCGCGCTGATCGTCGCGGGTGTGCTGACTATCGAGATGGTTGGCGCCGCGGGCTGAGCGCCACCGCGAGCAGGATCACGGCCACACCCGCCGCGGGCACCACGAGAAGCCCGACCCGAAGGCTCGTCGCGTCGGCGATCAGACCGACCACCGGCGCCGAGGTTATGCTGCCGACCCGCAACAGCCACGTCACCACGGTCAGCCCGGATCCGGCCCGCATTCCCGGCAGTTGATCGGCGGCGTGCATGGCAGCGGGTATCACCGTCGCGAGCCCGAAGCCGGCGGCACCGAACCCGGCGATCGTGCCGGGTATGCCGGGAAACGCCAACGCCGCACCCATCCCCACCGCCGCGACGAGCCCGCCGACTCTGGCCACCGTTCGCTCACCGAACCGGTCGACGAGGCGGTCCCCGATCAGCCGCCCGACGAACTGGCAGCCGACCAACGCGATATAGCCCGAGACTGCCAGCGCGCCTGGGGCGCTGAGGCTGTCACGCAAATACACAGCGGCCCAGGAACTTCCGGCATCCTCGACCACTGCCCCCGCGATGGCGATGAACACCAGCGCGATGAGCGTCGCGTAGACGGCGAAGCCCGGCCGCGCCACGGCCTTCGCACGTGCCGATGGGTGATCGTCCTCGTCGGGGCCGGGGAGCAGAAACGGATATGCGGCGAGCACCACGGCGCTGAAGAGCACCGCCGACACGGCAAGGTGTGTCGTGCGTGGAATGTCCAACGCGATCGCGGCGGCACCCATCGCCCCACCGAGCACCGCGCCAGCCGACCACACGGCGTGCAGCGAATTGATGATCGAGCGCCCGTAGTTTCGCTGGAGCCGCAACGCATGAGCGTTCTGCCCGACGTCGGTGAAGGCGTCGGACGCGCCGGCGACGAACAGCGCCGCGGCGAGCGCGAATGCCGACGGTGCCAGCGCGGCGACGAGGACGAACACCGCGATGCCGATGGTGCCCGCCACCGCGACACGCGAGGATCGGAATCGACGGATGAGTGCGGCCGCCGCGGGACCCGCGAACAGCGCGCCCGCCGAGAACGCCGCGATCGCCACGCCGTAGTGGGCGTTGGACAGCGCCAGATCCGCTTTGATCTCGGGATATCGGGGTAGCAGGTTGGCGAACAGCGCCCCGTTGGTCAGGAAAAGCGCCGCCACCGCCACCCTGGCTCGCCGATTGCGCACCGAGACGCCGACGTCCTCGAGCCGTCCCTGCGCCATGGGCACCGACGTTACCGACGAGTCGGGCCCCGCCGCTCGGTCCTCCAGTGCAAGGCTGAGCCGATGAGCACCAAGTCGATGGCAGTCGATCTGCTGAGCCTGTTTCCGCCGGGATCACACACCGACGGCGACGGCAGCCTCGTCGTGGGCGGGTGCAGGCTCGACGACGTCGCCGCCGAGTTCGGCACCCCGGCCATCGTGGTCGCCGAGGATGCGCTTCGGGACAGGGCCAGGGAGTACCTGAACGCGTTCCGCAGTCGGTGGCCGCGCGCCGATGTCGCGTTCGCGTCGAAATCGTTCCCGTGCACGGCGGTGCAGCGGGTGATGGTCGAGGAAGGTCTGCATCTCGATGTGGCGGGCGGAGGCGAGATCCTCACCGCGATCAAGGCGGGCGCCGATCCCGACAAACTGGTCCTGCACGGCAACGCCAAGACCGAC
The DNA here is from genome assembly GCA_963829405.1 of uncultured Actinomycetota bacterium. Classification (GTDB taxonomy): domain Bacteria; phylum Actinomycetota; class Actinomycetes; order Mycobacteriales; family Mycobacteriaceae; genus Mycobacterium. The sequence goes on from CAWHIZ010000003.1 coordinate 100,036, forward strand.
GAAGAGCTCGAGATCGCCGTCGAACACGGGCTCGGCCTCGTCGTCGTTGACAACTTCGACGACATCGACCGGCTGGAACGCATCGTGCCGCAAGGACATCGGCAGCGCTGCCTGGTCCGGGTGATCCCCGGCGTCGAGGCGGCCACCCATGCGTCGCAGGCGACCGGTCACGCCGGTTCCAAGTTCGGTCTGATGCCCGACGACGCCCGAGACGCGATCGCGCGGATCGAGCGCAGTTCGGCACTGCAGCTCGACGGTGTGCACACCCACGTCGGATCACAGCTGCTCAACGTCGAGCAGTTGGCGGCCGCCGTCGAGCCGATCGCCAAGCTCGGCACGTTCGAGACCTATGACCTCGGCGGCGGCCTCGGCGTGCGTTACACCTACGACGAACACCCGCCCAGCGTCGACGACTACGCGGAGGCGATGACCGCGCAGGCCCGCGCGCTGCTGCCCGAGGGCAGCCGCATCATCGTCGAGCCGGGCCGAAGCATGGTCGCGACCAGCGCCTGCACGGTGTACCGGGTCACCACGGTCAAGCGCGGACTGGTCACCCACGTCGCGGTCGACGGCGGTATGGGCGACAATCTGGAGGTGTCGCTCACCGGGCAGCGGTTCGAGGCGGCGCTCGTCGACCGGGTCGGCGGCGACGGCGAGACGGTCACCATCGTCGGGCGGCACTGCGAATCCGGCGACCAGCTCGTCGACGGCATCGCGCTGCGCGACCCCGTCGTCGGTGACCTGCTCGCCCTGCCCGTCACCGGCGCTTACTGCTACACGATGTCCAATCAATACAACGGCGCCAGGCGCGTGCCCGTCGTCTTCGCGCGCGGCGGCAAGGCGCGCTTGGTGGTTCGCCGCGACACCTGGGATGACCTGTTGGGCCGCGATGTCGAGTGAGCGCGACGATAAGCGGGCAAGATTGACCCCATGGCCGAGACCCCGCAGTCGCTAGGCGAGCTTGCCAGTCGCTACGGGGTCGCCACCGAGTACCAGGACTGGACGGGTAGGCACGTCGACGTGCCCGAGACCACGTTGATCGCCGTGCTGGCGGCGCTCGGCGTGCCTGCGGCCACCGAGGACGAACGGAGCGCGGCGCTCGCGTCGCATGACCGCGAACACTGGACCCGAAGCCTGCCGCCGACCATCGTCGCCCGCTCCGACAGCGAAGCCTCGTTCTGGGTGCACGTCACCCACGGTGAGCCGGTGGGGCTGTGGATCCGGCTGGAGGACGGCAGCGTCCGGGCAGGGCTGCGTCAGCTGGAGAACGACACTCCCCCATTCGATCTCGGCGACCGACTGGTCGGAGAGGCCACCTTCGAGTTGCCGGCCGATCTGCCGCTTGGCTATCACCGGCTCTACCTCCAGGCGGGTTCGTCCGAGTCGAGCGCACCGCTGATCGTCGTCCCGGCCAAGCTCGAGTTGCCGCTCCGGCTCGGGGGCAAGCGGATATGGGGATTGGCCACCCAGCTCTACAGCGTGCAGTCGGAAAGATCTTGGGGCGTAGGTGATTTGACCGATCTCACCGATCTGGCCGTGTGGTCGGGCGCAAACCATGGCGCCGGATACATTCTGGTCAACCCGATGCATGCCGCCGCGCCGGTGGCACCGATGGAACCGTCGCCGTATCTGCCGACATCCCGGCGCTACGTCAACCCGCTGTATCTGCGACCGGAAGCGATCCCCGAGTTCGCCGAGGTGGGGCGGCGCAGCCGAATCCGGCGCAGGCGGCTGGAGTTGCAGAAGGAAGCCAGGCACGCGGATCTGATCGACAGAGACGCGGCGTGGGGCGCGAAACGCGACGTGCTCGAAACCGTCTACCGCGTCGAACGGTCCGCAGGCAGACAGCTGGCATACGAGGCCTACCGCGCACGCGAAGGCCGCAGCCTCGACGACTTCGCGATCTGGTGCGCGCTGGCGGAACGTCACGGACCTGACTGGCATCGCTGGCCGAAGAAATTCACCCGCCCCTCCGGCACCGCGGTCGCCGGGTTCGCGGCCAAGCACGCCGAGACGGTCGACTTCCACCGGTGGTTGCAGTGGCAGCTCGACGATCAGCTGGCGACCGCGCAGTCGACCGCCCTGCGGGCAGGCATGGAGCTCGGCATCATGCACGATCTCGCCGTCGGCGTTGACCCGAACGGCGCCGACGCGTGGGCGATGCAGGATGTGCTCGCGCTCGGCGTCACCGCGGGCGCACCGCCCGACGAGTTCAACCAGCTCGGTCAGGACTGGTCGCAGCCGCCGTGGCGTCCCGACCAACTCGTCAGCCAAGGCTATGAACCGTTCCGGGCGATGGTCAACGCGATCCTGCGGCACGCGAGCGGCATTCGCGTCGACCACATCATCGGGCTGTTCCGGTTGTGGTGGATCCCCAAGGGCGCGCTCCCGACCGAGGGCACCTACGTGCGCTATGACCACGAGGCGATGATCGGCATCCTCGCGCTCGAGGCTCATCGCGCAGAGGCGGTGGTCGTCGGCGAGGACCTCGGCACGGTCGAACCGTGGGTGCGCGACTACCTGGCCCGCAGGGGGTTGCTCGGCACGTCGATCCTGTGGTTCGAGCTCGATCGCGACGCGGACGGCGGACCGCTGGCCGCCCAGCGCTGGCGCGAGTACTGCCTGTCCTCGGTCACCACCCACGACCTACCGCCGACCGCGGGCTACCTGGCAGGCGAGCATGTCCGGCTACGCGCCGAGCTCGGGTTGTTGACCCGACCGGTCGAGGAGGAACTGGCCGACGACCGGTCCGAGCAGTCGGCGTGGGTCGCCGAACTGCGGCGCGCGGGCCTGCTTGGCGAAAAGCCCGGCGTCGACGACACCGTTCTGGGGCTGTACCGATATCTGGGTCGCACCCCGTCGCGGCTGCTCGGCCTTTCGCTTGCCGACGCGGTCGGCGAAATGCGCACCCAGAACCAGCCGGGCACGACGGACGAATACCCGAATTGGCGTGTCCCGCTTGGCGGCCCCGACGGGCATCGGCTCCTGCTCGAAGAGGTGTTCAGCGACCCCCGCGCGGCCTCGCTCTGCGAGGCTCTGCGGGCCGCGGTGAACACGCAGGTGTAACGCTGAGCGGTTCTTCACCGGTTTCACAATTGTCACGGCTGCGATATGTTCGCAGCGCACCGACTTTAGGGAGTCATCACGTGAGAATGCTCGTCGTCCTGGGCGCAACCGCAGTAGCCGCGGGCTCGATCGGCCTGCTCAGCGCGGGAACCGCCAGTTCGGACCCGGTGAACCCCAACCAGATGAACGTGATCGGCGAACCGTATTACAAGGCCGTGAAGATCCTGCACGGCATCGGCATGCAAACCGGTTTCGGCGGAGGGGTCGGCAGCGCCCTCCCGCAGGCGCAATGCATGGTGACCAGCCAGAAGATGGTCGGTCAAGGCAAGATGATGCTGAACCTGGACTGCACAAAGGAAGCCGCCGAGCTGATGGCCGAGCAGGGCACCATGGCCGGCGGGGCTCCCGGCGCCGTCGGCGGAAACACGTTGCGGCCCGAGCAGGTCCCGATCGCCCCCGGCTCGAACGTCGGCGTTCCCACGTCGCCTGTGCCCGCACCGCCACCCGCAGGCTAGCCCTGCGCCAGCTCCCGCAGGTTCTCCAGCGTTTGCGTCATGGTCCGGGCGACCTGACGCGCCGACACCCAGTCGGCGATCACGCCGAGCAACCCACCAGGCGCTTCGTAGGCCATCCGGAAAATCACACTGCGTCCGACCGTCTGGGCAATCGCGCAGGCGGAACCGGCCGCGCTGCGTTATCCCGGTGATGCCGATCCAGGCCAGGTCACGGTCCTCGTCGAACTCGACGATCTCGATGACGCCGCCGACCGGCACCGAGCCGATCTTCCAGTGCCCGGTGTAGCGGGAGCCAACTGCCGACGGGACCCTCTGTCACGGTGTCCCATCGTTCGAGGTTGGCCATGAAGTCCGGATAACTCGACGGGTCGCTGACCCGTTTCCACACCGCTTCGCGGTCGGCGTCGATCTCGACGCGCCTCTGCAGCCTCATCAGCCGATCACCGGGAATCGTCGCTCCGCCGCCAGCCGGTCCACCCCGTCCTGAAGGCGGCCGAGGACCTTGTCGTTGATGACGTCGTCATCGCTGTCGGCGATGTCGGCCGCGTCGATCGGATCCTGCACCTCGATCGCGATCTTCGTCGGCAGCGGCAGCCGCGGCACCATATCGCTGACAGCAAGACCCCATGGCGGCGCAAGGAGAATGGGCACGCTCTTGAGGCGCGCCATCTTGTCCACTCTGAGCAGTCTGGCCAGCCACTGGCCGCGGTCGAGGAAGAGCGCCGCCTCCTGGCCGCCGACGCTGGCGATCGGCACGATCGGCACACCGGCCTCCCTGGCGAGCTTCACGTAACCCTTGCGGCCGTCGAAGTCGACCTCGTGGCGCTTCCAGGACGGCCGGAACACCTCGTAGTCGCCTCCCGGGTACACCAGCAATGCCCCGCCGGACTGCAGCGCCAGCGCGGCGTTGTCGTGGTTGGCGGCGACGGTGCCGAACTTTCGCAGCGATCCAAGCCCTGGCATCGAGACGACGAGATTGTGCGCCAGTTGGTAGAACGGCCGCTCGACGCCGAAGTACGAGCAGAACGCGAGAGTGAAGACGAAGGTGTCGGGCGGGAGGTTGCCACCGCTGTGGTTTCCCACCAACAGCACAGGGCCCTCAGCGGGAATGCGGTCGAGGCCCCGGACGTCCGCGCGGAAGTACAGCGAGGCCAGCAGCCACAACCCAGGAAGCTGCTCGCGGATGTAGTCGGGGTCACGCTGGTCGAGGTCGGCTTTCGGCACCCGCGCGCTGACCTGCTGTTTGGCCCAACCCAGAACGTCGCTCAACCCCGCCATGAGTGGTCATATTGACGCTGCGCAAGTATCCGAAACCTCCGTTCCCACCTACTGGCCTTAGAATCACCACAGCACACTGGTGGGAGGGGAACGCGATGCTGCGTCCACGTCGTTTCGAGCATGAAGTCGATCCGGGTCCGGTTCAGATCCAGGCACGCAAGGTGCACTTCGACGCGACCGACATCCCGTTGCACTGGATACCGGGACATCCCGTCGCGTCCAACGTGGTCAGCCTGCTCAACGTGGTGCTTCCCGCAGCCGAGCGCTGGTTCGTCGACACCTTCAACGAGGCATTGCCGTTGGTGAAGGATCCGCAGCTGGCCGAGGACATGCGCGGCTTCATCGGCCAGGAAGCGACCCACGCCGACGTGCACGAGCAGATGCTGCACGAGTACATGGTCGTCAACGGGATCGACCCGAAGCCGATGCTCGAACAGATCGAGTTACCTGTTCGACCAAGATGCTCGCGCCGACGAAGTCCACCGATCCGAAGCGTCGGCTCAACCACCTGTGCGACCGGCTGTGGTTCATCGCCGCGATCGAGCACTACACCGCCGTGATGGGCGACTTCGCCCTGAACTGCGCCTGGGACGACTACGGGGCCGACCCGACGATGGTCGACCTGTTCCGCTGGCACGGCAGCGAGGAAGTCGAGCATCGCAGCGTCGCCCATGACGTCGCGGTCTACTTCCACGACAGCTATGTCGACCGGGTCCGCGCGATGATGATGGCGGTGGTGGCGATCTTCGTGTTCTTCCAGCGCACGTCCTGGTTCCTGGTCAAGTCCGACCCGACCACCGACATGGCTGGTGGACGTTCAACCGGATGCGGATGCGCGACTCGAAGCTCGGGCTACTTCCCAAATACCGCAAGCTGTTCGGCTCGAATACGGCGATGTACTTCCGGCCGGGCTTCTCACCGGAGGAGATGGGTTCAACGGCGCAGGCGGTGGCCTACCTGGCCAGCTCCCCCGCGGCCCGCGCCGCGCACATTTGATGGGCGTTGCTCGACCGCTACCGCCGGACGCCGCCAAGCATCTCCGGCCGTCGGCGCCACGACATCGTGCTCGGCATCGCCGATACCTCGGTTATCGGCGCTGTGGGCGATCTCCGGCGCCATCAGGAAGGTGAAGACGCCGCGCCGAGCCGGACCGCGTCATCACGCTGCGGGTCGTCGACCGTCAGGTGGTGGCACACGACCAGGATGTGGTGGCGCTGACGATGGCGGCCGCCGACGGCCGACCGCTGCCGCGGTGGCATCCCGGCGCACATCTCGACCTGCACCTGCCCAGCGGCAGGCTACGGCAGTACTCGCTGTGCGGAGACCCCGACGACACCGGCACATATCGGATCGCGGTGCGCCGGATCGTCGACGGCGGCGGCGGGTCGATCGAGGTGCACGAGGAGTTGCGCGAAGGCGTCCTCGGTGACGACCCACGGCCCGCGAAACGCCTTCCCGCTGACCGTTCCCGGCTACGGCTCCCCCACGAAGGAGTTCCGCTTCGTCGCGGGCGGCATCGGCATAACGCCGATCCTGCCGATGCTCGCTCTTGCCGAGCGTCTCGGCGTCGACTGGTCGATGGTGTACGCGGGCCGCAGCCGCGACAGCCTGCCGTTCATCGAGGAAGTCAGCCGGTTCGGCGATCGAATCGAGATCCGCACCGACGACGTGAGCGGCGTGCCCACCGCGGCAGAACTGCTCGGCGACTGCCCGGACGGCACGACTGTCTATGCCTGCGGCCCCGCGCCGATGCTGACCGCCATCCGCGCCGCCCTTGTGGGACGCGACGATGTGGAGCTGCATTTCGAGCGATTCGCGGCCCCGCCGGTCGTCGACGGCCGGGCGTTCTCGGCGACCGTCGCTTCGACAGGCCAGGAGATCGCGGTCGGGGCGGACGAGACGCTGCTGGCGGCGTTGCGGCGCGCGAACGTCGCCGCGCCCTACTCCTGCCAGCAGGGTTTCTGCGGTACATGCCGGACGCGGGTGGTCTCTGGCGCCGTCGACCACCGCGACACGCTGCTGACCGAGCCGGAACGAGATGGCGGAATGATGCTGGTCTGTATCTCGCGGGCCGCCAACGGGGAGCGTCTCACACTCGATTTGTAGCCCGTCTGTACTATTCGGCCATGCCGTTAGCCGCTGGTCAGACCTTCGCGGACTACACCATCGTGCGGCGTCTCGGTTCCGGGGGCATGGGCGACGTCTACTTGGCTGACCATCCGCGGCTGCCGCGCCGCGACGCTCTCAAGGTGCTGCGCAACGACGTGTGCGCCGACCATGAGTACAGGGCGAGATTCGACCGGGAAGCCGACCTCGCCGCGACGCTGTGGCATCCGCACATCGTCGGCGTGCACGACCGCGGCGACGTCGACGGCCAGATCTGGATCTCGATGGACTTCGTCGATGGCACGGATGCCGCGGAGGTGTTGCGGGACCGCTACCCGAAGGGCATGCCAAAGGACGAGGTTCTCAACATCATCACCGGTGTCGCGGAGGCGCTCGACTATGCGCACCAGCGGGGCCTGCTGCACCGCGACGTCAAACCGGCGAACATCATGCTGACCGATCCAACGGAGGGCGAGCAGCGAGTTCTGTTGGGCGACTTCGGTATCGCCCGCCGGGTCGATGAATCCAACAACCTCACCGCGACGAACATGACGGTCGGCACGGTCTTCTATGCCGCACCCGAGCAGCTGATGGGCGAGGATCTCGACGGCCGCGCGGATCAGTACGCGCTTGCCGCGACGGCGTTTCATCTGCTGAGCGGCTCGCCGCCGTTTCAGCACTCCAACCCGACCGTTGTCATCAGCCAGCACCTCACCGCGTCACCGCCGGCGCTTTCCGACAAACGTCCCGAGTTGTCGGCGCTCGACCCGGTGCTCAGCAAGGCACTTTCGAAGGATCCGAAGGACCGGTACATCAGCTGCCTCGACTTCGCACGAGCGCTGTGCGCACCGACTCGGGGTCGAGCCGGAGGCCGACATCGACATGACGGAAGCGTCGGTGCCCCTCGCGACCAGGGCGCGGGGCGGCGGCAGGCATGAAGCCCATCACGCGCAGACGGCTCCGAAACGGAAGTACCTGCGGCCCGCGTACATCGTGCCCGCGATCCTGGCTGCGCTGCTCCTCGTCGCGATCGTCCTTGTGCTGATTCAGTTCCGCGAGATCGAGAAGCTGCTCAACGACGACTACACCACTCCGCCTGCGCCGCCCGCGACGTCGCCGCGTGCCGAGTCACCGCCTGCCGTCCGCGCCGCCGCCCACCGAGGCGACGACGACGGTCACCGCCTCCGCGGCGGCCTCTGCACCTCCGGTCGTCGGCGCGGACTGCTCGCCTGTCGGCGACTCGGCGACCACCGCCAACGGCAACACGGTGTACTGCTCAACGCTCGAGGGCACGGGAGCCTCCATCTGGTCCACCAGCCAGGGTGTCGTTCCTGCGCCGACCATCACCGTGACGACCCAGGCCACCGACGAACCGATGCCGCTCGAGGAGGAGACACCGGTGCGGGTCTGTATGCAGGAGACCGGTCAGACCCGTCGCGAGTGCCGCGACGCGATCCGCGCCGGCAACGACGCAGGCAACTAAGCAGGTCATGGCTCTCGCAGTAGTGGACCGGCTCGCGCTGGCCGATCTCGTTCATCTGTACGCCGCCGCCGTCGACGATCGCCGCTTCGGTGACGTCGTCGAATTGTTCACCGAGACAGCCGAATTGCGGCTGCCTGATCCACCGCAGTCACTCGACCCCGTCCGCGTGCACCGCGGCCGCGACGGCGTCCGATCGGCGATGGCGGCGTTGGCGGGCGTTGCGAGGACAGAGCACGCGATCGTCGGCGAGGTCTTCGCTCCGGGAAGCGACTCCGACTATGCGCTCGGTCGAATCACCTGTGTTGCACACCATTTCACTGTCGACGGCAATGACGTGACCGACTTGGCCTGGCACCTGCGCTACGACGACGAATATCTGCGCACACGTTCGGGCTGGCGGATCCACGGCCGTGCCCTGACGATCAATGCTATTGAGACGCAGTCGGTCCGCCGCCTTCGACCGCATCAAGCAGTCGCTCCAGAAGCGGGCGCTGACCCTTCAGCAGCTTCGACCGCGCCTCAGCCACCCCGAACCACCCCACCCGGTCGATCTCCGGGTACTCCCTGACGTTGCCGGACCCCTTCGGCCACTCCAGCGTGAAGGTGTTGCTGACGGTGCCGTCGAGGTCGAGGTCGCCCCGAACCGCAAACGCGGTGATGATCTTGCCGCCGGGCTGTTTCAGCGGCGGGAAATCGATCCGCGCGCCGTCGGGCGGTTGTTTGCCCAGTTCTTCCTCGAACTCGCGCCGTGCGGCCGACCAGGGGTCCTCTCCCTCGGCGTACTCGCCTTTCGGGATCGACCACGCACCCTCGTCCTTCTTCGCCCAAAATGGACCTCCCGGGTGCCCGATCAGCACTTCGACGGAACCGTCAGTAACCCGGTACAACAGGAGTCCAGCGCTGTGCTTCGGCATTATGGAGAGCCTAGTTAAATTCACAAAAACGCGACGCTAAGGTGCTCCTGTGCCCGAGTTGAATCGCCGCAATCTGATGCTGATGACCGGTGCTGCCGCGCTGGCCGCCGCACTTCCTGTCCCGCGAGCAGCCGCGGAGCCGGACCTGCCAGGTACTGACGCCGCCGCCCCGACGGAGTTCCTCTTCGTAGACGACTTCGACGGCCCGGCAGGCGCGTCACCGGATCGGTCGAAGTGGACGGTCGTGAGCTGGAACGAGCCCGTCACCCCGCCAGTTCTCGGCCTCTATCGCGACGATCCCCGCAACGTGTCCCTCGACGGCAACGGCAACCTCGCTATCCGGGCCACCAAGGAGGGCGACACCTACTTCACCGGCCGGGTCGAGAGCAAGATCAAGATCGGCATCAACCGGACCTGGGAAGCCCGGATTCAACTGCCGATGGCGCCCGGGCTTTGGCCGGCGTACTGGCTGGTGAACATCGAGGACACCCCCGACGGCCGGGGGCCGCTGCCGGACGGCGAGGTCGACATCGTCGAGTGGTACGGCAACGGCGAATGGGCGCCCGGTACCTCCGTGCACGCCCGATCGGACGGCAAGACGTGGAATTCCCACCGGTGGCCGGTCGACGGCGCTTGGCACACCTACCGGTGCCTGTGGGATGAGAAGGGCTTCACCTTCTGGATGGACGACTTCGCCGGACCGCCGTACTTCCACGTTCCTGCGGGACCCATCGACGGCGCGTGGCCGTTCAACGACCCTGGCTATCTGCTGTTCACCATGCTCAACCTGGCGGTCGGCGGTCCAGGCGGCGGCGATCCGAACTTCGGCGCCGTGTCGCCTGCGATGCTCGTCGACTACATCCGGGTCTGGTAGGCCGATGAGGGGCGTAGGCATCGCGTTGGCGGCAGGCATCCTGCTCGGCGGTCTCTGCGCGGCCCCCGCGAACGCCGACCCGGTGACCTACGGCTCCAACGGCGTATTCGGCGTCGGCGCCGAAGCCGCCACAGGGTTGGGCCACAGCCAGCATCCCACCGGGCAGGTACCGCGTCGACCAGTCGCCGAGCATGTACCCGTACCAGAGCCCACCGGGCTTTTGGTTGCGGTGCAACAACTTCCCGTGCGCGGGCAACTTCGGCGGCAACATCATCGCCAGCGGCGAGGCGATCCGCGATCAACCGACGTTCGTGGACATTCTGCCGACCGACGTCGCCGTTTCGCTGAACAATGTCACCCTCACAGTTGCGTGATGACATGAGTGACAACAGCTTCCACCCGCGCGCGTGAGCTGCGACGGGGCCTGACTACTTCCGGTCGCCCTCCGTATCGTCGAAGAACGCCCAATGGCCGTCGTCGGCCTTGACCTCCATCCGCCAACCGAGTTCGGAGTTGTCCGCTTTCGAATCGACGAACCAGGCATGCGCGTTCTCCGCGCTTTCGATGTCCTTCGTGTCGACGACGTCACCCTTGGGATTGAGCACGCGATAGGTAGCCATTCGTGCCGAGTTCCCACTTCGCGTCAATTCACACGTCAGTCGGCCTTCGGCAGCGGAATCCCCTCGCTGGTGGAGAACCTGGCGTCGTCCTGTGACGACAGCCCGACCGAGACGACCGAGCGGTCGAAGAACACGTCGGTGAGGTATGCCAGCCCGACCGCCCAGCGATTGACCGCGCGCGGCATGGCGTACAGGTGGTACATCCGCGTGACGAACTTCGCGGCGTAGCCGGACAGGTGGATGTTCAGCGGGTTCGCCACAGCGTAGTGCGGGCCGAGATCGACGACCAGCCCCATGTCGCTGTGCCGGTAGTCCTTCGGCTTTCCGTAACCGAGGCTGGCGGCGACGTTGCGCGCCAACACCTTTCCCTGCCGGGCCGCGTGCTGAGCCGTGGGCGGTGTGATCTTGCCCGGCTGCGTCAGGTCGGGCACCGCAGCGGCATCGCCCGCCGCGAAAACGTCGGAATGACCGGGCACCTGCAGGTCGGCCTGCACCTTCAGCCGACCACGCTCGGTCGGTAAGCCGAGCGTTCCGATCAACGGGGCGCCGGTGACCCCGGTAACCCACGCGACAGTGTGGGTGTCGATGCGTGAATCATCGCTGAGCACAACGTGATCGGGGTGAACCTCCTTGAGCGTCACGCCCAGCCGCACGTCGATGCCGCGCTGGTGCAGCACCCGCTGGACCCGCTCGCCGAGCTTCTCGCCCACCTCTGGCATCACCTGTTCGGCCATGTCGAGCAGCACGAACTTCACGTCTGCGGCGTCGAAGCCCGTCTGCTCGGCCGCCGTGTCCGCCAGCGCGCGCAGCTGCACGACCAGCTCGGTGCCGGAGTACGAGGCGCCGACGACGACGACGGTGCGCCGCGCCTTGATGCGGTCCTCGTCGTCGTCGATGTTGGCCAACTCGAGCTGTTCGAGAAGATGGTCACGCAGGTAGACCGCCTCAGCCGGCGACTTGAGGCCCCGCGCGTAGTCGGCAAGGCCGGGGATGTCGAACAGCCGGGTGACCGAGCCCGGCGTCAGCACCAGCCGGTCCCACGTCAGGCTGCGCGTTCGCTGCTCGGGGTCGGTGTAGGTGACGGTGTGTCCGTCCAGGTCGACGTCGTCCACCCGGCCGCGCACCGTGCGCACGCCGCGCAGCGTGTTCGCCAGCGGGATGGTGACGAATCGGGCGTCGACGAGGCCGCCCGCGACGTCGGGCAGCAACGGCGTGTAGAGCATGTAGTCGACCGGCGAGATGATGGAGATGTCGACGGCTGCATCGTGCTTGCGCAATATCCGGGAGAGTCGGCGAGCGCACTCGAATCCGGTGAAGCCGCTACCGACGATTACGACGGAAGTCATCGAGTCCACTGTACGGGGCTACCCCAACTCAGGGACTCTCCAACAATGTGGCGAACTTCATTGCCAACCATGGCTTTCTGCCGCCTGCGCGAAGCTTGCCTCGCATGATCGGCGACCACTGCGAGATGCGTCCGTACCCGAGCAGAAGGAACGCGACGGGGTCCGCGGTGATCACACAGTCCGACTTTTCTCCTGCATCGGTGACGACGGCGTTTCCGCGGTCGACCGCCAACCGGTAGCGGCTCGCACCCTTGATGCGCAACTCGAAGCTCGCCCGCACAGCGGCCGCGGACGGGCGCAGGTACTGCGGTGCGATGGACAGCACACCGGGCGCGATCAACAGCGCGTCTCGTGATTCGACCTGCCACCGAACTTTCGCCGCACGCGCGATGTCCAGCCCGTGCACCACCTGCTCACCCAGCAGCAGCGCGGTCATCGTCGGAGGGTCGATGGCCAGACCGTTCGGCGTGGAGATCGTGGTGGAATCGTCGGCCGAGGCCGCTGCGGTCAGATAGGCGGAGACCGCGTCTTCGATCTGGTCGGCGAGATGGCCGAGGTCGCGCTCCGGCACCTCCTCCAGGTGACGGGCGTTGACGGCGGCGCTCAATCGCGACGGTGACTCCTGCCGAACGGCATGCGTCATGTAGCCGTTGGCGTGCCGGGTCAGCGCCTGAGCGTAGTCGCGCAGGTCGCCGACCATGTGTGCCGCAGTCTCGGCCGTCGTCCAGCTGAGTCCGGGCACGGGCGCGGTCGCGTTGTCGATGCGGCGCAGGAGGTCAGCGGTTCTGCGCGCCGCGGCGGGAAGGGCGTCCTTCGATCGGTCGTGTGCCCGACGGGTGTCCTCGGCCGGGCCGGCGATGCGTTCGCGAGCTGAAGTCATTGTCTGACTATTTCACATATCGTTACTATGTCAATAGGCTAGGCTGGCCCGTCAGCCCCGACCACGAGAGCCATGTCCACGACATCAGAACCCCCGTCATTGCGCGCCGAGCAGGTCGCGCAGACTCGCGGCGCGCTGGTGGCCGCGGGCCGCAGCCTGTTCGGTGAGAAGGGGTTCCGCGGCACGTCGGTTGAGGACCTGGCCCGTGAAGCCCGGCTCACGACCGGCGCGCTCTATCACCACTTCCCCACCAAGACGGCGCTTTTCGAGGCGGTGTTCGTCGAGGCGCACATGGAGTTGATGGCGGCGGCACTCGATGCGGCCAAGGGCGCCAAGGACGGGCTCGACGAGCTGGCGGTGGGCTTCGATGCGTTTCTCGACGGAGTCCTGCAGCCCGATGTGCAGCGGATCCTCGTGCTGGACGGACCCGCGGTCCTCGGCTTGGCCCGATACACCGAGTTGGACGAGAAGTACGCGCATGCGGTGATCGTGCACTCGCTGACGGAGGCGGCGAAGTGCGGCGCGATGGTGATCGACGACCCGGAGACGTCGACGCGGCTGCTGCTGGGTGCGCTGACCAGAGGCGCGATGCTGATCGCGAACGCCGACGACCCGGTGCAGACACGACATGCGGTGGCCAAGTCGATGCGGGCACTGCTGAACAGCTTCATACCCTGAGGCGGCCAGGCCGGCGCACAGCAGTTTTGACGCGCCCAACACTGATGCGAGGATGCTGGGTGAAATGACGCGATCGCGACCGCAGCGGCGGTGGGATCCGTTTCGGCCGCTCGACATGCTTGCGTCGTTGTGGTCGACGGCCGCCGTCGCCCCTGTGAACACCGGCGCGGCCGCCGCCTACCGGACGCTGTTCATGACACTGCGCAGGCTGGTGGTCGGTCGCGAGCTGTCGGTGCGCCTCGATGAAGGCGACATCACACTGACCGTCACCGAATTCGACTCGCGGCTCGACGTGCGCGGTCTCGCGGTCGGCCAGCTCAGCGACGTCCGGCTGGCAGCACGCGATATCCGCTGGGACAACAACAGATTGGACCGCGCCACCGCCGTTCTGCACAACGTGCATCTCCGTCCCGCCGCTCCGCCGGTGCTGGTGGCCGCACCCGTCGACCTGACGGTCGAGCTTCCGACGGACACCCTCGACGAGCTGTTCCGACTGGTGGCGCCGCGGCTGACGGGAGAGATCGGGCCGGACGGGATCGCACGGTTGCGGCTCGCAGGTCGACCGGCACTCGGGCACCTCGAGGTGGATGCGGAACTGGACGGATCGACACTGTGGTTGCGCCCGCGCGGCCTCGTGTTCGGTCGCAGACGGCTCGGCCTGCCGCATCGCACACCCGGATACCGGGTGCAGCTGCCCGAGCTGCCGCACGGACTTCAGTTGACGGACATCAGCATTGAGCCCGACAAGCTGTGTCTGTCCGGCAGCCTCGAGGAGTGGCGGATCGACGTTCCGCGCACTCGGCTCGAGGATGTCGTCAACCAGCTCAGCGTGGTGGGCAGGCCGCTGAACCTGACCCGGTTCGGTCTCGGCTAGCCCGGCGAGGTGAATTCACCGTGCGCCGCTAGAGTCACGCCCATGGCACACGGCGTGTATCACCGCTACGTGGCCCTTGGTGACAGTCAGACCGAGGGACTATGGGACGGAAACGATTCCGAGGGAATCGTCGGCTTCGCCGACAGGCTGGCCGCGGAGCTCGATGGGCTGCACCCCGGCCTGCACTACGCCAACCTCGCGATCCGTGGCCGCCGGATCCGCGATGTGCTCGACGACCAACTGCCGCGGGCCCTTGCGATGCGACCGGACCTGATCAGCGTGTGCGTCGGAATGAACGACATCACCCGCCCTGGACGGCTTTTCGACCGTGCGCTGGCCGACCTCGACCTGCTGCACGAACGTCTCGCGCAATCCGGCGCGACGGTGCTGACGACCACCTTCCCCAATATCGGGCAGATCGTTCCCATCGGCAGAATCCTGACCACGCGGATGCTGCGGACCAACGAGGCAATCGCCACGGCCTCGGAGAACCTATGGGTTCAGGCTGGTCGACCTGTATGGCGCGGCGTCGATGACCCAGCCGGACGTCTGGAGCCGCGACCGGGTGCACGGGTCGACGAAGGGGCACCTGCTGTTTGCCGCCGCGGCCGCTGAGGCCCTCGATCTGCCTGGCAGCAGCCATGATTGGGCGAAGGCCGAGCCAGACGGCCACGAAGCCGACGCTGCGTTCGCGCGCCTATTCGCAGGTGCTGTGGACCAAGAACATGTTGGCGCCGTGGATATGGGACCACGCCCGCGGGATATCAAGCGGTGACGGGCGTGAGCCGAAGCGACCCGAGATGGCCGGCCTTGTCGGTTAGAAACCGAGCCCCAAAAGGCCCGATGGGATCGCAGGAATCTCGCCGCCGCCGATCGAATCCACGACCCGCGGGCAGAGGAAAGAAATAGCGAGCCCGGTGAACAAGGTCGATCCGCCGAGCGACATACCCGTTGCGTCGGCGACAGTGGAGGCGGCATCGGCGGCATTCTGGCCAGGCTCGGCCAGCATCGGGCAGACGGACTGGCCCGCGGCGATCAGAGTTGACGGATCGGTGGTTCCACCGAGGCCGGCACCCGTCACCGCGTTCAGGAACGCGTCGGTGGTCGGATCGGCCTGCGCCGGAGCCGCCAGCAGCGAGGCCGTCGCGGTGATTCCAGCGAACACGGTGATCAGGCGAACGGGCCTGGAAAGTCTGCGCACCTGCAGAATCGTAGAGGAATGACCGATTAGGGGCTAACCGGCACGTCAACTACGCTGTGACGATGCCGAAATCACCTGACGGGGGCGGTGACCTGAAGCCGCATTTCGACGACGTCCAGGCACATTACGACCTGAGCGACGACTTTTTCAGGCTCTTCCTCGACCCGACGCAGACCTACAGCTGCGCGTACTTCGAGCGCGATGACATGACCCTCGAGGAAGCCCAGATCGCGAAGATCGATCTGGCGCTCGGCAAGCTCGGCCTGAAGCCGGGCATGACGCTGCTCGACGTCGGCTGCGGCTGGGGCGCCACCATGCGGCGGGCGATCGAGAAGTACGACGTCAACGTCGTGGGCCTGACGCTGTCGAAGAACCAGGCCGCTCACGTCCAGCAGGCGTTCGACGCGATGGACAGCCCGCGGAGCAAGCGGGTGCTGCTTCAGGGCTGGGAGCAGTTCGACGAGCCCGTCGACCGGATCGTGTCCATCGGTGCGTTCGAGCATTTCGGCCACGATCGCTATCCGGACTTCTTCAAGATGGCTTACGGTGCGCTGCCCGAAGGCGGGGTCATGCTGCTGCACACCATCGTCGGCGAGAATGCCGCACGCGCAAAGGAACTCGGCATCCCGCTGACGTTCGAGCTGGCCCGTTTCATCAAGTTCATCATGACCGAGATCTTCCCTGGCGGACGTCTGCCGTCGGTGCCGATGGTCGAGGAGCGCGCCGCCGAAGGCGGTTTCACCCTCACCCGCAAGCAGGAGTTGCGACCGCACTACGCGCGCACGCTCGACCTGTGGGCTGCCGCGCTCGAGGAGCACAAGGACGAGGCGATCGCGATCCAGTCCGAAGAGGTCTACGAGCGCTACATGCGCTACCTCACCGGCTGCGCCAAGATGTTCCGCGACCGCCAGGTGGACGTTGTCCAGTTCACCCTGCAGAAGTAGAGCCTCTACATCGTGTCCCACGTGGCGTCGAGCTGCTCGGCGACGTCGATGACCTTTGCCTTGACCGACTCCGGGCTGTCGATTTCTCCGGCCACGTGCGCCGAGATGAACCGCCGGATCTCGGCATCGACGCCCGCGACGACCCGCAACAGCTCGGCGCGCAGAGATTTCGACGTGACATGGATCTCGATGTCCGACGGTCGCGGTTTCTGAACGTCGAGGATCAGTAGCAGCGGTTCGGCGGCCCGCGCCGTCGCGCTCAAGGAGATCTCGCCGAACACCACGAACTTCGGCTTGTCGATGCGCAGGTCGATGACCATGTCGATCTCGAGCGGGATACGGATCGCGAAGGTGATCACCTCGCCGTCGGACCGTTCGACCTTCGGCTCCTGGATCCGCACCTTCGCGGTGACCTTGGCGATCTTGCCGGGGCCCTGGCCCATCGGGCCCATCTCGAACTCGTCACCCGCGATCGCGCCGATCGCATCGCCGACACGCTTCTCGGTTACGGCGATCTCGTAGAACCTGCGGCCGAACTCCTCGTAGGACAAGTACTCGTAGCCATCCATAGGCCTCTACAGTCTCACGTCCGCGGGCCAATCGGAGGGCAGGTCAGTGCTTTTCCTGGCTGCGGGCCTCCGCGCCGGTCTCCCCCGCGTCGATGGCGTCGTCGGATGACGACTGGCCGACGTAGCTGCCGTCCTCGCCGTGCTTACCGGCCCGCGAGCTGGCGACCTTGTCGTCTTCCTGGACGTCTTCTTCGCTTTTCGCATCGTCGCGTGGGCATGACGGCGTGACTACCCGCGGCCGAGGACCCCAAACGCTTACCTGACCAGGGCGCTACCGTTAGGCTCCTGGCGAGGAAGGTGGGGACAATGATTCGCGAAGCAGTCATCGCCGGCGCACTGGCGTGCGCCGCACTCGGAAGTGCGCAGGTCGCCGGGGCTGAGCCGAACGACAACCTGTATTTCGACAAGCCCGGCCGATACGACACGGATGTGCCGTTCATGAACTACGAGGCCAGGATGTCGGCGCCCTGCGACAACTTCGAGATCAACACGTTCGGGCGCGGCCCCGGCGGTGAGCCGCTGCAGTGCCACTGGATCCCCAACCAGTGGCCGCCGGTCTACACGGGCTTCTGGGTCATCTCACCCGAGATTTTCGGTGTGCAGGAGATCGGATCCCCGTGCCCGAAAGATCAGGCTGCCGCGCAGGCCCCTGACGGGCGTCCGCTGCTGTGCCTCGCCGAGCAGGGCTGGCAGCCCGGCTTCTTCACCGGCACCGGGTACTGGCCGACCTAGCCGCGGCCTGGCGTCGCCTGCCTAGCGCTGCCCTTCGAAATGTCGCCGGATTCCGGCGAGCATCTCGGTGTGCGCCTCGACCGCCTTGCCGACGGTGACCGACAGCAGTGGCCGGGGAGCTTCGATCCCGATCCGCTCGGTGACGCGCGTACCCGACTCGGTCGGCTCGAAGGACACGACGCCGGACAGCCGAACGCGAGGAAACTGCCTGGCGTCGGTCAACACGTCGCCCGTCGTCGGGACGTGCAGCCGGGCAACGTAACTCGTGCGCAGATGCAGCGGCCCGAGCGGGATTCGATCGGTCACCCGGTACGTCTGCTCATAGCCGTCGGCGGTCTCGTTGCGTTCGACGGTGCGCACGGATACGACGAGGGGGTGCACCAGCCTGATGTTGTCCAGGTCGGCGTAGAAGGCGCGAACGTCCTCCGGCCTGCCGGGGACATCCTGGGCGACCGTGCGCTCGACCCTGGCGATCCACCGGCTCACGGTGGCAATCTAACCGGCCCCGCCGTGAGAATGTCATATGCTCAATAGCGAGAATCGCGTATCCGGTAGGCTCGCTGAGCAACTGCTTAGCAGGCTGTGGAGGGTCCCCATCGACGGCGGATTGGAGCGTTTGCCATGACTTCAATAGATCAAGCCGTCGCAACCAGATATGCGGGCGCGCGGGTCCCCCGCGTCGAGGACACTCGCCTGCTCACCGGCCACGGAACGTTCGTCGACGACGTCACGCGGCCGGGCATGCTGCACGCGTGTTTCGTTCGGAGCCCATTTGCCAGGGCGCGAATCAACCGCATCGACACCGCCGCCGCGCTGGCCCTGCCCGGCGTGTACGCGGTGTTCATCGCCGAGGACCTGAACCCCGACGTGAAAGAGGCCTGGCACGCGGTCGCGGGCAAGGACATCGCCGATACTCCGCGCCCGCCGCTGGCCGAGGGCGAGGCGAAGTTCGTCGGCGACCCCGTCGCCCTCGTGGTCGCCGAATCGCGGTATGTCGCCGAGGACGCCGTCGAACTGGTGGACGTCGACTACGACCCCATGCCCGCGGTCGCCGACTTCACCCAGGCTGTTCGGCTGGCCGCCGAATCCGACGTCATCGTCCACGACGCCTATCCCGACAACGTCGCGGGTGGAATGGGCGGAGCACCGCCGGACGAGGAGACCTTCTCCAGTGCGGCGCACGTCGCAGCGGCGCACGTGTACCAGCAGATCCACGCGCCGGTCCCGATCGAGACGCGCGGCCTTGTCGCCGAATGGGAGGCGTCGTCGCGGGAACTGACCATGTGGGCGTCCACGCAGACCCCGCACGAACTGCGCGCGTTCGCCGCCCGGCTGCTCGGCATCCCCGCGCAGAACGTCCGGGTCATCATGCGCGACACCGGCGGCGGGTTCGGGCAGAAGGTCGTGCCGATGCGTGAGGACATGTGCATCATGCTGGCCGCCCGCAAGGTGTCTGCCGCGCTGAAGTGGATCGAGGATCGCCGCGAGAACCTGATGTCGGCGGGTCAGGCCCGTCACGTCGACGGCGACGTGCGGATGGCGTTCGACTCCGACGGCAACATCCTCGCCGCCGACATCGACTTCGTACAGGACATCGGGGCGTATCCGACTCCGTATCCGGTGCTGACCACCGCGGCGATCGGCATGTTCTTCCCCGGCCCGTACCGGGTGCCCAAAGCCAGCTTCAACTACAAGACGGTCTTCTCCAACACCGCGGGCCTCGCCGCATACCGGGGACCGTGGCAGTACGAAACCCTCACCCGCGAAATACTTCTCGACATCGCGGCGCGCAAGATGGACATGGATCCCGTCGAATTGCGCCGCCGCAACATCCTGCGCGGCGACGAGATGCCGTACTTCAACCCCAACGGCATGCCCTACGAGCACGTCGCACCGGCGGACACCTTCGAACAGGCTGTGAAGATCCTCGACCACGAGGGTTTCCGCAAGGAGCAGCGCGACGCGCTCGCCGAAGGCCGCTACATCGGGCTCGGGTTCTCGGCCTACATCGAACCCACCGGCGCGGCGACGGGTCACCTCGCCACCGAGGGCGCGACGATCCGGATGGAACCCACCGGCAAGATCAACGTCTACGTCAACGGCGGATCGACCGGCAACAGCATCGAAACGACGGTGGTCCAGCTGACCGCCGACGCACTTGGCGCCGATATCGAGGACGTCTCGACCATCCAGGGCGACACCGCGGTGACGCCGTACGGCGCGGGCACACAGGGCAGCCGCAGCGGCCCGATGACCGCGGGAGCCGTCGACGAAGCGGGCTCCATCCTGCGCAAGCAGATCATCGCGATGGCCGCCCACCGGTTGGAGGTCGACGAGTCGGCGATCGAACTCGCCAATTCGCGGGCCGACGTTCGTGACGACCAGGAGAAGTTCGTCAGCTTCGCCGATCTCGCCTACCGCTCGTACTACGAACCATCTCAGCTTCCGCCGGGCATGGCGGCCACGCTCGAGGCCACCGCGCGTTTCACCGCGAAGACAATGATCCACTGGGCCAACGCAACCCACGCATGCACCTGCGAGGTGGACATCGAGACCGGACACGTCACGCTGACCCGCTACATCGTCAGCGAGGACGTCGGCCCGATGATCAACCCGAACGTCGTCGAGGGCCAGATCGCGGGCGGCACTGTGCAGGGCATCGGCGGTGCGCTACTCGAGAGCATGGTCTACGACGACGACGGCAACCCGCTGTCGTCCACCTTCGTCGACTACCTGCTGCCGACGGCCACCGAGGTACCCGCGATCGAATACGGCCACGTCGAGATCCCGGGCCCTGGTGTCGGCGGATACAAGGGCTGCGGTGAAGGCGGTGCGATCGGGTCGACGCCCGCGGTCATCAACGCCATCAACGACGCACTCGCCCCGCTCGGCGTGACGGTCACCCGGCTGCCCGCGAGCCCCGCCGCGATCGTCGAGCTCATCGAGCAGGCCAAGGCCGACGCAGGCGCATCTGGAAAGGACCACTGACGGTGGAGCTGAACAACGAATTCCGAGTCGCGGTGCCCGCGGCCACGACGTGGCAGGTGCTCACCGATGTCGAGCGCGTCGCGCCCTGTATTCCTGGCGCCCAGCTGCTTTCGGTCGACGGCGACGACTTCACCGGGGCGGTGAAGGTCAAGGTCGGGCCGATCACCGTGTCCTACAAGGGCGAGGCGTCGTTTCAGGAGAAGGACGAGGCCGCACAACGCGTGGTCATCAAGGCCAGCGGCAAGGAGACGAGGGGCAGCGGCAACGCCGCGGCGCTCGTCACCGCCCAGCTGAAGGACGAGGGAACCAACGGCTCCCTCGTCTCGATCACCACCGACCTGACCATCTCCGGCAAGGCCGCACAGTTCGGTCGCGGTGTGCTGGCGGACGTGTCGACGAACCTGATCGGCCAGTTCGCGAGGAATCTCGAGGCCGAACTGCTCGGCGGCTCCGCACCGGCGGGCACGTCGTCGTCGGCGGCCGCCGCGCCATCGGTTGCGGCCGCAGCCGATGCGGGCGGCGACTCCGTCGATCTCCTGAAAGTCGTTGCCGTGCCGATGGCCAAACGCTATGCACCCGCGCTCGCAGCGGTCGCTGCAGGTGTGACCGTCGGCTTCCTGCTTGGCAGGCGCAAGCGCGCGCACCCCGCCGCGGACCTGGCCGACGAGTTGCAGGCCGCCCTGATCCGGCTGTTGTCGTGAAAGCCGCGGCATTCACCTACCACCGGCCCGGCACCGTCGCCGAGGCGGTGCAGATGCTCGGCGAGTTCGGTGAGGACGCGAAGATCCTCGCGGGCGGGCAGAGCCTTGTGCCGATGCTCGCGATGCGGCTGACGTACTTCGAGAATTTGATCGACATCTCCAGAATCGACGAACTGAAGAACATCGAACTGTCCGACGACGAGCTGTCGGTTGCGGCGGGTACGCCGCACTCGCTGGTCGGGATGGACGACGAGGTGGCCGACTCGGTGCCGCTGCTGACGTTGTCCACGCCCTATATCGGCCACTTCCAGATCCGCACACGGGGCACGCTCGGCGGCGCGATCGCGCACGCCGACCCCGCCGCGGAGTACGCCGCTGTCGCGCTCGCGCTTGACGCGACGATCGAGGCCACGTCGTCGCGAGGCCGCAGGGACATTCCAGCCGCCGAATTCTTCACGGGCCTGTGGGAGACGTCGCTGGCACCAGACGAGATCCTGACCGCCGTGCGGTTCCCGGTGTGGGGTGGGCGATCCGGCTTCGCGGTCGAGGAATTCGCGCGCCGCCACGGCGATTTCGCGATCGCGGGCGCGACGGTCGCCGTCGAACTCGACGACGACGACCGGGTTGCGCGATGCGGTATCGGGCTGCTCGGGCTCGGTTCCACACCGTTGCGCGGCTCGGCGGCCGAAGACGCCGTCGTCGGCCAGCCCGCCGACGCGGTCACCGCAGAGGAGGTCGGCAGGCTCGCGATGGGTGGGCTGTCCGACATTCCCGCCGATCTGCCAGGGGTCGGCCGACTACCGGTCCCGTGTCGGCGCCGCGATGGTGGCAAGGGCGTGGGCCGCGGCGGTACGTCAGGCGCAGGCATCCGAGAGGGAGGCGATTCATGCATGAGCTGCCGGTCGAGCTGACCGTCAACGGCCGCGCGCACCGGCACACCGTCGAGCCCCGGCTGACACTCGCCGACTTCCTTCGGGATAGGTGCGGCCTCACCGGCACCCACCTCGGCTGCGAGCACGGGGCGTGCGGCGCCTGCACGGTGCTGCTCGACGGTCAGGCGGTACGCGCGTGCCTGATCTTCGCCGTTCAGGTGGACGGCCAGGAGGTCACCACCGTCGAAGGCATCGCAGGCGAGGACGGTGAGCTCTCGCCCGTGCAGTCCGCTCTGCGCGAATGCCACGGACTGCAATGCGGCTTCTGCACACCGGGTTTCGTCACGTCGATAACGGCGCTGCTGCGCGACAACCCGCAACCCACCGACGAGGAGATCCGTGAGGGCCTCTCCGGCAACTTCTGCCGGTGCACCGGCTACCAGGGCATCATCAACGCGGTGCACCGCGCAGCGTCGCGCACGCGAGGAGCAAAACAGCTTAGCGGAGACGCCTGCCGGCTAGGACGGCTGGGGTGCGTACCCCAGCGTGCCCTTGACCTCCAGGTACTCCTCGAAGCCGAACTCGCCCCACTCGCGGCCGTTGCCGCTTCGCTTGTATCCGCCGAACGGCGTATTCAGGTCGAACGCGTGGTTGATCGCCACCTGGCCGGCCCGGATCCGGCGCGCAAGCGCGCGGGCCGCATCGAGGTCCGCGGCCGAAACATAGCCCGCAAGACCGTATTCCGTGTCGTTGGCGATGTCGACGGCCTGATCGAGATCGTCGTAGGGCAGGATGCACAGCACCGGGCCGAAGATCTCTTCGCGGGCGATCGTCATGTCGTTGTCGACCTCGGAGAACACCGTCGGCTTGACGTAGTAACCGGTGTCGAGCCCGTCCGGCCGTCCCGGTCCGCCGACCGCCACCGTCGCGCCTTCCTCGATGCCCTTCTGGATCAGCCCCTGCACCTTCTCGAACTGAGCCTTGGAGGCGACAGGTCCGATCGCGCGCTTGTTCTCGAGGTCACCCACCGACACCGCCTCGGCCACACCGCGCGCGATCTCGGCGGCCTCGGCGATGCGGTCCGCGCGGAACGAGCATGCGCGACGGCGCATTACAGCTCTGGCCGGTGTTGACCATCATGGCGCTGACGCCTGCGGTGACGCTGTCGGCGAACTTCTCGTCATCGATGACGATGTTCGGGCTCTTGCCGCCGAGTTCCTGCGTCACCCGCTTGACCGTCGCGGCCGCATTCTTCGCGACCTCGACCCCGGCGCGCGTTGACCCCGTGAAGGACACCAGGTCGATATCGGGATGGCTCGAGATCGCCGTGCCGACACCGGGGCCGTCGCCGAAGACCATGTTGTAGACGCCGGCGGGCACCCCGGCCGCGTCGATCACCTCGGTGAAGATCTGGCCCGAATACGGCGCCACCTCCGACGGCTTCAGCACCATCGTGCATCCGGTCGCCATCGCAGGGAATACCTTGCACGCGATCTGGTTGATGGGCCAGTTCCACGGTGTGATCAGGCCGCAGACACCGATCGGCTCCTTGACGATCAGCGCCGACCCGCGCTGCTCCTCGAACGAGAAGTTCTTCAAAGCGTCGACGGCGCCCATCAGGTGCCCGAGGCCCATCATCACCTGGGGGCCTGCGGCCAGCGACGGCGGCGCGCCCATCTCTTCGTGCACCGCGTCGGCGAGATCGCCGGAGCGCTTCTGGTACTCCGCGGCGATCGCGCCGAGTAGGTCAAGCCGCTCCTCGCGGCTGGTCACCGACCACGTCGCGAACGCCTTGCGCGCGGCTTTGACCGCCTTGTCGACGTCTGCCGCGGAGCCGATCGCGATCTTGCCCGACACCTGCTCGGTGGTCGGGTTGTCGACGTCGAGCGTCTTGGTATCCGTCGGGTCGACCCACTGGCCGTCGATGTAGAACTTCAGATATTCACGCATGTCTGTAAACCCTTCCCTACTGAGTGCCTTCTGCATACCAGGTTCGGAATCTGTCGTACTTCGGCATCTCCTCGGAGTTCGCCGTCGGGTCGATGCAGACGTGCACGACGGCGGTCTTGCCGCTGGCATACGCCCGCTCGATCGCCGGACCGATCTCGTCCTCCTTCTCGACGAACTCACCATGGCAGCCGAAACCCTCGGCGATCTTGTCGAACCGCACGTCCTTGCTCCAGTGCACCCCTGGCTGCGGTGACGGCTGCTCGAAGGTGCGCTTGTACACGCCGACCTCGAGGCCCCACTGGTGGTCGACGCCGACGACGCAGACCAGCGGCAGATTCTGCCGCGCCGCGGTCTCCAGTTCGGCGATGTGGAACAGGAATGCCGAGTCACTGGTCAGCAGCATGACAGGGCGTTTGCCGCCCTCGGCGACCGACGCACCGACCGCGTACGGCAGACCCGTGCCCAGATGACCGAAGTTCTGGTTCCAGATCACGTCGCGCGGCTTGGACTGCGAGTAGGTCCACTGGAAGATGACGGTCGCGCCGCCGTCGCGCACCATGATGCCGTCCTTGGCGAACTCGTCGAACGCCCTTGTCGCCTCGACCACGTAGCGCGCCGGGTGCACAGGGGTGCGTCCACTCGGCGCCTCTTCGGCCACCCGCGCCAGTTCGGCGGCGTCGGCCTTGACCAAGGTCTCGAGGTTCGGCGACGGGGCGCGCGGGGTGTCCCGCAGCGCCTCGACGAGCTGCGGCACGACGCCGCGCAGATCGCCGACCAACGGAACGTCATACCGCCGGTTGACGCCGATGGCGGTCGGGTCCTGTTCGACGTACACCCATTTGCGGTTCGCATCGCCCTCGGCCCAGTGCTGAGTCCGGCCGTAGTGCATCGGCTCACCGAGT
This sequence comes from uncultured Actinomycetota bacterium, assembly GCA_963829405.1. Lineage (GTDB taxonomy): Bacteria > Actinomycetota > Actinomycetes > Mycobacteriales > Mycobacteriaceae > Mycobacterium. The sequence continues at coordinate 125,529 of CAWHIZ010000003.1, forward strand.
TCGGTACCAAGCGCGACGCACAGGTCGGATTCCTCGACTGCCTGGTTCGCGGCCGGGGAGAACAGGTACGGGAACGTCCGGTCCTGCAGCCCAGGGATGAACGACGTGCCGCCGGACGTCTGGATCACCGGGCAGGCCATCAGCTCGGCGAGTTCCTTGACCTCCGCCTGGGTCCGCGACGTGTGAACGCCGTGGCCCACCAGCAGGATCGGGCTCTTGGCTTCGCGGATCAGCTTCACGGCCTCTGCGACCTCGCGGGCACCAGCACCCTGGTTGACCAAGCGGTAATCCGATGGCGCCGGAGCCTCCCCGACGTTGAGTTCTTCCAGGATCACGTGGGACGGAAACTCGATGTAGGACGGACCGGGTGTGCCGGACATCGACCGGCGAATCGCCTCGTGCACGATCTCGTCGGTCTGGTCGGCGTACTCGATCGAGCTGCTGTACTTCACCGACGGTGTGAAAAGTCCTTCCTGCTGGACGAATTGGATGCGGCCCCGGCGCACCCGCCGTTCCGTGATTCGGGCACGCTGGCCACCGAGGAAGATGACCGGGGAGTTCTCCACAAGCGCGCACATCATGGCGCCCGCGATATTGGCGACACCGGGGCCGAGGGTGCCGATGCACAGTCCCGGCTTACCGGTCATCCGCGACGCCGCCTCGGCCATGAACCCGGCGCTCAGTTCATGGTGCGGCGCCACGACCGACCATCCGCGGGCTTCGGCTTCGGTGAACATGTGCACGAAGTTCGGATCCGGGATGCCGAACAAGGTGTTGACACCCTCGGCCTCGAACAGGTCGAGAATGCGTTTGTAGACGGGCACGCCCATGGTGAAACTCCTTTTACAGGTAGCGTTTTGCGAGCTCTTTGCGGTGAGCCGCGGGTGATCCGAACAGCGAACGATTGAGTGCGGCGCGTTTGAGGTAGACGTGGATGCCGCTCTCCCACGTGTAGCCGATTCCTCCGTGCAGTTGCATCGCCTTGCCCACGATGTCGACGGCGGTACCGCAGGCGTGCGATTTCGCCATCGCGACCGCCACACCGGCATCCGGTCGCGCCTCGGCGACGGCGTCGACCGCCGCCGAAACGAGTTGGCGAGACACCGAAATCGTCGTGAACATGTCGGCGCAGGCGTGTTTGACGGCCTGGAACGATCCGATCGCGCGGCCGAATTGGTGCCGCACCTTCGCATAGGAGACCGTCGCGGACAGCATCGCCTCCGACACGCCGAGGCTGTCGCAGGCAACCGCGACTGCGGCGCGCTCCCGCAGACGTCGTGTCGCGTCGGCTGCATCACCCTCGAACCGGAGAATCTCCGAACCCTCGACACCATCGGCGGACACCGTCGCAAGTCGGCGGGTCTCGTCGAGGACGGGTTGCGGTGTGACGGTGAAATTCGCGACGGCGACCCCACCGTCGACCAGAACGAGCACTGCGTCGGCGCCCTCGGCATCGGGGACGAATTCGGTCGATTCGACCGCGACGGCAAGCCTGACGGCGCCCGACGCGACATCCGTCAGCAGTCGATCTCGGGTATCGCTGGGCTGCAACGCATTCAAGGTGCCCACGGCGAGCACGCCGCTGCCGAGGTAGCTGTTGGCGCTGGCCGCGCGTCCCATCTCCTCGCAGACGACCGCGACTTCGGCGAATGTCGCACCCGCCCCGCCGAACTGCTCCGGAACCTCGAGCCCGACCCAGCCTGCGTCGACAAGTGCCTGCCAGTCGACCGATCGGTCCTTGGCGAGCAGCTCCCCCGCGACGGATCTGAGCTCGGCGTGGAACTCGTCGAATTCGTGTGCCATCAGACCGCACTCGGCTCTCGCGGCAGTTCCAGGCCGCGCTCGGCGATGATCGTCCGCTGGATCTCGCTCGATCCGCCGGGAATCGTCCACTCCCACGAGCCGATGAAATCCAGCACCCACGAGCCGGATTCCCAGCCGCTGCTCGCCGACTTCATCAATTCGGTGTGCGCCGCCACGCCGCCGACCTCTGCGCCGAAGTCGGTCATGCGCTGCAGAAGCTCGCTGTAGAACAGCTTCACCACCGACGCGTCGGCGGGTCCCGGCGGTGCCTGCCTCGGCGCTCTCGACGAGCTGCCTGCACAGCCCGCGCAGACCGGTGATCTCGATGTCGAACTGTGCCAGCCGGTCGGCGACGACCGGATCGTCGGTCGGGCACGACTGCACCAGCCACCGGAAGCCCGCGTTGCCGAGACGCTCCGCGAGCTCCAGCATGGTCATCCCGCGCTCTGCGCCCAGCGTCGCCTGAGCCACCTGCCATCCGGAGTTCTCATCGCCGACGAGGTTGGTGGCCGGGATCTCGACATCGTTGAGGAACACCTCGCAGAAGTGGGAGTCGCCGATCGCATTGCGGATGGGCCGCACCTCGACGCCTGGGCTGGCCATGTCCAGCAGAAAGTACGAAATACCTTTGCGCTTGGGGGCTTCGACGTCGGTGCGGGCCAACAGCAGGCACCAGTCTGCGTGCTTGCCGCCGCTTGCCCACAGCTTCTGGCCGTTGACGACGTAGGCGTCGCCGACCTTGCGCGCCGTGGTCCGCAGGCTGGCAAGGTCCGACCCCGCCTCCGGTTCGGAGAAGCCCTGCACCCAGATCTCGCCGTCGAGGATGGCGGGGAGGTGTCGGCGGCGCTGCTCGTCTGTTCCGGCGACCAACAGAGTGGACGCGGCATGGTGGATCCCGACAAACGCGAGGACGAGCCGAGGCGCGTCGTGAGCAGCGAGCTCGGAGTACAGAACGATCTGTTCGGCGACAGACATGCCGCCGCCCCATTCTTTCGGCCAGTGCGGCACTGCGTAGCCCGCTGCATGCAACTCGGCGAACCACCACTTCTGGAACCGGACGAATTCCTCATCGTCGACGCCGGTTTGAGTCGCGCGCCAATCGGGTGGAATGTGCTCCTTGCACCAGGCGCGCACGCCGCGCGGAACTCGTCGAGGTCGGCCGTCACGCGTACAACCCCGTCAGACCGGATCGACCCGCGCGCCGGGTCAGCTCGTCGCGCGTCGCGGACAACCCGAGTGGCAGCCTGCGCAGCGGCTGGCTGTATCGGGACAGCCAGGAAAGGGTGGTCTCGTCGCAGAATCCGACGGCGCCGTGCAGCTGATGGCACACCCGGAAGACCACCTCGGCCGCCTCGATCGCCGACATCCGCAGCGCGAGCGCGTCGACAAGTGCTTCCGGCTTGCCGGAGCCGATGCTCCACAGTGCGTACTTGGCGAGGATCTCGAGCCCACTGCGTTCCACTTCCGCGTCGGTCAGCTGGAACTGCACACCCTGGAACGCCGAGAGCGGCTGGCCGAACTGTTTGCGCAGGCTCACGTGCGCGATGGTCAGCTCGATGGCGCGGTCGAGCATTCCGAGCAACGTCCAGCACGGCAGCACGAGCGCAAGCGCCACATCACCCGCCCCGTTCCTGTCGGTCTTCGGACAGCTCGAGCGGTGTGACGAATGCGGGCCCGGTGGCACCGTGACCGACGACAGAACTTCTGACACCATCCAAAGTCACCGCTGTCCACCGTGTCTCGACGCCACCGACGGCCGCCGAGGGACGATTCGACGCCACGACGATCAGGCCGTCGGAATCCGTGTCGGTCGGTTTGGCCAAGCGCTCGGCGACCGGATACGGAAGTGCCCAGTAGCCGGCGCTGCGGCACAGTGCCGCCGCCGCTTCCAGGCCGTCGGCGTCGGTGCGGGCGTCGAGGTCCCATGCGCCGAGTTCATTGAGCACCGGGCCGACGAGTGAGTCGCGGATATCGGGCTTGGCTTCGGCCTGTTGCACGAGCTGATCTCCGCCCGCTGCATCGAATGCCCGAAGTGCCTGCCGGCCGTACTCTTTGGCGTCGTCACCGAGGTCGAGGATCATCTCGCTCATTTGGTCGCCGCCAGCAGTGCGCGGGACAACAGAATGCGCTGCATCTCGATGCTGCCGGAGGACACCGTGGATGCTTGCGAGTACTTCCAGTGATCCTCGACCTCGCCAAGGAACCACCGGCCGCCGGGATCGTCCTGCGACACCTCGGCGGCGATGTCCATCAACACTTCCGCGCTGTCCTGATCGAGTTTCGTCACCGCGATGCGGTACGCCGCGGCGTCGCCCGGTTGGATTCGTCCGGTGTTCTGCAGCGACACAACGCGATAGGCGAGAAGACGGGCCCGGCGACAGTGGGTCAGCATGCGGATCCAGCGCCCCCGCAGCTCTGCGGGCAGGTCCTCCCAGCGCTCGCCGAGAACGGACGGTGCCGCGGCAAGCAGCCGTTCGCACCGCGCATAGCGGGCGATGCCGACACGCTCGAAGGACGTCACCTCCTGCACGATGGACCAGCCCTTGTCGACCTCGCCCAGTACGTCGGCGCTAGTCACCCGGAGGTCGTCGAAGAACACCTCATTGAGGTGATGTGGGCCCATCATGCAGCGAATCGGCCGGACCTGGATTGCCGGATCGTCCATCGGGACAAGGAAGATCGTCAACCCCTGCTGCTTCTTCTCCCCCTTGTGCGTGCGTGCGAGCAGGAAACACCACTGCGCCATCGTCGCGTAGGACGTCCAGATCTTCTGACCGCTCACCAGCCAGCCGTCGCCGTCCTGGCGCGCGGTGGTGCGCAGCGACGCCAGGTCGGAGCCCGCCTCCGGCTCCGAGAAGCCCTGACACCAGATCACCTCGCCGCGGGCGATCGGCGGCAGGTGCTTTCGCTGCTGTTCTTCCGTGCCGTGGCGCATGATGATCGGCCCCACCCAGTTGACGCCCATGTACTGCGCGCCGCGTGGCTCGTGGTGGGCCCACATCTCCTCGCGCACCACGGTCTGCTCCCACACCGACGCCCCGCCGCCGCCGAACTCCTCCGGCCACGAAAGGCACAGCAGGTTGTTGTCGGCCAGCGTTCTGCAGAACTGCTGGGCCGTTTCAAGGTCGGCAGGGTTGTCGGTGAACGCGCCCAAAAAGCCTTCCGGCACATGGGTGTTCACCAGCTCGCGCAGCTCGCCGCGCAACTGTGCGGCGTCGCGCCCCATTTCGAAGTCCACCGGCCTACCTATCCCGAGCCCACTGCAGGCTCGACGTCGGCGAGTCCAAGCTCGCGCAGCACTTCGGCGGTGTCCGCGCCGAGCTCACGGGTCGGGCCCGCGATCCGGCCTGGAGTACGCGAGAACCACGTCGGCACACCAGGCATTCTCACCGGTCCGTGAGGTGTTTCGACGGTTTCGAACAGTCCGACCGCGTTCAGATGGGGATGGTCGAACAACGCGTCGGGTGTGTTGATCGGAGCGGCCGGAATCTGCAGCTCCCGGAACAGCGCCATCCACTCGTCGGTCGTGCGCTCCAACAACGTCTCTGCGACCAGCCCGTAGACGGTGTCGATGTCGTTCGCGCGCATTTCCAGGGTCGCGTACACCTCGGTCGCCCACGGCGGCTTGACGGCGTTGACGAACGCGCTCCAGTGCTTGTCGTTGTAGATCAGCACGGCGATTTGGCCGTCTTTCGTGGGGTACGGCCGCCTGTTCGGCGCCACCGTGCGCGGATACACCGCCGGGCCGAGCGGCGGGTCGAACATTGCGCCGTTGGCGTGTTCGACCAGCATGAACGACGCCATCGTCTCGAACATGCTGACCTCGACCTCCTGGCCCTCGCCGGTCCGCTCGCGGTGGAACAACGCCATCGTGGTGGCATAGAGCGCGGTCAGGCCTGCGACCTTGTCGGCCATGATGGTGCCGACGTAGTTGGCTTCGCCCGTCAGCATTTCCTGCACGGCCGGTATCCCGCACTCGGCCTGAATGGTGTCGTCATAGGCAGGCAGATCGCGGTTGGGCCCGCGCCTGCCGTATCCGTAGCAGTTGGTGTACACGATCGACGGGTTGATGGCGGCGACGTCGTCGTAGCCGAAGCCGAGTTTGACGATCGCCTTCGACCGCATCGAATGGATGAACACATCGGCCGTCGCGACGAGTGCCCGCAGCGCTTCCTTGCCCTCGTCTGTCCGCAGGTCAAGCACGATGGCGCGCTTGCCGCGGTTCACATTGATGTACACCCCGCTCATGCCGGGGGCGGGTCCCACCGAGATGTAGCGGGTGTTGTCGCCCGCAGGCGGCTCGACCTTGATCACGTCCGCACCCATGTCGGCCATGATCTGGGTGCAGTAGGGCCCCATCACCATCGCGGTGAGGTCGACGACGCGGACTCCGGCCAGCGGACCTTGGCTAGCCACGGACGGCTCCTTGTGTTGCCATGCCGAAGCTGTACCGAATGTGGTCGCCGTGGCCGTCGGGTACCACGGGAAAGACGACAGGGTCCGACGCGTCGCGGATCGCCGCCATGTTTTCGCCGACGTCGGCCATGGACCACGACGGCCGGTACACCCCCGGCGTTTCCGCGACAACTGCACGTGCTACCCGACCTGCGAGTGCGACCAGTATCTCCCCTGTGATGGAACAGGTTTCGTGCGCGAGCCAGCCGACGACGGGCGCCACAAGCTCCGGGCCCATCGGCGGATACGCCGATGTGTCGATGCCCTCGGCCATTCTGGTGACTGCCGCAGGCACGATGACATTGCTCTTGACGCCCTCGGCGGCGCCTTCCATCGCGGCGACGTTGGACAGGCCGATCACACCCGCCTTGGCGATCGCGTAGTTGGCGACTTCGTGGTTCCCGTAAAGACCGCCGATCGACGAGGTCAGCACGATGCGCCCGTAGCCCGCATCGCACATCAGCGGAAATGCCTGCCGCACAACGTGGAAGGCACCACGCAGGTGGACATCCAATACGGCTTCGAAGTCGTCGTAGGACATCGCTTTGAGCGACGCCCGGCGAACGTTGCCCGCATTGTGGACCAGGATGTCGATACGGCCGTAGCGGTCCAGCGCCGCGTCGACGATCGCCTCGCCCCCGCTCGGCGTCGCGACCGAGTCGGTGTTGGCGACGGCGTCACCACCCGCGGCGACGATTTCGCGCACCACCTCTTCTGCGGGGCCGACGTCGGTGCCGTCGCCGGTGAGGCTGCCGCCGGGGTCGTTGACGACGACCTTCGCGCCCTGCGACGCGAGCAGCATGGCGTACGAGCGGCCCAGTCCCCTGCCGCCGCCCGTGACGACGGCGACCCGGTCGTCGAACCTCAAGTCAGGCATTCACGTTCCGAGCTCGAGGCCATCAAGGTCGCCCTTTTCGCGCCACTGGGTGAGCAGGTCGTCGAATACGTAGAAACCTGCCATGTAGTAGTCCCCGAGGAACGACCGGACACCTTCACCGAACCCGTTGCCCTCGTTGTTGTAATAGCCAGGGGTGCAGGAGAGATCGAACGCCGAAGTGTCGACGGCCAGTTCCTTGATGGTGTTGCCCCAGCCTTCTTGAGCCTGGATGCTCGGCTCGACGGTCGTCGCCTTTCGCTTCACCGCCTCGGCGATGATGTAGGCGATGTGCTGGGCCTGCTGCTCGAACATCGCCGTCGTATTGGCGGACACGCCCCCCTGGATGAATCCCGTATGGAACTGGTTCGGAAATCCACGGCTGGTCATCCCGTGCAGTGTCTTGTAGCCGTCCCGCCAGTGGTCGAACAGTGAGAGCCCGTCACGCCCTTCGATGGCCTCCATCGCATAACGGCGGCTGATCTCGGTCGAGATCTCGAAGCCGCTCGCGAAGATCACGCAATCAACTTCGTACTCAACACCGTTGGCGACGATGCCCTTCTCGGTGAGCCTCTCCACGCCTTTGGATTCCGACACATCGACGAGCGTGACGTTCGGGCGATTGAACGTCGGCAGGTATTCGTCACTGCTGCACGGCCGTTTACACAGGAAGTGGTAATACGGCTTGAGCGCCTCCGCGGTCTGCGGGTCGTCGACGATGCCTTCGACGCGCCGCCGCAACCGCTCCATGACCTTGAACTGTTCTTCTTCGCGCATCGCCATGATCTGCTCGAGGCCCAGCGACGTCGGATCCTCTGCCGCGGCGACCCGCGCCGTCAGGTTGCGGCCAAGCTCGGTCCAGAAGTCGCAGACCTGATCCACCGCATCGAAGATCACTCCGTCGCCGAACGGTGACCAGCGGTGGAAGTTGAGCTTGCGCTCCTCCTGCCAGCCGGGCTGCAACGAAGCCGCCCACGTCGGATCCGTCGGCTCGTTGCCGCGCATGTCCACCGACGACGGGGTTCGCTGAAAGACGTACAGATGCTGGGCGTCTCGGCCGAGGTGTGGAACGAGCTGCACACCTGTTGCGCCCGTTCCGACGAGCGCGACGCGCTTGTCCGCCAACTTGTGCAAGGCCACCGTTGGCATCGCCGCCGGTGTAGTCGTAGTCCCACCGAGCCGAGTGGAAGACGTGGCCACCGGCATTGACGTAATCCTTGATGCCCGGGATATCGGGCAGCTTGGGCCGGTTGTACGAGCCCTGGGTCATGACCACGAAGCGGGCACGGATGTCGTCGCCACGGTTGGTGGCCAACCGCCAGCGCTTGATGTCCTCGTCCCACTGCACCGTGCGAACCTGCGTGGAGAAGACGGCACCGTCGTACAGCCCGAAATGCTTGCCGATGTTGCGGCAATGCTCGAAGATCTCCGCGCCGTCGGCGAACTTCTTCGATGGAACGAAGTCGAGCTCTTCGAGCAGCGGTATGTAGCAGTACGCATCGTTGTCGCACTGAATGCCGGGGAATCGATTCCAGTACCAGACACCACCGAAGTCGCCACCCATCTCGATGACGTGCACGTCGTCGACGCCCGCCTTCTTGAGGTATGCCCCCGCCAACAGGCCCGCGATACCACCGCCGAGAACCGCCACCTCGACGTCCTCGCTGATCGGAGTGCGAGGGGTGACGGGTGTGTGCGGATCGATCTCTGCGAACTCCGCGAAATCGTCCTTGAGTTCCAGGTACTGCGTCGCGCCCTCGGGGCGCAGCCGCTTGTTCCGTTCGTGGGCGTACTTCTCCCGCAGGGCGTCGATGTCGATGTCATCGGGCGTCTGCGTCGGTCCGCAGGTGTCGAACAATGTCATTTGTCTGATAGCTCCTGTGGTTCGCCGGTGCCCATGTACTTCGCCAGCTGCGTGTGCAGGTTGACGGTGCTGCGTTCGCGGTACGGGTTGGGCTTGGTGCCAGGGAAGCCGAGCGATTTCATTCCCTGCTGGACCGCGGCCATATTCGAGAAGTCCTGGGGCAGTACCGAAAGCCAGTTCGGGCTCTCCTTCGGCGTGTACTGCCACTCCGTCTGCGGCTCTTGACCTTTCGGGTACAGCTCGAAGACCGCCACCTCGAAGATGCACTTGTTCGGGTCGTAGCTGGGATCTGGCCGCGCGGAGTAGCACAGCGCGCTGGTCAGGCCCTGCCCGATCTGGAAGTTCGGGAAGAGCTGCCACGCGGTGCCGCTCTGCCCGAGGATGTCGGACGGGATCGTCGGCCACACCACGCCGCGGGCTTCGTCGTCACGCCGCGCAGAGGCCAGCCAGTGCTGCAGAACCTCGTCGGCGGGTGTGCCCTCCGGCAGTTCGTCGACCAGTCGCTTGGCGGCGTTCACCAACGTCTGCGTCGTCGTGGCGTTGGTCTCCTCCATCGTGTAGACCTGCATCTCCGCCGTGGAGATGCGCGGGTCGCCGGTGCCGAGCCGAATCTTCGCACTTGGTCTCGTCCATCCCCTTCGGTGCGTCATAGCCGATGTTGCTGTGTCTGCCCTGCGCCTTGGCCCAGCCCTTGAACTCGCCGAACTTGTTGAACTCGGGGTGGGTGGTGAACACGTGGTAGGTCTCGTTGAAGGCCTCCATCGCGACCTTCCAGTTGCAGTCGAACTTCAGCCATTTGCGCCACTTGAAGCGCATGTTCTCGAGCCCGAACGGATCGAGGATCTTCGCGGCAGGCAGCAGATAGTCGGCAAGAGGTTCGCAGTCGGGGTCCATATTGACGAAAAGCCAACCGCCCCAAGTGTCCACCTGCACCGGGGCGAGGTGGGTGTTCTGCGGCGTCAGCGCGCCCTTCCAGTCGTCCTGCTCGCGGATGTGGGTGCACGCACCGTCAAGGCCGTAGGTCCAGCCGTGAAATCCGCAGACGAACGACTTGCGCGTGCGGGCACACGCGTTCTTCGCGCCGTCGGGTGTGTCGATCAACCGTCTGCCGCGGTGCATGCACACGTTGTGATGTGCCGCGAACTCGTTCGGTCCGGTCCGCACGATGATGATCGAGTCGTCGAGGATGTCGTATGTCAGATAGCCGCCGATCTCGGGGATCTCCTCGACGCGGCCGACCTGCTGCCATACCTTGCGCCACAACCTGTCCCGCTCGGCGCGGGCATAGTCCTCTGAGATGTAGGCGTCGGTGCTGATGGTCATGGGATCCGACAGATCCTCGGCGATCTGGCCCGTCGAGTCGTCTGGATCGGCTTCCACCTCGATCGCGGCGTCGAGGTCGGATTCGGTATGGGTCATGACATCCTCCTGATCTCCGCCCTGAAGGATTCGTCCTTCAGGAACAGCGAGGTGTTGTCGGCGCCGAGATGGGTCCAGCGCAGGTTCAGGCCACCGTCGACGAGCAGTGTCTGGCCGGTGATATAGCTCGACAGGTCGGAGAGCAGGAACAGGATCGCGCCCGCCTGCTCCTCCGGCGTGCCACGCCTGCCCATCGCGATGGCCTGACGGTCACGGTCGGGATTTTCGTCGGTATAGGTGCGGGAGGCGGCGGTTTCGGTAACGCCGGGTGCCACCGCATTGACGCGGATGTTCTCCTGCGCCAGTTCGGCCGCCATCGTGCGGGTCATCGCGACAACGGCCGCCTTGGCCGTTCCGTACGCGATGTGGAACGGAGCGGTGTTCATCCCGCTGATCGAGGAGATCGAGACGATCGACCCGGGATTGCGATGGCTGCGGATCTCGGCGGCCACCGCCTGGCTCATGAAGAACGCGGTCTCGAGGTTCGCGGTGAACAACGCCCGCCAGTCGTCGCGGTTCACGCGCGTCGACGGCATCCAGGTCGACGGTTCTGCGCCGCCCGCGACGTTCACAAGACCGTACAGATCGCCGTCGGTGCCGCGTACACGGTCGAGCACGGTCGCGATTCCTTCGTCGGTGGACGCGTCGGCGGCGACCGGCACCACCGAAAGGCCATCCGCCCCCAGCGGTGCGATGTGTTCGTCGAGGTTCTCCACTGACCGGCTCACCGCGATGACGGTCGCGCCCGCTTCCGCGACCAGTCGCGTCACGGTCGTGCCGATGCCGCCACCGCCGGCACCGGAGACGACGACGATGCGGCCGTCGAGCTTCAGGAGATCGCTCATGAGATCTAATTGTCCGGACAACATATGGTGCTCTGCATATTGAAGAACACTATTCCGCAGCCATAATCCGGACGTCAAGGGCTGTCGGGCAGTGTCGACGTCGCTATTGTCTGGACTATTGGAGCTTGATAGCGTCTTCAGCCCATGAGCACGTCGCACATCGACGCCCGCTACTCCTGCGCCGCTCCGACTGTCGCCGACGGCTGGCGGTTCGAGCGGCTCACCCCACCAAGCCGGCTGTTCGGCGCCAACGGGCTGCGGACCGGTCCGGACGGCCGGGTCTACATCGCGCAGGTGACCGGCAGCCAGATCAGCGCGCTCGATGTCGGTACCGGCCGAGTCGAGACCGTCAGCGCGAAGGGCGGCGACATCGTCGCACCCGACGACGTGGCGTTCGGGCCCGACGGTGTCCTCTACGCCACCGAGGTGATGGACGGCCGGGTCAGCGCGCTCGGCGGGGATGGCCGCAGCCGCGTGCTGCGTGACGACCTGCCGTGCGCGAACGGCATCACCGTGCACCAGGGGCGGCTGTTCATCAACGAATGCCGTGACGGCGGCCGGCTGATGGAACTGGACCGGGCCACCGGCGCTGCGCGGATCCTTCTGGAGGACCTGCCGTCGCCCAACGCCATGGAGGTCGGCCCCGACGGAATGCTCTACTACCCGCTGATGACGGCCAACGAGATCTGGCGGATCGACCTCGACGGCGGTGAGCCGCAGCGGGTGGCCGCGGATCTCGGTGTGCCGGACGCGGTGAAATTCGACGCCGACGGTTACATCGTGTCGACCCAGGTCGCCACGGGTCAGGTGCTGCGCATCGACCCGCGCAGCGGCGAGCAGACCGTGCTGGCCCAGTTGAATCCTGGCCTGGACAACCTCGCGATCGCCGACGGCCGGTTGTTCGTCTCGAACTTCACCGGCGAGATCACCGAGATCGTCGGAGGCGGCACGGCGACGGTGCTGCCCGGTGGGCTGAACTGGCCGATGGATCTGACGGTCGGCGACGACGGCAGGCTGTACGTCGCCGACGGCACCTACTTCTACGTGGTGACACCCGACGGCGCACTGGAGACGGTGGGGATGTTGTTCTCGCCGGGCTACCCGGGCTTTGTGCGCGGGTTGGCGCCCGCGGGCGGAGGCGAATTCGTGGTGACGACCTCGGGTGGTCAGGTCGCGCGGTACCGACCCGCGGCGAACGAAACCGACTATCTGGCAGCAGACTTCGACCAGCTCTACGGCGTGGCGATAGGGCCGGGCGATGTGATCGCGTTCGCCGAATTGGGTACCGGCAGCGTTCACGCACTGCGGTCGGGCAATGTCGAGACCCTTGCCTCCGGTCTCGGAGACCCTGTCGGCGTCGCGTTCGACGGGGAGAGCGTGCTGGTCGCCGAGTCAGGCGCGGGCCGGGTCGTGAAGCTCACCGGATCGGGTACCGACGTCGTCGTGGACGGCCTGCAGAGCCCGCAGGGCATCCTCGTGCGGGACGGGCAGCTCTTCATCGTCGACGCGGGGTCGAAGGAGGTCGTCTCGTTCGACCTGAACACCAAGGCGCGCACCACGATCGCATCGGGGTTGCCGGTCGGTCCCCCGCCCGGCGTCGAGCCGAAGCCTCTGAAGGGCATGCCACCGTTCTCAGGCCCGCAGGGACCGTTCGCCGGAATCGCGGCGGGACTCGACGGCTCCCTCTATGTGTCGGCCGACGGCGACGGCAGCGTGGTTTCGCTGCGCCGCAGCGCATGACGGGTTGCCGCCGATGACCGAGACCACTCCCGCGGACCACCGCTACGTTCAGGTGGCGCGGGCGCTGCGCAAGGACATCGTCGACGGCGTGTACCCCGTCGGATCGCAACTGCCCACCGAACACGAACTGTGCGAACGGTTCTCGGTCAGCCGCTACACCGTGCGGGAGGCACTGCGACGGCTGCGCGAAGACAACCTCGTCTCGTCGCGTCCGCGAACGGGCACGCTCGTCGTACCGCGGTCGACATCGGACGCCTACGACGTCATGTCGATCAACGACCTGGTGGCCTTCGCGACCGAGGCCCGCTTCGCGATCGACTCCATGAACATGATCACCCTCGACGAGGAGGTCGCCACCCGCACCGGACTCGGCAGCGGCGACGAGTGGCTGGCCGTGCGCGGCTACCGCAGGTCCGAAGGCGCCGAGTTCCCGCTGTGCCGAACCGAGTACTACATCAACCGGGCCTTCGCCGCGGTCGGCAGGCTGCTGCAGCGCCACACCGGACCGATCTTTCCGTTGATCGAGGACCTGTTCGGGGTGAGCATCGTCGAGGTGAACCAAGAAATCGCGGCCGTGCTGATCGCCGCCGATCTCGCAGGCGAACTCAAGATCGAACCCGGCTCACCCGCGCTCGAGGTGCAGCGCACCTACAAGACATCCGACGGCGAGGTCGCGCAGGTCACGGTCAACACGCACCCCGCGTCGCGCTTCCGGCATTCGATGACCATGCGGCGGGTCAGAGGCTAGCGCCGTGCCGACGCTGGCCGATTCGCTTGTCGAAGCCGCGCGGGTGACGCCGCACCGGGTGCTGTTGGTCGACGGCGATATCCGGTTGGACTGCGAATCGCTGCACCAGCAGGCGAAGGCGCTCGCGCAGGCACTGCTGTCGCGGATGCCGACCGGCGGCGTGGTGTCGTTCATGCTGCCGAACTGGTATGAGGCGGCCGTCGTCTATCTGGCCGCGACGATGGCGGGAATCGCGGTCAACCCGATTCTGCCGTCGCTGCGCGATCGAGAGCTGTCGTTCATCCTCGACGACGTCGACAGCCGGATGATCTTCATACCGAGAGAGTTCCGGAAGCACGACTATCTCGAAATGCTGGAACGCGTCACGGGACAGATGGACTCGCCGCCTGAAATCGTCGTCCTGCGCGGCGAGCACGGCGACCACACCGCCTTCACCACCCTGCTCGAGCAGGAGTCGCACGCGGACCTGCCCACACTCGACTCGGCGGCCGTGCGGATGATCCTGTACACCTCCGGCACCACCGGCCGCCCGAAAGGCGTTCTGCACAGCCATGACTCGATTCACGCGCTGATAGGCCAGCTGCGTGATCACTGGCTGATCGAGCCGGGCGACAAATTCCTCGTGCCGTCGCCGATCGCGCACATCGGCGGCTCCATCTACGCCTTCGAATGCCCGCTACTTCTCGGCACCACCGCCGTGCTGATGGATCGCTGGGACCCCGACGAGGCGGTGACGCTGATGGTCTCGCAGCGCTGCACCCATATGGCGGGTGCGACCCCGTTCCTCGAAGGGCTGCTCGCCGCCGCCGAACGTGCCGGTACCCGGCTGCCGGATCTCAAGGTGTTCATCTGCGGCGGAGCCTCGGTGTCGCCGTCGCTGATCCGCCGGGCCACAGCGTATTTCGATCGCGCGGTGGTGACCCGGGTGTACGGGTCGACGGAGGTGCCGGTCACGACCGTCGGATCGCCGACAGACCCCGAGCGCGCCGCCGATACCGACGGGCGACCAGGTATCGCAACCGTGAAGCTGGTTGCCCACGCAGCCGCTCCCGAAGGTTCGGGAGAGATGTGGGCCCGCGGACCCCAGATGCTGGTCGGCTACCGCAACCCGGAGGACGAGCGGGACGCCTTCGACGACGAAGGCTATTTCCGCACAGGAGATCTCGCGCAGTGGGTGGACGACGACTACCTGGTCGTGACGGGGCGCGCCAAGGACATCATCATCCGCAGCGGCGAGAACATCGCGCCGAAGGAGATCGAGGACATCCTCACCGGACACCCCGACATCCTCGAGATCGCGATCGTGGGACTTCCCGATGCCAGAACCGGTGAGCGGGCGTGTGCCGTCATCGTGCCGACGGCCTCCTGCACGACCCGACGTCGAGAGCATTCGCGACTTTCTCGCCGACTACGGCGTCGCGAAGTTCAAGGCACCCGAACAAGTGGTGATCGCCGAAAGCCTGCCCCGCAACGATGCGGGCAAGGTACTCAAACATCAGATCCGGGCGGAACTGGCGAAAGCGGAGTGACATGCAGGTAGCGATAGTGACCGGCGCGAGCAGCGGCATCGGCTTCGCCTGTGCGACCAAACTCGCGGAGATGGGGATGGCCGTCGTCGGCACGGGCCGCGACGAAGACAGGCTCGCCGACTTGGAGAAGGCGATCGGCGATCCCGACCGGGTGGCGACCATAGCCGTCGACCTGACCGCCGACGACGCACCCGCTCGTATCGTCGAGTGCGCCGTGCAGCGCTGGGGCCGCATCGACTTCCTTGTCAACAACGCGGGCGTCGGCAGTCCAAAGCCGTTGCACGAGACCGATGACGAGTCGCTGGACTACTTCCTCGGTTTGATGTTGCGCGCGCCGTTCCGCTTGGCGCGCGACGTGATCCCACATATGCAGCCCGGGTCGGGGATCGTCAACATCACGTCGACCTTCGCGGTCGTCGGCGGCCTGCGTGGCGGCGCGTATTCGGCGGCGAAGGGCGGTCTGACATCGCTGACTTTGCACATCGCCTGCCAGTACGGACCACAGGGAATCCGTTGCAACGCAGTGGCGCCGGGCGTGACGCTGACACCGATGGTCGCCCAGCGACTCGAGGACGACAGGTTCAAGAAGATCAACACGGAGATGACGCCGTTCCCGCGGCTCGGCGAGGTGAACGACATCGCCAGCACGGTGGCATTCCTGTGTTCCGACGGCGCAGGCTTCATCAACGGCCAGACGATCGTCGTCGACGGCGGTTGGAGCTCGACGAAGTACCTGTCAGACTTCGCGCTCAATGCGGACTGGGTGGCCCGTTGAACATGTTCGCCCTGCTCGACCAGGCAGCTGCCCGGTTCGGCGACCGCGGCGCGGTGTATCTCGGTGAGCAGCAACTCCTTACGTGGGCCGAGCTGCGAGACCGGGTGCTGCGGCTGGCCGGATCGCTGCGCGGCCTCGGCCCAGGGGCGCGTGTCGCGGTCGCCAGCGAGAACAGGCCCGAGATCATCGAGCTCATGTTCGGTGTGTGGGCGGCCGGCTGTGTGTACGTACCGATCAACTACAAGCTGCACCCGCGCGAGATGCAGCAGATCCTCGACGATGCTGGCGCGACACAGGTTTTCGCGTCGACGAAGATCGCCGCAGAGCTCGCACCGGTCACCGGTGTGCCCCTCGAGGTCATCGCCGACGCGACCTACGAATCACGATTCGGGGCCGAGCCCGTCAACGCACCGGCCACGGATGCGGCCGAGTTGGCGTGGCTGTTCTACACCAGCGGGACAACAGGCAAGTCGAAGGGCGCGATGCTGTCGCACCGCAACCTGATGGCGATGACGGTCGCCCATCTCGCCGACTTCGACTCGCCGGACGAGAACTGCAGCCTGATTCACGGTGCGCCGATGTCGCACGGCTCGGGTCTCTACATCCCGCCATACGTACTGCGCGGTGCCCGCCAGGTGATACCGGAGTCAGCGGCTTTCGAGCCCGACGAGTTCCTGGACCTCTGCGAGCACCATCCTGGGTGCAGCGCCTTCCTCGCCCCGACGATGGTTGCGCGCCTCGTTGCGACCGGCCGGTCGTGTCCGAGCGACCTGCGCACCGTCGTGTACGGCGGCGGCCCGATGTACGTGGACAGCCTGAAGAAGGCGATGGCCGCGTTCGGCCCGATCTTCGTGCAGCTCTACGGCCAGGGTGAGGCACCGATGACGATCACCGGCCTGCGCCGCGCCGACCACCTCGACGCCGACGACGCCGTCCTCGGATCTGTGGGCTACGCGAGATCAGGCGTCGACGTCGCGGTGTTGCGCGACGACGGCAGCCTCGCGGACACCGGCGAAATCGGCGAGATCGTCTGTCGCGGCGACGTCGTGATGTCCGGCTACTGGCGCAACCCCGAGGCCACCGCCGCGACCCTGCAGAACGGATGGCTGCACACCGGCGACATGGGCTCGTTCGACGAGCGCGGCTTCCTCACCCTGCGCGACCGGTCGAAGGACGTGGTGATCAGCGGCGGCAGCAACATCTATCCGCGCGAGGTGGAGGAGGCGCTGCTGGAACACCCCGGCGTGGTGGAGGCCGGCGTCGTCGGCGCCAAGGACGAGGAGTGGGGCGAGGTCGTGGTCGCGTTCGTCGTCGGCGAGGTCGAGCCCGCCGAGCTGGACGCGCACCTGCTCGACCGCATCGCGCGCTTCAAGCGACCGAAGCGGTACGAGTTCATCGACGAGTTGCCGAAGAACAGCTACGGCAAAGTGCTCAAACGCGAACTGCGGGAACGCTTGTCGTAGTCAGGCCGCCGGCGTGGCGCCGAGCGTCCGCTGCATGTCCGGCTTCATCTGCTGCAGTTGCTGGCCCGAATAGCCCCAGCTGTGAATGCCGTTCGGGAAGTTGAACGTCGCGTTGTTTCCGCCCGCGGCTATGTAGGCGTCGGCGAAGGCGCGGTTGGAGTCGATCGCCATTCCCTCCAGGAACCCGAGTCCGCCGATGGGCGCGTCCGGGCTGGCAAGAGCCGGGTCGGTCGGAGTGCCGTTACCGCAGTAGATCCACAGGCGGGTGCCGTTGGCGGCCAGCGCGCCTGCCTGCACGGTGGGGTCGTTTCTGGCCCAGGCCGGGTCGCCGGGCGGACCCCACATCGCCTCGCGACTGAAGCCGCCGTTCCACATCATCGCGATACCAACCTGCCCAGGATCCGCCGAGAGGTTGAGGAAGCCCGAGAGTGATCCGGCGAAGATGAACTGCTGCGGATGGTGGGCGGCCAGCACCAGCGCTGACGAACCGCCCATCGAGAACCCCACGATGGCGTTGCCCGTCGTCGGGACGTTCTTGCTGGACGCGAGATATGCGGGCAGTTCCTGGGTCAGGAACGTCTCCCATTTATAGGTCTGGCGTTCCACCGTTGCCTGCGGCGGGCCCGTACCAGTCGCTGTAGAAACTCGACTTGCCCCCGACGGGCATGACGACCGATATCCCGGAGTCCTTGTACCAGTCGAACGCGGCGGTGTTGATGTCCCAGCCGTTGAAGTCGTCGCCGGCCTCCATGCTGTCCAGCAGGTACAGCGCGTGCGCGCCGTCGCCACCGCCGAGGAACTCGACGCGAATATCGCGGCCCATCGACGACGAAGGCACGCTGAGTTGTTCGACCGGGACGCTGGAGAAGGCCGCCGCCGTCGGCACCCAGAAAACAGCGGACAGAAGCGCGGCGATGACCGCCGCGATGGTCAAGCGGCGGACCGTACCGCCGCAGCTATTCTCGATGAAGGCCATCGCTGCCTCCCCTTGGCCGCACCCCCGGCCCTAGCGGCAGATTACGACCGTTCGGAGCGGTTTTCGGCGGATTCGCCAGGTCGGCCGGAATGCGGCCAAACATTCGGTCAGCCAGTTGCGCCAACAGAAGTTATATGGGCTAAGTTAAGCGGAGGCCAACATCCGAGGGAGAGATCGAATGGGTCGGGCGGACGTCGTCGCCCCTGCGTCCAGGCGACGAGGTGTGCGGTGCTGACAGTGCTGCGGCGGTTTTGGGTGCCCGTCCTCGTCGTGGCGGTGATCGTCCTCGGAGTGTTCATGGTCGACAGGCTGCGGGGCGTATTCGGCAAGACCGAGCTGACCCGGCCCGGCGCAGGCCTGGTCAACGACCCCGCGCCGTTCAACCCGAAGGAAGTGCGCTACGAGATCTTCGGGCAGCCGGGGGCGACGGCCACGATCAACTACCTGGATCTGGATGCTCAGCCACAGAAGGCCGAGAACGTCACGCTGCCCTGGTCGCTGACGTTGACGACCACGGCGCCCGCCGCCAGCCCCAATATCGTCGCGCAGGGCGACGGTGACAGCATCAGCTGCCGGATCACGGTCGACGGTGTGGTGAAGGACGAGAAGACCACCGACGGCCTCAACGCCCAGACCTTCTGCCTGGTGAAGTCCGCATGACGAACACCCACGTCGGCGCGCATCCCCTGATCCCCCGGTTCATCCGGCTCTTCTCGGTGCCGATCCTGCTGGGCTGGCTGGCGCTGACGGTTCTTGTCAACGTCATCTCCCCGCAGCTGGAAGTGGTCGGTGAGGCGCACGCGGTGTCGCTGGCGCCCAACGACGCGCCGTCCATGCAGGCGATGCAGCGGGTCGGCAAGACATTCCAGGAGTTCGACTCCAACAGTTCGGTGATGGTCGTCCTCGAGGGCGACCAGCCGCTCGGCGACGACGCCCACAAGTACTACGACGGACTGATCGACAAGCTCGAGGCCGACAAGGAGCACGTCGAGCACATCCAGGACTTCTGGGGCGACCCGCTCACCGCCGCCGGATCGCAGAGCGCAGACGGCAAGGCCGCCTACGTCCAGCTGTATCTGCGGGGAAACCAGGGCGAGAGCATCGCGAACGAGTCGGTCGCCGCCGTGCGCGACATCGTCGCCAAAAGCACGCCGCCGGACGGGATCACGGCCTATGTCACCGGCCCGGCCGCGCTGACCAGCGACCAGCACTCGGCGGGCGACAAGAGCGTCCAGCTGATCACGATGATCACCATCTGCGTGATCTTCGTGATGCTGCTGTTCGTCTACCGATCCATCATGACGGTCCTGCTCGTGCTCGTGATGATGTTCATGGAGCTGGCGGTCGCCCGCGGAATCGTCGCCACCCTCGGCTATTACGAACTCATCGGACTGTCGACGTTCGCCGTCAACCTGCTCACCACGCTGGCGATCGCCGCCGGCACGGACTACGCGATATTCCTCGTCGGCCGGTACCAAGAGGCGCGGCAGAACGGCGAGGACCGCGAAACCGCCTTCTACACCATGTATCACGGCACGGCGCACGTGATCCTCGGCTCAGGTTTGACCATCGCGGGTGCCACCTTCTGTCTGCACTTCACCCGACTGCCGTACTTCCAGACCCTTGGCATACCGCTGGCCGTCGGGCTTCTTGTGGCGACCTTCGCCGCGCTGACGATGGCGCCCGCGTTGCTCACCATCTGCAGTCATTTCGGTTTCTTCGATCCCAAGCGGGAGTTACGAACCCGCGGCTGGCGAAAGATCGGCGCCGCCGTGGTGCGGTGGCCCGCCCCCATCCTGGTCTCCACCATCGCGCTCGCCCTCGTCGGTCTCGTCGCACTTCCCGGATACGTGCCGAGCTACAACGACCGCGAGTTCCTGCCGGACGACATTCCCGCCAACGTCGGTTACGCGGCAGCCGACCGGCATTTCCCGCAGGCGCGGATGAACCCGGAAATGCTGCTCCTCGAGACGAACCACGACGTACGCAACTCGGCCGACATGCTCGTCGTCGACCGAATCGCCAAGGCCGTCTTCCACATTCCCGGCATCGGCCGCGTGCAGACCATCACCCGGCCACTGGGCACGCCGATCGAGCACACGTCCATCCCGTTCCAGATCAGCATGCAGGGCACCACCCAGCAGATGAACCAGGACTACATGCAGGCCCGGATGGCAGACATGCTCACCCAGGCCGCCGAGATGGACAAGACCATCGCCACGATGGAGAAGATGCAGGCTCTGACGAAGGAGATGTCGGACACCACGCACAACATGGTCGAGAAGACCAAGAACATGGCTGTCGACATCGGCGAAGTGCGGGACAACATCGCCGATTTCGATGACTTCTTCCGTCCGATCCGCAATTACTTCTATTGGGAACCGCACTGCTACAACATTCCCGTCTGCCACTCCCTGCGCGCCATCTTCGACACCCTCGACGGCATCGACGTTCTGACAGACGACGTCCAGCAACTCGTTCCGGAGTTGGAACACCTTGACCAGTTGCTGCCGCAGCTGACCGCGTTGATGCCCGAGATGATCTCCACCATGCGGACCATGAAGACGATGATGCTGACGATGTATCAGAGTCAGAAGGGCATGCAGGACCAGATGGCTGCGCTGCAGGAGAATTCGACTGCGATGGGCCAGGCGTTCGACGCCTCGAAGAACGACGACTCGTTCTATCTGCCTCCCGAGGTTTTCGACAATCCCGACTTCAAGCGCGGCATGAAGATGTTCGTCTCCCCCGACGGCAAGGCGGTCCGGTTCATCATCTCCCACGAGGGTGATCCCGCTACGCCGGAAGGCATTTCGCACATCAACAAGATCAAAGATGCGGCGTTCGAGGCCATCAAGGGCACACCGCTGGAGGGCTCGAAGATCTATCTGGCCGGTACCGCGTCCACCTACAAGGACATGCAGGAGGGCTCGAACTTCGACCTGTTGATCGCCGGAATATCGGCGTTGTGCCTGATTTTCATCATCATGCTGATCCTCACCCGGTCCGTGGTCGCCGCGGCGGTGATCGTCGGAACGGTGCTGCTGTCCCTTGGTACGTCGTTCGGCCTATCGGTGTTGATATGGCAGTACATCCTCGGCATGCACCTGCACTGGATGATCATCGCGATGTCGGTCATCGTGCTGTTGGCGGTCGGTTCCGACTACAACCTGCTGCTGGTGTCACGGTTCAAGGAAGAGATCCACGCGGGCATCAACACGGGCATAATCCGGGCGATGGGTGGAACGGGTTCGGTGGTGACGTCTGCCGGCCTGGTGTTCGCCTTCACGATGATGTCGATGGTGGTGAGCGATCTGCGCGTAGTCGGGCAGGTGGGCACCACCATCGGTCTTGGCCTGCTGTTCGACACCCTGGTGATCCGATCGTTCATGACACCGTCCATCGCCGCACTCCTCGGGCGCTGGTTCTGGTGGCCGCAGCAGGTGCGTCAACGCCCGCTGCCGGAACGGTGGCCTTCGCCCGATGCCGAAACAGTCGGCGCGGCGCCCGGGCGTCAGACGGGTGACGAAAACCCAACGGGCCCAATACGACCCATATAGATAGGTGATGATGAAATTGAAACGGCTCGCATTCACCGTCCTGGCGTCGATCGCCATGGCGGTACCCGCACTCGCGGTCGCGGCGCCGGCCAACGCCGACCCCGACACCGACTTCTACAACGAGTTGCACATCTACGGCATCTACGGTGAGAAGGACTACAACGCCTGGATCGGCAAGATCGCGTGCAAACGGCTGTGGAACAACCTCGATCACGATGCCAACGCGTCCGCGACCTTCGTCAAACGACAGCTGAACAAGAACACCACCACCGAGCAGACATATCAGTTCCTCGGTGCCGCATATCGGACTTACTGTCCCGAGAAGCTGCCGATTCTCACACAGTCGGCGGGTGCGGACGCACCGCCACCGGCACCTGCGGGTCCGCCGTTGGCGGCAGAGCAATAGCGAAGGAGAAAGTTATGTGGGGCAAGACGAGCATTGCAGCGGCCGCCGTGAGCGTGGCCGCGCTGGCGATCCCGGCCAACGCGTCCGCTGATGCGACCGACGACTATCCGATCCCGAACCGGATACTCAAGACCACGTGCACGGTCGACCAGTACATGGCCGCGACGCGCGATACCGATCCGATCTACTACGAGCGGTACATGATCGACTACCACAACAGGCCGGTCGACGTTCAGAACGGTGCGCGCGATCGCATCTACTGGTTCTTCTCGCTGGATTACGCGGGCAGGCGGCAGTATTCGGAGGACACCGCGACCAACGTCTACTACGAGTTCATGGCGACGCGCTGGGGCAACTGGGCGAAATTGTTCTTCAACAACAAGGGCGTCGCGGCCCACGGCACCGATGTGTGCATGAACTACCCGCCGAACGATCCGACGGTCTGGGACTGGACATGATCTTGCGCAGGGCCCTACCTGTCGTCGCGATCGCGGGCGGCCTCGTTGCAGGCGTTCTCGGACTTGGCGCCGGTTCGGCGCTCGCCGACCCTCCTCCGCCGCCCAATCCGCCGTGGGCGGCCGTAGGAGATCCGGTTCCGAACTGGGCGCCGCGCAAGCCCGCCGAGTTCTGGCTCGGTGAGCCCGTGGTCTGGACCACCGGATGGGGCGGACGGTGGTGCGTGTGGAAGAACGGACAGATCATCACGCTGTCGTCGAACCCCGTCAGCAACGGCGGCTAGTCAGCCGTTCCAGATGTCGCCGCTGGCCCCGCGGGCCGTCACTTGTAATAAAGCACGTCGTTGTCGGCGGTCCAGGCCTGTGCCTGGCATGTCACGAACTGTCCTGAGGGTGTCTGCGCGGTAACCGGGCACCTTTTCGTCGCAGGGTGCCCGCATCGTGCGGACGCCGACGAGCGGAGCTACCGGTACCCATTGGTTCCTCGCGGCGCAGACGAACGTGTCGCCTGCCGCGTCGATGCCGAGCGGAAAGCGGGAGCTGAACTGGCAGTAGTCGGTCGGCACGATGTTGAGGTCGACATACGGGACGCAGGCCACGCCGTCGCATGTGCCCGGCTCCGCGGCGGCGACGGGAGCCGCCACCATCGGCGCGGCGGTGATTCCGCAGGCCAGCGCGATAACTGCCATCAGCTTCATACTCGTCCCCTCCGATACGGACCGGCTTCGACGGTTAGCGTACCGGGGCGTCGCCGCGGCATAAGGCCTTCTTGTGCCTTTGCGTCACGTCGCGCGACTCCGCAGACGACGGATCACCCCGAACTGCTGACCGTCACGGCCCGGCGCGAACACCGGGATGATCAGAGCGGCGACGCCGACGATGGCGGCCAGCACCAGGTAGGAGGAGTCGTTCGCCTCCACGAACGCGGCCTTGCTCAGATCGGCCAGCTGGCGGCCCTGCGGTCCGAGCTTGTCGGCCACCGCGAGCGCTTGAGCCAGCGAGTCCG
Organism: uncultured Actinomycetota bacterium; assembly: GCA_963829405.1. Classification (GTDB taxonomy): domain Bacteria; phylum Actinomycetota; class Actinomycetes; order Mycobacteriales; family Mycobacteriaceae; genus Mycobacterium. The sequence continues at coordinate 149,447 of CAWHIZ010000003.1, forward strand.
ACGCAGGCCCGCGCGCGGGTTCCGGGAAGAGCGCGAGCGACGGGCCGATGGCGTGGCTGTAGGTGCTGGCCAGAATCGAGCCCGCCATGGCGATACCGAGCGCGCCGCCGACCTCACGGGTGGCGTCGTTGACAGCCGATGCGACTCCCTGTTTCTCATTGGGCGCCGCGGTCATGATTGCCGATGTCGTTGGCGCCGTGCATAATCCGAAGCCCGAGCTGATCACCAGCAATGGCCACAATACGTCGAGATATGACGAGTCGGGCCGTAGCGTGCACATGCACAGGAATCCCACCGACACCAGGACCATGCTCGCGAAGACCACCAAGCGCAGACCGAGCCGAGGCAGGTACCACGACGACAGCAATGAGAACGTCAGCAGCGGTATTGCCAACGGGCCCAACGCGATCGCGGTGGCCAGCGGCGTGTATCCCATGACCTGCTGCACGTATTGCGTGACAAGGTAGAAGAGGGCGAACGTGCCGAGGAACACCATTGTGATCGCCGCCGCGCCGGTGCCGAAGTACGGATCGAGGAACAGGCGGATGTCCAGAAGCGGGTGCCTGCGCCGCAGTTCGATGAGGCCGAATACGACGGCGAGCAGGACACCGGCGAACATGGCGCCGTAGACCCGCGGGTCCGTCCATCCATTGGCTGGCGCCTCGAGGATGCCGAACACGAACACCGCCACCGCAGCGCCGATGGTCACCGAGCCGGGCCAGTCCAGCGCGGGTGCGTCGCCCTCCCGCGACTCAGCGATCGACATCGTCAGCGCGAACAGCACAACGCCGATGACGGCGAATGCCCAGAAGATCGACCGCCACTCGAAGAATCGCAGCAGCAGGCCGGCCCCGAGGAGGCCGAAGAGTCCGCCGGAACCTGCGACCCCGGCCCAGATACCGACCGCCTTCGTCCTTGCCTCGGCCGGGTAGACGACTGTCAGCAGCGAGAGCGTCGCAGGCATGACGAATGCGGCGCCCGCGCCTGCCATGGCGCGCGCCGCGATGATCTGCACAGGGGCGTCGAAGACAAGAGGAGCGAAGGACGCGATCGCGAAGATCGCCAAGCCGACGAGCAATGCTGTCCGACGGCCGTAGCGATCCCCGATCGCGCCCGCGGGCAGGAGAAGGCATGCCAGGAGGAGTGTGTAGCTGTCGACGATCCAGGTCAGTTGCGTCTGTGAAGCCGCGGTCGCCAACGCGATATCGGCCAGCGCGGTGTTCAGCGCGACCATCGAGGCGATGACCAGCGACACACCGGCGCATGCGACGAACAGGGTCCACCCACGTCGCACCCTCGACCCGCCCGCGAAGGCGCCGTTTGGTTCGGATCGGACGACGGACTCGGTGATCGCCTTCACCCCCTCGGTCGACACGACAAAACGAGACTAACAGTCTCGTTTCCATTAAGGGGTGGAGCGAAACATCTTTCCCCCTTTGCGCGACATACGTGCATGACGATGAAGTACGAACGCGTGGCCACCCGCATCGGCGGGACGATCGCGGCGATGACTGCGTTCTCTCCCGCATTACTGATAACCGCACCTGCTGCCGGCGCGGCGCCGTGCCCCGACGTCGAGGTCGTATTCGCCCGTGGAACCACCGAGCCGCCCGGCGTCGGGGGGATCGGGCAGGCCTTCGTCGATTCCGTTCGTTCCCAGGTGGGCGGCCGTTCGGTCGGCGTGTACGCGGTCAACTACCCGGCGAGCAACGACTTCGCGAGCAGCACCCCAGCCGGTGGCGACGATATGAGCGCACACGTCCAGTCGATGGCGGCCAACTGCCCCAACACGAGAATGGTGCTTGGCGGATATTCACAGGGCGCCGCCGTTGTCGACCTGGCCACCACGAACATGCCCGCTGGGGTGTCCGATAATGTCGCGGCCGCGGCTGAGTTCGGCGGCGCGAGGAGCACGTTCGCCGACAGCCTGTCAGCGGGTCCGCTGCCGTCGGTCGGCCCGCTCTACGCGGGTAAGACCATCGAGATGTGCGTTCCCAACGATCCGATCTGTTACCAGGGCGGTTGGGATATGCGTGCCCATGGTGCCTATGTTCAGACCGGGATGGTCAACGATGCTGCGGCCTTCGCCGCGAGTCGGATATAGACAGCCGACTTCGGGTATCCCCGAGGCGACGATGCGGGGAGAAAACCATGAAGGTCAGCACGTTCATCGGGGTCGCGGTCGCGGCGATAGCGGGATCCCTTGTGGGAACACCGGTGCCGTCGGCATCGGCGGAGCCGTGCCCGGACGTCGAGGTGATCTTCGCCCGTGGCACGGGTGAGCCACCGGGCGTCGGAGGAGTCGGGCAGGCGTTCGTCGACGCGCTGCAGTCGGCGGCGGCAGGTAAATCCGTCTCGGTGTATCCCGTCAACTACGCGGCCAGTGGCGATTTCGAGGACAGGACGGCCTTCGCGCAGACCGTCGTCGACGGAGTCAGGGACGCGGGTGCCCACGTCGAGTCCACCGCCGCCAATTGCCCCGACACCAGGATCGTCCTTGGCGGCTACTCGCAAGGTGCCGCGGTAGCGGGGTTCGTCACATCGGCCGACGTGCCGTCAGAAGTTTCCGCGGCCGCTGTCCCGCAGCCGTTGCCAGTCGAGGTGGCCGACCACGTCGCCGCGGTCGTCCTCTTCGGAAAGCCGTCAGACGCCTGGACGAGCCGCTACGGCGCGCCTGCGATCACGGTCGGCCCCGCGTATGCCGCGAAGACCACGCAGTTGTGCGCTCAGGGCGACACGATCTGCGACGGAACTCCTGGCGGCAATCCGTCCTTCGCGCACGCCCTCTATCCGGTGAATGGAATGGTCGGCGACGCAGCCACTTTCGCGGCAGGCAAGCTCTAGGTCACGGTAGCGGGCCGAACAACGGGTTCGGCACGGCGACAGCGGGATCGGCCTGCGGAATTTCAGGACCCGGCGCGGGTGCCGTCAGTGCCTCCGGCAGGTGTTGGACAGGCAGCGGGTCTGGAAGGTGTTCCACGGGGGGCAAGACCGCGGTCGGCTCCGGTACGGCGGCCGGGATGGCCTCGGGGACAACGACATCGGGCGTGATGGCCATGGGAACGGGGTCGGGCGCAGGAAGAACCTCGGGCGCGGGTTCAGGTGCCGCAACAGGTGGCGGAAAAACGATCGGCGCGGCGGGCACGCCGGCGGCCGGATCCTCGATGGGCGCGGCTGCAGGCGGCACCGCCTTCTGCGCAGCCATGCTCGCGGCCAGAGGAATCGAACTGCCCGCAGCCGACAACGTGAAGAGGGAAACGACCGCGACGGCTGCCACCACGGTCAGCGCCCTCGCATGTACGGCGAGCCCGCCGCGTTCGGCGGCCGCGAAATGCGTGCGCTCACCGTTCCAGGAAGCCGCACCGCGGGCCAACGCGGTCTGCGCGCGATGGGTGGCGAGCACGGGAACGGATAGGGCTTTGTCGAGATGGTCGGCCACATCATCGAGCCTGGGTCGAGATCCGGTCAGGTACAGCACTTCCGGGTACGAACCGTCGGCGCCCATCGCGAAGTTCAGCCAGTCGGTGAAGATGGCGAGATCGCCGGTCACCGTGGTCGTGGATCGGATCGCTCCGCTTCGGGTCTCGATCACCGAGAGCGCGGCCGAATCCTGTCCGAGCATGCATATCGCCGTCTTCTCCATGGCGTTCGCATAGCCCGTATCCTTCGCCCATGATCGGGTTGCCTCCGTCAGCGGCACGGACACCACGTCGTCGAACCCGCACTCGGTCAGCGCATCACGAAGCGACGACACATTTCCGCTCGACGTCACATGAACCGAGTCGACGGTGTAACCGCTTGCCGTAGCGATAGCGCGTACCCGGCGCGCCGTGGAGGCCGGTGCGGCGGTGCTGGCATCGGTGATGTCGAAGGCGTCGTAGTCCAGCGGTTCGGCGGCGACGTCTCTTCCGTCGACCAGAACCCAACCGATACTGGTCGACGTCTTCGACAATCCCAATATTGTTCGCACTCGCCGGGTTCCGCCTCGTCGAATGTCGCCGCATCCATGTGTGTCGGCGATTAGTGCGGAGCCTAGAACGATTGATCGTGCCTTGCACCAAGAACTTCCGATCGGTTACCGATCTGCGACGAGGCTGTGACCCCCCGCGCACGCACGGGCGGCAACGGCGGCCACCAGGAAGCATCCGAGCATCGAGTAACCGGTGGCCCCCGCCAAACCGTTCTTGGCGAGCATGACGATGGCGACTCCCGCGACGCAGATCAGCACACCCGCTGCGGTCGACCGGATACCGGTTGCCCGAACTTTGCCGTCCCACCAGGGAATAGGGCGATGCTCGAGCGGCGACAGCGCAAAGAACGTCGCCGCCATGACGACCGCGAACACCACGGCCCGTAGCGCGAGGCGGCCCCAGAATCCCGGCGCATCAACGTCGTAGGCATCGACTCCGACAGCGTGCAAGGCGAAGGTGGCGATGGCGATCGCCGGAATGTGCCAGAGATAGAGCGTCATCGCTCCCCCGTTGCCGACCGCGACGACCTGCCACACCCGTGGCCGCTGCGCCCACCGCTGGATGGGACCGGCCGCAGCGACGAACGCGCACGACATCCACAGGCATTGCAGCGCAAGCAGAATCGTCGGCGGAGTGACGTTCGACAGGCGCTCCGTCCCGGTCACAACGAGCGAGACTTCGTACGGACCAAAGACCGCCAGCAGGACCTGCGCGACGAACGCGCACACCGCGACGGACAACGCCGCCCGAACACCGATCAGCCTGCGCGCGTAGGCGACACCGATCACGACGGGGATCAGCCAGACGATCAAGAAGTTGGGAAGCCCGGAGAGGAGTTCGCCGGTGGCGATGCGAACAGTGTCGACAAGGGCCGCGAGCACGAGAAGAGCGGCGACGATCACCGCGGCGGTGCGCCAAGTGTTCATTCTGGTCAGTGCAGGCACGAACGCCAGCGTCACAAGGTAGACCCCGAGAAACCAGAGCAGAGCTACGCACTCCCTGCCGAGTCCCACCGCGGAGTCGGCCCCGAGGATCATCGACGCCACCGCGAGACCGGCTGCCCAGAACGCGAGATACCAGAACACCGGACGGCAGAGCCGCTGTGCCCTGGCGACCATCCAGGTGCCCCACTGCGTGCCCTCGCGCCAGCCGTAGGCCCCCGCGGCGCCGCCTGCCAGGAAGAACAGCGGCATCACTTGCACGAGCCATGTGATCGGGGCGAGTGCAGGCACCTCGCCGAGCAGGTTCCCGATCCATAGGCCGCTCGAGTCGATCGTGGCGAGCAGCAGTGCGCAGTGGCCGAACATCACGATGACCAGGGCGGCAAGCCGGGCGACGTCGACCGCGCGGTCGCGGTCGGGCTTGGTGCTCTCTGCTAGCGAGCCGGCGTCGGGCACTGACGAGGTGAGCGGCATGAGTCCAGGATGCCGGGTATCCGTCGACCGCGGATGAGTAGGACTACGTGAGCGAAGAGATGAACGAATATAGGGAAACACCCGATATCTCCAACAAGTGGGGCTGGCTTACGTTCTTTGAGGTCGCACCGCGTGCGAATGCCTACAGGAAAGGACGCCGCAATGGCTCTGAATCGTATGGTGGTTGGGTCGGTTGCGATTGCCGGGACCCTGGCTGCTTTGGCCACCGCCCCCGTTGCGTCGGCCGAGCCACGCGACCTGTTCCTCGACGAACTGGCCACTCTGAACATCCCGCTGATCGGCGGAACTCAGGACGACACCGTGGGGGCCGGTTATCGCGTGTGCGACGACCTGCGAAACGGTGTCTCGGTACTCGATGAGATGGACGCCGCAGAGCAGACGTTCCAACTCGCTTCCGGACAGGGCACCCTTTTCGTCAGTGCTGCGACGACAAACCTTTGCCCCGACTTCGCAGCTGGTTAACGCTCTAGAGCCTGTTCATTGCTGGATTTGTGGGCGACTCCGCGGGCAACGCTCTCATCGCTGGCCCGATCCCAACAACATCGTATTGATGACGATTCACCGACTTGCGCGGCAGAGTGCTCCGCCGGATCGGGCACGAACGTATTCTGCGTTGCGTGCGTAAGGACCTGCTCGCCAACGGCCGTGGACGGTTGCTGGCCGTCGTGGCCTCGGTAGCGGTCTCCGCCGCCCTGCTCTACGAGCCTGCGACGAGCAGCGAGAAGCCTGCGGCAATCCCTGCGGGGCCGACGTCGATCGCGGGCCAGGCCGACAGACCGGCGGCGCCGGATTTGATCGCCGCCAGCGCACCCGTCGCCAACCAGGCCGCGGGGTTCGCGCTCCCCGCGGGCATCACGCCGGAACAGGGGCTGCAGATCCACACCATCTGGGTGGCGCGCGCCGTCAGCGTGATGTTCCCTGAGATCACCACGATCGGCGGCGCCCGGCAGGATGCGCTGCCGTGGCACCCCAACGGGTTGGCGATCGACGTGATGATCCCGAACCACAACTCCGATGAGGGCATCGAACTCGGCAACCAGATCGCCGGCCTTGCACTGGCGAACGCGAAGCGCTGGGGCGTGATTCACGTGATCTGGCGGCAGGGCTTCTATCCCGGCATCGGCGCGCCGAGTTGGACGGCCGACTACGGCAACGAGACGGCGAATCACTACGACCACGTTCACATCGCCACCGATGGCGGCGGATTCCCCACGGGGCAGGAGACCTACTACATCGGCTCGATGAGTCCGGCAGCGCCCAACTGACGGAATCGGCCCGCCACCCCGGGGGGACGGGTGACGGGCCGATTGATTGGGAGCGGTGATCAGGGCCGGGCGCTGAACACCGGGGCGTTCTTGATGACCGGCACTCGGATGTTGCCGGCATTCTTCTTCGCCGGGGTGGTGGTGATCGTTCCTCCGCTGCAGCTCACTGTCTTGCCGTCGACGATGACGGACTGACCGTCGTCGATCGGGATCGGATAGCCGTCCTTGTCGGTGTAGGTGCAGCCTGCGCCGCCGGTGGTTCCGTCGACGGGTTGGGCCTGCGCGGTCGCCGGGGCGAGGGCGAGAATTGCGAAGGCGCCGAGGAGCGTGGCGGCGTACTTGAAGCGGGACTTGGGGGCGGTTGATGCGGTCATGATGAGTTCCTCTCGAGGGGGGCGCTGCGGTGGTGGAGTTGTTGAGAGAAATACTCCGGTTTTCGGGGTGCTGCCGTAATCGCCCACGAGCCAGAGTTCGGCGTGTGCGTGGGCATGGTTTCCTATCCGCGAGGCAAGGGTGGAGAGCGGATCGGGCGCGTTTTCGGGCACCGGTAGGCGTTTGCTGCTGGCGAGGTTCGTTCTTTGGATACCGCTGAGTTCGCCGATTTTGACGCGTCGGTCGATACCGCAGACATGCCTGTATCCAGCTGAGCTGCCGCTTTCCAGCCGGCATGAATTCAATCGTTGAATTTCTAGTTGCGATGTCAAGAATCCGGCGGATAGTTTGCCTCTACGGTTCGCTGCGGCCACCGCTCCCGCTTTAGACTCGGCCGACCGTGAAGATGCTGACAGCGGCCTGTGCAAGGCGTGTTTCAGCGGAATAGACCAAGAGGACCGTATGAGCATCCGCAGGACAGCCGCGCCACGAACCAACCGCCACATCGCGATCGGCATCGCGGCGATCGGGGCTGCGGGGTTCGGACTCTTCAGCGCTCCAGTGGCCGCTGCTGGTCCTGCTCCGTCGTCGATCGAGTCGGAATACCTCCAGATTCTTGACGAGAGCGGCGCGCACATCAGCGGCCAGGACGCCGACGAACTGAAGCTGGGCTACTTGCTGTGCGCTTTGAGCCAGCAGAATGAGCTACCGCCTGATGGCTCCGCGGCCTACATGACCGCGGCGAGAGTCTCCAAACTCTGCTATTACGTGTCGACTACGGACGCACCGAGTGGAGCGCAAGTCGAGCAAGGCACCGACGCGTGGCAGCAGCAGGAAAATGCACCCGGCATCGATGCGTGGCTCGACACCGATTCGGACGACGACGGCTACAGCGACGGCGACGACGATTCCAACTACGACCCCGGATATCACTGAGGCGCACGGCTCTTTCGGCCTCAACGTTCTGCCTGACATACGGCACGGCTAATCCCAAGCCGCACTGCGGTTTTGGCAAGCGTCAGTCCTTCAGCTTGGGACAAGCCACGCCGTGAGGTGTGCGTCAGTCCTCTTGATCGAATCGCTGGCGTTGCCGAGGTCCATATGCCGCCGCCTTTACGGCATCATCGTCTTCCATCCCCGAGCCGAGCGCGCCGCCCAACGTGGCGACTGCTGCCACCAACCAGGCCATCATCATTAGGGTTGAGAGGCCGACGGACTTGCCGATGTTGTCAGCGACCAACTGCGGCGGCAGCGTCCACCAGGCGGTCACCAGCAGCAAGGCAAACAACGCAATGTGGAAAATCACCACGCCGATCGTCAGTGTGACCACCGTCGATGCGTTGTACAGGACCGCGCGGTCACGCTCGTCGGCTGACTGCGGGCGTTCCCATAGCTTGTGTTGGACGATGAGCCACGCGATCAGGGCTGCGCTCGCCAAGACCGTTGTCGCGCTCAATCGCCAGGGTCCCATCGTGGCGGATAACTGCCAAATCGTCGGATACGCGAGGCTTACAGCTCCAGTAGCGAACGCGGCCATCATCACCTTCGACATGCCAGTAACCAATCGCCACGGTCGATTGTTGTAAACCATGCCGGCCAGGAGGCGCAGACGTGACAGTGCTGAGGGCGCTACGTAGTGAACGACATCGTCGTCCTGTATTCGCGTCAGCCGCTTTGCGTGCGGACTTAGCTTGGAATGGTGGGTCATCTCAGCCACGACGATTCGCGCCATATTTTTCACCCGGCGATCGACGAACGCGCCACCTAGCCCTGGGATGGAAATCATTGCGAACCGGTCGGGCACACTGATGTCGGCTATCAGCGGTGTCGTCCCCTTCCGCCGGGGCAGATCGGTGAGATAGATGACGATGTCTTCGCTCTCGTCACCCGGGTCAACAGTGCCGATAACCTCTGAAACCTTGGTGTGCTCATCGATGGGAAAGGCGTGCCGCCGTACCGACACATCCCATAGGGCATCTGCCGACCCGTCCGTCAGCGCATTCGGTAACGAATCAGACAGACGTTTGGCGATTTCTGCCGGGGCACCCGGATCGGCGATGAGCAGAATTGAGGAGGGCTGGGCTGGCATTGAAAACGCCTACCCACCCTCCAACCGGCCAAACGTCCCCGGTTGCCGCGTGGGGTCCCCGACGGTGAGACCTCCCAAGATCGAGTCCAACACCGAGTCAAAACGATGCGTGGACGAGTCAATTTCGGGTAGGCCGCTATTGGTTGAGTAGCCAGCCAGCCTGCTTGAGGCGCCACCGACCGACGGGAGAAACTCATGCCCAACATGCGACGGTTAGCTGGCCGCCGGATCGCCGCCCTGGCGGCCGACGGCTTCGAGAAGGTCGAGTTGACGGTACCGATGCGCGCGCTGCAGCTTGCCGGCGCCAAGGTGGATGTCATTTCGCTGCGGCACGGACGGATACGGGGTGTGAATCTGCACATGCCGGCCACGCGGATCGGTGTGGACAAGACGATCAGCGAGGCTGACCCGGCCGACTACATCGGTCTTCTGCTGCCAGGCGGATTCATCAACCCCGACCTGCTCCGGCAGTCCGCGGAAGCACGGCAGTTCGTGCGCGAATTCGCCAACAGCGGCAAGCCGATTGCCACGCTGTGCCACGGGCCGTGGGTGCTGGCGTCAGCGGGCCTGCTCAACGGGCGGACACTCACCTCGTGGCCCGGCATCCGCGACGATCTGGTGAACTCCGGCGCCACCTGGCTCGACCGCGACGTCGTCAAGGACGGAAACCTCGTCACCAGCCGGGGGCCCCAGGACATGACGTCCTTCATCCCCGCCATCATCGACCACTTCGCGGATACGGCGCCGCAGCCAGACGCCGCGCCGGACCAAGTGTCCGATCCGCAACTGGACTCACCTGTCGGTTGGGCCGTCGCTGCGCTGCGCTGGTCCCCCAAGCCATCCCTACCCGGCGCCCTTGCGGGTCTGATGGCAGGTGTGCGGCTGTCGCCGAAATCACCGCTCCGAAAAGTCTTGTCCTGACTCGGCCGTGCGTGGACATTGGCGGCCTATTACCGAACCGGCGAGCGCACACACCCAAGCAGCAGGCGATCCAGGGATGATGCTGGGCGTTCGTCTCGCAGGATCAACTCGACCCCCATTACCTGGTGTCTGGGGGCCGAGGTACGCGGCTGCGTCGTTGGGCAAGGTACTGGTTGGTGGGGTGCTTCCGCCGCGCCACCGTCTGAGGAGGAGCCCGATATGACGACACAAGCCGGCCGTGAGAACAAGGAACGCGACTTCCCGGCGTTTCGCGACGGCGATTGCCCGCCTGCGCACGCCATGACGCTGTGATCACAGCGGAGATAGTGAACCGGGTAGTCGGCTTTCGCGGCAACGGCATGCCGGTCATCTCGTTGTATGCCGTCGTGCCGTACAGAGCCCGAGGACCGCGGGACAGTCGTTCGCAGCAAGGTAGACAGCCTGCTGCACGAAATCCGGCCGATGGCGCAGGACCAGCAGCTCGACCGCGACGTGATGCTGTCCGTCCGTGCCGATATCGAGCAGTTCACCAAGGCGGTCGAGGAGCACGACCGTTGGTCGCCCGGTTCGGTCGGGCTGTTCTCGTGTAGCGGTCGCGGCTTCTTCGAGGAAGTTCAGCTTCCCCGCAGCGTGCATGACCGGATTGTGGTCGATGAAACCCCTTGGGTCCGGCCGATGTTGGCGGTGCTCGACGAGTACCACCGCTGTTACGTCGTGGTCGTCGACCGCAAGGCCGCTCGGATCTGGGAGCTCTACCAGGACGAGATGTCTGAGATCGAAACACAACGGGTTGACGCCGACCCCGGCCGAAATCAAGTCAAGGCGGAGGAGCAGACCAAGCGCCACTTCCGAGACGTGGTCACCGCGCTCGACAAGCTGCACCGCGACGGTGCATTCGAGCTGTTGATCGTCGGCGGCCACCAAGCGGAGGTGCCGCGCTTCCTTGACCACCTCACCCACGAACTGCGGCCGACCCTCGCCGGGACATTCACGGTGGATGACGATGCGCGCACCGCTTTCGGCGATATCAAGCATCAGGCCGCTGCGATCCTCGACCGCTATGAACGCGACGAGGAGGAGCGGATGGTCGCCGAAACGGTCGAGAAGTCGGCTGCGGGCGGACTGGCCGTCCTCGGACTTCCCGAATGCCTGTGGGCAGCGAGCGTCGCAGCGGTCGACGAACTTCTGGTCCAGGATGGAGCGGAGGCACCTGGGGTGCTATGCGACAACGATCACTGGTTGGCCCTTTCCAGCGATACTTGCCCGCTGTGTGGACGCCCGGTGCGCCGCGCCCCAGACATCATGGACGAACTGGTCCAGGTGGTGATGAACGAGAGCGGGTCGATCGAACACGTCACCGCCGACACCGTCCTCAAGCAGCACCTGACAGCGGCGTCGTTGCGATTTCCACTTCCGCCCAAACCCTGATGATCTTCACGGTCGTGAAGTTCGAGACCAAGCCGGACTGGACGAGGCGCTGGCCGGGATTGGTCGAGCGGTTCACCGCTGCCACCCGAGCCGAACCCGGCAACCTGTGGTTCGACTGGGCCCGAAGTCTCGAGAACCCGGCCACGTACGTCCTGGTCGCGGCTTTCCGCGACGCCGAAGCGGCACAGGCGCACGTCAACAGTGAGCACTTCAAACAGGCATTGCGGGAGGTGCCGCGAGCGCTCGCGTCCACGCCGAAGATTCTCGACCAAACGGTCGATGCGACCGGCTGGTCGGAGATGGCGGAGTTGAAGATCAACTAGCACCGCTGCGATCGTCTCACCAAAAGTGGAGAGCGAGCGCATGCAATGGGCCCGACGCGGCTGGAAACAACCCGATAAGCCGACTATTCCGGCTTACCGTTCCCCTTTTTCCCGTTCGCGTGCCCGGTGTTTCCTTTTCCGTTTCCGTTCCCGTTGTTTCCGCTGCCGGTCTTTTTACCGTCTACGCCCTTGGCGCCGTTGATGTTGCGGTTGTCGTGGCTGCCAGTGCCGTAGCCATTTCCATTGCTGTTGTTGCCTGAGCCGCCGCTGATGAAGGTGTTACCAACATCGCGTACTTCTCGTGGCGGCGCTTGCTCGACCACCCGCGTTGGCGAAGGCTGTTCCGCTTCCGCAAACACGACAACGGGCTCAGGCGAGGGAGCAACACTCGGCATTGTCGGCGGAGGAACTTCTGTCACCCCAATCGGGGAAGGCACGGGGGTGCTGACGCTGAAGTTTCCAGGCGCCGTCGCGGGTGTCGTCGACGACGGGTTCGACGTGAAGGCAAGCACCGCCAGTGCCATCGCCCCTAAAAGGCTTGCGGACCCGGCAACTTTGAGCGTCCGCGTCGGTGAGCGTTTGACCGAGGCCGCCGACACCGCGGTCACCGCTGGTGAGCTCCGGCGGCGCGCAATCCTCAACATCCTCGGCGATCGGCTATGAGCAATGGCCGGAACGGGACTGAGGAGCGAAATCTGTTCTCCGACCAACGCCCTCCGCATAGCATCGGCGCTACCGAATCGCCGGAGCGGGTCTGGTGACATCGCACGTTCGATCACGTCGGCAAGTACCGGATCGATGTCTGGACGCAGTTCCTTCACCGGCGTTGGACGGCCCTCGATGATCGCATGCGCCAGTGGCATTATGTCCTCTTGCGAGAACGGCTTTCGACCCGTCAGCGCCTCATATCCAACGACGCCGACGGCATAGAGATCGTCGTCAACGGATGCAGGCTCGCCACTAACCCTGTCGGGACTCATGTATGCCAGCGTGCCGACGATATGACCAGTCGTTGTGTGGACAGACGCAGCGGTTTTCACAATCCCGAAATCGCCGACTTTGACGGTGCCCGACGGCGCGAGCAGCAAGTTACCGGGCTTGATATCACGATGTAGCATTCCCGCATCGTGCGCGACGGCAAGAGCCGCAAGCACGCTGCGCAGCGCGGCACAAGCTTGCGCCGCAGGGAGCGGTCCGAGCGCTATCTCGTCGCCGAGGGTGTCGCCCGGCAGTCGCTCCATCACGATGTACGGAGTCTCGTTGTGGTTGCCGATGTCATACACCCGGACAATGTTGGGGTGGTTGAGAGCCGCAGCCGCGCGCGCCTCGATTTGGAACCGTTGCCGAACGTCGGCTTGCGAGCTCAGACCCCGGCGGAGGAGTTTGATGGCCACGGGGCGGCTCAAGCGGGTGTCCCAGCCGTCACACACTTCGGCTGTAGCACCGAAACCCAGCACATCGCGAACTTCGTAGCGTCCGCCAAGTAGCCCGGCGCTGTTCATGACCGTTAGGTATCCGTAATGTCCGCAGTACAAACCCTCATCAAACAATTAATTGACGATGCCGCCGTTTAACTGGCCTCCGTAAATTGAAGCGTTTTCGGGCTTCCGCGAGCGACGTCGTCTCCGGTGGCGTTCGCGTCAACCAAGTCCACACATGCAACCGCCTGACCCCCAGCCATTACGACAAACCACGCTCATGACTGGCCTGCGATCAGTCGGTGTAATCCGTTCCCTCGGTCAGTGATTCCCACGTCGTCACCTCGGCCAGACGTGCCTCGTTCACCCGTCGAAAATTCGCCAGCGCGTCGGATCCGAGCAGTAGAAATCCTGGCGGCGTGTCGGCTTCGACGGCCTCGATGATGGCGGTCGCGGCCTTGGCAGGGTCGCCTGCTTGTGTGCCGTGGACGGTGTCGTTTTCCTTGCGGCGCTTGCCTGCGGTATCGGCGTAGTCGTCGATCACCGTCGCGGACTGGGTTAGTGATCGGCCGGCGAAATCGGTGCGGAAGGCGCCGGGCTCGACGATGGTCACCGAGATGCCCAGTGGCGCAAGCTCGCCGCGCAATGCGCCGCTCAGCCCTTCGAGCGCCGCCTTGGCGGCCGCGTAGTAGCCGGAGCCGACGGGTGTCACCTGTGCGCCGATCGACGAGACATTCACGATTGCTCCGCTGCGACGCGCTCTCATGCCGGGGAGGACGGCCTTGATCATCGCCACGGCTCCGAAGACGTGGGTGTCGAACAACCTTCGGATGTCTGCGTCGTGGCCTTCCTCTATGGCGGCGCGGTAGCCGTAGCCTGCGTTGTTCACCAGGACGTCTACGCCGCCGAACCTGTCGGTCGCCTGCTGCACGGCCCGGTCGATCTGGTCCGCGTCGGTCACGTCCAGTTCCACGGTGAGCACCCGGTCGGGGGCGGTCTCGGCGAAATCCTCCAGTGACGACAGGTTGCGAGCCGTGGCAACGACCTGGTCGCCGGCATTGATGATCGCCTCGGCGAGGGCGCGTCCCAACCCGGTCGAGCATCCGGTGACGAGCCACGTTGACATGAGGATCTCCTTCTCGCGTTGATGCTCGGGGTTGGGGACTGCTCCAGTCCCCCTTCCAATAGATAACCCTTCTGTCGATATTGCCTGCGATCCAGCCGGTATCCGCCGTCGGTCACAACGCCTTGCCGCCGACCAACGACTAGGACTTCAGGGGCTTGGCGCGCCAACGACAGCCACGATGAATTCAGGCACAAACGGAACCTCACCTAGAGGTTCGCCTCGACGGCTAATCAAAGGACTTGGCAATGCAACGTGGGTCGACTACGTGAACAACGACACCGCCCGCGGGCGGCGGCCTGACGATCGACCTCTCGTTCTGTCAGCCGGCCTTGGTCAGCTGAAATGCGACGCGGGGATCGCCCGGGCATTGGTTGGCGATGACAAGTGAGCTATCGATGGTCCATGTACACGGGCTACCAGGGGAGGAACCGGTCCATGCATCGCCTTGCGGGTGCAGTTCGGAAGTTCCGAATTCACTTTGCGCACCAGTGCAGTCCGGACCGCACGACGTGAACAGAAAATGCGCCGCCAAACCGACTTCCCCGCCACTTGATCCCGGCTCGATCATGGTCGCGTTGTAGGACCCGCTGAGTGGTTCTGCCGATGCCGGACTGGCCAGTCCGACCGCAGCCCCGGCGAAGACAGCGCCAACAGCGATCGCCCGAATAGTCGTCATCATGTGTTCTCTCCCTGCCTCCGTCTGACCCGTCGCTCACAGGCGATACACAGCAGCATTGCAGGTAAAAGATCGGAGGTCTCTGCAATCAGCAAAATTGCGAAGGCAGTTGATCTGGGAATTAACGTCGAAGGCAAACCATGCGGGTGGATCCGCATGGGCGCTCCGGCCTGCCATGGCAACGCAAACCTGACTGACAAGTCTGGCCAAACTGCGAACTGTGACATCAAGCCGGGACCGAAGGCGTAATGAAGTGCAAGGAATCACCACTCACCGGAGAGGACGCGACACTATGACTTCCTTGGACCTGGCTACTGGTGGGCCTGCAGATTTCACCGAGGGCGATTTATATTTCATCGGCAACGCCACCACATTGATCCGTTTCGGCGGGCTGACCATCCTGACCGATCCCGCTTTCCTACACAAAGGTGAGCACGTCCATCTGGGGCATGGCATCTGGGCTCGGCGCGAGGTGGAGCCGGCGTGCCAGATCGGCGACTTGCCACCGATAGATCTGGTCGTCCTGTCGCATTACCACGGCGATCATTTTGATGACGTCGCCGCCCGTGAGCTGGACAAGAATTTGCCGATCGTGTCTACCGCGGACGCGGTCGACAAGCTCAGCGCTCTCGGCTTCGAGCGGGGCCACGCCCTCGGCACATGGGAAGCACTCGAGGTGCACAAGGGCGACGCGACGCTCACGATCACCGCGATGCCCGGCAAGCACGCCACAGACGACGCGGTCGACGCGTTGCTCATGCCGGTCAACGGCCATTTGCTCGACTTCAGCAGCAACAGCGATCAGCTCTACCGGATCTACATCACCGGAGACACCATGCTCGTCGACAGCCTGGAGGACATTCCGCGTCGCTACCCCGACATCGACCTGGGCCTGATCCACACAGGAGGCACGACCTTCCTGGTTACCGTTGTCACGATGACGGGCGAGCAAGGCGTCAGAGCAGTCGAGATCACCAAACCTCGCACGGCCATCCCGATTCATTACAACGACTTTTCGGTATTCCTGTCCGGACTCGACGATTTCAAGGAGGCCGCCCGGACGTCGACTGCGAGCACGGAATTCGTGTACCTCTCTCATGGCGACAGGTACACATTCAGGCCCAACCTATGAGCATCGTTCTCGTACATGGCGCTTTCGTGGACGGATCCAGCTGGCGTGCGGTGTACGACCTTCTCACCGCGGACGGCCATCACGTCGCCGTGGTGCAGAATCCCACCTTGTCGCTGTCCGGTGACGCGGCAGCGACGAGGCAGATCATCGATGCGCAAGACGAGCCGGTCGTGCTGGTGGGGCACTCCTACGGTGGCGCAGTCATCACCGAGGCCGGCACCCACGAGAAGGTAACGGCCTTGGTCTATATCGCGGGATTCGTGCCGGACGAAGGCGAGTCGGTGGAGATGCTGGGCGGTACCCCCGACGCGCCGGGGTCGCCGATCCTCCGCGGGGCTGGCGGCTTCATGTTTCAAGACCGGGCGAGATTCCACGCGTCGTTCGGTGCTGACCTTTCCGCCGCCGACGCCGCGTTCCTGGCCGAATCCCAGGTTCCCTGGGCGCCGGACGCCATGGCTGGGACTGTCACCGAGCCGGCCTGGCGCGGCAAGCCGAGTTGGTACCTGATCGCGACCGAAGACCGCATGATCCTGCCGTCCGCCCAGCGCGCGATGGCACGGCGGGCCAGTGCCTCCGTGGACGAGGTGGCCGCCAGCCACGCCGTCTACATTTCACAGCCCCACGCCGTTGCAGACATCATTCGACAAGCGTGCGAATAGTCTCGGCTGATCACCAGAGGGCGACTGTGTGAGGCGGACGTACCCCAGATGCGCGGTCGGTCAGCTTAGGGTGAACGCGGCGCTAAAGTGCATAAATCCTGGCTAGCGTGACGACATGATCGCCACGCGCGAAGTCACCTACGACGTCGACGGACTGACGATGGTGGCCCACTTGGCACGGCCAGACGGCAAGGGTCCCTGGCCGGCAGTGCTCATCGGACACGACGGAGTCGGTCTCGATGATTACCAACGCGGCCGCGCCGACGACCTCGCCAAGCACGGCTACATCGCCCTCGCAATGGACTACCACGCTGGCCGGACATACTTCGGCGACCCGCAAGCGATGTTGGCGCGGGTTATGCCCTTGATGGCTGACCCCACCCGCATGCACGCCATCGGCCGTGCTGCGCTCGACGTTCTACTTGCTGTGCCCGGCGCCGACCACGACCGGCTCGCAGCGCTCGGATACGGTGCCGGCGGCCGAATCGTGCTGGAACTTGCTAGCGCGAGAGTGCCATTCAAGGCGCTCGCAGCGATTCATCCGGGCTTGCCAGCCGCCCGCGCCGAAGATTGGAATAACGTGGGCGGAGCCTACTTACTATGCACAGGCTCCGAAGATCCGCTCTGCACTCCCGATCAACTGTTCGCGTTCACCAGCGCGCTTCAGGATGCCGGAGTTGATTGGCGCGTAAACGTTTACGGTGGAGCCAAGCACGCTTTTTGGGCCGCTCCGACGAATCCTGACGGCTCATTGACCGGTGGCACCACCCACACCGTGGCCACCGTGCCCGGCGTGGGCCATCACGCTTTGCACGCGACACGGGCGTGGCAGGCGGTGCTAGACCTGCTCGATGAGACAGTTGGAGCTTCGTCGGTTTCGATTCAGCAGCCGTGACGACGGGCTTACTGCTCCGCGCCGCCTCTGACGTGCTACTTCTGTGTCGGGCTGACAGGATTTGAACCTGCGACCACTTGACCCCCAGTCAAGTGCGCTACCAAACTGCGCCACAGCCCGGTGCTGCCATTTATGCGCCGGCAGCAGCACGTGAGCCTACCGCAGCGCGATGTCACAATCCCAACCGCTTCCAGCGGGTACACCCCGTGTCGTGAGCGCGCCTGACGACACTCCCCTGTGGCTCTTCGCCGACCAGCTGGGCCCCGCGACCTACGGCGGCGAGCACTCGCATCGCGAGGTGCTCCTCGTCGAGGCCACCTCGGCGCTACGACGCAGGCCGTACCACCGGCAGAAGCTGCACCTGGTGCTCTCGGCGCTGCGCCACGCCGACCGTGACCTCGGTGACCGCGCCACCCTTCTGCAGTCCGACACCTACACCGACGCCCTCGAGCGGTACGGCCGCCCGGTGCTCGTGCACGAGCCGACGTCACACGCTGCCGAACGGTTCGTCCACCGCCTCCGCACGCAAGGCCTCGTCGCCGACATCCTCCCCACGCCCACCTTCGCGCTGCCCCGCAAGGACTTTGCCGAGTGGGCCGGTGATCGCACCCGATTCCGCATGGAGGACTTCTACCGCGACCAGCGCCGCCGATTCGACGTTCTGATGGACGGCGACAAACCCGTCGGCAACCGGTGGAACTACGACGAGGACAACCGCGAGCCACCCCCGAAAAAGCAAGCGACGCTGGAAGTTCCGAAGCCCTACCAACCGCGCGAAGACGATATCGACGACCAGGTCCGCCACGACCTAGACCGGATGGACCTGCCACACGTGGTCGGCAACGACGGCCCGCGGCTCTTCGCGGTCACACCAGCCGAAGCCAAGCGGGCGCTCGACCGCTTCATCGAGCATCGGCTACCGACCTTCGGCCGCTACGAGGACGCGATCATGGGCGACGACTGGGCGATGTCGCATTCACTGCTGTCGGTACCGCTCAACCTCGGTGTTCTGCACCCTCTCGATGCGGTTGAAGCCGCAGAGGCCGCCTATCGGCAGCATGGCGCTCCGCTGGCGGCCGTCGAGGGATTCATCCGGCAGATCCTCGGCTGGCGCGAGTACATGTGGCACCTGTACTGGCAGTTCGGACCCGGCTACACCCGCAACAACGAACTGCATGCCCGCACCGCGCTACCCAAATGGTGGCGGGAACTGGATGCCGACACCGTCACCGCCGAGTGCCTGCGGCAGGCACTGACGGGGGTGCGGGACCGCGGGTGGACCCACCACATCCAGCGACTGATGGTGCTGGGCAGTCACGCGCTGCAGCGCGGTTACCGACCGGCCGAGCTGACGGAGTGGTTCGCGACCGCCTACGTCGACGGATTCCGTTGGGTGATGCCGACGAACGTCGTTGGGATGAGCCAGCACGCCGACGGCGGAAAGCTGGCCACCAAGCCGTACACGTCGGGCGGCGCCTACATCAACAAGATGAGCGACCACTGCGGCGACTGCGCCTACGACCCGAAGAAGCGACTGGGCGACGACGCCTGCCCGTTCACCGCGGGCTACTGGTCGTTCGTGCACCGGCACCGCGACCTGCTCGCCAAGAACAATCGCACCCAGCGCTCCGTCGCCTCGATGGACCGGCTCAAGGATCTCGATGCCGTGCTCGAGCAGGAGTCGGCGCGCCGAACCTTCTGAGCTAAATGGTCAGCAGCCGCCACAGCCCGATGAGACCGACGACGACGATGAAGGCCCGCAACGCAACCGGCGAAAGGCGTCGCCCGTAGTGCGCGCCGAGGAAACCGCCGAACAGCGAGCCGAGCGCGATCAGCCCCGCCGCCAGCCAGCTGATGCGATCGAACGCGACGGTTATATAGGCAACAGCCGCAACGACATTCACGACGAGCGACAGCAGGTTCTTCGCCCCGTTCATCCTCTGCATGTCATCGGGCAGCAGTGCGCCCATGACACCCATCAGCAGAATGCCTTGCGCGGCGGTGAAATAACCTCCGTAAATGCCGACGGCGAACGTACCGATCACCAACGCGATCAATTTGCCCCGCGTCACATGGTCGGCAGATTCGCCGGCGGCTTCCGCCCGCTTTCGTGCCCAGTTCTGAATCCGCGGCCCGATCACCACCAGGATCAGTGCCGCGATCAACAGCACGGGCACCACTTCGGTGAAGACCTTCTCGGGAAGGTGAAGAAGCAGCCAGGCCCCTACCAGTGCGCCGGTGAACGACGCGGGGATCTGCCACCGCAGCCGGGTCCACTGGCCGCGTAGCTCGCGCCGGTATCCCCAGGTTCCCGAGATCCCTCCGGCCACCAGCCCGATCGCGTTCGACATCGTCGAGACGACGGGTGGATATCCCAGCGCGACCAGTGTGGGGAACGTGACCAGCGTGCCCGATCCGACCAGGGTGTTGATGGCTCCCGCCGCGACGCCCGCCAACGCGATCAGGATCATGTCGATGACGGGCACCGACCCAACCTATCGAGCGCGCGCGCCCCTCTTTTCGCGCACCCGTACGTTGATGCGCACCGGGCTGCCCTCGAACCCGAACGTCTCGCGTAGCCGCCGCTCAAGGAACCTGCGATAGCCGGCTTCCAGGAAACCTGTGGTGAACAACACAAACGTCGGCGGGCGGGTGGTCGCCTGCGTGGCGAACAGGATGCGGGGCTGCTTGCCGCCGCGCACCGGCGGAGGCGTGGCCGCCACCACCTCCTTGAGAAACGTGTTGAGCCTGCCGGTCGAAATCCGGCTGTCCCAGGACTCCAGCGCCGTCTCGAGCGCAGGCACCAGCTTCTGCACCGAGCGCCCCGTCTTCGCCGAGATGTTGACCCGCGGCGCCCACTGGACCTGAGCGAGTTCGCGGTCGATCTCGCGGCCCAGGTCGTAGCGCCGGTCGTCGTCGACGAGGTCCCATTTGTTGAACGCCAGTACCAGCGCCCGGCCCGCCTCGATCACCATCGTCAGCACCCGCTGATCCTGCTCCGTCAGCGGCTCTGATCCGTCGATCAACACGATGACCACCTCGGCGGCGTCGATCGCGCCGCGAGTTCGCACCGAGGCGTAGAACTCGTGTCCGCTGGCCTGGCCGACCTTGCGCCGCAGGCCCGCCGTGTCGACGAACCGCCAAGTCCTGTCGCCCAATTCGATCAGCGAGTCGACGGGATCGACGGTGGTGCCTGCTTGGTCGTGCACCACCGCTCGTTCGCTTCCAGCCAGCTTGTTCAGCAGCGAGCTCTTGCCGACGTTCGGCTTGCCGACTAGCGCGACACGTCGCGGCCCGCCCCCGCCCGGGCCGACCTCCGACACCGCGGGCAATGACGCGACGACCTCGTCGAGGAGGTCGGCCACCCCGCGACCATGGATGGCGCTGATCGGATGCGGCTCCCCCAGCCCCAGCGACCACAGTGCGGAGGCATCGGATTCGCCGCGCTCGGAGTCGACCTTGTTGGCCGCCAGAAACACCGGCTTGCCGGACCGCTGAAGAATCCGCGCCGCCGCCTCGTCGCCCGCCGTGGCGCCGACGACAGCATCGACGACGAGGATGATCGCGTCGGCGGTGCGCATCGCCACCGATGCCTGCTCGGCGACCAGTTGCTGCAGGCCCTTTGCATCGGGCTCCCAGCCGCCGGTGTCCTGGATGAAGAACCGGCGACCGGCCCAGTTCGCGTCGTAGGAGACCCGGTCGCGGGTGACGCCGGGGATGTCCTGCACCACCGCTTCGCGACGGCCGAGGATGCGGTTCACCAAGGTGGACTTGCCGACGTTCGGCCTACCGACGACAGCGACCACGGGAGGTGCGGCGGATTCGCCTGCGTCATCGCCTTCCTCGCCCGTGTCGGATTCGACGATTTCCCAATCGCTTTCGTCGGTCCAGGTGCCGTCGGCATCGGTCATCGCGACGCACCCGCACGCTGCCGGACGAGCTCGACCAGGTGGGCGATCACCTCGGACTCCGACATGTCGCTGGTGTCGACCACCAGCGCGTCCTCGGCCGCGCGCAACGGAGACACCGCGCGGGTGGAGTCCAAGTGGTCTCGCCTCTTCACGTCGGCCAGCACCGCCTCGTAATCGTCGACGATGCCGTTGGCGATGTTCTGGTCGTTGCGCCGCCGCGCCCTTTCCTCCGCCGAGGCTGTCAGGAAGATCTTGACGTCGGCATCGGGCAGCACGACGGTGCCGATATCGCGTCCCTCCACCACCACGCTGCCCGGGCCCGCCGCCAGCTCGCGCTGCAGACCTACCAGGCGCGCGCGCACGGCGGGAACAGCCGACACCGCAGAGACGGCCTTGGTCACCCCGTCGCCGCGAATTTCGGCCGAAACATCCTCTGCGTCAAGGTAAGCGCAGTCCTCATCGGGGTCGTAGCCGACGGACAGCGGCACGTCGGCTGCGGCCGACTCGATGGCCGGGGTGTCGGCGAGGTCGGCGTTCGCGCGCAGTACGGCCAGCGTCACGATCCGATACATCGCGCCCGTGTCCAGGTATCGCGCGTCCAAGCGATCGTGCCAAACCCCTTGATACGGAGGACTTTCCGGTTCCCGCGGGGCCGTCGACCGCAATCACCACCGAATCGCTCACAGGCCGACCGCCTTGTAGAGCGCGCCGATTTCGTTACGAGCCAGCACCCGGATGCTCCCCGGTCGCTGGTCCCCCAGCGCCACGGCGCCGATATCGGTGCGCACGAGCTCCTGAACCGGGAAGCCGACCTCCTTGAGCATCCGACGGACGATGCGCTTGCGGCCTTCGTGCAGCGTCACGCGCACCATCGTCTTGCCCGGCACCGCGTCCACGACCGCGAAGTCGTCGACACGGGCTGGCCCGTCGTCCAGCTCGATACCGTCGCGCAGCGTACGGCCGAGGCCGCGAGGCACCGTGCCTGGCACCGTCGCCAGATAGGTCTTGGGCACCTCGTAGGACGGATGCATCAACCGGTGGGCCAACTCGCCGTCGTTGGTGAGCAGCATCAGGCCTTCGGTGTCCGCATCGAGGCGGCCGACGTGAAAGAGCTTCTTGTTGCCGCGAACTCGGTGCTCGACGAGATCTCCGATGCACGGTCTGCCACGGTCGTCCGACATCGTGGAATGCATGCCGCGCGGTTTGTTCAATGCGAGATAGACGAGGGTGTCGTCGAGCATCACCCGCGCACCGTCGACGCGAATCACCGACACATCGGTGTCCACCCTGGTGCCGAGCTCCGTCACCACCTTGCCGTCGACGTCGACGCGACCGTCGACGATCATCCTCTCCGCGACGCGGCGTGACGCTATTCCGGCCTGCGACAACACTTTCTGCAGTCGCACACCTTCTCGCGCAAGACGAGGACCAGAGCCTTCGGCATCGGCCATCTCAGTCTTTGTCCACGTCGAAGGACATCGGCTGCGCCCCGCTCGACGACGGTTGGACACCGAGCTTCACGAAACGCGGTTCGTCACCGAGCGTTTCACTCAGGTCGTCGATGACGTCGATGTCGGGCAGCAGCGGTGCGATGTCGGGAAGGTCGGTCAACGAGGTCAGTCCGAGCCGTTCAAGAAACAGTTCGGTCGTCGAGAAGGTGGTGGCGCCGGAGTCGCTGTCGGCGCCCGCCTCGGTGATGAGTCCGCGAGCCAGCAGCGTTCGCATCACCGCGTCCACGTTGACGCCGCGCACCGCGCTCACCCGTGCGCGCGTCACCGGCTGGCGATACGCCACCACCGCAAGCGTCTCCAGCGCCGCGCGGGTCAGCTTCGACCGCGAACCGTCGAGCAGCAGCCGCTCCACATATGGCGCGTAGAGAGACCTGGTGTACATGCGCCACCCGCCGCCCGCCTCACGCAGGTCGATGCCGCTCTCCCTTGCGGAGAGCTCCTCGGCCATCAGCGCAAGCTTCGACGAAACCCGGTACGCCGGCTGCTGGATGGCCGCGGCGAGCGCATCGACGGTCACCGGCGTATCGACAACCAGTAGTAAGGCCTCAAGGACCGCACCGAGTTCGGCGTCCTCGAGCTCTGGCGGCTCGGCGACGTCGATGCCCAGGTCGAGATCGCGGATATCGCCGTTGACGCCTTCGGGGATGCCGCCGTTGACCGGCTCGGGAACCTCGCCGTTGAGCGGCTCGCGAACGGCGCCGTCGCCCAGTTCCTGGCCGTCATCGCCGTTGCATCGGTTCGGGACGGTCGTCGTCGATCGGATCGGAGAATTCGTCAGTCATAGTTTGGCTCTTCCACCGTCTCAGTGGCTTCGACCTCTTCGTTGGACTCCTGGTCGCCGGTCCACGAAATCTGCAGCACACCAAGCGGTTCTGATTGGTCAAATGCTACCGCCCGGGCCCGGTACAGCTCGAGCAGTGCCAGGAACCGGCCCACGATCAAGATCGGCTCCCGGCAGTCGGCGACCAGCTCGGAGAACGTAGCCCAGTGTCCCGGTCCGCGGCGCTGCAGCTCGGCGAGCAGTTGTTCGGCCTGTTCGGGCACCGAGACCATGACCTCGTGCAGGTGCTCGGTGGCCACCGTCGGCACCGGACGCGGGGTGAACGCGGTGGCCGCGATCTCGGCGAACAGCTGCGCGTCGACGCCCAGCATCACCTCGGGCAGCAGATCCTCGTAGCGGGGCTCCAGCGACACCGCGCGCGGATAGCTTCGCAGGGCCGCGGCCTCGAGTTCGGCGAACATCTCCGCGACATGCTTGAACGCCCGGTACTGCAGCAGACGCGCGAACAGCAGGTCGCGGACCTCCAGAAGGGCAAGGTCTTCCTCGTCGTGGATCTCTCCTGCGGGCAGCAGGCGCGCGGCCTTGAGGTCCAACAGGGTCGCCGCGATCACCAGGAACGCGGTGGTCTCGTCCAGTTCGAGTTGGGGGCCGATCGCCTTGGTGTAGCCGATGAAGTCATCGGTCACGGTGTGCAACGCCACCTCGGTGACATCGAGCCGGTGCGCGAAGATCAGCTGCAGAAGCAGGTCGAATGGACCTTCGAAATTGCTGAGCCGAACCTGGAATCCTGTCTGCTGCGACTCCGCCGGCTGTGTCTGGGTGTTCACGAACCGAACCGGTCGATGACCTCACGGGCCAACGATCGATATGCGATGGCGCCACCGGATTTCGGCGCCCATGTGGTGATCGGTTCGCCTGCGACGCTGGTCTCGGGGAAGCGAACCGTACGGGTGATCACAGTGTCGAACACGAGATCACCGAACCTCTCCATGACGCGGGCCATCACCTCGCGGGCGTTGACGGTGCGCGGATCGTACCGAGTTATCAGGATGCCACTGATGCTCAGCCTGGGATTGAGGCGGTCATGAACTTTATCGACGGTGTCGGTGAGCAATGCCAGCCCGCGCAGCGAGAAGTATTCGCATTCGGTCGGGATGATCACGCCGTCCGCACAGGCCAGCCCGTTGACCGTCAGCAGTCCGAGCGACGGCTGGCAGTCGATCAGCACATAGTCGTACCGGTCCAGGACCGGATGGAGCGCCCTGGCGAGCGACTGCTCGCGGCCGACCTCGTTGACCAGCTGGATTTCCGCCGCCGACAGGTCGATGTTGCTTGGCACGAGGTCCATGTTCTTGACCCGGGTATGGATGAGGACGTCGTCGACGGACACCCTCGGTTCGATCAGCAGGTTATGGATGGTGTGGTCGAGTTCGTAGTGCGGCACGCCGAGCCCGGCCGACAGTGCACCCTGCGGGTCCAGGTCCACCAGCAGCACGCGCCTGCCGTATCCGGCGAGGCTGGCGCCCAGATTGATGGTCGACGTGGTCTTGCCGACACCACCCTTCTGGTTGCACATCGCGATGACCTTCGCGGGCCCGTGCACGCTTTTGGGCTTGGGGTCGGGAATGGTCCGCGGCGCGCGGCCGGTCAGGCCGGCCTGTGGTGCCGGGTCGGCGCCACTGCCGTCCTCCGTCATACCTCGGCTCCAGCGAACATCCGGGCAAGTTTAACGGGG
>CAWHIZ010000004.1:0-147854 GCA_963829405.1 uncultured Actinomycetota bacterium
TTCTGGCCGCCATTACTCTTCGCGGCGTAGGGCGCGAGCAGGTTCCACTTGGCCGAGCCGGAGCTCAGTGGGCTCGGGGTGACCACCTCGAGGCCCGGCTGCAGCAGGTCGTCCCAGTCCTTGATGTTCTTCGGGTTGCCCTTGCGGACGACCAGGGAGACGACGGAACCGAAGGGGATGCCCTTGGTGGCGTCGGCATTCCAGTCCTTGGCCACCTTGTCGGCCTTGACCAGTCGAGCGACGTCGGGCTCGACCGAGAAGTTGACGATGTCGGCCGGCTTTCCGTCGACGACGGCACGCGACTGGTCGCCGGAGGCGCCGTAGGACGTCGTCACGGCCACGCCCTTACCCTCCTCGGTGGCGGCGAAGGCCGGGATGATCTTGCTCCAACCGGGTTCGGGTACCGCGTAAGCGACGAGGGTCAATGTGGTGTCGGCTTTGCCGCCCTCGTCACCCCCGCCTGCGACGTCACTTGACCCACCGCCGCACGCCGCGAGCAGCGTCGCGGTGGCCGCGAGGGCGGCGGCGTTGAGCCATGTTCTGCGGATGTTCATAAAGGACCTTTCCTTCGTGGACGTGACGAGTCGGTCTCAGACCGCCACAACGGCAAGGCGAAGGATCAGTACTTGGGCAAAGGAACAGCCGCTACCGACACCAAACCGCGGACGGGTGTGGAATCAGCGACAACAACAGACATCAGCGACAGCTGGGAATCCCACGGCGATGAGGGCCAAGATATGGCCACTCTTGTTGCCGGACGCTGTCTGCACAGCGCGAACAATAACAGAATTGCAGCCGTTGCTCAGATCGGGGCTTTCGCCGGCGTCACCGCGTGACCAGCCACATGACGACAACGAGCACCACCAGAATGACCAGCACCAACGTCACCCGCGACCGGGGCATGCCAGTTACTCCGTTTCCTCGTCCTGATGACGGGCGCGGCGCATCAGCCGGATCCCGTTGCCAAGGGCGCCGTCGAGCAGGATCGCGATCCCGTAGGCCAGCGCCAGCACGACGGGCATCACGACGGCCGTCTGGGCAACGAATCCGAGGCCCGAAAGCCACAGCTCGACGCTGTCCCACCAGTTCAGGAAGCCACCCACCCGGCCAGCCTACGGTGCGTCGCAGGCCGGGCATCGCGCCGCGGTAACCCAGCAACCGTGAACACGCCGCTCGACAAGTGGACGCCGACCAGGTTGGGAGTCGATGATGTGCGAATGGTTCTGCAACACAGTGAAGAGGCCGGCGAGGCTCAAGGCCCCCCGCCGTTGACCGTGACGGCGCCGGTGCCCTACACACCCGGCGGCGCACTGCGGAACCCGTTCCCGCCGATCGCCGACTATGCGTTCCTCTCCGACTGCGAGAACACCTGCCTGATCTCGTCGGCCGGCTCCGTCGAGTGGTTGTGCGTGCCGCGGCCGGACTCCCCCAGCGTGTTCGGCGCGATCCTGGACCGCGGCGCCGGGCACTTCCGGCTCGGGCCCTACGGCGTCTCCGTGCCCGCAGCCCGCCGCTATCTACCGGGCAGCCTCATCCTGGAGACGACGTGGCAGACCCACACCGGCTGGATCATCGTGCGCGACGCCCTCGTGATGGGTCCGTGGCACGACCTCGAATCGCGCTCACGCACCCACCGCCGCACGCCGATGGACTGGGATGCCGAGCACATCCTGCTGCGCACCGTGCGCTGCGTCAGCGGCACGGTCGAGCTGGTGATGCAGTGCGAGCCCTCGTTCGACTACCACCGCGTCGGCGCCAGCTGGGAGTACTCGGCACAGGCCTACGGCGAGGCGATCGCGCGGGCCAACAAGGACCCTGACTCGCATCCGACGATGCGGCTGACCACCAACCTGCGCATCGGCCTCGAGGGCCGCGAAGCGCGGGCGCGTACCAGGATGAAGGAAGGCGACAACGTCTTCGTCGCGCTGAGTTGGTCGAAACACCCTGTGCCGCAGACGTATGACGAGGCCGCCGACAAGCTGTGGCAGACCAGTGAGTGCTGGCGGCAGTGGATCAACATCGGCGACTTCCCCGACCATCCATGGCGCTCGTATCTTCAGCGCAGCGCGCTGACACTGAAGGGCCTGACCTACTCACCGACCGGCGCCCTGCTTGCGGCGCCGACGACGTCGCTTCCGGAAACCCCACAGGGCGAGCGCAACTGGGACTACCGCTACGCATGGGTTCGCGACTCGACTTTCGCGCTGTGGGGCCTCTACACCCTCGGCCTCGACCGCGAGGCCGACGACTTCTTCGCGTTCATCGCCGACGTGTCCGGCGCCAACAACGGTGAGCGGCATCCGCTTCAGGTGATGTACGCCGTCGGCGGCGAACGCACTCTGGTGGAGGAAGAGCTCAACCACCTGTCCGGATACGACAACGCCCGCCCGGTACGGATCGGCAACGGCGCCTACAACCAGATGCAGCACGACATCTGGGGCACGATGCTGGATTCGGTGTATCTGCACACCAAATCGCGCGAGCAGATCCCCGAGACGCTGTGGCCGGTGCTCAAGCAACAGGTGGAAGAAGCCATCAAGCACTGGAGGGAGCCCGACCGCGGCATCTGGGAGGTACGCGGCGAACCGCAGCACTTCACGTCGAGCAAGATCATGTGCTGGGTGGCGCTCGACAGGGGTTCCAAGCTCGCGGAGATCGAGGGCGAGCGGTCCTACGCACAGCAGTGGCGGGCGATAGCCGAGGAGATCAAGGCCGACATCCTGGCCAAGGGCGTCGATTCCCGCGGCGTGCTGACGCAGCGTTACGGCGACGACGCGCTCGACGCCTCGCTGCTGCTCGCGGTGCTCACCCGCTTCCTGCCGCCCGACGACCCGCGGATCCGCGCGACCGTGTTGGCGATCGCCGACGAGTTGACCGAGGAGGGCCTGGTGCTGCGCTACCGGGTCGAAGAGACCGACGACGGGTTGTCCGGCGAGGAGGGCACGTTCACGATCTGCTCATTCTGGCTGGTGTCGGCGCTGGTCGAGATCGGTGAGATCCACCGCGCCAAGCACCTGTGCGAACGGCTGCTGTCCTTCGCCAGCCCGCTTCACCTCTACGCAGAGGAGATCGAGCCGCGGACCGGACGGCATCTGGGTAACTTCCCGCAGGCGTTCACCCACCTGGCGTTGATCAACGCGGTTGTGCACGTCATCCGCGCGGAGGATGAGTCAGACAGCTCAGGTGGTTTCCAGCCGGCCAACGCGCCTATGTAACGCAGGGTCCCGAGCCGCATCCGCCGCCTGCGCGCGGATGCGTTCGAGTTGATGTGCCAGCACAGGCTCGCCGGTCGAGGCTGCTACGACAGCACCAGCCGAAATCAGCTCGATAGCGCGAAGCCGACGGCGAATCCGTCGCAACAACGCCCGGATATCAGCCATGCCGTCACGCCGGAACCGGTTCGCGCGCGGCCGAGTACTGCTTCCATCCGGCCACGACGGCAGCAAGTTGCTCGGTCGAATGGCGGCCGAGTCCGCACTCCGTGGAGATTCCGAAGTTCGGCAGGAACTCCTCTGCGAGCGCGGCCCGTTCCTGTGCGCCGTGCGCTCCGTCCTCGGCGTGCAGCAGGCCCAGATAGATCTCGGTGCTGGGTTCCAGTGCCAGGCCGCTCAACGGTTGCCAGTGCGCGCGTTTCGTCCAGGCCGCGACCGTCGCTGCCTGGATCGCGTCGATTCGCCTCGCGACGTGACGGGATAGACCGTTGGCCAGTGTCACGATCGCGGTGGCGTCGCGCGGCAGGATGTGGCGGCCGCCCCGCGCCGCCGCCTCGTCATCTGGTGGATCACCCATGAAGGGTGACGCCCCGAACTTCGAATCCCCGTAGCACAGATGGAAAGTGAGGTCCGCGTCGTCGTGAACCCAGGAGGCAAGTCGTGCTGTGGCGGCATAGATCGGCTCGAAACCACCGTAAGGGTTGGCGAACCACCCCTCTATGGTCGCAAGTTCAGTCGGCAGATCGAACTGGATAGCCAGATCCGTCGGCGGAATCGCCTCATGCAGGGAAGCAACGCTTGCACGCAGTTGCTGTTCGTATGCGTATGCCACCTCTACCTGAGAGTTCAACTCCACGAACGAGTTCACCGCATTGAAGGGAGTCGGTATCGAAACGAGGAAGCGCGAGTCAGGGCCTAATACGCCGTCGCGACGCGCCTTCACAAAATGTTGATAGGACTCGGCGGCGATGGTGTGGTAATCGACTGGGCGAAAGGCGACCTTCGTTCCCTTGCGCACCCGAGCCCTGTTGTCCGCTACGTCGAGTGTCGGATTGTGCAGGAAGTGATCAGCCTGCGTCAGAACCCAATTCGCCCTGTCGCCGGGCTCACCATCGGGCACCCGCGAAACGCCCGGCTGCAACTGGGTGCCGATCAATTCAAAGGCGTCGTCAACGGTGGCGACGTTGATGCTTCCGGTGAGATAAAAGCGAGCCATCGTGAGTCTCCCTCGTTTGACGGTCAGATCAGGACGCCGAGGCGCGGTGGTTTGGTGCCGTGCAGGGTGTGATTGCCGAGGTGCACGTATTTCCAGCGGGCGGGATCGTGCAGTGAATGCACCCGAACGTTTCGCCAGTGCCGATCCAGCGCGTACTTGCCATCGGTCGCCGATGTACCGGTGAGTTCGAAAATGCCGCTGGCGATCTCGACGGCCAGTTCCTGCGCCAACGCCTTGGCTGCGGCGACCTTCAACGATGCCTCGGCAGCCGACTCGCGGGTTAGTTCAGGCTCGGCGACAGCGGCATCGACCAGACTGGCGCCCTGCGCGAGCAGCGCCTCCAACGCATACAGCCGGGCCGTGAGCTCGCCGAAGCGACGAACCACATGCGGTTCGTCGGCGGCGCTGTCCACACCGGCCTCGAACCACGGTCTGCTCTTGGTCGTCACGAACCGCGCTCCGTCCTCCAGCGCGGCCCGAGCGATTCCGATGTCCACCGCCGCATGCAGCGCCTGGTCGAACGCACCGAGCACGGCCGGTGGCGCAGACACCGGATCGGGGTCGGGACCTTCGTCGATCACCTGCGCATCGTCGACGACCACCTGATCGAGGATCACTTCACCGCTGGCGGTGCCGCGTTGTCCGAACGCCGACCACCGATCCAAGTTGAGCGTCACGCCCGGATCGGACGGTCGCACGAAAACCGTTGCGCCGTGCGATGGCTCCGTATCAGGGATCCTCGCAGCCACCGCGATCCAGCCCGCGCCAAGTGCTCCGGTCGCGTAGTACTTCTTGCCGTTGAGCACCCAGCTGTCGCCGTCCCGCCGCGACACAGTGGTCAGTCGGTCCGCACTGGTCCGAGTGCCCCGCTCGACGGTGGCGTTGCCGACCTGTGTCCCTGCGAGCACGTCGGCGTAGATCCGCGGCGCCGGATCGTTGTCTTCGAGGCCGCGGATGGCGAAGTTGATCACGAAATGCGACAGCAGCAACTGTCCGACCGCCGAGTCGGCTTGCGAAAGAATGCGAAGTACCTCCACCGCGGTGGAAGGCGGGAGGTCGGGCCCACCGAAACGGTCAGGCACGATGATGCCAAGCAGGCCCGACTCCGCGACCCTGCGCAGCTCCTCGACCGGCCATGCGCCCGTGAGTTCGCGCTCGACTGCGCCCGCGGCGATCTCCGCGGCGACCGCGTGTGCGGCACTCAACGCCCCGTCAACGGAGTCAAGGACGGGGGCGGTGCTCTCTGTGGTGGTCATAGCGGAACGCTATGAGTCTGTAGATGATTGGCCCAGATTTGCGATCAGCCAGAGGAAATCGGCCCCCGACTCCGCTAGTACGCCGCAGCGGAACCCTTCGGCTTTATGCCGTGATGGAGCTCCGCGACGTCGGGATGCGCACGCGTCCGCGACTTCCACGCGTTCTCGCCGTAGGTGTTGAAGATCGGGTTGTCCGGGTCGGCCTCGACTCCGCGTGACAGCGCTGCCAATTCGGGCGGAAGCGTGATGATCGGGACGAGCGCGTCGAGGGCCGGGTTGAGGAAGTACGGTATCGACACCCGGTCGGTTCCCGGCCGCGGCGCACGCACGCGGTGTCGGGTGGCGCGCAGGTAGCCTCCGGTCGCCACCTCGAGTAGCTCACCGATGTTGACGATCAGCGCACCTGGCGCCGGCGGCACGTCTATCCACTCATCGTCGCCGCGCTCGACTTGCAAGCCTTCGGACTCCGGCTCGACCAGCAGCAGCGTTAACACACCCGAATCCTTGTGTGCGCCAACGCCTTGAGAGGTCTCGGCGGTGCCGGGATAGCGCACCACCTTGATCAGCGTTGCGGGTAGCTCGGCGAATGCGGCGTCGAAGACATCATCGTCTGCGCCCAGCGACACCGCCCAGTGCCGCAGCAGCCGCAGCCCGACCCCTGACAGTGCCGCGTCCCACCTCTCGAACGCCTCGCGGAGCCCCGGCGGCTCCGCCGGCCAGAGGTTCGGCCCCTGCAGTCGCCAGTAGCCATCGGCGCCGTCGATGACCTGGCGTTCGGGGCCGATGTCGATCTGCTCCCGCCAGTCGACGCTGCCGTTGGTGAGCTCGCCGCCCAGGCGGGAGTAGCCGCGGAACTGCGGGCTCTTGAATTGGCTGATCTCGTTCTTCGTAGCGACAGGCAACGCGAAGAACTGGCGTGCCAAGCCGAGCAACTCGTCGAACTGTGTCTTCGGCACACCATGTCCGACGAGATAGAAGAAGCCGGAGTCGTGGGCGGCTTCTCGCAGCTGCGACCGGAACGACGCCGGATTCGCGTCGGCGTCCCTCAGATCGAGAACCGGAAGCATGGCCCCATTGTCGGCCACCGAAGTCCCGATATGCAGCCCGTTGAATCATCGTGCGCCAATCTCTTGGCGGTCGAACCCATTCCGCCGCGGCGATCTGACGGGACGGTTGGCGGCGGCTTTCGCCGCCCTGTGATTGGACTATCTCCGGTCGGTCAACTGGAGTTCCTCGGCCGCGCCGAACTCGTCGTCGACGAGCACGACATCGCGCCCGTGGCTGTCGAGGATCGACGCCGCAATAGACGCGCGATAGCCGGATGCGCAATGTACCCAGACTTCGCCGGTGGGCAACTCACCGACGCGGTCGAGCAGTTCGTGAAGCGGGATGTTCACCGCTCCTGCGACGTGCGACTCGGCGAACTCGTCGGACTGACGCACGTCGAGGATGGTCAACCCGTTCGTGCCGAGAGCCTCGACGAGGGCGGCGAAGTCCGCCACCCGATAGCGCTGCTCGTCAACCGCATCCCGGACCGCGTCGAGCTCGGCCGCACCTGCGATGTCGTCGACACCGATGCGGACGAGTTCGCGTCGCGCGTCGGCGATTTGGTCCTGATCCTCGCCGATCAGGGTGAGGGCGGTACCCCAAGGGTGTAGCCATCCCAGGTAGGTGACGAACGATCCCGACAACTCGAATCCCAGGCTGCCCTTCAAGTGTCCGGCGGCGAAGGCCACCCGGCGGCGGAGGTCGACCACCCACTCTCCCGATTCCAACCTGCGGCGTAGCTCATCGGGTTTGATCGGTTTGGGGGCGGAAAGATCTACGGCCGCAGGGCCTTCGCTGTTGATCACACCCATGTGCGCGTAGTAGGCGGGGTACGCAGAGAGCTCGGCAAGCAGCTCCTCGACGAAGTCCTGCTCGTCCTTGGTCAGCGCCGGGTTGGTTTCACGCTGTTCGCCGATGGTCGACGAGTCCTCGTCGACCGACGAGGCGGAGCAAAAGCTACCGAAGCCATGGGTCGGGTAGACGTCAGCCGCATCGGGGAGAGAATCGGCTAGGCGTCGGACGGAGCGGTACTGGGCGCGTGTCAGCGCCTCCGTCTCCGCCTCGTCGACGAGATCGGTGCGCCCGGTACTGCCGAACAGCAGGGATCCGCCCGTGAATACGCCGACGGGGTCGCCTGGTCCGTCGCGAAGTTCGTAACTGACATGGTGCTCCGTGTGGCCCGGGGTGTGGATGACCCGCAGTCTGATCCGCCCTGACTCGACGACGTCACCGTCGACGACGCGACGTGCACCGAAGCCGAGCTCCTCACCATCAGGCACTACGTACTCGGCATTCAGCGCGCGGGACAGCTCCAGCCCACCGGTGACGTAGTCGTTGTGGATATGCGTCTCCAGCACGTGGGTGACACGGGCTTCTCCGATGACGTCCAGCACACGGTCGATGTCTCGCTGCGGGTCGATGACCACCGCGGCGCCGCCGTCGGTGACCACGTAGCTGCGATCCCCCAGCCCCGACGTTTCGATGATGGTTACCTTCATATCGTTACCTGACTACCCCGAAACCACAGTCGCGTGCACCTTCGCCCACGAATTGTTCGCATACCCTTTCGGATTCCACAGCGCCTCGGCCGACTCCGGCTGAAGGGCACCGGTGTTGTCCCACGCTCTGGCGGTGATGCGCAGCGGGCCCAGGGCGACGTCGACGTCGAGTTCCCACAACCGCCATGACCACGGGCTGCGTTGAGGTGCAAGATCGGCCTGCCGCCACGACTCGCCACCGTCGACCGACACGTCGACCCTGGCGATACCTCGGTCGTCACCGGCGAACGCGTACCCGCGGATCGTCAAGCGGCCCGCAGGAATCGAGTCGCCGTCTTCCGGAACGAGGATCTCGGAATTGAGGCCGACGGATGACAGCGGGATGCCCGTGCTCGGATCGGTGGTGTCGGGGTCGGCATCCGCGGGTAGCAGACGATAGGCCTGCGCCTGAAAATAGTTGTCGGACGGCGCATCCTGCACGATGACACGGGAGATCCATTTGACACTGCGGGCGCCGATGTAGCCGGGCACCACGACCCGCACAGGACCACCGTGCAGGCCGGGTAGCGGGCCGCCGTTCATCTCCCAGGCCAGAAGCACTTCGGACGACAACGCTTTCGACAGCGGAATGGAACTGCCGTAGGGCTGCGGCGGCGACGCGTCCTCTGCGATGTCCGGCCCCTCGAAAGCGACGTGAAGACCATCAGCATGCGACACACCGCAGCTCTGCAGCACGTCCGCGAGCCGCGCGCCCCGCCATTCGGCGGTCGAGGTGGCACCCGCACCCCACGGATCCTCACCCTCGATCAGGCGAATCTCGTTGAACCCCGCACGACGGTTGCCCGCGCACTGCAGTGTCGCCACCACGGTGTGCACCGGGAATCGGCTGGTCAAGTCGTCAAACGTGAGGGTCTGCTCCCGCTCGACAAGGCCACCCACAGTCAGCCGCCAGTCGCGCTCCTCGATACCTGGAATCTCGCCGTGATTGCGGGTGTAGAAGGTGTCCACCGCGGTGATGTCCGCCTGCACCAATGCCGCTCGAGGAGGTTCCGAATTGAACGGGAGGGTGCCGTGCACGATCATGTCCGCGCGCTTACCCCACACCTGCTCAATGTAACGGCGCGAACGAAACGCGCACGCATTGAACTCTGGCTGATCAGAAAGGTCTGCAGTGCGCTACTTCTCGGCGGCCTTGTTGACGATGTCGATGGCCATCGTCGCCGCTTCGTCGCCCAGATTGTATGCGCACACCCACGTTTCGGCGGTCAGATTCGATGCCGCCGCGAGGGCGTGCTGGCAGCCCCACCCGTCGGCGTCCTCCTGCGTCGCGATCTGGGTGATCAGACCGTCACCGGCGGTGACCTTTTCGAACTCCCACAGCGAACTGGTGTCCTCGGTGTCCACCGCCAGCGACGAATCGGCGCACTTCTCCCAGATCGAGCGCGACTTCTCGAAGAACCTTTTGGCGTTCCCCGCCTCTGGATAGATCACCGCGGACTGCTCGATCCAGTGATCGTTGTCCTCGTCGGGTTCACGGGCGACGACGTCGCGCACATCCGTCCAGCCACTGCCCTTGTAGACGGCCTCTTCTGCGCCGAACATCGCGCCGAGGCAGTCCGGGTCCGACACCTTGTCCGACGAATCGGTCATATCGTCGATATCGCTTGTGACCTCGAGGTCGGTCGTCCCCATGATGTCGTTGATCTCGTCGATCGACAGCAACACCTTGTCCAGAGCCGACCCGTCGAGCTTCGGCACATCCGACGGCACCGTGCTCGCATTGCGCACCGCGGTACCGGAAACGGTGCTGACGCAACCTGTTAACGCCATCACGGCTGCGACGACCAATCCGATGAGCAGAATTCGCTTCGTCATTTCTTCGGTTTGTCGCTCGCTGCATCGCTTGACAGCGCAGCCACGAAGGCCTCCTGCGGGACTTCGACGCGACCGATGGTCTTCATCCGCTTCTTGCCTTCCTTCTGCTTCTCCAGCAGCTTGCGCTTACGGGTGATGTCGCCGCCATAGCATTTCGACAGCACATCCTTGCGGATCGCCCGGATATTCTCGCGAGCAATGATTTTCGACCCGATAGCGGCCTGGATGGGAACCTCGAACTGCTGGCGCGGGATGAGTTCCTTGAGCTTGGTTGTCATCTTGTTTCCGTACGCAGGCGCGGAGTCCTTGTGCACGATCGCGCTGAACGCGTCGACGGCCTCACCCTGCAGCAGGATGTCGACCTTGACCAGATCGGCTTCCTGTTCGCCTGCCTCTTCGTAGTCCAGGCTGGCGTACCCGCGGGTGCGCGATTTCAGCGAGTCGAAGAAGTCGAAGATGATCTCGCCGAGCGGCATCGAGTAGCGCAGTTCCACCCGTTCCGGTGACAGGTAGTCCATGCCGCCGAGTTCGCCGCGACGGGACTGGCAGAGCTCCATGATGGTGCCGATGAACTCGCTCGGCGCGATGATCGTGGTCTTGACCACCGGTTCGAATACCGCTGCGCACCTTGCCTTCTGGCCAGTCCGACGGGTTGGTGACGACGAGTTCGCTTCCGTCGTCCTTCTCCACGCGGTAGACCACGTTCGGCGAGGTGGAGATCAGGTCGAGGTCGAACTCGCGTTCAAGCCGCTCCCTGGTGATCTCCATGTGCAGCAGCCCGAGGAAACCACAGCGGAAGCCGAACCCCAGCGCCACCGACGTCTCCGGCTCCCAGATCAGCGCCGCGTCGTTGAGCTGCAATCTGTCGAGCGCGTCACGCAGGTCCGGGTAGTCCGATCCGTCGACCGGATACAGGCCGGAATACACCATCGGCTTCGGCTCGCGATATCCGGTGAGCGCTTCGGTGGCGCCGTGGCGCGCGGCCGTGACCGTATCGCCGACCTTCGACTGACGGACGTCCTTCACGCCCGTGATGAGGTAACCGACCTCACCGACGCCGAGGCCCACCGACGGCTTGGGGTCCGGCGAGACGATGCCGACTTCCAGCAGTTCGTGGTGGGCGCCGGTGGACATCATCTTGATCCGCTCGCGCGGCACGATCTTGCCGTCGACGACACGCACGTACGTCACAACGCCGCGATAGATGTCGTAGACGGAGTCGAAGATCATCGCGCGGGCAGGCGCGTCGGCGTCGCCCTGCGGCGCAGGCACCTCACGGACGACGTGGTCGAGAAGGTCGGCGACACCGTCGCCGGTCTTCCCCGATACGCGCAGCACGTCGCTCGGCTCGCAGCCGATGATGTGGGCGATCTCGCCTGCGTAGCGGTCGGGGTCGGCCGCGGGCAGGTCGATCTTGTTCAGCACCGGGATGATGTGCAGGTCACGGTCCAGCGCCAGGTACAGGTTCGCCAGCGTCTGCGCCTCGATGCCCTGGGCGGCGTCCACCAGCAGCACCGCCCCCTCGCACGCCTCCAGCGCGCGCGAAACCTCGTAGGTGAAGTCGACGTGGCCCGGTGTGTCGATCAGGTGCAGTACGTAGTCGGTTCCGTCGACGTTCCACGGCAGCCTCACGTTCTGGGCCTTGATGGTGATTCCGCGTTCCCGCTCGATGTCCATCCGGTCCAGGTACTGCGCGCGCATATCGCGGTCCGCGACGACGCCGGTGAGCTGCAGCATCCGGTCGGCCAGCGTCGACTTGCCGTGGTCGATGTGGGCGATGATGCAGAAGTTCCGAATCTGCGCCGGCGCGGTGAAGGTCTGGTCGGCGAAACTGCTTATGGGAATCTCCTGGTCAGGCTTTGTATAGCGGGGGCGCTATGCGCATCAAGGGTATCGACCGAGCGGCACGGCGACACAATCGCGCGCGTTTCACTTCACCTATGCTGCGAATATGGCGTCGCAATGGAAAACCTTCCAGCGCTTGGCTGAGAACCTGGTGTTCAACGAGGCGCCCAAGATCATCCGTCAGCTGCAGCGTCCCGAGACCCTGCCCCGCAGCATCCAGCAGGGCATCAAGGCAGGCGTCGACGCCCTGATCGGATCCACCGAAGAGGCCAAACCCGCGATCACCACGGGCCGACCGATCACCAAGGACAGCGTTCCGACCGCGCACCGGGCCCGCAAGCTGGTGTACGCGCCCGATCTCGACGGCCGCGCCGATCCCGGCGAAGTGGTGTGGACCTGGGTGGTCTACGAGGACGACCCGTCCCGCGGCAAGGATCGTCCCGTGTTGGTGGTGGGCCGCGACAGTCGCACCCTGCTCGGCCTGATGCTGTCGAGTCAGGATCGGCACCGCGACGATCGCGAATGGGTCGGCATCGGCTCGGGTCCATGGGACTACGAATCCCGCCCGAGCTGGGTGCGGTTGGACCGGGTGCTCGACGTGCCCGAAGAGGGCATCCGCCGCGAAGGCGCGATCCTGGAGCGCGAGACGTTCGAGATCGTCGCGGCGAGGCTGCGCCGCGACTACTCGTGGAGCTGACCTACCGGGGCGCCCGCCACATCGGGATCATCGTCGGGCCGTCGGGAATGTCGATCTCGCCGATCTGCTCGAACCCGAACCGGCTGTAGTACGGGACCAGCGATTCCTCGCTGGCCTCGAGGTAGGCGGGAGCGTGTTGGGCATCGCAGCGGTCTAACCGGCTGTGCATCAGGGCCTGCCCGAAGCCTGCGCCCCGCACCGACGGGTCGCTGCCGATCACCATCAGATACCAGTGCGGTTCCTCGGGGTGGGCCTCCTCCATCAGCCTGCCCAGCGTCTTGGTCTGCTCGGTTCGCGAGTGGAAGTGCCAGGCCAGCGTCGGCATCATCCGGAGCTCTTCCCACCGCGACGACTTGCGTTGGCCGGGTGGATCCCAGAGCGTGGCCGCACCGATCACCCCACCGCGGCTGGCCACCTCCGAGCCGCCGCGGGAGATGAAGTGGTTCCTGGTGAGCGTCGCGAACAAGGGCGGGAGTGCCTTCGCCCGCGCCGTGTCGTCGGGCAGCATGTAGTTCATCACCGGATCGTCGTAGAAGGCCCGGGCCAGCACCTTCGACAGTGAACGAACGTCGGCCCGCGCGGTGGGCCGCAGTTCGATTTCAGCCACGGGTGATGTAGTCCTGCAGTGCCCGCTGCTCGGTCTCCATCTCGTCCATCCGCTGCTTGACCACGTCGCCGATACTGACAATGCCGACCAGCTCGCCGTTCTCGAGCACGGGGATGTGCCGAACCCGCTTGGTCGTCATCACGGCGTTGAGATGATTGACCGTGTCGGTCGGCGTACACGTCGCCACCATCGTCGTCATGATCTCCGAAACCGGCAGTCGCAGCAGATCAGCGCCGTGTTCGTGCAGTTTGCGGACCACGTCGCGCTCCGAGACGATGCCGACCAGGCCGTCGGCCGAGACCACCACCATGGCGCCGATGTTGTGCGTGGCGAGCTCGTTGAGTAGCTCCGAGACCGAGGTTTCGGGGGTGATGGTCGCGACTGCGCCCCCCTTGGTCCGCAGCACGTCCGAGATACGCATGTCGCCTCCATCGTGACCGGTGTCACACCAGGTTAGGTCGAACTTGGTCGAGGCGAAAGCATCTTCGCCGGAACAGCCACGCCGCGGCGGGGGTTGGAGGAACGTGAAACCACCGCCTATCCGAGGAATGAAAGCATGACTAATAAACCTGCTGACGTACCCACTGTCCTGCTCGGTGACGAATTGACGGTCAGTGCAATCGGATTCGGGGCGATGGCGTTGACACCGGTTTACGGCGAGGTCGACGACACCGAATCGCTGGCCACCCTGAACCGCTGCATAGACCTCGGCGTCACATTCATCGACACCGCCAACGTGTACGGCGGCGGAAACAACGAGCGGCTGATCGCCAAGCTGCTCGCCGACCGTCGCGACGAAGTCACCCTCGCCACGAAATTCGGCATCGCGAACAACCCGGTCGACGAGGCGCCGGGAACCCTGGTCGCCCACGGCGACGCAGCGTTTGTGCACAAATCCATCGACGAGAGCCTGTCGCGGTTGAAGACCGACAGCGTCGACCTCTACTACATGCATCGCCGCGACCCTTCGGTCCCGATCGAGGAGACCGTCGGCGCGATGGCCGAGCTGGTGACCGCGGGCAAGGTGCGCCACCTCGGCTTGTCGGAGGTGACGGCCGACGAGCTACGCGCCGCGGCCGCCGTGCATCCGATCGCCGCGGTGCAGAGCGAGTGGTCGATCTGGAGCCGCGACGTCGAGCGCAATGTCGTGCCGACGGCTGCCGAACTGGGCGTCGGTTTCGTCCCCTACTCGCCACTGGGCCGCGGCTTCCTGACCGGCACCGTCCGGTCGGCCGCCGACCTCGGATCGGCGAACGACTTCCGCAAGACCTTGCCCCGGTTCGCCGACGGCGCTTTGGACGCCAACCTCGCGGTGGTGCACGTCGTGACGTCGGTCGCAGAGGCGGCGGGCGCGACGGCAGCCCAGGTCGCTTTGGCGTGGCTGCGCTATCGCGCCGACGCGCTCGGTGTCGCATCTGTTCCGATCCCCGGCACCAGGAGGGCCGCCCGGGTCGAGGAGAACCTCGGGTCGTTGTCGGTGACGCTCGACGACGATCAGATCAACACGCTCGACGCGGCCGCAGATGCGGTGTCCGGGAACAGGTTCCAGGATCTGAGCTGGGTGTCGGCAGGCCGCGAATAACCTGTCACGGGGGCATGGTTCGCCACGAGCCAAGGTGATGAATGGCGAACCCGTCGAACCGCGGATGTCGTAGCCGACCGCTGACACGGGTGAGCTCCCTGCGCATCGCCGCCTCGCCGTCGTCGCCGAACGTCGTCCTGCTCGGTATCGATGACGACGGCGGCTGCGTCTCCACACCCACTCGGTAGGACGTCCCCGCAGACTCGCAAAGCGCGATCATCCCGGCGGCCGCTGCGACGATGCTCGCCGCGTCGTCGCGATACGCCAGCACCGTCACCGAATCGCATTGCCGCGCAACGTGAGTGACCACATCACGATGATCATCGACCAGCCATGGCGCAAGATCGACCGCCAGCGGCGCGACCTCCGTCATCTCCTCCACCAGAACCGAGTAGGACGCCATGAGCGCGGCCGCGTCGTCGGGCCAACCCGGCAACGCCCACGGTTCGACGTCGAGGTGCACACCGTCGAACACGGCGTCGGCGGTCGCGCGGAACGCCCAATTCAGTGCGACATCGTGCTCGACGGCCCACATCGGATCTCCCCCGAGGCAGGAAACCGCAATTCCGTTGGCCCGCAACGCCGAGGTCAGCGCCGCGACGTCCTCGTCGACTCCGCGCAGCGGCACCGCGAGACAGACCTCGCGCAGCTTGCGCGCGGTGACGAACGCGACGATCTCGCGGATATCCTTTCCCGCCTGCCACAACCACGTCGCGACCGCACCCGCCGGATCCGCGCCCACAGGTGTCACGTTAGGGAATTTCTGCCGATATCGCCCGAACCGGGCCGGTGATGAGGGTTAGGTATGTCTCATGATCGAGGTCACACTTCTCGGCACAGGCAGTCCGATTCTCGACCCGAACCGCGCGGGGCCCTCGACGCTGGTCAGGGCAGGCGGGCAGACGTTCCTGGTCGACTGCGGCCGCGGCGCGTTGATGCGGGCGGCGGCGGCGGTACGGCGCCGCCAACATCTCCGCACTGCTTCTGACACACCTGCACAGCGACCACATCACCGATCTCTCCGACGTCATCACGACGCGGTGGGTGACCACCTTCACCCGGTCGGCTCCACTGCAATGATCGGTCCGCCGGGAACCGCCGAGGTCGTCGACGCGACGCTGAACGCGCTGGCGCCGGACATCAGCTATCGGATCGGCGCATCATCCCGACATCACCGAACCGCCCACCATCGAGGTGGAAGAGGTGACCGACGGCGTGGTGTGGGCCGGCGACGGCGTGCGGATCACGCGCGGCGCCGACCGATCACCGACCAGTGAGCCGACCATCGGATTCCGGATCGAATTCGAGGGAGCATCGGTGGTGCTCGCCGGCGACACCGTGCCGTGCGCGAGCCTGGACGAATTGGCCGCAGGCGCCGGTGCCTTGGTGCACACCGTGATCCGCAAGGACCTGATCGAGCAGATGCCGCTACAGCGGATCCGCGATATCTGCGACTACCACTCGTCGGTCGAGGAAGCCGCAGCGACCGCCGAGAGGGCAGGCGTCGGGATCCTCGTGCTCACCCACTATGTGCCGGGTATCGCGCCAGGGCAGGAGGACGACTGGCGGGCGCTGGCGGCGAGCGCGTTCAGCAGGCAGATCGAAATCGGCGACGATCTGCACCGCGTCGAGGTGCACCCCGGTGTGTGCGGAAAACGCGGCTGATCGCGGACTGCTTTCAGGCCAGCCGGCTGATCTCCACGACCACGTCGAGGTCGGTCGAACCCTCACCCGAGTAAATGCCCTTCAGCGGCGAGACATCGGAGTAGTCCCTGCCCACACCGACACTGATGTACTGCTCGTTGATGTCCGTGTCGTTGGTCGGGTCGTAATTCCACCAGGCGCCTGTCCACGCCTGAATCCACGCGTGGCTCTGGCCGTCAATGGTCTCGCCCACCGCCGCATCCTGATTGGGATGCAGATATCCCGATACGTATCGGGCCGGAATTCCCATGCCACGCAACAGAATCAATGTCAGATGGGCATAGTCCTGGCAGACGCCCTTGCCTTCGCGGTGCGCATCCAGCCCCGACGAATGGACGCCGGTGGTCCCTGGAACATATTCGAGTTCACTGTGCGCCCACTGCGCGGCGGCGAGAACGGCGTCGGACGGATCGTTGTATTTGGCGATCCGCCTGCCGACCGCCTGAATGCGCCGGCTGGCGGGCACATAGTCGGTCGGGCTGAGCATCTCGTCGTACTTGTCGATCACCGCCTCCGAACTCAGGTCTTCCCAGCTGACCTTCTGTGGCGCCTCTCCCTTATCGGTCTCGACGACGGAAGACGAGGTGACCTCGAGCTCGGTGTGCGGTGCGTACAGGTCGAACGATGTGACCGCGGTGCCCCAGTAATCGACATAGCGGTAGGAGCGCGTCGCAGGCACGGTCTCCACGCGGTTGAGGATGACGTTCTGGCGAGAGTCCGACCGTGGCGTCAGACGTGCTTCGTTGAACGAAGCGGTCACCGGCGACTTGTACGCGTAGCCGGTCGAGTGCACCACCCGCATGCGCCACATCTATATCTCGCCTTCCTCGATGACCAGCGAGCCGTTGCGACCGGCATCCGTCCACGCCACCCAGGGCGCGGCGTGAAAGTACTCCAGCGCCAACGCTTCTCCGACATCACTGCAGGTCTTCTGCAGGCTGGCGAGGCGTTGTTCGAGTGATTCCAGCAGAGCGCCTGGGCGAAGGAACTCCAATTCGCTACGCGCACGGCCAAGCAGCCGCTGGGCTTCCGCGGTGGCGCCGACCCGGTTGAGCGCGCGGTTGTGGAGTTCGTCGAGGCTGTGCTCGGCCAGTCGCAGCGAGTAGAACACCGAGCGCGGGAACAGCCGGTCCAGCAGCATGAACTCGACGACCCGGGTGGCGTCGAGCACGCCGCGATAGGTGCGCAGATAGGTGTCGTGCGCACCCGCCGAGCGCAGCACCGTCACCCAGGCGGGTGAGGACGCGCTGTCGCCGACACGGGAAAGCAACAACCGGACCGTCATGTCGACACGTTCGATCGCACGACCAAGCACCATGAAGCGGTAGCCGTCGTCACGGGACAGCGTCGAGTCGGCGAGCCCGGCGAACATCGCGGCACGGCCCTCGATGAAGGACAAGAACTCGGCGGGTCCGAGCCGCTTGGCGGCGCGCTCTCTTTCGGGCAGGCGTTGTACGTCGTGTTGAGGCACTCCCAGATTTCGGTGGACGTGACTTCACGTGCACCCCTTGCATTCTCGCGCGCAGCCGATATCGACTCGACGATCGACCAGCCGCCGTGGGTGTCACGGCTGAATGCGACCAAGTCGGTCAGCGACCAGACATCGAGTGCCTGCTTGTCCGGCGGCTCGATGCCGAGCACCCGCAACAGCGTGCGCGACGTCTGGTCGGGATCGACGCTGGAATCCTCGAGCAATTGGTGCACCGTGACGTCGAGGATGCGG
This sequence comes from uncultured Actinomycetota bacterium, assembly GCA_963829405.1. Lineage (GTDB taxonomy): Bacteria > Actinomycetota > Actinomycetes > Mycobacteriales > Mycobacteriaceae > Mycobacterium. Next base: position 18,264 of record CAWHIZ010000004.1, read on the forward strand.
GCGGTGTCGTCGGCGCGCTCGACGTAGCGACCGATCCAATACAGCGATTCAGCATTGCGGGCGAGCATGATTCATCACCCCCTGCTGTTGTTGCTGCTGCTGCTGGCTCTGGCCGGGACCGGTCGACTGCGACTGCTGTTGTTGCTGCGCCGACGAGTCGCCGTTCTTGTCGGATTTCGAACCTTTGGCCGCCTTGGGCAGCTTGCGTACCACCTCGGCGGCGGCGAGTTCGCGGTCGGCCGCCGAGGACCGCGATGCCAGCACCCAGGTGTCCTTCGAGCCGCCGCCCTGGCTCGAGTTGACCACCAGCGAGCCCTCCGGCAGCGCGACGCGGGTCAGGCCGCCCGGCAGCACCCACACATCGTCACCGTCGTTCACCGCGAACGGTCGCAGGTCCACGTGGCGCGGCGCGAGCTTGTCGTCGATCTGGGTCGGCACCGTCGACAGCTGCACGACGGGCTGGGCGATCCACCCGCGCGGATCGTTACGGATCTTCTTGCAGATCGTGGTGAGTTCCTTCTCGGACGCGTTGGGGCCGAACACGATGCCGTAGCCGCCGGACCCTTCGACGGGTTTGACGACGAGTTCGTCGACGCGGTCGAGCACCTCCTCGCGTTCTTCGTCGAGCCAGCATCGGAACGTGTCGACGTTGGCGAGCAACGGTTTCTCACCGAGGTAGTAGTCGATGATCGTCGGCACATAGGTGTAGACGAGCTTGTCGTCGCCGACGCCGTTGCCGACCGCGCTCGAAATGACGACATTGCCCGCCCGCGCCGCGTTGAGCACGCCTGCCACCCCGAGCACCGAGTTGGGGTTGAACTGCATGGGGTCGAGGAAGTCGTCGTCGATGCGGCGGTAGATCACGTCGACCTGACGTTCGCCTTCGGTGGTCCGCATGTAGACGGTGTTGTCGCGACAGAACAGGTCGCGCCCCTCGACGAGCTCGACACCCATCTGCCGGGCGAGCAGCGAATGTTCGAAGTACGCGGAGTTGTAGACCCCGGGGGTCAGCACCACCACGGTCGGGTCGGCTTCGTTGGTGGCGGCGGCGTTGCGAAGCGCCCGCAGCAGATGCGACGAGTAGTCGCCCACCGCTCGCACCCTGTGGGTGGCGAACAGGTTCGGAAAGACCCGCGCCATGGTGCGGCGGTTCTCCATCACATACGAGACGCCGGACGGCGAACGCAGGTTGTCCTCCAGCACCCGGAAGTTGCCCTGCGCATCGCGCACCAGGTCGATACCCGCCACGTGGATGCGCACGCCGTTGGGCGGGACGATGCCTGCGGCTTCGCGGTGGAAATGCTCGCACGAGGTGACCAGCCGGCGCGGGATGACGCCGTCGCGCAGGATCTCCTGCTCGCCGTAGATGTCGTCGAGGTACATCTCCAGCGCCTTCACCCGCTGCTTGATGCCCTTCTCCAACCGCGACCACTCGGCCGCGGAGATCACCCGCGGCACCAGGTCCAGCGGGAAGGGGCGCTCCTGGCCGGACAGCGAGAACGTGATGCCCTGGTCGATGAAGGCACGGCCGAGGGCGTCGTTACGCGCTTCCAGTTCGGAGGCGTCCGACGGCGCGAGTTCGGCGAAGATGCCCTTGTAGGGCCCGCGCACATTGCCCTCCGCGTCGAACATCTCGTCGAAGGCCTTGGAGTAGCTGCCCAACTCGTTGTAGCCGTCGAAGATCCCGTCGTGGCGGGCGGTGCGGCGACCGTTGGAGCGTGAGGACTTAGCGGACTCGGATGGCAATGTGCGAAGGCTCACCATAGACATGCTGCACCACTCGCCTCGTTTCCGCAGGCCAGCGGCCTCCTCTTCTTGGCCACTTTGGGCTTTTACCCGCTGCGCTGGTAATCTGAACCCTCGCTGCCCGCGCGACGGGCGCCCAAGGAGCTTTGCAACCCCCAACTCAGATTTACGAAGGAACTAGCGCGTGGCCAACATCAAGTCGAAGGTAAAGCGCAACAAGACCAACGAGCTTGCCCGACTGCGGAACCAGTCAGTGAAGTCGTCGCTGCGCACGGCCGTGCGCTCGTTCCGCGAGGCCGCCGACGCCGGTGAGAAGGACAAGGCAGGCGAGCTGCTCGAGTCGACCAGCCGCAAGCTGGACAAAGCCGCCAGCAAGGGCGTCATTCACAAGAACCAGGCGGCCAACAAGAAGTCCGCGCTGGCGCGCGCCTTCAACAAGATCTGAGCTCAGCCACTTCAGTCGGCGACGAGTTCGGCTACCTTCCGCACCGCCGCTTCCAGCGCGTAGTCGGCGTCCGCCGCTGCGCCCTTGACATCCGCATTGAGCGTCGCCACCAGCTGCATCGCTTTCGCGACCGATTCCCGCGACCACCGTCGCGCCTGCTTCTGCGCCTTCTGCACCCGCCACGGCGGCATGCCCAACTCGGAAGCGAGCCGGTAGGGGTCGCCTGACAGCGGCCCGACCCTGGCGATCGTGTGCACGGCCTCTGCGAGCGCATCTGCGAGCACCACCTGCGGTTCGCCGCTCATCATCGCCCACCGCAGCGCTTCCGCGGCGCCCGCGACGTCACCCACCACCGCCTTGTCGGCGATGTCGAAGCCCTTCACCTCGGCCTTGCCGCTGTGGTAGCGCCGCACCGCCGCCGCATCGACGGTCCCGGCGGTATCGGCGACGAGTTGCGAGCAGACCGACGCGAGCTCCCTGATATCGGAGCCCACCGCGTCCAGCACGGCGGTGACAGTGTCGTCGGACACCTTCACTTTCAGCCCGCGGAACTCGCCCCGCACGAAATCGGCGCGCTCGGCGGGCTTCGCGATCTTTGGGCACGGGTGGACCGTCGCGCCGAGGTTCTTCAACTGACCGGCCAGCGCCTTGGCGCGGCCACCGCCGGAGTGCACGACGACCAGAACCGTGCCGTCCGGGAGATCGTCGGCGGCGGTCTCGATGAGTGCCACCGCCTCCTTGCCCGCCTCGGCGGCGGCCTCCAGCACGACGACACGCTCGTCGGCGAACAGCGACGGACTCAGCAGCTCGGCCAGTTCGGATGTGCTGACCTCACCGGCGCGCATGCGGTTCACCGGGACATCGTCGACGCCTGCCTGCTTGCGGACGGCACGCAGGACAGCTGTGACGGCCCGCTCGACGAGCAGTTCCTCGTCCCCGAGGACCAGATGCAAGCCGGGGACCGATTCGCTCATGTGCCGATCGTGCCATGCCACGACGACAGTCGTTATATCGCTCATCGCGTGCGCAGGCGTCGTCGGCACCACCGCGCGGCAATCACGGTCGTGAACCCCGCCGCGGCGACCGACAGCGCGCCGAGCGGGCCGGCAGGCACGGCCACCGATGCGCCGGGAACCTCCGCTGACCATCGGGCGACGCTCAGCAGCCACCACAGCTCAGGTCCGGTGAACCGGATCAGCAGGCCGGCACCCGAGGGCCACAACACGGCCACGGCCGCTGCTGCGGTGCCGACCACGGTGATCGGGACGACCGCGACGGCTGCCGCGAGGTTCGCGATCACCGCGACGACACTGAATGTGCCGGAGATCGCCGCCACCAGTGGCGCGGTAACGAGCTGGGCGGCGACCGCGACGCTCACCGCATCGGACAGCGGTTTGGGCCAACCGCGAGCGACCAGGTACTGCGACCACGCGGGCGCGACGACCACAAGCGCCGCGGTCGCTGACACCGATAACGCGAAACCGACGTCGACCGCGAGCTCCGGCGCTGCGACCATGAGTGCGATGACAGACGCGGACAGCACCGGAATCGCTTGTCTGCGACGGTGTGTCACGAGGGCAAGCAGCGTGATGGCGGCCATCACCGCGGCGCGTAACACACTCGCCGACGGTTGGACGACGATGACGAACGTCACCAGTGCCGTTGCGGCCAGCGCGACGGCGATGCGAGGGCCGACAAGTGTCGCCGTCAGCAGCACCGCGCCGCACACGATCGTCACGTTTGCGCCGGACACCGCCGTCAGGTGCGTCAGCCCCGATGCGCGGAACTGCGCGGTGGTATCCGCGGAGAGTGCGGACGTGTCACCGAGAACCAGGGCGGGCAGCATCGCCGCCTGATCGGTGGGCAGTGCGGCACGCGCCGCGGCGGCGAACGTGTCGCGCACGTGTTGCCCCGCCCGCTGGATCGGCGAGGCTTCGCCGAGAGTCGGCTGGCCGGTCGCCGACAGCGCAGCGACCGTGAGATCGCGTCTGTCCGGCCGCGAGACCCGCGCCTTGAACGCCGCCGGTTGGCCCGCTGTCAGATCGGCGAAGCCGCCGGCAGATGCGAAAACCACGACTTGGCCTGACATTTCGACGGTGTCGACGGCCTGCAGCGAGCCGCGGAACATCAACCTTCCGCCGCGCACCAACCGCGGCGACTCGCTCGGCGTGACGACAACGCCGACGACGGTTCCGTAGCGAGCGGTGAGCGGGTGATCGCGGACCTGTTCGACACGAAGCAGCACCGCGACGGCGAAGCCCAGTCCCACCAACGCGATCGCGGCGAAGCCGGCCGCAGTCATCACCGCATCGACATCCGACCGCCGCGGTCGGCGCCCCCACCACGCGGCAGCACCCGCGACGAGCGACGCGATCGCCATCACCACCACGACACCGGTCAACGACCACAGAATCCCCGCGGCCGTCACCGCCCAGCTCGTCAGCGCTGCGGGCACAAGGCGCAGGTCGAGGCGCGCCTCGCGACCATCCACCGCGCTCACACATGAACCTGGGCACGGAGCTTCTCCAGGCGCGCCGGACCGATACCGTCGACGTCGGCGAGTTGGTCGACGCTGGTGAACGAGCCGTTGGCGGTGCGCCACGCGACGATGGCGGCGGCGGTCACCGGACCGACGCCGGGCAAGCCATCGAGCTGCTCTTCGGTCGCGGAGTTCAGATCGACCGAAGCGGTTGGCGCCGAGGCACTTCCGGCAGTTGTCGGGTCACCCGACGCCGGAGCGGGCGACGGTTCCGATGCCACCGAACTGCCCATGGTCGTCGGCTCCCCCGGCGGCGCCGCGATGCCGACGATGATCTGCTCGCCGTCGGCGACGCGACGAGCCATGTTCAACCCGATCAGGTCCGCCCCGTCGAGCGCACCTCCTGCCGCGCTGACCGCATCGGCGATCCGTGCGCCCGACGACAAGGTCACCAGACCCGGTTTGTGTACGAGCCCGACGACGCTCACGATGACCGGCCCCTGGGGTGCAGGCGTCGACGGGGCTGGGCTGAGCCGTCGAAACCATTTCCACCGGAGGCAGTTTCGCCGACACGACCGGCGGGGTGTTGTCCCGAAGCAGCGTGAACACGGTGACCAGTACGGCCACCAGGCCGACGACTCCTAAAGCAATGGCTCCTGCCCGGCCGGGATCGGCGCGCACGGCGGCCAGCCACCCGTGCGGCTCTGCGGTGTTCGTGTCGGGTAGCCACCGCGACAGCGCGGCATCGGATTGGCCTTCCTCGACGTCCGCGCCCGATTCGGCGTCGACCTCTCCACCGAGCCTGCGGTGAAGACGCTCGGTGGGCAGTTCGGTTCCCATGTGCCCGACGCTAGATGCGAGATGCGACCACGTTCGCCGGGCATGGGTGCCATCGGTGCCGCCTGTGGATGAAGCCGGTGGTGTGGAAAACCAGAAAACGAGGGCCCTCCCCGGAGTTGACCGCTGCCGGGGAGGGCCTCCATTGGAGGGTGGCTCTATTCGGTTGTGCGTTACTGGTTGAACATCGCCAGGCGGCCGATGCCGTGGTGGTAGTACCAGCCCGGGATCGCGTTCGGCGCGGGCTTGGCGAAGGTGTCGGGCGAGGTCACGATCGCGACGCTGGGCCCGTTCTGGTTGACCGTGGTCGTGGCGTTGGCCATGCCGGCCAGGCCGAGGGCGGCGCCACCGAGGATGCCTGCCGAGACGATGGGGAGGGCGATGTAGCGGGCGATGTTGGCGTTCATTTCTATCTCCTTGTGTGAGTTGGCTTTTCAGTTCTCCGGCCGGTTGTTTCCGGCGATGAGATAACTGTGCCTCGACAGCGTGGAGATGTATGTCGGCCAACCGGACGGCAGACCGGATGAACCGGATGTCCCCCGATCGGGGGAACACACTCACCTGCGTGGCCACTACCTGCAGTTTCGGGTCCGAGTCGGCGGCGACATGGGTGACTCTGATCATCGCGCTGTTTGGGTTTGAGCGGTTTGACCATGGCCTCGGTGGTCCATCCCGCAAGGTGATACCCATCGTCGCCAATGCCGCACAGGAGGTCCCGTGACTACCGCAGCCCAACCCACCGATTCCGCGGGCGGAACGTCTGCTCTGATCGAGACCCGGTCCATCGACTACGTGCCCGACGACGAACGACACGGCAAGGTCGGCCACCAAGGTCCGTTCTGGTTCGTCGGCAACTTCCAGCCGTTCACCCTCGCGCTCGGATTCGTCGGCCCCAGCCTCGGTTTGTCGCTGGGCTGGACCATCGTGGCCGGCCTGGCAGGAATCGCGTTCGGCACGCTGTTCATGGCGTTTCATGCCACGCAGGGCCCCGTGCTCGGGTTGCCTCAGATGATCCAGTCGCGTGCGCAGTTCGGCTACCGCGGAGTGCTGCTGCCGCTCGTCGGAACCCTGTTCACGTTCGTCGGCTTCAACGTGGTGGACGTGGTCATCATCAAATCGGGCCTGCAATCGATCTTCGGCTGGAACCCGGTCGTCGTCGCCGTCGTGATCACCGTCATCGCGGCATCAGTCGCGATATTCGGACATGACTTGCTGCACAGGACATTCCGAGTCCTATTCTGGATATCGCTTCCGCTGTGGATCGTTCTGACCTGCGGCGTGTTGTTCGGCGGCGTCACCGGAACGGCGGCAGCCGCAGGAGGATTCAGTTTCGTCGCATTCCTGGTCCAGTTCAGCGTGGCCGCGTCCTACAACATCACCTATGCGCCCTACGTCTCCGACTACAGCCGCTACCTACCCCGCGACACCAAACCGTCCTCGATCATCGCTTCGGTGTTCGTCGGCGCTTCGGCTTCGCCTGCCTGGTTGATCCCACTCGGCGCGTGGATGGCCACATATCTCGGCGCGAGCGACGCCTTGGCAGGTATCAACGAAACCGGCAACGACGTTGTCTCGTACCTGGGTTCGGTGCTGGCGGTGGTGTCGACACTTGTGCTGGTGGCGACCATGGGCTTGAACGCCTACAGCGGCATGCTCACCGTGGTGACAGCGATCGATTCGCTCAAGTCGATAACGCCGACGCGGCGTCTGCGTGTGGTGACCATTCTCGTGCTTGCGGTGGCGTGGCTCGTGATGAGCCTGCTGTTGACCAACGCCACCACCGCATTGAACACCACGCTGTTGATCATGCTGTACCTGCTCGCGCCGTGGACGGCAGTCAACCTGACCGACTACTTCTTCGTCCGGCGAGGGCACTACGCGATCGCAGATCTGTTCACGCCCAACGGGATTTATGGTGCCTGGTCATGGCGTGGCCTGACTGCGTTCATCGCGGGCGTGCTGGCCGAGATCCCCTTTGTCGTCCTGCCGTTCTTCGTAGGGCCTGCCGCGACGGCGATGAGCGAGGTCGACATCGCCTTCATCGTCGGCTTGCTGGTGTCGGGCCTGGTCTACGTCGCCCTGACGCGCTCGCTCGATGTGTCCCGTGAGCTCGAGCTGATCCGGTCTCATCCCGAGCTCGCGGACCCGGCCAGTGTCAACGACGTCGCCGGCACCGTTGCCGAGGAAGAGAAGTGACCGATCCGGGGACCTAGTCGCCGGATTCCGCGGCGTGAACAGCGCTTTTCGCGCTGTGGGCCATTCTGTCGACCAGCCGCCGGCCCGAGGGATCACTGCGGTCGGTCGCGGTCGTACGCACCGACCGACCGCCTGCGGTCGGGAACGGATTGCGCAGCGAGCTGCTGATATGACTGGTCGCGGAGGTGACGGAATCCGTCACGGTCCGACGTGCCGCGGAGACGGCATTCGCCGTACCTTTGGCACCGACCGAAGCCGCTGCGCCGACGTTTCCGGTTCGAGCCAATGTCCGCGCCGCGTCATCGGCGATTTCGACGGCGTCGAGCAGACCGGCCTCGGTGGCCTGGAATGCAACCGCGGACCCGACGTTGACCGCCTCGACGGCGACCACCTGCGGCAGGTTGACTGCGCCCGGCGGACCAGCCGGTTCGCCCACACGCTGATCCAGAGCGACCGCGATGTTGGTGCGCGCGCCGTCGATGGCCTGCACCAACTCCCCGGGGTCTCCGGCTGCGAACCCGACGTTGATGAGCTCGACCGCGGAGACCTCGAGCGCGTTTTGCGCCTTCGGCAGCACCAACGACAGGTCATTGGTGATGATCGGGTCCGCCGCCGCTCGGGCGGGTCCCGTCACCGATGCCGCCGCCGCGCCCGCGGCCTGCACAAGCGACGCCGAGGACAGCAGCGCATCGGTGAACGTGAGCGGCGCCGTTCCTATCGCCAGCGGCACCGTCGCCGCGCCCTGCAGCACGAAAGGGCAGATCAGACTGCAGTACTGCAGCTGGTTGCGGACCACACGCACCGGCAGACCGCCCGGTCCAGGGGCGGCCGATGCGACGGCAGTGGCGGCGAACGCATTGATCGTCATCGCTGCCACCGAACCGACGAGGATGGGACGGATTCGCGAATGCATACCTACGACACGCTCAGAACCGGCCGCGGGTTCAATGTCGCCGACTTCGTTTCCGACGAAGAGGACGCCACGGGGGGAGGCCCTCCCCGGAGTTGACCGCTGCGGGGAGGGCCTCCATTGGAGGGTGGCTCTATTCGGTTGTGCGTTACTGGTTGAACATCGCCAGGCGGCCGATGCCGTGGTGGTAGTACCAGCCCGGAATCGCGTTCGGCGCGGGCTTGGCGAAGGTGTCGGGCGAGGTCACGATCGCGACGCTGGGGCCGTTCTGGTTGACCGTGGTCGTGGCGTTGGCCATGCCGGCCAGGCCGAGGGCGGCGCCACCGAGGATGCCTGCCGAGACGATGGGGAGGGCGATGTAGCGGGCGATGTTGGCGTTCATTTCTATCTCCTTGTGTGAGTTGGCTTTTCAGTTCTCCGGCCGGTTGTTTCCGGCGATGAGATAACTGTGCCTCGACAGCGTGGAGATGTATGTCGGCCAACCGGACGGCAGACCGGATGAACCAGATGTCCCCCGATCGGGGGAAGTGGATCGTTTCGGGGTGGAAATTCGTATGATCCCGATGTGGACGGTGTGCACGACCTCGGCGGGCTGGACGGTTTCGGGCCGGTCGAGCACGCCGACAGTGAGCCGTTCTTCGCCGCGGACTGGGAGCGACGCACCTTTCGAATGATGATCGGGTCACTCGGACCGCTGCGCATCAACGACGGCATGTTTCGCCATTCGATCGAGCGGATGGATCCCGCGCACTACCTTTCGTCGCCGTACTGGGAGCACTGGCTGACCGGTGTCACGACACTCGCCGTCGAGGCGGGCGTGACGACCCAGGAGGAGCTCGATCGCCGAGCAGGCGGCCACTTCCCGCTGTCCAGGCCCGACCGCGGTGTGCTGCCTGCCGACCTCGTGTCGCGGACCACGCCGCGATTCGCGATCGGCGACCCGGTGCGGGTGCGCGAACGCCATCCCTCGGGCCACACCCGCGCACCTCGCTACGCCCAGGGCAAGCAGGGCACCGTCGTGCGGATCGACCCCGCTGCCAACGTGTCCGACATCGAGGCGCACGGCGGCGGGTTCGTCGTCGACCCGCTCTACTCCGTGCGCTTCACGTCCCGCGAATTGTGGGGCGAGGCAGGCACGGACGGCGACTTCGTGCATCTCGACCTGTTCGAAAGATATCTGCAGGAGGCGTGATGGCGGACCACCACCATCCCGAGGAGCTCGCGCCCGTTGAGGCGCGCATCGCAGCCATCGAAGCGGTGCTCGTCGAAAAGGGGGTGCTCGACGTGGATGCGGTGGACCAGATCGTCGCGCATTTCGAGGACAACCTCGGACCCATGAACGGCGCCAAGGTCATCGCCAGGGCGTGGACCGATCCCGAGTACAGGACGCGACTGCTCACAGACGGCACCGCGGCCATCGCGGAACTCGGCTTCGGCGGCCCGGAGGGCGAACACATGGTCGTGGTGGAGAACACCGCGGACGTGCACAACCTGGTCGTCTGCACGCTCTGCTCGTGTTATCCGTGGCCGGTGCTCGGGCTGCCGCCGAAGTGGTACAAAGCACCCGCCTACCGTTCGCGTGCGGTGCGGGAGCCGCGCAGGCTGCTCGCCGAGATGGGCACTGTGATCGCCGACGACGTCGAGGTCCGGGTCTGGGATTCCAGTGCGGAGGCGCGGTACCTGGTGCTGCCGATGCGGCCGACAGGCACAGACGATTTGTCGGAGGAGCAACTCGCGGGCATCGTCACGCGCGACTCCATGATCGGGGTGCAGCGGCTGTGACGGCCACGCCGTTCGACGATGAGTCGCTGCCCCGCGACAACGGCGCGCTCGTCTTCGACGCACCGTGGCAGGCTCGCGCGCTGGCCATCGCGGTCGCGGTGGTGGAGCGACTCGGCCTGCCGTGGGACGCATTTCGCCACCGCCTGATGGCCTGCATCGCCGAGGACCCGAACCGCCCCTACTACGAGTCGTGGACCAAGGCACTCGAGTCACTGGTCGTCGCGGAGGACCTCGCCACCGCGACCGCGCTCGACGAGGCGATGCCGATCGAGCGTGCCCCGCTATAGATCCCAGCCGTCGCTTCGCCAGCACACCCAGTCGATCTCGACGAGCGCGCCGACCGCAAGACCGGTGGTGCCGACGCAGGTGCGGCTCGGCAGCCGGTCGGGGAACCACTGCGCGTAGGCGACGTTGAAGGCGTCGTAGTCGTCCCAGTTGAGCAGGAACGCGCGCACCGAGACCACGTCGGTGAGTCCCCCGCCGCACAGTTGAGTGACACGCAGCAGGTTGCCGAGAACCTGGTCGGTCTGGGTCGCGACGTCATCGCCGACGACCGTGCCTGTCACGTCTGTCGGCATCTGCCCCGTGACGTACAGCGTCGGACCCGCAGACGTGGCGTGGGCGAAGGGCGCGACGCCCGGCGGGACGCCGTCGGACGGGGTGAACGTGAATGCGCGGATTCCACCGGTGCTCATCCGTCCGATCATGGCACCGAACTAAGGTCTTGGGACATGAGCATACTGACCGGCCGCTCCGGGTGATCCAGTGGACGACGGGAAACATCGGTAAGCGCTCGCTGCACGCCATCATCGGCAGGTCCGATATGGAGCTGGTCGGCGTTTATGCGCACGGCGCGGACAAGGTCGGGGTGGATGCCGCCGAGCTGGCGGGCTGGCCCGAGCCGACCGGCGTAACGGCCACCAACGACATCGAGGCGTTGATCGCGTTGAAGCCGGACGCGTGTTGTTACAACCCGCTGTGGCCGAACATCGACGAGCTGACGCGGCTGCTGGAAGCCGGCGTCAACGTCTGCTCCAGCGCGGCATGGATCACCGGCGGCAAGCAGACACCCGAAGACCTCGACCGCATCCGGAAGGCTTGCGAGAAGGGCGATTCGACGATATTCGGGAACGGCGCCCATCCCGGAATGACGAATATGGTCGGCATGGTGCTCAGCGGATCGTGTGAGCGGGTGGACGAGATCAGGATCACCGAATCGGTCGACTGCTCCACCTACGAGTCGGCGGGAACCCAGACCGCCATGGGCTTCTCGCAGGACCCCGACACACCAGGACTCGCCGAAAGCGTGCGGCGCGAGAGCGAGGTCTTCGCCGAGTCCGCGGCGATGATGGCCGACGCGATCGGCGCGAAGCTCGACCGGATGACCTTCGACGTCACCTTCACCCCGGCAACCGGCGACAGCGATCTCGGGTTCATGCAGATCCCGAAGGACACCGTTGGCGGTGTGATGGGTTATCACCGCGGCTGGGTCGGCGACAAGAACGTCGTCAGCGTCGGATTCAACTGGGTGATGGGCGATCACGTGACGCCGCCCAAGCCGCTTGAGCACGGGCACGTCATTCAGGTTTTCGGGCTGCCCAATATGCGCACCGTTCTTCATTGCCTGCCGCCGAAGGACTGGACCGAACCCGGCTTCATGGGCCTCGGCATGATCTACACCGCCCTGCCGGTGACGAATGCGGTGCCTGCCGTCGTGGCGGCGCCGCCGGGCATCGTGACGCTCAAGGACCTGCCGCCGGTCACCGGGCGGTTCGCCGGCTAGCGGGTATTGACCTCAAGTCGTATTGAGGTTGCACAGTGTCTGTGTGAAGACAGAATCAACCCGGTCGACCGATGCGGATGGGTGGCCGGTCGGTCTATCGGTCGCACAGGTTCGCGTGGCCCGCCCCACCGATCGACTTGCGTCGATCGAGAAGTTCTACGCCACCGATCTCGGCCTGCCCGTCCTGTACCGATTCGACAATCACGCCGGATACGACGGGGTGATGCTCGGGCTGCCCGGAACCGACTATCACCTCGAGTTCACGTCCCACGTCGATGGCAGTGCGTGTCCCGCTCCCACCCGCGACAACCTTCTCGTTCTCTACTTCCACAACGATGCGCAGATGTATGACGCAGTGGAGCGACTCGCGGCGGCAGGCAATGAACCCGTTGAGGCCGAAAATCCCTATTGGGCGGCCGCAGGCGCTATCACCTTCGAAGACCCCGACGGATGGCGAGTGGTGCTGGTTCCGAAACCCGTTTTCTGAACGCTCCACACAACAGACTCAGCCCAGGCCTTGTGGTGGCCTGGGCTGAGTTGGGTTGTGAGCGTTGCGGGTCTCAGATCCCCGGGAACTTAAAGTCGCTGGCCTGCTTGTTGAAGCTCGTCGAACTGCTTCTTGAGCGCTGCCTTCTTCGCCGCTTCGGCCGCCGCCTTCTTCGCCGCCGCGTCGTCAGCCGCCTTCTTCGCCGCCGCATCGTCAGCCGCCTTCTTCGCCGCCGCATCGTCAGCCGCCTTCTTCGCCGCCGCATCGTCAGCCGCCTTCTTCGCCGCCGCATCGTCAGCCGCCTTCTTCGCCGCCGCGTCGTCAGCCGCCTTCTTCGCCGCCGCATCGTCAGCCGCCTTCTTCGCCGCCGCGTCGTCGGCCGCCTTCTTCGCGTCGTCGGTCGTGCCGGTCGTCCCCGTGGTGCCGGTCGTGCCGGTTGTCGCCGGGGCCGCGGAGCGGGAGCTGGTGCCTGGCCCTGTGCCGGAGCCGGCTTGGTGTTGGAGTTGGAGCCCGAGGTCGAGGGCGTGAAGATCCTGATCGGGGCCGGGTTGTTCACGACGACCGGGGAGGCCGGATCGCTGTCGGTGTTGAGCCCGGGGATGTTGATCTCCGAGGGGATGTTGAAGACCGTCGACGGCTGCGAGGCCGCGGTCTGCTCGGGCTGGCTGCTGGAGTTCATCAGGAACACGCCGCCGAACGCCGCCGCTCCGACAACCGCCAGGCCGGCGATCATCAGCAGGCCCTTGCTCGCCGACGAGGACTGCGCCACCGGCGCCGCGCTGCATCGGCATCTGCTGCATCGGCTGCTGCATCGGGGCGTAGCCGTAGCCGTTGTGCTGGGGGCCGAAGTTCTGGTGCTGGGGGTAGGTGTTGTACATGATTTCTCCTGTGGTCTGAAGTGGCCCTTCCGGCCGCTTTCACAGGTAGGAGCGATCCAGCCCATCCAGTCGCACACTTTTTCCGAAATTCTTTTCGAAAAGTTTTTGAGAAGCACATCAGCGCAGTTCAGCGCCTTATTGTGGCGAGAAGTCGGTCAGATCCGGTGGGCGATCTTGGCCGCGCCGGGTCCGCTCAGGTCCTTGAGGGCGTCCTTGCGGCCTGCCATCGCCATCAGCAGCGCCTCGCCGGGACCGCCCACCACGGGGCCGTCGCCGTGTGACCACTCGAGGTCGGTGGCGACCAATCGCAGCCCGCGGACCGTCCACGCTCCCCTGATCGTCGGCGAGTAGCGGGTGAAGTCCAGCGCGACCCGCAGGCGCTCCGGCGGAATCGTCCGGGGTGCGTCCAGCACTCGACGGATGTCCTGCTGATGGATCATGTTGTCGGTGAGCGCGACGCGACCCCCGAACCCCGCGGTCAGACCGTGCGGCGTGGCGTAGCGCCGCAGGAGTGCGACGAGCTGCTCGGGTGACCGGTCTGCATAGTCGGCGACGCCGAGTTCGTTGATCCGATCGGTGTTCAACCGGCCGCGCATGAAACGGCGAACCATTTCACCGGCACCGAGTTCGTCGAAGCTGATCGCGTGGGCGGCTACCTGTCGGACGTTCCACCGGTCGCAGAGCGTCGGCGCCTCCCACTGCTCCGGCGTCAGCGATTCGAGGAACGAGGCGAAGTCCTCCCGTTCGTGCTGGGCCAGCGTCAGCCAGGGCACAAGGCGTCGACTTCTTCTCGATCGGAGGCGCGTGCTCAAAGTCCTTAGCTCGGCCCACACGGTCTTGCCGTCAGGCGTGACATCGCAGCCCCAGTCCGACGCGGTTGCCGCGACCGTTGCCAGGCCGCCGCGTTCGGAGTCCAGATCCTGAATTCGCCACCGTCAGGCGTGGGACGGCGTCCTCGACCGCGATCCGCAGTGTTTCCGAATCGTGGGAGACCGTCAGGCGGAAGGACGACTCAGCGTGGAGCAGGGCGTTGGCGGCCAACTCCGAGGTAACGATGTCGCAGTTCTCGAATGAGGTGAGGTAGCTCCCAGTCGACGAGTGTCCTTTTCGCAAATCTGACAGCGCCGCGGACACGGCGCTGGGGACCGGAATCAGAAGCCGCTGAGCGTACGATCGCGTTGCTGTAGTGGCAGCTGCAAACTGCGGCAGCTGGCCGAGCGACGATAGAGTCCGAATGACGGTCACACATCGCGTTGACGTCGCGCAAGTGGTGCCCCGGCAAGGAGCACCTCCGGATAGGCGCACAGCAGGAAGAACTGCCGACTCGAAGCCATGTCGTTCCACAGGGCCTCGAGGGCGAGGGCCCCCGTGACGTTGCCGGCCGCCCACAGCACCGCCACCATCTCGCCGAACACCCGCACAGTTCGGCCGCCTCGTGCGGCCCACTCGAGGATCGAGCCGATAGTCGTCTCGAATAGCATCGGATCGGGTTTGCCCGCCACCATGAAGGTCTCGAGCGTTTCCGACGCGTCCGCCACCAGCAGAAAGTCGATATCACCGATCGGCGGGTGGTCGGCGCGCCACGCGGCTATCGCCGCGCGATTCAGACTGTTTGCTACGACGACCACGCTCTCGCCAAGCGCGAGTCCGTCCTCGACGAACCGGACAAGTTCTTGGCTGATCGCGCGATCGTCGGCGTATACGTGGACAGCGTGGTCGTGCGGAGGGGCGTCACGCACCTCAGCTGTTGTCGATCGACCATCATCCACGCGCCACACCGCTATCAACTCTACCGTTGCTCAGCAACCTCGGCGGCTTTGAACGTACACCAATTGCCTGCCTTTATCCGATTGCACGCAAAAATCGGCTATTCGTCAACCTCGACGCACACGCCCACCGCGCCCGCACCGACGTGCACGGCCAGCACCGGGCCCATCCCCGTGACGGTCGGCGGCGCGATCTGCGGCAGCCGCACGGTCAAGGTCTTGGCGATGTCGTCGGCGGTGTCCGGGTTGTCGACATGGTGGACGGCGATCCTGCGCGGCGCCGTCGCCGACCACATCGACGACCTGATCGATCATCGCGGCATGGGCCTTGGTGGCGGTCCGGATCCGCTGGCCCAGGACAAGCCTGCCGTCGACGTCGATACACAGCAGCGGCTTGAGCGACAGCGCGGAACCCAGCAGCGACGCTCCTCTGCGAATCCGGCCGCTGCGCCGAAGGTTGTCCAGCCGATGCACGACGATGAATGCGTGGCCGCGCGGCACCGCCGAACGTGCCGCCGTCTCGACGGCGTCGAGGTCCGCACCAGACGCGGCCTGCTGCGCGGCAGCCAACGCGACGAATCCGACTCCCATAGCCGCGGATCTGGAGTTGACGACGCGAACCGAGGGGCCGAACTCGCGTGCCGTCGACACCGCCGAACTGTAGGTGCTGGAGAGAGCGGCAGAAATGTGCACAGCCACGACCCCGTCGCCGCCACTGTGTTTCAGCGCTTCCCGGTAGGCGTCGGCGAGTTCGGCAGGCGTCGCGCCCGCCGTCGTGGCGTGACGGTTGTGGACGTCGTCGGGAACCTCATCGACACCGTCGCGGAAGTCCTTGCCGTCCAGAAGGATATGCAAGGGCACCTGGCGAATACCGCACCGCTGCAGCTCCTCGGGCTCCAGCCGCGAAGACGAATCAGTGACAACGACGACACCCATGTCAGGACGGGTCCTCTTGGGTCACACCGGCTTCCTGCAGCCCCTTCAGCATCAGCTCGGCGACGGCCTGATGGGCCTCGAAGTTCCAATGGATCCCGTCGGGATTACCTTGGCCGCTGACGATCTGCTCGGCGACGGCAGCCTTCAGATCGACCAGTGGAACGTCGTGCTGCTCCGCCCATTCGGTGATCGCCTTCACGGTGCCCGGCCTGCCCTGGTGCGCCTTGCCGTAGGTATCGGCGATATGCACCGACGGCAGCGAGGCCACCATGGGGATGCCGGGGCGATTGAAATCGATTGCGCCGCGCGTCATCTCCAGGTACTCGACGGATACGTGCGGCGGCAGGGCCGCCCTCGCGATCGGCGACAGCCTCGGCTGCACCCATCCGTAACCCTCGCGTACCCATCGCCGAAGCCACGATGGGCGGACGTAACGGATGGATTCACGCAGCGCCGTCGGCAGTGGCGAGGGCAGCGAGTCCATCCCGCAGGTCGCGAAGATGACCGCACCCGCCCGCGGCAGGGCCGCCCACGAGCGCGGGTCCTGGGTCGCCGCCCACCACACGTCGCGGCAGGTCCAGCCGATCCGGCCGATCAGCTCCACATCCCAGCCGAGATGGGAGCCAACGATATTGGGCCAGATCCGCGGATCGTCCGCGGGAAGTCCGCCCGTCGGTCCGTAGTACGAAAGCGAGTCGCAGAAGACGAGCAGTGTGCGACGTTCAGAGGACATCGTTGGCGACCTGTGCCGAGGCGTTCCACACATCCAGACGCCACCGGATGTCGTCGAAAACGACGTCGTCCTCGAGTGACCTGACAGCTGCACCCAGCTGGCGTTGCCCATGCCACCGAGCGCGGGCCAGTTGTCCACCGGAAGCTTGAGCAGTGCCGCAGTCAGCGCGGCAATCAACCCGCCGTGCGCGACCAGAACCACCGGCCGCTCGGGTTCGTCTGTCCCCCACTCGGTTTGCTCGGCGACCAGCTCGGCGACCAGGGGCACCGAGCGCGCCGCAACGTCGACTCTGCTCTCGCCGCCGTGTGGGGCCCATCGCGCGTCGTTGCGCCACGCAAGGCGCGCTCCCGGCCACGACGCATCCACCTCGAGGTGCGTCAGGTCCTGCCAATCGCCGAGATGTGTTTCCCGCAGCCGGGTATCGGCCCGCACGCGCAGGCCGGCGCGTTCACCGAGGGCGTCCGCCGTGTCCAAGGCGCGCCGCAGGTCCGAGGAGACCACGACCAACGGTTGGCGCTTGGCGAGCACCTCGGCGACGGCCGCGGCCTGCTCACGGCCGAGCTCGCTCAGGTCGGTATCGAGCTGACCCTGCATGCGGTTGCCCGCGTTGTACTCGGTCTGACCGTGTCGCAGCATCACGAGGCGGCGGACTGTCACTCCTGCGCCTCCAGATCGACGGGAATGATAGGGCAGTCTCGCCAAAGTCGGTCCAGCGCATAGAAATTGCGCTCGTCCTCGTGCTGGATGTGTACCACGATGTCGACAAAATCCAGCAGCGTCCAGCGACCCTCTCGGGCGCCCTCACGGCGCGCCGGTTTGTAGCCGGCCAGTCGCATCTGCTCCTCGACCTCGTCGACGACCGCGTTGACCTGTCGCTCGTTGGTCGCAGAGGCGATCACGAAGCAGTCGGTGATCACCAGCTGACCGGAGACATCGATGACGACGACGTTGTCGGCCAGTTTTGATACGGCCGCCCTCGCAGCGACCGTCGCCATGGTGATGGCCTCGTCGGAAGCGCTCACGTCGACTGCTCCTGTGTGGTGAGGGCACGCGAAAGGTAGAGATTGCGTTTGGACACGTACTGCACGACGCCGTCGGGCACCAGGTACCAGATCGGCCTGCCCTCCTCGGCGCGCTTGCGGCAGTCGGTCGACGAGATCGCGAGTGCGGGCACCTCGACAAGGGTCAGCGCGTCGGCGGGCATCTCCTTCAGCGCCTTCTGGATGTGCGCACCGTCGAGTTCATAGCCGGGCCTGCTGACGCCGACGAATCTGGCGAGGGCGAACATCTCCTCCCAGTCCTGCCACGTCAGGATCGAGGCCAGCGCGTCGGCGCCGGTGATGAAGTAGAGGTCCGCGTCGGGGTTGAGCGCCCGCAGATCACGCAGGGTGTCGCGGGTGTACGTCGCGCCGCCCCTGTCGATATCGACCCGGCTCACCGAGAACCGAGGGTTGGACGCCGTCGCGATGACTGTCATCAGATAGCGGTCTTCTGCGGGCGTGACGTCGCGGCTCTTCTGCCACGGCTGCCCGGTCGGAACGAACACGACCTCGTCGAGCTCGAACAGATCGGTCACCTCGCTGGCGGCGACAAGGTGCCCGTTGTGGACGGGATCGAACGTCCCGCCCATCACACCCAGCCTGCGTCGAGATGCCACGTTTAGGCAGCTTACGGCAGTGGTGCCGGTCGCTAGACGGCCGAGAGCCGATGCGACCCGAGCAGTTCGGACACCTCGAAGGAGGCGCGGTCGGCGCGGTAGACGTCGCGGGCGTACTCGACGCACCGTCCGGTGCTGTCCTCGGTGCGACGGGTGAGCAGGGTGCCTGCCGATCCCGCGCGCACGCCGAGCTGCGCGCTTGACGCATCGTCGAGCACGATCGATTCCAGTACCGCCGTCGAGCGCGCAAGGTCGACGCCGTAGCGGCTACGCAGGATCGCCCACAACGACCCGTCGTCGGGTTCGTCGAGGATGCCCGGCGTCAGATCGGCGGGCAGGAACGTCGTCTCCAATGCGAACGGGACGTCGTCGACGGAGCGCAACCGGTGAAAGACGTTCACCATCGCGGCATCGTCGAGGTCGAGCGCCGATCGCACTGCGGGCGTCGGGTGTTGGTGTTCGGCCCACAGCAGGCGGGCGGCAGGCCTGCGGCCAAGCCGGGAGACCTCCTCCGAGAAGCTTCCGATGTGGAACGCCACCCGTGGCTCGGCGACGAACGTGCCGCGCGGCGGCTTGCGGTAGACCACCCCTTCGCTCTCCAGAAGGGACAGCGCCTGGCGCGCGGTCATCCGGCTGACGCCGTGTCGTTCGGCCAGTTCCCGCTCGGACGGCAGCAGGGTGTGCGGTCCCAGTCGCTCGGTGGCGATGCGGTCGCGCACGACGGCCGCGATCGCGATGTATCGCGGGGTGGGCGGAGGTCCGCTTCGAGTTGCCTGCGGCTGTTTCCTGGCGGCGCGGGGCATCTCTGCAGAGTAACCGGGCTCGTCAACCACCTGGTCTAGGCCATCGATCTGTAAACCTTTTGTAATCAGCCGCGATTGCGCTTGACGGTGGCCTGAGTCACACCCATACTACGGTTCGACCACATGGTCTATACCACTGGAGGAACGATGACCAGTCCGGATCCCTCAGTCGCCGGCGACGCCGCTGACCTGGCAAAGTTCGGCTACAAGCAGTCCATGGAGAGGCGCACAGGACGATTCGCGTCGTTCGCCGTGGCGTTCGCGTTCGTATCCATCGCCACCGGCATCTTCACCACATACGGGGCGGTGCTGAACTCATCGGGTCCGATGGGCATCTGGACCTGGCCGATCGCAACCATCGGCCAGTTGGCCGTCGCATTCGTCCTCGGCGCGCTCGCGGCGCGCATCCCGGTGACCGGCTATCACTACCAATGGATGTCGCGGCTGGCCAATCCCGTCCTCGGCTGGATCCTCGGCTGGATCTCGTTCACGTTCCTGGCCATCGTGGTGGTCGCGGTGGACTACACGATCGCGTCGACGATCTTTCCTGCGCTGCTGAACTACGAAGGCACCGCGACGATCGCGTGGCTGGTGACCGGCCTCGTTCTGCTCCTTCAGGCGCTCCTCGTCGGGTTCTCGACACCGTGGGCGGAACGGGTGAACAACACGTTCGTCTCGCTCGAACTCATCGGCATGGTGACGCTGACGGTGCTGCTGCTCATCGTGGCCGCCGTGCGCGGGCAGTCCGACGTCTCGAATCTGTTCAGCTTGGGCGCCGTCCCCGCGGAGGGCTACTGGAGTTTCGGCGACCTGACCACGGCAGGCCCGTGGATGCTCGGCTTCCTGCTCGGCGCCTTCACCATCGTCGGCTTCGAGTCGGCCGCCAACCTCGCCGAGGAGACCAACGATCCCGAACGGGTTGTGCCACGAGCGATGTGGCAGGCCGTCCTCGCGTCGGGTGTGCTCGGCTTCATCTTCATCGTCGCCGTGACACTGGCCGCGGGTGACCCCGTCGCGCTGGCCGAATCCGGAACGCCGATCGCCGACGTCATCGACAAGACGCTCGGTTCGGCGGTCGCCACCCTCCTGCTGGTGATGGTGGTGCTGGCGATCTTCGCGTGCGGTCTGGTCATCATGATGACCGGTGTCCGACTGACCTGGGCGATGTCGCGTGACGAACGCTTCCCCGGTTGGCAGCAGTGGAGCCAGGTCTCGCCCAGGTTCCACACCCCGCTGAAGGCCACCATCGTGTATGTCGTTCTCGCCGAGCTGATCCTGGCGATCTTCTCGCATTCGGAGACGGCGTTGTTCACGTTGTTCGGCGCCGCGACTCTGCTGCCCGCGGTGATGTATGCATCGACGGTGGTGCTCTACCTGATCAAGCGCAAGTCGCTGCCGGTGAGCGACAAGTTCAACCTCGGCTCATGGGAGATCCCGATTCTGGTGGTCGCCGTGGTGTGGCTGGTGTTCGAACTGGCGCTCTTCAGGGACTCGAGTTTCAAGCAGGCGTGGGCGTACGTCATCGTGATGCTGTTGATCGGCGCTTGCTATCTCGGCTACCTGCTGGCCACCCGCGGCAAGAGCGGGCTGACAATGCCGGGTATGGCATCGATCGACGCCGAGCTCGACGCAGAAGCGACGAAGGACTAGCGGAGACGGCAGGTTCGTATCCATGCACCACTTCCTGGCGATCGACCAGGGCACTTCGGGAACGAAGGCGATCGTGGTCGACGAGGCAGGCCGGGTCGTGTCGATCGCCGAGGTCGCGGTGCGGCCGGAGTATCTGGCGGGCGGCGGGGTCGAGCAGGATCCGGAGGCGCTGTTCGACTCGGTCGTCGGCGCAGGCCGGAAAGCCTTGGCGCAGGCCGATGTTCCGGTCACCGCCGTCGCACTGGCCAACCAGGGCGAGACCGTCCTGGCGTGGGACCGGCGCACCGGTAGCCCGCTGACACCGGCCGTGGTGTGGCAGGACCGCCGCGCCGAGTCGATCTGCGCACCGCTCTCGGCGTCGGCGGACATGGTCGCTGCGCGCACCGGCCTGGTGCTCGACCCGTACTTCTCCGCGCCGAAGATGGCGTGGATCCGGGCGAATATGACGACCGACGGCGTCGTCACCACCACCGACACCTGGCTGGTGCACCGGTTGTGCGGTGCGTTCGTCACCGATGTCTCCACCGCCAGCAGGTCGCTGCTGACCTCGCTGGACTCCGCGGCGTGGGACGACGAGCTGACCGACATGTTCGGGCTGACCGGCGAGGAGCTTCCCGAGATCGTCGGCTGCGACCAGATCATCGGCGACACCGACGTTTTCGGGCCGACGATTCCCGTCGCAGGCCTGATCGTCGACCAGCAGGCCGCGCTGCTGGCCGAAAGCTGCCTTGCACCAGGCGATGCCAAGTGCACCTTCGGCACCGGCGCGTTCCTTCTGGCGCAGCTCGGCACGAACGCGACACGGTCCACATCGGGTCTGACCACCTCAGTGGCGTGGCGTCTGCGCGACCACACCGCGTACTGCGTCGACGGACAGGTCTACACGGCGGCCTCCGCGGTGCGCTGGGCCGTCGACCTGGGGCTGGTGCCCGCTGCCGATCAGATCGATTCCGTCGCAGCCGATTCCAGCGGCGGCGTGTTGTGCGTGCCTGCGCTGGCCGGGCTCGCGGCGCCGTGGTGGGACTCCGCGGCCGCCGCCTCCTTCACCGGGATGACGCTGAGCAGCGGACGCGGTCATGTGGTGCGGGCGCTGCTCGAGGGCATCGCCGCTCAGGTCGCGGCGCTCGCCGAACTCGTCGCCAGCGATCTCGCGCAGCCGTTGACACGGCTGCGGGTCGACGGCGGACTCACCCAGTCCGCGGTGCTCATGCAGGCGCAGGCCGACCTGGCGCGCATCCCCGTCGACGTCTACCCGTCATTGCACGCCACCGCACTCGGCGCCGCGGCGTGTGCGCGGCTTGCCCTCGATACCGGCCTCGGCGTGGCCGACGCCGTCGGCACATGGACACCGGACCACACCTATGAGCCCGAATGGACCGCCGAACAGGCCGAAGAGTTCATGTCGCGGTGGATGCGAGCGGCGGAATCCGTTCTGGTGCAGAAGGAGTCGACGGCCACATGACCGGTCCCGTCGATGTCAGCGACGTCATCGTGGTCGGCGGTGGGATCGTCGGCTGCGCGATCGCGCGGGCGCTTTCAGGCACGAACCTGTCGGTGACGCTTGTCGAAGCACGCGATGACGTCGGAGACGGCACCAGCAAGGCCAACACCGCGTTGTTGCATACCGGGTACGACGCGAAACCAGACACGCTCGAATCGCGGTTGGTGGCACGCGGCTACGAACTGCTCGGTGACTACGCCACGCAGACCGGTATCCCGGTCGAGCACACCGGTGCGCTGCTGGTGGCGTGGACCGATGAGGAACTCGATGCCCTACCCGGCCTGCAGAAGAAGGCCGAACAAAACTTCTACCACCGCTGCGAGATCGTCGACGCCGACGAGGTGTACCGGCGAGTGCCCGACCTCGGCCCCGGCGTGCTCGGCGGGCTGACCGTGCCAGGCGAGTCGATCATCTGCACCTGGACCACGAACCTCGCGCTGGCCACCGACGCCGTCGCACGCGGCGCGACGCTGATGCGCGGCGCACGCGTCACCGGCGCCGTGGTCGGCGACGAGCACACCACGCTGCAGACCACCCGCGGCGACGTGCACGGTCGCTGGGTCGTCAACGCGGCGGGCCTCGGCTCCGACTACCTCGACGCGGAGTTCGGGCACGACCGCTTCACCGTCACCCCGCGGCGCGGCGAACTGCTCGTCTTCGACAAGCTGACAAGGCCGATGGTGCCGTGCATCGTTCTTGCGGTGCCGTCGTCGCGCGGCAAGGGCGTGCTCGTCAGCCCGACCATCTACGGCAATGTGATGGTCGGCCCGACGTCGGAGAACCTCGAAGACCGCAGTGCCACAGGAACTTCCGAGGATGGCTTCGAGTTCCTGGTTTCCAAGGGCCGCGCGCTGATGCCCTCGCTGTTCGACGAGGAGATCACCGCCACCTACGCGGGCCTGCGGGCCGCCACCGAGCACGACGACTACCTCATCGACGTCGACGCGCGGGCTCGCTACGTGCTCGTCGGCAGCATCCGCTCCACGGGGCTGACGTCGGGGATGGCGATCGGCGAGTACGTCACCGGCCTGCTCGGCGAGGCCGGCCTCGACGTCACCGAACGACCCGATCTGCCCGCACCGCCCACGATGCCGAACCTCGGCGACGCCTTCTTGCGACCGTTTCAGGATGCCGAGCGCATCGAAGCCGATCCCGAATACGGCCGCATCGTCTGCTACTGCGAGCGGGTGACCGCGGGCGAGATCCGCGATGCGTTCGACTCCCCCGTCCCGCCCGCCGATCTCGATGGACTTCGCCGTCGCACCCGGGTGATGAACGGTCGCTGCCAAGGCTTCTACTGCGGTGGGCAGATCAGGACAGCGCTCGACGCCAACGGCGCGTCACGATGACCGAGCAACACGTGGCGGTCGCGATCGTCGGGGGCGGACCGTCGGGCCTGACCGCCGCGGCCGCGCTCGCCGGTCAGGTCGACGGCGAGGTGCTCGTCATCGAACGCGAAGCCGAGACAGGCGGAATCCCCCGCCACAGCGACCATCCCGGCTACGGAATGCGCGACCTCAAGCGGTTCATCTCCGGACCGGCCTACGCCAAGCGGCTGACGGCCATGGCGACCGACGCAGGCGCGACGCTGGAAACCGAGGCCATGGTCACCGACTGGGCAGGCGAACGGCGGCTGCAGGTCACCTCGCCGCGGGGGCTGCGCACCGTCACGGCGGATGCCGTGGTTCTGGCGACGGGTGCGCGGGAGCGGCCACGACCCGCGCGGCTGGTGCCGGGCGACCGGCCCGACGGCGTCTACACGACCGGGCAGTTGCAGAACCTCGTGCATCTGCACCATGCGAAGGTCGGCACCCGTGCGTTGATCGTCGGCGCCGAACTCGTCAGCTGGTCGGCGGTGTTGACCCTGCGCGAAGCCGGTTGCGCCACAGTCGGAATGGTCAGCGGCTATCCGCGCTCGGAGGCGTACGCGGTATTCCGGATACCGGGCAGGGTGTTGACCCGTGGGCCGGTGTTCACCCGCAGCAGGATCGTCGGCATCGAGGGCAAGGACCGCGTGCGCGCCGCCGTGGTGGAGAACATCGAGACCGGCAAGCGCACCTCCGTCGACTGCGACACCGTGGTGTTCACCGGCGACTGGATCCCCGACCACGAACTGGCCCGCACCGGCGGCCTCGCGATGGACCCGGCGACGCGCGGGCCCGTCGTCGACGCGGGACTGCGCACCAGCAGCCCCGGCGTGTTCGCGGTCGGCAACCTGCTTCATCCCGTCGACACCGCCGACGGCGCTGCGCTGGACGGTCGCCATGTGGTGGCCGCGGTGACCGGCTGGTTGGACGGCCGCGACGAGCCGCAGAAGACCGTTCGCATCCGCACCGACGGGCCCTTCAGGTGGGTTGCCCCGCAGCTTGTTTCACCCGAGGGCGGCATCGCGGCAAGGGGGGATCTGCTGTTCTGGGTCGACGAGTACCGCAGGCTGCCGAAGCTGCGCGCCGTTCAGGACGGCAGGACGCTCGCGACGAAACGCACGCCGTGGCCCGCCGCGCCGGGGCGGGTGTACCGGGCACCGTGGTCGCTGGTGGCCGGCGCCGACCCCGCGGGCGGCGACGTCACCATCTCCTTCGCCTGATTCTCTCGCGAGAACGACGCACCAGTACCCGTCAACTGGCAGCTTCGAAGGCACTGTAACGTCTGTCTCGCGGGAGAAGCTAGACGGGCAGGAGCGCGTCGATGACGCTTGCCAGCTGTTTGGCCGACCGGCATTCGTGCATGGCGATGACTTCCTCGTAGCGAGGTACCGCCGAGTCGCCGCTGCCCCACAGATGCTTGGGTTCCGGGTTGAGCCAGTGCGCGTGCCTGCTCGAGTTGACCATGTGCGTCAGCAGGTCGGTCTCGGGGTTGCGGTAGTTGTTGCGGCCGTCGCCGAGGATCAGCATGGAACTGCGCGGCGAGAGCACGTTGGGGTACTTGTCCAGGAACGAGACGAACGCGTGCCCGTAGTCCGAATGGCCGTCACGGGTGTAGACGCCCGCTTCCCTGGTGATGCGCTGCACCGCGACGGCGAGGTCGGCGTCGGGCCCGAACAGCTCGGTGACCTCGTCGGTGGTGTCGATGAAGGCGAACACGCGCACACGTGAGAACTGTTGCCGCAGAGCATGAACCAGCAACAGCGTGAAGTGGCTGAAGCCCGCGACCGAACCGGACACGTCGCACAGCACCACCAGCTCCGGGCGGGCCGGATGCGGCTTGCGCAGCACCACATCGATCGGAACGCCGCCCGTCGACATGGACTTTCGCAGCGTCTTGCGCAGATCGATCTCGCCCGCCCGCGACCGCCTGCGACGCGCGGCGAGCCTGGTCGCCAGCGTGCGGGCCAGCGGCGCCACCACGCGACGCATCTGCCGCAGCTGCTCACCGGATGCGCGGAGGAACTCGACGTTCTCCGCCAACTGCGGAACGCCGTACATCTGCACGTGGTCACGGCCCAACTGCTCGGCGGTGCGGCGCTTGGTCTCGCCCTCCACCATCTTGCGTAGCTGCGCGATGCGCTGTGCCGCAATGGACTTGGCGATCTGCTCCTGCGTCGGCGTCGGCTCGTCACCGTAGGGCGCCAGCAGCCCGGCAAGTAGCCTGCCCTCGAGGTCGTCGAGGTTCATCGCCTTGAGCGCCTGATACGACGAGTACGACGGGCCACGGCTCGAGTTGTAACGGCCGTAGGCCTCGACGATCTGCGCGATCATCGCGGCCATCCGCTCGTCCATGTTGGCCAGCTCTTCGTTGTCGGTCAGCATGTCGAGCAGCATCTGCCGCATCGCCTCGACATCCTCCGGCGGCAGACCCGTCGTCATCCGACTCGTCGTCGTCGACAACGGTCCTCGCGCCAAGGGCGGCGGGGAAGTACAGGTCGAACATCGCGTCGTACGTGTCGCGGTGATCCGGCCTGCGAAGCACCGCGCACGCGATGCCTTCGCGCAGCGTGTCGCGGTCTCCCAGCCCGAGCACGCTCATCACCCGGCCAGCGTCGACGGTCTCCGACGGGCCCACCGCAATCCCTTGTCCGCGTAGGGCTTCGACGAACTCCACCAGGTGGCCGGGAATGCCATGCGGGGCGAGCGGCTGTGGCGGACGGGTGCGACGGACGGCCATGGGTGATCTCCTAGTTGAGGCGGAGCTCGCCGCTGACCTTGGTCTGGTCGGACTGGTGCTTGAGCACCACGCCCAGTGTGGCGGCAATCAGCTCGTCGTCGATGGTGTCCATACCCAGCGCGAGAATTGTGCGTCCCCAGTCGATGGTCTCGGCCACCGACGGCACCTTCTTGAGCTGCATACCGCGCAGCACCCCGATGATGCGCACCAACTCCTCGGCAAGGTGCCCGGGCAGTTCGGGTACGCGCGACAGCAGGATGCGGCGTTCGAGGTCGGGATCGGGGAAGTCGATGTGCAGGAACAGGCAGCGGCGCTTGAGCGCCTCGGACAGCTCGCGCGTGGCGTTCGACGTCAGCAGCACGAACGGCGCCCGCTCGGCCTTGATCGTGCCGAGTTCGGGCACGGTGACCGCGAAATCGGAAAGCACCTCGAGCAGCAGGCCTTCGATCTCGATGTCGGCCTTGTCCGTCTCGTCGATCAGAAGGACGGTCGGATCGGTCCGCCGGATCGCCGTCAGCAGCGGCCGGGTCAGCAGGAACTCCTCGGAGAACACATCGGTCTTCGTCTGGTCCCAGTCGCCGTGGCCCGCCTGGATGCGCAGGATCTGCTTGGCGTGGTTCCACTCGTAGAGCGCGCGGGCCTCGTCGACGCCCTCGTAGCACTGCAACCGCACCAGCTCGGAACCCGTGCACTGGGCGACGGCGCGGGCCAGTTCGGTCTTGCCGACGCCCGCGGGTCCCTCGACCAACAGCGGCTTGCCCAGCCGGTCGGCGAGGAAAACCGCGGTGGCGGTTGCGGTGTCGGGCAGGTATCCGGTTTCGGCCAGCCGTCGCGCGACATCGTCGATGTCAGCGAACAGCGGCGCATGGCGTGCGGGGACGCTCACGTGTTAACTCCTATTTAGGCAGGGCGAGTGTGGCCGTCGCCCCACACAATCCACTTGGTCGAGGTCAATTCGGGTAAGCCCATTGGTCCGCGGGCGTGCAGCTTCTGGGTGGAGATGCCGATCTCGGCGCCGAAGCCGAACTGCTCGCCGTCGGTGAATGCCGTCGATGCGTTCACCATCACCGCTGCGGCGTCGACGCGTTCGGTGAACCGTTGCGCGGCAGCGAGTTCCGTTGCCACGATCGCCTCGGTGTGTCCGCTGCCGTACTCGTTGATGTGGTCGATCGCTGCGTCGATACCGTCGACCACCGCCAGCGAGATGTCCATCGAAAGGAACTCCGCGCGCAACTCCTCCTCGGAGGGGTCCGCGTGCACCGTCACGCCCGCGTCCTGCAGTGCCTTGGTCAGTCGTGGCACCGCACGCTCGGCGATCGCGCCGTCGACCAACACCGACTCGGCCGCGTTGCAGACGCTGGGCCGCCTGGTCTTGGCGTTCAGCAGGATGCGCTCCGCGACGTCGAGGTCGGCCGATTCATGCACGTACACATGGCAATTGCCGACACCGGTCTCGATGGTCGGCACCTGCGCGTCGCGCACCACCGCGTCGATCAAACCCGCTCCCCCGCGTGGGATCACCAGATCGACGAGTCCGCGGGCCTGGATCAGGTGGGTGACGCTGGCCCGGTCCTCGCTCGGAAGCAACTGCACGGCGTCGGGGTTGAGGTTCTCGATCTGCAGCGCATCGCGCAAGGCGGTGACCAGCGCCTGGTTCGACCGCGCCGCAGACGAGCTGCCGCGCAGGAGTGCCGCGCTGCCCGCCTTCAGCGTCAGGCCGAATGCGTCGACCGTGACGTTGGGCCTGCCCTCGTAGACCATTCCGATCACGCCGATCGGGACCCGCTGCTGACGCAGCTGCAGGCCGTTGGGCAGCGTCTGCCCGCGCAGCACCTCGCCGATCGGGTCGGGCAGCCCCGCGACCTGGCGCAGTCCGGCGGCGATGCCGTCGATGCGCTGCGGGTCGAGCGCGAGCCGGTCGAGCATCGCGTCGGGGGTGCCTGCGGCCTTGGCGGCGGCCAGGTCCTCTTTGTTCGCCTCGAGCACACGTGCGGCTTCGCGCAGCACGTTGTCGGCCGCCGCATGCAGAGCCGAGTTCTTGGCTTCGGTGCTCAGCGTCGCCAACTCGCGGGCGGCCACCCTGGCCCGTCGCGCCGCGTCGTGCACCTGCTGACGCAAGTCAGGCACCGACGGTGCTTGCAGACTCATCGCCCCAGCGTATCGGAGGTCAATCCAGCGTTCACCTGGGCGCTGGTCTAACTTCTACGACTATGACGGCGCGGGTATGCGTGGTGGGCAGCGTCAACATGGACCACGTCTTCACCGTCGCGTCGCTGCCGCACCCCGGCGAGACGGTGATGGCGTCCTCGGTGCGCCTGATTCCCGGCGGCAAGGGCGGAAATCAGGCGATCGCGGCGGCCCGCGCCGGCGCGGGCGTGCAACTGGTGGCGGCACTCGGCGACGATCCGACGGGCGAACAACTCCGCGCCCACCTGCAGGCCAACGGCGTCGATGTGGACGGCGTCACCGAGATCACCGGCCCCAGCGGATCTGCGGTCATCGCGGTCGATGCCGCGGGCGAGAACACGATCGTCGTGGCACCGGGCGCCAACGCGCGACTGACCGTGGCAGACCGACAAGGCCCGCGCCGCCATCTCCGACAGCGATGTACTGCTGTTGCAGCTGGAGATTCCGGTCACCACCGCCGTCGACGCGGCACGGGTGGCGCGCGACAACGGCACGGTGGTGATCGTCAACGCATCTCCGTCAGGCGCGCAACCGCATGACCTTCTGTCTCTCGCCCAGCTCGCCGACGTCGTCGTGGTGAACGAGGCCGAGGCCCGCGACTGGCACTGGCCGGTAACGCATTTGGTGATCACCCGCGGCAGGCGCGGCGCGAGCTACCTCGGCGAGGACGAACGGTTCGACGTGCCAGCACCCGCGGTCAGGGCGGTGGACACCACAGGAGCGGGCGATGTGTTCGCCGGAGTGCTGGCCGCCGAGTGGCCTGCGGGCCACGAGAAAGCGTTGCGGCGGGCATGCGCCGCGGGCGCGCTGGCCACGACGGTTCGGGGCGCAGGCGACTGCGCGCCGTTTGCCGAGGCGATTGACGGGGCGGCCGCCACCCGGTAGGCGTAAAGCCCATGTCGACAACTGAAACCGGCCCTCGCCCGCCCGACGGCGATTGGCTGGGCACGCGATTTCTGAGCTTCCGCCGCGAGGGCCCGTTCGCGATCTGCACGCTGGACCGGCCAGAGGCGCGCAATGCGATGACGCCTGCGATGTACTTCGGCATCAAATATGCGATCGGCCATGTCGAGGCCGACCCCGACCTCGCGGGCCTGTTGATCACCGGCACCGGCGACGTCTTCGCCCCCGGTGGCGACCTCGGCGGAGCGGGCGACGACAACTGGCTGACGTTCGGCGCCGCGCTCGGGATGGACGTCACGCCGTTCGAGAAACTGCGCCAGTCGACCAAGCCGGTGGTCTCCGCCGTCAACGGGCTGTGCCAGGGCGGCGGCATGCAGATCGCGCTGTGCAGCGATATGGCAGTGGTCAGCGACCGTGCGACGTTCCGCGTGCCCGAGTTGTTCCGCGGTATCGCCGACACGTACTACAGCCAGATGCTGGCGCGCCTGATCGGCCCGGTCCGCACCCGCGACCTGATGTTCACCGGCCGCACGCTGACCGCGGCCGAGGCCGAGGACTGGGGCATGGTGTCGCGGGTTGTGCCGCACGACGAGTTGATGGACGCCGCGCGCGATGTGCTCGCCCAGTGCTGCCGGACGGCTCCTGCGGCCAGGCGGGTGGTGAAGTCCAGCCTGGACAACTACATGGGGCTGTTCGACCGCATCGGGATGCAGGCGAGCTACAGCGGCGATGAGGCGGTCGAGGGGTTCCTGGCGTTCAAGGAGCGGCGGTCGCCGGGTTGGGTGCACCCCGACGTTGCGGGTGGACGGCCGCATCTGAGCCCCGATAGTTCACGCAGGCATCACCGAGTCGGCGACGCCGGAGTCAACGTAGCCTCCTCCTCGCCAGCGCCCGGCTCGGCTGTGCGCCTGGAGCGCAACACCTTCCGGATCTGATAGCTGATGAGGATGAATATCAGCGTCAGGCCGCTCATCAGGAACTGGGAGCGGGTGCTCGGCAGCACGGCCATCGCGGCGATCACGATCGCCATCAGCCCGATGGTCGCGTAGCTCAACCAGGGGAACAGCCACATCTTCAGGGTGAGCGAGTCCGGATCGGTGCGATCCAGCTTGCGGCGCAACACAACCTGTGAGATGGCGATGATCAAGTAGACGAACAACGCGACGGCGCCGTAGGAGTTCACCAGGAAGTTGAAGACCACGTCACCCCACAGATAGGTCGCCGCCACTGATATGTAGCCGACGGTGGTACCGAGCAGAATCGCCCGCCGCGGAACGCCATTGGCGGACAGCTTCGTGAAGAACCGCGGCGCGTCACCGTTGCGGGTCAGCGCGAAGATCATCCGCGATGTGGTGTACAGCGCGGAGTTGAGGCAGGACAGCACCGCGGTGAGGACGATGAAGTTCATCACCGTGCTGACACCCGGGATGCCAAGCACTCCGAGGACCGACGCGTACGGACTGACGCCGACACTCGGGGTATCCCATGCCTGGACCGCGACGACGATGAAGATCGAACCCACGTAGAACGTCACGATGCGGATGACGATCGACCGCATCGCGCGCGAGACCGCGCGCTTGGGCTCGTCGGATTCCGCTGCCGCGATGGTCACGATCTCCGCGCCGGTGTAGAAGGCGACGCACGGAACGACGGCCGCCAGCACGGCGCCCCAGCCCAACGGTGTGAAACCTCCGTGTGCGAACAGATTCTGCAGACCCGGCGTCGACTCTGGCCACAGACCGGTGAGCCACAGCACGCCCATGCCGAGGAACAGTGCGATCGCGACCACCTTGATCGACGAGAACCAGTACTCGAACTCGCCGTATGACCGTGCCGACACCATGTTCGTCGCCGTCAGCGCGACCATCAGCGTCAGACTCAGCAGCCACAACGGCACCATCGGCAGCCACAGGTGCAGGATCCGGCCGCCGGCTACGGCTTCCACCGCGACGACGATGACGAAGAAGTACCAGTACATCCATCCGGTCGCGAACCCGGCGCGGCCGCCGAGGGCCTGGCGGGCGTAGACGTAGAACGAGCCGACCACCGGACGCGCGACAGCCATTTCGGCAAGCATCCGCATGATCAGCATCGTGATGATTCCTGCGATGAGGAAGGAGATGACGGCGGCGGGACCGGCATCCCCGATGACGACGCCGCTTCCGACGAACAACCCCGCGCCGATCACGCCGCCGAGTGCGATCAGGTTCATATGCCGACGTTTGAGGCCCTTGCCCAAACCGGTCTCTTCGGTCCGCTCGGGGACGGATTCAGCCATGATCTCCTCCAGATTGCGCAAATTAAAGCGCTCGGAATTAGTCGCGTACTTCTGCCGATTTTTCGATTGACCAGGCCTGTGATTCGATTCACTCTCCTGGCCGCGAATTCACCTTACGATCGCACTGGATGGGTGGCACAGAGCCAGATCAGCGATATAAATAGGTGCCAGATGCGCATTGCTGCCCGGTGACTTCGACCGCTTTACCAGCAGGTATGTACAGACTTCTGTCCGCCGACGCGAATCGGCGGGCAAGTGAAAATCGGCGCGATCAGCCGAGCAGTAAAACTCCGGTCAGTGCAATTCCGGCCACCCATGCAGTGGAAATTAGAGCCAGCAGAAATGGTCGGACGCCGACCTTGCGCAACGTGGCGATATTCACGCCGGCGCCGAGGGCGAACATTGCTGCTGTCAATAGAGCAGTCTGTGCGAATTTCGCCCCTGCCAACACGCCATCGGGTATCACTCCGGTGGTGCGCAGGGCTATGCAGCCCAGGAACGCCAGCACGAACAACGGGACAAGGGGTGGGCGCCTGGCATCGTCGGCATAGCGGTTGAGTCGCCGCTGCCGCGCGCTCACGACCGCGATCACCGGAGCGAGCATGATGACCCGCGCAAGCTTGACGACGACCGCGACGGCGAGCGCGCCGCCTCCGATCGCTCCGCCCGTGGCGACCACCTGTGCAACCTCGTGGATCGAACCGCCTGCCCATAATCCCGACTCCACATCGGTGAGGCCGATCATGTTGGACAACAACGGAATAAGCGGGATCATGGCGGTGCCGAAGATAACCACCAGCGCTACGGCGGTGAGCACCTCCTCCTCATCGGCGTCGACAACGCCGTCCACGGCGGCCACGGCGGCGGCCCCGCATATCGAGAAGCCACAGGCGATCAGGAAGCGTTGCGTCCAATCGATGCCAAGTAGGTGGCCCGCAAACATCGTTCCGCCGATTCCCAGCACGACGACTGCGATCACCACGGCGATCATTCCCACGCCGAGTCCCAGGACGTCACTGAACACCAACTGCAGTCCCAGCAGTGCAACGCCGACACGAAGCAGCTTCTTGGCCGAGAAGGTCATTCCCGGCTTGGCCCGCGCAGGCAGGGTCCTGACGTTCGATACGACGGCGCCGAGCACGATCGCGATCAGGAGCGGACTGACCATCGGCAGGAATCGACCGGTCACCAGCACCGCTGCCGTTGCACTCGCGGCGATCAACAGTCCTGGCGCGAGTGTGGTGAGCCACTCGACGGGTCGGGCCGACCGCGATGGTGCGGCGTCTTCGACCCGTTCTGCCGCGGGCAGGCGCAACTGACTCGTCATGGCTACCACTCTGGGAGACTTCGACGCAGGTCAGTAGACGCTGATTTGGCATCTACCCATCAGCATTTGATATGAGTACGACGTTAGACATATCGTTTTGTGATGACTCGCCAATGGCCGGAGGTGGCCGCGCTCGAGCTGCTGGTCCGCATCGACGAACGCGGAAGCCTCGGTGCCGCAGGCAGGGCGCTCGGTATGTCGCAACCGAACGCAAGCCGCGCGATTCGCCAGCTCGAGCGTCGCCTCGGAATGGCCCTTGTCGAGCGCGGTCCGAGGGGCTCCACGCTGACCGCGCGCGGCACCGTCATCGTGCACTGGGCCCGCCAGGTACTCGCCGATGTGGAACAACTCGTCGAGGCGGCCGCGACGCTGCGTGTCGAACGTGAAGCGCAATTGACGATCGCCTCGAGCATGACCGTCGCCGAGTATCTACTGCCCGAGTGGCTTGGAAGTTTCCGCACATTGAATACCGACGTCCAAATCCATCTGCAGGTGTTGAACTCGATGCAGGTCTTCGAGCGCGTCACTGACGGATCATGCGACCTCGGCTTCGTCGAAGGCCCAACGGTGCCGGAGCATTTGAACAAGATCACCGTTGCGCGCGACCGGCTCGTTGTCGTCGTGCACCCGTCTCATCCCTGGGCCCGCAGGCGTAGACCGCTTTCCATGACAGAACTCGCCGCGACGCCGCTCCTTGTCCGCGAACCCGGTTCGGGAACGCGGAGCACGCTCGATCTGCTGCTGCAGGAATTCGAGCGCCCCGCACCGCTTCTCGAACTCGGTAGCGGTGCGGCGATCCGTACCAGCGTGCTCGGCGGTGTCGGCCCGGCAGTGATGAGCACGCTGGCGATCGCCGACGACGTGCAGGCGGGCGCGCTGCGGCAGATCGACGTGGACGGGCTCGATATGCAGCGCATCTTGCGCGCCGTATGGAGCGCACCGAATCTCGACGGACCGGCGGCGCAACTACTCAAGCTGGTGCTCCGGCAGTCCCGAGGTCAACGCTGATCCATTAGTTCAGCCTTTTCTGAATACAGATTCCTGATGTACTGTTCTGCACATGCAGACGATCACCCACAGCGATGCGCTGTCACGCTTCGGATGCGCGATCTCCGACCCCACCCGCGTCGAGATTCTGTTGATGCTGCGCGACGCACCCGACTACCCGTCCGAGTTGGCCGACAAGATCGGGGTGAGCAGGCAGATCCTGTCCAACCATCTGGCCTGTCTGCGCGGATGCGGGCTGGTCGTCGCCGACCAGGAAGGCCGACGAAGCCGGTACCGGCTGGCCGATGAGCGCATCGGGCATGCGCTCGGCGACCTGATCGGTCTCGTCCTCACCGTCGACCCGGCGTGCTGCCCGGCAGCCGAAGCCGACGACTGCTGCTGATGAGCGCGCCCGTCAGATCACGGCGCGACGTCCTCACCCGCCGGATCCGTCTTCTGGTCGCCGCGACGATCGCCTACAACGTCGTCGAAGCCGTCATCGCACTGACCGAGGGCAACCGCGTGTCGTCGTCGGCGCTGATCGGTTTCGGGCTCGACTCGGTGATCGAGGTGTCATCCGCGGCGGCGATCGCATGGCAGTTCTCCGCCAAGGACCCCGAAACGCGGGAGAAGGCCGCGCTGCGGTTCATCGCCTTTTCGTTCTTCGCCCTCGCCGCATACGTCGCCGTCGACGCCGCGCTGTCACTGCTTGGCTTCGGCGAACCGCAACCGTCGACGATCGGCATCGCGCTCGCGACGGCGAGCTTGGTCGTCATGCCGGTGTTGTCGCTGGCGCAGCGGCGCGCAGGCCGTGAGCTGGGATCCGCTTCTGCCGTTGCGGATTCGAAGCAGACACTGCTCTGCACCTATCTTTCGGCGGCGCTGCTGGCCGGGCTTGTGCTCAATGCCATCGCGGGCTGGTCGTGGGCCGACCCCGTCGCCGCATTGCTCATCGCGGCGATCGCGATCCGCGAAGGCCTCAATGCCTGGCGCGGTGACCCGTGCTGCTAGAGAAAGGAGCGGCCATGCCTGTTGTTGCCCTTGCGTTGTTCGCAGTCTTCGCTCTGCTCGGATTCGGTTGGCGCAGTTGGCTTCAATACCGTCGTACCGGTTCGACCGGATTTCGTCGGAGTCAGCGGGCGCGTCGGCTCGACGGAGTGGTTCGCGGGCGTGGGCTTCGTCGTCGCGATGGCGGCGGCGTTCTTCGCGCCGGTGCTGCAGATGAGCGGGTGTGGTTGCGCCGCTTGGCTTCCTGCACGCGCCGTGGATTCAGCTCACCGGAATCGCGCTGGCGGTGGCCGGTATCGCCGCGACGGTGTACGCACAGGTCGACATGGGCGACTCATGGCGGATCGGCGTGGATCCCGCGGAGACGACAACCCTTGTCCGACAAGGCGTCTTCGGGATGGTTCGCAATCCGATCTTCACGGCGATGGTTGTCTTCGGATTCGGAATCGCGCTGGTCACGCCGAACATCGTGGCGATCGTCGGCTTCGTCCTGTTGGTGGTGACCATCGAGGGACAGGTGCGGGTCGTCGAGGAGCCCTACCTGTCGACCAAGCACGGTGAGATCTACCGTGACTACCTCGCCGAAGTCGGTCGCTTCGTTCCAGGGGTGGGTCGGATCAATCGTTGACGAGTTTGTCGAGGAACGCCCGTCCACAGGAAACCGACGGGAATCACGCGGGGCAATCAGGCGAGCGCTGGTCGCGTCAACCGAAGCAGGCCAGTGTCCAGGCGTGGATCTCGGCTTCGTACTCGAGCTGGGAGTACCGCCCGACCGGCCCGGCGTGCGCGCCCGAGCCCGTCTCGGCGCGAAAGATCACCGTTCGCCTGGCCGCAGGCGAGGGGTCGACGCCCATACCGCGCTCGGGATCGGTCGCCCGCAGCGTCGCGACCCACTTCGCCGGCTCCCGCACCAGCACCCTGGTGTCGTGCACTGCGCCGGTCACGAGCAGCGCCGGTCTGACCTGCACAGGCGGCGGGTTGTCGACCGGCGAATAGGACATCATCACGTCGCGGTCGCCGGGGTCGGCAGGATTTCCCCACTCGTCCCACTCCGTGACGGTGAGCGGCAGCGACGGGTCTGACATCGTCGCGACGACGTCGACGAACGGCACCTCCGCCACGATCCCGGCGAAGCGCTCTGGACGCCGCGAGTACAGCGCGCCCTGCAGCAGACCACCGGCCGAAAGCCCGCGCGTCACGATGCGGGTGCCGTCGACGCGCCCGTCTGCGAGGAAGTCGGCGACGGCGGCCTGGTCGTCGAATGTGTTCGGCTTCGCCCGCAGGTGGCCGTCGAGCCACCAGCGCCTGCCCATCTCGCCGCCGCCGCGCGGATGGCCGAACGCGCACACCACCCCGCGGTCGAGCAGCGACGGCAGCGAGCGCGGCCAGTCGTAGCCGAAGTCGGGGTCCATACACACCTCGTAGGACCCGTACCCGTACAGATACGCCGGCGGCGTGCCGTCGAGGTCGACGTCGCGCCTTCGCACGACGACGACGGGGACCTCGGTGCCGTCCGATGCCGGGGCGAGGTGCCGCTCTTGAACATAGGCGTCGAGGTCCACGCCAACGATCTGCTCGGTGTGACGCAGGCTGCGACGGCCGGTGGCGATGTCGACGTCCTCGGTCCGGGTCGGGCGGATGAACGACTGCTGGACGACGGTGACGAAGTCGGCGTCGAATTCCTCGTTGCGGCCCAGTGTCACGAGGCCGCCCGGCTCGTCCGGCCAGATCTCGAAGGCCGCAGCCGCGTACGGCCGTACGGTCATCATCCCGACCCCGTCGCGCCTGGCGGACACGACGACCGCCGAGCCGAACGCATTCACCTCCTCGATGCGCGCCGATGCGTCCTCGGCCGCATAGTCCCGCCATTGCGAAGGGGCATCGACGGATGCGGTGATGATGCGAAACGACTCGGCGTCGAGGTTCGTGACGATGAGGAAGCGGTCGCCTTCGGGACCGGGCGCGTGCTCGACGAAGTATTCGACACGATCCTGCCGGGCACGCACAAGCGTCGGTCTTCCGCCAGGCTCGGCACACGACAGCACGTGGACTTCGGAGGTGTCGCGCGACGACGCGGTGATGACGAACCAGGCACCCGAGCGGGTGACGTCCAGGCTGACTTCGAACCGGTCGTCTGGTTCGGCGAAGACCAGGCGATCCGTCGCGGGATCGGTGCCGAGCACATGCGCCCAGACTTGGTACGGGCGATTGACGGCGTCGGTACGCAGATATAGATAGGTCGTCGCGTCCGCACTCCACCCACCGGTGGGGAATGTCGACTCGACGATGCCAGGCAGGTCCGTGCCGGTGGCCAGGTCGCGGAACCGCAGGCGGTACCGCTCGTCGCCGACGACGTCGGATGACCAGGCCAACACCGTGCCGTCGGGGCTGACTTCGCACTCACCGCGGTGAAACTCCGCGCCGGGGTGGGCGTCGGCGATCGCTTGCAGGTCGATGACGGACTCGTCCCGGCCGTCGTCGCTTCGCCGCACGAGCGTTGGGAATTCGGCGCCGGACCCGTGGATCTCGCGGTACGTGAAGTCGCCCGACCGCCAGGGCGCCGAGGTCCGACGGGCGGGCACACGCGAGGTCATCTCGGCCGCCAACGTGGCACGCAACTCCGCGAGCGGAGCGACCCGCGCCTCGTAGTAGGCGCGTTCGGCGTCGAGCAGGTCGACCAGCTCCGCGGTCGGTTCGGCGATCCAGTCGTAGGGTCCGCGGCCACCTCGGCCGCTCGTGCGACCGGCGGCGCGAGGCGCAGGGTCGACATCGCCGCCAAGTGGCACGGAACCTCCCGACTGCTCCGGCGGGGCTAGGACGTGGTGGACACCATAACTCCGGTTGCGCAACGAATTCGTTCAAGATCTCCGTACCTCCTGCACGAATCCGTCGTTCATGGTGTATTTGGTGCGTCCTGATCCGCCAGTCAAACGCGAGGGCCCGTGATGGCACATCGACCAGCCCGCCTCATCGCCGCAATAGCGGTCGTCATGGGGCTGATTTTCATCCCGACCGGACTCTCCAGCGCCGCGGACGACCCGCCCAAGTCGGTATTCACCGTCGGGGTCGTGCAGGACGTCGACTCGCTCAATCCGTTCATCGGGATCACCGTCGCGGCCTACGAGATCTTTCAGATGGCCTACCCGCCGCTGACCATGTACGGGGCCAAAGACTTCGCTATCGAACCCGGCCTTGCGGAGTCCTGGGAAGAGTCTCCGGACAAGACGTTCTGGACCTACAAGATCAGGCCGGATCTGAAGTGGAGCGACGGGGAACCGCTGACCGCCAAGGATGCGGCGTACACCTTCAACCGCATCATCGACGGGACGTTCGAGAAGACCAACTACGGCAACTACGTCGAGAACATCACCAAGGCCGAGGCGCCCGATGACACCACGCTGATCCTCCGCGTCGACAAACCCACCCCGATCATGGACCGGCTGTACGTCTACATTCTGCCGGAGCACATCTGGTCCAAGATCGACGAGACGGCGGTCCAGAGCTACAACAACGAACCCAAGGACGGAAACCCGGTCGTCGGCTCGGGGCCGTATCATCGTCGCCGAGCGGAAGGTCGGCCAGTTCACGAGGATGGTCGCCAATCCCAACTACTACAACGGCAAGCCCGCCGTCGACGAGGTCGTCTTCAAGATCTACGCCAACCCCGACGCGCTCGGCCAGGCGCTGAAAAAGGGCGAGATCGACTACGCCGACAGCCTGGAGGCGAACGTCTTCGACTCCCTTGCCGACGCGCCGAATATCAGTCGCCTCTCGGCCGTGTACTCGGGATTCAACGAGCTGGCGTTCAACACCGGGGCCGCGCTGGATACCGGCAAGCCGATCGGGGACGGCAACCCACTGCTGAAGGACAAGCGGCTGCGCGAGGCGATCGGCTGGTCATTGGACCGAAAGACCATGCTGGATAAGGTATTCGGCGGTCACGGCAGCGTCGGTTCGACCGTCATACCTTCGATGTATCAGAGCTTGCACCTCAAGCCGCCGAACGAGGTCACCTACGACCCGGAGAAGGCCAAGTCGCTGCTCGACGCCGCCGGCTACCGCGTCGGACCTGACGGCATCCGCCGCGCCGAGGACGGGGCGCGACTCGATTTCCGGCTCTTCGGCCGATCGGACTCCCCGACGTCGAAGAAGGCCGTCGAGTACATCAAGCGCTACCTCGCCGATGTCGGGATAGCGGCAAACGTCACGCTCATCTCCGAAGACGCACTCACCGAGAAGATCGGCCAGGGCGAGTTCGACATGTTCGAATGGGGTTGGGTCGTCGAGCCCGACCCGAACTATCAGCTCTCCACCATGACCTGCGGCAGCAGATCCTACGAAGACGGCGGCAGCGTGCTGGCAGGCCTGTCCGACTCGTTCTACTGCAATCCCGAGTTCGACAAGCTTTTCGATGCGCAGGGCACCGAAACCGATGAAGCCAAGCGCACCGAGATCGTCAAGCAGATGCAGCAGATGTTCTACGACGACTGGCCGTACGCGGTGACCTATTACTACGACAACCTTGTCGCCTATCGCAACGACAAGTTCGAGGGCTTCGTCCCGCAGCCCGACCCCAATGGGTCCTACCTGTTCCAGTACGGGACATGGACATACGAGAACCTCAAGCCCATCGCGAGCGGGCTCGGGTTCAAGCGGCCCGTCGCCCGCTCTCATCGGCGGCATTGCGGCAGCCGTCGTGGTCCTGGGCGGTCTGGGCTTCCTACTGCTACGGCGGCGGCGCGCCGGGGCGGCCGACGACACGGAGTGATCGACGCATGGCGCTGATCAGCGCACCGGATGTCGCGCCCACCCCGCCTGCCGCGGGGCGGGGGCGAGTCCTTGGGCCCGGTGCTCGTTTCGCGGTGTCCCGGGTGTTGTCGTCGATGGGCACGTTGGTCTTCGTCATCCTGTTCAACTTCTTCCTGTTCCGGCTGCTGCCAGGCGATCCCATTGCGCTCTACACCCGCGGGCGGGACGTGGATCCGGAAATCAGGCGGCAGATGCAGGCCAAGTTCCACGCCCCGATCGCCGAGCAGTTCGTGCAGTACATCAAGAACCCCTTCGTGCCCGAACTGCCCTCCCAACAGTTCAGCGCCCCGGTGTGGGATGTCATCGTGCCGCGGATCGCGCCGACATTGTTGTTGGTCGGGACGGCAACCGTGCTCGCGACCGTCTTCGGTGTGTGGCTCGGCGTCCGCTCCGCATGGAAACGCGGTGAGCGCTTCGACAAGGTCACCACCACAACGACTCTCGTGCTGTATTCGATGCCGGAGTTCTGGTTCGGCATGATCCTGCTGACGGTGTTCTCGGTCGGCGTGTTCGGATTTCCTGGGATTTTTCCGGTCGGCGGGCTGTCCACACCCGGCGTCGACACCGGCACGGTCGCCGGCATTCTCGACGTCGGCTGGCACCTCGTGCTGCCCGTGTTCACGCTGACCGTCGTCTATCTCGCCGAGTACGCGTTGATCATGCGTGCCTCGCTCCTCGACGAAATGGGGCAGGACTACCTGCAGACGGCGCGCGCCAAGGGCCTCCGCGATGACGACGTACGCCGCAAGCACGCGGTGCCCAACGCCATGCTGCCGACGACGACGCTGATCTTCCTCAACCTCGGCTTCGTCATCGGCGGGGCGATCACCATCGAGTACGTCTTCTCGCTGTCGGGTCTTGGCTCACTGACAGTGCAGGCCCTGCGCGGGCCGGACATACCACTGCTGCAGACGCTCTTTTTGTTGTTCTCCGCCGCGGTGATCATCGCCAACCTGCTCGCCGACCTGATCTACGCCCGACTCGACCCGAGGGTGCGGACATGACCACGACGAGCGCTCCCGTCTCGGCCCGCTCGATAGTGTGGGCGCGCCGCCGCCGCGCGTGGAACGACCTGGCCGGCAGGTTCCGCCGATCGCGGCAGGGCATGCTCGGTCTGACGATCATCATCGTGTTCACCGCGATCGCACTGCTCGCCCCGGTCCTGTTCGACGAGTCCCAACTCGACGTCACCAAGGCGACCGGTGAGGTCTACCAACCCCCGTCAGGGCAGTTCTGGCTCGGCACCGACGACGCCGGTCGCAATGTCATCGCGATGGTGGCATGGGGCGCCCGCATCTCACTGCTCGTCGGTTTGTGCGCCACCGTGCTGGCGATGTTCATCGGCACGACCGTCGGTATCGCGTCTGGGCACTACCGCGGAGCGGTCGCCGGGGTTCTGAACCGGATCACCGACTGGTTCCTCGTCATCCCGTTCCTGCCGCTTGCCATCGTGCTTGCCACCGTTCTCGGCAAGAGCCTGCTCAACATCATCATCGTGATCGGCGTGACCTCGTGGCCCGCGACCGCCCGGCTGATCCGGGCCCAGACTCTGTCCGTCGAGGGCAGGCCATACCTGGAGCGGGCCAAGGCACTCGGCGCAGGCGATGTGCACCAGATGACACGCCACGTCCTGCCCAACGTGATGCCGCTCGTGCTCGCGAATACGACGCTGGCCGTGTCGATCTCGATTCTTTCGGAGACGACGTTGTCCTTCCTCGGCCTCGGCGACCCGACGGCGGTCTCGTGGGGAACCATTCTCGACGACGCGTTCGCCAGCGGCGCCATCTCATCGGGTGCGTGGTGGTATCTGGCGCCGCCAGGTATCTGCGTCGTGCTTGTGGTTCTTGCCTTCAACCTCATCGGGCGCACGCTCGAGGACATCCTCGACCCGCGAGGGGCCCACGAATGACCCTGCTCGAATTCGACGACGTGAGCGTCACCTACCAGTCCCGGCAGGGCCCGGTCCCCGCGATCCGGAACGTGTCGTTGAGTGTGGAGCAGGGTCAGACCGTGGGTATCGCGGGCGAATCCGGTTGCGGTAAAACCACATTGGCGAGCACGGTGTTGCGCCTGCTGCCGAAGACGGCGCAGGTGACCGGTCAGATCCGGCTCGACGGCGAGGACGTCATGGCGATGTCGTTCGGCCGGCTTCGAGCGGTTCGTTGGGCGCAGGCCGCTGTGGTCTTCCAGGGTGCGATGCACGCACTCAACCCGGTCCAGCGTATCGAAACCCAACTGGCCGAACCGATCCTGCTGCACGACGACGTCGGGACGAGCGCCGCACGAAAGAGGGTGGGAGAACTACTCGAGCAGGTTGGCATGCCCGCCGGCCGCGCCCGCTCGTACCCGCATCAGCTTTCAGGCGGGCAGAAGCAGCGAGTCATGATCGCCATGGCACTCGCCTGCCGCCCCAAACTGCTGATCGCCGACGAGCCAACGACCGCGCTCGACGTGATGGTGCAGGCGCAGGTTCTCGACCTGCTTTCTTCGCTAGTCGCCGACCTCGGCCTCGGCGTCGTATTCATCAGCCACGACCTGTCCGTTCTCGCATCGACGTGCGACCGCGTCGCGGTCATGTACGCGGGTCGAATCATCGAACAAGGCAGCGCCAGCGACGTTTTCGTCCAGCCGCTGCACCCGTACGCGCGGGCGCTTGCGGCGGCGTTCCCCCGGATCGGCGACGCGCAGTTCCGCTACGCGCCTGCCGGGGTGCCCGGCGATCCACCCTTCCCCGGCGACCTGCCGACGGGTTGTCCGTTCCATCCGCGGTGTCCGAGCGCCGAAGACGTGTGCACGACGTCGGAGCCGTTACTCGAGAAGCACGGCGAACGGGACGCGGCCTGCCATCGTGCAGGTGAGGTACTCGTATGACGGCGGCGACGGAAGCCGATACGACACTGCTCGAAACTCGTGGCATCGGAGTCGAGTTCCCCATCAGGGGTGGTGCGGTCGCTCGGGCGGTCGACGGTGTCGATCTTGCCGTCCGCAAAGGCGAGATCATCGCTCTCGTCGGCGAAAGCGGTTCAGGGAAAACGACACTGGCGCGCACCATTCTCGGCCTGCAGCGGCCGACGACGGGCGCGGTCTACATCGCGGGCGAAGCGCTGTCGTACCGCGCGCGCGACCTGAAGGCCTACCGCAGGCGGGCGCAACTGATCCTGCAGGACCCGTCAGGGGCACTCAACCCCAGACACACCGTGTACGAAGCGGTCGCCGAGGGCCTCCGCGTACATGGCCTGCACGACGGCGAGGAGGCCAAGGTGGCCGACGCGCTTTCGCGAGCCGGACTTCGTCCGCCCGAGCGCTTCTATCTTCGCTATCCACACGAACTGTCCGGCGGCCAGCGACAGCGGGTGGTGATCGCGGGAGCGCTCGTCCTCGACCCCGACATCATCGTCGCCGACGAACCGGTGTCGAGCCTCGACGCATCGGTTCGCGGGGAGATCCTCGCCCTGCTGCTGCGACTGCGCGACGAACTGGGCTTGACGCTGGTGGTCGTCACGCATGACCTCGGCCTGGCCTGGAACATCGCCGACCGGGTCGCGGTCATGTACCTCGGCCGCATCCTCGAAATCGGCCCGACCGAGGAGATCCTTTCCGCCCCGCAGCATCCGTACACCAAGGCGCTGCTCTCGGTGGTTCCCGAGACGGAGCGCATCGAGCCGATCGTGCTCGTCGGCGAGACGCCGGACCCGACCCG
Organism: uncultured Actinomycetota bacterium; assembly: GCA_963829405.1. Taxonomy (GTDB): domain Bacteria; phylum Actinomycetota; class Actinomycetes; order Mycobacteriales; family Mycobacteriaceae; genus Mycobacterium. Next base: position 62,156 of record CAWHIZ010000004.1, read on the forward strand.
TATCCCGACCGGCTGCCGGTTCCACACCCGCTGCCCTGCGTTAGCGGACGGCACGGCTGCCGAAGCGGGTGTCGACGGCAACTGCCGAGCAGTCGCACTACCCGTGCTCGCCGCCGAGGTGGGCATCGACGTGCATACCAGCGCTTGCCATCTCGTCGCGGCAGACGCAGGGGCGTAATGGTGTCGGGTACGTCGCCGCGAGGGCTCCAGCCGGCGCTTGATCGCCATCACTACGTCGACGCAGCATCTTTCCGGCGCGAATCCGACATGTTGCGGCGCGAGTGGACGTGCATCGGTCGGCTCGACGATCTCGGCCTCGCGGCGTCGGGACGCGTGATCCCGAACCGTCGCGCGGTGCTGACCTACTTCGGCGATTCGGTCATCGTCACCGCCGACGCGGCCGGATCGTTGCGTGCGTTCGCGAATGTGTGCAGACACCGCGGTTCACAGGTGGTCCCCGTCGAGGCGGGCGCCGCGGTCGAGCCGGGCGACGCGAAATCGTTGCGATGCCCGTACCACTCATGGACGTACGGCCTCGACGGCCGACTGATGCACGCCCCTCACACCGACGATGTCGAACTGGACACGTCGACATTCGGGTTGAAGGCGTTGCGCGCCGCGGCCTGGGGTGGATTCCTCTGGCTCAGCGAGGATCTGGGGGCTGCTGCCGTCGTCGACGCGCTGAGCCCTGTGCCGGAGCGGGTACGGCGCTATCCCCTCGACACCCTGGTGGTGGGAATGCGGCTGACGTATTCGGTCGCGGCCAACTGGAAGGTGATCGCGGAGAACTACAACGAGTGCTACCACTGCGGCCCGGTTCACCCGGAGCTGACCCGGCTGGTGCCTGCATTCGGTGGGGGCGGAGGCGCCGGGCTGGAGTGGGAGGACGGCATCCCGCACCGTGAGGGCGCATGGACGTTCACCATGTCCGGCACGACCGACCGCGCGCCGTTCCCGGACCTCGACGACGCCGAGCGGGTGCGCCACAAGGGTGAGCTGGTGTATCCGAACCTACTGCTGTCGCTGTCGGCCGACCATGTTGCGGCGTTCGTGCTGCGGGCCATCGCCGTCGACCGCACGGAGATCACCTGCGATCTGCTCTTCGCACCGGACGAGGCGGCGAAACCGACGTTCGATCCCAGCGATGCGGGCGACCTCTGGGAACTGGTCAACCGGCAGGACTGGGCGATCTGCGAGTCGGTGCAACGCGGCATGACATCGCGGTACTACACGCAGGGTTGGTTCGCGCCGATGGAGGATGCGTCCGTGGACATCCGCCGATGGCTGCTCCCCCGGCTCGAGGGGCAGGGCCGGCGTGGCTGAGACATGTGACATCGCCGTCGTCGGCCTTGGGGCGCTTGGCAGTTCGACTGCGTGGCACGCCGCGAGCCGGGGCATGCGCGTGGTGGGCTTCGATGCGTTCGGGTTCGGGCACGACCGCGGCGCATCACACGACACCTCGCGGATCATCCGGCACAGCTATCACACCCCTGCCTATGTCGCGCTGACCTTCGGCGCGTACGACGATTGGGCGACGTCTCGAGGAGGAGACCGGCGAGCAGTTCGTGACCGTGACGGGCGGGCTGGACCTCTACCCGCCCGGTGCCGCCATCCCGCTGGACGACTACACGTCGTCGATGGACGCCCACGGCATCGCCTACGACGTGCTGGCGGTCGACGCGGTCGAGCAGCGGTGGCCTGCGTTCTCGTTGCCGGATGGCACCGTCGCGATTCACCAGGCCCGCACCGGAATCGTGCCTGCCGCCAAGGGAACCGCCGCGATGGCACAGCGTGCCCAGGACCTCGGCGCGGTGCTTCACTACGACACCCGGGTCGAGTCGATCCGTCCCGGCGCCGACGGTGCCGACGTGGTCACCGCCGACGGCGTGATCAGTGCGGGACGGGTAGTGGTCACGGCGGACGCATGGACCGACAGTCTGCTCGGCCCCGCTCGGCGTCGACGTGCCGCTGACCGTCACCGAAGAGCAGGTCACCTACTTCGAGCCTGATCGGCCTGCGGACTTCAGCGCAGACGTGTTCCCGGTGTGGATCTGGATGGACGAGCCCAGCTATTACGGCTTCCCCAGCTACGGAGAGCCAACCGTCAAGGCCGCCCAGGACTGCGGCGGCCCCACCGTGACCGGCGACGACCGCAGCTTCGAGGTGGATGTGGTTATGCGGGAACGTCTTTCGGAGTTCATGCGCCGAACGATTCCGGGTTCGGGCCCGCCCGTCCGCTCCAAGCGCTGCCTGTACACGTTGACACCGGACCGGGACTTCATCATCGACCGGCTCCCAGGGCATCCATCCGTGACGGTCGGGCTCGCGGCCGGCCACGGGTTCAAGTTCGCCGCCGTCTCCGGCCGACTGCTCACCGACATGGCCATCGAGGGCGAGAGTCGTTACGACCTGTCGGCGTTCCGGTTCGACCGCCCGGCCCTGACCGATCCGTCGTACGTCGCCAACTGGATGGTTTGAACGTGGACTACGTGGAGATCAATCGGCTCAACTGGGACGAGCGCGCCCCCGCGCACGCGGCCTCGCCGGACTACCACGTCGCGGAGTTCGCGTCGGACCCCGAATTCCTGAGTCCCGTCGTCAGATTCGACAGACCGCGACTCGGAGACATCAACGGATTGCGCGGTGTCCATCTGCAGTGCCACATCGGCACCGACACCATCTCGCTGGCCCGCCTCGGCGCGCAGATGACCGGACTCGACTTCTCACCCGCAGCGCTAGCCGAAGGCAGGCGAATAGCGCAGCTCGTCGGTGTGGAGGTGGACTATGTCGAAGCCGAACTGTACGACGCAGTCTCAGGCGCTCGGCGCGGGTGCGGTTCGACCTCGTCTACACGGGTGTCGGCGCCCTTGGATGGCTCCCGGACATCCGACGGTGGGCGCAGACGGTCGCCGACCTGCTTCGGCCGGGAGGCCGACTGTTCATCCGGGAGGCCCACCCGATGATGTGGAGCATCGACGAGGAGCGCGCCGACGATGTGCTCGCGGTGGCCTACCCGTACTTCGAGACCGAAGAACCGCTGGTGTTCGAAGACGAGGGCACCTACGCCGAGACGGACGTCGTCTTCGCGCACAGCACGACGCACAGCTGGAATCACGGGCTCGGTGAAACCGTCACCGCACTGCTCGACGCGGGCATGGAGCTCACCGCCTTGGAAGAGCATCGCAGCGTCCCGTGGGAGGGGCTGCCCGGTCACATGGCGCGCGACGAGAACGAGGAGTGGCATCTGGTAGAGCAGCCGGCGCGGGTGCCGTTGACCTTCACGCTGCAGGCGCGCAAGCGAAGTGGCTTGGCCTGATGCCTCGGCGCTAAGCCAGATCGCGGGCAAAACGACGTTGCCAGCGCCGCTCCCCGACAACCCGGTCTCCCGACGGGCCCGCCTCGGTGCACGTCAGCTCGATCGTCACATCGAGATCGGTCTCGTCGGCCGAGATGTGAAGCAGCGAACGGACCACGCAGTCGACGGGAGATCCGGTCCCGTCGTCGTCGTAGCGCAGTGAGAACGTCACATCGGATCGCGCGGTCTGAGCGAATGTCTGCGTCTGCACGGTGACCTCGCCCACGTAGTGCTCGCCGGCACGGCCGTAGGACGTGTCGTAGGGTTCACCGCCGTGCTCGACGAACGCACCGGTGACACGGGCGAGCACGTCGCGCGACGTCCGCCAGGTGACGGTGGAGGGCTCCTCGGCGGCCGACTCATCGCCCGGCACGAAACCCGGTGTCGGATAGGGACTCCCGGATGGATCGTAGACGGGTAGCACCAGCTCGCCGCCGAGGACCGTCAGGGTCAGCGGTGAGGGCGGCGCGATGACGTTGGGCCAGTCGGCTCCTGCCAACGCCAGCCGCAACACGTGGCCGGGCGTCCAACGCCACGCGATCGCATCGATCTCGACGTCGACGTCGTAAACCTCGCCGGGCACAAGAGGTTCGGCCGTAGCCATGCCACCGCGCCTGGTCAGGTTCAAAAAACCGCGCGACACCAAGCGTCGAGGTGCCGTCGGGCGCCACATCACACAACCGGACGGAGATGCTGGCGACTGGTTCCGTCACCGAAACACGCAGTCGCGCAATCGGATACCCGACCATCTCGAGTCCGTCGACGAGTGGCCAGTCCCAGGTCAGCGACCGGACGTCATCGGTGCGTTGGTCGTCGGGCTGACCCCACGGAAGATGCCCGGCACACGAGAGCCACGCGGTGAGCCCGATATCGGCCACCACGTCGTACGGCGACTTTGCCGACATCGGCCAGGTCTGGTCGGTGGTGCGCGGCGACGGCCAGTCATCTGCTCGCCACACGCCGGGTACCTCGTCGAGGTCGGGTGCGGGCCGATGGGAGGACTTCGCGTACCAGCGCGCGGGCGGCGGTTCGACGGCGGGTGCGCTGCCGCGCAGCCAGCGGTCCCACCACGCGACCATCTCCGGGACCAGGTCGATGCGCGGGACCCGGCAGGCACGACGAGGTCGCCGCGTGCGGCCATGGTCCGGCCAGAAGTTCGGCGTGCCGGCCCGCCGCGCGCAATGCCTCGACGGTGCGAAACGTGTTGTTGCGGTAGCCGTCTGCCCACCCGGCGACGATGAGGACCGGACAGCCGATATCGCTGTAGTTCGGGCGGATGGACCCGTGCTCCCAGTACTCGTCGCGGCGGGTGTGTTCGAGCCAGGGGAAAAGCCACGGCTCGTGCTCGCTGATCCGCGCCGACCATTCGTCGCGCCATCCATCGCCCCACAGTGCGGGCACGGGGGGCAGGGCGTTCATCGGTGTCATGTAGTGGCAGTAGTCGATGATGTCGAGCCACCGTCGCGAACCACCGCAGAGGTGCACGTCGTCGGTGAAACGGTCGTCGGTGGCGTAGATCGCGATGACGCCCTTCAGAGCGGGCGGGTGCTCGGCAGCCATGTGCAGTGAGTTGAACCCGCTGTAGGACGTGCCGTACATGCCGACGTTGCCGTCGCACCAGTCCTTGGCGGCGATCCACGCGATCACCTCGGCGAGGTCGCGCTGCTCCTGGTGCGGGTATTCGTCGGTCGCCCGCCCGCTGCTGCTGCCCGTGCCTCGGACATCCAAACGTGCCACCGCGTAGTCGAATTCGTCGCGAAGTCGGGTGTACTCGGGGCGGTAGGACGAGGTCAGGTCGTCCTTGCGGTACGGAAGGGCCTCGAGAATGCACGGCTGTGGGGCGCCCTCAGGCAGATAGAGCGTGACCGCAAGGCGCGCGCCGTCCGACATGGGAATCCACTCATCACGACGGGTCCCTGTCACGGCGTCCCCAGCAGTGCGCGCACCCGATCGTGCGGAAGAGCGTGGATGGTTCTGCCGCCGACGCCGGTGGTCGTCGTCGCGGTCAGCAGGGCGTCGATCACCGCCTCCTCTGTCGCGTCGACGGTGGCTTCGAAATACAGGTCGAGACCTGTGCCGGAGACGACGGCCGCCTGCTGGGCGGCGGCCGATCGATCGGTGCGCAAACCTGTTGCGAGGCCGAGGAATATCTCGCCCGATGCGTGATTGGCCGTCGACCCGGTGCGGGCCAGCCCGAGTCCCATCCGTGCCGCGAGCCTGGCGCAACCCGCGGCGTCGATCGGCGCGTCGGTGACGACCACACCGATACACGATCCTGCGGGTGGCGGTGCGAAATGCGGCGGTTCGCCAAGCGCACGGCCAACCGCCACTCCAGCGATCGTGAGCCGATCCCACCACCCGAAGTTGGCGAGCACGAGCGTCGCGACGACGTGGCCGTCGGGCAGCACCCGCGATGCGGACCCGATGCCGCCCTTCCAGCCGAGGCAGCACATGCCCGTGCCTGCTCCGACGGATCCGAGGCCGACGTCGTCGCCGCCGATCGAGAGCCGCGCCGCCGCCAAGGCCGACGCAACGTCGTCGTCCTGCACGTGCATGCGGCGGGTGTCGGTGAGCCAGGAGTCGTCGCATTCCCCCACGATCGGAATCACCACGTCGTCGACACCGATCCGCGGCTGTTCCTCCATCAGGAGGCGGCATGCCGCGTCGTAGACGCGACCGACCTGCATCGTCGAGGTCAGGAAGACCGGGCTCTCGACGACGCCCCATTCTTCGACCTGCGACCGTCCCGTCAGCTCACCTGCGCCGTTGAGCACCGACACCCCGGCGGGCACCGGAGCGGCCCAGACGTCGCCGCCGGGATCGAGGACGGTGACACCGGTACGGGCGACACCCGAGCCCGCGGGCGGGTCGGCGTCATCGGAGATCACGGTCGCGTGGCCAAGCCCGACGCCAGGGACATCCAGCACCGAGTTGGTGCGGCCGCGGGGCAAGGCTCCTATGTCGACGGCCCAGTCAGCCAGCCGAGCGCTTCCACCCATCCGCGCATCGTGCCATGCTGCCGGGGTGGCGGGGCGAATTCCGGTGGTCGTCGACCCGCGTTGCACGGAGCACGATCCGCAGGCGGAGATCTGGCTCGGCGTGCGGACTCCGGGCACCGAGGTCGCCGAACGCGTCACGGTCATCGAATCGACATTGCGGGAACTCGGCCATGAGGTGGTGCCCGCCCGCGAGTTCGACGACAACTGGCTCTCCGGCGTGCATTCGGAAGAGCTGCTCGACCATCTGGCGACCGTGTGGGACCGCTGGGTCGACGGCGGCTATCCCGATCTCGGTGCCCAGCGCGTCGTCCCGTATCTGTTCCCCAGCGCCGAACTCCTTCACGGCCTACCGGCTCGATTGCCCTCCGCACTGCACGCCCAGGTCGGCGTGTACTGCTACGACACGATGACGCTCGTCGGCCCTGACAGTTGGCGGGCGATCAAGGCCGCCACCGACGTGGCCCGCACCGCAGTCGATCTCGTCGCATCGGGAGCCCCGGCCGCCTATGCGCTGACACGGCCGCCGGGTCACCACGCCACGAGGTCCGCGTACGGAGGGTCGTGCTACCTCAACAACGGCGCGGTCGCCGCACAGGCGCTGCGCGACGCCGGCTTCGGGCAGGTCGCCGTCGTCGACATCGACGCCCACCACGGCAACGGCACCCAGGCGATCTTCTACGAGCGGTCCGACGTCTTCACGGCCTCCGTTCACGTCGACCCCGGTGCGGGCTGGTTCCCGCATCATGTCGGCTTCGCCGACGAGATAGGGCGCGGTGCGGGACAGGGGGCCAACCTGAACCAGCCGCTCGCCCCCGGATCCGGAGATGAGACCTGGCTACGCGCTGTCGAGCGCGCCGCGGATGCCGCCGCTGAGTCCGGAGCGTCGGCACTCGTGGTCGCACTTGGGGTTGACGCGGCGGTCGACGACCCGGAGAGCCCGCTACAGGTGACCGTCGACGGTTACCGGAAAGCAGGCAATGTGCTTGCGGCCCTTGGTCTTCCGACCGTGGCGGTGCAGGAGGGCGGCTACCATCTGCCGACGCTGGGCCAGTTGGTCGGTTCGGCGCTCGAGGGGCTCGCGGTCTGGCTAGCATGGCCGGATGCCGAGCGACACCGGCCCCGACCCCGCCACGCTGACCGACCACGCCGCCCGCAACCGAACGATGTGGGACGGCTACAGCGACGAGTATCAGGCCACTCACGGTGATGACTTGGCGGCTAGCGGCGGGTACGCGTGGGGAACGACGCAGATACCCGAATCGGAGCTGCAGATCCTCGGCGACGTCGCCGGTCGCGACATCCTCGAATTCGGTTGCGGCGCTGCGCAATGGTCGATAGCGCTGGCCCGGCTCGGCGCTCACCCGGTCGGGCTGGACCTGTCGGAGCGACAGCTTCAGCACGCACGCAGGCTGATGGCCGAGGCCGGCGTCGAGTTCCCGCTCGTGCAAGCCAGCGCCGAGGCTGTGCCGCTCCCGGATGCCAGCTTCGACGTGGTGTTCTGCGACCACGGGGCAATGACTTTCGCCGACCCGTACCGGACCGTGCCCGAGGTGGCGAGGCTGCTCCGCCCCGGCGGGCTGTTCGCGTTCAGCCACCACTCGCCGTTCGAGACGGTCTGCTGGCCGCTCGACGCTGATGAGGTCGGCGAGCGACTGGCGCTCGACTACTTCGGGATGCACATCATCGACGACGGCGAGGAGGTGTCCTTCCAATTGCCCTACGGCGAATGGATCCGGCTGTTTCGCGCGAACGGATTTGTCGTCGAGGACTTGATCGAGCCTCAGGCCGGGTCGGACGCCACCAGTTCGTACCGGTCGGCCGCATCGCTGGCCTGGGCCAGACGCTGGCCGGCCCAGAATATCTGGCGGCTGCGCCGAGAAGGTTAGTCCTCGGGGACTTCGCGTTCGATCTCGTCGAGCCAGGTTTTGGCCGACATGTCCGACGGCGCCCGCCAGTCACCGCGCGGGGAAAGCCCTCCGCCATGGGAAACCTTGGGCCCGTTGGGCACCGCGGATCGTTTGAACTGGGCGAACGAGTAGTACCGCTGCACGAAGACCTGCAGCCAGTGCCGAATCTCCTTCAACGAGAACACGGGTCGCTTGTCCTGCGGATAGCCGACCGGCCAGTCGCCGCGCTCCGGGTCGCTCCACGCATGCCAGGCCAGGAAGGCGACCTTCGACGGACGGAAGCCGAACCGCAGCATCTGAAACAGCGAGAAGTCCTGCAGGACATACGGACCGATCTTGGCCTCGCTGCTCTGAATCTCTTCGTCCTCACCCTGCGGCACCAACTCGGGGCTTATCTCGGTGTCGAGCACCGACAACAACACCTCGTTCACGCTGATCGTCGAACTGATGCGATGACACGACCCAGCGGATCAGATGCTGGATCAATGTCTTCGGCACGCCGCCGTTCACGTTGTAGTGCGACATCTGGTCGCCGACACCGTAGGTCGACCAGCCCAGCGCCAACTCGGACAGATCGCCGGTGCCGAGCACGATTCCGCCGCGCTGGTTGGCGAACCGGAAGAGGTAGTCGGTGCGCAGGCCGGCCTGCACATTCTCGAACGTGACGTCGTACACCTTCTCGCCACGGCCGAACGGATGATCCATTTCGCGCAACATCAACTCGGCGGTCGCCCTGATATCGACCTCCTCGAACGTCACGCCCAGCGCCTCGGCGAGCCGGATCGCATTGCTCTTGGTGCGGTCGCCGGTGGCGAAACCCGGAAGTGTGAACGCCAGAATGTCGCTGCGGGGCCGTTCTTCTCGGTCCATCGCGCGGGCGGCGACGATGAGCGCGTGGGTGGAATCCAGGCCACCCGATACGCCGATGACCACCTTCGGGTAGTTCAGCGCTCGCAGCCGCTGCTCCAGCCCCGCGACCTGGATGTTGTATGCCTCGTAGCAATCCTGTTCCAGGCGTTGAGGATCTGACGGGACGAATGGGAAGCGCTCGACCTCGCGACGCAGGCCGATGTCGCCCGCGGGCGGATCGAGCTCGAACTCGATGCGTCGGAACGAATCCGCGTCGATGCCGTAATGGGCGCGGTTGTCATCGAAGGTGCCCATCCGCAGTCGTTCGGCGCGCAGCAACTCGAGATCGACGTCAGCGACCGAGCGCCTCGGCCCCTTGGGGAACCGCTCCGACATGGCCAACTGCACGCCGTTCTCGTAGATCATCGTCTGGCCGTCCCACGCCAGATCCGTCGTCGACTCCCCTTCGCCTGCCGCGGCGTACACGTATGCCGCCAGGCAACGCGACGACGCCGACCTGGCGAGCAGGCAACGATCCTCGGCGCGGCCGATGGTGATCGGGCTGCCGGAGAGGTTCGCGATCACCGTCGCGCCCGCGAGCGCGGCCTCGGCGCTCGGCGGTATCGGCACGAACATGTCCTCGCAGATCTCGACGTGAAGGACGAAGCCGGGTAGGTCGGCGGCGGCGAAGAGTAGGTCGGGGCCGAAGGGCACTTCCGCGACGGCTCTCCCCCGCCCGATGCGGATGACGCCGCGCGCGTCGTCGCCCGCCGCCATCTGTCGGCGCTCGTAGAACTCCCGATAGGTCGGCAGGTACGACTTCGGTGCCACCCCGAGCACCTCGCCGCGATGGATGACCACGGCGGTGTTGTAGATGCGGTGGTGGTGGCGAAGCGGCGCACCGACCACAAGGATCGGGAGCAGGTCGGCCGAGGCCGCCACGATGTCCAGGAGTGCGTCCGCGACGGCGTCGAGCAGCGCATCCTGCATCAAGATGTCCTCGATGGAGTAGCCGGAAAGCGTGAGTTCGGGGAAAACCGCCAGGCCAACGCCCTCGTCGTGGCACTGCCGCGCTACATCCAACACCGATTCGGCGTTCGTCGCGGGCTCCCCGATCGCGGTGTGCAGCGTGCACGCAGCGACGCGGAAAAAGCCCTGGCCATAGGCGGAATAGAAGTCCATCACTGTCTATTGTCCCTCGTCACGTGTCATAAACCGGTTACGGGGTACCAACGATTCGTGACCGACACCGCCGTACTCGTGATCGACATGTTCAACGACTACCGCCATGAAGACGCCGAAAAGCTCGCGCCGAGCGTCTCCGACATCATCGAACCGGTGGCCGGGCTCGTTTCGGCGGCACGAAAACGCGACGACGTGGACCTCGTCTATGTCAACGACAACTATGGCGACTTCACCACCAACCAGGAGGAGCTTGTCCGTCGGGCGCTCGACGGCGAGCGTCCCGACCTCGTCGAGCCGATCGTCCCGCAAGACGGCGCGCTGTTCCTGCAGAAGGTCCGCCACAGCGCCTTTTACGCGACCTCGCTGGCGTATCTGCTGCGTCAGTTGGACACCAAACGGCTCATCCTGACCGGTCAGGTGACCGAGCAGTGCATCCTCTACACCGCGCTCGACGCCTACATCCGGCATTTTCAGGTCATCGTGCCCGCGAACGGTGTCGCGCACATCGACGAGGAATTGGGTAAGGCGGCGTTACAGATGATGGAACGCAACATGCGGGCGACGATCCTGTCCGCGGAGAAGTGCCTGGACTGACCGCGACCAGTCGCAGGGCGAGGATCAGCCACAACACGAACAGGAAACCTGATCGCCTACCCTCAATGGGGTGGAAGCCCCCGAACTCGTCGCCCTGCTGCAGGGACGCCGGGTAGCGGTGCTCACCGGCGCGGGGATGTCCACCGACTCTGGAATTCCCGACTACCGCGGACCGGACTCGCCGCCGAGCAATCCGATGACGATCCGGCAGTTCACCTCTGACCGGCTGTTCCGGCAGCGGTACTGGGCCCGTAATCACGTGGGCTGGCGCCACATGGACGACACGCTCCCCAACGCAGGCCATCGCGCGCTCGCCGCGCTCGAACGCTCCGGGGTCGTCTCCGGTGTCATCACCCAGAACGTCGACCTGCTGCACACCAAGGCAGGCAGCCGCAACGTCGTCAACCTGCACGGCACCTATGCCGAGGTGATCTGCCTGGACTGTGGCCACACGATGACCCGCGCCGCGCTGGCGGAGCTGCTCGAAGCCGCCAACCCGGGTTTCGTCGAACGCGCCGAAGCCATCGGAGGCATCGCAGTCGCACCGGATGCCGACGCCGTCGTCGGCGACACGTCGTCGTTCAGGATCATCGACTGCACGAAATGCGGGGGGATGCTCAAGCCCAACATCGTCTATTTCGGTGAGAACGTGCCGAAAGACCGTGTGGCGCAGGCATATGCGGTTGTCGATGAATCCGACGCGCTCTTGGTTGCCGGCTCGTCGCTCACCGTCTTCTCCGGGTTCCGCTTCGTCCGGCACGCCGTGGCGCGCGGCATTCCTGTGGCGATCGTCAACCGCGGCCGCACGCGAGGCGACGACCTGGCGACGGTGAAGATCGATGCGGGCTGCTCCCCCATGCTGGCGCTTCTCACCGATGAGCTCCCGATCGTGCTGAGCGCGTGAACGCACCCAATCCGTTCGCGTTGCTGAACCGGCTGCGACCGAAATCCTGCCCCGCAGAGGAGCGTTGGTCGCTGAGCATCGGCGACGTCATCGCCGATGTGGTCCATGCGCCCGATCCGGTGCGCTGGGCGGCGCAGCTGCTCAACCGCTTCGGTGGTGTCGCGCTGAGCGCGCAGTCCGTCGAGTTCGACGGCGACGACGTGGACTGGTCCGACGTCACCGATATCCGCACGCGCAACCTGGTCGGTTATCTGCTGTCCGATGCGATCGGCAAACAGGTGGGCAGGCTTCCGCTGCCGTGGTTCCCGGGGCGCGGACTGGTGATCGACGCCGTCGGCGCGGCCGTCCTGACAGCGCTCGTCGCGGTGGCAAGAGGTCAACTCGAGGACGGTGCACTTGATGTCCGCATCCCCGCGGAGGTGCATTACCGCGGCGCGCTGCGCGGGAAGGAGTTGTCGCCGGGAGTTCTCGCGGCGCTGGTGTTGACAGATCCGGCGGTCCGCGAATGCCTGCAGGAGACCGCCCGCGCCCATGGCGTCGACGTGCTGCCGTCCGACGATGACCCTGTCGATGAAGCGGCACACCGCGCCGACCGCATCAAGTCGGCGATCGCCAAGCTCACGTCGTGAATTCGGCGCGCTAATCCACCCTCAGCGTCGCAAAACGCGCCGTATTCACTATGCGTGGCGCCCCTCTCGAGGGGCTATACAGACACCATGACGGACCACCAGATATCCGATGCACCACTGGCCATCGAGCGCCGCACCATCGACGTCATCCCCGACGACGAACGGCACGGCCGGCCAAGTAACCAGTTCACGCTGTGGTTCGGCGCCAACATGCAGATCACCGCGATCGTGGACGGTGCTCTCGCGGTGGTGTTCGGCGCTGACGCGATCTGGGCGATCGTCGGGCTGCTCATCGGCAACGTTCTCGGCGGCATCGTGATGGCGTTGCACTCAGCGCAGGGTCCGCGCCTCGGTCTGCCCCAGATGATCTCCAGCCGTGCACAATTCGGTGTGTACGGCGCCGTGGTACCACTGCTGCTCGTCGTGCTGATGTACCTGGGTTTCGCCGCGACCGGCACGGTGCTGGCCGGTCAAGCAGTCAACAAGATCCTGCACCTCGACAACCCCGCCGTCGGCATCATCGTTTTCGGGGTGCTGACCGCCGTCGTCGCAGTGACCGGCTACAAGCTCATCCACACCGTCGGACGAATTGCGACGGCCATCGGGATCATCGGGTTCAGCTACCTGGCCGTCCGGCTGTTCACGGACTACGACGTGGCGTCCGTCGTCGGTGCGAAACCGTTTGAATTCGCCACGTTCCTGCTGGCCGTGTCGCTTGGGGCGGGCTGGCAGCTGACGTTCGGACCGTACGTCGCAGACTATTCGCGCTACCTGCCGCGCAGCACCAGCGGCCGCACGACCTTCTGGTCGACACTGGCAGGCAGCGTCATCGGCTCGTCATGGTCGATGACGATCGGCGCGCTGATCGCCGCCGTCGCGGGTGATGCCTTTCTCGACGATCAGGTGGGCTTCATCGGCCAGATGGCCGGCCCCGCCGCGGTAGCGCTGCTGATCTACGTGGTGATCGTCGTCGGCAAGCTGACGGTCAACTGCCTCAACGCCTACGGCGGCTTCATGTCCATCCTCACCACGGTGACGGCGTTCAATCGCCAGACACGCGTTTCATCGACTGCACGTGCCGCCTATATCGTCGGCTTCACCGCGGTTTCGGTGGTGATCGCACTCGCCGCCAGCGCCGACTTCCTGACGAACTTCAAGAACTTCGTGCTGACCCTTTTGATGGTCTTCACCCCATGGAGCGCAATCAATCTCACCGACTACTACCTGCTTTCGCGAGAGCGCGTCGACATCCCGGCGCTCTATGACCCCGACGGTCGCTATGGACGGTGGAACGTCACCGCCCTGTCTTGCTACGCCATCGGCATCCTCGCGCAGATTCCGTTCCTGGCCCAAACGCTGTACACCGGGCCTGCGACCAAGATGCTCGGCGGCGCCGACATCTCGTGGATCGTGGGTTTGGTCGTGACGGCGGCGCTTTACTATCCGCTTGCGCGTCGGACCAAGCAACCCGCCCGACGCGATGGTCTATCCCGAGCGCGTCACCACCCAGTGATTTCGGCGCGCTAACCCACCCTCAGCGTCGCAAAGCGCGCCCGATTCGCTGGCTAGACGGCGACGAGATCGTCGGCGTGCACTGCGGGGCGGCGCAATTCGGCGGGCAGATCCGATGTCGAACGCCCGAGCATCGTCGCGAGTTCTCCCGCGTCATAGGCGACGACACCGCGGGCGACCATCGACTCGTCGGGCGCGCGAAGGTCGACGACGTCGCCGCCGTGAAAGCGCCCCGACACGGCCGTGATGCCCGCGGCCAGCAGCGAGCGGCGCTGTTTCACCACCGCGCGCACCGCGCCGTCGTCGAGGGTCAGCGCGCCGGCGGACTCCGCGGCGTAGCGCACCCAGAAGCGGCGGGCCGACATGCGCTCGGCCCTCGGCGCGAACACGGTGCCGACCGACGCATCGACCAGTGCGGTGGCGGCGTCATCGGCGGCGGCCAGCAGCACCGGCACACCGGCATCGGACGCCAAGAGGGCCGCCGACAGCTTCGACGCCATGCCACCGGTGCCGAGGTGGCTGCCGCGACCCGCGACCACGCCGTCGAGATCGTCGGGGCTGCCGACCTCGGAGATGAACCGGGCGTTGCCCTTTCGCGGATCCGAGTCGTAGAGGCCGTCGACGTCCGAAAGCAGCACCAGCGCGTCGGCGCCGATGAGGTGGGCGACCAGGGCCGACAGCCGGTCGTTGTCGCCGAACCGGATCTCGTTGGTGGCGACGGTGTCGTTCTCGTTGACGATCGCGACGGCATGAAGGGCACGCAACCGGTCCAGTGTCCGCTGGGCGTTGGTGTGCTGGACCCGCATCGAGATGTCGTGCGCTGTCAGCAGCACCTGCCCGACGGTGCGGTTGTACCTGGTGAAAGCCGTACTCCACGAGTTGATCAGCGCCACCTGGCCCACACTGGCGGCAGCCTGCTTGGTGGCCAGGTCGGTGGGCCGCTTACTCAGCCGCAGCGGTTCGATGCCCGCGGCGATGGCGCCAGACGAGACGATCACGACGTCCGAGCCCGCCTCCATCCGCGCTTCGATGGCGTCGGCCAGGGTCGCCAGCCTGCCTGCGTCGAACACGCCCGTCGGTGTGGTCAGCGCGGTCGTGCCGATCTTGACGACGATGCTGCGGGCAGTCCGGACGGTTTCCCGGTGACTGCTCACGGCTGTTGCTCTCGACGTGCCTTGCGGGCCCGTTTGCGTTCGTCGGCGCCGACGCGGTCGGTCTGCTCGAGCCGGATGTCGGTGCCGCGACCCGACATCGGCTGGTCGACACCCGCGGGCGTCTGCGGCTCCCAGTCGAACGTCATATCGCCGATGGTGACGGCGCAGCCGGGTCGAGCGCCGAGCTTGAGAAGCTCGTCCTCGACGCCGAGGCGGGCCAGTCGGTCACCGAGATAGCCGACGGCCTCGTCGTTGGTGAAATCGGTTTGCGCCACCCAACGTTCGGGCCGCACACCGTGCACCTCGAAGCCACCGTCACCGTCCGATTCGACGGTGAATCCGCTTTCGTTCACCGGAATCGGTCGGATCACCGGACGCCGCGGTACGACCTCGGGCTGTGCGGCGCGATAGCGCGACACCAGATCCCACAGCGCGAACGTCAACGGCCGCAAGCCCTCCCGGCTGACGGTGGAAACCTCGAAAACCGGCCAGCCGTATCGCTGCTCGATCTCCTCGCGAACGAAATCGGCCAGTTCGCGGGCCTCGGGCACGTCGATCTTGTTGAGCACCACCGCACGCGGCCGTTCGGCAAGATCGCCGAGCGTCGTATCACCCTGCAGCGTCGGCGTGTAGGCGGCGAGCTCGGCTTCGAGCGCGTCGATGTCGGAGATCGGATCACGGCCCGGCTCGAGGGTGGCGCAGTCGACGACATGCACGAGTACCGCGCATCGCTCGATGTGCCGCAGAAAGTCCAGGCCGAGTCCGCGGCCCTCGGACGCACCAGGAATCAGACCGGGCACATCGGCGACGGTGAACGTGGTCTCGCCCGCCGAAACGACGCCGAGGTTCGGGGCAAGGGTGGTGAACGGATAGTCCGCGATCTTCGGTTTGGCCGCCGAGATCACCGACACCAGCGACGACTTGCCCGCTGAAGGGAACCCGACGAGCCCGATATCGGCGACCGTCTTCAGCTCGAGCGTGAGGTCGCGGGCCTGGCCGTCCTCGCCGAGCAGGGCGAAGCCTGGGGCTCTGCGGGCTCGCGAGGCCAATGCCGCGTTACCGAGGCCTCCCCGCCCGCCCGCGGCCGCGTCGAACCGGGTGCCCACACCGACCAGGTCGGCGAGCAGCCTGCCCTTCTCATCGAGGACGACGGTGCCGTCGGGCACCCTCACCTCCAGGTCACCGCCTGCGGCGCCGTCTCGGTTGCTGCCCGCGCCCTGCTTGCCTGACGGCGCGACGACGTGCGGGTGGAAGTGCAGGTCGAGAAGCGTGTGAACCTGCGGGTCGACGACGAGTACGACACTGCCGCCGCGTCCGCCGTTACCGCCGTCGGGTCCGCCGAGGGGTTTGAACTTCTCGCGGTGGACCGAGGCGCAGCCGTTACCGCCGTTGCCCGCCCGCGCGTGGATCACGACGCGGTCGATGAACCGGGGCATTGCCTGTCCTTCCCGAGTGTGAAGCTGTTGCGAATTTTCCCGAGGGAACAGCCAGCAGCTTCACGTTCGCGGAAAGTCCCTGAGGGCTATGCCTCTGAGGGCACCGGCTCCACGATGCTGACCGTCTTGCGGCCGCGCTTGACGCCGAACGTGACCGCACCGGCAGCCTTGGCGAACAGCGTGTCGTCGCCGCCGCGGCCGACGTTCACGCCGGGGTGGAAGTGGGTGCCGCGCTGGCGGACGATGATCTCGCCGGCCTTGACGACCTGGCCGCCGAATCGCTTGACGCCGAGCCGCTGGGAATTCGAGTCGCGACCGTTGCGTGAGCTGGAAGCGCCCTTTTTGTGTGCCATCTGATCGCTCCCTACTTGATTCCGGTGACCTTGAGGACCGTCAGCGGCTGACGGTGACCCTGCCGCTTGTGATATCCGGTCTTGTTCTTGAACTTGTGGATGCGGATCTTGGGGCCCTTGGTGTGCTCGAGCACCTCAAAGGTGACGGCGACCTTCTCCAGCTCCTTGGCGGCACTGGTGACATTCGCGCCGTCGACGACGAGGGCGACGGGCAGCGAGACCTTGGCGCCGGGCTCACCCTCGAGCTTCTCGACCTTGACTACGTCACCGACGGCGACCTTGTACTGCTTGCCGCCGGTCTTGACGATTGCGTACGTCGCCATCGTTCCTCTACTTCTCTGGGCACGCGCTTCCCGTGGGTGCGCGAGCGGGTCTGGGGTGCGGAGCCACAGTGGGCCCGCTGTCCTCGGCACCAGCCGAAAGACAACTGGTCAAGGGTACGTGAGGTGCGCGTTGCGGGTCAAATCACCGCAGGTCACGCCGGGTCAGTCGTCCAGGGCAGGCGGACCCGCCGGTCGGGCGGCGGATCGACGGCGCGGACGTCGGCCACCTACGGTCGCGGTCGCGGCTTCCTCGCGGTCGTCCTCGTCGTCGTCGTCGCCTCGTCATCCGTCGTCGTCGTCGTCGTCATCGTCCGATTCGTCATCGTCGTCGTCGTCGTCATCGTCATCGTCGTCGTCGTCGTCAGTCGTCGTCGTCGTCGTCATCGGAGTCGATCACCTCGATGTCGTCGTCGTCTTCCTCGTCCTCGTCGACATCGTCCAGGTCGATCTCGTCTGAATCCTCGTCGTCGTCATCGTCGGAGTCGTCGTCCAGTCGTCGACCTCGTCTCGGTCTCTTCGTCGGCGGAGTCCACGACGGCCTGCTCGATGGCGTCGGTGTCGGCCTCGGCGACTTCCTCGGCAGCCTTCTTGCCCTCGTCCGTGGTCTCCTCGTCGGCCCCGTCGTCGTCTTCGTGCTTGCCGTTGGCGGCCTGCATCGCCTTGAACATCGGGTGCTCGCTGCTGTGCGCAGGCACCTTCACGACGGGCACGTCTTCGGCCTTGCCGCCCTTCTTGCCGCGCTTTCCGCGCCGCCCGGAATCGGACTTGCGTCCGGTGGCGGGCGCCGAGTCGACGGGATCTGCGTGCAGCAGAATTCCCCGTCCCGCGCAGTGCGTGCACTGCGTCGAGAACGCCTCGATAAGGCCGGTGCCCAACCGCTTTCGCGTCAGCTGCACCAATCCCAGCGACGTCACCTCCGACACCTGGTGGCGGGTGCGGTCACGGGCGAGCGCCTCGGTGAGCCTGCGTAGCACCAGATCGCGGTTGGACTCGAGCACCATGTCGATGAAGTCGACGACGATGATGCCGCCGATATCGCGCAGCCGCAGTTGGCGCACGATCTCCTCGGCGGCCTCCAGGTTGTTCCGGGTGACCGTCTGCTCCAGGTTGCCGCCCGCGCCGGTGAACTTGCCGGTGTTGACGTCGACAACGGTCATGGCCTCGGTGCGGTCGATGACCAGCGTGCCACCCGACGGCAGCCACACCTTGCGGTCCATCGCCTTGGCCAGCTGCTCGTCGATGCGATGCACCGCGAACACGTCGGGGCCGTCACCGCCGGCCGGCTCGTATTTGTTCAGCCGCGGAACAAGGTCAGGGGCAACCGAATTGACGTAGTCATTGATCGTGGTCCACGCGTCGTCGCCGGACACGATCAGACCGGAGAAGTCCTCGTTGAACAGGTCGCGGATGACTTTGACCAGCACATCGGGCTCTTCGTACAGCGCGACGGCGGCGCCTGCCGCCTTCTTCTTGGTCTCGGCCGCCTTCGTGTCGATCTCCGACCAGCGTTCCTGAAGTCGGCTGACGTCGGTGCGGATGTCGTCTTCCTTGACGCCCTCGGACGCCGTGCGGATGATCACCCCGGCTTCCGGCGGAACCACTTCGCGCAGAATCTCTTTGAGCCGCTGCCGTTCGGTGTCGGGCAGCTTGCGGCTGATACCGGTGGAAGACGCACCAGGCACGTAAACCAGATAGCGGCCTGCGAGCGAGACCTGGGTGGTCAGCCGGGCACCCTTGTGCCCGACCGGGTCCTTGCTGACCTGGACGACCACGTAGTCGCCCGGCTTCAGCGCCTGCTCGATCTTGCGGGCGGCCCCGCCGAGACCGGCTGCCTCCCAGTTGACTTCACCCGCGTAGAGCACGCCGTTGCGGCCACGCCCGATGTCGACGAACGCGGCTTCCATCGACGGCAGCACGTTCTGCACGATGCCGAGATAGATGTTGCCCACCAGCGACGCCGAGGCCGCGGACGTGACGAAGTGTTCGACTACGACGCCGTCCTCGAGCACCGCCATCTGGGTATACCGGGCACCTTCGTGCGGCGGCTCGGTGCGCACCTTGTCGCGCACCACCATCACGCGTTCGACTGCTTCGCGACGGGCCAGGAACTCGGCCTCGCTCAGGATCGGCGGCCTGCGCCGTCCGGCATCGCGGCCGTCGCGGCGACGCTGACGCTTGGCTTCCAGCCGCGTCGATCCCGAGATGCCCTGGATCTCGCCGCTGTCCTTGTCTTTGTCTTTGTCTTTGTCCTTGTGTTGCCGCGTCCGGCCCGTTCATGCACAACGGTGTTCGGCGGATCGTCAGGCGAAGGGTCGGTACCGTCTCCGCCTCCACCCTTACGGCGGCGGCGACGGCGACGGCGACGGTTCGCGGTGTCGTCACCACCGGATTCGTCATCGCCGCTGTCGTCGTCGGAATCGTCTCCTGAGCCGCCGGCCTGGCCGTTCGACTGCCCACCGTCGTCGGAGTCGTCGTCGGAATCGTCACCGTTCTGCTCGCCGCGGCCACGCCCCCGGCCGCGGCGGCCACGTCGGCGCCGCCGACTGGGACGCTCGGCCTGGTCGTCGTCGGCTTCGGGGCCGTCGTCGTCCTCGTCCTCGTCGTCGTCCTCGTCGTCATCATCGTCGCCGGAACCGGCCTCGAACTTGACGGGTTGCGGCGCGACGAAGAGCGGCATGTACTCAGCGCGCTCCACGGTGGCGTCGACAGTGGTCGTCTCGAGGATCGTCCGAGAGTCCGGTTCGGCGCCGTCGACGCCTTCGGCCGGTTGATCCTCAGCGGCTTCGACAGCCTCGACAGCAGTCTCGACGGATCCGTCCGGATCCTCCGCGACCACGGTCAGCCCGTCGGGCTGGGCCTCGGGCTCCTGAGTCTCTTCCGATATGTCTTGTGTAGTCGCATCGTCGGCCACGTATTCTCCTCAAGCCCCCGGGCGCGTCCTTTCGACGCGGCCACGCGAGGGCTTCCGCTATTGGCCCGGGCGGTTTACTCCCGAGCTTGTTATGGTCTCGCTCCGAGCGGTTCGCAGAGAACCCACCCGGTGCCTGGCTGAATGATGGCTGGGACGGTCGGCGCCGCACCACGGGTGAGCGGTGGTCGCGCTCGTCTAAGTCTTCATTCGGACATCCGGCCCTGGTGTACAGCCGTCTACCCGTAGCCAGTATCCCATACCAGTGGTCGTCGCCGGACCAGGCTGGACGACTCCGTTATCGACCGGGGAACCAGAGTTCGATTTCGCGGGCCGCCGATTCCGGCGAATCCGACCCGTGCACGATGTTCTCCTGGGTGACAAGTGCCAGGTCACCGCGGATTGAGCCGGTGGCAGCCTTCTCCACCGGATCGGTGCCGCCGGCCAGTTGGCGGAAGGCTGCGATGGCCCGCTCACCCTCGACGATCGCCGCCACGACGGGTCCGGAGGTGATGAACTCCAGCAGCGAGTCGAAGAACGGTTTGCCGTCGTGCTCGGCGTAGTGCTTACGGGCCAGCTCGTCGCCGACGTCACGCAGCTCCAGGGCCGCAATCGACAGGCCCTTGCGCTCGATTCGGCCGATTACCTCGCCGATCAGGCGCCGCTGGACGCCGTCGGGCTTGATCAATACCAAGGTCCGCTCAGTCACGGCCGACAGCGTACCTGCGCGAGCTTTCCTAACAGGTAATGCCGGGGATGCAGATGGGATCCGGAGGCAACTCCTGCAGTGGTGGCGGCGGAGCCTTCTCCTCGCCACCGGCAGGCTCCGAGGCAGCAGGCCCCGCACGGCGCCGGTTACGCAGGGTAGTTCGCTACCCCAAATGTCGTTCGCCGCAATTAGTCGGCTGGGGGCTGTTGTCCAGGCAGCAGGCCACGGTCCTGCCGGCGCTTGACTTCGCTGCGCAGGTACAGGATCAGCAGCCAGACGCCTGCGAACACCAGGCCGATGAAGCCGACGGCTCCCGACACGATCCAGCCCGCGATCAGCACCAATTGGATGCCGAGATTCACCCAGATCGCCCACGGTCGTCCCTGCACTCCGGCCAGCAGGATCAACACGACCGCCAAGCCGATCAGGTAGGTGCCGGTGACGGCGGTCAGCCCGCCAGAGGCCACCGAGACGACCGGAAGGGCGAGCAGTACGACGATGGCTTCCAGAATCAGCGTTCCCGCCATCACGCCTCTGAAGCTCTTCCACGGATCGGGCGCGGCAGGGGTGTCGGGCTGTTCGGTCATTCCGGATCCCGCCCGAACAACGTGCGCGCCACACCGGCGGTGACGACCGACCCGGTGATCACGACGCCGCTGCCCGAGAGTCCCTCGCCGTCGTGACCGACCTCCTCGACGAGCGCGGTCGCGGTCTCGATGGCGTCGGGAAGGCCTGCGGCTGTAATCACCCGCTCCGGCCCGAACCGCTCCTCGGCGCGCATCGCAAGGCTCTCGACGTCGAGCGCGCGCGGTGACCCGTTGGTGGTGACGACGATCTGATCGAGCACCGGCTCCAGCGCAGCGAGGATGCCGTCGACATCCTTTTCCGCCATCACCGCCACGATGCCGACGAGGAACCGGAAGTCGAACTCCTCGGCAAGCGTCTGCGCCAACGCCGTTGCGCCCGCCGGGTTATGGGCGGCATCGATGAAAACCGTTGGCGCGCTGCGCATCCGTTCCATTCGACCCGGGCTCGTGGCGGCGGCGAATCCGGCGCGTACGGCGTCGATGTCGAGTTGGCGATCGGCTCCCGCGCCGAAGAACGCTTCGACCGCCGCGAGTGCGATGGCGGCGTTGTGGGCCTGATGCTCACCGTGCAGCGGCAGGAAGATCTCGGAGTACACCCCGCCGAGGCCCTGCAGTTCGAGCATCTGGCCGCCGATCGCGACCTGCCTGCCCAGCACCGCGAACTCCGAATCCTCGCGGGCGACGGCGGCGTCGGCCCGCACGGTTTCGGCGAGCACCACCTCCATCGCCTCAGGGACCTGTCTGCCGATCACCGCGACGGTGTCCACCGGCACGAGTTCGTCCTTCTGCCTGACGATGATCCCGGCCTTCTCCGCTGCGATATCGGCGATCTCGGTACCCAGGTACTCGGTGTGGTCGACACCGATCGGGGTGATCACGGCGACCGGGGCGTCGACGACGTTGGTGGCGTCCCAGCGGCCACCCATGCCGACCTCGACGACGGCCACATCGATCGGGGCATCGGCAAAGGCGGCGAACGCCATCGCGGTGACGACCTCGAACTTGCTCATCGCGGGGCCGCCCGCCGCTTCGGACTGCTTGTCGACCAACTCGACGAACGGTTCGATCTCCTCGTAGGTCGCCACGTACTGCGCAGGCGTGATCGGCTTGTTGTCGATCGCGATGCGCTCCACCGCCGACTGCAGGTGCGGGCTGGTCGTTCGACCGGTGCGTCGGTGCAGGGCAACCAACAACGCATCGACCATGCGCGCCACCGATGTCTTGCCGTTGGTGCCCGCGATGTGGATGGACGGGTAGCCGCGCTGGGGCGAGCCGAGCAGTTCCATCAGCGCCGAGATCCGCGCCGTGCTCGGTTCGAGCTTCGTCTCGGGCCACCGCTGGTCGAGAAGGTGCTCGACCTGCAGCAGCGATGCGATTTCATCCGGCGTCGGGACAGCTTCCGCCTGATGTCGCCGGCCTTCCGGCTCCAAAGTCATTGCAGAGACGCCAGCCTCGTCGTGATCCGCTCGACCTCTTCTGTGGCCAGCGCCCGCCGATCGCGGATCTTGTCGACGACGTCCGCGGGAGCCTTCGCAAGGAAGGCGTCGTTGTCGAGCTTGGCGCTGGTGCCCTTGAGCTCCTTCTCCGCGGCGGCCAGATCCTTCTCGAGCCTGCGCCGTTCGGCGGCCACGTCGACGGTGCCCGACGTGTCGAGTTCGACGACGACGGTGCCGCGCGTCAGTCGCACCTCCACCGAGGCCGTCGGCGCGAACCCGTCCGCGGCAGGCGTCAGCCACGCGAGCGAAGTCACCGCGGGTATCTGGCTGTCCAGGTCGGCGGCGGCGACGTCGCCCAGCCGCGCAGGCACCTTCTGCCGATCGGCCAGCCCCTGATCGCTGCGGAACCGGCGTACCTCGGTGACCAGCTTCTGCATATCGGCAATGCGTTGGGCCGCAGCCTGATCCGGCGCGAAGCCCGATGGTGTCGGCCACTGCGCGATGACCAGCGACTCGCCGCCGGTGAGTGCCTTCCACAGCGTCTCGGTGACGAACGGCATCACCGGATGCAGCAGCTTGAGCAGCGTGTCGAGGACCGCGGCCAGCACTGCGGTCGTGTGCGTGATTCCGTCACCCAACTGCACCTTCGCGAGCTCGAGGTACCAGTCGCAGAACTCGTCCCACGCGAAGTGGTAGAGCGCTTCGCAGGCACGGCTGAACTCGTAGTTGTCGAACGCCGAATCCACCTCGGCGCGAACCTCTTCCGCGCGGCCGAGAATCCAGCGGTCGGCATCGGTGAGGTCGTCCGCGCCGGGAAGCGGCGCAGGGCTGGCCCCGTTCATCAACGCGAACCGGGTGGCGTTGAACAGCTTGGTGGCGAAGTTGCGCGACGCGCGGGCGTGGTCCTCCCCGATGGACAGGTCGCCGCCGGGGCTTGCGCCGCGGGCCAGGGTGAAACGCAGCGCGTCTGCGCCGAACATCTCCACCCAGTCCAGCGGGTCGATGCCGTTGCCCCGCGACTTGCTCATCTTGCGGCCGAACTCGTCGCGAATCAGGCCGTGCAGGAAGACGTTCTCGAACGGCACCTGGGGTCCGCGCTCGCCGCCCAGTGTGATCGCCGGGTCGTCGGCGACGAACTGACCGAACATCATCATCCGAGCCACCCAGAAGAACAGGATGTCGTAGCCGGTGACCAGAACGCTTGTCGGATAGAACTTGGCCAACTCCGGTGTGCGGTCCGGCCACCCCATCGTGGAGAACGGCCACAGCGCCGAGGAGAACCAGGTGTCCAACACGTCGGGGTCCTGCTCCCAGCCCTCGGGCGGGGTCTCATCGGGTCCGACGCAGACGGTTTCGCCGTTCGGCCCGTGCCAGATCGGAATGCGGTGGCCCCACCACAGCTGGCGCGAGATGCACCAGTCGTGCATGTTGTCCACCCATGCGAACCAGCGCGGCTCCAGGCTCGGGGGATGAATCACGGTGTGCCCGTTGCGCACCGCATCACCGGCGGCTTGGGCCAGTGACTCGACCTTGACCCACCACTGCAGCGACAGCCGCGGCTCGATGGGCTCCCCGCTTCGCTCGGAGTGCCCGACGCTGTGCAGATACGGTCGCTTCTCCTCGACGATCCTGCCCTCGGCGGCCAGCGCCTCGCGAACCGCGACGCGCGCGTCGAACCGGTCCATCCCGTCGAATTCGGTTCCGGTGTCGGCGATCCGTCCCTTGGTGTCCATCATCGTCGGCATCGACAGCTGGTGCCTCAGCCCGATCTCGAAGTCGTTCGGATCGTGCGCGGGCGTGACTTTCACTGCGCCGGTGCCGAATTCGGGATCGACGTGCTCATCGGCGACGATGATCAATCTCACGACCCGCGACGAATGGGTGCGGCAGCGTCGTGCCGACCAGGCTGCGGTAGCGCTCGTCGTCGGGATGCACGGCGATCGCGGTGTCGCCGAGCATCGTCTCGACCCGCGTGGTGGCCACCACGATGTGCGGTTCGGCGTCGTCGAGCGACCCGTACCGGAACGACACCAGCTCGCCCTCGACGTCGGAGTAGGAGACCTCGAGATCCGAGATCGCGGTCTCGAGCACCGGCGACCAGTTCACCAACCGCTCGGCCTGGTAGATCAGCCCGGCGTCGAAGAGCCGCTTGAAGATGGTGCGTACCGCGCGCGAAAGGCCGTCGTCCATCGTGAAGCGGTCGCGGCTCCAGTCGACGCCGTCGCCGAGCCTGCGCATCTGGGCGCCGATCGTCCCGCCGGAGTCGTGCTTCCAGTCCCAGACCTTGTCGATGAACAGCTCGCGGCCGAAGTCCTCCTTGGTCTTGCCGTCGACGGCCAGCTGCTTCTCCACCACCGACTGGGTGGCGATGCCCGCATGGTCCATTCCCGGCAGCCACAGCACCTCGTAGCCCTGCATGCGCCTGCGGCGGGTCAGCGCATCCATCAGCGTGTGATCGAGCGCGTGCCCCATGTGCAGGCTGCCGGTCACGTTCGGCGGCGGCAGCACGATCGAATACGGCGGCTTGTCGCTTGCCGGGTCGGCCTTGAAATAGCCGGCGTCGACCCAGCCCTGATAGAGCTCGCTTTCCACCTCGCCCGGATCCCACGACTTGGGGAGGGCGTCAGTTGTCGGCTTGGGGCTGGCGGTCACCGCGCCATTCTATGGAGTGCCCTGCGCCAGCCCCGGCCTCAGGTGCGTGCCGGCTCGGCGCGCGACCTACTTCTTGCCGGCGAGCAGGCCGCCGAGGATCTCGCCGATCGCGTTGTTCCCGCCACCGCCCATCACGCTGCCGAGGATGCTGCCGAGCGGGTTGTTCCCGCCGCCACCGCCGCCGCCTGCGGCACCGCCGAGGATGCTGCCGAGGATGTCGCCGAGGCCGCCGCCGCCCGCGGACTGCGCCTGCGGCTGAGCAGGCGCCGCGCCACCGCCACCCCTGTTGGCGAGCTGCTTGCCGATGTAGGCCAGCACGATCGGCGCCAGGATCGGCAGCAGTTTCTGGATCAGGCCACTGCCGCCTGCGCCGGTGTCCGGCGAGTGCCGATGCGACGGCGTTGCTGTCGTTACCGCCGAAGAGGGTCGCGACGAGGTTGTCGCCCTGCTTCGTGTCGACCTGGTCGACGTTCACCCCGCCGTCCAGCAGGTCGCTCTGGCCTTGTTCGGCCACTGCCGACTCGAGCTTGCTCGAGTCGATTTGGTTCGATTGGACGTTCTCCGCCAACCCGCCCACGAGTGCGGGGACCAGCGTCCGGATGGCGGTGTTCACCTCGCCTTGATCCGCACCGATTTTGCTCGCGATATCCGCTACGGGGATCTGCGCGAAGAGTTCGTCGAGACCTGCCATTGTCGTTGTTCCACCTTCATTGCTGGTTGCCGCGTTCCGAGCACGACACTAGTCCACATGATCTTGGTTGACAGGTGTTCTGGCGCTCGCCGATCAATTCAGCCGGACGGTCTCCAATGACACACCGGCAGCGGGGAATCGAGCCAGCAGCGCATCACCCATCGCCGCCGCGGGCGTCAATACGCCGCGTAGATCGGAAAGCCGGTCGCGGTCCAGCGCCAACGCCAGACCGCTTTCGCCCAGCAGCACCGAGGTGGCCTTGTAGCCGGGGTCGCCTTTCTGCGACATGGTGGCCCGGTAGCGCGCTCCCGTCGTGGTGGTCGTGTAGGTCTCGACGGTGTAACGACCGCGCTCGCGGGTGCGTTCGCCCGGTCCGGTACCGGGCTTGGGGGTGATCCGCTCGACGAGGCTCGACGGCACTTTGTCGAAGTAGCGGGCGCCCAGGTTGGTGAACGCTGCGCCGACACCCGCCGCGACCGCCGATGCCGCAGGAGCGAGGGCTGATGAGCCCACGCTCTGGCATTCCGAGTAACGGAACCGCTCGCCCGTACGCCCAGTCCTGTAAAGCATTGCTGCGCCGGACAACTCGAGTGTTCGTGGACGCCATCATGAATCCGGAGGTCCAGATACCGTCCAGCTCGGGCGCGATCTGGTTCCCCCGCCGCCACGGATAGTCGGGCTGCGGCGCCGAGTTCGGGTTCTGCCGCACGATCCGTCGTCAGGGTGTACGGGTCTTCGAGTTGGCGACGCGTCTCTGGATCAGCTCGACGCCGCTCGCACCACATCCGTGATGGACGCGACGGTGCCGCCGGACAGACCGCCGACCATCTTCCGCACCACGAACGAGGTGTCCGTCAACTCGCCTTCTGCGTCCTCGGCGGCCCGCCGATACAGCGCGTAGACCGTGAGATCCGAAGGGATGGAGTCGAATCCGCATGCGTGCACGATGCGTGCGCCGGTGTCGACAGCCTGCTTGTGATAGTGGTCGATGCTGTCCCGCATGAACATCGGCTCGCCGGTCAGATCTGCGTAATCCGTTCCCGCGGCGGCACATGCGGCGACAAGCGGCAACCCATAGCGGTTGTAGGGCCCCACGGTCGTCACCACGACCTGCGTCCGAGCAGCCATCGCGTTCAGCGTCGACGGCTGCGAGGCGTCCGCGGTGATCAGTGGCCACGCCTGCGCCGTCTCCCCCAGCGTCTCGCGAACGGCCAGCAGCTTGTCCTGGGACCGACCTGCCAGCGCGATGCGGGCTGCGCCGCCCGCTTCGGCCAGATATTGGGCGGTCAGCTTTCCGACGAACCCGGTCGCGCCGTACAGGACGATGTCGAACTCACGCGTGCTCATTGTTCCGACGCTACCCGAGCGCCTCTGGCAGGTCGCGGCCCTCACCGAGCATGTGCTGGGCGAGAAACGCGTCGACGACCTGGTACCAGACCTTGGCGTTCTGCGGCGAGAGCACCCAGTGGTTCTCCGAAGGGAAGTACAGG
Source organism: uncultured Actinomycetota bacterium (assembly GCA_963829405.1). Lineage (GTDB taxonomy): Bacteria > Actinomycetota > Actinomycetes > Mycobacteriales > Mycobacteriaceae > Mycobacterium. The sequence continues at coordinate 89,829 of CAWHIZ010000004.1, forward strand.
AAGCGGTGCGGGGTCGTGCCGTCGTCGGCCGCGCGCAGTCCCGATTCGGTGAGCAGCTCGTACCACAGCCGAAGTGCCTCGCCGATCGGTACGCGATAGTCCTTGTCGCCGTGGATGACGAGCATCGGAGTCCGGATCTGGCTGACGAAGTTGTGCGGCGAGTTCGCGTTCGCCATCTCCCGGGTCATCTCGCGCACCCAGTAGTAGGCGCCGTCGGTCGTCGAGTTGAACTGGTCGAGCGCCCACAGGCTGGCGTGGGTGACGATCGCGTCGAACCGGTCGGTGTGGCCTGCGATCCAGTTCGCCATGTAGCCGCCGAAGGAGCCGCCCATCACGCGCGGTGCGCGCGGCATCGACGCGCGGATGCTCACACGCGGCGTCGGTCGCGGCCATCAGGTCGTCGTACGGTGCGCCTCCCCAATTGCCCCAGCCGCGCTGGACGAAGTCCTGCCCGTAGCCGGTCGACAGGGCCGGGTCGGGCAGCAGCACGGCGTAGCCGCGCGCAGCCAGCACCCACGGGTTCCATCGCCAATGCCAGGAGTTCCAGCTGGCCAGCGGTCCGCCATGCACCCACAGCAGCAGCGGCGCGGGTGTCTCGCCCTCCGGTAGCACCAGCCACGACCGCACCGCGGTCCCGTCGCCGGCCGTCGCGACGACCTCGGTGAGCGAACCGGGCAGCGTGGGCGGCGCGACGCACGGCAGGGCCGTGACCGTGCCGTCGCGGTCGATGCGCACCGGATGCGGTGGCACCGCATACGAACTGCGCAGCGCGTAGACCACGCCGTCGGGAGCGGTCGCCACATCGGTGTAGGCGAAGTCGTCGGTGGTCAACGGCTCAACCGAGCCGTCGTCGATGCGTATCCGGAACACCGGGCGGCGGCCGCCGTCGTCGGCGGTGACGAACAGCTCGTCGCCATCGTGCGACCACGTGACCGACGCGGGCCAGCGATCCCAGTCCACCGCGAGATTCGTGATGTCGTCGCCGAAACCCAAGCAGCTCAAGCTGATTCGCGGTGCACGTGTCGGCGTCGAGTACGACTCGCGAATGAACGCCACCGCCGACCCGTCCGGCGCGATGGCCGGGCTGAACAGATCGGCACCGGCCTCGTCGGCGATGACGGTGTGCTGGCCGGTGGCGACGTCGATGCGCACGAGCACCGAATGCAGCGACGCGTCGGGCGCAGGCTGCTGCCACGACGTCACCACGAAGCTGCCGTCGCCGCTGACGTCGAAGTCGGCGTCGCGCAGCGCTGCGCCCGGCCGCGGCGTGAGATCGGCCGGCGTGGCGACGTCGGACTGTGATCCAGTGCGAACAGGTGTGGGGCGGCGGGGCCGAGATCGGAGTCCCAGTGCCGGACCGGATAGCCGGTATGCAGGATCGCGGTGACCTTGGTGTCCTTGCGCAGATCCCGCAGCCGACGGTCGTCGTCGATGGTGCCTGCCGACGGCAACAGCGGTGCACGCACCACGACCCGCTCGCCACCGCGCGCCGCCCTGACGGCCTCGACGCCGCCTGGCGGCGCCAGTACCTCGACGGCCTCGCCGCCGGCCGCGGGAAGGTTCCACAACGCCGCCGGCGGCTTGTCGTCGTCCTCGGTCGGGCGCACCGCGATGAACAACAGGTCGCCGCTCGCGGTGAAGACAGGTGCCGACTCGCCCTTGGCGCCCCTGGTCAGCCTGCGGGCAGGGGTTCTGCCCTTCGGGTCGAGTTCCCACACCGAGGCGACGTAGGTGGTGCGCTTCTCGTTGAGCTCGCTGATCGTCGTGACGACCCGCGAGCCGTCTGCCGACACCGCAAGCCCGGACACCCGAGGCAGCGCGAAGTACTCGTCGAGATCGCCGAACGGGGTTTCGGTCATGCGACGTTCGTAGCACAACGAGTGAGTTTGATTTCCAAACTCACCACTGGCAGACTGGCGCCATGACCGCTCCACCGCTGGCCGAGCTACCCGGCAGGCCGTGTCCGATCGCCGCTGCGCTCGAGCTCGTCGGAGAACGCTGGGCGCTTTTGGTCGTTCGCGAGATCGCGCTCGGCGCCACCCGCTTCGGCGACATCATCGCGGGCACCGGCGCGCCGCGGGACCGCATAGCGGCCAGGTTGAAGGCCCTGGAGAGCGCGGGCGTCGTCTCCCGAACGCCCTATCACGAGGGACCCGTGCGCTACGAATACCGGCTCACGGAATCCGGCGACGCACTCATCCCCGTCCTCGACGCCCTTCTGGAATGGGGCAAGCGACACGCGGTCGCCGACGACGACCCCGACCGGCAACGCAGATACCGACCGATGAGCGAACTGAAAGCGAAGGGATCACGATGACCGCAGAGTTGGCCGAGGCGACTGACCGCGATGACTGGGGCCCCGCGCGGTCGCGCACCGTCACGTGGCACGAACCGGGGCCGAGTACGGCCAAGGGTCTGACCATGGCCGGCGTCGACTATCTGCGGGCGATGGCCGATGGCGAGCTTCCCGCAGCCGCCGATCGCGGGCCTGCATGCGTTTCGAGATCACCTCCGCCGATCCGGGGCGAGTGGTCTTCACGTGCGAGCCCGACGAGTCGGCGTACAACCCGATCGGCGCCGTGCACGGCGGCGTTGTCTGCACGCTGCTGGACTCGGTGACCGGTTGCGCGATCCACAGCACGCTGCCAGCGGGCAAGGGCTACACCTCGGTCGAGATCAAGGTGAACTACCTCAAGGCGGTCAGGCTCGAGCAGCGGTGTGCTCACCGCAACCGGAACCGTGGTGAAGGCGGGGTCGCGCGTCGGCTTCGCCGAGGGCGTGGTCACCGATGCCGGTGGCGCCGTCGTCGCCACGGCCACCAGCACGCTGTTGGTGTTCGACCTGTAAGGCCCTTGCGCCCGAGGCGCTACCGTCGACGGGTGGCACAGCAGCAGTTCCTCGTCATCGGTGCAGGCATCGCAGGCCTTGCGACCGCCGTCGCTCTGCAGCGGCGCGGCCATGACGTCACCGTCCTCGAAAGCCGCGCGGACACCGCGAGCGGGGCGGGGATCAGCATCTGGCCCAACGCACTTGCCGCCCTCGACCATATCGGCCTCGGTGACGCGGTCAGGGATTCCGGCGGCCGGGTGACCGCGGGCGCCATGCGCTGGCGCGACGGCACCTGGCTGCGAAGGCCGTCACGCGAACGGATCGTCGAGGCTCTCGGCGAGCCGCTCGTGGTGGTTCGACGCTCCGTGCTCAACGATGTGCTCGCAGGCGCACTTGAGGGCGGCACCCTGCGCACTGGGGTGACCGCCCGCGGAATCGAGGCGACTGCCGACGGTGTTCGCGTCACGCTGTCGGATGCGACGACGCGGGATGCGTCCGCCGTAATCGGCGCCGACGGCACGCATTCGGTGGTCGCCCGCCATCTCAACGGCCCGCTGAACAACCGGTATGTCGGATATACCGCGTGGCGCGGAATCGCGGGCGTCGCGATCGATCCCTCTCTCGCTGGCGAGACGTTGGGCCCTGGACGCGAATGCGGGCATGTGCCGCTTGGCCCCGACCACACCTACTGGTTCGCGACCGAACGCACGCCTGAGGGCGGACGCGCGCCACAGGGTGAGCTCGCATACCTGAAGTCCGAATTCGGCTCGTGGGCCGAACCCCTGCCGCAACTCCTTGCCGCGACCGACCCCGACGACGTGCTGCGCAACGACCTGTACGACCGCGATCAGGCGCGTGTCTGGTCGCTGGGGCCGATCGTTCTGGTCGGCGACGCAGCTCACCCGATGAGGCCGCATCTTGGCCAGGGCGGCTGTCAGGGGCTCGAAGACGCCGCGATCCTGGCGGGCTTCGTCGAGCAGAGCAGCGATCTGGCCACGGCATTCGCCCGGTTCGCGACGTTCCGCAGGCCGCGGGTGCATGCGTTGGTGCGCGAGTCGACGCGGATCGGTCAGGTGCTGAATCTGCGGCCGGCAGTGCTGAGCACCGTGGTCGGTCGCGCAACGGCCCTTGTGCCTGAGGCGGTGCTCACGCGGCACCTCGCCACGGTCGCATCGCGGTCGGCGTTCAAGGCGCCGACAGCGGCGTCAGCCTAGGCCGAGTGGGCTGAGGAACGTCGAGCAGACCTGGCGCAGGTCGACCAGGCCGAGGATGGCGCCGCCACGCATGGCTCCGCATCCCATCAACGGGCTGGATGCGTTCCACACCGCGGGGCCACCGGCGGCGGAACCGCATGTCGGCCATGCCTTGAGTCCCTGAGTCCGCAGCACGTTCTCGGCGACCCTGATCTGCTCGGCCCGGGATGCCATGGCTGGATGGCCGCGGCCGCCGTTCGATGCCCAGGTCGACGGCTTGAACTGCAGGCCGCCGTAGAAGCCGTTTCCGGTATTGGTCGACCAATTGCCGCCGGATTCGCACTGGGCGATCGCGTCCCAGTCCACGCTGTCGGCATTGGCGGTGGCCGCCGAGACGGTCAACGAGGTAAAAGCGAGCGCTCCGGCAATTGCAGCCAGCCAAGCGGTCTTTTTCGCCGCCTGGATGAGCGAGTGGCGTTTTTTCATCACTTCGGTCCTTCCCCGACCTTGCAACTAATGGGACTTTCGGGTTGGGAGTGTCAGGCGTTACAAGGGAGGTATAAGCACGTTATCGGGGCGGGATAGGAAAGAGCTAGCGATGGGGCAAATGAGTACAAAGGGCCAAATGAGGCAAAAAGTAATGAATGTTAATGAAGTGTCAGAAGTGAGAAAAGTGTTTATTGTGACGCATGTGAATAGGAGATGCCGGGTCCCAAGAGGGACCCGGCATCGTCCGGGTGTTCGCGCAGCGCTTGGGTACTACCCCCGCCTGCCGCAGACCGGCCATGCGCCGATGCCCTGGGACTTCAGCACATTGTTGGCCACCCGGATCTGCTCCGAACGACTGGCTTTGTGAGGCGATCCGCTGCCGCCATTGGCATGCCACGTGCCCATGGTGAACTGCAGTCCGCCGTAATAGCCGTTACCGGTGTTGATGGCCCAGTTGCCGCCCGACTCGCAGGAAGCAACGGCATCCCAGTTCACACCGCTGTCCGCATTCGCGGTACCGGTCGCCAACGCCATCGGTGCAAGCGCGAGCGCGCCCGCGATGGTGGCCAGCCCGAACGTAGTGCGGATGTTCTTCACGTCTTTCCTTTCGCCAAGCGCGCGCCAAACAGCACCCGCTCGCGCGGGCGCAGATGCCGTTAGGCAGAGGGGTTAGGCCGTGCCATCTCGGTCAGGCACGACAGGGGGAGCGAATTCATCACCCCACCGGGCTGGACACCCGGCGGTCGCAGCAGGCTTTCCGCCCGACCGCGACCCCACTCACACGCAGGTTCGTGGTTTGAAATTATTTGCTCGATTTTCGAGACATCTGGAACGTACAAACCGAACTGCGCAAAGTCATATCGGGTGGAGAACGCGTCGCGGTTAGATCACGGTCGGATCACGAGCGCTGCTGATGGCGGTCGATGCTGGTCATCACGGCGTGTCGGCCGCAATGTCATGTGGGTACTGGCGCGTCCTTCCAGTGAGCCAAATCACCCTATTTTTGTGACCTGGGACACGATGAATCTGGTTGATAGTTCAATGAATCTAGGGTAGCTCGCCCCAGAATTGGCTTCCAGCAAGCACTTTCACGCGAAAATTATCCGAATCAGTTCGCTATCGATAGATTTCGTTCCGCAGAGCGACTCTCGTTGTAGTTCAGCATCTTTCGCGGATCTTCAGTGCTGGTTTGATACGTCATGGCGGAAGGAGCGATCTGGCCAATCAGACTTCTACACCTGAAAACCCAACGCTGCCGAAACGTTTTCACATTCACCATCGACGCGATAGGACCACCACTGCGTCGCAGCAGGTGAGCGCGCTTCGTTGATATCGCGGTGAGGCGCATACGGTTTTCCCGTCCGCTCGCGTAGGTATCGATCAGCGCGACTCCCTTCGGCGCGGCCCTTGACAGAAAAGGGCTGGGGTCAGGAACCGGCCCCAAACCCGCACGGCGAGAGGATATCTCGGACGCCCGTCGGCTCATCGGCGTGGGGCATCCAGTTGCCGAGCTATCCCGAATACGTTGCGGCTGAGTAACGAACAAATGGTGCGGAATTAAAAGAAAAGCCGATCTAACAAGCTATCAACAGTTTGCTGGAATCATTACCTAAGGTAATAACCCGTCAGCTCATGACGCGTCGGCGGTGGTGTTGACGTTCGTCAGGGCCCGTTGGGTCGGCATGACGATCCGTTGTGTATCGACGGTCTCCACAAGCGCACGCATGCTCCGCTCCCCCTGCGTGACCAGCGCGTCGGCGCGGTCGGCCAGGTCGGTGCGGTACACGCCAGCCAGATAGTGATCGCGGCCGTCCCACGGCAGCACCACGTCGACGCCGAGCCGGGCGCTGTGCGCGGCAAGCTCGTCGATCAGCTCGGTCGTCATATGCGGCATGTCCACCGCGCAGACGAAGGCGCGCTCGCAACCCGCGTCGGCAGCCGCGCGCAATCCGCGGGCCGTCGCCAGAAGCGGACCGACGCCGCGAACCTCGTCGCGCAACACCTCGGCCTGCAGGTCGGGCAGCGGTTGGCCGGGCGCGGCGATCACGAATACCGGCGAGCACCTCGCGGTCAACGCCGAGACGACGAGTTCGACCATGGTCGAGCCGTCAAACGGCATGGTGGCCTTGTCACGGCCCATCCGGCGAGACGCACCGCCGGCCAGTACGACAGCAGCAAGCGGCACAGGCGATGTCACATCTGGAAGATTAGTCGACGGTCCAGGTGTCTTTACCGCGCAGGAGCGCTTGCAGCGCCGCCGTGTCGTGCGGCTTGGCGTCGCGGGCCGCAGCGACCTGCTGACGCGCGGCATCGTCGTAGGTGGGACGGCTGACCTGACGGAAGATGCCCATCACCATGTGGTCGAGGTTCTGCTCGGACAACCGAGACAACGCGAACGCGTACGCCGGATCGTCGATCTGCGCGTTGTGCACGACGATCTCGTCCGTCGACACATCGGCCGTCTTGGCGACCTCGAGCCCGAAACCGGACTTGACCACGCAGTACTCGCCGTCGGCACCGAAGATGATCGGCTCGCCGTGGCTCACGCTGATCAGCCGGTCCTCAGAGCCTTCCTTGCGCAGCGCGTCGAACGAGCCGTCGTTGAAGATCGGGCAGTCCTGCATGATCTCGACGAGCGCGGCGCCACGATGTGCGGCAGCACCGCGAAGCACCTCGGACAGGCCCTTGCGGTCGGAGTCCATCGCGCGACCCACGAACGTCGCCTCCGCACCCAGCGCCAGCGACACCGGGTTGAACGGGTAGTCCAGCGAGCCCATCGGGGTGGACTTGGTGACCTTCCCGACCTCGGAGGTCGGCGAGTACTGCCCCTTGGTCAGACCGTAGATCCGGTTGTTGAACAGCAGGATCGTCAGGTTCACATTGCGGCGCAGCGCGTGGATCAGGTGGTTACCGCCGATGGACAGCGCATCGCCGTCACCGGTGACGACCCACACGGACAGGTCCTGGCGAGCCAGCGCGAGGCCGGTCGCGATGGTCGGCGCACGGCCGTGGATCGAGTGGAAGCCGTAGGTCTCCAGGTAGTACGGGAAGCGACTCGAGCAACCGATACCGCTGACGAACGCGATGTTCTCGCGGCGCAGGCCCAACTCGGGCAGGAAGTTGCGAATCGTGTTGAGGATGACGTAGTCGCCGCACCCGGGGCACCAGCGGACTTCCTGGTCACTGGTGAAGTCCTTGCCCTTCTGCGGCTCGCCGGTCGTCGGCACCCCTGAGGTGCCAAGCGTCAGACCGAGGTCGGTCCCGATCAGGTCAGTCATCCGTCAACTCCCACGCCAGATTCCACAGTGGCCGCGGCCAACCGCGCGAACTTGGCCTTGTCGCTTTCCTTTTCGCTCAGCGTTCCGTCCAGGGCGGCGTCGATGATGCCTTCGACCTCATCCGCCAGGAACGCCATGCCTTCCACCTTGGTAACCGACTGCACGTCGACGAGGAACTTGCCGCGCAGCAGCAGCGCCAACTGGCCGAGGTTCATCTCCGGCAGCACCACCAGTGGGATAGCGGCGGAGCACCTCACCGAGGTTGGTGGGGAACGGGTTGAGGTTGCGCAGCTGTGCGTGGGCGACCTTGATGCCCTTGCGCCGCGCGCGACGGCACGCCTCGCCGATGGGACCGTACGAGCTTCCCCAGCCGAGCATCAGCAGTTCCGCGTCGCCGGTCGGGTCGTCGACCTCGAGATCGGGTACGGCGATGCCGTCGATCTTGGCTTGCCGCAGCCGGACCATCAGGTCGTGGTTCTTCGGCTCGTAGGAGATGTTGCCCGATCCGTTGGCGGCTTCGAGGCCACCGATGCGGTGCTCGAGACCGGGGGTGCCTGGCACGGCGAACTGGCGGGCCAAGCGTCTCCGGGTCGCGGGCGTACGGCTGGAACGGCTCACCGGTCTTGGCGAACGTGTGCGCGATCGCGCGCATACGTGCTGACATCCGGAATCTGCCAGGGCTCAGAGCCATTGGCGATCGCGCCGTCGGACAGGATCATCACCGGCGTGTGATAGGTGATCGCGATACGCGCCGCCTCGACGGCCACGTCGAAGCAGTCCGACGGCGAGCGCGGCGCGATCAGCGCGACCGGCGACTCGCCGTTGCGGCCGAACATCGCCTGCAGCAGGTCGGCCTGTTCGGTCTTGGTGGGCAGACCGGTGGACGGTCCGCCACGCTGCACGTCGACGACGATCAACGGAAGCTCGGTCATCACCGCGAGGCCGATGGCCTCCGATTTCAGCGAGATGCCGGGACCCGACGTGCTGGTGACGCCGAGCGCGCCGCCGTAGGACGCGCCGATGGCCGCGCCGATGCCCGCGATCTCGTCCTCGGCCTGGAAGGTGAGGATGTTGAAGTTCTTGTGCTTGGAGAGCTCATGCAGGATGTCCGACGCCGGCGTGATCGGGTAGGTGCCGAGCACCAGCTGGACGTCGGCGAGCTGGCCTGCGGTGACCAGGCCGTAGGCCAGCGCCGTGTTACCCGAGATCTGGCGGTAGTCGCCGGATTTCAGCTTGGCGGGAGCCACCTCGTAGGTGCTCGCGAACGCCTCCGTGGTCTCGCCGTAGTTCCAGCCGGCCTTCAACGCCAGCACGTTGGCCTCGGCGATGTCGGGCTTGCGGGCGAACTTCTCGCGGATGAACACCTCGCTGTGCTCGAGCTCGCGTCCGTACATCCACGACAGCAGGCCGAGCGCGAACATGTTCTTGGCGCGCTGACCGTCTTTCTTGCGTGGCGCCGATGGACTTCGACGGCCCCGAGCGTCAGGGTGGTCATCGCGACGGGCTGCACGACGTAGTCGGAGAGCGCGTCGTCCTCAAGCGGGTTGGCCTCGTAGCCGACCTTCGCGAGGTTGCGCTTGGTGAACTCGTCGGAGTTGGCGATCACCAGTCCGCCGCGCGGCAGGTCGGAGATGTTGGCCTTCAGCGCAGCGGGGTTCATCGCGACGAGGACGTCGGGGCGGTCGCCCGCGGTCAGGATGTCGTAGTCGGCGATCTGGATCTGGAATGACGAGACGCCGGGAAGAGTGCCTGCTGGTGCGCGGATCTCGGCGGGGTAATTCGGTTGCGTGGCAAGGTCATTGCCGAACAGAGCGGCCTCGGTGGTGAACCGGTCTCCGGTCAGCTGCATGCCGTCGCCCGAGTCGCCCGCGAAACGAATGACAACCTTTTCGAGCTTCTGGCGTTTCGCGGAGCCTGCAGGGGTGGTGCCTACGTCATCGGTCGGATTGGCCCCGTTGCCGTTCGAGCTCACAACCCCTACCTCTCGTGCTGATCTTCGGACGTATTCGTCAGTCGCGGGCTGATCGCGCCATCGAGTTCAACGTCCATCAAATTTGGTGTCACTCTCAGTACCGATTAAACCACTTCTCTTAGGCGGCCCTTCACCGGACTCGCGGGTTACCTGCAGGTGACGGGCGGTGGAACCTACTGGTCAGCCCGCGTGTGCGGCGACGCAATGAGACAAAAGTGTGTCGTTCGTCACGTTGCTGCGACACGATTTCTCTAAGGAAATTGTTACCGACCGGTAGCTCCTGCTAGCACTACCGCTGGACCGGATCCACCGATCCGCTGCGCAGTCGCTGCTCGAGTTGCTTGGCGACGAGCTCGCTGGCGAGTTCGACCGCGCGGCGGGTGTCCACTCCGGCCGCCCGGTGCGCCGTGTAGGACGCGGTGAACATGTCGCCCGCGCCGGTGGTCTGCACGCCTTCGACCCGCCATGCAGCCGGGACGCGGACGACGGTGCCGTCGGCGTAGATGTCGCAGCCCTCCGTCCCGTACGTCACCAGGATCTCCGGCACCCCAAGCCGCGTCGCCGTCGATTCGTCGAACGGGCCGTCGGCGACGATGACCGCCTCATCCTCGGCGAGCTTGAGCACGCTGATATGGCGGAGCAGCTCGGGAGAGAAGTGTCGGTCGACCACCATCGGGCCCACCTGGTCGGCGCGCACAAGACCCTGACCGTCGTAGACGATGCGGTGTCCGCGGGCGTCGAGCAGGGCGAGGGTCTCCGCGGGGAAGTCGGTGCGCAGCAGCGGGGCCAGGTGAAGCCACGTGGTGTCGGGGTCGGCGGCCTCGATCTCTGCGGCGCCCCACACCGGCCCGACGGCGTCGACGGACATCCGGCGGTGGTCGACGTCGGTGTAATCCAGCCGGAACGAACTCGTGCGGTCGGACGGCAGGATGCGCAGCGCAGGCGCGAAGCGTTCGACGAGGTCGTCGAACAACGCGTGGTCACGCTCCGCGCCCATCGCCACCAGCCGGCCGGGGACATCGGCCGCGGCGAGCGCGACGCCTGCGAACGATGCGCAGCCACCGGGACTCGGCGGAGCCCCGTTGATGATGTCGATCGCGAGGTTGCCGAGGACGGTCACCCCGGCGATGAGATCGACCACGCATCTGACACCCCCGATCTTCGGGTCAGTCACGACGCCCGCTCGTCGTCTTGCGGCGAAATAGTAGTCGGCCCGTTCGTGAATCAGCGACCGCGGAGTCAGGAAGGCAGGTTGAAGGGGGTCACCACCTGTATCGGTGCTGCGCGGGCCTGCTCGACGGGCAGCGCGCCGCGCTCCTGCAGGATCAGGCGCATCGCCAGTCGCGCGTCGGCGCGCAGGTCGTTGTGCAGGACCACGGAGATCCTGCCGTCGCGCAGCAGCCTGCGGTTGTCGGCGTCGAGGTCGTGCGCGATGAAGACACGGCAGTCGCGGCCCAGCCGGTCGAACGCCGCGACTGTGGCGTCGTTCCCGCCACCGACGGAGTAGACGGCCTCCACCGCAGGGTTGCGCTCGAGCGCCTCGAGCACCAATCGCTCGTTGGTCGCGTCGATGCCGTCGCTGTCACTCACCTCGACGATCTGACGGCCGGACCCCCGCAGTGCGGCGCGGAATCCGACCTCGCGCTCCCCCTCGCCGCGGAACACGTTGCGGCTGAGCGTGATCAACACGTCCGACGGCGCCGACCCCAGCCACTGCCCCATCAGGTAGGCGGCGGTCACGCCCGCGCCGTGGTTGTCGATGCCGACATACGAGCATCGCGCGCTGCCGGGCACATCGGTCGCATAGGTGACCACCGGGACGCCGCCGCCGACCAGCCGGTCGACGGCCTCGGCGACCTCGGGTTCGTCCTGGGCCTTGAGGATGACGCCGTGACTGCCGCGCAGCCGGGTCAGCGCGTCGACCATGTGCGCAGTCGAGCCGGTCTCCCACAGATGGAATCGCGCCCGCAGCATCGCCGGGGCGAAGGCGGGCAGTTCGGCCTCGACGGCCGCGCGGAACGAGTCGGAGAAGCGCGCGGGGTCTGCATCACGACGTCGATGAGGTAGCGCCTGCCGTTGAGTCGCAGCTGGGCGCGCTGTTTCTCCAGGTCGGCGATCGCCTGCATGACCTCGGCGCGGGTGTTCTCCCGCACGCCGGGCCTGCTGTTGAGCACCCGGTCGACGGTGGCTTCGCTCAGCCCGGACTGCTGGGCGATCTCGCGAACCTTGAAGCGGTGCGCCACGGCCGAGCCTTCCTGAGGTTTTTTTGACGTGTTTTTGGTGTTGATTGTGCTGCGGGCGACTACCAGACTAACTGCCATGGCAACACCACTGACCACTGCTTACAAGGCGTGGATCGACGAGTCTGCCTGCAGGCTCGACGACTTCCGCGCCGAAGTGGCACGCAGCACCGACCTCGCCGACTACCCGCATGCCGTCGACGTCCGCGAGAACGTGCTCGTCTATCCCTCGACTGCCGCCGTCGGACCGGCAGGCACTGCAGGCCGAGCTGATCCACGCGCTGACCGACGGCCCTGGCGTCGTCGTCTTCGAGGACGCCTTCGCGGCGGACATCGTCGATCGCGCCAGCGATGCGTTCTTCGCCATCATCGAGGCGCAGCGCGCAGCAGGGCTCCGCGGCCGGCGACCACTTCGGCAAGCCGGGGGCCAACGACCGCATCTGGAACGCGGCGCAGAAGCTCGCGCTGCACTCCCCCGAGGTGTTCGCCGAGTACTACGCCAACGACGCGCTCGCCGTCATCTCGCAGGCTTGGCTCGGACCGCGCTATCAGGTCACCTCGCAGGTCAACGTCGTCAATCCCGGTGGCCAGCAGCAGGTTCCGCACCGCGACTACCACCTGGGCTTCGTCGCTCCCGACGAGCTGGCGGCCTATCCGGCGCACGTGCACCGCACGTCGCCGGTGCTCACGCTGCAGGGCGCGGTGGCCCACTGCGATATGCCGATCGAGAGCGGGCCGACGATGATGCTGCCGTACTCGCAGCGGTTCCTCGGCGGATACATCGCGTTCAACCGGCCGGAGTTCATCGATTTCTTCGCCGAGCACCACGTCCAGGTGCCGCTGCGCACCGGCGATGCGGTGTTCTTCAATCCCGCGCTCTACCACGGGGCTGGAACGAACTTCTCGACCGACATCCGCCGGATGGCCAACCTGCTGCAGGTCTCGTCGCCGTTCGGGCGGGCGATGGAAGCGCTTGACCGCACCGCGATGGTGCGGGCGATCTATCCGGCGCTTCTCGCGATGAAGGCCGCGGGCCGTTCGCAGCGCGATCTGGAGAATGCCGTCGTCGCGACGGCCGAAGGTTACGCGTTCCCCACCAATCTCGACCTCGACCAGCCGATCGGCAGCCTCGCCCCGCCATCGCAGGTCGACACCGTGCTTGCCGCGCTGGCCGACGACTTCACGCAGGAACAACTCGATGTCGCACTTCGCGACCAGGACGATCGGAGAATCCCATGACCACACTCGGCGTAATCGGACTTGGCCGCATCGGCGCCTTCCACACCGACACACTGAGCGGTCTGGACGGCATCGACAATCTGGTGATCACCGATGAGCGGCCCGAGGTGGTCGCCGCCGTGGCGGCCAAACACAATGCCACAGCGGTGGATTCGGTCGAAGAACTGCTCTCCTCGGGCATCGACGGTGTGGTCGTCGCGGCGGCGACCCCCGCGCATGCCGAACTGACGCTGGCCGCCGTCGAACGCGGTATCCCGACGTTCTGCGAGAAGCCGATCGCGTCCACGGCGACGGAATCCGCAAGGGTCGCCGGCATCATCGCCCGCTCGGGTGTGCCGGTACAGGTCGGCTATCAGCGCCGCTTCGACGCCGCGTTCGCCGCGGCCAAGCGTGCCGTCGACGACGGATCGCTCGGCCTGCTTCACACCGTCCGCAGCACGACGATGGATCCCGCCCCGCCGCCGATGGAATACATCGCAGGCTCCGGCGGCATCTTCCGCGACTGCGCGGTGCACGACTTCGACATCCTGCGATGGATCACCGGTTCGGACGCCGTCGACGTGTACGCCACCGGCAGCGTGCAGGGTGATCCGCAGTTCGCGGAGTTCGGTGACGTCGACACCGCGGCCGTCGTGGTGCGGTTCGAATCGGGCACGCTCGGCGTCATCTCGGCGGCACGGTACAACGGCCACGGTTATGACTGCCGACTCGAAGTGCACGGCTTCGACGACACCGTCGTGGCGGGCTGGGATCAGGGCGCGCCTGTGCGAAACGTCGACCCGGCCAACGATTTTCCGGAAGGCCCGTCGCACCATTTCTTCATGGACCGGTTCACCGAGGCGTTCCGCGCGGAGCTCGCCGCGTTCGTCGAGGTCGCCAAGGGCAACGCCGCGCCGGCCTGCACCGTCGCGGATGCGGTCGAGGTGGCCTGGCTCGCAGAAGCGGCGACCGAGTCGTTGAAGCGCGGCGCTCCGGTACGGCTCGAGGATGTGAAGTCACGATGAAGATCGCAGGTGCACCGATCTCGTGGGGGGTGTGCGAGGTACCCGGATGGGGATACCAGCTCACGCCGGAGCGTGTGCTCGCCGAGATGCGCGACGTCGGAATGTCGGCGACCGAGCTCGGGCCGGAGGGCTTTCTGCCGTCTGACCCCGCGCAGCTGACCGCGTTGCTCGACTCGTTCGGACTTCGTTGCGTCGGCCAGTTCGCCCCGGTTCTGCTGCACGACCGGGATCACGATCCACTTCCCGACATCGCCGCGCCGCTGGACGCCCTGATCGCGACAGGGGCCGACGTGCTCATCCTTGCCGCAGCGACCGGTTCCGACGGATACGACGTCCGGCCCACGCTCGACGACGACCAGTGGGCGACACTGCTGGCCAATCTCGACCGGCTCGCAGATGCCGCTGCCGACCGCGGAGTCCTCGCCGTGCTGCACCCGCACGTCGGCACGATGGTGGAGACCCGCGACGAGGTCGACCGCGTGCTGAACGGCTCGGCGATCCGACTGTGCCTCGATACCGGCCACCTGCTGATCGGCGGAACGGACCCGCTGCAACTGGCCCGGCGGGTGCCTGACCGAATCGCCCACGCCCACCTCAAGGATGTCGACGCGAAGCTCGCCGCTGACGTCCAGGCGGGGACGCTGACCTACACCGAGGCGGTGCGGCGCGGGATGTACACGCCGCTCGGAGCGGGCGATGTGGATATCGCGGGCATCGTGACCGCGCTGCGGAGCAACGGATTCGACGGCTGGTTCGTCATGGAGCAGGACACCATCCTCGACGCGGAGCCGACCGACGAGGGCCCCCTTCGTGACGTGCGGCTAGTGTGACGTTCATGCAGAATGTATGCCGCAGCGTAACGGTATGAGTTTGCGAATCGGGGTGCTCGGTGCATCCCGAATCGCCGACCTCGCCATCGTCGGTCCAGCGCAGCAGCTGGGTCACCGGCTGGTTGCGGTGGCCGCGCGCGACCGCGACCGCGCCGCGCTGTTCGCCGAAAAGCACGGTGTGGAAAGAGTTTTGAATTCCTACGCCGACGTCATCGCCGATCCCGAAGTCAACGCGATCTACAACCCGCTGGCGAATTCGCTGCACGCGCCGTGGAACCTCGCCGCGGTCGAAGCGGGCAAGCCGGTACTCACCGAGAAGCCGTTCGCGCGCAACCGGTCCGAGGCCGAGCAGGTCGCACACGCCGCGCACGCCGCAGGTGTCACGGTCGTCGAGGGCTTTCACTATCTCTATCACCCGGTGACCCGCCGCGCGTTCGAGCTCGCGGTCGACGGAACCATCGGCGATATGCACCATGTCGAGGTGCGGATGGCGATGCCCTCACCGGACGCCTCCGACCCGCGGTGGTCGTTCGAGATGGCGGGCGGCGCGCTGATGGATCTCGGCTGCTACGGCCTGCACGTGATGCGCAGGCTGGGCCACCCGTCGATCATCCGCGCGCACGCAGGAGAACGCACGCCAGGGGTCGACGAGTGGTGCGATGTGGAACTCGGCTTCCCCGGTGGCGCAACCGGGCTGAGCGCCAACACGATGGCCGCACCTGACCATTCGTTCACCCTGCAGATCATCGGCACCAAGGGAGATCTGTTGGTGCACAACTTCATCAAGCCGAACGAGGACGACAGGCTGACCATCCGGACACCCGCGGGCACCCGAGTGGAGCACCACGGCACCAGGACGTCGTACAGCTATCAACTGGAGGCCTTCGCCTCCCACGTGCTGCACGGCACCGCGCTTCCGATCGACACCGCCGACGCGGTGGAGAACATGGCTTATGTCGACGCCGCCTATCGCGCAGCGGGTATGACACCGCGCTGAGGCCTGCACCAACGCCGCGAACGCGTTGTCGAGGTCAGCCCTTGGCGGCGCGCAGTTCATGCGACAGCGCCTCGAGTTCGTCGCCGCCCGCCATCTCCTGGGTGAGGTGCTCGAGGGTGATGTCGTCGTAGGTGCAGTCCAGCTTCTGCTGGCCGCGTTTCAGGATCACGAAGTGGTCGCCGACCATGTGGGCGTGGTGCGGGTTGTGCGTGATGAACACGACGCCGAAGCCGGCCTCCTTGGCCGCGGTGATGTACTTCAGCACCACGCCCGACTGCTTGACGCCAAGCGCGGCGGTCGGCTCGTCGAGGATCAGCACGCGCGCACCGAAGAACACCGCCCGCGCGATCGCCACACACTGGCGTTGACCACCCGACAGCGAGCCGATCGGCACGTCGACGTCGGGTAGTTCGATACCCATCTTCGCCAGCTCGGAGAGCGTGGTCGCCCGCATCGCGTTGGCGTCCAGTGACCACGGGAAGCGACTCTGGCGGATCTCCTGGCCGAGGAAGAAGTTGCGCCACACCGGCATCAGCGGCACGACGGCGAGGTTCTGGTACACCGTCGCAATGCCCTTGCCAGCGCGTCCTTCGGCGAGGTGAACTTGAGCGACTCACCGTCGACGAGCAGTTCGCCATCGGTCTGCGGGTGGTAGCCGGCGATGATCTTGATCAGCGTCGACTTGCCCGCCCCGTTGTCACCGAGGATCGCCGGTCACCTCGCCCGCGTGCACACGCAGCGAGATGTCCTTGAGCGCCGTGATATTGCCGTAGGACTTGCCGATGCTCTTCAGCTCGACCAACGGCACCTTTCCGCCGGACGGGGCTTCTTCTACGTGTTGATCAACTGTTGCGGTCATGGGTCACCTCTTCGCGGCGTAGTTGCGGAATGCGTTGTTGGCGATGACCGCGAACAGCAGCATCACGCCCATGAAGGACTTGAACCAGTCGGGATCCCAGCCGGCGTAGACGATGCCCTGCTCCACCATGCCGAAGATGAAGGCGCCGATCGCGGCGCCGATCGCCGTGCCGTAGCCGCCGGTCAGCAGGCAGCCGCCGATGACCGCCGCGATGATGTAGATGAACTCGTTGCCGACGCCCTGACCGGATTGCACGGTGTTGAACGAGAACAGCAGATGCATGCCGAGCGAACCAGGCCGCGAAGCCGACGGTCATGAACAGGCCGATCTTCACCGCGGTCACCGGCACACCGACGGCGCGGGCGCTCTCCTCGTCACCGCCGACGGCGAAAATCCAGTTGCCGATGCTGGGTCTTGAACAGCACCCACGTCGCGATGGCGGTGAACAGCAGCCACCACAACACGGTGATGCGCACCTGCACCCCGAAGATCGTCACGACTGGATGCGAACACCGCGCGCGCCGAATCCCAGCCCTGCCATATCGTTCACGCTCGGCGTGGCGACCTGACCGGCGATGAGTTTCGTCACCGCGATGTTCGCGCCGGTCAGCATCAACAAGCGTGCCCAGTGTGATCAGGAAGCTCGGAATCTTGGTTTTCATCACCAGATAACCGTTGAAGAACCCGATCGCCAAGCGACGAGCGAGCAACGCCAGAGCCTGCGCCCGCCCAGAGGTTCAGGTGGAGGTTCCACGCGAGCATCGACGCGGCAAGCGAACTCGTCGTCACCGCCACGCCCGCGGACAGGTCGAACTCGCCGCCGATCATCAGCAGCGCGACCGCGCACGCCATGATGCCGATTGTCGAACTGCCGTACAGCACCGTCGCAAGAGAGTCGGCGGACCGGAACGGCGGCGCGACGACCAGGAAGAAGATGAAGATCACGACCGCGCCGATCGCCGCGCCCATCTCGGGGCGAATCAGCAACCGCTGTATACGGTTTCGTTCTTTGACACGTTCGTCGCGAACCAGTTTGTGACCCGCGACGTCCAGATCGGTTTGTGTAGTCATCGTTTTCTCTTTCTGTCCCGGCGCCTTATCGGGTTCCGGCCTTGGCCAGCTCGGCAACGGAGTCGATGTTCGACTCGTCGATGAACGACGGGCCCGTCAGGGTGGCCTGTCCGCCGCCGATCAGGTTCTTGTTGTTGATGAACAGCCACAGTGAGTCGATGGCGAGATACCCCTGCAGGAACGGCTGCTGGTCGACCGCCCACTCCACGTCGCCGGCCTGGATGGCGTCGACGAGGGCCGCGTTGGTGTCGAACGTGACGATGTTCGCCTTGCTGTTGGCGTTGCCCTTCGACTGAACCGCCGCCAGCGCGATCGGTGCACCGAGCGCGACGAGATGATCGACCGTCTGGTCCTGCTGAAGCTTGGCGGTGATCGTGGACTCTACCGACGGCATGTCCTTGCTGTTGACGTTCAGGATCTCGGTCTGTCCCTTGAAGCCCTCTTTCACACCGGCGCAGCGTGATTCGAGCGCGACCTGGCCCTGCTCCTGGATGATGCAGACGATCTTCTTGGCGCCGTCCTTGGTCAGCCGTTCACCCGCCGCGATGCCGGCGAGCTTCTCGTCCTGGCCGAAGTACTCCTGAACGCCCATGGCCTTCCAGTTGTCGAATCCCGAGTTGAACGCGACGACGGGAATGTCTTTGTCTATCGCGGCTTTGACCGCGGGTGTCATGGCGTCGGGCTTGGCCAGCGTCACGGCGATGCCCTTGACGCTGCTGTCGATCGCGGTCTGCACGAGGTTGGCCTGGTTGGGCGCCTCCGGATCGTTGGAGTAGCGCAGCTCGATGTTGTCCTTGTCGGCCGCGGCCTGGGCGCCCTTGCGGATCAGATCCCAGAACGAGTCGCCCGGCACCTCGTGGGTGATCATCGCGACCGTGACGCGCGGGGTGTTCGCCTGGCCCGCGCCCATGCCTCCGCCGGACTCCTGAGGCTTGCCTCCCGTCGACGAACATGACGCGACGCCGAATACGAGCACGCTTGCCCCGGCGATTGCCGCGAGCCGACTGAACCTCATTGTTTCTCCTTGCCATGGAGTGCTTCGTGACACCCTTCACCGGTCGATGTAATACGCCTCACAGCGGAAAGTCAAGACTTTGTTCGGACATTAGGACTGCATGTCAAATGCTAGGGTGCATCGGTGCAGCTTGCGATCTGTTCCGAGATGGTTTTCACCGACCTCCCCCTCATCGACCGAGTCCGCCGCATCGACGACCTCGGCTTCGCAGTCGAGATCTGGAGCTGGCACGACAAGGACCTCGACGCCCTTGCCGCCACCGGAGCCCGGTTCTCGTCGATGACCGGCTACCTGCAGGGCGACCTCATCGATCCCGCCAGCGCCGACGAGGTCGTCCGGACGGCCGAGCTCAGCATCAAAGCCGCTGAGATGCTTGGTGTTCCGCGGCTCAACCTGCACACCGCGGAACTCGTCGACGGCAAGGCGGCCCGGCCGCGCCACCGCGCGACCGGTGAGATGTGGCTGACCGCGCAGCGCGCGCTCGAGCGGATCGGCGAGCTCGGCGAGGCGGCGGGCGTCACCTTCTGCGTCGAGAACTTGAATACAATCGTCGACCATCCCGGCGTCCCGCTCGCCAGGGCGAAGGACACGCTGGCGCTCATCGAAGGCGTGGGCCATCCCAACGTGAAGATGATGCTCGACCTGTACCACGCGCAGATCGGCGAGGGGAATCTCATCGACCTGATCCGGCGCTGCGGGGACGCCATCGGCGAGGTTCAGGTCGCCGATGTGCCCGGCCGCTGCGAGCCGGGCACCGGCGAGATCAACTACCCCGCCATCGCGAAGCGCGCTTCGCGAAATCGGGTTCACCGGCACCGTCGGCCTGGAGGCCTGGGCATCCGGCGCCGGGACAGCGGGCAGCGAAGCCGCGCTGGAAGCCTTCCGCCGCGCCTTCGCCTAGTCCCTACCCCGCAACGGTACTCCCGCGAGCAGTGCATAAGTCGTGCTGGAATTCCGTCTCGCGGGAAGGGTCAGCGGTCGACGAGCGTGGTGTCGAAGTAGTAGCGCGATGCGCGATAGCAGTGAGTCCCGAATTCGACGGCGGTGCCCGAGTCGTCGAAGGCCGTGCGCGCCATCGTCAGCAGCGGTGCGCCGGGCTTCTCGTCGAGCAGCTTGGCCTCGGACCGGGTCGCACCCCGCGCGCCGATGCGCTGGCGGGCGAGCCGAATGTGCACGCCGCGGGCGCGCAACGACGAGTACAACCCGTTGGTCTCCAGCTCCTCGGCATCCGGCGCGATATCGATGGGCAGGTGGTTGGTCATCACGGCGAGCGGCTCGCCGTTGGCACAACGCAGCCGATGGATGGACACCACCTCGCGGTCGTCCTTCAGGCTCAGCTCGCGCGCGACCTCCTCGTCGGGCGGACCGACGTGGTAATCGAGCAGCTGAGTGGTCGGCTCCTGGCCGGCCCGCGTCAGATCGTCGTACAGGCTCGTTAGCTCGACGCGGCGATGAACGGGGTTCTGCACGACCTGGGTGCCGACCCCGCGCTTGCGTACGAGCAGCCCCTTGTCGACGAGTTCTTGGATGGCGCGGCGGGTCGTCGGCCGCGACAGCGTCAGCCTTTTCGCCAGCGCCAGTTCGTTTTCGAACCGATCGCCCGGCGACAGTTCGCCGTCACGAATAGCTGCCTCGATGGCCTGGGCAAGCTGATAGTAGAGAGGAACAGGACTCGACCTGTCGAGCTCCACCGTCAAAGCCACGTTGTCTCCGTTCCGAGTCCGTCGAGATCACGGTAGCTGAATGTTAGCACCGCATGATCGAAAGTTAGAATGTCAGGACAAACTATTGACATGCCCGAGTGTCGCAGTGCACAGTCTTACGAAAGCGCCACCAACCAACTGCCGGAGAGCGATCTTGACCACCACGCAGCCGTTCGACGTACTCGCCATCGGGCGCAGCGGCGTCGACATTTATCCCCTCCAGATCGGCGTCGGCCTCGAGAATGTCGAGTCGTTCGGCAAGTTTCTCGGCGGCAGCGCCGCCAACGTCGCGGTGGCCGCCGCCCGTCTCGGTAACCGCACCGCGCTGATCTCCGGCGTCGGCGCCGACCCGTTCGGCACCTTTGTCCGCAACGAGCTCGCCGATCTCGGCGTCGACAACTCCTATGTGACGACCCATGACGAGTACCCGACGCCGGTGACGTTCTGCGAGATCTTCCCGCCGGACAACTTCCCGCTCTACTTCTACCGTCGCCCCAGTGCGCCGGACCTCCAGATCCGCCCCGACGAGCTCGACCTCGACGCCGTGCGATCCGCCAGGCTCTACTGGTCGACGGTGACGGGACTATCCGAAGAGCCCAGCCGCAGTGCGCATTTCGCAGCGTGGGAGGCGCGCGCGAAGGCAGGACTCACGGTGCTGGACCTCGACTACCGGCCGATGTTC
Organism: uncultured Actinomycetota bacterium; assembly: GCA_963829405.1. Taxonomy (GTDB): domain Bacteria; phylum Actinomycetota; class Actinomycetes; order Mycobacteriales; family Mycobacteriaceae; genus Mycobacterium. The sequence goes on from CAWHIZ010000004.1 coordinate 111,230, forward strand.
TGGGAATCCCCCGAATCGGCCACCGAGCAGGTGCGCAAGGCGCTGCAACATGTCACGGTCGCCGTCGGCAACCGCGAGGAGTGCGAGATCGCGGTCGGCGAGAGCAACCCGCAGCGAGCCGCCGACGCACTGCTCGACCTTGGTGTCGAGCTCGCCATCGTCAAGCAGGGCCCCCGCGGCGTGCTGGGCAAGACCAAGCACTCCCATGTGAGCGTCCCGCCCAACGATGTCGACGTCGTCAACGGCCTCGGCGCAGGAGATGCCTTCGGCGGCAGCCTGTGTCACGGTCTGCTGCACGGCTGGACGCTGGAGAAGACCCTGCGCTACGCCAACGCCGCGGGTGCGATCGTCGCGTCGCGGCTGGAGTGCTCGACGGCGATGCCGACGGCGGCAGAGGTCGCCGCACTGGCCGACCAGACCGCGGTGGAGGCCGTCAATGTCTGACGCAGTGTGCAAGGACTACACCGAGATCACCGACGTGCGTGCGTCCGACCCGCAGGCAGTCGAGCGGGCGTGGCAGACACGCACCATCCGGCCGGCAGTTCGGGGCAACGGCAGGCTGATGATCGTCGCCGCCGACCACCCCGCCCGCGGCGCCCTCGGCGTCGGCTCGCGCCCGACCGCCATGAACAGCCGCACCGACCTGCTCGACCGGTTACGCGCGGCGCTGGCCGATCCCGGCGTCGACGGCGTGCTCGCGACCTCCGACATCCTCGACGACCTCCTTCTGCTCGGCGCTCTCGAGGACAAGGTCGTCTTCTCGTCGATGAACCGAGGCGGCCTTGCGGGCGCGCAGTTCGAGCTCGACGACCGGATGACGGCGGCGACCGCTGCGGCCACCGCGGCGGCGCGGATGAACGGCGGAAAGATGTTGTGCCGCATCGACCTCGACGACCCCGGCACAGTATCGACGCTCGAGACATGCGCGCGCGCCATCGACGAGCTGGCCTCGCACGGTCTGATCGCGATGCTCGAGCCGTTCATGTCGTCGCGGGTGAACGGCAAGGTGCGCAACGACCTGAGCCCCGATGCGGTGATCAAGTCGGTGCACATCGGTCAGGGCCTCGGCTCCACGTCCGCCTACACCTGGATGAAGCTTCCCGGTCGTCGAGGAGATGGACCGCGTCATGGAGTCGACGACGCTGCCGACCCTGCTGCTGGGCGGCGACCCCGCCGATCCGGACGAGGCGTTCGCCAGCTGGGAGAAAGCGCTGGCACTGCCCTCGGTGCGCGGGCTCATCGTGGGACGGACACTGCTCTACCCCGCGGACGACGACGTCAGCTCGGCGGTGGCAACCGCCGTATCGATGGTGAGGTGACTGTGCACAGCAAGTACTACATCCCGGCCAACAGCGCGACCCTCCCCCAAACCGTCGACGTCACACCCGAATCAGCCGGTTGGTCCGAGGCGAGCCTGTCGGTGGTCGAGCTGCAGCCGCAACAGGCACTCGAGCTGGACACCACGGGCATCGAGGTGATGATCCTGCCGCTGGCGGGCGGCGGCGACGTCGAGTGCGGAGACGAACTGTTCCACATGGCGCCGCGCGCATCGGTTTTCGACGGGCCTGCCGACATGGTCTACATCGGCACCGGCCAGAGCTACACGCTGCGCGGCCATGGCAGGATCGCCATCTGCGGGGCACGCGCGAAGACGCAGTTCCCCAACCGCAAGGTGGCCGCCGCCGACGTGTCGGTCGAGTTGCGCGGTACCGGCAACTGCAGCAGGCAGGTACACAACTTCGGCACCGCCGGTGTCTTCGAGGCGGACTCGCTGATCGCCTGCGAAGTGATCACCCCCGGCGGAAACTGGTCGAGTTACCCCGCACACAAGCACGACGAGGAGTCGCCGGTCGAATCCGCTCTCGAGGAGATCTACTACTTCGAGATCGCTTCCGGCCCAGATGATTCCCGCGGCTTCGGTTATCACCGCGTGTACGGCACGCCGAGCAGGCCGATCGAGGTTCTCGAAGAGGTCCGCACCGGTGACGTCGTCCTGGTACCGCACGGTTTCCACGGGCCGTCCGTCGCAGCGCCCGGCTATCACATGTATTACCTCAACGTGATGGCCGGCTCCGGCGAGGAACGGGCATGGAAGATCGTCGACGACCCCGAGCACGCTTGGTTGCGCGGTACCTGGGAGGACCAGGCCGTCGACCCCCGGCTACCCCTGCATTCACGAGGAGAGTGACGTGGTCTCCAAGGCATCCGCGTTCAAGTCATCGCACAACGAGCCGACCGTGCGACTCACCGTCGCCCAGGCCACGGTTCGCTTCCTGGCCAACCAGTACGTCGAACGCGACGGCGAGCGCAGCAAGTTCTTCGCAGGCTGCTTCGGCATCTTCGGGCACGGCAACGTGGCGGGCATGGGTCAGGCGCTGCTGCAGGCCGAGATCGAGGCCGAGCAGGCAGGCACCGAGCCGGGACTGCGATATGTGTTGGGCCGCAACGAGCAGGCCATGGTGCACACCGCCGCGGCGTACGCACGGCAGAAGGACCGACTGCAGGCATGGGCGGTGACGGCGAGCATCGGACCTGGCTCGACGAACATGCTCACCGGTGCGGCGTTGGCCACCATCAATCGGCTGCCCGTTCTGCTGCTGCCGTCGGACACCTTCGCGACGCGGGTCAGCGCACCGGTGTTGCAGGACCTCGAACAGCCGCACGACAACGAGATGACCGTCACCGACGCGTTCAAGCCGCTGTCGCGGTTCTTCGACAGGGTGTGGCGGCCTGAGCAACTGCCGTCGGCGCTGATCGGCGCGATGCGGGTGCTCACCGACCCGGTCGAGACCGGTGCGGCAACCATCGCGCTGCCGCAGGACGTGCAGGCTGAGGCATTCGACTGGCCGGAAGCGCTTTTCGCCGAACGCACGTGGCACATCGCGCGCCCGCTGCCCGAGCGGTCGATCGTCGCGCAGGCCGCCGAGATCATCGCGTCGGCGCAGCGCCCGCTCGTCGTCGCAGGCGGCGGCGTCATCTACTCCGGCGCCAACGACGCGTTGAAGGCCTTCGTCGAGCAGACGGGCATCCCGGTCTCGGAGACGCAGGCAGGCAAGGGCTCTCTGCCCTACGACCACCCGCAGTCGGTCGGCTCCGTCGGTTCGACGGGAAGCACCGCCGCCAACGCACTGGCCGCCGACGCTGACGTCGTCATCGGAATCGGCACCCGCTACGGCGATTTCACCAGCGCATCGCGGACCGCGTTCAACAACCCGGACGTCCGATTCGTCAACATCAACGTCGCCTCCTTCGATGCGGTGAAGCAGGGTGGACTTTCGGTCGTCTCCGATGCCCGCGAGGCCATCGATGCGCTCACCGATGCGCTGAGCGGATACTCGGTCGGCGACGACTACCGCAGTCGGACAGTCGAACTCGCACAAGAGTGGGACGACACCGTCAGCGCGGCGTACCGCGTCGAGGACGACGGCAGCGCCCTGAACCAGAGCCAGGTCATCGGGCTGGCCAACACGCTGTCCGATCCGCGTGACGTCGTCGTGTGCGCGGCCGGCTCCATGCCCGGCGACCTGCACAAGCTGTGGCGCACCCGCGACCGCAAGGGCTATCACGTCGAATACGGCTACTCGTGCATGGGATACGAGGTCGCAGGCGGCATCGGCGTGCGGATGGCCAGCCCCGACCGCGATGTGTTCGTGATGGTCGGCGACGGCTCCTACCTGATGATGGCCACCGAGTTGGTGACCGCGGTGCAGGAAGGCGTCAAGGTCATCCTGGTGTTGGTGCAGAACCACGGCTTCGCCTCCATCGGCTCGCTGTCAGAGTCGTTGGGGTCCCAGCGATTCGGCACGTCCTACCGATACCGCGACCAGTCGGGCCGACTGGCGGGCGACAAGCTGCCCGTCGACCTGGCGGCCAACGCGGCCAGCCTCGGCGCCGAGGTGATCAAGGTGACGACGGCCGCGGAGTTCGCCGACGCGGTCAAGGTGGCCAAGGCAGGAGAGCACACCACCGTCATCCACGTCGAAACCGACCCGTTGATCTATGCGCCCGACAGCCAGTCCTGGTGGGATGTGCCGGTCAGCGAGACCTCGGAGCTGGATTCCACGCAGCAGGCGTATGAGACCTACGCCGAGTGGAAGAAGGTTCAGCGCCCCTACCTGAAGCCCCACGACTCAAAGGATTGATGGCATTGAGCACCATTCTCGTTGGCTCCGCACCGGATTCATGGGGCGTGTGGTTTCCCGAGGATCCCGGTCAGACGCCGTACACCCGCTTCCTCGACGAGGTCGCCGCGTCCGGCTACACGTGGATCGAGCTCGGCCCGTTCGGCTATCTGCCCACCGACCCCAAGCAGCTCTCCGACGAGCTGGCATCGCGCGACCTGAAGCTGTCCGCGGGCACCGTTTTCGAGCACCTGCATCAGGACGACTCGTGGGACGCGGTATGGAAGCAGATCGAGGACGTCGCGAAGCTGACGGCGGCCGTCGGCGGTAAGCACGTCGTCGTCATCCCCGAGATGTGGCGCGACCCGTCCAGCGGCGCCGTGCTCGAGGACCGCAACCTGAGCGCCGACCAGTGGCAGAAGAAGACCAACGGCATGAACGAGCTCGGCAAGGCGATGTTCGAAAAGTACGGCGTGCGTGCGCAATACCATCCACATGCCGACAGCCACGTCGACACCGAGGAGAACGTCTACCGCTTCCTCGACGGCACCGACGGCGAGTTCGTCAACCTCTGCCTTGACACCGGCCACATCAGCTACTGCGGCGGCGACAACATCGCGATCATCGAACGCGCCCCCGAGCGCATCGGCTACCTGCACCTCAAGCAGGTCGACCCCGAGGTGCAGGCGAAGGTGATCGCCGAGGACCTGCCGTTCGGTGAGGCGGTCAAGCTCGGCGCCATGACCGAGCCGCCGCGCGGCATCCCCGAGATGCCGCCACTGCTGGCCGCCATCGAAAAGCTCGGCATCGACGTGTTCGCCATCGTCGAACAGGATATGTATCCCTGTGAGGTCGACGCACCGCTGCCGATCGCCCAGCGCACGCGCCAGTACCTGGGCTCGTGCGGTGTCCCCTCCGTGAAATTCGCTTAGGAACTCTCATGTCTGATCTCCGCATCGCCGTGCTCGGCGTCGGCGTCATGGGCGCCGACCACGTTGCGCGCATCACGAACCGAATCAGCAATGCCCGCGTCGTCGTGGTGAACGACTACCTGTCGGAAAAGGCCGAACAGGTGGCCGCGTCGGTGCCTGGCGCCCGCGCGGTCGGCGACCCACTGGACGCCATCGCCGATCCCGACGTCGACGCCGTCGTACTCGCTACTCCAGGCCCGACGCACGAGAAGCAGCTGCTGGCGTGCCTGGAGCACGGCAAGCCGGTGCTATGCGAGAAGCCGCTGACCACCGACGTGGAAACCTCGCTCGCCGTGGTCAAGCGGGAAATCGAGCTCGGCAAGAAGCTGATCCAGGTCGGCTTCATGCGACGGTTCGACCACGAGTACGCGCAACTGAAGGCGCTCATCGACGGCGGCGAGTTCGGCCAGCCGCTTCTGCTGCACTGCGCCCATCGCAACCCGGCGGTTCCGCCGTCGTTCGACAGCGCCATGATGGTGAGGGACTCGCTTGTGCACGAGGTGGACGTCACCCGCTTCCTGTTCGGCGAGGAGATCGCCTCGATCCAGATCATCAAGCCTGCTCCGAATCCCGCTGCACCACAGGGGCTTGCCGATCCACAGATCGCGATCATGCGGACCGAGTCCGGCAAATTCGTCGACGTCGAACTGTTCGTCACAACGGGCATCGCCTACGAGGTGCGCACAGAACTGGTCGGCGAGAAGGGCAGCGCCATGATCGGCCTCGGCGTCGGGCTGGTCAGCAAGGGCGCAGCAGGCACATGGGGCGGCCGCATCACGCCCGGATTCCGGGAGCGCTTCGGGCAGGCGTACGACACGGAGTTCCAGCGCTGGGTCGACGCGATCCATGCCGGGGTGAACGTCGACGGGCCGGACGCATGGGACGGCTACGCCGCAGCGGCAGTCTGCGAGGCCGGCGTCGAATCGCTGCGCACCGGACGACCCGTCGAGGTGCAGATCGTCGACCCGACCTCGATCAAGAAGGCATGACCATGAAGATCGCACTCGATCCGACGCCGTTTCACCACGACTACGAACTGCTCGAATTCCCCCGACTGGTGGCGGAATTGGGCTACGAGAATCTGCAGCTGACGCCGCACCGCGATTTCATCCCGTTCTTCAACCACCCGCGCGCCGACGACGACCTCGTCGCACAGTTCCGCAAGGCGTGCGCGGACGCCGGGGTGGGCATCGCATCGGTGCTGCCCGTGCTGCGCTGGTCGGGACCCGACGAGGACGCCCGCGAAGCCGCGGTGCGCAACTGGAAGCGCGTCGTGCAGATCACCGTCGACCTCGGCGTGAACGTCATCAACACCGAGTTCTCCGGCCGTCCCGAGCGTGCCGAGGAGTCCGAGCGGGCATTCTTCCGGTCCATGGAAGAGCTGGTGCCGATCTTCGAACGCGAAGGCATCGACGTCCGGATCGACCCGCACCCAGACGATTTCGTCGAGGACGGGATGGAGGCGCTTCGCATCATCCGTGGCGTGAACTCCCCCAATATCGGCATGGTCTTCGTCGCGTGCCACTCGTTCCACATGGGTGGCGACATGGGCGAGATCATCCGCGCCGCGGGCAACAGGCTGCGGCTGGTCCACGTGGCCGACACCATGGACCACCACCGCAGTCACGGCCTTCGCTACATCACCAATCCGCCGGGCAACCCGGCGCGGGTGCACCAGCACCTCAAGATCGGTGACGGCGACGTCGACTGGGACGAGTTCTTCGGCGCCCTTGCCGATATCGATTTCTATTCGCGGCCCGACACCGTGATGGTCTCGTCCGTCTTCGCCGAGGACGAGAACGCACAAGAGGTGTCCCGCTATCAGCTCAACACCATGACCGATTACGTCTCGAAGTACGGAAAGTAGCCATGAGCAACACCATTTCGCATTGGATCGACAACAAGCCTTTCTCGGGGAACAGCGGCAATACCGCGCCGGTGACGAATCCGGCGACTGGTGAGGTGACGCGGTCAGGTCGCGTTGGCCAGTGTGGAGGATGCGCGCGCGGTGATCGATGCTGCGGTGGCGGCGTTCCCGGCGTGGCGGGATACCTCGCTGGCCAAGCGCACGGCGATCTTGTTCGCGTTTCGCGAGTTGCTCAACGAGCGCAAGGGCGAGTTGGCCGAGATCATCACCGCCGAGCACGGCAAGGTCGTCTCTGATGCGTTGGGTGAGGTGAGCCGCGGGCAGGAGGTCGTCGAGTTCGCCTGCGGTATCGCCCATCTGCTCAAGGGCGGGTTCACCGAGAACGCCTCGACGAAGGTCGATGTGTACTCGATTCGTCAGCCGCTGGGTCCGGTCGCGGTGATCAGCCCGTTCAACTTCCCGGCGATGGTGCCGATGTGGTTTTTCCCCATCGCGATCGCCACCGGCAACACCGTGGTGCTCAAACCCTCGGAGAAAGACCCCTCGGCCTCGCTGTGGATGGCGGCGTTGTGGGCCGAAGCCGGTCTGCCGCCGGGGGTGTTCAACGTGCTCCAAGGCGATAAGACCGCCGTGGATGAACTGTTGACCAACACCGCGATCAAATCGGTGTGCTTCGTGGGATCGACGCCGATCGCGCAGTACGTGTACGCCACCGGCACCGCGCACGGCAAGCGGGTCCAGGCCCTGGGCGGGGCGAAGAACCACGCGGTGATCCTGCCCGACGCCGATCTGGATCTGGCCGCCGATGCGATGGTCAACGCCGGCTTCGGCTCCGCCGGTGAGCGGTGCATGGCGATCTCAGCGGCAGTGGCCGTCGGACCGATCGCCGATGACCTGGTCGCCAAGATCGCCGAACGGGCGGCCACCATCAAAACCGGTGACGGGACCCTGGATTCGGATATGGGTCCGCTGGTGACCAAGGCCCACCGCGACAAGGTCGCCTCCTACATCGACGCCGGGGAGGCCGACGGCGCCAAGATCGTCGTCGACGGCCGCGGTGTGCAGGCCAACGGCGGCACCGACGGCTTCTGGCTGGGCCCCACCCTGATCGACCACGTCACCCCCGAGATGAGCGTCTACACCGACGAGATCTTCGGCCCGGTGCTCTCGGTGCTGCGCGTGGAAACCTACGACGAGGCGTTGGAGTTGATCAACGCCAACCCCTACGGCAACGGCACCGCGATCTTCACCAACGACGGCGGCGCCGCGCGGCGCTTCCAAAACGAGGTCGAGGTCGGCATGATCGGCATCAACGTGCCCATCCCGGTACCGATGGCCTACTACAGCTTCGGCGGCTGGAAAGCGTCGCTGTTCGGCGACACCCACGCCCACGGCGCCGAAGGCGTGCACTTCTTCACCCGCGGCAAAGCCATCACCAGCCGCTGGCTCGACCCCAGCCACGGCGGCCTCGAACTCGGCTTCCCACAAAACAAGTAGGCGACTTCTCCTATGCCTGATCTCGTCGCCACCGCATGGACGAGCGCGGGCGCCGTGTCGCCGATGGACACCCCTGCCATCAGCCCGGTCCCGATCGCCGAACGCGTCGCCGCGATTGCCGAAGCGGGCTACTGCGGTTTCGGTCTGATCGCCGACGACCTCGCGGTCGTGCGCGACACCATCGGATACGCGGCTCTGAGAAGCCTGATGGCCGAGCATGGCCTGACGCACATCGAGATCGAGCTCATCGAGCGCTGGTGGATTCCGCGCGGAGAACCCGACCACACCTACGAGACACGTGACCTGCTGATGGACGCGGCCGACGCGCTGTCGCCCGCATTCATCAAGATCGGCTCGCAGAACGGGCCGACGATCGACGACCCACACAGACTCGTCGCACCCCTGCGCGACCTCGCCGACGAGGCGGTCGAACACGGAACACGGGTCGCCATCGAGACGATGCCGTTCTCGGCGATCACGACCGTCCCGATGGGCGTCGACATCATCGAGGCCGCAGGCCATCCCGCCGCCGGACTGGTCATCGACGCGTGGCACGTGTTCCGCGCGAACACACCGCTGTCCGAGCTCGACGACGTCCTGGCGCCGAGCCACATTTTCGGCGTCGAACTCAACGACGCGGCACCCGAGGTCGTCGGGACGTTGTTCGAGGACACCGTCGACCGCCGGCTCCTCTGCGGCGAGGGGTGCTTCGACCTCGCCGGCCTGATCACGTTGCTGCGGAACAAGGGATTCGACGGTCCGTGGGGCGTGGAGATCCTTTCGACCTCGTTCCGCCGGTTGCCAGTTCTGCAAGCGGTGACACTCGCAGCCGATTCGGCGCGAGCGGCTTTGTAACCGCTCGATCACGACACGCGAGAGCCAATTTACGAACGCGCGCGATTTCGCTTTTCGGCCCGTACCATTCCCGGTGGGGATCACGAGATGGGGGCGAAGCGTGAGCCGCTTTACGGACACGATGTACCAAAACGCCCTGACCAGCCCACATGGGATGGTGACGGGCGAACCTGACCTGCCGGTTCGGCACAGCTGGGGTGAGGTGCACGAGAGGGCGCGCCGCGTCGCGGGCGGCCTGGTTGCCGCCGGGCGTGCGCCACGGAGACGCCGTCGGCGTCCTGGCGGGCGCGCCTGTCGAGATCGCGCCGACCGCGCAGGGTCTGTGGATGCGTGGCGCGAGCATCACCATGCTCCACCAGCCGACGCCGCGAACCGATCTGGTGCTGTGGGCCGAGGACACCAAGAACATCATCGACATGATCTCCGCCAGGACGGTGATCGTGTCCGACCCCTTCATGGCAGCGATTCCGGTGCTGGTCGCGGCGGGAATCAACGTGGTGACGATCGAGCAGCTGTTGGCCGCCGACCCCGTCGATCCGGTCGAGACCGACGAAGACGACGTCGCACTGCTGCAGCTGACGTCGGGCTCCACCGGCAGCCCGAAGGCCGTCCAGATCACTCACCGCAACCTGGTGTCCAATGCCGAGGCGATGTTCGTCGGCGCCGAGTTCGACATGGACTCCGATGTGATCGTCAGCTGGCTGCCGCTGTTCCACGACATGGGCATGACGGGATTCCTCACCGTGCCGATGTACTTCGGGGCCGAGCTGGTGAAGATCACCCCGATGGACTTCCTGCAGGACATATTGCTGTGGGCGCGGCTCATCGACAAATACAAGGGCACCATGACCGCCGCTCCGAACTTCGCGTACGCGCTGTTGGCGAAACGGCTGCGCAGGCAGGCGCAACCGGGCGAGTTCGACCTGTCGTCGCTGCGGTGGGCGCTGTCGGGCGCCGAGCAGGTCGAGCCGGCCGACGTCGAGGACCTGATCGAGGCGGGTCGGCCGTTCGGCTTGCGGCCGGAGGCGATCCTGCCGGCGTATGGCATGGCGGAAAGTACTGTCGCCGTGTCATTTTCGAAGTGCGGCGGCGGTTTGCAGGTCGACGAGGTCGATGTCGACCTGCTGGCGACACTGCAGCTGGCGGTGCCGTCCCACAACGGCAACACCGTACGGCTTGCCACGCTCGGCCCGCTGCTGGCAGGCCTGCAGGCGCGCGTGGTCGACGAGTTCGGGGCCTTGGTGGGCCAACGGTCAGTCGGCGTCATCGAGGTGCGGGGCGAACCGGTGACACGGGGCTACATCACCAAGTCCGGGATCATCCCGACACAGGACAAGGACGGTTGGTACGACACCGGCGACCTCGGATACCTCACCGAGGAGGATCACGTAGTGGTCTGCGGCCGCGTGAAGGACGTCATCATCATGGCCGGCCGCAACGTCTACCCCACCGACATCGAGCGGGCGGCGGGTCGCGTCGTCGGAGTGCGACCCGGTTGCGCGGTGGCCGTGCGGCTGGACGCGGGACAGTCACGAGAATCGTTCGCGGTCGCAGTGGAATCCAACGCCTACCAGGATTCGGACGAGGTGACGCGAATCAAGCACCAGGTCGCCCATGAAGTCGTCGCCGATGTCGACGTGCGTCCGCGCAACGTCGCGGTGCTCGGCCCTGGCGTGATCCCGAAGACGCCGTCGGGCAAGCTGCGCCGCGCGCACTCGTTGGTGCTATTCGCCTGAACTGCGCGTTGAGCTGGCCTTTCAGCTCCGACACGTAGCGTGAAGAAATGCGGCTACTCGCTGCACTGGCAGCGCTCATCCTCATCGTCGGTGGTTGCTCGGACCAACCACAGGCGGACACCGCTGCGCCGCCCGCACCGTCGTCGCCGACAGGTGAGGCCGCCATGCCCAGCGAGGTGCCCACCGAGGGCAATCGGCCACCGGCCGACAATCTGCCGCAGGCCGCCGAGCCGCAGGCGGCGCCCCCGCAGACCGCGCCGACCCCCGGACGCACGGTGCCGGTCGGCAAGGCCCCCGAAGGCGTGGTCGTCGACGCCGCGACCCGCACGGTCGCCGTCGCCAAGCGGGATCCCAACGAACTCGTGCTGCTCAACGCCGACACCGGCGACGTCGTCAACCGGGTCCCGTTGCCCGGCGTCGTCCGACACCTTCAGTTGGCCAACCCCGGCGGTCCCGTCCTGGTTCCTGTCGAAAGCGCCAACGCACTGGTTCGCGTCGAGCTGCCCAGCGGACGCGCGTTGCCGCAGGTCGTCACCGGCATCGTCCCGCACGATGCGTCGGAGGCGGCGAACGGCACGGTGTTCGTCGCCAACGAGCACGGCGGAACCGTCGCCGTTCTTCGCGGCGACGAGGTCGTCAAGGTATTCGCCGACAGCGTGCAGCCTGCGGGTCTGGCGTCGGTCGGCCAGTCCATGGGCCTCATCGACGTCCGCAAGAACGACCTGACCATCTACGACACCGCCAACCTGAACATCGTCGGGTCGGTGCCCGCCGGTGACGGGCCGACGCACCTGGTCGCCGACAAACACGGCCGGCTGATCGCCACCGACACCAGAGGCGATGCCGTGCGTGTCTTCGAGGCGCTGCCGACGCCACGTCAGGTCGGTGAGGTCGCCCAGCCCGGCGGCCCGTACGGGATCGCCTACGACCCGACCCGCGACCTGCTGTGGGTCGCGTCATCGGGCACGAACGAGGTGGTCGGCTACGACATGAGCCAGCCGACGCCGCGCGAGGTGCGACGCCTGCCGACCGTCCAGAACCCGTACACGCTCGGGGTCGACGCGACCACCGGCCGCCTGTTCATCGCAGGACAGTCCGGCGGCGTGGTGCAGATCGTCGACACCGAAGGCTGAGAGGTCGCCGAGTGTGAGGGCTGCGGGTCAACAATGCCTTCATAGGGAGAGCACGTGCCCCCGCACCCGGCGACCTGATCGTGGCGCTCAGAGGATGTAGAGCATCTCCTGATACGTCGGCAGCGGCCACAGATCGTCGGCCACCACACCCTCGAGCGCGTCGGCCGCGGCCCGCACCGCATCCATCGCAGGCAGCAGCGCCTTTTGGGCGTGCTCGGCCTCATCGATCGCGGATTCGGCCGAATGATCCGACAGTGCAGCCTTCAATGTCGTCAGCGCACCGGACAATTCGGAGATCGGCGTCGAAACACCTTCCAGCAGAGTCATATCCGGCTCCATGCCTGCCTTCTTCAACGCCGTGACGTTCTGCGCCAGCTCCGTCTGGTAGCGGATCGCCGCGGGCATGATGACCGTCGACCCCAGCTCAAGGGCCAGCTTGGCCTCGACGCCAATCGTCAACGCGTACATCTCGAGTCGCACTTCGTAGCGGCTGTGCAGCTCGCGCTCGCTGAAGACGCTGTACTTCTCGAACAGCTCGATGGACTCGGGCTTGATCAGCTCGGGCAGCGCGTCCAGCGTGGTCTTCAGGTTGGGCAGGCCGCGGTCGGCGGCCTCGATCTGCCAGTTGTCCGAGTAGCCGTCACCGTTGAAGACCACCGCGCCGTGCTCGGTGATGATGTCGGTGAGCAACTTCTGCACGGCCTCGTCGAAGTCCTCGCCGTCCTCGACGGCCTTCTCCAGGATCGTGGCCATGTAGTCGAGCGAGTCGGCCATGATCGTGTTGAGCATCATCATCGGAACCGCCACCGTCTGACCGGATCCCGGCGCACGGAACTCGAATCGGTTGCCGGTGAACGCAAACGGGCTTGTCCGGTTGCGGTCGCCAGGATCGGTCGGCAGCACCGGCAGCGTGTCGACGCCGATGATCATGCTGCCCTTGCCCTTTGACGACGTGGCCGCGCCCTTGGCGATCTGCTCGAACACGTCGGCCAGCTGATCGCCGAGGAAGATCGAGATGATCGCGGGCGGCGCCTCGTTGGCACCGAGCCGGTGGTCGTTGGTCGCCGACGCCACCGATACCCGCAGCAGCCCGGAGTACTTGTGCACCGCGCGGATCACCGCGGCGCAGAACACCAGGAACTGCGCGTTCTCGTGCGGGGTGTCGCCGGGCACCAGCAGGGAGCCGAGATCGGCGTTGCCCAGCGAGAAGTTGACGTGCTTGCCCGACCCGTTGACGCCTGCGAACGGCTTCTCGTGGAACAGGCACTCCATGCCGTGCTTCTTGGCGATCGTCTTGAAGACGGTCATCAGCAGCTGCTGGTGGTCGGACGCGATGTTGCCGCGCTCGAACATCGGCGCGATCTCGAACTGACCGGGCGCGACCTCGTTGTGCCGGGTCTTGGCCGGGATGCCGAGCTTGAACAGCTCACGCTCGGTGTCCATCATGAAGCCGAGCACCCGCTCCGGGACGGCGCCGAAGTAGTGGTCGTCGAACTCCTGCCCCTTGGGCGGCTTGGCGCCGAACAAGGTGCGGCCCGCGTTGACCAGGTCGGGACGGGCCAGGAAGAAGTGCCGGTCGATCAGGAAGTACTCCTGCTCGGGACCGCAGAACGCGACGATCTTCTCCAGGTTGTCGTGGCCGAACAGCTTCAGGATCCGCTCGGCGTGGCTGCCCATGGCCTGCTGGCTGCGCAGCAGCGGGGTCTTGTAGTCGAGCGCCTCGCCCGTCATCGACACGAACACCGTCGGGATGCAGAGCGTGTTGCCGTTGGGGTTCTCCAGGACATACGCCGGGCTGGTGACGTCCCAGCCGGTGTAGCCGCGAGCCTCGAACGTGCTGCGCAGGCCGCCGGACGGGAAGCTGGACGCGTCGGGCTCACCCTGGATCAGCGTCTTGCCCGCGAATTCGGCCAAGGTCTGCCCGTCGGACGTCGGCTCGAGGAAGCTGTCGTGCTTCTCGGCGGTCAGCCCGGTCATCGGATAGAAGACGTGCGCGTAGTGCGTGGCACCCTTCGACAGCGCCCAGTCCTTCATCGCGGAAGCCACCGAGTCGGCGACCGCCGGATCGAGCTTGGCGCCCTTCTCGATCGTCGCCACCACGGACTTGAACACCGACTTGGGCAGCCGCAGCTGCATCTCGGCCCTCGTGAAGACATTCGCCCCGAACACCGCGCCCGGCGCCTCCGTGGGGTCGAAGCTGATGGCAGGAGGCACGTACGCCTCGACGTTGTTGATCGCCTGCAAACGCACGGCATTTCCGCTCAATGGACTTCCTATCGCTTTTCGCCCGCTCTTGTTCCACGGACCGTTGACCGGCCAACAGTAGGAACGGCTGATGGCAAACTTGTTACGTCGACGTCAACGGGAGAATGCGGCGCGTCACGCGGGTGCGGCGCGTAAGCGCTCAGGCCGGGGGACGGTCCGCGACCAGCAGGGGGTCGTCTGAGGCCGACTTCCAGTCGTAGATTGGTGTCATGGCAGTTCGACGCGAGATCACCAGCGACTGGAATGCCGATTACGACGAGCATTCGGTGGTCTCGTCGGGTGCCGAACGGGAGGCTGCGGGCGTCAAGGCCGTGATGGTCTCGCTGAAGCGCGGTCTGGAGTCCATGGGCGTCTTCCGCACCGCGGCGTCGCTGGTCCGGCTGAATCAGCGCAAGGGCTTCGACTGCCCCGGCTGCGCGTGGCCCGAGGAGCACGGCGGCCGCAAGTTCGCCGAGTTCTGCGAGAACGGCGCGAAGGCCGTCGCAGAAGAGGCCACCAAACGCGTCGTCACCCCCGACTTCTTCGCCAGGCACTCGGTCGCCGAACTCACCGCCAAACCCGAGTACTGGCTGTCGCAGCAGGGCAGGCTCACCCATCCGATGGTTCTTCGGCCCGGCGAGGATCACTACCAGCCGATCGACTGGGACGACGCCTACCGGCTGATCGCCGACGAACTGCGCGCGCTGGCGAGCCCGAACGAGGCGGTGTTCTACACCTCGGGGCGCACCAGCAACGAGGCGGCGTTCCTCTACCAACTGTTGGTCCGCAGCTTCGGCACGAACAACCTGCCCGACTGCTCGAACATGTGCCACGAGTCGTCGGGCGCCGCGCTGGTCGATGCGATCGGTATCGGCAAGGGCTCGGTCACCGTCGAGGACGTCGCCAACGCCGACCTGATCGTCATCGCCGGACAGAACCCCGGCACCAACCATCCCCGGATGCTGTCGGTGTTGGAGAAGGCAAAGGCCAACGGCGCCAAGATCATCGCGGTGAACCCGCTGCCCGAGGCGGGCCTGATCCGGTTCAAGGATCCGCAGAAGGTGCACGGCGTCGTCGGGCACGGCATCCCGATCGCCGACGAGTTCGTCCAGATCCGGCTCGGCGGCGATATGGCGCTGTTCGCGGGGCTGGGCCGCCTACTCCTCGAGGCCGACGACCGCGCACCGGGCACCGTCATCGACCGCGACTTCGTCGACGCGCACTGCTCGAACTTCGCCGACTACGAGGCGCGCACCCGTCAGATCGACATGGACACCGTCCTCGAGGCGACGGGCATCTCTCGGGAGCAACTCGAGCATGTCGCGCAGATGTTCATCGATTCCGACCGGACGGTGGCATGTTGGGCGATGGGCCTGACGCAACACCGGCATGCGGTGTCGATGATCTCCGAGATCTCCAACCTGCTGCTGATGCGCGGGATGATCGGCAAGCCCGGCGCAGGCCTGTGCCCGGTGCGCGGCCACTCGAACGTGCAGGGCGACCGCACGATGGGCATCTGGGAGAAGATGCCGGAGGATTTCCTTGCCGCACTTGACGATCGGTTCGGCATCGTCAGCCCGCGCGAGGACGGCGTCGACACCGTCGATGCGATCAGGGCGATGCGCGACGGCCGCGCGAAGGTGTTCATGGCGATGGGCGGCAACTTCGCGTCGGCCACCCCGGACACCGCCGTCACCGAGGCCGCGCTGCGGAGTTGTTCGCTGACGGTGCAGGTGTCGACGAAGCTCAATCGAAGCCACCTCGCGCACGGGACGACGGCGCTGATCCTTCCGTCGCTGGGGCGGACAGACAAAGACGTGCAGGCAGGCGTCAAACAGATGGTTTCCGTTGAGGATTCGATGTCGATGGTGCATCTGTCGCGCGGCAGCCTCAAACCGCCGAGCGATGAGGCGCGCAGCGAGGTGGCGATCATCTGCAAGCTGGCCAGAGCGCTGCTCGGGACCCGACCATCCGGTGCCGTGGGAGACGTTCAACGACGACTACGACCTGATCCGCGACGCGATCGCCGCGGTGGTTCCCGGCTGCGCCGACTACAACACCAAGGTCCGCCAGCCCGACGGATTCCAGCTGCCGCACCCGCCCCGCGACTCGCGCGAATTCCCGACCAGCACAGGCAAAGCCAACTTCACACTCGATCCGCTGGAGTGGGTGCCCGTCCCGCAGGGCCGCCTCGTGCTGCAGACACTGCGCAGCCACGACCAGTACAACACCACCATCTACGGACTCGACGACCGCTATCGGGGCGTCAAGGGCGGCAGGCGCGTGGTGTTCGTCAACCCGGCCGACATCGAGTCGTTCGGCCTCTCCGACGGCGACCGGGTGGATCTGGTGTCGGAGTTCACCAACGGCGACGGCGAACTGCAGGAGCGGACGGCCAAGGACTTCATGGTGGTGGCCTACTCGACACCGGTCGGCAACGCCGCCGCCTACTATCCGGAGACCAATCCGCTTGTGCCGCTGGACCACACCGCGCTCAGGTCGAACACCCCGGTGTCGAAGGCGATCGTCATCCGATTGGAGAAGTCATGGGCCGGGTGACAGCGCGGCGGCGCGCCAGCCACGTCACTCCCAGGATGCGGTCACGCGCCCGGAGACACTCGTCGTCGAGGAGCCGCTGGAGATCCGGGTCAACGGCAAACCACTGACCGTGACGATGCGGACACCGGGCTCGGATGTCGAACTGGCGCAAGGGTTCCTGCTCACCGAGGGCGTCATCGGGCATCGCGACGATCTGCTGACCGTGCGGTACTGCAAGGGCACAGGACCGGACAACCTGAACACGTACAACGTGCTCGACGCGACCCTGGCCCCCGGCGTGGAGATGCCGGAAGTCGATATCACCCGCAACTTCTACACGACGTCGTCGTGCGGGGTGTGCGGTAAGGCGTCGCTCGACGCGGTCCGCACGATCAGCCGCCACTCGCCGGGCGACGACGCCACGCAGGTCAAGGCCGACATCCTTTCCGCGATGCCGGAGCAGTTGCGCGCCGAGCAGAAGGTGTTCGCCAGCACCGGCGGCCTGCACGGCGCCGCACTGTTCGATGCGGAGGGCGGCGTGCTGGTAGTGCGCGAGGACATCGGTCGCCACAACGCCGTCGACAAGGTCATCGGCTGGGCCGTCGAACAGGACAAGGTCCCGCTGACCGGCACCGTGCTGTTGGTCAGCGGCCGCGCGTCGTTCGAACTGACGCAGAAGGCGGTGATGGCAGGCATCCCGGTGCTCGCCGCGGTATCCGCGCCGTCGTCGCTCGCGGTCGACCTGGCCAGCCAGTCCGGGCTGACGCTGGTGGCGTTCCTGCGCGGCGAGTCGATGAACGTCTACACCCGCCCGGACCGCATCAAGCGCTAGGCCCGCACAGCTTCTACCTGCGATCTCCCCCTAATCTCCACAAAACCTCCAAGCTTGCGAATCGGCTCTGGCCGAGCATCGATCGCATGTCAGAGATTCTCATCGCAGCGCTGTCGCCCATCGGACATATCGGACCCTTGCTGAACGTCGCGCGGGGACTGGTGGACCGCGGAGATCGAGTCACCGTGCTCAGCGGAGCCGCCCGCGCCGATCAGATCCGCGCCACCGGCGCCACGCCCGCGACGCTGCCGCCGCAGGGCGACCTCGACCTGGCCCTGCTGGAATCCGACAGCGGCCGCGAGGAGACCAGCGGCGTCAAGCGGCTCAACTTCGACATCGTCCGGCTGTTCGTCGCGCCGATGCCGCATCAGGCGAAGGCTCTGACCGAACTGCTGGCGCAGAAGCGGTTCGACGCGATTCTCGCCGACTACGGCTTCTTCGGCATCCTGCCCTTCACACTCGGAGACAGCGCCGCGCGGCCGCCGGTGCTGCTCTACTCCACGACCCCGCTGATGATCAGCAGCCGCGACACCGCTCCCGCCGGGCTGGGGCTGCCGCCGTCGACGAGTTCGCTCGGCCCGCTTGCGGAATCGCACCCTGAACAAGGTGTCGCAGAAGGTCTTGCTGCGTCAGTCGCAGAAGGCCGCCAACTACCAGCTGCATCGGCTCAATTCCCGTGCGCTGCCGACCTTCCTGTCTCGATTCCGGGGTGCTGGCCGACCGCCTCATCGCGCCGACGGTGCCCGAGTTCGACTATCCGCGCACCGACCTGCCTGCCAACGTCCGCTATGTCGGCATGGTGCACCCGTCGCCGACGGTGAGGTTCCGTCCGCCGACGTGGTGGTCGAAGCTCGACGGCGACCGCCCGGTCGTGCACGTCACCCAGGGCACCATCGACAACGCCGACTTCAGCAGGCTGCTGCGGCCGACCATCGAGGCGCTCGCAGAAGAGAACGTGATGGTCGTCGCCACCACCGGTGGACCGGACGTGTCGGAACTGGACTTCCCGCTGCCGCCCAATGCCTATGTCACCGAATATCTTCCGCACGATCTACTGCTTCCGAAGGTCGACGTGATGGTGACCAACGGTGGCTATGGCGCCGTGCAGCGCGCGCTGGCGACCGGTGTGCCGTTGGTGGTCGCAGGCGATACCGAGGACAAGCCCGAGGTGGCGGCGCGCGTCGCGTGGTCGGGCGCGGGCATCGACCTGAGAACCGGCGCCCCCACCGCGAAGGCGGTCCGGTACGCCGTGCGCGAGGTGCTCGGCGACGACCGCTATCTGCGCAGGGCCCGCGATCTGGAGGTGTCCTACGCGCAACGTGACGGCGTCGCGGAGATCGGCGCGCTGATCGACGAGGTGGTCACCGAACGCAGCGCGGCGGTGACGTCATGAGTTGCGCCGATCCGTTCGGCAGACCGCCGCTCACTCCCCCGAAACCCCCGAAGTCAGGAGAAAGTCATGAAGATTCGCGGACCCTTGGTCACACTTGGCGCGGTCGTTGCAGTCGGCGCAGGAATGTGGCTCGTCAACGTCTCGCAACAGAACGCGACACCACCGGCAGCTGAGCCCGCTGCGGCGGCGCCGACATCGGTATCGGCCGCACCGACGCCCACAACGCCTCCGGCGCAGCAGTTTCCCGCGAAGGCGGACTACGTCGGCACCGTATCGACAAACAACGGTGCGATCACGCTCGACATCACCGTCGACGGTGACAAGGCGATCGCGTATGCCTGCGACGGCAATTCGGTCGAGGTCTGGCTGCGCGGATCCGCGGTCGATGGCGCGGTCCGGCTCGCAAGCAAGGATCGCACCAGCTCGATCGACGGCAGGCTGCGTGGCTCGACAGTCACGGGCACGCTTGCGATCCGCGGAAAGAGCTGGCAATTCAACGCCACGGAGGTGCGGGATCCGGCCGGCCTCTACGTCGACCAGGCAGACGGCGGCCGCAGCAGCTGGATCGTCGACGCGGACGGAACGGTCACCGGTGTGCAGCGACGCACCGACGGATCGACAGCACCGGCGCCTGCGCTGACCTCCGATGCGACACGGGTCAACGGAGATACCGATGTCGTCTGACACGCAAACCATCCGCGCGCAGCGAGCTGGGCGCGGTGGGATATCCGCCGCGGTCGCGGTCGTCATCGGATCGCTGGTCGCCGTCGGGCTCGGCGCATTCGGGAAAGTGCATGACCCGCAGTTCTTTTCGGTCAACCTCGCAGGCTTCTCCAGTCCCGTCGCCGTCAAGTCGTGGCTGGCCACGCTGGCGACCTCCCTTGCGGTGTTCCAGCTGGCGTCCGCGTTCGTGATGTACCGGTTGACGCCCCGCGGCAACGCGCCTGCGTGGATCACCGTCGCACACGTCTGGTCGGGCAGGCTTGCCGTGCTGGCCAGCGTCCCGGTCGCCGTGCACTGCCTGTACGCCTTGGGATTTCAGTCGACGGACAGCAGGGTGCTGTTCCATTCGCTGTTCGGCTGCTTCTTCTACGGCGCCTTCGTGACGAAGATGCTGCTGCTGACCCGCAAAGGCCTTCGGCCATGGGTGCTGCCGATCGCGGGCGGCCTGCTCTTCTTCAGCCTGGTCTATGTGTGGCTGACATCGGCGCTGTGGTTCTTCCAGACCACCGGCGTCACATTCTGACTCTCAGCGTGAAAGGTAGTTCCATGCAACAACCCATATCTGGGCCGCGACGTCGCGAGGTACTGATCGGCACCGGACTCGGTGTGGCAGGCACGGTGCTGGCCGGCTGCACCACCTACGGCGAGAAACCAGCGGCGGCCATCGCCGCCCGCACCCTCCGCCGAACCGTCGGCCACCGCCCAGGCGTTGACCACGGTCTCCGAGGTACCCGTCGGGTCGGGCGTGATCGTCGGCGACATCGTCGTCACGCAACCCACTGCGGGCGCATTCGCGGGGCTGTCATCGGTATGCCCGCACGCGGGATGCAACGTCAACAAGATCGTCGACGGCGCCATCGTCTGCCCGTGCCACGGCAGCAGGTTCAACTTGGACGGCTCTGTCGCCAAGGGCCCGGCGACAGAGCCTCTGGAAGCACGGGCCGTCGTCGTCGAAGGCGACTCGATCGTCTGGGCTGACGGGCACACGGGCGCCCATTCGGGTAGCCGACTACGCGTGCCCGCAGACACCTGCAGGGAAAGGCTGAACCATGGTTACCAACCTGCAGTTCGCGGCCGTCGCGGCGTATCTGCTGTGGTGTCTGTTCACGGCCCTGACCACTGGGTTCAAGCACGCGGATGACGATGTCGCATCAATTATTGACGAAAGCGACAAAAACACGCCCGTCGGCTGATGCGAGGCGCACCATGAGGGTTCGCGAGGTCGCGAGGGCGTCGTCCGAGGGCGTTGTTCGAGGGGTACGACGCCCTCCGCTCGCTAGGCGCCGGCGTCCTCGGGCGCGCCGCGGCGTAGCTGGCCGTAGCCGGCCGACACCCCGGTGGAGGACTAAGCGCTCTTCTCGCGACGCTCGGGACGAGCAGGCTTGCGCGGCACGATCGTCGGAAGCACGTTGTCCTCGACGGTCTCCTTGGTCACCACGACCTTGGCGACGTCGTCGCGGCTGGGGATGTCGTACATCACCGGCAGCAGGACTTCCTCCATGATCGCGCGCAGGCCGCGGGCACCGGTGCCACGGTGGATGGCCTGATCGGCGATCGACGTCGAGCGCTTCCTCGGTGAATTCCAGCTCCACGCCATCCATCTCGAACAGCCGGGTGTACTGCTTCACCAGAGCGTTCTTCGGCTCGGACAGGATCTTGACGAGCGATTCCTTGTCCAGGTTCGTCACCGACGCCACGACGGGCAGTCGGCCGATGAACTCGGGAATCAGCCCGAACTTGATCAGGTCCTCCGGCATGACCTCGGCGAAGTGGTCCTGGGTGTCGATCTCGGCCTTGGAATGCACCTCGGCGCCGAAGCCCAGCCCGCGCTTGCCGACGCGGTCGGAGACGATCTTCTCCAGACCCGCGAACGCACCCGCAACGATGAACAACACGTTGGTGGTGTCGATCTGGATGAACTCCTGGTGCGGATGCTTGCGACCGCCCTGCGGGGGCACCGACGCCTGCGTGCCCTCGAGGATCTTCAGCAGCGCCTGCTGCACGCCCTCGCCGGACACGTCGCGGGTGATCGACGGGTTCTCGCTCTTGCGGGCGATCTTGTCGACCTCGTCGATGTAGATGATGCCGGTCTCGGCGCGCTTCACGTCATAGTCGGCAGCCTGGATCAGCTTGAGCAGAATGTTCTCGACGTCCTCACCGACGTAGCCGGCCTCGGTCAGCGCGGTGGCGTCGGCGATCGCGAACGGGACGTTGAGCATCTTGGCCAGCGTCTGCGCGAGGTAGGTCTTGCCGCAGCCGGTGGGGCCGAGCATCAGGATGTTGGACTTGGCCAGTTCGACGGGCTCTTGGCGCGAGTCGCGCATCTTCTCCTGCGCCTGAATGCGCTTGTAATGGTTGTAGACGGCGACGGCAAGCGTTCGCTTGGCGGTGTCCTGCCCGATGACATAGCCCTCGAGGAAATCGCGGATTTCGACAGGCTTGGGGAGTTCGTCGAGTTTTACGTCGTCGGCGTCGGCGAGTTCCTCTTCGATGATCTCGTTGCAGAGGTCAATGCACTCGTCGCAGATATATACGCCGGGGCCTGCAATAAGCTTTTTGACCTGCTTTTGACTCTTTCCGCAGAACGAGCACTTCAGCAGGTCACCGCCGTCTCCGATACGCGCCATGGTGGTGAAGTCCCTACTTCCTGTCGCAGTCGTTCAACGTCAAGTCTTGAGCCGCTTCGGGCGTTGACCCGACGCTACCCGCTCATTCCGGCGCGGTGCGACCGATAAAGCCGAATCGCGTCGGTGGTATTTAGCTGTGTTTGCAGAACATATCGCCTCATACGCCCCACAACCCCCATGACGCACCGCCGAGTCTTTGGCGTGTCGCCGTCGTTACCGGACTGAGTTGCTGTCCCCGAGGTGATCGTAGAGTTGCGAAGTGGCGTTCGCAGTCTCCAACAATACCGTGCTGGTCGGCGATGGCGGTCTCGCGACCGAACTCGAAGCACGCGGCCATGACCTCTCCGACGACTTGTGGTCGGCGCGGCTGCTGTTCGATGCGCCCGACGAGATAGTTGCTGCTCACGCTGCGTTTTACCGAGCGGGCGCGGCGATCGCGACGACGGCGAGCTACCAGGCGTCCTTCGACGGTTTCGCGGCAGGCGGAATCTCGCGCGACGACGCGGAACGACTGATGCGGCGCAGCGTGGAGCTTGCGGCGGCCGCCCGCGATGAGGTCGGCGGAGACGATCGCTGGGTGGCGGCGTCGGTCGGGCCGTATGGCGCGGCGCTGGCCAACGGCGAAGAGTACATCGGCCGATACGGGCTTTCCGTCGCGGAGCTCGCGGACTGGCATCTGCCTCGGCTGGAGATCCTTGCCGACGCGGGAGCCGACGTGTTGGCGATCGAAACGGTGCCCGATATCGACGAGGCAGAGGCGTTGGTGGGCCTGGTGCAACGGCTCGGGGTACCTGCGTGGTTGAGCTACACGATCGACGGTGTGCAGACCCGCGCGGGGCAACCGCTGGCGGAGGCGTTCGCGGTCGCAGACATCCCGGAGATCGTCGCGGTGGGTGTGAACTGTTGCGCGCCGGGCGATGTGCTGCCCGCGATTCAGATCGCGCGCGAGGTGACCGACAAGCCCGTCATCGTCTACCCCAACAGTGGCGAGGTGTGGGACGGGCCCGGTCGCACATGGGTCGGCACGTCGCGGTGGTCGCCCCAGCTGCCGTCGCAGTGGGTGGCCTCAGGCGCACGCATCGTCGGCGGCTGCTGTCGGGTGATGCCCGACGACATTGCAGCGCTGGCGGCGACGGTCAACTAGGCCGCTCGACTGTGTGGCCTATGTATCGGATGCGGTCAGTTTTCATCCGTAGCCCACACACTCGGCGGCGCCGCAATGGAGGGCTAGAGGCTAGGCGTTCTGCGCGGAGAGCTTGCGGTATTCGAGGACGGTGTCGATCACGCCGTAATCCTTGGCGTCCGCTGCCGTCAGGATCTTGTCGCGGTCAGTGTCCTTGCGGATCTGCTCGGCACTCTTGCCGGTGTGATGCGCCAGCGTCGTCTCCATCAGCGTGCGCATCCGCTCGATCTCCTTGGCCTGGATCTCCAGATCGGAGAACTGACCCTGGATGACGCCGGACAGCGCGGGCTGGTGGATGAGGATTCGGGCGTTCGGCAGCGCCAACCGCTTACCGGGCGTACCCGCCGCAAGCAGCACCGCGGCGGCCGACGCGGCCTGGCCGAGGCACACCGTCTGGATGTCGGCGCGCACGTACTGCATGGTGTCGTAGATCGCCATCAGCGACGTGAACGAGCCGCCGGGCGAGTTGATGTACATGGTGATGTCGCGGTCGGGATCAAGCGACTCCAGCACCAGCAGCTGCGCCATGATGTCATTGGCCGACGCGTCGTCCACCTGCACGCCGAGGAAGATGATGCGCTCCTCGAAGAGCTTGTTGTACGGGTTGGACTCCTTGACGCCGAAGCTCGAATGCTCGATGAACGACGGCAGAATGTAGCGGGCCTGCGGCTGCAGGCGGGGGTCCGTGTGATCGGTCATTTGTCTAGTCCTGCCGTCGGTCCTGAGCCGTTGAGGCTGACGCTGGTGATGATGTGGTCGACGAAGCCGTACTCGAGCGCTTCTGGTGCGGTGAACCAGCGGTCGCGGTCGGAGTCGGCTTCGATGCGCTCCATGGTCTGGCCGGTGAACTCGGCGTTGAGGCGGAACATCTCCTTCTTGATGACCGAGAACTGCTCGGCCTGGATGGCGATGTCCGCGGCGCCACCGGTGATGCCGCCGAGCGGCTGGTGCATCAGGATGCGGGCGTGCGGCAGCGCGTAGCGCTTGCCCTTGGTGCCCGCGGCGAGCAGGAACTCACCCATCGAGGCGGCCATGCCCATGGCGTAGGTGGCGACGTCGCACGGTGCGAGGACCATGGTGTCGTAGATCGCCATGCCCGCGCTGATCGAGCCGCCGGGCGAGTTGATGTAGAGGTGAATGTCCTTCGTCGGATCCTCGGCCGACAGCAGAAGAATCTGCGCGCACAGCCGGTTGGCGATGTCGTCGTCGACCTGTGACCCCAGGAAGATGATGCGCTCGGCGAGCAAGCGCTCATAGACAGAGTCGACGAGGTTTAAGCCACTCCCGTTCGAACGCATGTCAGTCACGACTGGATACCTGCTTTCTTCATTGCTCTCACCGAACACTAACCAACCCGCGCGGCGGTGCACTCCCTGACAGGCCCGCGTTCGCTCAGAGCATCACTTCGTGTCGGCGGATGCCTCGTCGTCGGCCGTCTCAGCCTCGGCGTCGGCGGTGTCGTCGGCTGCGCTGGCAGCGGGTTCTACCTGCGCGGCGATCTGGGCTGCGACCTCGGCCGGGTCCGTGCTTGCGGGCGGGCCGAAGAACTCGGTGGTGTCGATCACGTTGCCGTCGGTGTCGACGACGTTGGCTCCGTGCACGACGGCGGCGACGGCCAGGCCGCGGCGCACGTCGGCGAACATCACCGGCAGCTGGTTGTTCTCCTGGAGGTACTGCAGGAGCTGCTGCGGCTCGAGGCCGTACTGACGCGACATCAGCACGAGGCGCTCGGTGAGGTCGTTCTGGCCGACCTGGACGTTGAGCTGGTCGGCGATGGCGTCCATGACGAGCTGCGTCTTGACGGCGCGCTCGGAGTTCTCCTTGTTGTCCTTGTCGAACTCTTCGCGGCTGCTGCCCTGGTCCTCCAGCGCCTTGGCGAAGGCGTCCTCGTCGTGGTCGAGGCCGTGAATCGCGTTGTGCACGGTGTCGTCGATCTGGGCCTGCACGATCTTCTCGGGCAGCGGGATCTCGATCTCGTCGAGAAGCGTCTCGAGTGCCTTATCGCGGATCTGCTCGGCCTGCTGGACGCGCTTCACGCGCTCGACCTGATCCTTGAGGCTCGCCTTGAGCTCATCGATGGTGTCGAATTCGCTTGCCAGTTGCGCGAATTCGTCGTCGGGCTCGGGAAGCTCGCGCTCCTTGACAGACTTGACGGTGACGGTGACTTGCGCCTCTTGCCCGGCGTGCTCGCCTGCGGCCAGCGTGGTGGTGAAGACCTTGGTCTCCCCCTCCTTGAGACCGACGAGCGCGTCGTCGAGGCCTTCGATGAGCTGGCCCGAGCCGACCTCGTGGGACAGGCCCTCGGTCTTCGCGTCTGGCACGTCCTTGCCGTCGACGGACGCGGACAGGTCGATGGAGACGAAGTCGCCGTTCTCCGTGGCGCGCTCGACGCCGGTGAGGGTGCCGAAGCGGGCACGCAGGTTCTGCAGCTCGGTGTCGATGTCCTCGTCGCTCACCTCGATCGGGTCGACCTCGATCTTGAGCGTCTCGAGATCGGGGATGGTGACCTCGGGGCGGATGTCGACCTCGGCGGTGAAGACGAGTTCTTCGCCGTCCTCGAGCTTGGTGACCTCGATGTCCGGCTGGCCGAGCGGTTTGATCTCGGACGTGGTGACGGCCTGGCTGTAGCGGCTGGGCAGGGCGTCGTTGACGACCTGCTCGAGCACGGCACCGCGGCCGATGCGGGCCTCGAGCAACTTGCGGGGCGCCTTGCCTGGACGGAAGCCGGGCAGTCGGACCTGTTGGGCGAGCTGCGCGAACGCGCGATCGAAGTCGGGCTCCAGCTCGGTGAAGGGCACCTCCACATTGATGCGAACCCGGGTGGGGCTCAACTGCTCGACGGTGCTCTTCACGGACGCGCTCCTCGGGTAGATCTCGTAGACGGCTCTGGGTACAACTGGTCGGGGTGACAGGATTTGAACCTGCGGCCTTCCGCTCCCAAAGCGGATGCGCTACCAAGCTGCGCTACACCCCGCGGACCACCGCAGATACTACGGCCCAGGCACGCCGAACTATCAAATTGGATTTGATTAGATAGCCGCCGGTACAGTCTTGTCTTGCTGCACTAGCGGGCGTAGCTCAATGGTAGAGCCCTAGTCTTCCAAACTAGCTACGCGGGTTCGATTCCCGTCGCCCGCTCCACAGGACCAGCGCGGACCCCGTGTAATAGACGTTCGGCGGCGCGTGCGGTACCGGCCGTCCATATCCTCACGCGGGTCGCACCAGCGTGTCACGAACGCCGCCGGAATGGGGCCGGTGAGGCCGCTGGCACCATTCGCTCTGGCCACCGCTCATGTGACGCCGAAGGGCCAAGTAGCGCGCCACCCGTTTACTTCTTCACCGCGAGCGTATTGAGGTCGACCTCGCCGAATATCGGCGAGATGCCGACGTTCGTCACGTTCGCGCCAACGACCTCGGGGTCGTTCTCGTGAATCGTCGGCAGGAACGGCCATGCAGTTGTCTGGATCTCGTTGTAAGTGTCGACCAACTTCTTGGCAAGCGCGGCCGGGTCGTCGGTGGAGGATTTCAGGTCCTGCAGCTGACGAGAGAACGTCGGATCGAAGTACTGGGCCGCGTTCCCCCAGCTGGTGCCGTCCGTGCTGGGCCCCACAGTGGGCAGGACCACGGAAGCCACCGTGGGCCAGTCGAAGCACCATCGGCCGGATGGGTCGATGTCCCAACTATCATCCCTATGCCAGGCAGCGTCATAGTCCTCGTCCGAATAAGAGTCGACGACCACCGTCAAACCTGCCCCCTTGAGGTTGGCCTCGATCAGCGCAGTCTTCTTCCTCGTGGCTGCGCCGTCCGAGTCGGCAACGATCACGTGCAGCGGGGGTACGGACCTGCCCTCGAGCAACTTCTTCGCCCCCTCGAGATCGCCAGCAGGGTTGAGTGCGAGATCGGGAGCGACATATCCGGGAAGGTCCGAGGGAATCAACGAGTCGACGACCGCGCCGAAGACTTCTCCGCCGTAGATATCCCCGATGCCCTTCCGGTCGATGGCCAACGCGATCGCGTGCCGGATGTCGGGATCCTTGATCGTCTGCGTATTCATGATGATGTCGCCGATGCACGACCCCGGCCCGTTGATGAACCGGGATCCGATGGACGGTTCCTGTGCCCTCCCGAGTTCGGCTATCGGCAATATCCCGCCCAACGGGACCGCGAACGCGTCGTTGCCCTCGCCTTTGAAGAGCCGCTCAGCAGCAGCAGGGGCGTCCAGGTTCAGTTCGAATTGGAAGCGATCGGGATAGGCGGGTCGACTCGGATCGGTTGCGGAGTCCCAATACTCGTTACGCACCAAGGACAGCGACGTGTCGCTGCGGTAGTCCTCGATCTTGTAGGGTCCCGATGCCATCGGATGACTGCGGTATCGCTCCTTCGTGTCAGCGTCCTTGGGCACCGGCGCGGTGTAGGGCAATGACATGATCCAGTCGGCGTCGGCCTGGGGTCCCCGGAAGTGAAAGATCAGTGTCCTGTCATCGGGCGTCTCGACCGAGGTCAGATCCTTCGTTGCGCCAATGGACTCACCAGCTCCGGCATAGGGACTTCGGAAATCCGTGTCGTTGGCGAGCAGGTCCGGCATCCAGGTCGCCCCGAGGGAGAACACGTCGCTGTCGAAGGAACGCATCACGCCGTATTTGACGTCCTGCGCGGTGATCGGTCGGCCGTCCTCGTACTTGAGTCCAGCCCGCAGTCGATAGGTCCACGTGCGCCCATCTTCGCTGGGAGTGCCCAGACTCTCGGCCAGGTCGGGTTGGATCGATGATTCCTCACCTGGCGCGTCCTTGATGAACGTCAATGTCCGGTAGATCAGTCGGCCGACTTCTTGGGCGTCGGGCTGATAGTTGTTGGCCGGGTCCAGGGACTCGAAGTCTGCCCGCTGCAGCACGTAAACAGTGCCGCCCTTTGCGGTGACGCCTTTGTCCTTGATGCGTAGCACCGAGGATTGTTCGGATTGCGGTGGTGCACCGGCGATCTGGGGTTTGTCATTCGACGAGCAACCGCTCGCCAAGACAATCGAAAGTACGACCACGGCCCAACTATTGAACAGACGCTTCATCGCGAACAGGCTCCCCGGGTTACTACGTGTACAGCAAATGATCAGTCGCGGCTTAGCAACCAAATAGGCATACCACAGTTAACGGCTGGACAAGAGAGATAAAGCAAATCAGGCCATGTAGCAGCGGGGTTGTTGACACACGCCAAGCATCGGCGTTATGCACCCGAAAGGCTCGCAAATTTGCGGGCAATGCTGCGCCGGGATCGGCTCTATTGGCCACCTGACGCGACTGATCGCCGCACCGGGGCGCCTTCGCACGGGTGGTCGACTGTTTTCGAGGACAGTCCGAAGCACCCGAAGGCGTGCACTAAACAGCCACGGCCGGGCTGAGAGGCGGCATTACGAGCTCGCACTCGCGGATGCCACTGTCAGCCCGGTCGCAACTGCAGATGAATTGTCGGCGGACGGTATCCGTTGCCCGTGGCTCGCCGTCTACGCGGGAGCCAGCGTGGCCGGCGAAGTGATCACATTGTCCAGGCAGTGATTGGTGTTCACTTCGGTGCCCTGAAGCGTCACCGGGTCCAGCGACGTCACGACCGTGATGTCCGGCTGCCCGGGAGTGCAGTTCATCATCGATATTTCCTTCGACAGTTCCCACCGTCCGTTGACCAGTTTCAGATCGCCGCCGCCGTTGGGCTGGTCCGGAACGGCCACCGTGGCGCAGCCCGCACCACACGGCGTGATGACCCACTGGGTTGTCTCGACTGTTGGGTTCTGCATCGCGAATTGGTTCGTGGTGGCCTGGGTCTCGTCGACGGTCAACGTGTACGTGCCGTTCAATTCGGGATCGGCCGAGGCCACTCCGGCTGGTGCGATTGCGAGTACTGCGCCGGCGGCGAGTGCCGCGGACGCGATGCCCAAAGTTGTTTTCATGATTGTTCCCTCCGTTGCTTAAGAAATCCCCGACTGAGGGAAAAGTACCCAGTTTGCTGAGTTTTGTACGCCGAATTGAATGCAATTCGTGTATTACATCAGTGGGATATGCCGATTTCTCGCGTAGCGGCTGTCACAATCGTCCGACCTGGCACGTCGCTGACCTGGCGGCGTGGTCGCTCCACGAAGGATTTTCGCGTCAGTGCTGTCATGCTCGCCTGCCGAGTAATTGCCAGCCGGCGACTCGCAAACGTAAGCAGGTTCTGCTCGTGCGCTCGCCGCGAGTCGACTGAACCAGCCAAATGACGGCAGCCTGCGCGGATGGGGCCGACGACAGTTGACGTGGATACTCCTGATCCTCAGCCCGGGCCATCAGTCGCGATCTTCTCCCTCCAGAACAGCGGCGACAATCAGGCGGCGCCGAATTCGAGCGGCGCAACGGTGACGTTTGATTGACTCATGGACGCCTTGCCGCCTCCGGACTCGATCCGAATAAACGTGGAGCTTGGTAACACCGCGAAAGATGTACGAGGCTAACTAGCAGTCTGAATAAAGTGCAGTTAGCAGTATGAAGTTGTTGGATTGGCTTTTGCACGCGGCGCAGCGTCGCCGGCTACCGGACTAAGCAAAAGCCGAGTCGCGCTCATGAAACCCCGCTACCACGTGCCTTCAGCACTGGCCGCGCCTGAAATCACCACGAGTCCCAATAGCCGCTTGAATCTCGGCAACAAACCACACGTCGCTTTTGGTGTCAGCAACGGACCCACCCATTCGCAGCAGCCACGTACCCGATGGGTTGATGGAGCAAATTGATTGACGCGGCCGACAATATTCTTATGGAACCTTTAAGTTGTAGTGGCCACTCGCTGCCCTACAGCCCGGCTAGCCTGATCAAAATCAAGCCCGCTATGGAAAGGCGTTAAACCTTCAGCCCGTGAGCTCTGACAAGCACCCGCCTGGCCGACTGACCCCGCCGGAGGCGTTCCCCGATCTCGACGCCGCCCTGGCGGCGCGCGGAATCGCGCTCAAGGCCGGCGCTCCGTGCCGTCGGGTCGATGAACCGGACGAGCCGCTGACATACGCCGCCCACCAGCCTGCCGATGTGAACGGGCGATCGTCACCGCACCCGGTGGCTTTCACAGGCGCGGTGCTCGGGCTGGCGTTGATGGGGCTACTCGTCTTCTCGGTCGTCAGGGTGTCAGGCGAATCAATCCGCCCAGCCGTGCCGATCCTCAACATGCCTGCGACGAGCACGCCTGCACCAACCCCGGTTGCCGCCTCACCATCCCCCGCGATTCCCGCGGCCCCACCCCCGCCGGCGCCTGAGATGGCCCCGCCTCAGCTTGCGGCCGCTTCACAGGACGTGCCACCGCCAGCACCGGCGTCTCCGGCCGTGCCGTCCGCGCTATTGGCTGCATCGACCATGACCGCTCTCACGATGACCGCCGTGCCACCGCCGCAGCCGGAAACCACGCCTGAGGACAGCATGCGATCGCGACTGCACGAGCGTTTTCCCCTCCTGATTCCCGCGCCCTAGCGCGCCCGCGTTTGGCTGGCGATCGGCACCTAAGCCGAATCGCAACTCAACCGCAACCGACTCTCAGCCTCTGACCGTCAGCCTTAACAGGCTGCGTAAATACGCTCGATGTTCCGGGCCAGCAACGCCCATCGTCGGCAGGAGGCTCGTGAGCACGCATCACAGTGCCTCCATCGACGGCACCTGCTCCCCCGCGTTCGACCGTGTCCGCGACGCGTTCGAAGCCAGCTTCAGTCAGCGTGACGAAATCGGCGCGTCCGTCGCCGTTTGGGTCGACGGCCAACTCGTCGTCAACCTCTGGGGTGGCACCGCCGACGCGGACGGCCTACGCCCGTGGCAACACGACACCCTCGTCAGCATCTTCTCCGGCTCAAAGGCCTTGACCAGCACCTGCATTCACCTACTCGCCGACCGCGGCGAACTCAACCTCGATCCCCCGTCGCCGACTACTGGCCCGAATTCGCGCAAGCCGGAAAACAGGACATCACAATCGCCACGGTGCTGGGACACCGTTCCGGCGTCATCGGTCCGCGTATCCGCCTGACGCCGTCGGAGACGCTCGACTGGGACTGGGTGTGCCGGCATATCGCGAATGCCCGACCCTGGTGGCAGCCCGGCACCGCCCAGGGCTATCACATGGTGAGTTTCGGCTTCATCCTCGGCGAGATCGTCCGCCGCGTCACCGGCCGCACACTCGGCGAGTACCTCCGCAAGGAAATCGCCGAGCCCGTCGGCATAGACGTGCACATCGGCCTCCCGGAAGCCGAGCACCACCGCTGCGCCGACATGGTCGACAAGCCGCACATCCGCGACGTGCTGGCCAACGGCAATGCGCCGGGATACCCGACCAGCATCACCGAACATCCGATGGCCGCGTTTTCAGTCGCGATGGGCTTCATCCCCGACGACGAACTGGGCTCCACTGACATCGCGAAGTGGCGCACCGCCGAATTCCCCTCCACCAATGCCCATGTCACCGGGCTCGGCCTGGCGACCTTCTACAACGCACTCGCCCAGGGCAAGCTGCTCACCTACGAGCACATGGAGAAATGCCGAATCTCGCAGGGCGGC
Organism: uncultured Actinomycetota bacterium; assembly: GCA_963829405.1. Taxonomy (GTDB): domain Bacteria; phylum Actinomycetota; class Actinomycetes; order Mycobacteriales; family Mycobacteriaceae; genus Mycobacterium. The sequence goes on from CAWHIZ010000004.1 coordinate 143,493, forward strand.
TTCGACACTGACCTCGTCCTTGGCCCGCGCGTCGCCGACCACGGCTGGGGCCTCGGCTACATGCTCAACCAACGCGGCGTCAACGGCCCCAACACGCGGACCTTCGGTCACGGCGGCTCGGGCGGGAGCTTCGGCTTCGTCGACCTCGAGCACCGAATTGGCTACGCCTACGTCATGAACAAGTTCGACGCCACCAAGTGCAACGCCGACCCGCGCAGCGTCGCCCTCTCCGACGAGGTGTACTCCGCTCTGGGCTTAACCCGCGATTGATCACGCCCCCAAAACAGCACTTTCCTGTGAGTACGCTGGTCGCATGAACGGCGTATTGCTCGTCCTGATCATTCTCGTTGTCGCTGCTATTGGCCTTGCCGTCTGGAGCACGTCGCGCAACTCTGCCAGCAGGAACGCGGCCTCCCTGGCCGACGCCAAGGCCGATGCCCGCAGAACCATCGATCGCCTCGGCGGTCAGGTCATCAACCTGTCCGGCACCGACGACGCATCCAAGCAGGCCCTCGCCGACGCGTCCGAGCGCTTTAATGCCGCAGGCTCGCAGATCGACCAGGCCACCACCGCCAAGCAGGCGCTGCTCGCCAAGGAAAGCGCGATCGAGGGGCTGTACTACGTGCGCGCCGCCCGCACCGCGATGGGCATGGACCCCGGCCCGGAACTCGAGACGCTGTCCGGGCAGAAGTCTGCCGGCACGGTCACCGAGGACCGTCGCGTCGAGTTCGAAGGCCGCGAGATCGAGGCCTCACCCAACCCCACCGAACGCACCCCGAACTACTACCCGGGCGGCCGGGTCGCGGGCCGTCCGGTTCCCGCCGGTTGGTATTCCGAGCCGTGGTGGAAGCCCGCGTTGGTCGCGGGCGCCTGGGGTGTTGGCTCTGTCTTCCTGTTCAGCGCATTGTTCTCGGGCATGGGCGGCGTTGGCTATGACGCTCAAGGCTTCGAGCAGGGGTATGGCGACGGATACGGCGACGGCTTCGACGCCGGACAGGACGGCGGCGACATGGGCGGCGGCGATATGGGTGGCGACGGCGGCGGCTGGGGCGGCGACAGCTGGGGCGGTGGCGACAGCGGCGGCTGGGGTGGCGGCGATTTCGGCGGCGGCGATTTCGGTGGAGACTTCGGCGGCTTCTAAAGCCTCTGCGGCACAGCCGAAGTCAGAAGCGGCTCTCCAGTCGCGCTGACACGCCGGCCTCCTGCAGGTCGAGCCGTTCCAGCATCGCGCGCACGGCTTCGTCCTCGATGAGACCCTCGTCGCGTTCAACGATCAACGCCTCGCGCTGCGCGGCCAGCACGTCGCGGTACAGCGTCGAGAACACCTCGGATCGTTTGGTGTGTGCGTCGGGATCGGGCATCTCGTCGGCGTCCTGCGAGTGCCGCGCGACGACGGCGCGGATCTCGGCGAGCACCCGCGGGTCCATCCCCTCCGGCGGGTTCGCCCTGAACTCGGCAGAGCACTTCGTCGGCCGCATCATGCACGACGCGTTCGGCTTTCAGTTCTTCCTCGCGGTCGGCGGCGTGATCGTCGCTGAACCTCGACAGATGCAGTCGCTTGATCAGCAGCGGCAGCGTCCAGCCCTGGATCAACAGCGTGCCGACGCTGACGACGAACGCGATGGCCTGGATCATCGACCGCTCCGGAAACGGTTCGCCCGACACCGTCGTCGCCGGGATCGCCGCTGCCGCAGCCAAAGTCACCACGCCGCGCATCCCGGTCCACGACACCACGACGCTTTCCCGCCAACTCAGCGGCCTGCGGTCGATCCGCGAACGCCACTTGCCTGGCGGTTTCTCTCGCCGCCGCGTGCCAAGCGCCCCCCGGCCGCCAGCCGGGACCGGCACGCTGAGGCGGCTCTCGACGTGCGACGTCAGCTTGTTGCGGCCGAAGATCGCGAACACCGACACCGGCCGGATCACCAGGACGATCAGCAGCACGATCGCCGACCCGACGGCTACCTGCGTCAGGGATTCGTGCGTCTCGCGCAGATCCTCCAGCACGAAGCGCAGATGCAGACCGATGTAGGCGAACACGAACGCCTCGAGCAGCACGTCGACCGAGTTCCACACATACCGTTCCTGCAGCCGCGTCTGGTATCCGGCGCCCAGCGTCCCGCTGCCGACGATGAAGCCCGCGACGACGACCGCCAGCACACCCGAGGCGTGGATTTCCTCTGCGCAGATGAATGCTGCGAAGGGAACGACGAGTCCCTGCACCGTCTCCAGGCCGGGGCTGGCCAGTCGCCGGCGAATCCACAACGTCACATAGCCGAGCGCGGCGCCCACCAGCGGACCGACGATCGCGCTGTAGCCGAACAACAGGAACGGGTTCTCGATGAAGGTGTGGGTGCCCGCGACCTGGGCCACCGCGACGGTGAACAACGTCAATGCCGCGGCGTCGTTGATGAGGCTCTCCCCCGTCAGGATCGCCATCACGCGTTTGGGCAGACCGAGTTTGCGGCCCACGGCCACGGCGGTCACCGCGTCGGGCGGAGCGACGATGGCGCCGAGGACCAACGCCGCCCCGAAGGCCAGCGGGACGACCACCAACCAGGACGACACCAGCGCCACGGCGAATGCGGTGATGACGACCAGGCCGACGCCCAGACCGAGGATCGGCCTGATGTTGCGCAGGAACGTCGGGAACGAGAAGTCGAGTGCGGCCGAGTACAGCAGCGGCGGCAGGACGACCGACAGCAGGATGTGCGAGTCGAGCTCGGGCGCCTCGAATCCCGGCAGGAACGACACGACGATGCCGATGACGACGATGATCAGGGCGGGTTCGAGCCCGCGCCGATGCGCCATAGCGGTGACGACGATGGCTCCGACGACCACGAGAATGAGTTCCACGCGCCGATTGTCGCTGAGTTGTCGGTTTCGCGTTGACTCTGCGGCTACGGCACGCCCGTCTCGCAGATTGTCACCACCACCGCAGCGTCAATGTCCTGCGCGACCCCTACGTCTGGTCGGTCGGGCACCAGAACAGGTTGCGGCCCTCGAGCACGGCGGTTCGGATCTCCGTCCCGCACACCCGGCACGGCTCGCCAGTGCGGCGATAAACCCAGGTGCGCGGCCGGCCCTTCCGATACGACGGCAGACCGCGGTCGTCCTCGCGGTCGATCGTGATGATCTTGCCGCGTCGCAACCCGACCGCCATCAACGCGACGAGATCCGTCCACATCGCGTCGAACTCGTCGGCGCCGATGCTCGTGCCGGGCCGGTAGGGATCGATGCGATGCCGGAACAGCAGCTCGCACCGATACACATTGCCGACGCCCGCGATCACCGTCTGATCCATCAGCAGCGCCGCGATCGGCCTGCGGGACTTGCTGATTCGCGCCCACGCCAGTGACCCGTCTGCGTCGCGGCGTAGCGGGTCCGGGCCGAGTCGCGCGATCACGTCGTCGACGTCGGGCGCCTCGATCACCTCGCACACCGTCGGGCCGCGCAGGTCGGAGCCGAAGTCGGTGCCGACCATCCGCATCCGCACCTGCCCCACCGGTAGCGGCATCGGCAGTTCGACCTCGCTGAACTTGCCGTAGAGGCCGAGATGCACATGCACCACGTGACCGCCCTCGTAGTGGTGGAACAGGTGCTTGCCCCAGGCGGTCGCCTTCTTCAGCACCCGGCCGTTGACGGCGGCGGCCCCGTCGGCGAAGCGGCCCTGCGGGCTGGAGACGATGACGGGCGCTCGCCCGAACTTGCGCTGGTGGAGCCGTGCCAGCCGGTGAAGTGTGTGGCCTTCGGGCATCCGTTAGTCCGGCGGGCCGGGCACGGCGGGTGGAACGTGCGTCTGTTCGTACTTCTTCAAGATGTCGATACGACGTTGGTGGCGTTCGGCTTTCGACCACTCGGCGCCCAGAAATGCGTCGACGATCTCCAGCGCCTCCGGCAGGGTGTGCATGCGGCCGCCGATGCCCATCACCTGAGCGTTGTTGTGCTCGCGGGCGAGCTTGGCCGTCTCGGTGCTCCACGCCAATGCGCACCGGACACCTGGCACCTTGTTCGCGGCGATCTGTTCACCGTTGCCGGAGCCGCCGATGACGATGCCGAGGCTGTCGCCGTCGCCGACCGTCTTCAGCGCGGCCGCGATGCAGAACGCCGGGTAGTCGTCCTCGGCGTCGTAGGTGTAGGCGCCGCAGTCGATGGGCTCGTGCCCGTTCTTCTTGAGGTGCTCGATGATCTCGTTCTTGAGTTCGAAGCCGGCATGGTCAGAGCCCAGGTAGACGCGCATGGCGGCCATTCTGGCAGAGCGGGCTGAACGCCCGTGGCCGAGTTCTGCATCAGGGTTGTGAATTCGGCGCAATCACGACCCTGACGCAGAAACCGACGCCTAGTCGAACTCTGGCGCCTCAGTCC
>CAWHIZ010000005.1:0-40452 GCA_963829405.1 uncultured Actinomycetota bacterium
TAAACTTCATAAGCGTGAGTCCGAACGGTAACCCGCGCGACCTGACCGTGGTCGCCCAGGATTACCTGAAGGTCATCTGGACCGCGCAGGAGTGGTCCCACGAGAAGGTCAGCACCAAGATGCTCGCCGAGCGAATCGGGGTGTCGGCCAGCACCGCATCGGAGTCGATCCGCAAACTTGCCGACCAGGGCCTCGTCGACCACGAGAAGTACGGCGCGGTGACCCTGACCCAGGCGGGCCGTACCGCCGCCCTCGGCATGGTGCGCAGGCACCGGCTGATGGAGACCTTCCTGGTCCGCATGCTCGGCTACAGCTGGGACGAGGTGCACGACGAGGCAGAGGTGCTCGAGCACGCCGTCTCAGACCGCATGCTTGACCGCATCGACGCCAAGCTCGGCTACCCGAAGCGCGATCCGCACGGCGATCCGATACCCGCCGCCGACGGCCACGTGCCGACACCGGACGCCCGCCAGCTGTCGGTCTGCGAGGACGGCGAGTCGGGAATCGTGGCCCGCATCTCCGATGCCGACCCCGAGATGCTGCGGTACTTCGACAGCGTTGGGATCACCCTGGATTCGCGGCTGATGGTGCTGGCCCGTCGCGACTTCGCGGGCATGATCTCGGTGGCGATCAAATCGGCCGACGCCAAGGAAAACGATCCGGGTGCCACCGTCGATCTGGGAAGTCCTGCAGCGGAAGCCATTTGGGTCGTCGGCTAGCAGTCACGCCGGCAATTCCCTGATCGTCGCCGCTGCCCGTCGACAATGCAATGGTGGCGAAGAAGTGCGAGTGGGCCGCGCCGTCAGCGCAGTCTCAACGCAGTCAACCAATGGCGCGAGCGAACCCGACGAGCCCTAGAGCGTCGCCGGCCGCAGTACCACCACCGATTTCGCCTTCTCCGGCCCGTCGCGCAGCAGCGAGATCACCTGGCCGTCCGGGGCCGCCGCCGCATACACGCCGTCGATGCCCGCAGGATTCAAAGGCCTGCCGTGACGGGCGGACTCGGCCTCCTCGGCGGTCAGGTCGCGCCGCGGGAACGCCAGCAGGCACGCCTCGTCAAGGGTGTACGACAGCCGGGGGGCCTCGGCCAGTTCGTCGAGCGTGCGCGCCTCGTCGAGCCCGAATCGGCCGACGCGCGTGCGCCGCAGCGCGGTGAGGTGGCCGCCGACACCTAGCGGCTTCTCCGATGTCGCGGGCCAGCGCCCTGATGTAGGTGCCGCTCGAGCAGTCCACCTCGACGTCGACGTCGATCAGCTCGGCCGACCGCCGGACGTCGCACACCTCGAAGCGGTCGATGCGCACCGGCCTTGCGGCCAACTCGACGGTCTGACCTTCGCGGGCGAGTTGGTATGCCCGCTTGCCGCCGACCTTGATCGCGCTGACCGCCGACGGGATCTGCGAGATATCGCCGCGCAGCGCCGCAACCGCGGCCTCGATGCCGTCGTCGGTGACCTCCGATGCCGAAACGGTCTGCAGCACTTCACCGTCGGCGTCCTCTGTGGTGGTCGTCTGACCCAACCGGATCGTCGCGGCGTAGGTCTTGTCGGTCGCGGTCAGCAGCCCGAGGATCTTTGTCGCCCGTTCGATGCCGACCACCAGCACACCGGTGGCCATCGGGTCCAGCGTGCCCGCATGCCCGACCTTGCGGGTGGAGAAGATGCGCCTGCACCGTCCGACCACGTCGTGGCTGGTCAGTCCCGACGGCTTGTCGACCACCACCAAGCCGGCTTCTGTCACAGCACGATCGCCGTGAGCGCAAGCCCGTCTCGCACCGACCAACGGCCCCGCAGGCTCGTCAGCGGCGGCCCGGACAATGCGGCCGGATCGATCAGGATGCGGGACTCGAAACCGCCCGCGGTGCCGCTGTCGTCGACGCTGAACACGATGTGCGCGTCCTCGAACCCCAGCCACCGCTTGGTGACCGGGTACCACGCCTTGTACGTCGCCTCCTTGGCGCAGAACAGGATTCGATCCCAGTGCAGACCGGCGGGAAGGGCGCCGATCTCGATCGCGCTCGGCCGGCAGGCTGATCGCGTCGAGCACCCCGTCGGGGAGAACACCGTGGGGTTCGGCGTCGATACCGACCGACCGCACCGCGTCCTGCCTGCCGACCGCGGCACCGCGGAAGCCCTCCGTATGCGTCAGGCTGCCGACCACGCCGTCAGGCCAGCACGGCTCGCCCTTCTCGCCCTTCAGGATCGGCACCGGCGGCACGCCGAGTTCCCCGAGCGCCTAGCCGCGCGCAGTACCGCACCGTGACGAACTCGTTGCGGCGCTTGGCAACCGACTTCGCGATCAGCGGCTCCTCCTCGGGAAGCGGCGCCAGATCCGGTGGGTCGGTGTACAACTCGGCGGCGGAGACCGTCTCGGGCAGCACGTCGAGAGAGCAGTGTGCGACGATCATCTCGCCCGCGTTGCCCGATTGGCGATGCGCTCCTGAATCTTCTGCGCGCTCGTCCGCATCTCCTGCGTGATCTCGAAGTGGCCGCCGAACTCGTTGAGATACCCGGGCGGGTACTCCGGGTCGGGCAGCACCTGACGCAGCCAGCGGTACGGCTTGCGGCGCCGCCACTCGCGCGGATAGCCGACGGACACCTCCTCGAAGCGCACGCCGTCGTACCACGTCGTTCGCGGGATGTGCAGGTGTCCGTAGACCGAGCAGATCGCGTTGTACCTGGTGTGCCAGTCGGCGGTGGCGGTGGTGCCGCACCACAGCGAGAACTCCGGATAGAACAGGGCATCGCAGGGTTCGCGCACCAGCGGGAAGTGGTTCACCAGAACCGACGGCGTCACCCAGTCGAGGTCCTCGAGCCGCTTGCGGGTGATCTCGACCCGCTCGCGGCACCACGCATCCTTCGTCGCGTACGGCTCGTTGGAGAGCACGAACTCGTCGGTTGCCACCACGTTGTTCTCCCTGGCGATGGCCAACCCCTCGGCCTTCGTCGCCGCCCCTTCTGGCAAGAACGTGTAGTCGTAGAGCAGGAACATCGGCACGATCGTGGCCGGGCCGCCCGCGTCGGTCCACACCGGAAAGGGATGCTCGGGGCTGACCACGCCGAGTTCGTCGCACATGTTGACCAGATAGTCGTAGCGCGCCCGGCCGAACACCTGCATCGGATCCTTGGTCGTGGTCCACAGTTCGTGGTTGCCCGGCACCCAGATGACCTTCGCGAACCGCTTGCGCAGCAGGTCGAGTGCCCACCGGATCTCGTCGGTGCGCTCCGCGACGTCGCCCGCGACGATCAGCCAGTCATCCGGTGAGGCAGGGTGCAGCGACTCGGTCACCGGCTTATTGCCGGTGTGACCCGTGTGCAGGTCGCTGATCGCCCAGAGTGTCGCCACAGCCGACCAGCCTACTTGCGCGACGGCGTCCTGCCAGGCGGGCAACTAGAACGTGTTCTCGTTATCCGTTCCGGTGGCGTCGGGGTGACTTGTATAGTCCCCGCAGGGGTCGGCGATCAACGAGGGGATTTCATGGCCACCAGGATCCGGTTGTTCGCGGCGTTCGGCGCGCTGGTGACGGCGGTGATCCTGGTCATGCAGAGCGGGCCGCTGACGGTGCCCGCACCCGATCCGGTGCAATTGCGCTCGACCTTCGCGCCTCTTCCGATCGCGACGACGACCATCAAGTGGCCGGTGATCGACCTCACCGATCCCGACCCGTTCGATCCGTGCCGCGACATCCCGTTCGACGTCATCCAGCGCATCGGCCTCGCCTTCACCCCGCCCGAGCCGGAGGACAGCCTGCGGTGTCACTACGACGCAGGCAACTACCAGATGGCGGTGGAGGCGTTCGTCTGGCGCACCTACGAGGAAAGCCTGCCGGGCGACGCCATCGAACTCGACATCGACGGTCACCGCGCGGCGCAGTTCTGGGTGATGAAGCCGACCGACTGGAACAACCGGTGGTGGATCACCTGTGCGATCGCGTTCAAGACCGACTACGGGGTGATTCAGCAGTCGCTTTTCTACGCGCCCACCTATGCGGCGGACGACGTCGACTGCATGCAGACCAACCTTCAGCGCGCCCACGAACTCGCGCCGTACTACAAGTACGACAAAGCCACTACTGAGTGATCTTGTCCATCGGGCTCGAGCGCTCGAGCATGCCGTAGGTCTCCTCGCCCTTCCATCGGTAGCGCACGCCTGCCTGTTGCAGCGCGGGGAACGTCCAGTTGGCCATCTTGGCGAGCAGTTCCTCTGGCACCTCGCTCGGGTCGGTGATGTCGTGGGTCGACAACACCGTCTCGCCCTCGATCCGCTCGATGCCGTCGGCGGTCTGCAGCACGACCGAGACGTCCTCGCCGGACGGTCGCAACCGGGTCAGCCACGGCGCCTCGACCACCCGCGCGGGGATCAGTTCGTCCCCCGATTCGGGATCGAACAGGTATCCCTCGTTGAAGGTGGGCTGGCCGTCGGGGCGCGGCGGGTAGGCGATGTAGCCGAACGCGCGGCCTCCCGGGAACAGCGCCGACTGCCAGCAGTGGCCCCAGAATCCCTCGAGCCTGCGCACGCCTTGGCGCCGGATCCGCAACCCGCTGCCGGTGAAGGTGTGCTCCTCGCCTGCCACCCGCACCGTGCCCGTCGCCCGGAAAAGCTGCTCATAGCGGTCGCCGCCCATCAGGTCGCCTTCGACGGAGGTCTCCAGCGCCGAGGCGGCGTCGGCCTGCAGCGCGCCCTGCACCCAGGGCGGCACGGCGATCGTCGCCTCCACATCGAAGCGCAGATCGACCAGCGGCCCGTCCTTGCGGCCTGCGGCAAGATCAGCCGATGTCGTCTGCACGGCCTTTCCGTCGAATGTCATCGTCCAGACGCCGAACGGTTTCACGCACGTGAATGCCAGCGGGCCGCCGCCGAGCACCGCCGGTTTCCCGTCGGGACCCTCGACGGGCCGGCTTCTGCCCTCGTCACGCAGTCGGTAGACGCGACCGTCCGGTAGTGCGACGTTGACCTGGATGCTGTGCTGGTCCCAGTTCGACGCGACCGCCTCGACGCCGACGCGGGGCAGGCCGACGCGCCCGCGGTCGTCAAAGACCCAGAAGCTCACCGAATCCCGCATCTCGGGGTCCGCGGGCCGTTCGGCGAACATGTATTCGCGCTCCGCGTCGATTCCGCCGGTCAAGTCGATCGCCATGTGTGCGTTCACCTTTCCTTGGTGATCCAGCGTTGTGAATGGTCGACGTAGGCGGCGAACAACGGCCGGATCGCCTCAAGGTCAAGCCCGAACGCCTCGGGATCGGCGTGCGTATGCGGTTCGCGATTCTCGGCGTTGCGCGCCCACCAGTTGCGCATCCCGGCCTCGAACTCGTCGCTCACTGTCTTCGCCGAGCCACGCGTACAGCCGGCGCACCTCGCCGATCGGGTCGGCCAGCATCGCGCGAAAGTCGATGTCGAAGAATCGGTCGTCGGCGCCGTCGCGGAATTTCACCGCCCTGTCGATGCCGACCGACCAGTGGCCGACGTTGAGCTCGCCCAAGTAGCGCCGGTCGAGGTGATCGGTGAAACCGCCTGCGATGTCGGCGTATACGTCGGCAACCGACAGCAGCACATCGGTCGGGTCGCGGTGGGTCATCACGAACCGGGCGTCGGGGAACACGCGGTCGAGGTGGTCGAGCGCGAGCACGTGCGCTGGTGACTTCAACCGCCACGGCCGGTTCGGCTCACCCCACTGCAGAAGTTTGAGCACGCGCCGCTCATAGGCATAGGTCGAGGTGTAATCGGCTTTGCCGACAAGCCATTCGGAGTACGTCGGCACCTGCGCGAAGGCCTGGAAGATCTGCGATTTGAAGTCAAGGGCCATCAGATCCAGACACTCCATCGGGCCGTGGATGTCGGTGGGCACGTGATTCCTGCTGCCGACGAGCACGGTCCGTTGTTCCGGCGGTATCCGCGGGTCGTCGCCGACAACGGTGGACGGCGGCGGGCACGGCTGAGCCGACTCCCAACTTCGGAGGTACCGGACGTTCGGATCCTGCGCGAGCAGAAACGACAGCGCGGTCGACCCGGTGCGTGGCAGGCCGAGCCCGAAGAGCGGCGCATCGATCGGCACGTCGTCGATCTCGGGATGTCGGCGGTACCAGTCCTCCACCTGTAGCCGCTGTCGGAGATGCATGCCGATGCGGGCATAGATGAAGCCCTCACCGCGCTCGTTGAGCCGTGCCTCGTCGCGCAGCGCCCGCAGGAGGATCTCCAACCCCTCGCGGAAGGAGTCGTCGCCGAAGTCATCGAGCCCCGTCTGATCGACGGCGGCGGCCGTCAGCTCGCCCGGTGATGCCACAGTGCACCTCCAACGCCAATTCGTGACAGTACACTGTCATCATTATGTCCGAAACGTCAACAGAAGGCCGCCGCCGGTACGACAACAGCGCGCGGGCGGAGAAGGCGGGGCGGACCCGCGAGCGGATCATCGCCGCAGGCAGCGAACTGGTGCACGCCTTCGACAGCTGGAACTGGCGCGACCTGACGTTCCGCTCCGTCGCCGAACGTGCGGGCGTCGGCGAGCGGACGGTGTATCGCCACTTCCCCACCGAACGCCATCTTCACGACGCCGTGATGCAGCGCCTCGAGTCCGAGGCGGGCATCTCGTATGAGGACGTCGACCTCGACAATCTCGGCGCGGTGACCGCCCGCGTGTTCGCGTCGCTGCAGCGGTTCGCGGTGCGCGAATCGGTCGACACACCGCGCGATCCGACCTTCGTCGGCGTGGATGCCCGTAGACGCGAAGCGCTGCTGCGCGCCGTCACCACATCCGCGCCGAACTGGACCGAGGACGAACAGCGCGTTACCGCAGGACTTTTGGACGTGCTGTGGAACCTGCCCAGCTACGAGCGACTCGTCGGAGTATGGGGCGTCGACGGATCGACGGCCACCGAGGCGGTCAACTGGCTGATGTCCAAGGTCATCGAGGCGGTCGAGGAGGGCGGCCCGCCTCCTGCGTAGCCTGGATGCAGTGACCAAAGCCAAGAACCTCATCGGTCGCACCGTTGGCCGCCTGCTGGGCCTGCCGCCGCACACCTGTGAATACGACGTTGCCCGTGATCGACGCGTGCCGATGCGCGACGGCGTCGAGCTGCTCGCCGACCACTACCGGCCGCTGACGCCGAATCCGGCGGGAACGCTTCTGGTTCGCACCCCCTACGGTCGCGGCTATCCGGTGTCGGTGCTGTTCGGAAGCATCTATGCGGCCCGCGGCTACCACGTCGTCGTGCAGAGCGTTCGCGGCACGTTCGGTTCCGGCGGCGATTTCCACCCTTTCGTGCACGAGATCGACGACGGCGCCGACACCGCGGCATGGCTTCGCGACGAACCGTGGTTCACCGGGACGTTCGCCACCATGGGCGCGTCCTATCTCGGCTTCACGCAGTGGGCGCTGCTGACCGACCCGCCTCCCGAGATGGCTGCCGCGATCATCACCGTCGGGCCGCATGACCTCAGCGGACCACGCTGGGGCGCAGGGACGTTCGGGCTCAACGATTTCCTCGGCTGGAACAACTCGATCTCCCACCAGGAGGACAAGGGCCGGATCCGCAACGTCGTGCGGATGGTTCGGGCCAAGCGGCTGATGGCACGCGCGACAGCCGCCCTGCCTGCGGGCGAGGGTGGCAGGCGACTGCTCGGCGAGGCCGCGCCGTGGTACGAGTCGTGGCTCGAACACCCCGATCACGACGACCCGTTCTGGACGGGCACTCAACTGCAGGCCGCGCTGGAGCGCACGACGGTCCCCGTGCTGCTGCTCACCGGCTGGCAGGACGTGTTCGTCGAGCAGACGCTCGAGCAGTACGCGCAACTGCGCCGACGGGATGTGCCGGTCGCGGTGACCGTCGGATCGTGGACGCACTCACACATGCTCACCACGGGTGCACCGACCGTCCTTCGCGAATCGCTCGCCTGGCTGCACACGCACCTGGCGGGCAACCACGTCGCCGAGCGCCGCCCGGTGCGCATCCACGTCAACCACGACCGCTGGCTCGACCTCGACGAGTGGCCGCCCCCGATGCCCGAGCAGGTCCGGTATCTGCAGCCGGGCAGCCGCCTCGGTGATGCGGTGCCACCCGACACCGCACCGTCGCCGTCGTTCACCTATGACCCCGCCGACCCGACGCCGACCGTCGGCGGGCGCCTGCTGTCCCCCGAGGGCGGCTATCGAAGGGACGACAAACTCGCCGACCGCGCCGATGTCCTTACGTTCACCGGCGACACGCTTTCGCAGGACCTCTACGTCGTCGGAAACCCGGTTCTCGAGCTCTCGCACTCATGCGACAACCCGCACCATGACGTGTTCGTGCGGGTGAGCGAGGTCGACGCAAAGGGGCGGTCCCGCAATGTCAGCGACGGATATTGCCGCGGCACAAGCGATTCGGACACCATCACCATCGAAATGGACGCCGTTGCGCACCGGTTCCGCTCCGGTTCCCGCATCAGGGTGCTGATCGCAGGCGGCTCGCATCCGCGGTTCGCGCGCAACCTGGGCACCGGCGAACCGCTGCTCACTGGGCGGCGGCTACGGCCCGCAACGCACACCGTGCACCTCGGAGAGGGCGCGTCGCGGCTGCGGCTGCCCGCCGGGCGACTGCCGTCAGGTCACTGAAGCGCGCACCCGCGCGGCGACGTCGCGCAGCGTCACGTCGTCGTGCACCGGCGTCGACCACATCGGGTTGACCGGCAGCGGCACCCAGCTGGTGCAGCCCGCGTATTCCGGCAAGCGGGGCAGCCGCTGCGGCTCGGCCAGCGGGCTGACCTGAACAACCAGCACTGTCAGCCGGTGCTTCGGCCGGAAGTCCAGCCGGTCTGTCCGCACCGAATCGGCGGTCCAGATATGCAGCGGCGCAATATCTTCCAGCCCTTCTGGGCGGGTCACTTCGACGGCGGCGATGACCTTCGCGCCGGCCCGCAGAACGATCTGGTCCTCGGTGCTGTCGGCTGCCGCCTGCTTCAGCAGATCGCGGTGTTCGGGCCGCACCCGCTGCGTGTGGCTGTGGGCGACCGTCGGGAAGAACAGGAAGTGCGGCGAGTCGAGGGTGAACCGTTTCTCGTGGATCCCGCCCTTTCGCAACAACACGGTCTGGCGGCCGTCGAGCATCGCGTGCACCGCCGCGCTCCACTCCTTGAGCGCGGGCTGGGTCAGCGTCGTCGCGGTCACCCTGTGCCGGCGGCTTGGGCTGCTCGGGCCTCTATGCGGGCCCGCACCTCGGGGCGCCGCAGCGGCGGAACGGTCTTGGGTGGCTGCTTACGCGGCGGCAGCGAGGCCAGTAGCCGCGTCGTCGTCGCCGTGACCTCGGCGACCGCGGTTTCGAACGCCTCGACGTTGGCCGCCGACGGCCGCGTGACCCCGCTGACCTTCCTGACGTACTGCCGCGCCGCGGCCTCGATCTCCTCGTCGGATGCGGCGGGCTCCAGGCCGCGAAGCTCGGTGATGTTTCGGCACATACGTCCACGATAGGTTCAGGCCATGACCGACGCTCAAGTGCTGCTCATCGAGACCGCCGACCGGGTGCGCACCCTGACTCTGAACCGCCCGCAGGCGCGCAACGCGCTGTCGTCCGCGCTGCGCAAACAGTTCTTCGCCGCGCTCCGCGACGCCGAGGCCGACGATGCCGTCGACGTCGTCATCCTGACCGGCGCCGACCCGGTGTTCTGCGCGGGGCTTGACCTCAAGGAACTCGGCGACACCACCGAGTTGCCCGATATCTCGCCGAAGTGGCCGCCGATGACCAAACCGGTGATCGGCGCCATCAACGGCGCGGCCGTCACCGGCGGCCTCGAGCTCGCGTTGTACTGCGACATCCTGATCGCCTCCGAGCAGGCCCGGTTCGCCGACACCCACGCCAGGGTGGGCCTCCTGCCGACGTGGGGGCTGTCGGTGCGGCTACCGCAAAAGGTCGGCGTTGGCATGGCCCGCCGGATGAGCCTGACCGGGGACTACCTCTCGGCCCCCGACGCGCTGCGCGCCGGGCTGGTCACCGAGGTGGTGGCCCACGACGAGCTGCTGCCGACCGCGCGGCGCATCGCCGCATCGATCGTCGGCAACAACCCACATGCGGTGCGCGCGCTGCTGGCGTCGTACCACCGCATCGACTCATCGCAGACCGATCAGGGCCTGTGGATCGAGGCGGCATCGGCGCGGCAGTGGATGAGCACCGCGAGCGGGGACGACATCGCCGCCAACCGCGACGCCGTCATCCAGCGGGGTCGTGCGCAAGTGCGCTGACCGCGCATAGGCTGCCGATTGTGAACAAAGCGCATGAGATGTGCGGCAGCGACGAGTGGCGGCAGGCGATCCGGGAAGTGATCCTGCCGTGGGCGCTCAACGACACCGACCTCGGTGACGACGTGCTCGAGGTCGGTCCCGGCTACGGCGCCACCACCGACGTGCTGTGCCGGGCGGTGCCGCGGCTGACCTCGGTCGAGATCGACGAAGAGCTGGCGGCCATGCTGACCGACCGCTTCGCCGACGTCCCGTCGGTGGAGATCGTCAACGCCGACGCCACCTCGCTGACCTACGACGACGACCGCTTCTCGGGAGCGGCGTGCTTCACGATGCTGCACCACGTGCCGACCGTCGAGTTGCAGGATCGGCTGTTCGCCGAGGTCGCCCGCGTGCTGCAGCCGGGCGCCCCGCTGGTTGCCAGCGACAGCCTGGGCAGCGAGGAACTCAAGGCGCATCACGAGGGCGACACCTACAACCCGGTCGATCCGGCCGACGCTGCCTGCCCGCCTCGACCGCCGCCGGGTTCGGCGACATCGAGGTGCGCACCAACGAATTCGGCTGGGGCGTCATCGCGCGGGTTGCCGGTTAGGGCTGCGGCGCGAACCCCAGGTCGACGTGAACAACCTGCTGGATGCCCGGCTGGTCGGTAACGGGCTCGGACCGGTTCGGGCCGAACACTGAGCTCAGCTCGCCTCCCGGGCCGACGAACTGGACGTTGAAGCTTCCCATGACGGGTGCGCTGGTTATGTACAACACCTGGCACGCGCCGTCGTTCAGCCTGGAACGGAAGAATTGGCCGACGGCCACCTTGGGGGCATCAGGGGAAACCGATCCCTCCGAGATGACCACCGACGCCCCGCGGCGAACGGCCGCCAGCTCCCCTGCCCCGACACACTGGTCGGCATCCGGGGTCTGCTCGAACGATGCGTGCATCACCACGTTGACGGCGGTGCTGACGGTTGCAGGCTCTGCCGCCGCCTGCGGGCACTGGATCAGGCTCACCAGTGCCATCGCAGCGGCGCCACACGCAAGCCTGTTCACCGCGTAGATACTTCCGTGCGTCGGCGGCGCCCACAACCGACTTCGCGAAAACTGTCCGGACACCGCGCGTTCGACGCTCCTACCGATGAGCGCGGCCCACTCAGGGCTGCGCACATTGCGAACGGAGCAGCCCATGTTTCAGATCAAGGCCGCCGCGGCGCTCACGGCCGTCGTCACCATCGCCGGCTGCACGACCGGCGGGCATGCCACCACAGTGATCTCGTCGCAGCCGGTCACGCCGACGGCATCCGAACCCGCGCCCGCACCGTCGTCCAAAGCCGGCAGCGGCATCGTCGCAAAGCCGGCGTCGACGGCATTTCCTGTGGAGGGCCGAAACATTCGGCTGGTGCGAGTGGATGACCAGGATATTGCGCTGCAGTTCGAGCTGTTCAACGGAACGAAGGAAACGGTGGAGCCGTACGACCTCGGCATGGGCCTGATCGAACGGGACTTCAAGCTGGTGGACATACCGCGTGCAACGGCATACGACGTGCAGAAGCAGACCGGCTTCGACGGCCGGGTCAGCGACAACCAGTACGAAAAGATCGCGCCAGGGGCGGCTGCCACCATCACGGCCGTCTTCACC
Source organism: uncultured Actinomycetota bacterium (assembly GCA_963829405.1). Taxonomy (GTDB): domain Bacteria; phylum Actinomycetota; class Actinomycetes; order Mycobacteriales; family Mycobacteriaceae; genus Mycobacterium. The sequence continues at coordinate 11,835 of CAWHIZ010000005.1, forward strand.
GCACCGCCCGCGGATGCCACGAAGCTGTGGTTCATGACCGACGTGTTGTTGCCCGTCGAGGTTCCGATTCAGCCGGCGGGTGCCGCGGCACTCGAGGACGACCCGGTCCTCACCGGCCCTCGGGATGACGAGGCGTACGTCAACACCCTGATGTGTACGAACGAGGGCGCCGAAGGCGAGAGCGCGGATACACCGGTGGAAATCAAGCTGCCCAGTGACGTGCTGTTCGAATTCGGCAAATCGGAACTCACACCGGCCGCACAAGCCGCCCTCGACGGCGTCGAGGACCAGATCGGGTCGGCCGAAGGCACGATCACGATCGAAGGACACACCGACGCCATCGGCGACGATGCGTCCAACCAGCTGCTGTCAGAAGCCAGAGCGGCGTCGGTTCAGGCGGCACTGCAGGAGAGGCTGGGCGGCGAATCCACTTTCAACGCAGTCGGATTCGGCGAGTCCCGCCCAGTGGCACCCAACACCAATCCGGACGGCAGCGACGATCCCGACGGCCGCGCGCAAAACCGCCGGGTGGAGATCCACACCGGAGACATGACCGCCGCAGGGCCACCGCAGCTCGAAGCACGACCGTTGACCGACGACCTGGCGGCCCAGGGTGCGACGGCCCAGGTGGACAGCGTCAAGCGCGTCGGCGGACATCTCCTCACCACCGTGACCCTGACGAACCCGACATCAACGGCGATCGAGGTCCCTCAGGACAGCGGTCTGACCAACCCGATCGACCGCCCCACCGGCATCACCGTGGCCGACAGAACCAGGATGATGCGGTCGAATGTGTGCACCACAGGCGGAGAGCTGCTGGAGGGCTTCAGCATTCTCGCGGGTCCACCGACCGGCCAACTCGAGGCGACAGGTGACCACCTGTTGCTGGCGGGCGAGTCGGTGCAGCTATGGGGTTTCTACCCCGCACCCCCAGCCGACGTGACCACCGTCGACGTCGAGATCGGCGGGCTCGGCACAGTCGTGCCAACGCCAATAACGGGCTGAACTGCACGTATACCCCGTCGGCCTATTCGCTCCCCAAAAAGTGTCAGGAATGGCCGGGCTCGGCGCTCCTACCTATAGCAGCGATTCGACAAGGGATCGCGAGGAAGCACCGGAGGACATCATGACCACCACGTATGACGTAGAGCAGACCGAGTCGGCCCCGGCTTTCCACGACACCGACCCGACCGAAGTCGTGAGCGCATACGACGATCCCCAGACGGTCATCGCCGCCTGGTCCTCCAGCACGTTGGGTGAGCTCGACGGCGAGCTCACCGACGGCATCACCGAAACCCGCGAACGGGAACCCGCCGCGGCACGCGCCAAACTGTTCGCCGCAGTGGCGGCTGGAATCATCGGTGGCGCCACACTCGGCGCCGTCTTGTTCGGCTACCGCGACGTCGCTCCGCCGACAGTCGTCGTGCCCGGATTCGGTGTTTCGACAGAGCAGCTGCCTGGCCAGTCGACCACGCCAAGCACCACCCATGTGCCGCAGATGCCTGCCGCTGCACAGGCTCCGGCACCGAATCCGGTCGAGAAGGCTGTTGCACCGAATCCGGTTGCTCGCCGAATCGAAAACGAACGAAGAGGTCGCCGCGGCACCTGCCGCACCGCCGGTCGTCGTGCCGCCGGTGGTCGTCGACGTCTTCATCCCGCCGCTCGGAGAAAAGCCGAAACCGCAGGCGCCTGCTCCCGAGCCGCAGGCGCCGAAGCCGCCGGTGTTCAATCCGGGGAACATCGAGGTTGCCCAGATCCCCGACGAGTCGGACCCCAACAACGTCGTGATCGAGGCCCCGATTCTCGACCCCGCGATGAAGAAGCCGACAACGAACGAGCTGAAGCCCGTCCCGAGCAGCAGGTGGACGACGAAGCTGCCCGACCACGAAGCCGGACGAGGGCCGCACCAGTCAGGTGCACCAAGCAGCCGCGCAACCCTGGCCAAGTCGTGACCATGACGGCTGCCGCCGACTGGGACATCGTCGGGCCTCACAGCACCGACGCGGAGTTGGCGCTCGCCTGCGCGGCAGGCGACCGCGCCGCATGGGCCGGAATCTACGACCGGTACGCCGACCGGCTCCACGACTTCTGCTGGGGCATGCTTCGCGACCGCGACGGCGCCGCAGACTGCGTTCAGGACGTGTTCTGCATCGCCGCCACCCGCATGGCGCAACTGCGCGACCCGGACAGGCTGCGCCCATGGCTGTACTCGATCGCCAGGAGCGAGGCGCTGCGCAGGATCCGCGACCGTAACCGTGAAATGGTCTCCGACGAACTACCCGATGCCGTCTCCGACGATCCCAGTCCCGAAACGATCGCGGCCCGAGGCGAACTCGCCGATCTGGTCAGCGACGCCGCAGGCGGGCTTTCCGATCGCGATCGATCGGTACTCGAGCTGGCCTACCGGCACGGCATGGACGGGGCCGACCTCGCCGAAGCGCTCGGCGTCACCCAGGTCAACGCGAACACGATCGTGCACCGGCTGCGCGAAACCGTGGAACGGGCCCTCGGGGCATTGTTGGTGTCTCGCGGCGTGCACGTCGATCCGGACCGATGCGCCGAACTCGCGGCCGTCCTCGACGGCTGGGACGGCACGTTCACCGTGCTGATGCGCAAACGCGTGGCCCGCCACATCGAGGGTTGCGCAACGTGCGACGAGGAGCGACGACGACTGGTCAACCCGGTGGCGCTGCTTGGCGCCGCACCGGTGTTCATCCCGGCACCCGCCTGGCTGCGGGAGCGCACGCTCGGCGAGGTCGAACTCACCACATCTGCGAGCCCGTTCTCCAACGATCACGACGGCGGTACGCGCCATACCAGAAGACTCCAAGCTTCCTGCGGCACTGTTCCTCGCGGCACTGGTCGCCGCGCTTGGCCTTTCGCTGGTGTGGCTGCAGCAGGTCACCACCACCGCGGTGTCACCGGTGCAGGTCAGCGATACGCCGCAACCGCCGCCGGTCGCGCCCGTGAAGGGCGGTCCCCCCGCACCTCCGCAGTCGGCGATCAAGGCGCCACCGCCTTCCGTACCAGCGGCGCCGCGGCCGACACCAGTGGTGCGGCCGCCCATGGCGCAGACACCGACGCAGGCTCCCCCGCCTGAACCGCCGCCGGTGGTCGACGAGCCCGCGATACCCGACCCGCCCGCGCCGCCCCCGGAACCGCCAATGCCACCGCCTCCACCGCCGCTGCAGTGGCCGCCTCAGTGGGAGCTGCCGCAGTGGGAGTTCCCGCAGTGGCCTGCACCGCCTCCCCCGCCGCCTGGCGGAGGCACGCTCACCGGACCGCCGAATCTGGTCATCGACCCGCCACGTGGCACACTGCCGCCGCTGTAGTGTGTCTCGAAACCTGTTGCGCATCAATGGACAAAAGTGTCCGGAATTGGCGAGGTGGGTGCTCCTACCTGTACGCCCGGCCGATCCAAGCCGGGACCACAGCCAAGGGAGCACATCGTGAATTCCACCCAGCCAAGAAACTCATCGTCGGCACCGTCTGCGCAGTTGCCGTCACCGCGGCGGGTGCTACTGCGGTAGACACTGAGCGGCCGATCCCGCGTCCAGCTACGTCGTCTGCCCGTGTTGTGTCGGCAGCACTTGTCACCCCGAACACGTTGTACGCGAACATCTTCGAGACGCCAGCGATACCTGCGCCGACTGGCATTCGGCCCCTGCCAGGAGGCTTCTACGTCGCACCGGTGGCGACCGGTCTCGGCGGACCTGATACATCGGTAGCACTCGGCGGACCCGATACATCGGTGGCGATCAGCGGCACCTCGATGTCCAACACGCGCCAGTCGTTCGCCCCCACCACTCTTGCGCGCCCGACGTCACCGACCAACGGTCGGTCCGCATCGACAATCGGCCAGCAGCTGGCGTCTCCCGCGCGCGACACGACCAATTTCGGATTGTTCTCGCCGACAGGAGCTTTCCTCGGTTTGGTCGGACCCGGCGGCCTCCTTGTCGGCGACGGAGTGCTGCCCGGCCAAGACGGCGGCATCCTGTTCGGCAACGGTGCCGACGGCGGCTTCGATCAAAAGGGGGGCGACGGCGGGTTCTTCTACGGCAACGGCGGCGACGGCGGGATTGGCGTCACCGGCACCGGTGCTGACGGTGGCAACGCAGGCCTGATCGGCAACGGCGGAAACGGGGGCAACGGCGGCCTGTATTTCCACGACGGCGGAAATGGCGGCAACGGCGGGCTGATCTCCGGCAACGGCGGCGACGGCGGCGACGGCCTCAGCGTCTTCAGCACGGTCGGCGACGCCACTGCCGGCTCGGGCGGTGACGGCGGCAGGGGCGGGCAATTCGGGGGCAACGGTGGAAACGGTGGCAATGGCGGTAAGGCAACCGCCATCTTGATCGGCTCGACTGCCACCGGTGGTGACGGCGGCGACGGCGGAAACGGTGGAGGCGGCGGCACCGGCGGCCAAGGCGGTGCGGGTGGCGCTGCCCATGGCGGCTGCTTCGACGCCTGCGATGCCGAGAACGAGGGTGCCAGCACGGTGGGCGGCGACGGGGGTGACGGCGGAAACGCGCTCAACGGCGATGCAGGCGATGGTGGTGACGGAGGCAGCGGAAACAGCTCCGTTGGCAGCCACAGCGCCTTCGTCACCGGCTCGGGCGGTTTCGGCGGTAACGGCGGCAACACCGTCAACGGCCAAGCCGGCGACGGTGGTGACGGTGGCTTCGGCGGCGCAGGCCACGGCGACGGCATCGGCGGTAATGGCGGCAGCGGTGGAAGCGCCCAAGACAGCGGCGACGGCGGCGACGGCGGGAAGGGCGGCAACGGCTCCGGTTCAGGGGCGGCGAGCTTCACGGTCGGCGGCGTCGGAGGGGCTGGCGGCAACGGTGGCAGCAATGGCGGTAGCGGCGGCGACGGTGGCGGCGGCGGATTGTCCGCCAGCTTCGAGGGAGGGGCGGTCGCAGGCCCTGGAGGCCACGGCGGAAACGGCGGCGCGCTGTCCGGCAACGGCGGTGACGGCGGCAAAGGCGGCAACGCCGGTAGCAGTGACGAAGACAATGACGGCTACGCCGCGCCCGCGCTCGGAGGTGACGGCGGCGACGGTGGCGACGCCGGTAGCCAGGGAACCGGCGGCAATGGTGGGGATGGCGGCGTCGTTGGCGTCATAGAGATCAACGACGGAAACGCGCTTGGCGGTAGCGGCGGCGACGGCGGCGACAGTGGCACCGGATCCCCCGGCGGCTCTGGCGGAGACGGCGGCAAAGGTCTCGCTGTCAGCGGGTCCTCCGGCAGCGGCGGCGACGGTGGCAATGGCGGCGACGGCGGCTCCGGGGCCCCCGGTGGCCCAGCAGGCCAGGGCGGCACCGGCAGCACCAGCAATGGCGACTCCGGTGACTCCGGCAGCGACGGCTGACCCTAGCCTGTTCCTGCCACCAGCCAGCGGCCGGAGAACGCTCGCCAGCCGACGAAGACGAGCCGCAGCACCATGAAGGTGCTCAGGCCTGACCAGATGCCGAGCAGGCCCCAGCCGAAGATCAGCGACAGCCAGATCAACGGAAGGAAGCCCACCAGCGCACTGGCCAGGGTGGCGTTGCGCATGAACTTCGCGTCACCCGCACCGAGCAGCACGCCGTCGAGCGCGAAAACTATTCCAGCGACCGGCAATTGGGCCACCATGAACCACCACGGAACTCCGATCGCATCCAGTACGGAGCGGTCGGAGGTGAACACAGTCGGGAACACCGAGGCGCCGACGGCGAACACCCCGGCCAGCACCGCGGACGCGACGGCGGAGAAGATGGTCACCCGCCAGGCCACCGACTTGGCATGCGCCAGTTCGCCTGCGCCCAGCGCCGCACCCACCAGCGACTGAGCCGCGATCGCGAGCGAGTCCAGCACCAGCGCAAGGAAACTCCACAGCTGCAGCACCACCTGGTGGGCGGCCACCGCAGCGGCGCCGAACCGGGCGGCGACGGCTCCCGCCGAGACGAAACAGATCTGAAACGCCAGCGTCCGCAACAACAGATCGCGACCCATGACCAACTGTGCGCGAAGCACTTTCGGTTGGATCCGCAGCGGCACCCGCTCGACAAGAAGCGCACGACAGAACAACAGGGCGGCAATCCACTGGCCGACCAGATTGGCGATCGCAGAACCGACAAGCTCCAGCCGCGGCATACCGAGCCAGCCGTACACCAGCAGCGGGCACAGCACGGCCGACACCGCGAACCCGAAGACGACGTAGCGCAGCGGTCGTGCGGTGTCCTGCACGCCGCGCATCCATCCGTTGCCCGCAGCCGAGATGAGGATGGCGGGCACGCCGACGATCGCGATCCGCACCCACGGCAGCGCTGCCTCGGCGATGTCTCCGCCCGCGGCAAGCGCCGAAACCACTGGCACAGCCGACGATCTGGAACACGATGACGACCAATGCGCCCAGCCCGACGGCGAGCCAGGTCGCCTGCACCCCCTCACCGACCGCCGCCTCGCGGTTGCCCGCGCCGAAAAAGCGGGCCGAGCGCGCCGTGGTGCCGTAGGACAGGAACGTCATCTGCGAGCTCAGCGTGCTCAGGATCAGCCCACCGATGGCAAGGCCGGCAAGGCTGAGCGCGCCGAGCCGACCGACGACGGCGAGGTCGAACAACAGGTAGATGGGTTCGGCGGCCAACACCCCGAGCGCGGGTAGCGCCAACCCTGCGATGCGGCGGCCGGTCGCGGGAGCGACCGGGAGATCGGACGTGGGGTCGGGCTCAGCCAAGGGCTACGTAGAGCGCCTGGACGACGTCGTCGGCCGATCCGGACGTCGAGTATCCGGCGGCGTGTGGGTGCCCGCCGCCACCGAACGCGCTGGCGATCGACGCGAGATCGAGGGACTTGGCCCGCATCGAAACCGACCAGTGTCCCGGCTCGATCTCCTTGAACACCGCGGCGACTTCGGCCTGTTGGGTCGTGCGCACGATGTCGACGATGCTTTCGACTTCCTCAGGCCGCGCGTCAGCCCATTCCTGATGTCCGACAATGGCATACACGAGGCCGCGGCCTTCGGCGGCGTCGGGAAGCAACTTCGCGGAAGCCAGCACGCGCGACAGCATCGGCAGCCACGCGAAGGGATGGTTGTCCAGCAGCGTGCGGCTGATCGCGGCGTTGTCGACGCCCAGCTCCACGAGCCGGGCGGCCAGCCGGTGGGCGCCCGCGCTGGCCCACCGGAACGACCCGGTGTCGGTGGTCAGCCCGGCGTAGAGACAGTGCGCCACCCCGACCTCGATCGGCTTGTCCCAGGCGTCGAGCAGATCGGCGACCAGCATGGTGGTCGAATCCGCGGACGGGTCGACGAAGTTGGCGCTGCCGAAAAACAGGTTGGAGGCGTGGTGGTCGATCACCAACACCTCACGCCCAGGCTCGGCCAGCTCACGCAGCGAGCCGAGCCGATTGACGCTCGGTATGTCGACGGTGACCACGAGGTCGGCGTCACGGCGCATATCGGTTGGCGGAATGAGCAGATGACCGCCGGGCAGCGACTGCAGCGATTCGGGCAGCCCCGCCGGCTCGGCGAAGCTGACCTCGACATCCTTGCCTGCATGGTCGAGCACGAGCGCCAGCGCGAGCCCTGCACCGACGGTGTCGGCGTCGGGATAGACGTGGCAGACCACGCTGACGGAGCCGGCGGCGTCGAGAAGCTCGGCAGCGCCCTTGGCGTCGACGCGCTGACCCACCAGGTCTGCGTCGGTCTTCGGGTCAATCGCGGTCAACGGTGTCCTCAGCGTCTAGCTCGTCATCCAGCTCCCCGCCGGAACCTCCCCGCCCCCGGTCATCCTGACGATACGGGTCGGCATCGCCCGCGGGCTTGGCACCCTGCCGAACTCTCGCCAAATCCTCATCTGCGGCGCGGGCGCGGGCCAGCAGCTCTTCCATGTGGGCAGAGGTCTCCGGCACCTTGTCGAGGACGAACGACAGCGTCGGCGTGAACCGCACCCCGATGGCCGCACCGACCTTCGACCGCAGAGTGCCCTTCGCGCGTTCGAGCGCTGCGGCCGCGCCCGCATAGTCGGGTTCCTCCTGCAACGTATTGCCGCGAACCGTGTAATACACGGTGGCGTCGTGCAGGTCGCCCGTCACCTTCGTGTCCGTGACGGTCACGAAGGCCAACGGGGGATCCTTGATCTCGAACTCGATCGCCGAGGCGACGATGGTGGCGATGCGCCTGGAGAGCCGACGCGCACGGCCTACATCGACCACTAGGTGCGTTCCTTCTCGACCAGCTCGTAGGTCTCGATGACGTCGCCTTCCTTGATGTCGGAGTACGTCAGCGTCAGACCGCATTCGTATCCGTCGCGCACCTCGGTGACGTCGTCCTTCTCTCGCCGCAGCGAGGAGACGGTCATGGTCTCGGCGACCACCACGTTGTCACGCAGCAGCCGCGCCTTGGAGTTGCGGCGGATGAGACCCGAGGTGACGAGGCAGCCGGCGATGTTGCCGACCTTGGACGACCGGAAGATCGCGCGGATCTCCGCCCGGCCCAGTTCCTTCTCCTCGTAGACCGGCTTGAGCATGCCCTTGAGCGCGCTCTCGATCTCGTCGATGGCCTGGTAGATCACCGAGTAGTAGCGGATCTCGACGCCGTCGCGGTTGGCCAGTTCGGTGGCCTTGCCTTCGGCGCGAACGTTGAAGCCGATGATCACCGCATCCGAGGCCGACGCCAGGTTGACGTTGGTCTCGGTGACGCCGCCGACGCCGCGGTCGATGACGCGCAGTTCGACCTCGTCGTCGATCTGGATGCCCAGCAGGGCCTCCTCCAGCGCCTCGACGGTGCCCGCGTTGTCGCCCTTCAGGATCAGGTTCAGCTGGCTGGTTTCCTTCAGCGCCGAATCCAGGTCCTCCAGGCTGATCCGCTTGCGGGTGCGGGCCGCCAACGCGTTGCGCTTGCGCGCGCTGCGGCGGTCGGCGATCTGACGCGCGATGCGGTCCTCGTCGACGACGAGAAGGTTGTCACCGGCGCCGGGCACCGACGTGAACCCGATGACCTGCACCGGTCGCGACGGCAGCGCGGCGTCGATGTCCTCGCCGTGCTCGTCGACCATGCGACGGACGCGGCCGTAGGCGTCGCCCGCGACGATCGAGTCGCCGACGCGCAGCGTGCCGCGCGAAATGAGCACGGTCGCCACCGGTCCGCGGCCACGGTCCAGATGCGCCTCGATGGCCACACCCTGGGCCTCCATATCGGGGTTGGCCCGCAGGTCGAGGGCGGCGTCTGCGGTGAGCAGCACCGCCTCTTCCAGCGCCGCGATGTTGGTGCCCTGCTTCGCCGAGATGTCGACGAACATGGTGTCTCCGCCGAATTCCTCTGGCACCAAACCGTATTCGGTCAGCTGCCCGCGGATCTTCGAAGGATCGGCACCTTCCTTGTCGATCTTGTTGACCGCAACCACGATCGGCACATCGGCCGCCTGCGCGTGGTTGATGGCCTCCACCGTCTGAGGCATGACGCCATCGTCGGCGGCGACCACCAGGATCGCGATGTCGGTGGCCTTGGCGCCGCGGGCACGCATGGCGGTGAACGCCTCGTGGCCCGGGGTGTCGATGAAGGTGATCAGCCGTTGACCGCCGTCGAAATCGACCGCGACCTGGTAGGCACCGATGTGCTGGGTGATTCCGCCTGCCTCTTCCTCGCGGACGTTGGCCTGGCGGATGGTGTCCAGCAGTCGGGTCTTGCCGTGGTCGACGTGACCCATGACGGTGACCACGGGCGGACGACTCTCCAGATCCGACTCGTCGCCCTCGTCCTCGCCGTAGGTCAGGTCGAAGGACTCGAGCAGCTCGCGGTCCTCGTCCTCCGGGGACACGACCTGGATCTTGTAGTTCATCTCGCTGCCGAGCAGCTCCAGGGTGTCGTCGCCGACCGACTGGGTGGCCGTGACCATTTCGCCCAGGTTGAACAGCGCCTGCACGAGTGAGGCCGGGTTGGCGTCGATCTTCTCGGCGAAGTCGGACAGCGACGCGCCTCGCGCCAGCCGGACGGTCTCGCCATTGCCGTGCGGCAACCGCACGCCGCCGACGACCGGCGCCTGCATGTTCTCGTACTCGGCGCGTTTCGCCCGCTTCGACTTGCGACCGCGCTTGGGTGCGCCGCCGGGACGACCGAACGCACCTGCGGCGCCGCCACGCTGACCGGGACGACCACCGCCACCGGGACGACCGCGATAGCCGCCGCCTGCGGGTGCGCCTCCGGCACCGGGTCCGCCGCCGCCGGGTCCGCCGGTGCGGTAGTTACCGCCGCCGCCACCACCGCCACCGGGACGACCGCCACCGCCGCCGCCGACCACCGGGACGACCGCCTGCTGCTGGCCGCGGGCCGCCGCCTGGACGGCCGGGGCCGCCTGGCCGCGCGCCGGGTGGGCGTGGAGGCATATTGCCTGGCGTGGCGCCGGGACGGGGGCCACCACCGGGACGCGGGGCGCCTGGTCGGGGGGCCTGAGGCCGCGGAATCGCCCGCTCGACCGGCTGCGCCGAGGAGAACGGGTTGTTGCCGACACGCGGTGTACGCGCTGCAGGCTTGGGGCCGGGCGTCGCAGGCCTGGGACCGGGGGTCGGGCCGGGACGCGCGGGCGCATCAGCCGGCGCGGCCGCCGTTGCCGCAGGTGCAGGCGCCTCGGGTGCTGCGGGTTCCGCTGCCGGCGCCGGTGCCGCTGGAGCGGCCGGCTTGGCCGCTGCAGGCGCGGGTGCCGCCTCGGCGGGCGCTGCCTTGGCAGGCGCCGCCTTCTTGGCGGGCGCGCCGTTACCGTCGGCCTTGGCCTTATCGGCAGCGGGCTTCGCCCCGCCGAGGGATTCGCGCAGCCGGCGCGCGACGGGGGCCTCCACTGTGGAGGATGCGGATTTAACGAATTCGCCCTGTTCACTCAGTCGGGCGAGTACTTCCTTGCTGGTTACACCGAGTTCCTTAGCCAACTCGTGTACGCGGGCCTTGCCTGCCACTTCTCTCCTGTCTTAGAGGCGACAGCGGTGGTAGGGCCGCGCCTCGGGTTTAGCTATGACGCATGGTCATCGTCTGGACTTCACGGTGTGCTCATGTTCTTCGCTGCCTGTTCTGTAGCCGGGCGCCGAGGCGCTTCGAGTGATGTTTCGATCGACTCCAAGTGCTTCGACACCCCGGATGTTTCCGGTGAGCCGGTGATGCGCAACGCTCGAGCGAATGCTCGCCGCCGGATTGCTGCGTGCAAACACTGCTGGTCAGGGTGCAACCAAGCGCCCCGCCCAGGCAGGTTACCTGCTGCGTCAACGGTTACGGCGTAATCGCCATTCCCGCTGCCGCGAGCAACTACCCGAAGTAGTCCGGCGGCCAGCTCTCGCTTCCGGCAGCCGACGCATGTCCGTACGGGTCCTTCCGTACTTCGATGCGGCGAAGCCGAAGTCTCGCGCTGGATCACGCCTGAGTCTACCGTCTGAGCTCCTGCTGACCGAACCGGCCGCAGACTGCTATCAGTTGTGGGGGACCCCGCGTGTCGCATCCGGATTCGGCGCGCTGTCCTCGGCGGCGGCCGCATCGCTACGGATATCGATGCGCCAGCCGGTCAACCGGGCCGCGAGCCGGGCGTTCTGGCCTTCCTTGCCGATGGCCAGCGACAGCTGGAAGTCGGGTACCACCACCCGCGCTGCGCGGCCCGCCTCGTCGATGACCTGCACGGACACCACCTTGGCCGGCGACAGCGCATTGGCGACGAACTTGGCCGGGTCCTCGTCGTAGTCGATGATGTCGATCTTCTCGCCGGACAGCTCGCTCATCACGTTGCGCACCCGCTGGCCCATCGGACCGATGCAGGCGCCCTTGGCGTTGAGCCCGGGCACCCGCGAAGTCACCGCGATCTTGGACCGGTGGCCTGCCTCGCGGGCCACCGCGACGATCTCGACGGAGCCGTCGGCGATCTCGGGGACCTCGAGCGAGAACAGCTTGCGAACGAGGTTGGGGTGCGTGCGCGACAAAGTGATCAGAGGTTCGCGGGCGCCGCGGCTGACGCCGACGACGTAGCAACGCAACCGGTCGCCGTGTTCGTAGCTCTCGCCCGGGACCTGCTCGGCCGACGGGATCACGCCCTCGGAGCCCTTCGTCTCACTGCCCATCCGGACGACGACGAGGCCGCGGGCGTTGGCGCGGCTGTCGCGCTGGATGACTCCGCCGACGATCTCGCCCTCGCGGGTGGAGAACTCGCCGTAGTTCTTCTCGTTCTCGGCGTCGCGCAGCCGCTGCAGGATCACCTGGCGCGCGGTGGTCGCCGCGATGCGGCCGAACCCCTCTGGGGTGTCATCCCATTCGTTGAGGAGGTTGCCGTCCTCGTCGGTTTCGCGGGCCAGCACCTGCACGACGCCGGTCTTGCGGTCGATCTCGATACGCGCGTCGGCTTCGTGGCCTTCGGTGTGGCGATAGGCGGTGAGCAACGCGGACTTGATGGTCTCGACGACGATGTCCACCGAGATGCCCTTGTCGGCCTCGATGGCGTGCAGCGCGGCCATGTCGATATTCATGCTCCGGCCCCCTTCCCCGTTTGGCCTGCCAGCTCGAGCTCACGTTGATTCGGTGGTGAAAACTCCACCTGGACAACGGCTTTGGCGATATCGTCTAGCGGCAGTTCGCGAACCGAATAGTCCCCCCTTCGCCCTTCGGGCACGACGACGCTGACCGTTCCGTCTCGGGTCTCGCCGAGCCTGCCGGTCAGCTGCGATCCGTCGGTCAGCGTCAGCTCGACCTTGCGGCCGCGGGCGCGCCGAAAGTGCTTCTCCTCGGTGAGCGGCCGGTCCACACCACGCGATGTCACCTCGAGCACGTATGGCGTCTGCGAGTTCTCCGAGTCCGCCGTGTCGAGCAGTTCGGACGCCGACCGGGAGAGCGTGGCGATCGAAGCGAGGTCGAGCCCGTCGTCTCCGTCGGCTATCACCGTGATGCGCGGCGGACGTGCTTTGGCGTCGATGACGACGTCCTCGATTTCGTATCCTGCGCGCGCGAACTCGCCGTCGAGTAGCTCGATCACCTGCTTCTGCGAGGGCAGTCTCGCAGACCGCAGCTGCGGATCCGATGCCACGGCGAGCTCCTCATGTTGAATTGTTCCGACGCGGCCAACGATACGCCAGTGAACTGCAGGCGAACTGCAATCTCGCGGCCGTGCCCAGCGAATACACAGTGCTGTTTCGGCAATGGCAGGATGGCGCTGTGCCGAGTGCCCTTCCCGTCGTCAGCAGGCGGCGCATGCTGGTCGGGACGGCGGCACTTGCGGTCGTGGGCGTCACCGGCGTGGCATGCGGCAAGTCTCCGCCGCCGCCGGAGCTCGCCGAGCTGATGACGCAGCTCGATATGGCCCGCAGCGACAGCCAACTGGCCAGCGACGCCGCCGAAGGCGCGAAGCCGCCGCAGCGGCCCCCGCTGGCCGCGGTGTCCTCGGAGCGGGCCAAGCATGCCGAAGCGCTGTCCAACGAGATCGCCCGCCTGACGGGTGAGCCGACCACGTCGACGTCGGCGACCACGACCACGACCAGCGCCGCCGCTGCGGCGAGCGCGCCGACCGCCAAGGACGTCGTCGACGCTTTGAAGAAGTCGGCCGAGAGCGCGGGCCAGTTGGCCACCACGATGTCGGGATACCGCGCCGGACTGCTCGGCTCGATCGCCGCGTCCTGCACCGCGGCCTACACGGTGGCACTCGCGCCGAGGAGAGGAGCGCCGTGACATCGGCCGAGCCCACTCCGACGACGACGTCGTCGCGCGCCGCCGAGCCGACCAGCCCGACCCGGCCGCCCGACGCGGACGTCGCGGCGCTGTTCGACGCCGTGACCACCGAGCACGGCGTGATCTACGGCTACGGGCTGGTGTCGGCGCATTCCACGCCCGAGGACAACGACCTGGTGGCGACGGCGATGAGGGAGCACCGCGATCGCCGGGAGGCGGCCATCGAGATGCTCGAGGGGCGTGGCGTGGATCCGCCGCTGCCTGCCGCCGGCTACCAGGTGCCCACGCAGGTGGACAACCCGACCGATGCGGCCAACCTCGCGGTGCGGATGGAAGAGGACTCCGCGGTGGCATGGCGTGCGGTGGTGGAGCAGGCGACGACCACCGAGGAGCGCACCTTCGCGGTGAAGGCACTGACGCAGACGGCCGTGACCGCCGCGCGCTGGAGCAAGGTGCTCGGCGTGTGGCCGATCACCGTGGCCTTCCCCGGCGGCATCGCGAGTAGCTACCCTTTCCTCGCCTAGCGGTTAAGAGGTGAGCGCCGCGGCGATCTCGGCGGCCGCGCCGTCGACGGCGACTTCGCGCGTTTCGCCGCTGAACCGGTTGCGCAGCTCTACCACCCCGTCGGCCCAACCTCGGCCGACCACCACGAGCCACGGCATCCCGAGCAGTTCGGCGTCCTTGAACTTCACGCCCGGCGAGGACTTCCGGTCGTCGAGCAGCACCTCGAACCCGAGCCGGTCCAGTTCGTCGGCCAGTTCACCGGCGCCCGCTCGGGCGGCCTCGTCCTTGTTGGCGATGACGACGTGTGCGTCGAACGGAGAAACCGACGACGGCCAGCGCAGCCCCAGCTCGTCGTGATGCTGCTCGGCGATCACCGCGACCAGCCGCGACACCCCGATGCCGTAGGACCCCATCGTCGGCCGCACCGGCTTGCCGTTCTCGGCGAGGACGTCGACGGCGAACGCGTCGGTGTACTTACGGCCGAGCTGGAAGATGTGGCCGATCTCGATGCCTCGGGCAGACACCAGCGCACCCGCCCCGTCCGGGGACGGGTCGCCGTCGCGCACCTCGGCGGCCTCGATGGTGCCGTCGGCGGTGAAGTCGCGTCCCATCACCAGGCCGACGACGTGCCTGTTGGGCGCGTCCGCGCCGGTGATCCACGACGTGCCGTCGACGATGCGCGGATCGACGAGATAGCGAACACCGTTCTCCCGCAATCCCTTCGGGCCGACATAGCCCTTGACCAGGAACGGGTTCTTCGCGAAATCCGCGTCGTCGAGCAGTGCGTACTCGGCTGGGTCGAGCGCCGCACCGAGCCGCTTCTCGTCGACCTCGCGGTCTCCGGGCACTCCGACGGCCAGCAGTTCCCATTCGCCGCCGGGTACCCGCGTCTTCAGCAGGACGTTCTTGAGGGTGTCGGCGGCGGTGATCTGCCGCCCGAGATCGACGGTGTTGGCCCAGTCCACCAGGGTGGCGATGGTCGGGGTGTCCGGGGTGTCGTGCACCTTGGCCTCCGGCAGCCCGTCGAACGGCACCGCGTCGGGCGCCGTGGTCTCGACGGCCTCGACGTTGGCGGCGTACCCGGACTCCAGGCAGCGCACGAAGGTGTCCTCGCCGACCTCGCTCTCGGCAAGGAACTCTTCTGAGGCGCTGCCACCCATCGCTCCCGACACGGCGGAGACGATGACGTAGCGGACCCCGAGCGTGTCGAAGATGCGCTGGTAGGCGTCGCGGTGCCGGTGGTAGACGGCCCGCAGTCCGTCGTCGTCGATGTCGAAGGAGTAGGAGTCCTTCATGACGAACTCACGCCCGCGAAGGATGCCCGCCCTCGGCCGCGCCTCGTCGCGGTACTTCGTCTGGATTTGGTACAGCAGCACCGGGAAGTCCTTGTAGCTGCTGTACTCCCCCTTCACCGTCAGCGTGAAGAGCTCCTCGTGCGTGGGGCCGAGCAGGTAGTCGTTCTCGCGGCGGTCCTTCAGCCGGAAGACGCCGTCGCCGTATTCGGTCCACCGGTTCGTGGTCTCGTAGGGGGCCGCGCGGCAGAAGCGCGGGGAACAGGATCTCCTGTCCGCCGATCGCGTTCATCTCGTCGCGCACGACACGTTCGACGTTGCGCAGCACCCGCAGACCCAGCGGCTGCCAGCTGTACAGCCCGGGTCCGACCGGGCGCACGTAGCCTGCGCGGATCAGCAGCTTATGGCTGGGGACCTCGGCGTCGGCGGGGTCGTCGCGCAGCGTGCGCAGGAAAAGTTCGGACATGCGGGTGATCACAGCCCGCAAGCTTAGTGAGCGTGGGAATCGCCGCTGACTCAGGCGACCTTGACGCGGAACACCTCGGTGTCCTCGGGCAGTCCCTTGAGGCGGTGACGCCCAAGGTCTTCGAAGATCAGGCCTGAGCCCGACGGAGAGGTCGCGCACGGTGCGGCTGGTCAGCACCTCGCCCGCACCCGCCATCGCGCCGATCCGCGCGCCGACGTGCACGGCCATCCCGCTCCACTCGTCGCCGCGCTTCTCGCATTCGCCGATGTGCACGCCTGCCCGGATCGGGTATGCCGTGAGTTGCCAGGGCGGGCACCAGATCCAGGCCGCAGCGCGCGGCCTTCGTCGGGCCGTCGAACAATGCGAAGACTCCGTCGCCGGTGTGCTTGGCCCGTCGGCCGCCGTACCTGCGCGAGCACGGTGTCGACGAGCCGGTCGTGGTCGTCGAGCTGTCGGCGCCACGGTCGTCCCCACCGGCGGCGAGTAGTTCGGTGGAGCCGACGATGTCGGTGAACAGGACGGTGCTCAGCACGCGCTCGGTCAGCGCGGCATCGGCCTGCTGGCCGACGAACTCCAGCACCGCACGGGGCAACAGATCCGTCAGGTCGATTGCGTAGTGCTCACCAGGCGGCAGTTCGCGAAGCTCGGCGTTGGGTATGCCCGCCGCGAGCGCTGCCGACGCCTCGAAGGGCGCGACGCGATCCCCTCGCCTGCGAGCACCAGTGTGGGTGTGTGGACGGACCCGAGCACCGCGCGCACGTCGATCTGCAGGACCGCCTCCCACAGCAGTCGAGCCATCATCGGACTCGCGGAGGCCCGCTGTTCCTTGCCGAGCATGTCGCGGACCCCTGGCACGTCGGCGATCGGTCCGAAGAACAACTCTGCGAATGCCCCTGCGCCCCAATTGTCCTCGATGTCCTTGCGAACCTCGTCAGCCTGTTCGGGACCAACGCCCCACGGGTGATCGGGTAATTCCGGTGAGAAGCGTGCTGCTGTCCCGTACAGAACCAGAGAGCGAACACGTTCGGGGTAGGTGGCGGCGAACAACATGCTCATCGGGCCGCCCTCGGACATCCCCACCAGGGCAGGCGATTCCATTTCGGCGGCATCGAGCACGGCACGCAGATCATCCATCCGCTCATCCAGGGTGGGGACATCGGTCACCGGATCGGACAAACCCGTCCCGCGCTTGTCCCACACCACCAGTCGCGTGCCGTGAGCCATCCGCTCGGCTACCGCGCCGTACAGGGTTGACGGATCTGCGTAGAGATCGACATTGCTGACCCAGCCGGGGATGAAGACGACGGGAATGTCACCGTCACCCATCACCCGGTACGCGAGCCGGACATCCCCGTTTCGCGCATAGTTGACGCGACCGCCGCTCACGCGGTCAAGTGTGTCACGGCAAATGCCGTCTGGGCCCGGTAACTACACCTCGTCGGGCTCCAGCTCGCCCTCTTCGAGCTCGCCCGCCTCGAACGCCTCGCGGGTGTGCTGGGCGGCGGCGATCTGCCGTGCGGTGAAGCCGATTCCGAGCGCGGCGGCGCCGACGACCACCGCGATGCCGGCGACCCACAGCAGCGAGTAGGTGTAGCCGGCGTCCAGCGCGTCGAGTTGGCCCGAGGTCATCTCGTCGACGGGTCCGGTGGTGCCGCCAAGGTAGAGCGTCCGCGATGTGATGACGGCCTGGATCACCACGAGCACCAGGGGGCCACCGAGGTTGTAGACCATCAGCTGAATCGCCGACACCGGCCCGATCTCGCGCGGGCCGACCTCGGCAACCGCACACAGCGGCAGGACCACCGAGATCACACCGATTCCGAAGCCACCCACCAGGATCAGCACGACGAAGTCGGGGAAGTACGAGATCGATCGGTCCAGCGTCGAGCCGTACAACATGGCCGCGAGCACCAGCACACCACATCCGATGATCAGCCACCGCGGGGCGATCCGCGGCGCGGCATGCGTGGCCAGCAGGGTGCCCAACCCGAACGCCACCGCGAACGGCAGGAAAGCCACCCCGGCCCGCAACGCCGAGTAGCCCATCACATCCTGGACGTAGAGCCCGATGATCACGGTCGCGGTCAGCATCACCCCGCCCGCCATGAACAGCGATACGAATGTCATGACGCGGCTTCGGTTGTCGAAGACCGAGAACGGCACGATCGGGTGTTCGGCGGTTCGCTCGACGAGCAGGAACGCGACGAGGAAGACCACGGCTGCCACGGCCCGCGCCGATCACAAACGGGTCGATCCAGCCCCTGGCCGGGCCCTGCGTGAACACCAGCACGGCCGACGTGCAGGCCAGCGTCGCCAGCGCCGCACCGGCGACGTCGAGCTTGAGTCGCTCGTGGTGGGTCTCGGCCAGACCGGGTGGCGGCGACCCAGATGATGACGATGCCGATCGGGATGTTGATCAGGAACGCCAGCCGCCACGACACGACCGTCAGCGCGCCGCCGAGCACGAGGCCCAAGCACCGAACCGGAGGCCTGCATGGCGGCCGACACCGCGAATGCGCGATTGCGGGCGTGACCGACGGCGTAGGTCGTCGCGATCAGTGCCAGCCCGGTCGGCGCCGCGATGGCCGCGCCGGTGCCCTGCACCGCTCGCGCGATGATCAGGGTGATGCCGTCGGTGGCAAGGCCGCACACCAGCGATGCGATCGTGAACACACCGACGCCGGACAGGAACGCCCGCTTGTGGCCGATGGCATCGCCGACGCGACCGCCGATCAACAGCAGGCCGCCGAACGTCAGCACGTAGGCGGTGATGACCCAGCTCTTGCCCGCGTCGGAGAGGTCGAGGTCGGCCTGCAGTCGCGGCAGCGCGACGATGACGATGGTGCCGTCGAGCGTCGCCATCAACTGCATGCCGGTGATCGCGAATATCGCGATACCTAAAACGTGTGTTGTCAGACGCGATGCGGGTTGGTCCGTCGATTCACTCGAACCACCCGGCGCAGACATGGGTTGCCAGCCTACTCATGGCGATGTGGGCGCGCTGACCGACGCTCGGGCGCACGTTCGCGCGCCGAAATCGCTGCAGGTCTAGAGGTCGCCCTGGTCGATCGCGTCCTTGACTTCCTGAGCATGCCCGACCTGTTCGGCGGTGTAGCCGATGAACAACGCCACCGCACCGACCGCAACGGCCACCGCGGCGACCCACAGCAGGCCGTACGCGTAACCCTGGTCAAGGGCGTGCATCTGGACGGAGTCCATGTTCTTCACCGGTCCGGTGGTGCCGCCCAGATACAGCGTCCGCGACGTGATCACGGCCTGGATGATGGCGAGCACCAGCGGTCCGCCGAGGTTCTGCAGCATCAGCGCGATCGCCGAAACCGGGCCGATCTGGTCGAAGCCGACTCCTGCGATCGCCGAGAGGGTCAACGGGACGACGATCAAGCCGATCCCGACGCCGCCGATCGTGATCGGCGCGACGAGGTTCGGGAAGTACGGAATGCCTGCGTTCAGCGTGGACCCGTAGAGCATCGCGCCGAGCACCAGCACACCGCCCGCGATCGTCAGCACGCGCGGCGAGAACACCGACACCAGCTGTGACGACACGGCGAGGCCGACGCCCATCGCGAGGACGAACGGGATGAAGCCGATCCCGGCCCGAAGCGCGCTGTAGCCGAGGATGTCCTGCACGTACAGCCCGATGGTCACGGTCAGCGTGAACAGCACACCACCCGCAAGGAAGATCGCGACGAAAGTCGCCAGTCGGTTGCGGTCCTTGAACAACTCGAACGGTACGACGGGGTTCTGGGCGCTGCGCTCGGCGATGACGAACGCGATGAAGAAGACGCCCGCGGCGGCGATCGAGCCGAGGGTGATCGGCGTGAGCCAGCCCTTCTCGGGACCCATGGAGAAGCCGAACACCGCGGCGGTGCAGCCGAGAGTGGCCAGGATCGCACCGGTCGCGTCGAGCTTCATCCGCTCCTTGTGCGTCTCGCGCAGGCTGGTGCGGGCCAGGTAGATCATCAGGATGCCGACCGGCACGTTGACGAGGAACGCCCATCGCCAGGACACCTCGGTCAGCGCGCCGCCGACGACAAGGCCCATCACCGAACCGATGGCCGTCATCGCACCGAATACGGCGGTCGCGGCATTGCGGGCGGGGCCCTTGGGGAAGGTGGTGGCCACCAGCGCGAGACCGGTCGGTGAGGCGATCGCCGACCCGACGCCCTGCAGCAGGCGGGCGATGACCAGCGTCGTCTCGTCCCATGCGATGCCGCACAGGATCGAGGCGATGGTGAACAGCGCGACGCCGACGATGAAGGTCCGCTTACGGCCGATGACGTCGCCGAGGCGTCCGCCCAGCAGCATCAGGCCGCCGAAGGTCAGCACATAAGCCGTGATGACCCAGCTGCGGCCGGCGTCGGACAGGTTCAGCTCGTCCTGGATCTTAGGAAGCGCAACGATCGCGACCGTGCTGTCCATGGTTGCCAGCAGCTGCATGCCGCCGATCGCGACGACCGCGGCGACGAAGCGCCGAGAGGGCATCCAGGCCGGGTACCTGCCGGTTTTCGCGGCCGCAGAGGGTTTCACCTGCTCCGGAAGCGCCCGGGCCGAGGCGCCTTGAGCGTCACGTCGGATGGCGGCGCGCTCTGCATCATTGAGAGCCGTCATAGCTGGTTACCTTACAGTAATCTTAAGATCCCTTTAACTGCCGAAGGCCGCAACGGGGCCGATCACGATGATCGCGGGTGGTCTCACACCCTCGGATCGGATGGCCTCCGGCGCGTCGCCGAGCGTGGTCCGCAACGTTCGTTGCGCGGACGTCGTGCCGTGCTGGACAACCAGCACCGGCGTATCCGCAGGTCGGCCGCCATTCAGCAGCACCTCGGCGAATTGTTCGATCCGCTCGACGGCCATCAGCAACACGATCGTGCCTGCTCATCGCGGCCAGCGCATCCCAATTCACTAACGATTCGGGGTGCCCCGGCGCAACATGGCCGCTGACCACCACAAACTCGTGCGTAATCGCCCGATGAGTGACCGGAACGCCCGCCATCGCAGGAACCGCTATGGCACTTGTCACACCCGGCACGACGGTGACCGGAATGCCTGCATCGGCGCACGCGATCACTTCCTCGTATCCGCGCGCGAATACGAACGGGTCGCCGCCCTTGAGCCGGACGACGAACTTGCCCTCCCTGGCCCGCTCGATGAGCACGGCGTTGATCGCGTCCTGCGCCATCGCCCGGCCGTACGGGATCTTCGCGGCGTCGATGACCTCGACGTGCGGCGGCAGTTCGGCCAGCAGTTCCGGTGGCGCGAGCCGATCGGCGACCACCACGTCGGCGTTGGCAAGCAGTCGCCTGCCCCGCACCGTGATCAGCTCGGGATCCCCTGGGCCGCCACCGACCAGCGCGACACCGCCGTGCACGACGCCGGGCGCGTCGCCGGTGATCAGACCCTGCTGGAACGCCTCGTGGATCGCCGAACGGATCGCCGCGGAGCGTCGGTGCTCGCCACCTGCGAGCACCCCGACGGCCAGGCCCTCGTACTCGAACGTCGCAGGCGTGACAGCGGAGCCTTCGGTTCCGGCGTCGGCGCGGACACAGAAGATCCGGCGTCGCTCGGCCTCGTCGACGATCGCCGCGTTGACGTCGGGATCGTCGGTGGCCGCGATGACGTACCACGCGCCGTCGAGATCGCCCTCTTCAAAGGGTCTGAGCGTCAACGTGATTCCGCTCATCGCCTCGACGGCAGGCGTCGCCGACCTCGAGATGACGTGGATGTCCGCGCCGGTGGCGACCAGCAACGGCAGCCGGCGCTGTGCGACCGTGCCGCCGCCGACGACCACGACCTTCTTGCCGGCCAGTCGCAGGCCGACCAGATAGGCGTTATCGGTCATCCGGCGAGCCTAGAGGTAGCGGCGGCGGCGACGAAGCGCGTCACCGCTTGTGGCCGCGCCGCGGGATGGGTGTGCAGATAGCTTGCGTGCACCCCGCCGTGCACTGCGCCGTCGCGGACAGTGGGCGCGTCGCGGCCGCGGAATACCCAGGCGGACTGGTAGCTGTCGGTGAATGTGACCGCGGTGTGGTGGAATTCG
This sequence comes from uncultured Actinomycetota bacterium, assembly GCA_963829405.1. Lineage (GTDB taxonomy): Bacteria > Actinomycetota > Actinomycetes > Mycobacteriales > Mycobacteriaceae > Mycobacterium. Next base: position 33,818 of record CAWHIZ010000005.1, read on the forward strand.
TGGCCGACGGCGCGCTCCCCCTCCTCATACAGCGACGAGGCCGCAGGCGCGACGGCATCGCGGTATCCGATCGTGAGCTTCTCAGTGAATCGAGCCTTGCCCGCGAGCACACCGCACATCGGATGTCCGTCGAGTTCGTCGACCAGATAGGCCAACCCGGCACATTCAGCGTGCACTGGCGCGCCACCCGCGGCCAGCTCGGCGATCTGGTGTCGAAGGCCTTCATTGGCGGAAAGTTCGGCGCCGAACTCCTCGGGGAATCCGCCGGGCAGCACAACCGCCGCGGTATCGGGGGGAAGCGGCTCGGTCAGGGGGTCGAACTCGACGACGTCGGCACCCGCCGCGCGCAGCAGTTCGAGGTGCTCCGCGTACGAGAAGCTGAACGCCTGTCCCGCCGCCAGGGCCACGGTAACGGGCTCGTCCGCGCGAAAAGCGATGGCGTGCTCGGGACTCCACGGTTCCGCGGCGACGCATCCGCCCGCTGCGGCGACGACGCCTGCCAGGTCGACATGCGACGCGACAAGGGCGGTCATCGCATCGACCGCGTCGCGGGCGCGGTCGCCGTGCTCGACGGCGGTGACCAGACCGAGATGCCGTGAGGGGACGCTCAACTGGTCGAGTCGCGGCAGCACTCCCAGTACGGGTATGCCCGCGTGCTCGCATGCCTGCCGCAGCACTTCGGCGTGCCGCGGCGAGCCGACCCGGTTGAGGATCACCCCGGCGATCCGGGTCGAGTCGTCGAACGTCGAGAACCCGTGCAGCAGCGCGGCCATGCTGTGGCTCTGCCCCTTGGCGTCGACGACGAGGATCACCGGAGCGCCGAGCAGGGCGGCCACGTGTGCGGTCGATCCGGTTGCGGGCCCGGTCATCACGCCGTCGATGCGTCCGTCGAACAGTCCCATCACGCCCTCGACCACGGCGATGTCGCATCCGTCGCTGCCGTGCCGGTACAGCGGGCCGATCAGGTCTTCGCCAACCAGCACCGGGTCCAGGTTGCGGCCGGGCCTGCCCGCCGCGAGCGCGTGGTAGCCGGGATCGATGTAGTCGGGGCCCACCTTGAACGGCGCGACGCGATGCCCCGCCTGCCGCAGCGCGCCGATCAAACCCGTTGCCACGGTGGTTTTTCCGCTGCCCGACGCCGGCGCGGCGATCACCACGGCAGGAGCTACCACTCGATGCCCCTCTGACCCTTGCGGCCCGCGTCCATCGGGTGCTTCACCTTGGTCATCTCGGTGACCAGATCGGCGGCGTCCACCAGCGACTGCGGGGCGTCACGGCCGGTGATGACCACATGCTGGGTGCCGGGCCGCGCCGCGAGTGTGGCGATCACGTCATCGGTGTCGATCCAGCCCCACTTCAGCGGGTAGGTGAACTCGTCGAGCACATAGAAGTCGTGGCGTTCCTCGGCCAGCCGCCTCGCGATCTCCGCCCAGCCGTCGGCCGCCGCGACGGCATGGTCGACGTCGGTGCCCGCCTTGCGTGACCACGACCAACCCGACCCCATCTTGTGCCACTCGACGGGTCCGCCGACGCCGTGCTCCTCGTTCAGCCGGCCGAGCTCACGAAATGCGGCCTCCTCGCCCACTTTCCATTTCGCACTCTTGACGAACTGGAACACGGCGACGTCGAAACCCTGGTTCCACGCGCGCAGCGCCATTCCGAAAGCAGCGGTCGACTTTCCCTTGCCTGCTCCCGTGTGGACGGCCAGCAGCGGCGCGTTGCGGCGGACGCGTGTCGTCAGGCCGTCGTCGGGGACGGTGAGAGGTTGACCCTGAGGCATCTGGCTCCCTCCCTATGCGGCGGTGCGAACCACGGCGGTGAGACTGTCGGCCCGCAGCTGCGACAGCCGAACCGCGGGGGCGTCGAGATGGCGCGCCAGCTCTTCTGCCAAACCGAGTCGCACGAAGGATGTTTCGCAGTCGACGACGACGGCCGCCGCACCTTCGGCGACCAGCCGCGCGGCAGCGATCCGCATCCGCCCGAGCGGATCGGCACCGCCGGTGGCCCGTCCGTCGGTGAGGACGACCACGAGGCAGCGTCGGGCACGATCTCGGGCCTTCTCCCGCACGACGACATCGCGCGCGGCCAGCAGCCCTTGCGCCAAAGGCGTTTTCCCGCCGGTGTCGAATCGCGCAAGCCTGCGCCCCGCGATGTGCACCGACGACGTCGGCGGCAGCAGCACGGTGGCGTCCTGCGCCGCGGAACGTGATCACCGCGACCTTGTCGCGACGCTGGTAGGCATCGCGCAACAACGAGAGCGTCGCCCCGCTGACCGCTGCCATCCTGTCGCGGGCCGCCATCGAACCGGATGCGTCGACGACGAAGATCACCAGATTCCCTTCGCGGCCTTCGCGAATCGCGCGGCGTACATCGTCGGCTTCCGGACGGGGGCGGCCGGGCCGTTGCTGTCGGCGCGCGGAGGCGAGCAGTGTCGCGAAGACGTGCACACCGTGGCCCTCGTCGGGTTCCGACGTCGACGACACCACCGTCCCTGTGCGGTTGCGCGCACGCGACCGTCGACCTGGAGCGCCCTCCCCCACACCCGGCACGACCAGCGTCCGCGTTCGAAAGACTCCAGACGGAGCCGCGCTCGGCTTGGTTGTCGGCGAAGAATTCCCTTGCGGTGGCGCGTAATCCGAATCGGACGCCGATGTGCCTCCGCCGTTCGGCGGATCCGGCTCGGGTTCGGGCTCGGGTTCGCCGGTCTGCTCCTGCGTGGACGCCATCGCGTCATCGAGCTGCTGGGGGTCGAGTCCCGGATCGTCGAACGGGTCACGCCTGCGCCGGTGCGGCAGCGCCAGCTCCGCGGCCACCCGGATGTCGGATTCGTCGACGGTCTGCGATCCGCGCCAGGCCGCATGCGCGACAGCGGTGCGCGCCACCACGAGGTCGGCGCGCATCCCGTCGACGTCGAATGCCGCGCACAGCGCGGCGATGCGGCGTAATTCGTTGTCCGGCAACTCCACATCGCCGACGGACTTGCGGGCGGCGGCGATGCGGCGGGCCAGCTCGGCGTCCTGCTCGGCGTACGCGGCGGCGAAGCCGGCCTGGTCCGCCTCGAACGCCAGCCGCGCTCGGATGACGTCGGCGCGCACGTCGACGTCGCGCGATGCGCGCACGTCGACGGTGAGCCCGAACCGGTCGAGCAGCTGCGGACGCAACTCACCCTCTTCGGGGTTCATCGTGCCGATCAGGACGAAACGGGCGTCGTGGCTGTGCGATACGCCGTCGCGCTCGATGTGCACGCGGCCCATCGCGGCGGCGTCGAGCAGCACGTCGACAAGGTGGTCGTGCAGCAGGTTGACCTCATCGACGTACAGCACGCCGCCGTGCGCGCGCGCCAGCAGACCCGGCGAGAACGCGTGCTCACCGTCGCGCAGCACCCGCTGCAGATCCAGCGACCCGACCACCCGGTCCTCGGTGGCGCCGATCGGCAACTCGACCAGCGCCGAATCCGCGTCGACCGCGGAAAGCACCCGGGCAAGGCCACGCACCGCCGTCGATTTCGCGGTGCCCTTCTCGCCGCGGATCAGCACGCCGCCGATCTCGGGCCGCACCGCGCAGAGCACCAGTGCCAGCCGCAGCATGTCGTGACCGACGATGGCGCTGAACGGATAGCCCGGCGTCACGATTGCTCGCTCCCGCCGCGCAGCATCGGCACGTGCGGGATCCCGTCGTCGAGGAACTCGTCGCCATCGCGGACGAAGCCGTGTTTGGAGTACATGTCTTCCAGATAGGTCTGGGCGTTGATGCGGCACGCGTAGTCTCCCACCTCGGCCAGCGCCGCCTGCAGCAGCCGATCCGCGTGACCGTGCCCGCGCGCGGTGCGCTTGGTGCAGACCCGCCCGATGCGGAAACCCTTCTCGCCACCTGCGTGCTCTTCCATCAGCCGCAGTGTGCACACGACGTCGGCGTCGGGTCCCTCGAGCCAGAAATGACGCGTCTCAGCCAGCAGATCGCGCCCGTCGAGCTCCGGATAGGGCGTCGCCTGCTCGACGACGAAGACTTCCACCCGCAGCTTGAGCAGCTCGTAGAGCGTGGCGGTGTCGAGATCCTTGGCCCAGGCGCGGCGCAGCGCAACGCTCATCAACGAGACACCGCACGGGCAGACACGATTCCCAGGTTATCCCGCGGGCGTCGGCCCCGACCGGCCCACCTGGCCGCGGTTAAGGTAGCTGACGTGACTGCCTGGGAGCCCGATGTACTACCGGGCTACTGGCAGCAGACCCTTGCGCTCGGCCCCGACCCCGATGGCGAAGGCGATCTGGTGGCCACCCTGGTTCGCGCAGGCGAGCGGGAGCAACCGAGCGAAGCACGCCGTGCTCCTGGTGCACGGGTTCACCGACTACTTCTTCCACACCGAGGTCGCCGACGCCTTCATCGCCCGCGGCTTCGCCTTCTACGCCCTCGACCTGCACAAGTGCGGGCGGTCCTGGCGAGAAGGCCAGACTCCACACTTCACCACCGACCTGACGCACTACGACGCCGAACTGGACCGCGCACTCGACATCGTCGCCGCGTCCACCGGCGGGGCGAAGGTACTGATGTACGGCCACTCGGCGGGCGGGCTGATCCTCTCGCTGTACCTGGACCGGCTGCGGCGCCGCGGCGTCACGGCTGCCAAGCATGTCAACGGCCTGATCCTGAACAGCCCCTGGCTCGACCTCCAGGGCCCGGCGATCCTGCGCACCGTCGGCACCACAGCGATCGGCACGGTCTCGCGCTTCCGCAAGAAGCTGGTGGCCAGGTCGCCGACCGAGGGCGGCTACGGCACGTCGCTGCACCGCGACTACCACGGCGAGTTCGACTACGACCTGAACTGGAAACCGGTCGGCGGATTCCCTGTGACGTTCGGCTGGATCAACGCGATCAGGCGCGGGCACGCGCGGCTGCACCGCGGGCTCGACGTCGGCGTGCCGAATCTGATCCTGCGCTCGGACCACAGCGTGCGCGAGGTACCCGAGCCCGAGCGGATTCAGCGCGGCGACGCGGTGCTCGACGTCGAACAGATCGCGCGGTGGGCGGGCTGCATCGGCAACCGATCCACGATCGTTCCGATCGTCGACGCCAAGCACGACGTCTTCCTGTCGTTGGCCGAACCACGGGCCGCCGCGTTCCGCGAATTAGGCCACTGGCTGGACTGGTACGCCGACTGGTCACAGTCGGCGGGCGCAGAAGCACAATCCGAACAAGGATGACCTGATGGAACATTTCGACATCGCGATCATCGGCACCGGCTCTGGCAACTCGATCATCGACGACCGCTACGCCGGCAAGCGCGTTGCGATATGCGAGCAGGGCACCTTCGGTGGGACATGCCTCAACGTCGGCTGCATCCCGACGAAGATGTTCGTCTACGCCGCCGAGGTGGCGCAAACCATCAGGGACGCAGCGCGCTTCGGTGTCGATGCGACTCTCGACAACGTCCGGTGGAACGACATCGTCTCGCGGGTGTTCGGCCGCATCGACCCGATTGCGATGGGCGGGGAGAACTACCGCCGCTCGTCACCGAACGTCACCGTGTACGACACCCACACCCGATTCGGCCGCCCGCAGCCCGACGGCAGGCACACGCTGCGCACCGAGGCAGGCGACGAGTTCACCGCCGACCAGGTGGTCATCGCGGCGGGCGCCCGCGCGAATCGTTCCCGACGCGATAAGGGAATGCGGTGTCGAGTACTACACCAGCGACACCATCATGCGGATCGGCGAGCTGCCCGAGCATCTCGTCATCGTCGGTGGTGGGTTCATCGCCGCCGAGTTCGCCCACGTCTTCTCGGCGCTGGGCACCCGGGTGTCGCTCGTCATCCGCGGCGGCACGCTGCTGCGCGATTGCGACGACACGATCTGCGAGCGGTTCACCGACATCGCATCGAAGAAGTGGGAGATCCACAACCACTGCAACGTGACGGCGCCAGCCAGGACGGCGACGGTGTCACGCTGACGATGGACAACGGCGCGACGTTGCGCGCCGACACCATTCTGGTGGCGACCGGCCGGATCCCCAACGCCGATCTGCTCGATGCGGAGTTGGCAGGCGTCGAGGTTGCGCGACGGCAGCATCGTCGTCGACGAGTACCAGCGCACCACTGCCCGCGGCATCTACGCGCTCGGCGACGTGTAGCTCGGACTACCAGCTCAAGCATGTGGCCAACCACGAGTCCCGCACGGTCAGGGAGAACCTGTTGCTGGACTGGGACGACACCGAGACCCTCAAGAAGTCCGATCACCGCTATGTGCCGTCGGCGGTGTTCACCGACCCGCAGATCGCCATGGTCGGCCTGACCGAAAACCAGGCCCGCGCAAAGGGCTTGAACGTAGTCTCAAAGGTGCAGGACTACGGCGACGTCGCCTACGGCTGGGCGATGGAGGACACGACCGGAATCGCCAAGATCATCGTCGACGACGACTCGGGATTGATCCTCGGCGCACACATCATGGGCCATCAGGCGTCATCACTGATCCAGCCGCTCATTCAGGCGATGAGCTTCGGCCTGGGCGCCCAGGACATGGCCCGCGGCCAGTACTGGATCCATCCCGCGCTTCCCGAGGTCATCGAGAACGCTCTGCTCGCGCTCTGCGGTGAGCCGCCGTGGCCGCCCGCCCGCCGCCATTGAGCCCCGGGCCGGCGCGAA
>CAWHIZ010000006.1:0-100663 GCA_963829405.1 uncultured Actinomycetota bacterium
GTTCGGTCCGGCCTCGCCGGTGGCCAGCCGCTTGCGCAACCCGGTGAGGGCCCAGAGCGTGGTGAGCACGAGCAGGCCTAGGAAGACGTAGCCGTTGCCCGCGAACTGCGGGAGGAAGATCAGCGCGGTGCACACCAGCGTGAAGGCGATGGCCGCGACCACGGCCACGGGCACGCGCGCCTTGCCGAGGTCGAACGTGCCGGGTTCCGGCGCCGGGATGGTGCCGCGACGGGTGGCGATCATCACGGCGATGGTCTGCAGGAGGTACATCGAGCAGACCGCCAGCGAGGAGAGTCCGAGGATGAGGAAGAACGCCTTCTCGCTGATCAGTGCCGATAGCAGCAGGATCGTCGAGAACCCGAAGATTCCGAGCACGGCGTAGGTTGGCGTGCGGTTCGACGGGGACACGTGCCGCCAGATGTGCGAGAACGGCAGCATGTTGTCGCGGGCCATCGAGTAGGTCAGCCGGGTGGCGACCAGGATGTTGGCCAGGATGCACGCCAAAACGTTGGTCAGGGCCACGGCGACGACGATCCTGCTGATGACCGGGCCGACCTGCTGGGTGATGATCTCCTCGATGGGCGCGGCGGAGGCGGCCTGAACGGCGTCGGCATTCTTGATCGCCAGCACGTAGACGACGTACATGCCGAACTCGATGACGATCGAGGCGGTCAACGCGTAGAACATCGTGCGCGGAATGACGCGGCGGGCGTTGACGGTTTCCTCCGCGATGTCGGCGCTGGCCTCCACTCCGATGAGCCCGAAGAAGGGGCCGAGCGAGGCGGCCAGCCAGGCCAGCACATACGGGGTACTGCCGTCAGACGTGCCGCCGGTGAAGAGCACCGAGACGGATTGGTGGTTGGCCGGCGAGGAGAAGGCGACGATGGCGACGAGAATCGTTGCGCCGACGGTGATGACGAACTCGAGGCTCACGCCGATGTTGTTGACCATCGTCGCGAACCGGACGCCGTACAGGTTGATGAGCATGCAGACGGCCATCACGCCGATGGCGACGAGGATCTGCGAGGTCTGGCTCATGTTCCAGCCGAACAGGCTGCCGAGGTAGCCGGACAGGATGAAGCCGACGCCGGTCATGCCGCAGATCCATCCCGCGAGGGCAAGCACGCCGGTGAACAGCGCCATCGTCGAGCCGACGAGGCGACTGGTCCACTGGTACGAATAGCCGGCCAGCGGGATCTTCGCGGTCAGGTCGGCCGCGATCAGCGTCCAGATGACGAATACCGCGGCGGCGAGCAGCAGGGTCCACACGAACGGTCCGCCCGCGGTGAAGTAGCCGGCACCGAAGCCGGTGAACACCGCCGTCGTCGCGCTGATCGTGGCGAAGCCGATGGCGAAGGACGCGAGTCGGCCGACCGATCGGTCGAGCTTCTGCGTGTAGCCGAACTGCTCGAGCTTGGCGTCCTCGCTGTTGACGGGTTCCGGAGCCTTCGCTTCGGCGGGTGCGATATCGGTCATGGCTTCTCCAGGCAGAGGGGTCGAACGGTGTTCATAGAAAACCCCCTTGACCTGCTCGGCGGAAGTTCCAATAACTGATGGACTGATAACCAACGGTTATCAGTGCGTCAGTAATAAGTCGCAGGCCGTTCAACCGGCTTACCTTCACCGAAGCTCCATTCCTCGCGGACGTGCGCCACCAGTTCGGCCGCCTCGCGGCTGAGGCCTGCCGGATGCCACGCCAGAGCGGTGTAGTTGCGCGGCCGATCCGTGATCGGCACATAGGCGATGCCCTGCCTGTTGTAGAGGCGCGCGCTCGCCTCGCTGGTGAAGCTGATTCCGAGACCGCGTGCGATGGTCGTCGTCTCCTCCTCGTAGGTGGCGGCGACGGCGGCGATGGTGGGCGGCTTGCCGTCGCGGACGTCCATCGCCATCCAGTAGTCGCGCCAGGACCCTGCGGTGTCGGGTGCCACCACGATCGGCTCGTCGAGCAGTTCGGCGATCGCCAATTCCGATCGCTGCGCCAGCCGGTGATCCCTTGGCAGACAAGCCACCCAGTTCTCGGCGTCGAGGATGAACATCCTGTGCTCCGGTAGATCGACCGGTGGCCGGATGATGGCTACCTCCGTGGTCCCATCGGCGAGACCGGCCGTGGGATCGGAGAAGTCGAACTCCCTTGGCTCAACGGTGATTTCGGGGTGAACCACCTCGAAATGACGGACAAGGCGGAACAGCAGGTCCGCGCCGGTTCCGATGAGATAGCCCAGCCGGATCCGGCGGTAGTGCGCCGAGATCGCGATGAGGTCGTCGACGGCCGAGTCGATCCCGGCCAGCGCGTCGCGCACCTTCGGCAACCAGGCCGCTCCGAGCTCGGTCAGGGCGACTGCACGGGTGTTACGGGTGAAGAGCATGACGCCCAGCTGATGTTCGAGTGCTTTGATCGCCGTCGAAAGGGCGGGCTGGGTGATGAACAACAGCTCGGCGGAGCGCCGATAGTTGAGCTCCTCGCCGAGCACGGCGAAGTAACGCAACTGTCGAAGCGTGACGTCTCCGGTCGTCGGCCTACTCCTCGCTTATGGGTCGCGGGGCAGCCCCAACAAGCGCTCGGCGATGATGTTGAGCTGCACTTCCGTCGTGCCACCGTAAATCGTGGTGGCCCGGCTGTACAGCAGGTACTCGGCCCATTTACCCGGCAGCTGACCGGGATCGCCGATCGCTGCGTCGGTGCCGAACGACGAGACCGCGAACTCTGAATAGCCTTGTCCGGTACGCATCGACAGCAGCTTGGAGATCGCCGCCGCGGGCATCGGGTCGCCACCGGCCAGCGTCAGCAGCGTCGAGCGCATGTTGAGCACCTTGGCCGCATGGCCCTCGGCGATCAGCCTGCCCGCCTGGTTCTGACCGATCTGGTCGAACTGGCCGTCCCTGATGAACTCGACAAAACCCTCCAGGCTTGCCATGCCGAGCGGCTCGCTGCTGCCGATGGACACGCGTTCGGCGGTCAGGGTGTTGCGGCTCACCTCCCAGCCGCGGTCCACCTCGCCGAGCACGTGGTCGTCGGGAACGAACACGTCATCGATGAAGACGGTGTTGAACATCGCGTTGCCGGTGAGTTCGCGAAGCGGCCTGACCTCAACACCCTCGCTCGCCATATCGAGGAGGAAATAGGTGATGCCGTTGTGCTTGGGCGCGCTCGGGTCCGTCCTGGCCAGCAGCGCACCCCACTGTGAGAACTGCGCGGCGGTGGTCCAGATCTTCTGGCCGGTGATGCGCCAGCCGCCGTCGACCTTCGTGGCCTTGGTGGACAGGCTGGCCAGGTCGGAACCTGCGCCCGGCTCGGAAAACAGCTGGCACCAGATCATTTCGCCGCGGAAGGTCGGTGGAAGGAACTTCTGTTGCTGCTCATCGGTGCCGAACGCGACGATCGACGGAATGATCCACGCCGCGATGCCCATCTGTGGGCGCTTGACCTGTCCGCTGGAGAACTCCTGAGCGATGATGATCTGCTCGATCGGGTCCGACGCCCGACCCCACGGCTTGGGCAGGTGCGGCTGCACCCAGCCGCCCTCGGCGATGGCGGTGTTGCGTTCGGTGCCCTTCCCGAGTTCCTTCAGCCCCGCGACTTCCGCGCGGATCTCCTCGCGCAGCTTCTCGGTGTCGGGATCGAGGTCGATGTCCAGCTTGCGCATTCCGGTGCCGGTGGCGATGTCGACCACCTGCTGCGCATAGTCCGCGGCGCGCCCGAATGATGCCGCAAGCACGAGTGCGCGACGGTAGTAGACGCCTGGCGTCGTGCTCCCAGGTGAACCCGATGCCGCCGTGCACCTGGATGCAGTCCTGGGTGCAGCGTTGCGCTGCGGCAGGGGCGAGCGTCGCGGCAACCGCGGCGGCGAACTCGAATGCGCTGTCCTGCGAATCGCCTTCGCGCGCCTCGTCGATGGCACGGGCGGCGTCCCACACCGCGGCGGTCGCCCGCTCCGTGTCCGCGATCATCTCCGCGCACTTGTGCTTGATGGCCTGGAACTGCCCGATCGGCCTGCCGAACTGCTCGCGGATCTTGGCGTAGGCCGATGCGGTGTCGGTCGCCCACCGCGACACCCCGACCGCCTCGGCGGACAGCAGCGTCGACATCAATGCGCGGGCAAGCGTGCGGCTCAGATTGCTCAATACCCGGTCGTCGCCGACCTCGACGGCGTTCGCACGGACGTGCGCGAGCGGTCGCAGCGGGTCGACACTGCGCACCGGCTCGATCTCCAGTGCGGCGGAGTCGAGCACCACCCACTCCTCGCCGCTGTCGATCGACACCGGCAGCACCAGAACCGAGGCCTGCGCGGCAGCGGGGACGGCCCGCACCTCGCCGCGGATGACAAGACCGTCACCATGGCGGGTGGCGGTCAGCCCGGAGTCGATCGCGTACGCGGCGATCACCTCGCCCGACGCGAGGTCGTTCAGCAGCTTGGCCTCTGGGTCGTGCGCGGCGATCAGCGCGCTGGCGATCGCGGACGGCACGAACGGGCCCGGCACTGCGCCGTAGCCGAACTCGGCGAGCACGATCGCCAGTTCGAGGATGCCGAAGCCCTGTCCGCCAACGGCTTCGGAGAGATGAACCCCAGCCAGGCCCTGCTCGGCGGCGGCCTTCCAGTACGGCGGCGGGTTCGGGATCGGCGTCTCGAGGGCCTCGTGCAGAACGTCCGACGGCGCCACCCGCGCCACCAGGGAGCGAACGGAATCGGCCAGGTCGTTGTGCTCAGGATTTACTGCGATGGGCATGCCGAGTTGCCTTCCCTAATAACCGGTGGGTTGGGAACGACATTACCCGTGCGATCCGACGACGATCCGAAGGGCTGTTCGAGGGCTATCGCCAGCGCTTGGCAATCCATTTCGCGATGGTGTCGGCCTTCTCGCTGCGGGCCCCCGGCGTGGTGAAGTAGTGGTCGGTGTCGATGGCGCGCTGCGTCTTGTCCTTGCTCGCAAGCGCGTCGAAGATGCGCTGGGCGTCGGACGGGTAGACGCCGGTGTCCTGTTCGGCGTTGATCACAAGGGCCGGGCAGTCGATGCGCGCCAGATGCGGCTCCGCGCGCGTCTGCGCGTAACGCAGGCTCCACATCCCGAGCCAGCTGCGCAGGGTGGAGGCCGCCGCGATTCCGTGCGCCGACCGGTTGGCCTTGACCGGTTCGCCGACGTAACACATGTTGGCGGGCCGCCTGGACGGCTCGATCGTGGGATCGACCATCCTTGGGTCGGCCCATGTGCGCAATACCGTGAACGGGCGGTCGGAGAAACCGGCTGCGCGGACGCGCTTGAGCTCGCGTTCGGCCCAGTCGGTGATCGCGTGGTTGCGGGCCACCTGTGCCGACCGGTAGCGGGCGACGAAGTCATCGCTATAGGGCGGACCGTTCTTCGTGTCAAACAGGTCGAGATCGGAATCTGTTGCGAGGGAGTCATTTTCGTCGACCACCGAGGCATCCATCCATGCGGTGAGGACATCCGGCCTGCCCGGGTGCGCCGCGCTGGCGATGTATCCTTCGGCGGCGGGCAACTCGCCGAGACCTGCCGCGGGACGCATCCCCTCCAGCGGCGTCACGTGTGGGTCGACCGCCTGCGCCTGGTAGGCGGCCATCAGCGATCCGCCACCGGAATTGCCCAACAGCACAATGGTTTCCACGCCCTGAACTTCACGTAGCCACCGAACCCCGACTCCGATGTCCACAAGTGCGTGGTCGAGCATGAAGCTGCTCTCATATCCCCGGAACCGGGTGTTCCAGCCGAGGAAGCCGACTCCGCGGGTGGCCATGTAGTCGGCGAGGTAATGCTCTGAGAAGTCGATCTGGTAGTGGACGGCGATCATCGCCACCTTCGGCTTGCGTCCCACCCCGCGGTGATACAACCCCTGGCAAGGGTGGCCGCCCGAGCCTGCCCGTCTCGCAGTGGGGGAGTCCAACCCAATGAATTCGCGCGTCACTCCCGGCGTGGCCGATGACGGTGTCCTTGTCATGTCCGTCACGTCTCCTTGTGATAGATCGTCCGGTGGAACACGGTGGCCAGCGTCGTGATGCAGGCCTCGTCGTCGACGGCGTCCGCCCTGCCGTCTCCGGAAAACTGGTAGTAGCAGAACCCGTTGAGCATCGAGATCAGTGCGATAGCAGTGAGTTTGGGATCGCCGTCGTCGCAGTAACCATCGTGTTGGGCCTGCTCGATCATCGCGACGATCAAGGCGATGGGCAGTGCGGACAGATCGGTCCAGTACGCGGCGAAGTCGTCGTTCACCATGGCCAGTTGTGTGACGCTGATGATCTCCGCGAGCCTGCTTCGGTATGTGTGCCAATATGTGGCGGCCGCCTGGTACGACCGCTCGCGGTTGGTCATGTCCGGCTTTTCGGCCGCGCGCACACTGGCCTTGGCGTCGGCGAGGAATCGTTGCACCCATTCGCGCACCATCGACTCTTTCGAGTCGTAGTAGTTGTAGAAGGAAGCCGACGACCTACCAGCCTCTGCGGCGATGTCGGACACCGTGGTCGCGAGAAATCCTTTGCGCGCGATAACTGTTCGCGCAGCGACATCGATCGCCGCCTGTGTCTGCCTGCCCCGCACAGTCGGCAATTGCTCGCGCGGACTTACCGTCACGGTTCTCCTCCGCCCAGGGTTCCGCGATCGTTGAACGCACCTGAACCTGATGTTAGATTCAGAACCAGAAATTGGCAGGAGTTTCTCGACATGATCAAGCCCGACAACCCCAATTCCGAGTTCCAGCTCGGCGGCATCAACCATGTGGCGCTGGTGTGCTCGGACATGGCCAAGACCGTCGACTTCTATTCGGGTGTCCTCGGGATGCCGTTGATCAAGTCGCTCGACCTGCCCGGCGGCATGGGCCAGCACTTCTTCTTCGATGCCGGCAATGGCGATTGTGTGGCCTTCTTCTGGTTCACCGAGGCCGCAGACCGCATCCCCGGCATCTCCTCGCCCGCCGCAATCCCCGGAATCGGCGAGATCACCAGTTCGGTCAGCTCGATGAACCACCTCGCGTTTCACGTCCCCGCCGAGAAGTTCGACGAATACCGGCAGCGTCTGAAGGACAAAGGGGTCAGGGTCGGGCCCGTGCTCAACCACGACGAGAGCCCTGCGCAGGTATCAGCGACTGTGCACCCCGGCGTCTACGTGCGGTCGTTCTACTTCCACGACCCGGACGGGATCACGCTGGAGTTCGCCTGCTGGGTGAAGGAGTTCACCGAAGCCGACGCGCAGACGGCGCCGAAGACCGAAGCCGACCGTCGCCCGCCGGTGACCGCGGCCCGCTAAGCCCCGTACAGCTTCGGGTCGGTCAGCGAGTCGAGGATGGCGGCCAGGTGGTCGACCAGCTGGTCGGCGTCGAGTGCGACATCGCCGTCCAGCCACGCGCTGAAGGCCTGCGCGACGCCTGCGACGGCGAAATGCGCGATGGCCTTGCCCTGTTCGCTCTCCTGAACCCCCAGAGCGGTGCCCACGTCTCGACCGTACAACCGCGTCAGCAGGCCGCCTGCCTCTCTGCGCTTGCGAACGAGTACCGAGTTGGCCAACTGCGAGTTGAACAGCAGGCGGCCGATCCGCGGATCGTCCGCGATGGTCCTCGCGATGTTGGCCATGGCCGCGCGGTTCTGACCCCGTGGTGGTGCCGCGGCGACCGCCGCCCCCGTGCTGGCGGCGATGTCGGCGATCACCCAGTCGTACACCGCGCCGACGAGGTCGTCTTTGTCATTGAAGCTCTCGTAGAAGTAGCGCGCGGTGATCCCGGCCTGCCTGCAGACGCCGCGGACCGTCAGCTCTGACGGATCCGTGTCGGAGCCCAGGCTGGTCAGGCCCGCTTCCAGCAGCCGCAAGCGTCGGTCGGCAAGCCGATCGGCCGCTTCGACACCGCGGTACGGGCGGACTTGAGCCATGCATTCATCCTGACAGCCGCGGGTCGTTGACAGCCGTCAACCGCTACGGCAATATCAGGAAACACGTGTTATCACTTTCTTCGGAAAGGCAGGTCGATGGCGATCCTCCAGAGTCGACGCAGGCTCTCCAAGCCCCGCGCCGACGCCGTCGGCGGAATGTTGGGCGTCGGCCTGCTGGGCGGCGCGGCGAACGTGATCATGCAGCTGGCACGACCAGGGGTCGGCTACGGCGTCGTGGAGAGCCGGGTCGAAAGCGGCCGGATCGATCGTCATCCGATCAAACGGGCCCGCACCACGTTCACCTATCTCGCGGTTGCTGCGCAGGGCACTCCCGAGCAGCAGGCGGCGTACCGCCGCGCGGTCAACGGCGCGCATGCCCAGGTGTATTCGACCGACGAGAGCCCGGTGTCCTACAACGCGTTCGACCCGGATCTTCAGATGTGGGTGGGCGCCTGCATGTACAAGGGCGTCGTCGACGTCTACAAGCTCTTCGTCGGCGAGATCGACGAGGCGGCGTCGGCGCAGTTGTTCGACGAGGGCATAGCGCTCGGCACGATGCTGCAGGTGCCTCGCGAGAAGTGGCCAGCCGATCAGGCCGCGTTCGATCGCTACTGGGAGGCGTCGGTAGAGAAGGTGCACATCGACGACGCGGTGCGCGAATTCCTCTGGCCCATCGCGGCGGGCCGGGTGCGCGGGGTGAAACTGCCCGTGTCGGTGCAGCGCAGGCTCGACGACTTCAACCTCGTGATCACAGGGGGCTTCCTACCGCAGCGCTTCCGCGACGAGATGCGGCTGGACTGGGACGACGACAAGCAGCGCCGCTTCGACCGGTTGATCAAGCGGATTCGGACGGTGAACAACCTGCTGCCGCGCGTGCTTGCAGAGTTCCCCTTCAACTGGATGCTGAAGGATCTCGACTGGCGGATCAGGACCGGTCGCCCGCTCGTTTAGAACGGTGCGCCGCAGATCAGCGGCTTGTCAGAATTCACCTGTATACCGGCCTTATGCGTTCTGACAACGACACATGGGATATCACCACGAGCGTCGGCGCGACGGCGCTGTTCGTCGCCGCATCGCGGGCATTGGAGGCCAACAAGCCCAACCCCCTTGTCGTCGATCCGTACGCCGAGATGTTCTGCCGGGCGGTCGGCGGTGAATGGGCCGACGTACTCGACGGCAAGGCGCCGGAGAACAAGCTGGTGTCCGAGTTCGGCCATCACTTCGTGAACTATCAGGCGGCGCGCACCACGTTCTTCGATACCTACTTCTACGGCGCCGCCGACGCGGGCGTGCGCCAGATCGTCATCCCCGCGGCGGGACTGGACTCGCGCGCCTATCGCCTCGCGTGGCCAACCGGCACTGTCGTGTACGAGTTGGACCAGCCGCAGGTGCTGGAGTTCAAGGGCGACGTCCTACGCCGCAGCGGTGAGTCGCCTACGGCCGAACGCAAAGAGATAGCCGTCGATCTTCGCGACGACTGGCAGGGCGCCCTGCTCGGCAGCGGCTTCGACCCGGCCTCGCCGTCGGCCTGGTTGGTCGAGGGATTGCTCGTCTATCTGCCCGCATCTGCGCAGGGAGAGCTTTTCGCAGGCATCGACCAGCTGGCGGCGCCTGGCAGCCACGTCGCCGTCGACGACGGGAAACCGTTCAGCGACGACCTCTACCAGGCGGCGCGTGACGAGGAACGCGCGTCTGCGGACGGGGCCAAGTTCTTCTCGCTGATCTACAACGAGCAACACGCACCCGCAATCGACTGGTTCATCGATCACGGCTGGAAGGGCGAGGCGGTCGAGCTGACCGACTACCTCCGGCAGATGGGCCGACCGCTGCCCGGACCCGATTCCGAGGCGTCGCCGATGTTCGCCAGCATTTCGCTGGTCAACGCCATCAAGGGCGTGACTGGGTCTCGCCTAGCTGAACATGAAGTCGCGCATGAAGCGCGTCATCCTTCGCAGGTAGTCCGGCTGGCTGACGTGCAGGATGTGGTTACCAGGGAACCAGTGGAACGCGCAGCGGTCCCAGTGCTCCCACAGCGCCTCCGCCTGCTGCGGCGGTGCGAGGCGATCGCCGAGACCCGCGATGATCAGCCTGCGGTCCTTGGGCACCAATGCGGGGTAGTTCAACGGCGAGTGGAACATCGCTGCGGCCGTTTGCAACTCATCGCTTGTGTCGCTGAACTTATCGCCCAGTGCCACAAGCATGTTCGCGGGCCACCACTCGTCAACGAGCTTCTCGGGCATCACGACGGGGACGTTGGGGATGACGGCCTGGATGCGATCGTCGGCGCATGCGATCAGCGCCGACGTGTAGCCGCCAAGCGACATCCCGGTCAGCGCGATCCGGTCGACGCCGGTGAACTCCAGATAATCCATCAGCGAGCGGAAGTCGTAGACGGCCTGCGCCATCGCTTCCGCGAAACCGGCAAAGCCGTTGGCGAACAGCCCGTAACCGCTGTAGGGAGAGAACTTTTCGGCTCGCCTGCCATGGAACGGAAGCGTGTACAGCATGATGTCGTAGCCCGAGCGGTAGAACCAGGGCAGCGAGAAGAACAACCCGTTGAACATGTACGCAGAGCCCATGAAGCCGTGGATCACGCACAGCGTGGGATGAGGTCCGTCCTCGTGGCGCCAGTGCTGGGCGTGCACCACGTTGTTGCGTTCATACGACGCGCCGCGGTCACGCATCGCGGGGTTGATCGCGGCAAAACTGCTGTTGAACCGGATGTTGTGCACGTGGCCGTTGGCCATCCACTCCGCGACCGGATTCGCCGGACGCGACGAGATCCGCGGCACCTCGGTCGGTGTGGGAAAGGCGACCTCGGGATCCTTCGTCGCAGCCAGTTCGGCGTAGAACCGGAGTGCGTCGCGCTGCTGGTCGGCATTCGAACGGTTCAGCGCGGACAACGCCACCTGCGGCAGCATCGCGGCGCCGACCACCGATGCAAGGGCGGTACGCAGTCCGAGATCGGCGACCGCCGAGGAATCGACGATCAGCCGCTGGCGGAGGGTGAGGTCGACGCGACGCGGAAGGCCACGCGCCGTCGCGTCGGCTCCGGCGACGTCGGGTACGGGGATGGGTGGGTCAACCGGCTCGGCACTGGGCGGCTGGGAAGTGGACACGGCCCCGATGGTAACGGCGGACGTGAGGAGCAGAAGAGCAAGTGCGATTTGCTACGTCAGGCGGTAGACGGTCGATCCGCCGATGACGGTCCCGCGATAGTGGTTGGCCACCCATTGGGCGATCTCCCTGGTGTGCGCGGAGCTGGCACTGTGGCCGAAGATGACCTCGCCGTGCTCCTTGCCCGGCGTCAGTCCGCCGCGGCCCGCCTCCACGTAGTAGGTGATCTTTCCGGCGTGGACGTCGTCGATGAACGACTGCAGTGTGGGCACCGGGTCGCCGCTCCACCCGCCGATCGCCATCACCGGCGTTCCGGATGAGATCTCGAGCGCCGCGGCCGACTGGGAACCGTTCGTCGCCGCCGACCATTCGGTGTGCGTTCCCGCCAACACCCCGGCGAGGTCGGTGTTGGTCGACTCGTCGCCCGTCCAGTTGCCCATCTGGGCGGCGCCCTTCTTCAGCGCGGTGGGTATCGAACCCTGGTGCGGCGTCGCCGCGGTGGCGATCGAGAACGCCGCAGCGCCGCCGACCGCGGCCAGCACTCCGAGGACGGCGCCGGCTGCGACGGTTCTTTGCGTACCGAGGCCGAGCACCGCGGCGGCCGCGACAAGCGAAACAGCGGCAAGCGTCCACGGCAGCCAGCTCGGTCCGAAGGCGTTGCGGTGCATGAGTATTGCCGACCACACCCCCGTCGCGACGATCGTCGCCGCCAATGCGATCCGGCCGTCGACGCCCGCCCGGTCCCGCCACGCCCATGCGCCAGCCGAGGCCGACAAGCCCGGCGACCGCGGGGGCCATCGCGACCGTGTAGTACGGATGCACCATGCCGCTCATGTAGCTGAACACCACCGCGCTCACCAGCAGCCAGCCCGCGAACATCGTCAATGCCGCCTTCTCGCCGCGGCTCAGCCGTCCGCGCGCGACAAGATATATGCCGAAGACGACAGCGAGCAGGGCCGCGGGCAGAAGCCAGGAGATCTCGTTGGCCATCTCCGCGGTGAAGAGCCGCCCGATTCCGGTTCCGCCGCCGAGCCTCGACCATCCGCGCCCGATCGTCGGCGCCGCGAGATCGGCCGCACGATTCCTGTTGCGGCCCAGTATTCGGGTCACGCCGTTGTAGCCGACGGCCAACTGCATCACGGTGTTGTCGGTGGATCCGCCGACGTAGGGCCGCGCGCTCGCGGGCACGAGCTGAACCGTCAGCACCCACCAGCCCGCAGCGGCGACCATTGCGGCCGTTGCGCCAAGAACATGGAGTAGACGCCTTCGCCAACCGGTCGGCGCCAACAACAGATACGTAACCGCGAATGCGGGCAGTGGAAGGAAGCCCTCGAGCATCTTGGTCAAAAACGCTGCGCCCATCGCGATTCCGACCAACGCGAGCCAACGCCACGACGCCACCTCAACGGCACGGATCAGGCAGTAGCCTGCAACGGTCAACACGAGGACCAGCAGCGCGTCGGGATTGTTGAAGCGGAAGATCAACGCCGCGGCGGGTGTGCACGCCAGCGCAGCGCCGGCAAGCAGGCCTGCGACCGTTCCGGTGCGGGCGTCGTCGAATGCGCGGCGCACGGTTGCGTAGAGAACCGCGACCGACGCCGCACCCATCAGCGCCTGGGGTGCCAGTACCGACCAGCTGTTCATCCCGAACAGTCGGACGGACAACCCGGTGACCCACAGTGAGGCGGGCGGCTTGTCGACGGTGATGAAGTTGTTCGCGTCGAGCGACCCGAAGAACCACGCCGACCAACTGTGCGAGCCCGCCTCGGCGGCCGCGGCGTAGAAGAGGTTGCCGTAACCCGTCGCCGACAGATTCCACATGTACAGCACCGCGGTGGCCACGACCAGTGCGGCGAGCGCGATCTGCGCGCGCCTTTCTGCGGTGGCGGTCATGGCCAACACCGTGCCGTGCGTTGCTGACGGGTGGGCTGGTCAGCCGCTGCGAACCGCCTGTGAAGAAATGGGTGCGACACTGTGTGCCATGTGGAATCCGGACGTCTACCTGACCTTCGCCGACCACCGCGGCAGACCGTTCTTCGACCTGACATCACGGGTTGCCGCCGAGAATCCGCGCCGCGTGGTGGATCTGGGTTGTGGGCCGGGCAATCTCACCGCGACGCTAGCGCAACGGTGGCCCGACGCGGCGATCGAGGCGTTGGACAGCTCGCCGGAAATGGTCGAGTCCGCGAGGGAACGAGGGGTGGACGCGCAGGTCGGCGACGTCGCCGCATGGGAACCGAAGCCCGACACCGACGTTGTGGTGAGTAACGCGACCCTGCAGTGGCTGCCCGAGCACCGGGAGCTACTTGTGCGGTGGGCGGGGCAGCTGGCGCCGGGTTCGTGGATCGCGGTGCAGATGCCTGGCAGCTTCAATTCTCCTTCACACGAAGCGATTCGCACCGTTGCGCATCGCGAGCCGTTCGCGGGCAGGCTGCGCGATATGCCGTTTCCCGAACGCGACCGGGTGAGTACGGCCGCGGAGTACGCGGAGCTGCTCACCGACGCGGGCTGTCGCGTCGACGCCTGGGAGACCACCTACGTTCAGGATCTGACCGGCGAGAACCCGGTGCTGGAGTGGATGTCGGGCACCGCCCTGCGGCCCGTGATCGATCGGTTGTCGGCGGAGGCATGGCAGCAGTTCCGCCACCAGCTCATCCCGATCCTCGACGAGACCTATCCGCGCCGGCCCGATGGCGGGACGTTCTATCCGTTCCGCCGGATCTTCGTTGTCGCGCAGGTCGGTTGACACCTCAGGTCGGAAGGCCCAACTTCTCGGCGTCGGCTCGGTAGCGGTCCACGAGAGCTAGTTATCCACAGTGGCGGGTTCGACGCAGGTTGGCGTCAGTGGTACGGAGTAGATTCGAACATATGTTCGAAAAGATGGTCGCGACTGCCGAGTCCGCCTCTGGCGGGGCGGCGGTGGGGGCGTGGGCCCGGGCCGAGAACGCGGCCTGTGCGCGGCGACTGTCGGCGATGGCCGACCTGTTGGAGAAGCGGTGGGCCGAGGACGGCTCGGCCGATCGGGACCAGT
Organism: uncultured Actinomycetota bacterium; assembly: GCA_963829405.1. GTDB lineage: Bacteria > Actinomycetota > Actinomycetes > Mycobacteriales > Mycobacteriaceae > Mycobacterium. The sequence goes on from CAWHIZ010000006.1 coordinate 14,017, forward strand.
GGTGTCTGGACAACTGGGATGCCGTCGCCTGCCAGGTGGCCGCGGGTTACGGCGCATCGCTGGGGGTGGCCAGCCATCAGCTGATGATCGCGATGGCGCTACGTGAACGGCTCCCGCGAGTGGACGAGGTGTTCCAGGCCGGACGCATCGCTTTCCGCCTCGTGTCGACCATCGTGTACCGCACCGCGTTGATCGGGGATTGCCGAGCCCGGGCAAAGATCGACATCAAACTGGCCGCCGCAGTGACCGGTTGGGGTGCGTTGTCGGAGGACAAGGTCGAGAAGGCGATCGACCATTGGGTCGACCGGTACGACCCGTTCGCGTTGCGGCGGATGGAGCACCGCGCCCGTTCACGTTGCGCCGATATCAGCGCGCCCGACGGTAGCGGCACATCGACGGTGGAGGCGGTGTTGTTCGATCATGACGCGGCCACCTTGGACAAGCGGCTCGAAGCGATGGCTGCCACGGTGTGCAACAACGATCCGCGCACGGTGGATCAGCGCCGCAGCGATGCGTTGGGCGCGATAGCGGTCCGAGCTGACCGACTCGCCTGCAGGTGCGGAAACGACGACTGCTCCGCGGCGGGAGCGCAGCCCAACGCGGTGGTGGTGCATCTGATTGCCGAGGAGTCGTCCCTGTCCGATGACACCCCGGTGCTGCTGGACGGCGAGGAGCCCGACAAGCCGAGCAAGCATCTGCGAGAGATGACCCTGGAGGCGGCGGCCGATTCGACCCCGACCGGCCCCGCGCGCACCAACCCCGCGGTGATGATCGGCGGTGGCGTGATCCCGGCGCCGTTGTTGGCGGCGAAGATCGCTGCAGGCGCGACGATCCGCTGGATCGTCCATCCCCGTGACGCTGCCCCCGAGCCCAGCTACCGGGCGTCTGCGAACCTGGACTGGTTTGTCCGGTGCCGCGATATGACCTGCCGGTACCCGGGTTGCAAGAAACCTGCTGACGTCTGCGATCTCGACCATACGATCGCCTATCCGGTCGGCCCGACGTGTGCGTCGAACCTGAAATGCTTATGCCGAAAACACCACTTGCTCAAGACGTTCTGGGCCGGACCCAACGGGTGGCGCGACCGACAACTACCCGACGGCACCGTCGATCTGGACCGATCCCGACGGTCAGACCCAGGTAACAAGACCCGGCAGCTATGAGCTGTTCCCGAAACTCTGCGAACCCACCGCGCCCGTCACCGTGCCCGCCGCTGCGCATGCTCAACCAGCCAGTGGGCTGACCATGCCGCGTCGCCGTCGTACCCGCGCAGAGGACCGGGCCAGACGAATAGCCGAAGAGCGCTACTTCAACGAAAACTATGTCGTTGAAAGACGACTCAGCCACATGATCGGCCCCATCCGCGACAAACCGCCGCCTGCACCGTTTCTAACTGAACGTTCAGCCCCGTGCGGGCACGCCAACGGCGCGAAGGACGTACTCGGGGGGCACCTCGAACGCGAGCGACCGACGGGGCAGTCGCATCAGGACCTCTTCGGGGATGTCGGTCTTGTAGTTCAGCGAGAGATGACCGTCGAACTTCGGGTCCACTTGGCCGATATCGACCTCGATGTGCAGGCCGGTACTCGAGATGTCGGCCTTGACCGGACCGGCTTGTTCGGCGTCCCACCGTTGGTCGACGGTGCGGCCGGCGAGCTTGGGCACCGTCGACAGCGTGCCGAGCACACGCTGCGAGGTGATCGCCAGCGAGCCGACATAGCTCGCGATGTTGGTATTGGACTTCTTGCCGGGCACCGTTCCACTGAATCGCCGGGTGACAGGGAGGTACTCGGCCAGGTAGATGACGCCTTCGGCGTCGACTTGGGTGCGCATCTCATCGGGCAGCCCGCCGATGCGAAGCAGTTTGCGCAGAAACACAGCCATACGAGCACCGTAGCGGGAGCGTGGTAGTCGTTAGGGGGTGACACTGCGGAAGGGTTGGCTCATCGGCGTCGCCGTCGGTGCGTTGGCGCTGTACGTGCTGATGTGGGTCGGTGTCACACAGACATGGTCGTGGATCGGCGCCATGGACCGGTTCGCCATCGATCCCCTGCACAGATACCGCGTCGACCATCCTGGCTGGATCACGGCATGGGACGTGTTCTGCACGGTTCTGGGTCCGGCGGCCTTTCGCCTCTTCGCTCTCGTCCTGATCGTGATCGCGTTGGTGCGACGCAATGTCAGGACGGCGATGTTCCTCGTCGTCAGCATCGAGCTCAGCGCGTTGGTCACCGAGGCCGCCAAGGCCGCCGTGAACCGACCGCGACCGGTCGAGGCGCTCGTGGATGCGTGGGGGTCGTCGTTCCCGTCGGGTCACGCCCTAGGGGTGATGGTCAGCGTGCTGGCGCTCGTGACGATCGCGCTGCCCGCCGTGCGTCGTCCGGTGCGGGTCTGGCTCGTCGTCGTCGGTGTCGTCGTCGTGCTGGCGATCGGGATCGGACGCGTCGTGCTCAATGTGCATCACCCGTCAGACGTGTTGGCCGGCTGGGCGCTGGGCTACGTCTGGTTCGTCGTATGCGTGTTGTCGGTGCCGCCGGCCGCCGCGATCACGGCAGCGGACGAAACACCGGCAGTGCCCGGTAGTCCACGCTGAACCTGGCCTCGTCGCACTCGGTGCCGATCTCGCCGTCATGCGCCAGCTCAGTGCATCCGTCCACGGCGGTGAAGGTGAACTCTGGAACCCGCATCTCGTGGTAGAGCGGGCTGCGGGTAAGCCGGCCAAGCGCCAGTGAGCTGACTATGCGCAGCCTGCTGAACCTGCGGCCGGTCTCGAGAATGCGAACGTCCATCAGGCCGTCATCCATTTTTGTGCGTCGTGACGGCGCGAAGCCAGACGGCAGATACGTCGAATTGCCAAGGAAGAACAGCGATGTCTGCAACGTCTTGTTGTCGTAGGAGATTCTCACCGGCTGCGTCGCGGCGCAAGGTATGGAACATCGCGTAGAGGCTTGCGAGGGGCTTGCCGATCTTGTGCTCCAGCTTCTCGCGTGTCTGCACGAACCGTGGATAGGCGCCGATGCTGGCCGTGTTGACGACGATGTGATCGTCGTTGAGGCGCACGAGGTCGACGCAGGAAATGTCACCGCGCCGGATGGCCTCGACCGTCTTGGCCACAGTGTCGCAGCCGATGTCCTTGGCGAAGTGGTTGAACGTGCCGCCGGGGAAGACCGCGAGTGGAACTTCGTGCTCGACGGCGAGACCCGCTGCGCACGACACCGTGCCGTCGCCGCCGCCGACGGCGAGGACCTCGGTGCGCTTGGCCGCGTCGCGCAGTGCTTCGACGATGTCGTCGTCATCGCCAAGCTCGACTATTTCGGCTTTGGGCAGCGCTTCGCGCACTTCGTCGACGACGCGCGCGCCCGTGCCGCTGCCCGACGCCGGGTTGATCACCAGCACCACGCCCGCGCCGTCGGGCCGCGGCAGCGTAGGGACCCGCAGAGGATCGGCGGTGGGGATCTTTGTGGGCGTGATCGGCGGCACGATCCGTCCGCCCAGCACTGCGATGCCCGCTCCGATTCCGAAGCCCGCGAAGACGTCGCCGGGGTAGTGCGCGCCGACGACCACCCGGGATAGGCCGACCATCCCCGCGAGCAGGGCCAGACCGAGCCCGACCGGCGGATTTTCGAGTCCCACCCCCACCGCGAACGCGGCCGCGCTGGCCGAGTGCCCGGACGGCAACGAGTTCGACGTGGGGAAGCGCCTGCTCTGCCGGGCCAACGGCACCAACGTCCGATTGGGCCGTGGCCTCTTCCAGACTCGCTTGGCGAACTGATTCGTGACCAAGCTGGTCACGGCCAGGCTCACGACCCCGCGCATGGCGCCTCGTGCGGATGCTTTGTGCCGGGTCGCGACCAGCGCGCCCGCGATCACGAACCACAGCTTGGAGTGGTCGGCGGCCCAGCTCAGCCGTGGCATGGTGGCGTCGAGCAGTGGGCTCGGTGACTCCGCGACCGCCTCGAAGACCTCGCGGTCGAGGGTGCCGAGGCCCTGACCGATTTCTGTCAGGCCTCGCAGCCCCTCGGGCTTTTGACGGAATCGCATGCCGCCAACCTAGCCGCAGGCGTCAATTGTCAAACCTTTGACAACACTTGTCAAGGGGCACAGTGGGGAACGTGCTGGAGTCGAGGTGATCGCTGACCCGGCGGCGGCGGTGAGCGCGCTCGACCCATCCGAGCCGGTTGTGGCGGAGCTCACCGAGCCGGCGTCGGCGGCGACGCTGGCACGCGGGTGGGCATCCTCGCCAGAAGGTCAACTACACCTGGGCGCTCGAGGCACACGACTCGGTGGTCGCGGGCGAGCGGCGATGGGGTGGACTGACCGAGCGCCTGCTGGTGGCGATGCGTCGACGTACGTGGTATCGCCGGGCGCGCTGGACAGCGGCCGCGACCGGCACGGGCCGGTGACCGCTTCGGCGAGCTATCTCATCGCGGTCGCGCGCGCGCGGTCGCGAAGTGGGCGAGCTGTGGCGGACAGCGAGGCGCGACACGACAAGCGCCTGGCGACGCTGACGATCGACACCGCGATGCGATTCCGCTCGGCGTGCCGACGCGCCGCTTCACCGACGAGCTCTCCGATGCGGTCACCGCGGTGGTGGCGCGCTACCACGACGAATCCGACCCGCGACGGCAGTACGCATCGCGTTGGTGCTCGCGGCCTACCCGATGCCCGCAGAATCCGCACATCCGAGGAGGTCGCGAAATGCCCTTGAAGAAGGATGATTCCGGCAAGACGCTGGGTAGAGATGGAGCTGCTGGTGCCCGGCACGTCGAACAGGTGTGGCATGCCATCGCGACCGGGCCCGGCATGACGCGCGTGGTTCACCCGACACTGTCGAGGAACGCGTCGGCGGGGCATCGGTCGACTTCGGCGAGGGGGACTCCGGGGAGCAGACGCGTCGGCAGCGTGACGGAATGGGATCCGCCGCACCGGCTTCGGCCTACGAGGAGCACGGATGGAGCGGCGAGGCGCCGCCGGTCGCCACCGAAGTCGCCGTGACCAGCCACTCGGGAGACCGCTGCGTCGTCCGGATGGTGCACAGCCTCTTCACCGCGAAGGACGACTGGGACGACGAGCTGGAGAGCTTCGAGACGGGGCTGGCCGGGCTTCTTCGAGGTGCTGCGGGTGCTACCTGAAGAACTTCGCGGGCCAGCCGCCGCGGTGCCACGCCACAGTGCGTCACCCCGGCGTCCAGGCCGAAGCGTGGTCGAGCGCTCACCGGTGCGCTGAACCTCGCGGGTGTGAACGTCGGAGAACGCCGCGAAACTATCTCTGCGACGCACCGCGTTTGGCGGGTGTGGTGGATAAGGTCCACCAGGACGCGTTCTCGCGAGACGTGATGATCCGGCTCGACGAGCCCGGGCGACGGCATCGCGGTGGTGGGGAGCTGCCAGCTAGGCGACCAGGCCAGCGGCGTGGTCAGCTGTACCTCTACGGTGATGGCGCTGCCGAACTCGCCGCGGCAGAACAGCCGAAATGGGCGTCAATGGTCGCGGAACTTTGCGAGCTACCAGGTGGCGACCTGATCTTGTGCAACCATGGGCGCGTGCGCCGATGGCTGATAGTGCTGATCGCGACGCTGTCCCTCGGGCTGGCGGCGGTGAGCTCGCCGGTGACTCACGCCGACTACACGCCGTGGTTCGCACCGAAGGTCGGTAACGCCACCCAAGTCATTTCCGTTGTCGGAGATGGTGGTTCGTCGGCCAAGGTCGACGTGTTCGCGCGGACCGCCGCAGGGTGGCAACCGGTCAGGGTCGGCATCCCAGCATTCGTGGGCTCCAACGGCATGGCCCCGCAGACCCATGACGGCCAGGCGAAGACCCCGATGGGGATCTTCACCCTCGATTTCGCGTTCGGCACCGCACCGAATCCGGGCGGCGGGCTGAAGTACGTCCAGGTCGGCTCGAACCACTGGTGGGACGGCGATATGAAGAGCCCGACCTACAACACCATGCAGGTGTGCGAGAAGTCGCAGTGCCCGTTCAACACCGATCCCGCAAGCGGCACCGAGAACCTCGAGATACCGCAGTACGTGCACGCCGTGGTGATGGGCGTGAACAAGGAACGGGTGCCCGGCAACGGCGGCGCCTTCTTCTTGCACGCGACAGACGGCGGGCCGACCGCGGGATGCGTGGCGATCGAAGACGGCACCCTGGTCGAGATCATGCGCTGGCTTGCACCGGGCGCGCTCATCGCGGTGACGCAGAGCGCTTAAATATTCAGCGCCGCACCGGATGTCACCTTGAACCTGGTGATGGACTCCGTGGACATGTTCACTTCGTAGGTGCGCTGGTATCCGGTGGCGCTGATCCGCCAGCCGTCGGGGGTGCGGCGGTAGCGGTCGTGGTAGAAGGCCGCGCCGTAGAGCATGAAGTTGAAATCGGGAACGATCACGCGGTCCTGCAGGTACCAGATGGCGGTGGCCTCGTCGCCGTCGACGTCGATCTCGGGATGTGTCACCCGGTGCTCGGTGAGCACGTTGGCGGGCATCGAGGCGCGCATGAACTCGACCAACGCGTCGCGGTCGGTGAAATGGTGCTCCTCACCGAGTGAGCTTCCGTAGTCGCCGACGATGTCCTCGGTCAGCGTGTCCGCGAAGTCGTCCCAGTGCTTGGTGTCCAGCGCCCGCAGATACCGGTACTTCACCCGCATGATCTCGTCGATATCGCCCATGGGCGGGATACTACTGAGCCGCGGTGAGATCCCTTGTCGCAGGACCTTCCAGCAGCTTGCCGTCGGGTGAGAAGCGCGAACCGTGCAGCGGGCACTCCCACGATTCGTCGGCGTCGTTCCAGTTCACGATGCCGCCCAGGTGGGGGCAGACCGGCGAAACCCGCCGCTCGACGCCGTCTACGACGCTGCGCCCCTCGAGATGCCAGGGCGGGCCGCTGACGACGCCGCCGTCCTCGCGTCCACTGTCGATGATCCGAGTCGCCGGAGTGATCCATCCCCGCGCCATGTACAGACCGACCTCCAGATTGTTCTGCACAGCCTTCGGGATGCCCGACAGCTCGTGGGGGCTCCAGCTCGCGAACGCCTCGCTCCAGTCCATTCGCCCACCGAGGATCCGGCTCGCCAGCGCCAGCGCCGCGGCCGTCCCGTTCGTCATGCCCCACTTGTCGAAACCCGTTGCGACGAAGATCTTGTCGTTGCCGGGCAGTATCGGCCCGACGTAGGGCAGCTCGTCGATGGGCGAATAATCCTGCGCCGACCAGTAGTGCGTCTGCATCGCTCCCGGATAGTGCATCTTCGCCCACGCGTCGAGCTCCTGCACGGACGACCTCGGGCTCTTCTCGTGGCCAACCGGGTGCCCTGCGCCACCGACGATCAGCCGTTGACCATCGGCGGTCGGCGCATAGCGCACGGACCGTGTCGGTGAATCGGTGGAGATGTACATGCCGCTGGTGATGTCACCGGGCACCCGGTAGGCCATGCAGTACGACCGCTGCGGTTTGAGCCGAGCGAAGAACCCGCCGCGGTCGAGGATCGGGATGCCGGTGGCGAGCACACATTGATCGGCCTTGACGACGAACTCGTCGCCTCTTGTGGTGCGCACATGCAGCGCCAGCCCATCGTCCTCACCGGAAACCTTCTGCACGCGAACGCCCTGCGCGAGGCGTCCACCGCGCTCGTCGAGCTCGACGATCAGCCTGTCCAACAACGGCATCGGGTCGAACTGAGCCTGGTCGGCGAGGCGGACGCCGCCGTGGAACGGGAACGGGACGTCGGCTTCGTCAGCCCACTCCGCTGTCAAACCCACGGCGTTGCACGCCTCGAGTTCGGCACGCGCCGACGGCACGCCATTCTCCGATTGCGCATAGGTGAAGGCGTCCTCGCGCTGCACCGGGATGCCGTGTTCCTCGCAGTAATGGATCAGCCAGTCCTGACCCTCACGATTGCCCTCGACATACTGACTGGCGCGTTTCGGGCCGTGTTTGCCGATGATCTTGGACAGCTTGCTGCCCTGCAACAGGCTGATCTTGGCCGTCGTGTTGCCGGTCGCGCCCGCGCCCGCGGAGAGCGCTTCGAGCACGATGACGCTTTTGCCTGCCCTCGCCAGCAGCACGGCGGTGACGAGACCGGTGATTCCGGCGCCGACTACCGCGACATCGGCCTGGCGGTCGGTCTCCAGCAAAGGGTCTGGCGGCGACGGTTGATTTGCTCGATCGGCCAGCCACAAGGAAGTCATGGCCGTGGCAGTACCCTGCGTGACGGTGATAAAACTCGAGTCTCCAAAAGCATGCTGGCCGAACGCTGTTCAAACGGGTTGCGCACGGAGTGTCTGAGCGGTATCAGCCCATAACAGAGCTATCGTTTGGGCCGTTATGAGCGACCCCTTGGGGTTGTCTGTTGGGACAACGAACCTGGTCGCGGCGCGTGTCGGCAACAAACCTGTGACGCGCCGCTCGATGCTGACCCTCGCGCAATCCGGCGGGACGATAAGCGGCTTCGTCGAACGCGTCGGCGATCGCGTCCCGCTGGTCACCCCCGATGGCACGAGCTACCGCGCCGAAGAACTGCTGATCCAGGCGCTCGACGCGATGGTGGAGGTCGGCGGCGGGCCGTCGCCCGACATCGCGATCGCGGTACCCGCGCACTGGAGTCCGACGACGACCTGGGCGTTCCGGAGCGCGCTCGGCAGCAGCAGGATGATGTCGCAGAACAGCGAGCAGGTTCGGGTGGTCTCCGACGCCGTCGCTGCGTTGACTGCGCTGCAGGCCAACCCGGGCATCGCGGTGAACGGCGTGGTGGCACTGCTCGATTTCGGCGGCAGCGGCACCAGCATCACGCTGGCCGACGCCGCGGCGTCGTTCGCGCCCATCGGGGAGACCGTCCGCCACCCGGACTTCTCCGGCGACCTGATCGACCAGGCGCTGCTGGCCCACGTGCTCGACAACGTCGCCGACAAGGCAGACCCGGCAGGCACCACCGCGGTCGAGTCGCTGACCAAGCTGCGCGAGGAATGCCGGCGGGCGAAGGAGCGGCTCTCGGCCGACACCGCGACGCAACTGGTGCTCGAACTCCCCGGCTACCGCGCGGATATCCGGTTGACCCGAGACGAACTGCAGGAGCTGATCCGGCGTCCGCTTGACGGCGTCGTTTCGGCCCTCGACGAACTGACCGAACGCAACGGCACGTCGGCGGCAAACCTGGCCGCGCTCGCGATCGTCGGTGGCGGCGCAAGCATTCCGCTTGTGACACAGCGGCTTTCCGAGCACACGCAGCTTCCGGTGGTGACCACACCGGCGCCGGCCCTCAACGCGGCTGTCGGTGCCGCATTGTTCGCCGCGTTCGGGGCCGATGCCGATGCGCCGACCGGAGCCAACGCGGCAGCCGCTCTCGACGCGGAGGCGCCGACGGGTGCGGCAGCGGCCGCAACCGATGTGACCGCGGCCGAACCCGTCTATGAGGGCCCAGGCCCCGACGCCCCCGGCTCGGCGACGTTCCGTGCTCTGGCGTGGTCGCAGGACGACGGCGGCGAGGATCTCGTCCCGTACACCGGCGAGAACCCTTATCTGGTAACGGATTCCGATGTACGACCGGCTATCGAGTACGCGCCGCCGACCGGGCGGGTGGCCTACGAGGAGCCGCGGCGGCCGTGGCACCGGATGGCCGTGTTGGGAATCGGGATTGCGGCCGTCATCGCCATCGTCACGGTCGGTGGTGTGGCGTACGCGCTGACCAGTGCCACGGAGAGCCCGAAGGCGACCGAGGAGCCCAAGCCACCGGAACCGAAGCCGCCAGAGCCCAAGCCACCGGAGCCCGAACCGCCGAAGCAGGAGAGCCCCGAACCCCCGCCGCCGGAGCCCCCACCGCCACCGCCGCCGCCCGAAACGGTGACGATCACGAGCGAGGCGCCGCCACCGCCGCCGACGTGGACGCCGACCACGACGGTGCCGACGACCACGCATACGACAACGACCTCGCCGACGACGACAACGACGTCACCGACCACCACGACGTCGACAACCACGACGACCACCACAACGACCACGACCAGCACGACCCCGTCGATGACGACGTCCTGGGTCAACGTCCCGTTCGTGCCCGTGCCGGTGCCGATCCAGGTGCCCAACCAAGGCCCCCCGCCGCCGCCGGCGTATCAGCCGCCCGTGTATCCGCAGGGTCCCTGGGGTTAGTGGCACACTGGGTAGATGAGCAGCAATGGGCCGTTCGGGTTCGACCCGGACGACTTTGATCGAGTGATCCGTGAGGCCGGCGAGGGACTGCGCGACGCAATCGGCAAAGTCTTCGATATGACCGGCGAGCGCCAAGGGTGGAGCGTCCTCTTCGACGAGTTCTCGCGCCGTCAGCGGCACGAGCCGGAGACCACCGGCGAGGCAGGCGACGGGGTGTGGGCCATCTACACCGTCGACGCCGACGGCAAGGCCCACGTCGAAGAGGTGTACGCCGCCGAACTCGACGCGCTTCGGGCCAACAAGAACAACACCGACCCGACGCGCAAGGTGCGGTTCCTTCCGTACGGAATCGCGGCAAGTGTGCTGGATGGGTCGCCGGAAATCGACGACACATCCGACCAAGCCGACCAGCCGGAATAGTCAACGGCTCGACCATTCCCTTCCTAGGATCGGGGAATGGTGAAGAGCAGCCACATCATCCCGGCCGCGGCGGCAGCGATCGCGACGGCGTGCGTCCTGTCCGGTTCCGCGGCGGCCACCCCGGCAGAGGGCGACGTGCAACGCACCGATCTGGCCAAGGGCACGACGACGACCCCGATCTCCATCGTCACCAACGGCGAAGAGACGGCGTTCTACGTCCAGAGCCTGGCGCTGGCGCCTGGCGCGAGTAGCGGCTGGCACGCCCATCCGGGGCCCGAACAGTCGGTGATCACCAAGGGCACCGTGTTCGTGCAGACCGCCGCCAACTGCGTGCCGGTTGCGTACTCGGCGGGCCAGACGGTGTTCCTGCCCGGCGGCGTTCCGCATATCGTCAAGAACGCGGGCCCCGAGGCCGCCGATGTTGTGGTGACCTACACGCTTCCCGCGGCAGATCCGGTACAGAGACGACGCGCTTGCGGCGTGCCCCTAGACGTTCTGGGGATGATGGCAGGCCGCGGAGTGTTCCGGTCGATGCTCGATCAGGTCCGGCTCGTCTGACGTACAGATGTCGGTGCACCACGGGCAGCGCGTATGGAACCGGCAGCCCGACGGTGGGTCGATCGGGCTTGGTACGTCTCCCTCGAGCACAAGACGTTCGCGCGCTGAGTTGCGCTTCGGGTCGGGGATCGGCACCGCTGACAGCAGCGCGTTGGTGTACGGGTGAATCGGCTTGTCGTAGAGCTCATCTGCGCCGGAGTTCTCGACGATCTTGCCCAGGTACATGACCGCGATCCGGTCCGAAACGTGGCGGACGACGCCGAGATCATGCGCGACGAACAAGTAGGAGAGCCCGAACTCGTCCTGAACATCCTCAAGCAGGTTGATGATCTGCGCCTGCACCGAGACGTCGAGCGCGGACACCGGTTCGTCGGCGACGATCAGCTTGGGCCGCAGCGCAAGTGCGCGGGCGATGCCGATGCGCTGACGCTGACCGCCGGAGAACTCGTGTGGGAACCGGTTGTAGTGCTCGGCGTTCAGGCCGACGCGGTCGAGCAGGTCCTGAACCCGGCGCTTCAGCTCCGCGCCACGGGCGATTCCGTGCAACGCGAGTGGGTCGCCGACGATCTGGCCGACCCGCTTACGCGGGTTGAGCGAGGCGAACGGGTCCTGGAAGATCATCTGCATCTGGCGGCGCATCGCCCGCAGGTCGCGGCGCGACCGGCCGACCAGTTCCTCGCCCGCGAATCGCACCGAACCCGACGTCGGGGTCGTCAGCTGCAGGATCGCCCGGCACAACGTCGACTTGCCGCAACCGGATTCGCCTACCAGCCCGAGTGTTTCGCCTTCCCTGAGCGTGAAGCTGACACCGTCGACCGCACGCACCCGTGCGACCTCGCGGTCGATGACCATGCCCGACTTGATCGGGAAGTGCTTGACGAGGTCGGTCACCTCGAGCAGCAGATCGCCCTCAGCCATGGTGTGCCTTCACCTCGGAGTCCAGCCAGCACCGGTCGAGGTGCACACCGCCGGTGCGCGCCTCGAGTGGCGGCAGCTCGGTGCACTCGTCGAACACATGTGAGCAGCGCGGCGCGAAGCGGCAGCCCGACGGCGGAGACAGCAGGGACGGGGGAGCACCGGGAATCTGTGTCAGCCGCGCGGTGCGCGGCTGGTCGAGGCGTGCTAGCGAGCCGAGCAGTCCCCAGGTGTAGGGATGCTTTGGCTCGTAGAAGATTTCGTCGAGGGTGGCGTTCTCGACGACCTGGCCCGCGTACATCACGAGCACCCGGTCGGCGATCTCGGCGACGACACCGAGGTCGTGGGTGATGATGATGACGGCGAGGCCGCGGTCGCGGTTGAGCTGGTCGATCAGCTGAAGGATCTGGGCCTGGATCGTGACGTCGAGCGCGGTGGTCGGCTCGTCGGCGATCAGCACATCGGGTTCGAGCGCCAGCGCCATGGCGATCATGACGCGCTGCCGCATACCGCCGGAGAACTCATGCGGGTAGAGCCGGACGCGTCGCTCGGGGTTGGGGATGCCGACCGAGCGAAGCAGCTCGACGGCTTTCGCCTGGGCCTCCTTCTTGGAGACGTCGCGGTGCGCGCGGATCATCTCGGTGATCTGGTCGCCGACGCGGTAGACGGGGTTCAGCGCGCACATCGGGTCCTGGAAGACCATGGCGATCTGCTCGCCGCGGACGTCGCGCAACTGGTTGTCGTCGAGACCGTTGATCTCCTTGCCCCGATACTTGACCGAGCCGGTGATCCTGGCGTTGGAGGCACGCGTCAGGCCGGTGAGCGTCTGCGCGGTAACGCTTTTGCCGCAACCGGATTCGCCGACTATCGCCAGCACTTCGCCCGCGGAGAGATCGAACGAGACGCCGTCGACGGCCTTGACGACACCGTCTTCGGTCGCGAAGCTGACCCGAAGGTCGTCGACGGTCAGGATCGGGCTCATGCGGGCGCCGCCTCTCCGAGCCGGATGCGCGGATCGAGCACCGCGTAGAGGATGTCGACGATCGTGTTGAACAGCACGATGAAGAAGGCGCCGAACATCACGACCGCCATCAACGGTGGCAGGTCGAGCGACCGGATCGCTTCTCCCGCATACAGACCCACGCCGTCGAGGTTGTAGACGGTCTCGGTGAGAATCGCGCCACCGCCGATCACCTGGCCGAAGTCGAGGCCGAACAGCGTGATGACGGGGATCATCGAGTTGCGAAGAACGTGGCGCATCCGGACCTGCCGTTCGGACAATCCCTTGGCGCGTGCGGTACGCACGTAGTCCTCGTTCATCACGTCGAGCATGTTGGACCGCAGCACCCGGCTGTAGATGCCGACGAACAGCACGGCCAGCGTGAACCACGGCAGTATCAGGTGATACGCCCACTCGCCGGGACTCTCGGTGAACGGCACATAGCTGCCCGTCGGGAACAGCTCGACCTTGAAGCTGAGGTAGTACAGCAGCATCGCCGCCAGCCAGAACACCGGCATCGAAATGCCCACCAGGGAAAGGATTGTCAGCGCGCGGTCGGTGAACTTGCCCGCATGCACGGCGCTGAGATAGCCGAAGAGGATGGCCAGCGCCATCCACAGCACAGCCGCGCCGATGCACAGCGAGAACGTTGCGGGCAACCCTTCCCAGATCTGCTGGACGACATTGCGGTCCTTGGCATAGGACGTCAGCTGGCCGGTGAAGATCTGCTTCATCATCGTCAGGTACTGGACCGGCAGCGGCTTGTCGAGGCCGAGGTCGGCGTTGACGCGGGCGATCAGGGCCGGGATCGGCATTCTTGCCTGCGATCCTGGCGGCGGGGTCGGAGTTCGGGATGACGTTGAAGATCAGGAACACGATCACCGAGATCGCGAACAGCACCGCGATCATTCCGATCAGGCGCCTGGCGACGAAGCGGGCCACGGTCAGTGCTCCAGCCGGATCTTGGCCCGCGGATCCATCGCGTCGCGGAGTCCGTCACCGAATACGTTGAGCGACAACACCGTCAAGACGATCATCAAGCCGGGCACGACGGTGAGGTGGGGCGCGGTGAAGATCACCTGGTAGCCGTCCGAGATCATCGATCCCCACGAAGCGTTGGGCGGCCGGACACCGGCACCAAGGAACGACAGCGCCGACTCGAGCAGCATGTTGTTGGCGATGTTCAGCGTGAAGAAGACGACGACGGTGGACAGGATGTTGGGCGCCAGCTCGGAGAACATGATCCGCAGCGGTCCCTTGCCCTGAGCGACGGCGGCCTCGATGAACTCCTTCTCGCGCAGCGCGAGGATCTCACCGCGAATGGGCCGAGCGAAGTACGGGACGTAGACCAGGCCGATGATCAGGATCGGTATCCAGAGCGAGTCGCCTGCGATCTCGATCGGGCCGAGCTTGAGGCCACCGATCGACAGCGTGGTGCCAAGCGCGATGCCGAGGAGCAGTACCGGGAAGGCCCAGATGACGTCCATCGTTCGGGACAGCACCGAGTCGATCCAGCCCCGGTAGTAGCCGGCGAGCAGAGCGACCGCCACAGCCAGGATCGTGGTGACCGCGGCCGCGGCCAGCCCGACGTAGATCGACGTCCGGCCGCCGTACATCAACCGCACCATGACATCTCGGCCGTTCTGGTCGGCGCCGAGAAGGAACTTGCCGTGCAGGCCCGGCCCGATCGGCGTGCCGTCAGGTGAGACGACGTCGACCTCCTGGCCGTCGATCATCACCGTGTCGGTCAGGTGGTTCTCGTTGGGTCCGGTGTGCGCGACATGTTCGGCCCACAGCGGTGCCGCAAGGCAGAACAACACGATGAGCACGAACAGGACAGCGCATGCCAGCGCAACCTTGTTGCGGCGCAGCCGAAGCCAGGCCAGATACCAGGGGCTGCGCCCCTGGATCTGCGCCTTTGGCACTCCGGTCGGTAACGGCGGTTCGCCGGGTGCCTCCAGCGAATCGATGGGCGAGACCATCACCCGCTACTTGATGGCGAACGAGGTGTAGTCCTGGTTGAAGAGCAGATGGTGATAGGACTTGTCGAAGTCCATGCGCTCCGACAGGAACGTCGTGAACTCCTCGTTACCGTAGGGCGCCCACACCGCCTGCTCCATGTACGCCTTGTCGAGAGCCGCGTACTGCTCCTCGACTCCTCCGTCGCCGATCAGCTTCGTCAACAGCTCGTCCATCTTGGCGTTGTTGGCGGGGATGTTGACCCGGGAGAAGTTGTTGCCGTTGGTCGGCAGGATGCTCTCGCCGTGCAGCAGCGGGCGGAAGAAATCGTCCGGATGCGGGAAATCCTGGAACCAGTCGGCGAAACCGGTGTCCACGTCGGGCGTCGACTGATTGCCGATCGTCGTCCAGTACACGTCGCCCGCAATCACTTTCAGCGTCGCGTTGAAGCCCAGCTGGGTCAGCAGGTCGTGGTAGTACTCGCCGATCCGCTTGCGATCCGGCTCGTCGTCCGTCCAGACCGTGATGTCCTTGTCGGCCGGATTGGCCTCGGCGATCAGCTGCTTCGCCTTGTTCATGTCGGGGCCCGGATAGAGCTTGTACTCCTCGTAGCCAGGCATTCCCGGCGGCAGGATCTGCTGCGACGGGTGAAGGCGGCCGCCGAAGATGCGGTTGAGCGCTTCGGGGTCGATCGCGTAGTTGATCGCCTGGCGAACCTTGAGGTCGTTGAACGGCGGCTTCTCCATGTTCATGAAGAAGTAGTAGGTGTTGATCGACTCCTCCATCCGGAAGCGATCGGGGTACTTCGCCTTGACCTCGGCGAGCCGGTCGGCGACCGGCGGGTCGAGCATGAAGTCGACCTTGTTCTGTTCGACGTCGGTCACCTGGGCGCTGTTGTTCTTGTTCTCGTTGACGATGATCTTGTCGACGTTCGCGTCGACCACCTCGGTGGCGCCCGCGTCCTTGACGGTCTTGAAGTTCGGATTGCGCTCCATCGTCAGGGTGCGCGGCGCGTTGACCTTGAGCAGATCATGAACGGACCACTGGCCGGCGGTGGCTTGTTCGTCGAGTCCTTGTCCAGCGGGGTGCTCGGCGGCACAGGGGCGGCGAACATCAGGCCGAGGACATTCTCGAAGGTGCCGTTCGGCTCGGTCAGCGTGATGGTGATGTCGCCGGTGTTGTCGTCGGTCTTGATGCCGCTGATCGTCTCGCGCCTTGCCCTCGGCGTAATCGAGGCGCCGACGATGACGTCGAAGAACACCGAGCCACCGGAGTCCGCCTTGAACAGCCGCTGAATGGCGTAGGTGAAATCGGATGCCTTGATCGGGGTTCCGTCGGAGTACTTCATGTTCGGCCGAAGCTTCAGCTTGTAGGTCTTGCCGTCCGGCGAGATATCGGGCATGTCCTCGGCCAGGGCGGGCACAACCTGGGTGCCTTCCTTGCCCTTGACGTGCTTGTAGGTCAGCAGCGGCGTGTAGACGTTCCAGAGGACTTCCCAGCCCTCGACGGTGTAGGACAACTGCGGGTCGACATAGTCGGGGAACGAGGTCAACGCGATGTTGATCTCGCCGCCACGTCCACCTCCGCCGCCGCCACCTTCGCTTTTCTTGCCGCACGCGGCGGCCCCGAAGAGTGCGAGGGCGATGACGCAGGCGACGACCAGAATCTTGCGCAGTGCTTTCATGGGGCTCCCTTTGGCAGGCAATCCGGACACTCCCCTAAACACCTACGCCAAATCCGTGCGCTTGGTTGGGCCTTCGGGGAATCTCGGTATTGCACCTTGCGCCACCTCCGGTGACCCCGCAACTCGGGGGTTCTAGATCCCTCTCGGTAGTGTTTGCCTGCCGGTATCGGGACGCTTTCTGCCCGTCGGTGCAGGGTGGTCATTCACCGCTACCTTTCATGATCGTTAATTTTGCTAAGGGGCTGGCGCGTATTCGCTGTCCGTGGCACGATGGACGGTAATTCCTGCCGATTGTCGGTGCAGGTACGTAGATAAGGACAAGTAATGAGGACACAAAGTCGTTTGCCTCGTCGGCTCGGAGTCGTTGCCGGGTTGAGCGCGATCGCGGCGATGGGCATGATCACCGCAGGATGTGCCAAGGAGGAGGAGAAGGCTCCCGAGACCTCGACCACCACCACAACGTCCACGACGACGTCTCCGGCCGCTCCGGTCTCGCCGACCGAGAAGGCGCCTCGGATCGAGCCGAACGCGCCGAACCTCTTCACCCCGCCGGTCCAGGCACCGCCGCCTTCGCAGGTTCAGCCCGGCGAGCATGGCCGGCACGTCACGAACGGCTCCTAAGGCCATCACCGAGTTGCGGCGGCGTTTGCCGGCGCTCATCGCGGCGCCGGCACTGGTCGTTGCGTCGGGGTCTGAGTGCCGGCTGCGCGCCGTCTGATTCGGCGCGCATCACCGGACCGTTCGCATCGTTGCTCGCGAGCTCGACGGAACTCGGACCCTCGCGCAGTGGTGATGCGCAACTGACCGTCACCCTGCCGACCTCGGCGCGCCCGGACGGACTGATGGGCTGGGCGAGCGCGCGGGACCTCTGGGTCCGATGGCGCGCCGGTGACGGGTGGGCAATCGTCGAGGGCGCCGCCAACGACTTGGCGCGTGCTTTCGATGTGCCGGTGAACGACTATCGCGGTCTCAAGGGCCAGGTGTTCTACGCGTCACCGCAACAGCCAGCGGTGCCCGCGGCGATCTCTGGCGATGTCACCGAGCTGGGCCGGATCATCGGCTATACCCCCCATCACACGAAGCGGCCGGACAACTTTCCGCTCGATGTGCCGAAGGGCGGGCTGCGACCGGCCGGTCTGTTGGACGCGTATAACGCGACCCCGTTGGCCGCCGACGGCCATACGGGCAAGGGCGAGACCATCGTGTTCTTCGAGTTCGACGCTTTCGACCAGAAAGACCTCGACACCTACGCCGACACATCCGGGCTGCCCCGGTTCACGCCAGAGGTCGTCGGCGAAATGCCGGCAGAACAGCATGGCGAGACCACGATGGATCTGCAAGTGGCACATGCCATTGCGCCGGATGCGCGGCTCGTCGTCATCAATGCCAGGCAAACACTGGAGGGCGACGGGGCGTACGAGAAGATCGGCCGGATGTTCGAGGAGACGGATCGGCGATATCCCGGCGCGGTATGGAGCCTGTCGATCGGGTGGGCGTGCGACAAGATGGCGAGCGCCGCCGATCTCGCACCGGTCGAAGCCGCCCTTGTGAAGGCGCAGGCGAACGGCACTTCGGCGTTCGATGCCACCGGTGACAACGCCGGCCTCGAATGCAAGGGCGCCGACGAATGGTCGTCCCCGCCGGGGCCGGATGACATTGGGCTGGACGCGATCTCGTCATTACCCACGATGACTGCCGTCGGCGCCACGACGCTGTCGACCGGGCCGCGCGGACAGTGGCTCGCCGAATACCCGTGGATCGACTCGCCGCTGTCTCAGGGCACGAGCGGCGGTGTGTCAGAGCTCTTCGCGCGGCCGCAATGGCAGCTGAAGCTCGCGGCCGACCGCGACACAGACGGACGCAGGCTGACGCCCGACGTCGCTGCAGTCGGCGATCCTCTCACCGGGGTGCGGTTCATCTACGGCCAGAACGAGTTCGTCGGCGCCGGCACATCTCAAGCGGCGCCCATCTGGGCCGCGCTGACGGTACTGATGAACCAGTACCTCAAGGCGAATGGCGGTCGCGCGCTCGGCAATATCAACCCACTCCTGTACAGGGTCGCCGACGGTGCTGATCTACCGGGCTTTCGTGATATTCACTTGGGCGGCAACGCTGTCGACTTCTCGCAACCCGGCTACGACGTCGTGACGGGACTCGGCACTCCGAATACCTACAACCTCGCCAAGAACCTGCTCGAGATCCAATCCCGGGTCACGCCCGAATGACACAGCCGCCCAACGGCGATGGCGGCGGCGGGCTCGGAAGCCTTCGGTGGGATGCGTATGTGGCGGCGCCCGACGAGCAGGTGCTGCGCCTCTCGGTGGCGAGCTCACTCTTTCCGCACCTTCCGCTGCGCTCCCGCAATGTGTTTCGAGTCGGCCTCGCGGTTCTGTTTCTGTTACTGATCGCCCTCGGCCTGCTGCGGTGGCAGGCGCCAATGATCGCGGTCAGCGCACTCGGCCTTCCCCTGATGTTTCTGCTCTATCTGTACGAAGCGAATATTCACCGCGACCTGACCCTTCGCGATGCTGGTGCCGACCGCGTTGCTTGGCATCGCGCTCGGCGTCGGATGGGCGCTCGCGACCGGATCGTTGGTGGCCGATTTCTACGATGTGTCGTTGGCCAACGCATCCTCGAGAAGGCTCGCGCAGCTGGTGGGAATTGCGGTACCGGTCGGCGCGGCGCTCCTGATGCTCGTGCCCGCGGTGGTGATGCGACTCGTTCGGCCCGACGCGGGAGTCGTTGGACGGCTTCGTCATCGGGTCGCTGAGCGCGATCAGCTTCACCGCCGCGGCCACCCTGTCGCGGATGGCGCCGCAATTCGCGACAGGGATCACGGCCGGCGACCGGCCCGCCACCGTGATGCTGGCGCAAGCGGGGGTGCAAGGCGTCGCGATCCCGTTGATGACGGCAGCCATGGGCGGATTGGTCGGTGCGGCGCTGTGGTTCGGCCGGTGGAAGGCCGTGGTGTACTGCGTGCTGGCGACCCTGGTGTTGTTCGCCGCGCTCGGCCTGTGGGAAGCCACCCCTGCCGTGGAGGGTCTCGACTTCGGTGCCCATCTCATGTTCGCCGTCATCGCCTTGCTGGCCCTTCGAATTGGACTGCAGTATTTCCTTCTTCGTGAGGACTACGAAGCGCCGGATCCGGATCGACGCGTTACCACCCATCGCTGGCTGTTCACGTCAATGGGAGCGAGCCTCGTTGTCGTCGCGGCGGCGGGGCTGACTGCGGCAGTCATTGCAACGCCACCGAAGCCGCGATATACCTGCCCGCCCGATTGCGGCCGTCCGCCGATCGGTGAGCCGATCGACATCAATCCGCGCTTCGTCTCCAAAGACGGAGAATTCTCGGTGCAGTACCCGGCCCCCGGATCTCTGTACAAGCCAACGCTGTACGAGGACTGGGTCGCACTCGAGTATCTCGGTAGCGACACCGGGGTCCTGGATCTGTGGGGGGAGCCTGCAGGCAAGCGCACGGCGAGGCAGGTCGTCGAGAAGATGATCGCCGACTACTACCCCGACGCCACGCTCGATTACGAGATCCCAAATGCCATGGTCGGTTACGAGCCGGGATACGGTGCGGTGTTCGACGACTATCCGCAGGACACCAGTGGTGTGTTCACCCGGCTTCGGATCGTCGCATTGGCCGCAGTCAAGAACGACTACGCGTTGGTGGCTACGGCGGTCGGGCCGTACCACGAGTTCACTCCTGACTTCGGCACCGGTCACCCGTCAGGGGTCAACCTCGCTCTCGCCCTCGATATGGGCAAGTACGTCAACAGCTTTCGCTGGCGCAGTGGAGCAGCGGCTTAGGGGTTCGCGGACTGTCAACTGTCAGACTGAGACCGCTGACGCGGCAGTGAACTTGACCGGCATCGAATGGATGCCGTTCATCAGGTTGGACCGCACCCGCTCGACCGGCCCGGCGAGCTCGAGGTCCTTCAAGCGCGTCAGAACCTGGGGAATGATCGCGCTCGCTTCAACGCGGGCGAGGTTCGCGCCGAGGCAGAAATGCGTCCCGCCGCCGCCGAAGGCGAGGTGTGGATTAGGGGCGCGGCCGATGTCCAGGCGGTCGGGATCGTCGAAGTGGTTCTCGTCGCGGTTGGCCGACGGATAGAACATCGCCGCGCGGTCGCCGGCCTTCACCGGGACCCCGCGCAACTCGGTGTCTTTCGTCGCCGTGCGGACGAACACCGTGACCGGGGTGGTGTAGCGCAGCATCTCCTCGATCGCGGTCGGCAGCAGCGACGGGTCGGCGACAAGGCGCGCCTGTTCGGCGGGGTGCTCCATCAACGCGAGGGTGCCCGCCGCGACCAGGTTGCGCGTCGTGTCTCCGCCTGCGTTGATGAGTAGAAGGAAGAACATGTTGAACTCGAGATCGCTGAGGCGCTCGCCGTCGACTTCTGCGTTCAACAGGGCGGTGGCGATGTCGTCGCCGGGATTCGCGCGCTTCCGCTCCGCGAGCTCCGTGCCGTACTGGAACATCTGCAGCTGCGCGTCGATCACGTGCGTCTGCACGCCGTCGCCGACGGCGCCGGAGTTCATGATCTCCGTCAGCTCGTAGAGCCGTCGTCCGTCCTCGAGCGGTATGCCGAGGAGTTCGGCGATCACGTAGGAGGGCAGCGCGCCCGCGACGTCGTTGACGAAATCGCATTCGCCGCGCTCGGCCACGTCGTCGACGATCTCGCGTGCCATGTCCGCGACGTGATCGTTGAGGCGTGCGACCCGTCGCGGCGTGAAGCCCTTGCTGACGAGCGCGCGGAGCTTGGTGTGGCGAGGCGGGTCCATCGTCAGCATCATCAGCGAGAGCTGGAACTCGTCCTGCTCGCCGAGCGCGTCGAAAAACACGCCCGTGGTCTGCGACGACCACGTCGCGCTGTCCCTCGAGACGGCAAGGATCTCGTCGTAGCCCGTCAGTGCAAGGAACCCGGGTCCGTCCTTGTAGGGATGCCACGCGACGGGCGCGCGGCGCCGAAGCTCACGGAAGGCATCGTGCGGCATGCCTGATAGGTAGGTGTCGGGATCGGCGAGGTCGACGCCGCCGACGCTGATCGCGTCTTCAGCCACGTCTGAAAGTGTGACCGACAAGCTCGATCGAGGGACGACATCGAACCGGTCGAGCGAAAACTGCCGGCTCGGTTATGCACCCGACCGATTCGACGCTGCGGCGAACGCTACGCGCCTGACCTCCCCGGTAGCGGGTCGCCACCCCGCTGAGCTGCGGAAACGTTACCTTTTCGTGATATTCGCTGGTCGAGGGGCTGCCAGCGCTTTCTAAGGGTTCATTGAGGGAAGATGAACATTTCGGTCTTTGCTCGTATTGTGCTTCGTGATGGGGAGACACAGTGTCGCTCGCCGCCGACGGATTGCACCGTCGGCGGTTCCCGCGGCAGCAGTCATCGCTCCCTATGCTCTCCTGCTCGCCGCGGGTGGCGACGTGTCCGTGCCCGCGCCTGTCAGCGAGGCCACGGCGCCCGACCAGATCGTCGAAGACCTGCGCCCTGTTGAGGTTGTCGCCTCGGCGGCGGACGCGTTCGCGGCCGTACCGGCCAGCCTCGAATCACCAGCAGGTGGTGCCGAGCAGATCCAGTTCGCGACGGCGTCGAGGTACCGGGTCTACAACCGTGAGGCCGAGCGCGTCTTGCCCGTCGGTATAGCGCCGGAGAGGGGCCTCCAGGTCAAGACGATCCTGGTGGCGCGGAGCATCAGTGCGTTGTTCCCGGAGATCCAGCAGATCGGCGGGGTCCGACCGGACTCGCTGAGATGGCATCCCAACGGGCTGGCACTCGACGTGATGATTCCGAATCCGACTTCTGCCGCAGGCATCGCGCTCGGAAACCGAATCGTCGAGTTCGCGCTCGAGAACGCGGACCGTTTCGATCTGCAGGACTGCATCTGGCGGGGCATGTATTACACGCCCGGCGGTGCGAAGGCCGGCGGTTACGGCCACTACGACCACGTTCACATCACGACGCACGGTGGCGGTTATCCCGACGGCGACGAGGTCTACATTCGCTGATCCGGTTCGTTGTCGACCGGAACTTTTTGCGCTGCAAAGGCACTCATTTCGCGTGCTCTTGTGGGCTGACGATGCGCGGGCACCTGCAGATCGCGCAAAGTGGGCAGTGACCGCTTGGGCTGGTTCTTCCCTGGAAGTTTGCGCGAGGACTCGACGAGGCAGCAATTTCTGCGACGCTGTAGCAAATGAACATTTGAGTGAGTGATAGCCGGCGTCGATGTATGCGTATGCGTCGATTAACGAGCCGCGTCGTGTTAAGCATTGCTACACCGTGGATCTCGCGTTGGTGCAATACTCTTCGCATTGCAGGGTTGGGGACCAGTCGCAAGCGCACACTCGAGGAGCAAAATGAAGATCGGTGGGGGGATCGCAGCGGTTGTGGTTCTATGGGGGTTGCTACGGGACTTGCCGGTCCGTGCGTCCGCAGATGACTTCCTTGGGGCCTACACGATGAGTTTGGGTGAAGGTTCAGAACCCACGACGTGGACAGTGACACCCTGTGCGTCTGATCCGGACATGAATGGCTTTATTCCTTGTGTACATGTAGCTGACTCGGGCAACAGCACTAACGCGCCTTGGCAGGCCGATGCTCACTTTTCGGTGGGGTACTGGACGATTGCGGTCGATCGGCCTGACGCTGTCAGCTGCGATAACGGCACCGCGGAACCAGCCCAGGTCCACTACTCGGTAGAATGCCGGATCCGTCGACCGCGGGGTTCTTGCGTTCTATTTCCCCGGTGGGTGCGGCGACGTTGCAGCGGCTAGCCTCGCAGCACCGTTCACTTTGTCCAAAATGGGGCCACCACCTGCGCTCCCGAGGTCTAATCCGCGCTCACTCTCGCCCCGCAGCCATGGAAGTACGCTGTATGGTGCGCTGCAGTGCTCTGAGCTCGGTGCAGGCTGAGCAAAAAGGCCCGCTTCGGGGGTGGCTCGGCGATCTGTGAATTGACCGCTATCAATCGGCTGACTCCAAGCGCTGGACGCCCAAACGAGTCTCGGTTGCAACGCAGGACTTAGGTTTGCGGCTACGAAGCCAAGGAATATTACGGATCGGCGTCACGTCGCTCGGCACTCCGACTCGCCAATTAAGGTAGTGATCGGAGTTAACTGAGAGTAGCTGGGTACGCGCGCTTGTTACAAAAATGGGTGCCTGCACCGAGTTAACTGGCTATCTGAGAATAACCTGAGCACAAGTTTTACTTTTGTTAACCAAAAGTAGTTAACTGATAAGTTCAAGATCATCAACAAATTACCAGGTTAAGCAGACATTCAACCTGGACATATTACCTTTGCGCATCATTCTTTATCGGCGTGGTGATGCGGCCCTATGTGTGGTCGCTACTGGTTAGTACAGGCAACATAAGCCTTAATGCCCGAGAAGAGACGCAATTTGGCGCGGAAACCGAGCGTACGGACGCGGCTCGTAAGCAGTCGGCCGCCGGTGCCAACGGCCGAAAGTCCGAAAGAGACGGCCTAACCAGGGATGACATCAGGCGAGCGACGGTGTTTGGTTCTGGGCGTCGATCTGCCGCTCCGAGCAGGTGTTTTCTAAAGCTGAGATAAAGCTAAGCAGGAGCGTTAATTATCTGGTCAGAAAATTTTTGCTGTTTTATCCTTCCGAACCCTTACCACTTGGGTATATCTTCAAGTTGCCAGACAGTACATCTTCACTTTGGGAGGAAGATCGATGAGAAGTAACAAATTAAGTCACGGGGGGTAGGTCGAAGCTTAGCGGCGGCCTGTTGCTCGGCGCGGCAGCTGCGGGTATGGCCGCACTCGCTGAGCGGCGCAGGTACAGCAAGCGCGACCTGCGCCTCAATCAATGGCATCGGTAACGGCGGCGGTTGCACGAGAAAAAAAAAAAAAAAAAAAAAAAAAAAAAAAAAAAAAAAAAAAAAAAAAAAAAAAAAAAAAAAAAAAAAAAAAAAAAAAAAAAAAAAAAAAAAAAAAAAAAAAAAAAAAAAAAAAAAAAAAAAAAAAAAAAAAAAAAAAAAAAAAAAAAAAAAAAAAAAAAAAAAAAAAAAAAAAAAAAAAAAAAAAAAAAAAAAAAAAAAAAAAAAAAAAAAAAAAAAAAAAAAAAAAAAAAAAAAAAAAAAAAAAAAAAAAAAAAAAAAAAAAAAAAAAAAAAAAAAAAAAAAAAAAAAAAAAAAAAAAAAAAAAAAAAAAAAAAAAAAAAAAAAAAAAAAAAAAAAAAAAAAAAAAAAAAAAAAAAAAAAAAAAAAAAAAAAAAAAAAAAAAAAAAAAAAAAAAAAAAAAAAAAAAAAAAAAAAAAAAAAAAAAAAAAAAAAAAAAAAAAAAAAAAAAAAAAAAAAAAAAAAAAAAAAAAAAAAAAAAAAAAAAAAAAAAAAAAAAAAAAAAAAAAAAAAAAAAAAAAAAAAAAAAAAAAAAAAAAAAAAAAAAAAAAAAAAAAAAAAAAAAAAAAAAAAAAAAAAAAAAAAAAAAAAAAAAAAAAAAAAAAAAAAAAAAAAAAAAAAAAAAAAAAAAAAAAAAAAAAAAAAAAAAAAAAAAAAAAAAAAAAAAAAAAAAAAAAAAAAAAAAAAAAAAAAAAAAAAAAAAAAAAAAAAAAAAAAAAAAAAAAAAAAAAAAAAAAAAAAAAAAAAAAAAAAAAAAAAAAAAAAAAAAAAAAAAAAAAAAAAAAAAAAAAAAAAAAAAAAAAAAAAAAAAAAAAAAAAAAAAAAAAAAAAAAAAAAAAAAAAAAAAAAAAAAAAAAAAAAAAAAAAAAAAAAAAAAAAAAAAAAAAAAAAAAAAAAAAAAAAAAAAAAAAAAAAAAAAAAAAAAAAAAAAAAAAAAAAAAAAAAAAAAAAAAAAAAAAAAAAAAAAAAAAAAAAAAAAAAAAAAAAAAAAAAAAAAAAAAAAAAAAAAAAAAAAAAAAAAAAAAAAAAAAAAAAAAAAAAAAAAAAAAAAAAAAAAAAAAAAAAAAAAAAAAAAAAAAAAAAAAAAAAAAAAAAAAAAAAAAAAAAAAAAAAAAAAAAAAAAAAAAAAAAAAAAAAAAAAAAAAAAAAAAAAAAAAAAAAAAAAAAAAAAAAAAAAAAAAAAAAAAAAAAAAAAAAAAAAAAAAAAAAAAAAAAAAAAAAAAAAAAAAAAAAAAAAAAAAAAAAAAAAAAAAAAAAAAAAAAAAAAAAAAAAAAAAAAAAAAAAAAAAAAAAAAAAAAAAAAAAAAAAAAAAAAAAAAAAAAAAAAAAAAAAAAAAAAAAAAAAAAAAAAAAAAAAAAAAAAAAAAAAAAAAAAAAAAAAAAAAAAAAAAAAAAAAAAAAAAAAAAAAAAAAAAAAAAAAAAAAAAAAAAAAAAAAAAAAAAAAAAAAAAAAAAAAAAAAAAAAAAAAAAAAAAAAAAAAAAAAAAAAAAAAAAAAAAAAAAAAAAAAAAAAAAAAAAAAAAAAAAAAAAAAAAAAAAAAAAAAAAAAAAAAAAAAAAAAAAAAAAAAAAAAAAAAAAAAAAAAAAAAAAAAAAAAAAAAAAAAAAAAAAAAAAAAAAAAAAAAAAAAAAAAAAAAAAAAAAAAAAAAAAAAAAAAAAAAAAAAAAAAAAAAAAAAAAAAAAAAAAAAAAAAAAAAAAAAAAAAAAAAAAAAAAAAAAAAAAAAAAAAAAAAAAAAAAAAAAAAAAAAAAAAAAAAAAAAAAAAAAAAAAAAAAAAAAAAAAAAAAAAAAAAAAAAAAAAAAAAAAAAAAAAAAAAAAAAAAAAAAAAAAAAAAAAAAAAAAAAAAAAAAAAAAAAAAAAAAAAAAAAAAAAAAAAAAAAAAAAAAAAAAAAAAAAAAAAAAAAAAAAAAAAAAAAAAAAAAAAAAAAAAAAAAAAAAAAAAAAAAAAAAAAAAAAAAAAAAAAAAAAAAAAAAAAAAAAAAAAAAAAAAAAAAAAAAAAAAAAAAAAAAAAAAAAAAAAAAAAAAAAAAAAAAAAAAAAAAAAAAAAAAAAAAAAAAAAAAAAAAAAAAAAAAAAAAAAAAAAAAAAAAAAAAAAAAAAAAAAAAAAAAAAAAAAAAAAAAAAAAAAAAAAAAAAAAAAAAAAAAAAAAAAAAAAAAAAAAAAAAAAAAAAAAAAAAAAAAAAAAAAAAAAAAAAAAAAAAAAAAAAAAAAAAAAAAAAAAAAAAAAAAAAAAAAAAAAAAAAAAAAAAAAAAAAAAAAAAAAAAAAAAAAAAAAAAAAAAAAAAAAAAAAAAAAAAAAAAAAAAAAAAAAAAAAAAAAAAAAAAAAAAAAAAAAAAAAAAAAAAAAAAAAAAAAAAAAAAAAAAAAAAAAAAAAAAAAAAAAAAAAAAAAAAAAAAAAAAAAAAAAAAAAAAAAAAAAAAAAAAAAAAAAAAAAAAAAAAAAAAAAAAAAAAAAAAAAAAAAAAAAAAAAAAAAAAAAAAAAAAAAAAAAAAAAAAAAAAAAAAAAAAAAAAAAAAAAAAAAAAAAAAAAAAAAAAAAAAAAAAAAAAAAAAAAAAAGCCAGCCGTCACTGACGATCTATCTCCGCTGCGCCTGCCACGCGCGCGCGGCGAGGAGTTCGGGGACCAGCACCTCCGTCAGCAGCCGAACGTCGTCACCGGAGTCGCCGGGATACCGCAGTTCGTACTGCGCGCCGGGGACGCTCCCGCCGACTCCGACGAGGGTGCTGCCGCGGGCGGTGGTCCACTCCGCCATTTGTGCCTCCCATGGAGATCCGGCGAAGACGAGCAGTCGGTAGTCGGTGGTCTTCGTCAGGTACACGTCGACGTGGCTCCAGTCGCCGGTCTCGCAGCCGACCGCGGGCAGGCGCGGTCCCTCGCGCAGCATCAGCGCGCCCTGCTGGGCCGAACAGAACCGGTGCGCCGGCGCGGCGAGATATGTGCCCGCCGGACCCAGCAGTAACTCGGAAATCTCTGGGCACCAGTCGGTTTCGGTGGCAAGCAGATCGGCTAGGCATCGGCCGCTGCCGCGACGGCCGCAGCCAGCGCGGCGGTGTCCGCTCCGGCGAGGTGACATTCGAGCGCCATCAGCAGTGCCAGGGTGTGCTGATAGCTGCGGCACGCCACTCCGCCTGCCTCCGGCTCGGCGGCCAGCTCGACGACGGCGTCGCAGCGTTCCGTGATGGCCGATCCGGGCGTGTTGGTCAAGGCGACCGTGGTCACCGCGTTCTGGAGCCGACTCAGCGCGTCGAGCGTCTCGACCGAGCCCCCGCTCGCCGACGTCGCCACGACGAGCGTGCCAGCACCCCAGCCGGGGAGCAGCCGCGAGGACGCCAGTTCCGACGAGGCGATCAGGCCCCGCGCACGCATTCGGGCGGCCGCGACGCCGCCGGCGTACGCCGAGGAACCCATGCCGAGCAGGACCACCCGCTCGACGTCCGGCGGCACCACGTCCGCCCATGGGTTGCCTGCGGCAAGCGTGGCGGCGAGCCGGTGCAGCACCTCGGGCTTGCGGTGCAGGTCGGTGACGAAACCGTCCGGCTTCACGGTGGGTCCCTTCGTCGAGGAGGGCGGGCAGCGCCGCATCGGGCACGTACATCCATCTCGGTAGATGTCTTGCGGCATAGACGATCTCGCGCAGCACCTGCTGTATCCGGAACGCGCGCAGCGGGGCCGGGTCGTACAGGTCCGCGTGGCCGAGGTCGGTGAGCCGGCTGGCGTACGCATCGAGGAACGCCGCCCGCGCCTGCCCCGTCGACAGCCGCCAGCGCTGCCGGGTCGAGCGGGGTGTACTTGCGGGCGACGATCGTGGCGTGCGCCAGCGACTGAGACCATGCCCGCGACGTCGAGCGCTGCCGGAATCGGCAGCATCCGCTCTCGCGCCGGGAGCACGGGGTTGCCGTCGAAGTCGGTCACGACGAAGCGTCCGCCGCTGCGCAGCACCTGGCCCACGTGCAGATCGCCGTGTCCCTCGATGATCGGTCGTCCCCGCCAGCGCGCCGAGGCCGCCGAGGATGGCCTCGATCTCGCCCCGGCGCGCGCGTGCACACGCGACGCTCGTCGGAATCGCGGCAGAGCACAGACGGTTTCGAGCGTGTCGAACGCGGCGTCACGCCACCGCGCGGCATCCTGGCCCGGTGCGACGGTGGCGGTGCCGGACAGCGCGGCGTGCAACTCGGCGACCAGCGCTGCCGACGTCTGTCGCCGCCACGGTGAAAGGATCCGGGATGGCGGTCGCGTGCGGCGTCGGTGATCAGATCGACGGCCCACGTCCAGCCGTCGACCGCGCCGGGCAGGTAGTCGTCGACGTTGGCCACCAGGGTCTCGCTCGCCGTCCGCGTGCGGCCAGGTGACCAGCCCCCACGGCGCGGGCATGCCGCCGAAGCCGGCGTCGCGCAGCACGGCGATCCGCCGCGGCGCCGGGTGCGGGCCGTCCTGCAGGTGAGTGGCCCACTTGACCACGGCGGCGTCGCCGACGATCACCGACTCGTTGGTCTGGTCGACGCCCATCGGCCGCTCACCCGGCGGCGGTGCGCGGGTCCACGAACGCACGGTGAATCGGCCCCGCGTCACGGCCCCGGCGTCTCTGCCAGCAGGCGAGCAGGGCGTCGGCCACTCCGTCACCCGGCAGAGCGCGCCGCCACTGCCCGTCAGGGTCGCGCGTCACGGGGACGGCGGCGAGACGACCCGCGTCGGACACCACCGAAAGGCCCTTGTCCTCGGTGAGGTCGAGCGCGTCGAGCGTCTCAGTCAACCGGGGACCGGTGCTCTGTACCCACCCGCTCGATGACGTCGGCGCCCACCCGCAGTCCGTCGCGGGCGCGATCGCCGTCACCGATGTCGCCGAGGCGGCTGCGCAACGCGGTGTCGGCCAGCAGCCGCTCCACGGCGTCGGTCAGTTCGGTCGTCGGCGAAGGCATAGGTGTCCAGCCGGACGCCGAACCCGAGTTCGTCGATGCGCTGGGCGTTTTCGTACTGATCCCAGAACAGCGGCAGCACGATCAGCGGCTTGCCGAAGTGCAGCGTCTCGGTGACGGTGTTGTTGCCGCCGTGCGAGATCACCAGGTCGACCTGCGGGATGACCTTGGTCTGCGGCAGCATCTGGGCGCCGACCATGTTGTCCGCCAACATGATTCGATCGGCCTGCGGTCCCTTGCTGACGATGAAGCGGTGCCGGGTGGTGCCGAGCACGTCGACCAGTCGCTGCATGAGTTCGACGTCGGCCCCGCCGAGTGAACCCAACGACAGATAGATCAGGGCACTGTCGTCGGGCCGGTCTGCGACCTCGGCGGGCACCACGTACTCCTCGTCGGTCTCGCGCACGCTGGAGTCCATCCGGGTCCAGCTGTCGTCGAGCGGGCGGGCGTCGAGGTAGTCGGCCTCTGCCGGGTACACGTAGAGGTTGGCCGCCGTTGGCGCGCGGCATGAACTCCAGCTCGGGCAGCGGCGTCGGCGCCCTGGGCCCGGACCCAGGCGTCGAAGTCGGCCCACATGGCGCGGTGGGTGCGGTCGAACTCGGCGCGGTAGGCGTCCCATTCGACTGCGGTCGGCGCTGGGCAGCCCGGAGAACGGTGGCGGCACGCCAGGGCCGGGGACCTCCAGCGGGCTGCACGACACGATCCGCACGAACGGCGCCCCCGAGGTCACCAGCGCCGGGAAGAGCACGACGTTGTCCTCGACGATGACGTCCGGGTGATGCGTGGCGATGATCTCGCGAAGCCGCGGCTCGCAGTACTTGGCGCCGTCGATGAGCGCCTGATACGTGGGCTGGATGAACGATGCCAGCTGTTCGACGGTCGGCTTGCGGAACTCCGGTGCGGTCTCGGCGATGAAGTCGGTCCAGAACTTTCCCGCGTCCTCCTCGCTCGCGCCCTCGGCCGGTTCGGCCAGGTCGACGAGTTCCTCGACGAAGCCGAACGGCGCGAGCTTGCCTGCCCACGAGCTCTCGGCGGCGAAGACGATGGTGTGGCCGCGATCGCGCAGGATGGCGGCCAGTCCGATGCACTGGTTCGTCGGCCCGTACGCCGACTCCGGCCAGAACATGATCGTCAGTGGTGTCGGCGCAGTTGGCATGATCGGACGATACTGCCAGGACTGCGGCTACGTCATGGGCGGAACGTCACGCCGCCGTCGACGCTGATCGTCTGCGCGGTGATGAAGCTGCCGTCGTCCGAAAGCAGTAGCGCCCCGAGGGCGGCGATATCGTCGGGCTTGCCGAAGCGCGACTTGATCATCTGCCGCGCCCGCGTCTGGTCGACGATTCCGTCGGGCATCGGGTTCTCATCGAACTTGTAGTGCCAAATCAGCCCTGGCGCAATGGCATTGCAGCGGATGCCCTTCGGCCCGTACTTCCGCGCGATGTGCCGCATCAGCGCCAGCTCGGCGGCCTTGCTCATCTGGTAGGACACCCGGGTGCTCGCTCCGCTGTACGCATCGATGGATGCTGTGAACACGATGGACCCGCCGCCGGCCTCGATCATCGGCGGGATCGCGTGCTTGGCGCAGATGACGAACCCTCGGGTGTTGACCCGCATCACCTCATCGAACGCGTCGAGCGGCAGGTCGACGACGCCGCCGGCGAGGTACGCGTCGGCGGCATTGGTGAAGTTCAGGTGCATGCCGTCGAGCCGGCCGAACTGTCGACTGCGAGCTTGACGATGCTGGCGGCCGAGTCCTCGTCGGCGCCGTCGAACGCCACACCGTGCACGCGGTCACCGGACGGGTCGACCTCGTCGGCCACGCGTGACGTCAACTCAGCGTCAAGATCGCCGATCACCAGCATCGCGCCCTCATCGGCGTAGCGCTGCGCGAGACCGTTGCCGATACCGCCAAGCCCGGCAATGATCACAACCTTGTTCTCGAGCAGTCCCGTCACACGTCAGATACTGCCCGAAGCGATGATTTTCCGGTGTCGACGCGGTCTATATATGGAAAGGGCATCGAGAGGAGATTCCGCATGGCCGAAATGGCGAAACCCCCGGTCGTCGATCAGGAGACCTGGCGCAAGGAGCTCGACGAGCTTCGCCGACGCGAGAAGGCGGCGACGCGCGAGCTCGACGCCATCGCCGCGCAGCGTCGTCGGCTTCCGATGGTCGAGCTGGATGACTACACGCTCATCGGCGAGGACGGACCCATCAGGCTCGCCGACATCTTCGAGGGGCATTCGCAGCTCATCGTCTACAACCACATGTGGGAGGACGGCGCCGAGTGGCAGTGCCCCGGGTGCACCGGCTTCACGTCGCAGTTCACTCGGCTGGAGTTCCTGGATGGCTACGACGCACGTTTCGTCATCGTCACCAACGGGCCGATCGACGAGGCACTTGCCTACCGCGACAAGGTCGGCAACACGATGGACTGGTACTCGTCGTCGGACAGTTCGTTCGGTGCCGACGTGGACGCACCGCCCGGGGCGGGGTTCGGACTCAACGTCTTCCTGCGCGACGGCGACAAGGTCTACCGCACTTGGCACACGAACGGCCGTGGCACCGAACAGGCCGGCTACTCGTTCGGCCTCATCGATCTGTTGCCGTTCGGGCGTCAGGAGGAATGGCAGGACTCGCCCGACGGTTGGCCGCAGTCGCCTACGTACTCGCGGTGGTCGGACTCGCCTGACATCGCGAAGGCCTACGGCTCAGCTACCTGACGCAGACGTCCACGTCAGGGTTGCACGGGAGGCGTCGGTGCCGGGCGGGCGGGCTCCACCTTCTTCGGCGCGGGCCCGACGGGGTCGGGAACCTGCTGAGGCGCAGGCCCGACGGGGTCGGGGACCTGTAGGGGGGCGCCTGGGGCGGGGGCCTGTACCGGTGGCACCTGCGGAGCAGGAGCCTGTTTTTGCGCGGGCGGTGTGGGGCACGGCGGTGCCTGTGGCGCAGGAGCCTGCTTTTGCGCGGGCGGTTGGGCCGGTAACTGCGCCGCGGGATTCTGGGGCAGGGGCATCCTCGGCAGTTGGAACGGAAGCTGGCCAACCGGCAGCTGCGGTATCGGCGCGGGTGCCTGCACCGGAGGCGGTGCGGGCGCGGGTGCCTGCGCAGGCGGCACGGGAGCGGGCGGTCGGGCCGGCTGCGGCGTCGGAATCTTGGCCTGCGGTGTCGGCAGTGGCGCAGCCGGGCGAACCGGTGTCTGCACCGGCCTCGGGGCCGGAGTGGCTCGCGGTGCCTGCGGCGTCGGAAGAACCGCGGCGGGAGTCGGGGCGGGAACCGACGCGGACGGTGTCGGCTTTGGAGCGTCTTGCACGACGCCGCTCGGCGAGAGAGCCGTGGTCGGCAGATAAAGCCACGCCAACGTCGCGCCGAGGATGAGGATCGGAAGGCCGATGATCAATGCCATGAGCGGCACGACGCGACGCTTCGACTCCTCACCGGACCCGTTGATGGTGCCGGCATACGGCGACAGCTCTTGGAAGAAAGCGTGGTCGTCGTGCGGCTGTGGCTGCGGCGCGGGGCGCGCGGCTTCCGCGAAACGAGACGGGTCGATCTTCGGGGCCATCTGCGTCGCCGCAGAATTGAACGAGTTCGAATTCGAGCGAATCGCTCATGTTCTTGGACGCCGACGTCAACTCGAAATCCCTTGTGACGCTGTTCTTCAGCCAGGCCGGAGCGGGGATGAAGACCGGCGCGCCGAGCAGAGCGGCCGGATTCACCGACCGGCTGCGCAGATCCTCGCACGCTTCGCACGACTCGATATGGCGCGCAATGCGTTTGCGCATCAGGATGTTGAATTTGCCGTCCCAGCCGTGCAATACGGACGCCAATTCCGGGCAGCTGGCCGGGTTGGACTGTATGCGGCGGGCCACCAAAAGCGCGCCGAGTGATCGCTCGATGGTCTCGCGAAGGCGACCCACCATCGTGTTGGCATTGGTCTGCGTGACCCCGAGGGCCATCGCGAGCTCGGGACCGTCCAACCCCTGGCGGTAGGCCAGCTCCAACACGGCCTGGTCGCGATCCGACAGCCCGCCTGCCGCCTCGGAGATGAGATTGGCCAACTCCAGCCGTTGCGCCATCGTGTCCGGCCCGGAGTCATGCGACACGAGGTCGGGCATTTCGTCGGTTGGCCGCTCGCGCTTCAGTTCACGCAGCCGCTTGTGGGCTTCGTTGCGGACGATCGAGTAGAGCCACGGGCGCAGTTTCTCGGGCTCGCGGAGGCCGCCGAGGCTAGTGGACATGATGCAGAACGCGTCCTGGACGATGTCCGCGGCCGAGTCGCGATCGCGGAGCATCCCGATGGCGAAGTCGTGCAGCCGGTCCGCGTAGCGGTCGTAGATGATGCCGAACGCGGTGCGATCGCCTGCCGCTGTTGCAACGGCCAGTTCCGCGTCGCTGCTGCCTGGGCCTATGCCACTCCAGTTTCTCAGTGCGGCGGTCATGGCGTGTACTCCAAAATAATCGAGTGGCGGTAGCTGTCAGCGTAATTGCTGTGCCCCGCCTGGGCGAGTTATTCGAATGATGAATAGTGCTCAGCCCAGGCCGGGTGACCTGGGCTGAGCGGTGGTGGGAATTAGCCACCGGCGATACCGCTGGCCGCGTCGGTGGCGCCGCCGACGGGGGCCTCGACAACCTGGTCGATCATGTTGGTGAATTGCCGCCGGCCTGCTTGGCCTCGCCCGGTCTCGGCGGGGGGCTTGGTCTCCTCACCACCGGTCTTGGCTGGCGGGTTGGTCTCGCCGCCAGCGGTGGTGCCTTCGCATCTTGGCCGGGGTCTCAGGCTGACCGACCGCGACCTCGACCTGGCCGCCGTTCTGCCCTGGCACGCCCACCTGGACACCGCCCGCCTTGACCGAGGTGCCGTTCTGGCCAGCTCCGACCTCGACGCCGCCCGCCTTGACCGACGTGCCGCCTTGGCCGGCGCCGACCTCGGCGAAAGGCGTCTTGATCGCGACACCGTTCGGGCCCTTTGGTGCTGGCGCCGGAGCGGCAGGTGCGGGCGCCGGAGCCGGTGCAGCGGCTGGTGCTGGGCCGGTGACCGGCTTCGAGCGAGGCGATCTGCTTGGGCGCCGCGATGGACCTCGGCGAGGACACCGGGCCGCTCACGCGGATCGGAGCCGGGTTGTTGATGATGACAGGGGCCGGAGCGCTCTGAGCGGGGGCCAGCGCCGGAATGTCAACCGCCGAAGGGAGATTGACGACAGGGGCCTGTGCGGCGGCCGGTGCGGCGCTGGTGGAGGCGGTCGGCTCCGCGCTGGTCGAGTTCATCAGGTAGATGCCACCGAACGCGGCGGCACCGACGACGGCCAGGCCCGCGACGAACAGCAGTCCCTTGCCCGCGACGACGAGGACGGCTGGCCGATTGGCGCCTGCACCGGCTGCTGCGGCAACGGGGCCTGCTCGCCGTAGTAGGAGTCGTATCCGTAGTTGGGCTCCGGCGAGTATCCGTAGTTCGGTTCCGGCTCCGGCAGGCACTGCGAGTAGGCCTGCGAAGCGTTCGAGCGCATGGTCGGCTCGGAGAAGCGGATGAAGTTGGTGGTGGCGTTGGTGTTCATGATCTCTCCTTTGTCTGTAGCCGCCGTCGTGGCTGCTTTCAGGGGTAGGAGCGATGGGCAGGGGTGAGTCGCACACTTTTTCCGAGATTTTTCGAGAAATTTTTTTGGCGGCGCATCGGCACAGCTCAGAGCCGAATTTATTGACGCTGCGGTCCGCTCCGGGTCGCTTAGGTATCGGTCATGTCTGGTCGAGATCACCTTTGGGACACAGGGCGGCGTGCCCCCTCGCGCGCCCTCCCGCCCCGGACTAAGAATTGACGCCATCGTACTAAATACCAAACGTGTAAGTCGCGAGAGCAATGAAAGGAGTCGACGTAGATGGCGATCTTTGATCGGTTCACCATGAGGGCCCTTGCCGCTGGCGTGGCTTTGTGTGGGATCGCCGTTGCGTTGAGTTCCATCGCCGCCGCCGTCCCGCTGACGACCGAATTCGAATGCGCTCCAGGGGCGCCAGCCGCCAAAGAGTGCGTCGCGGGGGCCGCTGCTTTCGCTCCCATGGCGGGTGTTCCGATGGCTCTACCCGGGCCGGTGCCTGCGCCCGCGGCGCCGGTCATGCCGGTCATTCCCGCGGCACCCGTGCCCGTGATTCCCGCGGCACCGGTGCCCGTGGTTCCTGCGGCCGCGCCCGCGGCGCCCGTGCCTGCTGGCGCGCCCATCGGCTTGGCCGGCGGCTTCGGGGGTAAGGGAGACCCGATCGTTCCGGCTCCGCCAGGGGCGCCTGTGCCGGGCCAGCCACTGCCTGCCGGTCCTGCGGCCGCCGGCTGACGCAATGCGGACGATTCTTCAGTGCGTTCTTGCGATGGTCGTGATCGCTGCGGGTGTGGTCGGTGGTCAGGGGGGTATCGATCTATCCGCGGCGAGCCGGCCGAATACGCCCGCGATCGCATCGGTCTCGCCGACCGCGAGCGACAAGGTGGGTGTGGCACACCCGGTGTCGGTCACGTTCGCCGGTGCGGTCACCGACCGCGGGGCAGCCGAGCGAGCCATCAACGTCAGTTCGCAACCCGCGATGACCGGCAGGTACGAATGGGTCGACAACAACGTCGTGCAGTGGCTTCCCGACAGCTACTGGCCTGCGCACAGCACGGTGGCGCTGTCGGTTGGCGGTCTGAAGACGACCTTCGTGACCGGTCCCAAAGTCGTTGGGGTCGCTAATATCTCGGCCCACACGTTCACGGTGACCATCGACGGGCACGAGGCGGGACCACCGCCGGCACCGCTGCCGTCGCCGCATCACCGCCCATTCTGGGGCGAACCGGGGGTGATGCCTGCCTCGATGGGCAGGCCGGACTATCCAACGCCGGTCGGCACGTACACGGTCTTGGCGAAAGAGCGCGACGTAACGATGGATTCGAGCAGCGTCGGCATCCCCGTCGACGCTCCCGACGGTTACCTATTGGACGTGGAATATGCCGTCCGGATCACCAGCCGCGGTCTGTTCGTGCATTCGGCGCCGTGGGCCGAGAACTCGCTCGGGTACGACAACGTCAGCCACGGGTGCGTCAGCCTGAGTCCCACGGACGCGGAGTGGTACTTCAACGCGGTCAATGTCGGCGACCCGGTGATCGTGCAGGAGAACAGCGTCGAGGTTCCTCGGGCAGTGACGGTCGGCAGACAGTCCTAGGCGTCCGTGTCAGTCACCTCGGACGTTTGATTCGCGAGTTCGACGGCGCGACTGAGCGTTTCACGGTCGACGACGTCGGCAGCGTTCATCGGTTCGGTGAGCACGCCCGATTCGTTCGCGATGTCGATCATGAACTTCACGCTGTCGTCGGAAAGGCCGCCGTCGTCAGTCCAGAACGGATACTGCTCGATAAGCGCGAACAGTTCCCTCAGTGATTCTTCGGACGGTGGTGTCATCGACGTATTCGTTGACCGCGGTCTGGAACACGGAGAAGTCAGCCTTCAGTGCCCTCATCGCCCGCAATGTGGTGGCGCAGTACCTGGCGGCGAGTTCGCGGTTCTGTGCGAGCCAGTCCGCTCGGGCGGCCTGAGCCACCTTGATGAATCCGGGGGCATTCTCGTAGAGGGTGGCGATCAGCACCGGTCGGTCCACCGATGCTTGCGCACCGTCGTATTGCGTGTCGTGAATCACCGTTGCATCCAGCTCGCCCGCGGCCCACGCTGCCGTTCTGGCGCTTGAGCTTTCGATGATCTGCTGATTCGGAATCTCGTGGACGTCGCGGGGCTCGCCGATGCCGCTCAGCAGCGCGTTGAGGACGATGGCTCCGGCGCCACCCGGGCTGTCGATGCCCACCCGGGTCGACGGTTCGAATAGCTGACCGGCGTTGTTCACACCGTTGGCGCCGGCCAGGACGAAGTCGTCCATGCTGACGTACGGGCAGAACATCTTGACGTCCTCGCCCTGCTCACGTGCATCCAAGATCGCGGAGAACGACGTCGCCAAGACCTGGGCCTTGCCGTCGAACAGGGTCCGTACCGCGTCGGTGTGGGAATCGAACTTCGTGACGTTCTGCTCGACGCTGATGGCCAGCCCGAAGTCGCCTCCGAAGTGGCCCACGCCGTAAACCAGCGGGATCTGCGACGCCTGTGGTTGCGAACCCAGCACGATGCGCAGCGACTCGCCGGTGGTCGGCTCGACGGGTTGGGCTGAGGCGGAACTGCAGACTGCGAGCGTGAGCGCGCCGGCGGTGCCGGCGGCGATCAAGCACATCGCACGTCTTCGACGGCTCCTGATTGACACGGGTCTCCCTCGTTCTGCGTTGGTCTGTCGAGTAGGTGAGCGTTGCTGCGGACTTCGCACGTGCGAGGGCCGGACCCCTTGGCCTTGGGTAGGGCTGACCGTACCGCGCCGTGAACAGGGCAGACACCGGAAACGCCCGCGAAGGGGCCCTGAGCGCCTCGATGCGCGGTGTAGCGAGTCGGCGACCCGGTGATCGTGCAGGAGAACACGTCGAAGTTCCTCAGGCTGTGTTGCTTGTTCAGCTGCCGCGTCGACCGTTTACTGGTAGTGCCCACACCCGAGCTTGGAGGCACAGATGTCGCATCCCGCTGACGGCTTAAGGGTCCCGGTGCTGATGGTGCCCTTCGAGGAGGCCACCATTACCAACGGGATACTCAGGCTCGCCGGGCCGGCCGGCGTCACGTTCCCGCCGCGGCTGCCGTTCGAATCGAAGAGACAGGTGGCAGTGGCGATCGAGAACCCGAACCCGGTGGCGGGATCGACGTCGGTGCGGATTTCGATTGCCGGACCAGACGGCGTGGTGCTTCCGGAATCGGTGCGCGATCACACGGTCCGCTGGCGCCCGAGTAACCCGCCAGGTGGCCCGGTCTTCAACTACATCGTCGACGACGTGCCCGTCACGTTCATTGCGCAGGGTGCCTACACCGTCGGGGTGTACATCGGAGCTGATCCGGTCCCGCGGGCGGTGACGTCGTTCGGCGTCTTCCTGCAGTGAGGCATACCAGATCCATCTAGTTCGGCTGTGGCCCTCTGCCACTGCCATCGAGGCAGGGATGTGAGAGGACGGAGCTCGGATTCGTGGAGCCGATGACGGGAATCGAACCCGCGTATTCAGCTTGGGAAGCTGATGTTCTGCCATTGAACTACATCGGCAACACCGGCTGAGCCGGTGATCACGAAGGCTAACATTCCAGCGGCTACGCTCGTCGGGTGCTGCTCTCAGATCGCGACATCCGTGGCGAGATCGCCGCGGGACGTCTTGGCATCGATCCCTACGACGAGGGCCTGGTGCAGCCGTCGAGCGTCGATGTCCGGCTCGACAACCTGTTTCGGGTGTTCAACAACACCCGCTACACCCACATCGACCCGTCGGTGCGGCAGGACGATCTGACCACCCTCGTCGAGCCCAAAGAGGGCGAGCCCTTCGTCCTTCATCCCGGCGAGTTCGTGCTCGGCTCGACGCTCGAGCGGTGCTCGCTTCCCGTCGACCTCGCGGGCCGTCTCGAGGGCAAGTCCTCGCTTGGCCGACTCGGCCTGCTGACGCACTCGACGGCCGGCTTCATCGATCCGGGCTTCACCGGCCACATCACGCTCGAGCTGTCCAATGTGGCGAACCTGCCGATCACCCTGTGGCCGGGGATGAAGATCGGCCAGCTCTGCCTGCTGCGCCTGACGAGTCCGGCCGAAAACCCTTAC
Organism: uncultured Actinomycetota bacterium; assembly: GCA_963829405.1. GTDB lineage: Bacteria > Actinomycetota > Actinomycetes > Mycobacteriales > Mycobacteriaceae > Mycobacterium. The sequence goes on from CAWHIZ010000006.1 coordinate 53,156, forward strand.
GGCAGCGCCAAAGCCGGGTCAAAATATCAAGGCCAGCGCGGACCGACACCGTCGCGGTCGTATCAGAACTTCATCAAGTCGATCTAGGGGAAACACAGGGGGACAGATGGACGAAGCGGTTGATCAACTGCGGGCCGACTACGACGCCTCGCCGTACGAATCCCACGCGTTTCCGCAGTCCGCACCGGGGCATCTGGCCGCCGTCGCCTATCTGTTCGGACTCGACGTGCCCGACGTCTCGACGGCGCGCGTGCTGGAGATCGGCTGTTCCGCGGGCGGCAACCTGATCCCATTCGCCGCATGGCATCCCGAAGGGCGGGCGGTCGGTCTCGACTTGTCGCCGGTTCAGATCAACGAGGGCCGTGCCCGGGTCGAAACGCTCGGGCTCACCAACCTCGAGCTGATCCAGGCCGACATCGCACAAGCCGACCTTGCCGCTTTGGGCCAGTTCGACTTCGTCATCTGCCACGGCGTCTACAGCTGGGTGCCCGAAACCGTGCAGGACGCGATCCTCGCCGCCTTCCGAACGCTGCTCGCTCCCGAGGGCGTCGGCTACCTCAGCTACAACACCTACCCCGGTTGGAAGGCCAAGGAGATCATCCGCGACGCGATGCTCCTACGCGGCGGCGCGATGACGACGCCATCGGAGAAGGTGTCCTACGCGCGCGGCATGATCGACTTCCTCTCAGAGGTCGCCCCCGCCGACAGCGTGCTGGCCAAAGCGCTGGGTGACTACAAGGCGCAAGGGGATTCGAAGGACTACTACCTGCTGCACGAAGAGCTCGAGATCTTCAACTCACCGTGCTATCTGCTCGAGATGGTGTCCAGGAGTCAGCCGCACGGCCTTGTCTACCTCGCGGACGCGGCGCCGCACACGATGTTCGCCACCAACTACGGCGACAAGGTCGCCGAGCCGCTGCTGAAGGAATGCGGCCACAGCCAGGTGCTGTTGGAGCAGTACCTCGATTTCGTCGTCAACCGGACGTTCCGGCAGTCGCTGCTCGTGCACGCCGAACGCGCGCCTGAGGTTCGTTACTCACTGGACCGATCGCGCTATCAGCGACTGCATTTCGCCGCGCATGTCCCGCCCGTCGACGACGAGGTCCTGCTCGACGGCTCCGTTCAGGAATTCGGGATAGTCGGGCCAGACGCTGAGCACCCAGGTGTCCGACGTGAAGGTCGCGCTCGATGTGCTCACGAACCGTTGGCCGTGGACGCTGTCCCGGCGCGAACTCGTCGACGCGGTCGGTGCGCGCCTGAGCGCAGCGGGGATCGAATCCGCCGTCAACGAGACGGCCATCGACGATCTGCTGGAGTACCTGATCGTGCGGGGGCAGGTGCGGATCCGGCTCGATCCCGTCGTCCCCGAGCCCACGTCGACCCCGCCGAGGCTGGACGAGCCCGCACGGCGACTGGCCGAGCTCGTGCGCCGAGACGCCGAACCGTTCATCTACAACGCTTGGCACGAATCGGTCCCGCTTTCGGCGGCGGACCGCCACCTGCTGCCGCTGCTGGACGGAACTCGCGACGGGGACGAGCTCGTGGAGACCCTTCTGACCGCCACCCGCGAAGGCTTGGTCCAGTTCGAGCGCGACGGTCAACCGCTGTCCTCGGAGGCCGACGTGCGGGTGGCCGCCGAGGAGAATGTCGACACGCTCGCGCAGCGTCTGACCGATATGAAGCTCTGGCGGGAAGTAGAAGCGAGACATTCGCGTTTCCGATGACGCGAGTAAGGTCGATGTACGGCGCCGGTGAGTATCCGGTGCCGTCGCGATCCGGCCAGGACTTCACCGCCTTCAGCAAATGCGGTTGGCTGTAACGCCCGCCCTGGTAGAGGCGATGAAGTACATAGTTGTCGGGTCGCGAGGTAGGACTGCGCGTCGACGACCTAGATTGCGTAGCAAATATATTGGAGGGGTCAGTGGACATCGTACTAGGTGTGTCGATGACACCTACGACGGTCCGCATGGTGCTGGTCGAGGGCGATAAGGCCGACGGTGTGACCGTCGACCACGATGTGTTCGAAGTGAACTCCGCCGACGGCTCAGCAACGTCGAATGCGGCCGATCAGGTCGCCGCAGCAGTGCTCGGAACCCAGGAGAGCGCCGAGGCGAGCGGACATCATCTGAAGTCGATCGGCGTGACGTGGACGCACCATTCCGATGCGGCCGCCCTGCGCGACACTCTTGCGGCCCGCGGCATCGAAGACGTCATGCTCGTTTCGGCGACTCACGCCGCCGCGTCGCTCGCCCAGGCGGTCGGCCGGGCGATCGGCTACGACACCACCGCGGTGCTCTTCATCGAGAAGGACATCGCCACCCTTTCGGTCGTCAAGACCGACGACGGGTCGGTGGTCAAGGTCTTCACCCGCGATCTCCACGACACCGATGCGATGGCCGTCTTCACCGAGATGGCCCAGTCCGTCGAATCCGGCGGAGTCGCCGCCGCAGGGTCTGTTCATCGTCGGCTCCGGCGTTGACGCCGCAGCCGTCAAGGCTCACGTGGAGAATCTGGTCTCGCTGCCGGTCAGCGCTCCCGACGAACCCGAGCTGGCGCTCGCGCGCGGCGCGGCGCTCGCATCGGCCCACGCGCCCGAGATGGAGGCGTCCACCGCGGGCCTCGCGTACTCGCAGGACCGCGACGGCACCACCGCCGCGAGCGCCCACCCCGAACTGGCAGGCGTCCGCCACCCAGATGGCGGGCGTGGCCACTCAGATGGCGGGCATCGCCACCCAGATGGCACCCGCAGGCGCCTCTGCGGCGTACTCGGATTCGCTGGCGTACTCCGACGAGCTGAACGAGATACCGGCAGGCGATCCCGAGCCGTTCTACGAGGACGAGAGCCGTAAGCCGTTCCTGCTCGTCGGTAGCGCGCTGACGTCGATCTTCGTGGTCGGCGTTGTCGCGCTTGTCATTTCGCTGGCCGTCAGCATCCGACCGACCGTCGACCAGCGGCCGAACCCCGGCGAGACGCCGGTGATCCCGAGCCAGGCCGCGCCCGCACCGGTGCCGGAGTTGGCCCCCGCCAAGCCTGCGCCCGCCCCGGCTCCTGCCAGCACCGCCGCCGGAGACCATCAAGGCACCCGTGCCGGTCGTTCAGCAGGCTCCCGCGCAGGCGCCGAGGACCGTGTTCGTGCAGCAGCCCGCGCCCGCACCTGCGGCGCCCGCCCCGGCCCCTCTGCCGGTGGCACCGCCGCCCGCGCCCATACCTGCCGCACCGGTCCCCGTGCCCGCGGCGCCGGTGATCCCGCCTGTGTTGTCGCCGCCGATCTACAACCCGCCCGCGTACTACCCGCCGCGGCCGCCGGTGTGGGTCCCGCCGTGGCGTAATCCGCCGCAGAAGCCGTGGCAGCCGCCGTGGAGCCCGCCGCAGCAGCAGATCCCTGACCCGCCGCAGCAGATCCCCGATCCGCCACAGCAGCCGCAGTACCCGCAATACCCCGGCTCGGGCTCGGGCTCTGGCGGATACCCCGGTTCTGGCTCGGCTCGGGTGGCTACCCCGGTTCGGGCTCAGGATCCGGCTCGGGTGGTTTCCCGGGTTCGGGATCGGGTGACTACGACGGCGGTGGATCGCACTCTCGCGGAGGGTCCGGCGGAGGCGACTGCTTCCTCATCTTCTGCCGCCGGTAACGCTTGGCGCCCCCAGCCGGTCACCTGACGTTGGTTTCCCGCTTGGTGTCGCTTAGCAGTTAGCTCATCGCAGCCACCTATATAGGCAGTATGCGATGCACCGTGTTTGGTACTGGCTATCTCGGGGCGACACATGCCGCCGGAATGGCCGAACTTGGTCACGACGTTCTCGGCGTCGACATCGATCCCGGCAAGGTCGCGAAACTCGCAGGCGGAGAGATCCCGTTCTACGAGCCCGGCCTGCGAAAGATGTTGAGCGACAACCTCGCCGCGGGCCGACTGCACTTCACCACGGACTATGACGCCGCCGTCGATTTCGCGGACGTGCACTTCCTCGGTGTCGGCACGCCGCAGAAAAAGGGTGAGTACGGGGCTGATCTGCGGCATGTGCACGCCGTCATCGACACGCTGGTCCCGCGGCTGCGGCGCTCGGCGGTGATCGTCGGCAAGTCGACCGTGCCGGTGGGCACCGCCACCGAACTCGGCGTAAGGGCGCGTGCCATTGCCGCTGACGGCGTCGACGTCGAAATCGCCTGGAACCCCGAGTTTCTCCGTGAAGGCTTCGCCGTCCACGACACCCTGCACCCCGACCGGATCGTGCTGGGTGTGCAGTCGGATTCGGTATCCGCCGAGGCCGCGATGCGCGAGCTGTACGCTCCGCTGCTCGAGGAGGGTGTGCCGTTCCTGCTGACCGACCTGCAGACCGCCGAGCTGGTGAAGGTTTCGGCGAATGCCTTTCTCGCGACCAAGATTTCGTTCATCAACGCGATCTCGGAAGTGTGCGAGGCCGTCGACGCCGACGTCACACTGCTCGCCGACGCACTCGGGTACGACCCACGCATCGGCCGCCGGTTCCTCAACGCGGGCCTCGGCTTCGGCGGTGGATGCCTGCCCAAGGACATCCGCGCGTTCATGGCGCGCGCCGGTGAACTCGGCGCCAACCACGCGCTGACGTTCCTGCGCGAGGTCGACAGCATCAACATGCGGCGCCGCACCAAAATGGTCGAGCTCGCGACGAAGGCGTGTGGGTCGCTGCTCGGCGCCAACGTCGCGGTCCTCGGCGCGGCGTTCAAACCCGAGTCCGACGACGTGCGGGATTCGCCCGCGCTGAACGTGGCGGGCCTGCTGCAGCTCAACGGCGCGACCGTCAACGTCTACGACCCCAAGGCGATGGAGAACAGCCAGCGGCTCTTCCCGACCCTGAACTACTCCACGTCGGTGGTCGAAGCGTGCGAGCGGGCCGACGCCGTGCTCGTGCTCACCGAATGGCGCGAGTTCGTCGACCTCGACCCCGAGGAGCTGGCGGGCACCGTGCGCGCCAAAGTCATTGTGGACGGCCGCAATTGCCTGGACGCGGCGAAGTGGACGGCAGCGGGCTGGCGGGTGTACGCGCTCGGCAAGAGCGCCACTGTTTGACGCTTGTACAACAGTGCCGGCGGTCGTAAGCTCGGCACTATGAGGCAACGAATCCGCTGGTTCGCGTTGCACGGCGTCGTCCGAGGCCTCTCGAAGCTCGGTCTTCGCAGCGGCGACCCGCAGGCGCGGCTGATCGCCGACCCCGAGGTGCGGGAGAACCCCGGCGCGTTCGCCGACGAACACCGCGACCGAGGCCCGGTGATCAGGTGCCGCGCCGTGCTGATGACCTTCGACCACGGCGTCGCGCACGAATTGCTGCGCTCCGACGATTTCCGGGTCACCGAACTGGGCGGCAATCTGCCCAAACCGCTGCGCTGGATCTCCAAGAAGACCGACCCGGGACTGCTGCACCCGCTGCGACCGCCGTCGCTGCTTTCGGTGGAACCGCCCGACCACACGAAGTACCGCAAGCTGGTGTCGTCGGTGTTCACCCCGAGAGCCGTCGCGACGCTGCGCGAGCGGGTCGAGCAGACCGCCACCACGCTGCTCGACCAACTCGAGGGCGACACCGCCGTCGTCGACATCGTCGACCGCTACTGCTCACAGCTTCCGGTCACCGTCATCGGCGACATCCTCGGTGTGCCCGACGAAGACCGGCCGCGCATCCTGCATTTCGGTGAGATGGGCGCGCCCAGCCTCGACATCGGACTGTCGTGGCAGCAGTTCCAGCAGGTACACGAGGGCATCGTCGGGTTCAACGACTGGCTGGCCGGCCATCTGGAGCGATTGCGCCGCAATCCCGGCGACGATCTGATGAGCCAGATCATCAAGGCCTCCGACGAGGGCCCGCGGCTGAACACCGAAGAGCTGCAGGCGCTGGCGGGCCTTGTGCTGGCCGCGGGCTTCGAGACCACGGTCAACTTGCTGGGCAACGGAATTCGGATGCTTCTCGACGCACCCGAGCATCTCGAAACGCTTGCCGCCCGCCCCGAGTTGTGGCCGGGCGCCGTCGAGGAGATCCTGCGGCTGGAGTCGCCGGTGCAGATGAGTGCGCGCATCGCCTGCAAGGACGTCGACGTGGCGGGCTTCCTGGTGCGACAGGACGAGTTGGTGGTTCTGCACCTTGCAGGCGCCAACCGCGATCCGAAGGTCTTCACCGATCCGCATCGCTTCGACATCGAACGCGACAATGCGGGCAGGCACCTGTCGTTCTCCGGCGGAAGGCACTTCTGCCTCGGCGCCGCACTGGCCCGCGCAGAAGGCGAGGTGGGCCTGCGCGCGTTCTTCGAGCGCTTCCCCGACGCGCGGCTGGCGGGCAGCGGTAGCCGCCGCGACACCAGGGTGCTGCACGGCTGGTCGTCGCTTCCCGTCACCCTGGGCACCGCACGCGCGATGAGTTCACCGGCCTGAGCCGGTCTCAACTCATATGCCTATCGAACATGTCCTGGCCGTCGTCCCGATATCCGATATCGACAGAAGCGGTGAGTGGTACGCCGCGCTGTTCGGACGGCCCGCCGACAACAACCCGATGCCCTCGCTTGTCGAGTGGCAGGTGCTGCCCGGTGCGTGGGTGCAGGTGTTCAGCGACCCGGACCGCGCGGGACACGGTCTGCTGAACTTCGCCGTCGCCGACCTGGAGAGCCATCTCGCCGAGATCGGCGCCCGCGGCATCCAATCGCAGGAGATCGTCGATGCCAGCAAGGGTGTCCGGACGTGTGCGGTGACCGACCCCGACGGAAACACGATCACATTCATCGGCGGCTTCCGCGTCGACTATTGAGTTAGGTTCATGGAATGGATGTCCGGGACGCGCTCATCGAGGAGACCGCGGCGTTCGGTGAACTGATTCGCGGCGCCGACCCGGCCACTCCGGTTCCGACCTGTCCGGAGTGGACGTTGCAGCAGTTGTTCCGACACGTCGGACGCGGAAACCGTTGGGCGGCACAGATTGTCGCCGATCGGCGCGACACCGCACTCGACCCTCGGGAAGTGCGCGACGGTAAGCCCCCCGACGACAGGGACGCCGCCATCGACTGGCTGAACGCGGGCGCCGCGCTCATCCTCGACTCCGTCGACGACGTCGGCGCCGACACCGAGGTCTGGACGTTCATCGGACCTCGTCCCGCGCAGTGGTGGATCCGCCGACGGCTGCACGAAGCGACGGTGCACAAGGCCGACGCGGCGATCGCGCTCGGCATCGACGTCGAACTCGCACCCGAGGTGGCCGCCGACGGGATCGACGAGTGGCTCGAGCGCGTCGCCGTCGAGACGAACGCCGAGTCATCGCCGCTGGACGCCGGGCCGGACTCTGCATCTGCATGCCACCGACGACGCCCTCGGGGCCGCGGGCGAGTGGACGATCACGGGCACCGGGGACGGCGTCGCGTGGTCTCACGAACACGGCAAGGGCGATGTCGCGCTGCGCGGAGGCGCGAAGGATCTGCTGCTCGCCGTCGTCCGCCGCAAGAGCGCCGCCGACGGTGGCATCGAGGTTTTCGGCGACACCGCCGTCTGGGACGGGTGGCTGGACCGTACGCCGTTCTGAGTGGCGTACGTTGCGAACATGACGACTTCGGAGATCGCAACCGTCCTCGCCTGGCATGACGCGTTGAACGCCAAGGACTTCGACACGCTTCTGCAGGTGTCCAGCGACGATATCGAGTTCGGCGACGCCAACGGCGCGGGCCAGGGCCACGAGGCCCTACGCGAATGGGCGGGTTCGCTTGGCGTCACAGCCGCCGACCCTGGACGCATGTACGTCCGCGACGGCGTCGTCGTCGCCGAGGAGCAGGACGGTGACGCGGTGGCGTTCCGGGTGGTCCACGATCACGTCACGTCGGTGTTCCGGCACGCCGACCTGGCCTCTGCGCTGGCGGCCACCGAGCTGACCGAAGAGGACTTCACGGGCTGACGTGTGCGGCCCTCGCTCCGCCGGGCGTGGCGAGGACGGCCGCGATCGCGGTGGTCAGCGGCACCGACAGCGCGAGCGCGATACCGCCGACGGCGGAGCGGGCGATCTCGATGGCGACGGTCTCACTGGTCAGCACGTCGCCCAGCGACCGGTTGGCCACACTGAACAACAGCAGGAGCGGCAGCGCGCTGCCCGCGTACGCGAGCACAAGCGTGTAGACGGTGCTCGCGATGTGGTCGCGGCCCACCCGCATCGCGCCGAGAAAGATGCCCCGCCGCGAGCTGCCGTCGCCGGCCTGGGCCAGTTCGAACACCGTCGACGCCTGCGTGATGGTGACGTCGTTGAGCACGCCGAGCGAGCCGACGATGAAGCCCGCCAGCAGCAGACCGGTTATCGAAACGCCGCCGAGATATGTCGCGACAGCGTTGGTCTCTTCCTCTGAAAGACCGGTGATGTGAGCCGATTTGATTGCTGCCCAGGATAATCCGGCGGCGAGCAGAAGTGACGTCAACGTACCGAGCAGCGCCGCACTCGTGCGCAGGCTCACCCCGTGCGCCAGGTAGATCACGGCGTAGAGGATCACCGCCGACGCGACCAATGCGACGGGGATGGCGGCTCCTCCGTCGCGCAAGGCGGGCAGCATGAACACGACGAGCACCGCGAATGCGACGACGATGCCGACGAGCGCGCGCAGTCCCCGCCAGCCCGCGACCGCCGTGATCACCAGCGCGAACAGGACGGCCATCGCGATCAACGGCCACGCCCGCTCGTAGTCGTAGAACGAGTAGGTCGTCAGCCCGGTCGGGTCGACCTGGCGGGTGATGCGGATGTGCTCTCCGACCGCGAGTTGCGGCTGGCCCCCGCCGACGCTGAACTCGAGCAGCGTGTTGGCCCCGCTGTTGGGGCCCGAGTCGATCGCGATGAGGGCCTGCGTGCACGGGGTGTCCTCGCCGAGCGGCGGGTTGCGGCGCCGTCGTCAACACCGTTCCCGACCGTCTGGTCGCCGCAGGCCGCTGCGCTGGTGGACTGCACGTGTCCGGACTCGGTGGTGACGGCACCGCCCGCGGCGTTCTGATACGGCAGCGGGATCTCGACCTTCTGCTGGCTCGGCCAGAGCCACGCGGCGCCCGCAAGGACCGCGACGCCGATGGCGATGAGCAGTCCGACGACGATCCTCGCGGCGAGCGGTCCAAGCGGAGACGGACCGTCCAACGAGTGTGAGTGTGAATGCGAGTGCGTCACCCGGACGAGGGTAGAGGCAGGACCTGAACGGGTCGGTCAGTAGTCGGCGAAGGCCTCAACCGTGCGCCAACTGGGCCAGGTGGTTTCCCAGACCCGGTGGATGAGTTCGTCGACGAAGGTCGCGATCAGAACGACCTCGATGCGGGTCGGCTTCTCGTCGGGGCGCGAGGTTGTGATCCACACCCTTGCCGCCACCCGGTCATCCGCCTCGACCCACGCCTCGTCGTCGTATTCGATGGCGTAGGAGACGGGCGTCTCGTAGATCCCGCGGTGGCTGGCCTCGAACTCCTCGAAAGTCTGCGTCATGCCGTCGGAGTACATGACGAAGTCGGGATGGTAGTAGCGCGCGATCGCTTCGGGATCCTTGACGATCACCATCTGCTCGAACATCTCCCGAAGGAGCGCGGCGCTCATTGCCGGTAGCCGGTGAGGAAGTTGCCGAGTCGTTCGATCGCGTTGGTGAGGTCGCGAGCCCACGGCAGGGTGACGATGCGCAGATGGTCGGGGGTGGGCCAGTTGAAGCCGGTGCCCTGGGTGACGAGGATCTTTTCCTGCAACAGCAGGTCGAGGACGAGTTGTTCGTCGTCGGCGATGTCGTAGACCTCGGGGTCCAACCGGGGGAAGACGTACAGCGCGCCTTGCGGTTTCACACACGACACCCCGGGGATCTCGTTGAGCTTGGCCACCGCGACATCGCGCTGTTCGAGCAGCCGTCCGCCGGGCAGCACCAGATCCTCGATGCTCTGATGGCCGCCGAGAGCGACCTGAATGGCGTACTGGGCGGGCACGTTCGGGCACAGCCGCATGTTGGCCAGCAGGCTGATGCCTTCCAGGAAGCTGGCGGCGTGGTCCTTGGGGCCGGTGATGACCAGCCAGCCCGACCGGTAGCCGGCGACCCGGTAGGCCTTCGACAGCCCGTTGTATGTCAGGCACAACAGATCCGGGGCCAGGGTGGCCAGGCTGATGTGGGTGGCGTCGTCGTAGAGGATCTTGTCGTAGATCTCATCGGCCAGCAGCAGCAGCTGGTGCTTGCGGGCCAGTTCGACCATCTGCTCGAGGATCTCCCGGCTGTACACGGCGCCGGTCGGGTTGTTGGGGTTGATCACGACCAACGCCTTGGTGCGGTCGGTGATCTTGGATTCCAGATCGGCGATGTCGGGGGCCCAGCCCTGGGTTTCGTCGCACAGGTAATGCACCGGGGTGCCGCCCGCCAGCGAGGTCGACGCCGTCCACAGCGGGTAGTCCGGGGCCGGGATCAGCACCTGGTCGCCGTTGTCCAGCAGCGCCTGCAGCGTCATCGTGATGAGCTCGGAGACACCGTTGCCGAGGTAGACGTCGTCGACGTCGAAGCGGGGAAAGCCGTCGACGAGTTCGTAGCGCGTGAACACGGCGCGACGCGCGGCCTGGATGCCCTTGGAGTCCGAATAGCCCTGCGCGTTGGGCAGCGCCTGGATCATGTCGCGCATGATCACATCGGGCGCCTCGAAACCGAACGGCGCCGGATTGCCGATATTGAGCTTCAGGATCCGATGACCCTCGGCCTCCAACCGCGCGGCATGCTCGTGGACCGGCCCACGAATCTCGTACAGGACGTCCTGCAGCTTCGTGGACTGCGCGAAGGTGCGCTGCTTCGGGTGGTGGCCGGTCGCATGCCACGGCACCTGATGGGAAGTCACGTCGTCCATCGTCTCACCGATGGCAAATTGAATTCGCCGATCGATACCCGGCTGTGACCTTCGACCGAATCAGCGCTTGCCGGGCGGACGCGCACCCTTGGCTATGCCAAGGCCTTTCACCGGCGGTGCCTGCGTCTCGCCGTTGTCCTCGCTGGAAGGCTCAGGCGCAGGCGCGGATTCGCCGTTGTCCTCCGGTTCCGGTTGCGCCGCTGCGGGTTTGGCAGCAGGCGCAGCGGGCGCGGCAGGTGCCTTCTTCGCGCCGGGCCGACGTGCACCCGCGGCGATACCGAGACCCTTGACCTCGGGTTCGGGCTTGGCCGCCAGTCCGAGATCAGAATCGGCGGTGTCGGTCTTGCCGCCTGGCTCTGCCTTGTCGGGGTCGACGTTCGGCGGTTGTGTGACGGTGGCTTCGCCCTCGTTCGGCGCAGGCTTCGCCGGCGCCTTCTTCGCGCCGGGTCGGCTTGGCGCCCGCGGCGAGGCCGAGACCCTTGACCTCGGGCTCGGGCTTGGCCGGCGCCTCTGCTGCGGCCTCTGCTTGGGCCTCTGCGGGTGCCTCTGCCTTGGCCTCTGCGGGTGCGGCCGCGGTCTTCTTGGCGCCGGGTCGCTTGGCGCCCGCGGCGAGGCCGAGTCCCTTGGCAGGTGCGGCCGGCGCCTCGGTTTTGGCTTCCGCCGTTTTGGCTTCCGGCTCGGCCGGCGCAGAAGCTGCCGCCTTCTTGGCGCCGGGGCGCTTCGCTCCGCCCGCCATGCCGAGGCCGGTCACCGGCTTCGTCTCGGTCGCGGTGGCGGCTTCGGCCTTGGGCTCCTGCGCGGCTTCCGGTTCGGCCTCGACTGTCTTTGCTTCCGCCTCGACGGGGGCCTCGGCGGCCTTCTTCGCGGCGCGCTCCTCGGCTTCCTTTGCGGCGGCGCCCTTCTCGGGCAGGGTGACCGAGCTGACGTCGAGCGAGCCGAGCAACAGCTGCGCGACGTCGAGCACCTCGGCCTTCTCGATGTCCCGCGTGGCGGAGACGTCGTCGACACCGTCGGTGATCATCACGCGGCAGAACGGGCAGCCGGTGGCGATCTTCGACGCGCCGGTGTCGAGTGCCTCTTCGACGCGTTCCTGGTTGACGCGCTTGCCGATGTGCTCTTCCATCCACATGCGCGCACCGCCTGCGCCGCAGCACAATCCGCGGTCGGCGTGGCGCGGCATCTCGGTGAGCTTGGCGCCCGACGCCCCGATGAGTTCGCGCGGTGCGTCGTAGACCTTGTTGTGCCTGCCGAGGTAGCAGGGATCGTGATAGGTGATGTCAGCACCCTCGCCGTTCATCGACGACACCGGAACCAGCTTCTTGTCCCGGATCAGCCGGTTCAGCAGCTGAGTGTGGTGCAGCACGGTGTAATTGCCGCTCAGTTGCGGATATTCGCGGCCAAGCGTGTTGAAGCAGTGCGGGCAGGTGACGACCACCTTGCGGTCCACCCGCTCGACGCCTTCGAACAGATCGTTGAGGGTTTCCACGTTCTGCGCGGCGAGCTGCTGGAACAGGAACTCGTTGCCGGAACGACGGGCCGAGTCGCCGTTGCAGGTCTCGCCCTCGCCGAGCACGAGGTACTTCACGCCTGCGACCGCGAGGAGTTCGGCGACCGCCTTGGTGGTCTTCTTGGCGCGGTCCTCGTAGGCGCCCGCGCAGCCGACCCAGAACAGGTACTCGTAGCCCTCGAACGAGTCGACGTCCTTGCCGAACACCGGCACGTCGAATTCGACCTCGTCGATCCAGTTGGTGCGGTCCTTGGCGTTCTGGCCCCACGGATTGCCCTTGGTCTCAAGGTTTTTGAACAGCACGCCGAGCTCGCCGGGGAACTCCGACTCCATCATCACCTGGTAGCGGCGCATGTCGACGATGTGGTCGATGTGCTCGATGTCCACCGGGCACTGCTCGACGCAGGCACCGCAGGTGGTGCACGACCACAACACGTCGGGGTCGATGACGCCGCCCTGTTCCAGGGTGCCGACCAGCGGACGGGTGGCCTGTTCGGGACCGGAGCCCATCACCCGCTCGAAGCCCGACTCGGGGACGTGGTGTTCGTCGTCGTGCTTGGTCTCGATGAAGCCGCCGTCGGTCGACTTCGAGTTCCTTGGTGACGGACTCGGTGACACCACCCTCGGCGGTGTTCTCGAGCGGCGACTTGCTTATCGCCAAGGATGTATGGCGCCTTCGCGAACAGGTGGTCGCGCAGGTTCATGATGACGAGCTTGGGGGACAACGGCTTTCCGGTGTTCCATGCCGGGCACTGCGACTGGCACCGGCCACACTCGGTGCACGTGGTGAAGTCGAGGTAGCCCTTCCAGGTGAAGTCCTCGATCTTGCCTCTGCCGAGTACGGCGTCCTCGGCGGGATCCTCGAAGTCGATCCGCTCGCCGTTGTACTCGACGGGTAGCAGCGGGCCCAGTCCGTCGGGCAGCCGCTTGAACGTGACGTTCACCGGAGCAAGGCCGATGTGCAGGTGCTTGGAGTGCAGCACGATCAACAGGAAGATCAGCATGACCGCGATGTGCCCGAGCAACGCGAAAGTCTCGATCCATTCGTTGGCGGATTCGCCGAACGGATGCAGGACCCAGCCCATCAACTGTGAGAAGAAGGCGCCGTTGCCGTACGGCAGGGCTCCGGTGTTGGCGCCTGCGCCGCGAACCAGGGCGTAGGTCCAGATGACGTTGAAGATCATGAACAGGATCAGCCAGGCGCCGCCGGTGTGCGATCCGTAGAACCGGGAGTCGCGGCCGTGCTTCTTGGGCTCGCGCACGATACGGATGATGGCGAACGTGATGATGCCGAGCAGTACCGCGACGGCGAAGAAGTCCTGAAGGAAGCCGAGCGCGTCCCACCGGCCGACGATCGGAATGTGGAAGTCGTGATCGACGACCTGACCGAACGCCTCGACGTAGACCGAGCCGAGGATGAAGAAGCCCCACATCGTGAAGAAGTGGGCCATGCCGGGGATCGACCACTTCAGCAGCCGGGTTTGCCCGAAGACCTCTTCGAACTGCGTCGTGATGCGCTTGCCCAGGTCGTCCTTGCGGTTGTTCTCGACGCTGGTCTTCGACGCCCGACCGGATCAGGTTGGTCAGGAACAGGACGCGTTTGAGTGCGAATACACCGACAACGGCGAGCATCAGGACCACCACGACGATCCTGATCAGCATCTGGGTTTCCACCGCACGCCCTCCCGTTCCTAAGTTACCCGAGAGTAACTTATCTTAAGTTACCCGTCGGTAACTTATGCGTGATGCCTGCTCATAGTTGCATCTCGCCGGGAAAGCCCGCTACACAGGCTGACCTAACCTATGACTGGGGCGTCAGGATGGGCTCCAGGATCGGCGCTATCAGTCCGGGCTTTGCCGGAGCCTTCTCTTCACCGCCGGTGCCGGTCTCGGTGCCCGTCCCGGTACCTGTGCCGGTTCCACCGGTTCCCGTCCCACCGGTTCCCGTCCCTGAGCCGCCACCGCCTGTGCCGGGGTCGATCGGCGGCGTTCCGGTGCCGCCACCGCCGGTGCCCGGGTCGATGGGGGGCGTGCCGGTACCGGGATCGGCCGGCGGAGCCGGAGCCGGATTCTCGGGTGCGGGCGCAGGTGCAGGTGCGGGCGATTCGGGTGCGGGTTCCGGTGCGGGAGCCGGCGGCGCGGGTGCGGGCGCTTCCGGCGCAGGCGGCGCGGGGTGCTGCGGTGCCTGCTGCACGACCACCGGGGCCTGCTGTCGCGGTGCGACCCGCGGCTGCGGACGTGCCACGACCGTCGTCACCACCGGCGCCTGGGCCGGGGCGGGAAGCTGGGCGGCAGGCGCCTGGCTGCTCCGCAACGGGTGCGGCAGGGGCGATGCTCGACGACGTGCCTGCGGGAACGGTGGAGGTGTCCCGCGTGATCGCGGTGAGGCCGAACACCACCGCGCCGACTGCGACGGCCGCCCCGGCCAGTGCGAACAGCACGGCAGGACTGCGTCGACGCGACTGGGGCTGCTCGCTGGAACTCCTCGTGCTGGAAGTGGACCTCGGGCCTGCTGGCGGCCGGTGTCGAGACGGGTTGATCGTCGACGTACGGCTCGGTGTGCAGGACGTCATACGGATCGTCGTCGACCTCCGACCACGCCAACGCACCGCCGACGGCGGGCGAGGCGCCACCGCCGATTGCGGCCGCGGAGACGGTGGCGGTGGCAGGAGCGGCAGGGGCCATCGCCGTCGCGGTCTCGACGACCTGGCTCCGGTGCGCGATCAGCGCGACGCCCTCGGCGGCCGTCAGCTGCGGCTGCGGCGTGGTGACGACGGTCGTGCGGAGGTGCTCGGAGAGCCGCTGCGTGATCAGCGGGATGCGTGCACCGCCGCCGATCGTCGCAACCGCCGAGATGCTCGCCAACGGAATCCGATTGCGGTCCAAGGTGTCCGCCAGCGCCGCGAGGAATTCGGCAAGGGGTTCGTCGATCAGGTGGTCGAGCTCCATCCGGGTCATCCGGACGGTGGTCTCCATCCCCGGCACGTCGATGACGATCGCGGTGGCCGTCTCGTCCGAAAGCCGTTCCTTCGCGCGCCTGCACTCGTCGCGCAGCACGGAAAGGGAACCGACCATCGAGGTGCCTGCCGGGTCGGCGTCGGACGCGTCGAAGATGCCCGCCACGACATTGGTCAGGATGGCCTGGTCGATCTGGTCGCCCGAGAAGTCGGGCACGCGGACCGTCTCACCGATCGGGGCGTCGTTCGCCGCCGCGTCGACAACCGTGATGCTGGTGCCGCTGCCGCCGAAGTCGCAGAGCACGATCACGCCTGCCGTCGGAAGGCCGGGGTTCGATGCGCAGCGCCGTCAACGCCGCTTCGGCGTCGGACACCAGTGGCGAGCGGGCCAGTCCCGGCTTGCTGCCAAGGGCGCCGCGCAGCGCCTCGACGACGGACGGGCGCCAATGCGCGGGCACCGCCACCGCCACCTCCGACACCGGGGCCTTGGCCGCGCTGCGTGCGACGCCGTCCAGTGCCTCGACCAGCAACATCTCCGCACGGTGCTGGGAGCCGTCCTCGGCGATCATCGGGACAGGATCGCCGACGCGTTCGACGAACCCGGTGAGGGTCAGCCCGTGGGCCAGGGTCACCGCCGAGGCACGGATGACGGGTCGTTGACCGTCGCCGGTACCGGCAAGGTTGGTGGCTCCAACGGCAAGGCCAAGCGAATTGCCTTTGCCGCCTTGAGGGTTCGACATGTCACACCTCTGCGTCAGTTTGGTCGCGAAACGATTGGTTCGACACTAAAGCGCAGGTAGGCGTGGCGGATCGGTGCTCACCCCGGTGCCTCGGCGTGACCCTTAGGGGAATTCGATTAGGGGATCGGGGTGCGTTAGGGGAACTGGTCGGCCGGTCAGCTCGGCGTGGCCAGCATCGCTCGCAGCATGGAGAGCATCTCCGAGCGCGACTCCGCCCCCAACCGGCGCCGAATGCGCGCGACGTGGTGCTCGACGGTCTTCGCGGAGATGAACAGCTGGCTGCCGATATCGCGGTACGGCATGCCGAGCAGCAGCAGTTCGGCGACCTCGCGCTCTCGGTCCGACAGCCGCGACGACTGCGGCCGCGGTGAACCCGTGGCAACGGCCGTCGAAGGCGCCGACTCGAAACCGTCGTCGACGGCCATCGTCAGCTTGAGGTCGCGGGCCAACTGCAGCATCGCGCCCGACACCCGCCCGTCCGGGGTCTGCAGTGCGGCCTGGCCGGCCAACCGGGTGGCATCCGAGGTGAGCCCGAACTGCGACAGCGACCGTGCCGCCGCTGTCACCTCGTCGGCGTCGACGTGGTTGGCGAGCACCCGCAGCCATGTCCGGCCCGCACCGGAGAGCGCCTTGGCGAATGGGCTGCCGCCCGCCGCAGAGGTCAGCGCGTGGCCGTGCGGGGCGACCGCCTCCGGGGAGTTGGCCAGGATTCCGGCATGCACGCCCGCCCAGTGCAGCGGCACCGACCACAGCACCGGGTTTCCCAGCGACTCGAGCAGGGCCAACGCCTCGTCCAGCGTGTGTTGGAGCCGGTCGACCTGGCGCATACGCGCCGCGGCGACCCACAGCTCGCCGAGCGGAAGCAACGAGAAGAGGTCGACGGAGTATTCGGCGAGCACTTCCATCGCGGCGTACCAATGCTTTTGGACCGCCCCGCCGTCACCGCTGCGCCGCGCGATCGCGGTGTTCAGCGCCGCCGCCCACAGGGCGTCGCGGCGATGCAGCGACGACTCACCGACGGCTGCGGCGTCGGCGGTGGCCGCGCCAAGCTGACCGTCCTGCATGCGCACCCAGCCGAGCAGCAGCCGGTGCCGGTGGGATGAGAACGCGTCGTCCTCGCCGCCTGCGCGCACCGCACGCCCGATCACGCTTCGGGCGCGGACCGGGTCGCCGCCGTGCAGCGCCGCCAGCGTGACCAGTGCGGCCGCGCTGTCCGGCGCTACGCCGGGTTGGTGCTGCTCGGTCGTGATGGCCTGGCCCAACCGGGCGATCGCGACGGGGAAGGGTTGGTCGAGAGACAGCAACAGTCCTTCGGCGAGGTTGTGTGCTGCGCGCGCGGTTGACGTTGGCGGACCGGCACTTTCGGTGCTCAAGCGCCGCCCTTGCGGCCTGCGCGTCGCCCGCGGCGATCGAGACGACGGCGTTCGCGGCGCTGATATAGGCGTCCGGGTAGGGGCCCAGCCACCGGAACAGGTCTGCCGCCTGCGCCGCGCCGCCGTCGTGTACGGCGATACTCGCCGCGATCCGCACCGCCGCCGCCCGCTCTGCCGCATCGTCGGAAGCCAGCAGTTCATCGGTCAGCCGTCCGGCCGTCGCGCAGTCACCCGTCATCGCCAACGCGTCGGCCAGCCGCGCGCTGACGGCCGTCGCACCCGCTTCCGCGGCCGCGCGGTAGAGCTGCGCCGCCCTCGTCGGCTGATCTCGATGATGGGCGGCCAGATCGGCCAGTGCGGTGGCAAGCCGGTCGTCACGCAGCCCGTGATCGGCCATTCTCAGCGCGAGATCCGGTGTCAGCGTGGTCAATTCGATCTGGGAGCACAGCAGTGCGATCTCGACTTCGTGATGGCGGGCAGCGCCGATGATCGCGGCGACGCCGAGGTGTACCGAGCGCAGAAAATCTTGGCTGTGGGAGGGCTCGATGAGTCCGCTCGCACGCGCGCGGTCGACAAGCCGTGCCGCCTCTTCGGAGCCGAGTCGAAGTGCCGCCGCGACGTCGTCGGCACCGAGTTCCGGGCTCAGCGACGACACCAGCAGGGTGTCGAGCACCGGCTCCTCGACTCGGCGGAGGCGCTCGATCAATGCGAACCTCGCCGCCTCGACGGCGGCGTTCGCCGCAGGTTCTCCGCCGGCGGAACCCGCGGCGGTCATCGCCGGACCAAGCAGGAAGGGCAGGCCCGCTGTCGAAACCATCAGTGCCCGAACGATTTCCGTTCCCACGTGGCCGCCGGTCGCCAGTGCGGCCGCCTCGGCGACCTCCGGTGTGCTCAGCGAGCCAAGCGATATCACCGGGTTCTCACGTTCGAGCGCGGTGGCCAGCGCGCGCAGCGCCTGGCGTTGGGTCAACGGCTCGGCGGCGACGACGACCGTCGCGCCGGGATCGGATACCCGTTCGGCGAGCGCTGCCAGCTCCTCGTCGGCGAGTAGGTGCGCGTCGTCGATCACGATGGCGGCGTCCGGATCGTCATCTGGCCGCGGTGCGTGGGTGATGACCGCAATGTTCGCCGACCGCAATGCGTTCCGTGCGGCTGCCAGCACCGAACTCTTGCCGGTGCCGATGCCGCCCGACACCAGGATTTTGACCGGCGCGGTTGGTGCGTCGATCAATGCCGAGACGGCCTCGCGGGCGGCCGGCGGTATATCGGTCATTAGCCGGGACTGGCCGGCTGTTCCGGCTCTGGCTCCGGCTCGGGCTGGGGCTCGGTTGGGCTCCGGCTTCGGTGCAGGCGGCGACGTCGTGGTCGTCGGAGTGGTCGTCGTCGTGGTCGTCGTCGTGGTGGTCGTCGTTGTTGTGGTGGTGGTCGTTGTGGACGACGTCGTCGTCGGAGACGTCGTCGTGGTGGTGCTCGACGACGGCGGAGGCGGTGGCGGCGTGACGATGGTGGTCGTCGGCTGCCCGTCGGAACCGGTGACCGTGACGGTCGTCGGCGCGGCGGATGTCGGCGGCGGCTCGGATGACGGGCCGATGGAGAAGGTCGTGCTCGTCTCGGTGACCGGGCCGAGCACACCGCTGTTGCCGGTCAGCGTGATCGCCAACCCGCCGATCGCGAGCAACGCCGCCGCCGCCGCGGCCCCGAACAGGATCGGCGGCCGTTTGTACCAGGGCAGCGGCGCCGGTTCGGCGTCGTACTGAGGTTCCTCGCTCGGGGCGAAATCGATCGGGGGCCGTGCGTCGGTCGGCCCGGAGTAGACGTCGGCGCTGTAGTCGGAACCGGTGTAAGGGACCGGTTCGCCGCCGGGCGCGTCCGCGTCGTCCTGCGACCACGCCAGCGCGCGGTGCGTCGCCGAAGGGGCGCCGTCGGCAGCGGACTCGCTTGCGGCGACACCTGCAGCGCCCGCAGCCCATGCCGAAGGCGCGATACCTGTTGCGGCGTCGGCCGCGGCCGAAAGCCCGGTGGGTGCGTCGGCGGCCAGATCCTGGTCGGCGAGCAGTGCGGCGCCCGCGGCCACGTTCAGCTGCGACTGGGGCGTGGTGATGACGGGAACCCGGAACTGCTCGGACAGTCGCTGGGTGACCAGCGGGATGGCCGCACCGCCACCGACGGTTGCCACCGCGGCGAGGGCGGCTGGCGCGATGTTGTTGCGCTGCAGCGATTCTCCGATGGCGGCAAGTAACCCCGCGAGCGGTCCGGCGATGAGGCTGTCGAGTTCGGTGCGGGTCAGCCGGACGTCGGATGCGAAGCCAGGGAGATCGACGGGCACCGCGGTGGCGGTCTCCGCCGAAAGGCGCTCCTTGGCAAGCCTGCTCTCGTCGCGCAGGCGGGCCAGTGAGCCGACGGCCGCGGTGCCCGCCGGATCGGCGTTGTTGGCATCTGCGACGCCTGCGATGACGTGGTTGAGCACCGCCTGGTCGATCTGATCGCCGGAAAAGTCTGCGTACCTGACGGTTTCGCCGACAGGCGTGAGGGTCGTACTCGCCTCTGCGAGCGTGATGGACGTTCCGCTTCCGCCGAGATCGACGAGCGCGATGATGCCTGCGGGCAGTCCCGGCGCGGCGCGAAGCGCCGTCAGCGCGGCTACGGAGTCCGGTACCAGCGCGGCGGGCACGCCGCCGGGCGACAGGTTCGGCTTGTCCCGCAACGCGCCGCGCAGTGCGCCGATGACGGCGGGTCCCCAGTGCGCGGGCACCGCGATGGCGACCGGCTGGCCGCCGCCGACCGTGTTGGCCATGGCGTCGAGCGCTTCGACGAGCACGCGTTCGGCGCGGTGAGAGCTGCCGTCCTCGGCGACGAGGGGGACCGGGTCGCCGACCCGTTCGACGAAACCGGACAGCACCACACCCGGCTGATTGAGCGCGGGATTCTCGCCGGGGACACCCACCTCGGGTGCGCGGTCGGAGAACAGCGTCAGCACCGCGCGCCGCATCACGGGCGGGCGGCCGACGCGGGCGGCGACGAGGTTGGTCGCCCCGATGGACAACCCGAGCGGATCGCTCATTGCAGACTCTCCTGTTTGGGTCGTCCCTCACGATAGCGGCCGAATGCTCGCCGAACAGGCGGATCCCCCTAATGCCGCAGAACCCCTAATGCCGAGTCCCCTAACGCCCCTGCGGCAGGGGAGGGTTCGCCACCGATCTCCTGCGCACCTGTGCCTGGATAGCATCGTGGCTAACCACAGGGCTATCGCCCGAAGCAATCGCAACAGGAAAGAAGGTGAGTCATGGCAAACCCGCTACTCGACTTCGTCATGTCGTTGGTGCGGGACCCTGACGCTGCCGCCCAGTATGCCGCCGACCCGGCCGGGGCCATTCACGCCGCCAATCTGGCCGATGTGACCAGTGCAGACGTCAACGCTTTGATTCCCGTCGTGTCCGAGTCGCTGTCGACAGCGATGCCGGGCACCGGCGCCGAATCTCTGATCGGCGATCCGGCCGGCAACATCTGGAGCAGCGGCGCGGCGACGTCGGCATTCGACGCATTCGACGACCATCTCTCCGTCCCGACCATCGACGACGGGCACAGCATCGCGTCGAACGTCATCGAGCAACCCGCAGACTCGCTGCACGCGGGTCTCGACGCGCTCGACGACGCGGGAGTCCCCATGGTGGCGGATGTCGACGATCCGTCGACGCAGCTCACAGGCGGAATCATCGACGACGCGCCGTTGGTCGGCGAGGCCACCGACACCGACTGGCAGTCCGTCGTCGACGACGCGCAGCACCACCTGGACACCGGCGACACCGGATTCGACATCTTTGACTAGCCCGATGAGCACCTCGATGAACGGCGCGACCACCGACGGTCGCGCCGTTTTCGTGTGTCAAGGCCCTGCTGACCTGCGCAAAAGCCGCCATCCCCAACGACCCCCTAATCCCCTAATGGGGTACCCCCCATAATCCCGGCATGGAGCCCCGTAGGGATGGGAGTCGACCCCGTTTCCGGGGGGTTGCCGGGCCCATAACGTAGTCCCCAGATCGCCGGAACTCCCCCCGGTGACGACCACAACGAAACACTCACCCGAAAGGCACTGACGATGTCGAACCCCATCTCCTTCCTCTTCGACTGGCTCCTCGGCCTCACCCGCCCCGGCGCTGACCCCAACGACGTTCGCGCCTTCGTGGCCAACCCGACGCAGGCGGCTTCGCAGGCAATGGGCACCGCGGTCACCCAGGCGCAGCTGACGCAGGCCGCATCCGCAGTCGTCGCACCCGCGGCGGTCTACGGCGGAGGCAACGCGGTCCAGGCGCTGCAGCACACGGTCGCCGACAACAACGGCCTGACCTTCGCGCCGCAGCGGACGTTCGCTCCCGAGACCGATTTCGCCAGCCACAACGACACCGCGCTGGCGAGCGGCAACGACATCGGCAGCCCGCGGGCCGGCGAGGACGTTCAGCAGGGCGTCGGGAACTTCGACCTGAGCTTCGGCGACTTCACCTTCGGCGACAAGAACACCGCCTCCGACGGCAGCGTGATCAACAGCGGCGACGGTGACGTCGACAACACCAACGTCAAGGGCGACGGCAACATCGTCGGCGACGACAACGACGGCAACAACACCGGCGATGTGCATCGCGGGACAGGGCTCCAACGTCAACGCGGGCGGCATCGACAACGACATCGATGACAGCGGCAACGACGTCAACACCCAGGCGGGTGGCGACGTCGCCACCAACACCGGCAGCGGCCAGAACACTCAGGTCGGTGACATCGACACCAGCGGTGGCGGTGCTGCCGGTGGCGACGGTGGCCACGGTGGCGGCGGCCTCATCGGCATCGGCAACGATGGCGGCGACGGCGGCGGTGCCGCAGGCGGTTCCGGCGGCGGCGTGATCATCGCCCCGACGCAGACCACCAACACCAACAGCAACAACCAGTCGGCGGGCGACGACATCAACAACGTCGACGTAGCGCAGCCGTCGGCTCCGGTTGTGGTCGGCAACGAGGACGACCATTCGGTCGGCCCGGTTGGCGGCGACAACACCCAGGTCGACCACGTGAGCGGGCCGGTCGACGCCAGCCACGACGACAACTCGACGCACCAGCCAGTCGGGTATCGACGTCGACCTGTTCTGATCGACACGCACAACCGCATAGCGCACTGGCGGGGATCGTTCTTCGATCCCCGCCAGTTGGCGCGTCTACCGTAGGGGCACCATGACGCAACCCAGTGACCCGCGCAAGGTGAAGGTCATCCTCGAGCTGATCGACCACACCCGAAAGATCGCGGAGCTCAACGAGCGGGGGGACCTCGCCGAGCGGCTCGAGCGGGCCAGGGTGCGAATCTCCGATCCGCAGATCCGCGTCGTCATCGCGGGTCAGCTCAAACAGGGCAAGAGTCAACTGCTCAACTCGCTGCTGAACGTCCCGGTTGCCCGCGTCGGCGATGACGAGACGACCGTGCTCGCGACCGTCGTGTCGTACTCCGAGCAGATCTCGGCGCAACTGATCGTCGCCGCGCCCGACGGCGGCGAGCCCACCGTGATCCCGATCCCGCCGGACAGCCTGCGCAACGATCTGCGCCGCGCACCGGAAGCCGGTGGACGCGAAGTGTTGCGGGTCGAGGTCACCGCGAGCAGCCCCTTGCTCAAGCGCGGGTTGGCATTCATCGACACTCCTGGGGTCGGCGGACACGGCCAGCCGCACCTGTCGGCCACGCTCGGCCTTCTGCCCGACGCCGACGCGATGCTGATGATCAGCGACACCAGCCAGGAGTTCACCGAGCCCGAGATGACCTTCATCCGGCAGGCACACGAAATCTGCCCGGTGGCAGCCATTGTCGCGACGAAGACCGATCTCTATCCGCACTGGCGGCAGATCGTTGCGGCCAACCAGTCCCACCTCGCGCGGGCAGGCCTTTCGCTTCCGATGATTCCCGCCTCGTCGCTGCTGCGCAGCCACGCGCTGCAGACCAACGACAAGGAACTCAACGAGGAATCCAACTTTCCCGCCGTCGTCAAGTTCCTCAGCGAGCGGGTGCTCTCCCGCGAGGACGACCGGATCCGCGATCAGGTGCTCGCCGAGATCCGCTCAGCTGCCGAGCATTTGACGCTCAAGGCGGATACCGAGCTGTCGGTGCTCAACGACCCCGACACCAGGGATCAGCTGAAGGGCGAACTGGAGCGCCGCAAGGAGGATGCGCAGGACGCCCTGCAGCAGACGGCGCTGTGGCAGCAGGTCCTCAACGACGGCATCGCGGACCTGACCTCCGATATCGACCACGATCTTCGCGGCCGCTTCCGCGCGATCACCCAGCACACCGAGAAGGTCATCGACGAATGCGACCCGACCAATCACTGGGCGGAGATCGGCACCGAACTCGAGGATGCGGTCGCCACAGCCGTCGGCGACAACTTCGTCTGGGCGTATCAGCGCGCCGAGGCGCTCGCCGAGGAGGTGGGACGGACCTTCGTCGAGGCCGGGCTGGACGCGGTGAAGATGCCGCAGATCGACGCGAGGGAGATGGGCGCAGGGTTCGGCGAGCTGAAATCGCTTGCGCGGCTTGAGGCCAAGCCGATCAAGGCCGGACACAAGGTGATCACCGGTATGCGCGGCTCCTACGGCGGCGTGCTGATGTTCGGCATGCTGACCTCGTTCGCGGGCTTGGGGATGTTCAACCCGCTGTCGCTTGGCGCAGGCGTTCTCCTCGGCCGCAAGGCCTACAAGGAGGATATGGAGAACCGGATGCTGCGGGTCCGCAACGAGGCGAAGATGAACATGCGCCGGTTCGTCGACGACGTCGCGTTCGTCGTCGGCAAGGAATCACGCGACCGGCTCAAGGGGATCCAGCGCCAGATTCGCGACCACTACCGCGGGATCGCCAACCAGGCCACCCGCTCGCTCAACGAGTCGCTTCAGGCGACGCTCACGGCCGCCAAGCTCGAGGAGAACGAGCACAACAGCCGGGTCGCCGAGCTGGAGCGCCAGCTCAACATCCTCGGCCAGGTGACAGACCACGCGAACAAGATCGCGACGGCCGCGCCGCAGTCGGCCCCTGCGCCCGTGCGCAGCTGACCCGGCCAACCCCGTCGGGCGTGCCTGCGCGGCGGTGAATAAGCTGCTCGGTGGATATGAGCACGAGCGATCAGGTGCGCGCGATCCTGGGCGGCACCATTTCGGCCTACAGGGCCGATCCGGCGTACCGCCAGCGCCCCGACGTGCACAACGAGTTGGATCGCATCGGCCGCAGGCTGAATCAGCCCATCCGCATCGCGCTGGCAGGCACGCTCAAGGCCGGTAAGTCGACGCTGGTGAATGCGCTTGTCGGCGAAGACATTGCGCCCACCGACGCCACCGAGGCGACCCGCATCGTGACGTGGTTCCGCAACGGGCCGACGCCCAAGGTCACCGCCAACCACCGCGGCGGGCGCCGGTCGAACGTGCCGATCGCCCGCAACGGCGGTCTGACCTTCGACTTCGCCAGCCTGGATCCCGAGGACGTCGTCGACCTCGACGTCGAGTGGCCCGCAGCCGAGCTGGTCGACACCACGATCATCGACACCCCAGGAACGTCGTCGTTGTCGCGCGATGTCTCGCAGCGGACCCTGCGGCTGCTTGTCCCCGAGGACGGGGTGCCGCGCGTCGACGCGGTCGTGTTCCTGCTGCGAACCCTGAACGCGGCCGATATCGCGCTGCTCAAACAGATCGGCGAGCTGGTCGGCGGTTCGGCGGGCGCGCTCGGTGTCATCGGGGTGGCCTCTCGTGCCGACGAGATCGGGGCAGGCCGCATCGACGCGATGCTGTCGGCGCAGGGACGTGGCCAAGCGGTTCACCTCCGAGATGGACAAGACCGGCATCTGCCAGGCCGTCGTCCCGGTGTCGGGACTGCTCGCGTTGACCGCCCGTACGCTGCGGCAGAGCGAGTACGTGGCGTTGGAGAAGCTCGCCTCCACGGACGCCGCCGAGCTGGCCAAGGCGATGCTCTCGGTCGACCGCTTCGTCCGCGAGGACATCGAACTGCCCGTCGACGCAGCGACCCGCGCGGCGCTGCTCGACCGGTTCGGCATGTTCGGTCTTCGCATCTCGATCGCGGTTCTGCGCGCAGGTGTCACCGACTCGGTGGGGCTGGCCGACGAGCTGCTCGAGCGCAGCGGCCTCGTCGCGTTGCGTGACGTGATCGACCAGCAGTTCGCGCAGCGCTCGGATCTGCTGAAGGCGCATACGGCGCTGCTGTCGCTGCGCCAGTTCGTGCAGGGCAATCCGATCTACGCGACGCCCCACATCCTCGCCGACATCGATCCGTTGCTTGCCGACACCCACGCCTTCGAGGAACTGCGGCTGCTGAGCCAACTACGCTCGCGCGCAACGACGTTGAACGAAGACGAGATGGCGTCGCTGCGCCGGATCATCGGCGGTTCCGGCACCGACGTCGCGAGCAGGCTCGGCCTGCAACCCGAAGATCCCTACGACGGGCCGCGTGCCGCGTTCGCCGCTGCGCAGCGGTGGCGGCGACGTGCGGACCATCCACTCAACGATCCGTTCACCACCCGCGCCTGCCGCGCCGCGGTGCGCAGCGCAGAGGCGATGGTCGCCGACTTCGCCGCGAGGGGCCGCTAGCCTCCTGCGCCGGGGATCGGGATCTGCGGGATCTGCGGGATCTGGGGCACCTGCGGGTTGCTCGGCGGGGGTGAGACCGTGACGGTGCTCGTGCTGGTGCTGATCGACGTGCTGATGCTGGGTTCGGTCGTCGTTGTCGTCGTCTCGGTCGACGGCGCCGTGGTCTCGGTGCTGGTCGACGGGGGCGGGGTGGTCTCGGTGACGGTCTGGGTCGGTGCCACCTCGGACGCCGACTCCGACGTGGTCGTCGTGGAGGTCGTCGATTCCGTGCTGCCCGACGAGTCGTCCGACATCAGGCTCACCGCCAGCCAGACGATGAGCGCGACAAGGAGTGCGATCAGCGCACCGAAGCCGATCAGCGCTGCAGGCTTGCGGTACCAGGGCGTCGGCTCCTCGGGCGGCTGGCCCGGCGGATGGCTCGTAGCCGCCGTAGTTGGCCGCGTAGGCGGTGGGCTCACTGTCCGAGTAGTAATTCGGGTCATCGGGTCCGTATCCAGCCACGGGGTCCGATAGTAGGCGCTCAGCCGATGGGGCCGGGACCCAGTGTCCGGGTGATGTTGAAGCGCGGCCGCCGCGACGTCGGGCCGTCCGCGCCCTCGTCGGCCTCGCGCGTGCGCGGCGGCCGGGTGAACGCCGGGGTGCTGCTGCCGCTGGTCTCGCTGCCGCTGGTGCTGGTGTCCGACGAACCCGATGTCGTCGGCGGTGGGGGAGGCCCGTTGATCTCGGTGGTGGAAACCTTCGGGGTGCTGGTGATGGTGGCGGTCGTGGTCGTCGCTGAGCTCGCCGATCCCGCCGCGGTCTCGGAGAACGACGGGTCGACGAAGTCGGCAGGGGACTGCGATCCCTGCCCGCCCGTCATGAACACGACCGCCGCCACGAGAACGCCGATGACGGCGATGCCTGCGGCGCTGGCGCCGACGACCGCGCGGGTCGAGTTGTGCCAGGGCAGCTCGGACGGCTCGTCGCCGCCGAACTCATCGTCGAATTCGGCCTCGTCGGATTCGTCGTCGAGGGCGGGGCCTGTCACGGCCACCGATATTAGTCCGCCGACCTGCGGTAACGCCTGCTAGCCGAGTCGAGGTATGACCTCGTTGGCGAACAGGTCGAGGTGATCGAGGTCTGCCATATCCAGAAGCTGCAGGTAGACCCGCTGCACGCCGGCCTCGGTGAACGGGGCGAGCTTGTCGACGATCTCGTTCGGGGGTGCCGACCAATGGCGAATTGCCGCGCAGTTCGTCGACCTCGCGGCCGATCGCCGCCGCACGGGTGGCCACTTGCGCGTCGTCGCGTCCCGCGCACACCACGAACGCCGCCGAATACGTCAACGAGTCCGGCGCGCGCCCCGCCTCGTCGACGGCGGTCCGCACGCGGTCATAGGCGGCCGTCAGGTCGTCCAGCGACATGAACGGGGCGTTGAACTCGGCGGCGAACGTCGCGGCGAGGGCCGGTGTCCGCTTGGGACCTCCGCCGCCGATGATGATCGGCGGATGCGGCCTCTGCACCGGCTTGGGCAGCCCGGGCGAGTCCGCGACCGACTGGTGCTTGCCGGTGTAGTCGAACGTCTCGCCGACCGGCGTCGTCCACAGCCCGGTGATGATGTCCAGCTGTTCGCGCAACCGCTCGAACCGTTCGCCGAGCGGTGGGAACGGGATTGCGTAGGCCTTGTGTTCGGCCTCGAACCAGCCTGCGCCGAGGCCCAATTCGACGCGGCCGCCGCTCATCTCGTCGACCTGGGCCACCGAGATCGCCAGCGGACCCGGGTAGCGGAAGGTGGCGGAGGTGACCATCGTGCCGAGCCGGATCGAGGTCGTCTCGCGGGCGAGCCCGGCGAGCGTGACCCACGAGTCGGTTGGCCCAGGTAGCCCGTCGCCACTCATCGCCACGTAGTGGTCGGATCGGAAGAACGCCGAGTAGCCAAGCGCTTCCGCGGCTTTGGCGACGGCGAGTTGGTCGGCGTAGGTGGCGCCCTGCTGAGGTTCGACGAATACGCGGAAGTCCACGGGCTCAGCCTAGAGGCGCAACCTGTCTAGAAGCTTTCGACCTTCTCGATGCTGACGAACATGCCGTGTTTGGTGCGCTGGTTGGTGAAGCGGGTGCCGTCGCCGGTGGCGTCGATCGTCCAGCCGACCGCGCTGTAGATGCGGTAGTCGATGGTCACGACGGGGATGTCGCCGAGGTTGCCGACGATCCACGAGAGGTTCCCGGCGGCCGTCACGTTCACCCCGTTGGCGCGGACCCCGTCCTGCATCGGCGCGTTGGTGAACAGCGCTTCGCAGCCGACCGACTCCTCGTCGAGCTGGCAGCGGGTCTGGCCCGACTTCGTCTCGATGAAGACGTAACCGTTCTGCGGGGGCAGCACCTGCGCAGCCGGCGGCGATACCGGTGCGGACGGCGTGGCGGTCTTCGTCGGAGGTGCCGCGGTGGGCGTGCCCTGCGTCCCGGACTGGCACCCCGCGACCAGCGCGCAGGCGGCGAGTGCGCACGCGAGAACCGGCCGGCCGTTCATCGGTGGATAACGCTACGCAGCCGCGGGCCGGAACCGGAGTTACTCGTCGGCTTCGGCGTTGCGGCGCCACCCGGAGATCTTGCGCCCCACCGAGTCGACGGCGTTGGTTGCGGCATGGCCGACTCCGTCGACGACGCCGGCGAGCCCGTCGCGAATACCCCGGATGAGAGGGTCCTGCGACTGGTCGAAGCCGTCCTTGTAATGCCGTGCGGCGGCGCCGAGATCGTCGTTGAGGCCCGCCTTGGCGTCGTCGCCGCGCCGGGGATAGTCGCCTGCCAGGATCGCGCCGTAGTCCCCGGAGTCGACCCACTGCGTCAGCGCGGCGGCGCGCAACACCGAGAACGGATGGGTTTCCATCTCGAGGTTCAGCAGCTTGAGCACTCCGTCGCGCATGTCACCCGCCCGCTCGTAGTCGCGGGCCTGGGCCAGGAACGCCTGCGAGTCGAGCTTGTCGACGCGGTGGCCGCCTGCGAGCTTCATCTCGACGCGGATGGCGGCGTCGAAATCCTGTCCGCACAGCAGGCCTGCGCGATCGCCCGAAAGTTCGGATTTGCGTTGCCATTCCAGCAGCGCGGCGACGATCGCCCGCAGCGCCCAGCCGCCGAGTGGGATGAAGCCGAAGGTGTCCGCCAGCCGAAGCAGGTGCATCGACATCGTGCGGTACACCGCATGACCCGACAGCGCGTGCCCGAGTTCATGGCCGACGACGAAGCGCATCTCGTCGTGGGACATCAGGTCATACAGGCCGGAGGTGATGACGATGAACGGGGTGTCCATGCCGATGCACATGGCGTTCACCTGAGGTGACTGCACGACGAACAACTCCGGTTTGTCCGGTGCGTCGAGCATCGCGACGCATTCGTCGAGAAGCTCGTCGAGATCGGGGAATTGGCGTGGCCCGACGCGCGCGGAGCTGCTCAGGTAGAGCAGCCGGTGCTGGCGCTCGCGCAGCATCGCCGCGAGCACCTTGAGCACCTGGTCGAAACCCTTCAAGCGGCGTAGCGCCGTGAGGGCGACACGGTCGGCCGGGTGCTCCCATGCTCGTGAGCTGATGTCGGGAAAGGTGGTCCGCCCGGTCACGTAGCGAGCGTACGGGAACGGCTTCTTGAGATCGGTAGCCGACGGGATGCCTTCTCCTTGTGGTCATGAACATGTGGAAGGCACTGCCACCGGTCGTCGGCGTTACTGCCGCGTTGCTGCTCGCGGGATGCGGCTCCGATCCCCGCACGCCCGCGGTCGAGACACAGACCGTTACGGTTGCCGCGGCTCCGGCACCGGTTTCGACCACAACGGTGGTTGCCGCACCGCCTGCTCCGGTGGTCGAGGAGGTTGAGGACGGCGAGGGCTCGGAGCCTCGCCCGTGCACCGACGGCGACCTTGCGGTGTCCAACAAGCCGCTCGAGTCGCAAGGCTCCGAGTACCGGCTGGTGCTGTTGTTCGAGAACACGTCGTCGAAACGGTGCAGGCTCAACGGTTACCCGGGCGCCGACATCGTCAACGAGACCGGACCCGCCGTGCACGTCGATCGCAGGCAGCAGATCGCGGCGCCGGTGCTGATGCTGGAGCCAGGCGATATCGCCATCGCCGACCTCCAGGCTCGCGACGTGCATCCGCAGACCGAAGGGCCTTGCCCGCATTGGGGTTCGGTGACCGTCATCGCCCCGAACACATTCCAGGAGCGCCCTCTGGATGTCGGCATGCCGATGTGCGGCGCGCTGATCAGCTCGGTCACCTGAGCAGTGATCTTCAGGGCGTACCCGCAGGTAGGGCGCTCTGCCTGCGCGCCTGGGAACAAAATCCGACGACCCTCCGTTGACCATCTCGACAAGTTGAGTCGATCAGGCTCAAGTCTGGCTTGACACGGAAGCGTGGGCAAGGGCAGGCTTGAGTGCGGTCCACTCAGACCCAATCAAAGCTATTTCAGGAGGACTCACCATGGCTCGTGCGGTCGGAATCGACCTCGGGACCACCAACTCCGTCGTCGCGGTACTCGAAGGTGGCGACCCAGTCGTCGTCGCCAACTCCGAGGGCTCCCGCACCACCCCGTCGGTCGTCGCGTTCGCGCGCAACGGCGAGGTGCTTGTCGGCCAGCCCGCCAAGAACCAGGCGGTGACCAACGTCGACCGGACCATCCGTTCGGTCAAGCGCGAAATCGGCACCGACTGGTCAGTGGAGATCGACGACAAGCAGTACACCCCGCAGGAAATCAGCGCCCGAATTCTGCAGAAGCTGAAGAGGGACGCGGAAGGCTACCTCGGCGAGGACATCACCGATGCGGTGATCACCGTCCCCGCCTACTTCAACGACGCCCAGCGCCAAGCCACCAAGGAGGCGGGCCAGATCGCGGGCCTCAACGTGCTGCGCATCGTCAACGAACCGACCGCGGCCGCCCTGGCCTACGGTCTGGACAAAGGCCAGAAGGAACAGACCATCCTGGTGTTCGACCTCGGTGGCGGCACCTTCGACGTCTCGCTGCTGGAAATCGGCGAGGGCGTCGTCGAGGTCCGTGCCACCTCGGGTGACAACCACCTCGGTGGCGACGACTGGGACGACCGGATCGTCGAGTGGCTGGTCGACAAGTTCAAGGCAAGCGCAGGCATCGACCTGACCAAGGACAAGATGGCCATGCAGCGGCTTCGTGAAGCCGCCGAGAAGGCCAAGATCGAGCTGTCCAGCTCGCAGAGCACCTCGATCAACCTGCCCTACATCACCGTCGACGCGGACAAGAACCCGCTGTTCCTCGACGAGCAGCTGACCCGCGCGGAGTTCCAGCGGATCACCCAAGACCTGCTGGATCGCACCCGCCAGCCGTTCAAGTCGGTCATCGCCGACGCGGGCATCTCGGTGTCCGACATCGACCACGTGGTTCTGGTGGGTGGCTCCACCCGGATGCCCGCGGTTGTCGATCTGGTCAAGGAACTGACCGGCGGCCAGGAGCCCAACAAGGGCGTCAACCCCGACGAGGTCGTCGCGGTGGGTGCTGCGTTGCAGGCCGGCGTGCTCAAGGGTGAGGTGAAAGACGTTCTGCTGCTTGACGTCACCCCGCTGAGCCTTGGTATCGAAACCAAGGGCGGCGTGATGACCAAGCTGATCGAGCGCAACACCACGATCCCGACCAAGCGGTCGGAGACCTTCACAACGGCCGACGACAATCAGCCGTCGGTGCAGATCCAGGTCTATCAGGGTGAGCGCGAAATCGCTTCGCACAACAAGCTGCTCGGCAGCTTCGAGCTGACCGGCATCCCGCCGGCCCCGCGCGGAGTGCCGCAGATCGAGGTCACCTTCGACATCGACGCCAACGGCATCGTGCACGTCACCGCCAAGGACAAGGGCACCGGCAAGGAGAACACGATCAAGATCCAGGAGGGCTCCGGCCTTTCCAAGGAGGAGATCGACCGGATGATCAAGGACGCCGAGGCGCACGCCGAGGAGGACCGCACGCGTCGCGAGGAAGCCGATGTCCGCAACCAGGCCGAGTCGCTGGTCTACCAGACGGAGAAGTTCGTCAAGGAACAGCGTGAAGCCGAAGGTGGCTCAAAGGTTCCCGAGGACACCTTGACCAAGGTCGACGCCGCGATCGCGGATGCGAAGACGGCGCTGAACGGAACCGACATCTCCGCCATCAAGTCCGCAATGGAGAAGCTGGGGCAGGAGTCCCAGGCTCTTGGCCAGGCGATCTACGAGGCCACCCAGGCCGAGCAGGACGCGGGCGCGCGGTGCACCCGGCGGTAGCGGTCCGTCTGACGACGATGTCGTCGACGCCGAGGTTGTCGAGGATGATCAGGAGAACAAGTGACCTCCAACGATCCGCACGAGCCGGTGACCGTCACCGACAAACGGCGAGTCGATCCCGAGACCGGTCAGGTACGTGAGCAGGCCACCGGCCCGGCCCCCAGTGGGCCGGCGCCGGAGGCCGCTCCATCGGGTGGCGCAGACCAGGTCGCCGAACTGACCGCCGACCTGCAGCGTGTGCAGGCCGATTTCGCCAACTACCGCAAGCGGGCCCTGCGCGACCAGCAGCTCACGGCGGACCGGGCCAAGGCCACGGTCATCGCCCAGCTGCTCGGCGTGCTCGACGATCTCGACCGCGCCCGCAGCCATGGCGACCTGGAATCAGGCCCGTTGAGGTCGGTTGCCGACAAACTGGTCACCGCGCTTGAGGGACTGGGTCTTTCAGGCTTCGGGGCCGAGGGCGACGAATTCGACCCGGCACTGCACGAGGCGGTCCAGCACGAGGGCGACGGCACACATCCCGTCGTCGGAACCGTGATGCGCCGCGGCTACAAGGTCGGCGATCAGGTGGTACGCCACGCCATGGTCGGCGTGGTCGACACCGTGCCTGCCGCCCAGGGCGACGATGCGGCGCAGAACGCCGACACGGCGTCCGACGAGACCGCAGAATAAAGACGACGATTACGTCGACTCGAGAGAGGTAAGGAGGTGACGCGGTATGGCCCAACGAGAATGGGTCGAGAAGGACTTCTACAAGATCCTCGGCGTCTCCTCTGACGCCGACGAGAAGGAAATCAAGCGCGCCGCGCGAAAGATACTCGCCGACAACCACCCCGACCGGAATCCCGACGATGCGGCCGCGGAGGAGCGCTACAAAGCCGCCTCGGAGGCCAAAGAGGTTCTGGGCGATACGGCCAAGCGCAAGGAATACGACGAAACCCGAAGGCTTTTCGCGGGCGGTGGCTTCGGCCGCGGCCGATACAGCGGCGGCGGAGGCGGCGGGAACTTCGGCGGATTCGGTGGCGACGGCGGCGAGTTCAATCTCAACGACCTGTTCGACGCGGCAGGCCAGACCGGCGGCGCCAACATCGGCGATCTCTTCGGCGGGCTGTTCGGCCGTGGCGCACAACAGCCGCGACCAAGCAGGCCTCGGCGCGGCAATGACCTGGAGACCGAGACCGAACTGTCGTTCATGGAGGCCACCAAGGGTGTGGCCATGCCATTGCGGCTGACCAGTCCGGCGCCGTGCACGAATTGCCATGGCAGCGGGGCCCGGCCTGGCACCAGCCCGAAGGTGTGCCCGAACTGCAACGGCGCGGGTGTGGTCAACAGGAACCAAGGCGCGTTCGGTTTCTCCGAACCGTGCACCGAGTGCAAGGGCAGCGGCTCGATCATCGAGCAACCATGCGACGAGTGCAACGGCACCGGCGTCACCACAAGGACCCGCACCATCAATGTGCGGATCCCGCCTGGCGTCGAGGACGGACAGCGCATCCGGCTGGCCGGCCAGGGTGAGGCGGGGTTGCGCGGTGCACCATCCGGCGACCTGTACGTGACCGTGCATGTGAAGGCGGACAAGGTATTCGGCCGCGACGGCGACGATCTCACGGTGACCATTCCGGTCAGCTTCAGCGAGCTCGCCCTCGGCTCGACGCTTTCGGTGCCGACGCTCGAGGGCAAGGTCGGCGTGCGGGTGCCGAAGGGAACATCGGACGGCCGCATCCTCCGGGTGCGCGGCCGAGGTGTGCCCAAGCGCTCCGGTGGACACGGTGATCTGTTGGTCACCGTCAAGGTCGCGGTGCCCCCCAAGATCGAAGGGGAGGCGGCCGAGGCGCTCGAAACCTATGCGAAGGCCGAGCGGGCAAGCGGATTCGATCCGCGGGCCGGTTGGGCCGGTGCGTGATGGCGGGCAAGCGCTCCGAGGACAGGGAGGCGGCGAGGACGTTCCTGATCTCCGTCGCCGCCGAGCTGGCGGGTATGCACGCGCAGACGCTGCGCACCTATGACCGACTAGGTCTTGTGAGCCCGCGGCGCAGCTCGGGTGGTGGACGGCGATACTCGCAACGCGACGTCGATCTGCTCCGCGAGGTGCAGCGGCTGTCGCAGGACGAGGGCGTGAATCTCGCTGGTATCAAACGGATCATCGAGCTGACCAATCAGGTCGAGGCGCTGCAGCTGCGGCTGTCGGAGATGGCCGCCGAGGTCGACCGGCTGCGTACCAAGCCGGGCCGCGATGTCGCCGTGGTGCCGAAGAGCACCGCTGTGGTCGTCTGGCAGCCGCGCCAAAAGCGCTAGTCCACCCTGATCGAGAAGCGCATCGTCGCGGGCTGTCCCGCGACCGCGGTGCGATAGGTTCCGCGGCTCAGCGCATCCGTCGGTGCAGCCATCGGCTCGATGGCGACCAGATCCTCGCCCGGCGGCGCGAACAACTGCGCTGCCGGATAACCCCTTTCGAATGTCACCTCGATGCGGCGGTCGCCGCCTGCCAATGCGAAGACGGCACCCTCGGGCACCTCGTCGAAGCCGTCGTCGTAGGTGACGTCCCCCAGCCGTCGGGTCGCGCCGCCTGCGTGCTCTGACTCGCCGGTGGGGATACCCCGATCGTCGGTGGGCAGGCGCCGCATGTCCGGCGTCGTGAGTTCCCAGTCTTCGCGCGGCACTCCGGGGATCGTCAGGTACGGGTGGTAGCCGAAGCACAGCGGCACCGGCGCCGCCGTCGTCGGCGTCACCGTCGTCTCGATGGTGAGCGTCCGGTCGGCCAACGTGATCGTCTGTGCCAGCACGTGCGGGAACGGGAACGACGCCAGCAGTCGCGGGTCGGCGCCGTAGTCCAGCTCGGCGCTCAAGGTGTTCGGAGATCTCGCCGTCTCCACCCAACCGGGATGCGCCGCAAGCACCCCGTGGATGGGCAGGCCGTTAGGGTCGGCGCGAACGCCGTCGGCGCCGACGGTCAGCGATACCACGGTGCCGTCGACCTCATACGTGCTGGCGCTCAACCGGTTTGCCCACGGATACAGCAGCGGTATGCCCATCGTCTTGCCGTCCGTGACGTACGCGTCCAGCCCTCGCCGCTGACCGAGTATCTCGACGCCGTCATCGGCCAGCGAGGTGCCGATCATCCCCGCGGCAGGAACGTAGGTCGCCGTCAGCGATGACGACGGGTCGTGAAGCGTTACG
The DNA here is from genome assembly GCA_963829405.1 of uncultured Actinomycetota bacterium. Taxonomy (GTDB): domain Bacteria; phylum Actinomycetota; class Actinomycetes; order Mycobacteriales; family Mycobacteriaceae; genus Mycobacterium. The sequence continues at coordinate 88,588 of CAWHIZ010000006.1, forward strand.
GACTCAGTCATAGACGATGACCGCCCTGCATCTTCGACAACGGTGTCTCCTTTTCGATCAGCCGGCCAGGGGATCGTGCTGAATGTTCTCCGGTGGAGCGCCTTTCGTCGATCAATGTTTCCACGGTGGCGGCGACCATGCCGGGGCCGCCGCAGATCAGGATCTGCCGGTCGCCCCAGTTTCCGTACCTGGTCACCACCTCGGGCAGCTTGCCGGTCTGGCGCACATGGAGACCGCGAGGTGGCTGCACGTCGGGGTAGTCCGCGGCCCACGGCGGATCCTTTGCGAATTCCGAGACCGGGGACACCGACAGCCAGGGATTGTGCGCCGCGATCTGCCACAGCGTCTGAAGGTCATACAGTTCGCAGGGAAACCGGGCGCCGAAGAACAGATGCACTCTCGGGTTCTCGCCCCACTGGGTGAGATCCATGATGAGGGCGCGCAGCGGCGCAAGCCCGGTGCTGCCCGCGACCATCAACACGTCGCTGCCCTGCCTGTCGATCTGCATGCCGCCGTGCGGATTCGACAGCCGCCACCGGTCACCGGGTTCGGTTTCCGCGACGACAGTGGGGCTGATCATGCCGCCCGTCACAGAGCGAACGTGAAACTCGATGGCACCGCTGGGATCCGGCGGCATCGCCGGGCTGAGATACCGCCACCGGCGGGGCCACTGCGGAACCTGCACGGTCACGTACTGGCCTGCGAAGTACGACAGCGGCTGGTCCAGCTGCAGCCGAACCACCGAGATATCGCGGGACACCCGGTTGAGCTCCACGACGGTGCCGTCGCAGAACGGCGGACCCTGCTCTGCATCGGCGGCGCCGTGCATCACGCCGATGAACAGTTCGAGCGCCGCACGCGCGGTGTCGTCGAGCTTGTCGTCCCAGTTGTCGCCGAGCTGACTGCGCAACGTCGTGTAGAGCGCCTCGTGCATGCTGAAGTACTGGCTTTGGCGCACTCCGTACTTGCGGTGGTCGCGGCCGAGTTGGGCCAGGAAGGCGACGGGCTCCTCGGCCCTCTGCTCGATGAGTTCACCGAACAGCCACGTCAGCGCCTCGCTGAACACCCTGAACTGGGTGCCGAGGTCGGGTGGGAAAAGGTCTCGCACCGCCAGGTCGATGGCGAACCATTTGGTGTAGAACTCGCGGATCGTCTCCACACCGTTGCGGCGTGGGTCGACCGCGTCGCGCAGCATCCGCAGCCCGTCGCGGTCATCGAGTCCCACGACGCCTGAGTTTAGGTATCAGCGCGGCACTCGCACACCCTTGCCGCTGCGCGCTGCGGCAATGACGATCAGTGCGGCTCCCGCCAGCACCCAGCACGTCAGCACGACGATCGCCAGCGTGGCGCCCGCCCCGTCGAAGAAGGCAGTCGAACGCAGCAGTGTGGCGTTGGCGCCCTGCGGTAGCCACTGGCCGAATGCGCCCCATCCGCTGGGCAGAAGCTCGGGTGCGCTGGCGAGCCCCGACAACGGGTTGCCCAGCAACAGCGCGATCAACGCACCAGCCACCAAACCCGCCCTGCCGAACAACGAGCCAAGGCCCAACATCGACAACCCTGATGCCAGCACGCCGAGTGTCAGGCCGCCGGCAACGCCCCAGAAGTTCGCGTCGACGGAGCCCAGGACGAATCGGAGCAGCGCGGCGATGGTCACGCCTGCCAGGCCGGCGAACACCACGACGGCCACCAATCGCGTCCAAACCTCGCGCCGCAGGAGGAGCACGAGCGCGATCGCGGGCAGCAGACCGGCCAGCGTGATGGGCAGCGCGGAAGCCGCGATCCCCGCACCGCGCGGATCGTCGGTCGTCGGCGGGGCGACGTCCTCGGTCGTCAGCTGGACACCGCCGTGTTGCGCGATACCGTTGCCGACCTGGCTCAGCAGCTGGGCGACGGTCGGGCTGGCGCCGGTCGCGATCAGCAGCGCGGCGCCTTGCGGCCCGAAGGAAATGCCGCCGTAGACGTCACGGTTGCGGATGGCATCGCGCAACGCGGCCTCGCCGGGGTAGTAGGTGATCTCGAAGGCGCCAGGCGCGTTCTGCTCGAGTAGGTCGGCAATCTGACCGCTCGCCGCCTGCGGGCCAGCCGCGCCGATCGGCACGTCGTGCGGCTTCGACCGGGCAGCAGGCAGAGCGAAGGCGATCGCGACGAGCGCGATCACGACGGTCAGGACCGCGACGAGGCCCGCCGCGCGCAGTGCCGCGGGGGGTTCGTGGGTCGGCGCGGCGTGATGGGTGTGACTCGGGAGCGACCGCGTTGTCATTGCTCTCTCGCTTTTCATCCGGCGTTGAATTTCTTGTCCGCGGCGAGCGTATCGCCGTCGGGCTCATATTTCAACACTTATTGAAATGATACTGTCATCGTATGGCCCCACCAGCGAAGACGAGTCGTCCGCGCGGCAGGCGGCAGGGCGAGCCGGTATCGCGCGACGCAGTCCTGCGCGCCGCCAAACAACGGTTCGCGGTGGAGGGCTACGAGAAGACGACGTTGCGCGCCATCGCCAACGACGCACGCGTCGATCCGTCGATGGTGCTCTACCTTTTCGGGTCGAAGGCCGCACTGTTTCGGGAGTCGCTGCGGTTGATCGTCGACCCCGATGCGCTCGTCGCGGCCCTCGGGGACGGCGACGGTGAAATCGGCAGCCGGATGGTGCGCGCCTACCTGGGGATCTGGGAGCACCCCGACACCGCAGCCAGCATGGTCGCGATGCTGCAGTCGGCCACGTCGAACCCCGACGCGCACGAAGCGTTCCGCGCGTTCATGCAGAACTATGTGCTGACGGCGGTGTCCGGGGCGCTCGGCGGCGGCGAGCAGGCGCGGCTGCGGGCGCTGTTGGCCGCCACCAACCTTGTCGGGACGGCGATCCTGCGCTACGTCATGCGGGTGGCGCCGCTCGCGGACCTGCCCGCCGAGGATGTCGTCAGTCTGATCGGGCCCGCGGTGACCCGCTATCTCACCGCGCCGGCGGAGGAGCTGGGGCTCACCGGGCTATAGTCCGTGAATTCCCTTGTACAGCACCATGATACCGATCACGACGAGAATCGCGGCGATCATGACGGCGTGCTGGCGTTCCATCCAGTCCTTCAGCCGCGCCAGCGGCTCGTCGAGGCGACTGCCCGCTACCGCGTAGGCGAGGATCGGGATCGCGACCGTCGACCCGGCGACCAGAACGAACCACACGACGGCGCCCCACGTACCCGGTGCGCGCAGCCCCGCGGTGCCGATCGCCAAACCCGCTGCGGCACAGATGAAGAGCACCTTGGGATTGATCACGGTCAACGCTGCCGCGGTCAGGATCGCCCTGACCGGGGTGAACTTCTTCATGCTGTTCATCCAGCCCGGCGTATGAGCCGACCGGTTTCGCGTGATCCACTTGTATAGGCCGAACACGATCAGCGCCGCACCCACCGTGATGCGCAGCCATGACGCCCAGGTCGGTGGCCGTCTCCCTCAGCCCGCCCGCGAGGCTGGACACCTCGAGGAAGATCGTCGTCAGCGCGGCAAGGCCGAACAGCCAGCCGACGAGGAACGCCAGGCCCGTCGGTCGCGGCTTCGGTGTGTCCAACACCAGTACCGCGGGAATGACCGAGAACGGTGAAAGGGCGACGACCAGCGCCAGCGGCACGAGATCGGTCAACACCGATCCCCAATTGCCCGACATCGACGGCCCTTTCGTCGCACGATCTTCGGTGAGAACGTAGCAAGCCGAGAGGCCATCGTGGTGGCGATTGCTCCCGGTCACCGGGTTCTGCGCGGCGGCAATCGTGCGCGTCTACCATTTGCCGTTGTCGTGGTTCGACACGATGGGCATCGCGATGGCTGATTTGCCGTCATACATGTGGCCCGGCTGACATACTCGCGATCCATGACACGATCCGCATTCGCCAAATGTGCAATGGCTGTGGCACTCGCCGCGGTGCCCGCAGCGGTTCTCACCGTCGCACCGCAGGCCACCGCGAGAGCCGACAGCTGCTCGGACGCGATGTCCAACCTTCCGCTTGCGTTGGACTCCGGCCCGTGCGCAGACGTGCTCGCACAGGAGAGGCGCTGGCTGACGGCGATCACCGAAGGCGACCGCGCAACCGTGGAATCGATTCTGGCGCCCAGCTTCAGGCACATCAACTCCGACGGAGAGCTACTCGACCGGGGACAGGAGATCGCCGCCATCGAGAAGGTCTCGTTCACGATGAACCCATCCGAGCAGCTCGTCGGGATCTCCGGCGATACCGCGATCATTCACGGGGTGAACACCCTGATCGACAATTCAGCGGTGATCGCGCGCGAACGCTTCACCGACGTGTTCGTACTTCAAGACGGCACCTGGCTTGCGCTCTCGGCGCAAGAGACGACAGCCGGATAACCGGTCAACGTCAATTTGCCACGGATATAAGCGCAGCTATGTAATGATTTTGCTGCATCGAAACCCGCGTCCTGAATGGGGAGCGCTATGCGGCGCATTCGCACCAAGTCCGTAATCGTCATCGCGCTGGCGGCCGTCGTGTCGATGACCGGCGCAATGACGACCGCCTGCAGCAGGGAGGCGACGGCTCCTGCGCCGCAGGCAGGCGTCAACGCCGGTCCGGACGGCAAGCCCGCGCCGTTCAAGGAGCCGGTCCGGCTGTCGAGCAAGGACGGCGTGCTCGAGGTCCGGTTGTCGGCGCACCAGTCGACGGTGAACCTCGACACGGTCAAAGAGCCTGTCACCAACTTCATGACCTACGGGTTCGACCTGATCAAGGGCACCAGTTCCGACGGTGCGAGCAAGGGCGACCACCTGTATCCAGGGCCCACGCTTCGCGTCGAACCCGGTGAGAAGCTGATCGTCCACTACGACAACGATCTTGCGGGCCTCGATATCAAGGACTTCTTCGACCCCGCGATGACGCCCAAGGGCGGCGACGTGCCGATCTACCCGCCCACCCTCGAAGAGGCGCCGCTGAACCTGCACACCCACGGTCTGCATGTCAGCCCGTCGGGCAATGCCGACAATGTGCTGTTGTCGGTCCCGGCGGGGATGGGCAACACCTACTCCTACGATGTGCCGAAGACGATGCCCAACGGGCTGTACTGGTACCACAGTCACCGCCACACGATGACGGCCCAGCAGACCTACTACGGCCTTGCCGGCCTTCTCGAGATAGGCCGACCCGACGGCAATCTGCCCCTGGTGAGCGAAAACGATATTCCCGTGCGTGACATGGCGATTCAGTACAACTTCGTGTTCGACCGCAATGGCAAGGGCCATCAGCTGAACAACTACAGCTGGCCTCAATTCGTTTCCACGTTCACTCCACCACAGGGCTCACAACTGGCGGACGGAACGTATCAGCCGAGCCTTGCCCCGGTGAACATCGCCGATACCACGATGGGTGCCGAGTACGTCACGCCGTGGTGGTCAGGCCCGCTGTCGCCGAAGAACAACCGTGGCCAGACCCAGTTCATGCCGTCGAACCTGATCGCGTTCGACAGCCCGGCGAAGAAGATCGCCGAGAAGCCAGAACTGCCGGAGAACCAGCGCGACGTGCAGTTCACCATCAACGGCCAGTTCCAACCCGAACTGAAAATCAAGCCGGGGCAGACGGAGATCTGGGCGGTCGCCAATATCAGCGACATCGCCTACATGACACTGCGATTGACCGAGACGGCGACGGGAAATCATCCCAAGTTCTCCATCGTCGGGCAGGACGGCAACCCGTATACGCAAGTCGGTCGACCCGTCTACGGTGACGGCACGACGCTCGACATCCCGCCGGGTTCCCGGTACGCGATCGCCGTCACGATGCCAAAGGAAGGCGATCTGGTTCTCGAGTTTCCGCCAGATCCCCAGGCGAAGGAGATCACGGATCCCGGTGTGGTGTATACCAACAACGGCACCAAGACCCCGCCCGCGGTGCTCGGCGATCTGACCGTTGATCCGAAGTACATCAGCTATGCCGATGGTTTCTTCGTATTTCCGACCCAGACGCTTATCCGCGCCACACCCGACACCGGCGGCGAGGGCAGCACCACGGCGTTCGAGCCGGGCCAGAACCTCGACGCGTACACATCATTCGTCGACACGTCGGTGATGAGCCCCGCCGTCACGCGGGGGATGAAGATCACCGACACCATCGGCGGCGACAAAGCCAGCAACAACGATCCCAAGGCCGTCATCTACCAATTCGACCCCGCCGGGTTCCCTAACGTGCCGCTGATCCAGCCACGGCTGAACTCGGTGGAGGAATGGACGATCACCAACTTCAACAACGATGCCCATCCGATGCACATCCACGTCAACGACTTCCAGGTGATGGCGATCGATGATCCACATCGGGGCAAGACCGGAGTCCAACCGTGGGGGCTCGACAACGTCAACGTGCCTGCTCCGATCTTCGACGACAAACACGTCGTAAGCACCCCTGCATCGCTGACCCTGCGCCAGGAATTCCTGGAGTACATCGGCACGTATGTCATCCACTGTCACCGGCTGAACCATGAGGACAACGGGTTGATGGCGACGATCAACGTCATCCCCGAGGTGTCGACGTACGCGGTGGCTGTCCCCGGCGGCAACGGTAAACCGGCAACCGTGCAGGTGCGAGACAACAACGGCGACAAGGTGCTTGCGACCGTCGTTCCGTTCCCCGACTTCGAGGGCACCCCGACCGTCGCGATGGCCGACGTGAACGGCGACATGATTCTCGACTTGATCGTCGGCTCCGGTAAAGGGGTGGCGCCCGAGGTTGTCGCCTACGACGGCAACGACACCACCGACGGACTGTTCAGAACGGAGATCACCCGCTTCGCCCCGTTCGACGCGAGCTTCACCGGCGGAGTGAACGTCGCAGGTACGGACATCGACGGGAATGCCCTGGCGGACAACATCATCGTCGGCACCGGTCCGGGTACGGAGTCGCAGATCAAGGTCTTCTCGTCGAAACTGCCCGACGAATCAGGTAAGGCGCCCGACGTGTTCTCTACCTTCACCCCGTATCCGGGTTCTCAGTCGGGCGTGACAATGGCCACCGGCATGGTGGAGTTGGGCTCGGGCCGGGAGAGCCTCGTGACGGCGCCAGGCCCAGGCGATGCGCCCGTCGTCAAGACGTTCCGGTGGGACCTCTTCACGCCTACAGCGCGGGCGCAGGCCAATGGCACCGCGACACAGGGCCATTCGGGTAAGCCGACCGACCCGAAGACGACATCGCAGTTCCTGGCCTACGACGAGAACTACAAGGATGGCGTCGCTCTGTCGGCCGGGTGGGTCGCGGGTGCCGAAGGCGGGGCGAAGAGCATCGTCACCAGTCAACTCGGCGGCGACGGCACGGTGAAGGTGTGGTCGAACGGCTCACTCCTGGACGGCCAGCCCGCGATCTACCTGGACAACCCCAACCATCACGAGCAGGACATCAAGTACTCCGAGATCGCCTCGTTCGTCCCGTTCCCCGGGCCGAAGCCGGGTGTGACCGTGGCGACCAGCAGCACCAGCTACGGCGCCGATCTGCTGGTGGCTGGCATGACGCCCGGCGGTCAGGAGGTTCGCAAGTACACCATGGAGCGCCCAGGACCGGATGCGAAGACGGTGGCGCCCAAGCAGATTGCGAACCTGCCTGCGATACCGGGCGTGGCTTCGGCGGCACCACTGGCCGGCCGCTAAGGGAGATGCCAGAACACCCTGGTGACGAGATAGAACACGACGGCCCAGAACAATAGGGCCGCGACGGACGATGCCGATGCCTCGCCAATTGTTCCTGACCGCAGGCACATCCGGAGGTGGTCGTAGCCAGCGCTTCAGGAGCGGGTTGACGTAGTACGGCATCGTCAGGAACGTCATGGCGAAGGCTGGAACACAGGTTCCCGACGAGCAGGTTCAGCCACAGCGGCATCTTCAACGGCCACAGAAGCAGGGAAAGGAGCACGACCGTCGGGTAGAGGCCGACCCACACCGCGATGGAGGTCTTGATGTCCGACGGAGGCGGCGTGTCATTCCCGTGCTCGTCGAACGCGAACCAGCTGCCGAACGAGTTGTCGATGGTGCGGGAATGGAAATCGGCGAACTTCTCGCCCTCCGCCAACAGCGCTTTGCGCTCGTCGGAGACCAGCCAGCGATCCAGGTCGGCGGCGCTGTCGTAGCGGTACAGGGCGGTCCACTCCTCCTGCACGCCTTCGACGGGCCGGAACAACTCGGTTCCGCGAAACCCGGGAAGCCTGCTCTCGGCGACGCGGAGGCGGTCCTGCCAGTCGAGGAACTCCTCGACGTCGTCCTGGCTGACACGATGGCTGACCGCCACCGTCACCAGAGGATCCGCCTGCCGTGAACCGCCGCCGAGAACCTGCTGGGTGCCGGGGCCGTCGAAGAACTGCTGGCCGACGGCCAGTCGCTCCTGACGGGTGGCGCTGTTGAGCCACGCCATCACATGCGGAATGGAGTCGAAGCGGTAGACCACCACCCACTCCTGCTGCACCGCCGTCGGCGGGTTGATCTCTGCGCCAAGGAAACCCGGGTACTTCGACGCCTCCCGGTTCAGCTCCTTCTGCCATTCCTGATACGGCTGTTCCGAACCCGCGCGGACGTTCTGCCCGATGATGATGGTGGCCGCCGTGTCGGTGGCGTTCTCGGTGCCCATCAGTTGGCGGGAACCAGTCGGTTCTCGACGAGCCTGCGGTATATCCGCTCGGGTGTCAGCGGTAGCTCGCGGTACCGGACACCGGTCGCGTCCTGCAGGGCGTTGGCCAAGGCAGGGGCCACCGGGTTGACGTTCGACTCGGCGATCCCCTTGGCGCCCATCGGTCCGACGGAGTCGGCGGTCTCGACGACGAGCACCTCGGTGCGGGGGATGTCGGCATAGGTGGGGATGCGGTAGTTGCGCAGATTGGGGTTGGTCATCACTCCGTTTTCGTCGACGTGGAAGTTCTCGGTGAGCGCGAAGCCGATCGCCTGGGCGACGCCGCCCTCGATCTGACCACGCACCTGCGCCGGGTTGATCACCACACCCGCATCGGTGGCATGCACGCTGTGCAGAATGCGTATCTCGCCGGTGACCCCGTGCACGGCGATGCGGAAGCCGTGCGCGTTCGACGTCACACTGCGCGGCGATCCGTATGCCTTGCGGGACACCGAGAACCGGATGCGACGCTCACGCGCGGCCGCCAACAGCTCGGTCAGCGACACGGTGGCCGAACCGCACTTCACGGCGTCATCCGCCATCGCGCATTCTGCGACGTCGACTCCGGTGTGGCCCGCGGCGAAGCGCAGGATGCTGTCCCGCAGCGCGGTCGAGGCCTTCTGGACGGCGTTGCCCGAGACGAACAGGCCCGCGCTCGCGAACGCACCGGTGTCGAAGCCCGTCCTGTCGGTATCGGACTGCACGAGGTGTACCCGTGCAGGCGTGGTGCCGAGAACGGTCGCCGCGATCTGCACATGTGCTGTCGAGGTGCCCTCGCCGAATTCGACGGTGCCCACTGCGATTTCGTATATGCCGTCATCGCGGAGGGTGGCCCAGGCATCGGAGATGTGTTCGGTTGGCGGCGCCGTTTCGTGGATGGAACTGGCGGTGCCGGTGCCGATCAGCCAGTCGTCGGAGAGCGCATGCCCGTTCACGCCGCGCCGCAGTGCGTCGTCGACCATGTCGATGCACGCGGTCAGCCCGTCCTCGGTGAACGTCACGTCGTCGGGATGCTCGCCGATCGCCAGTAGCGGGTCACCGGGGCGGATCACATTGCGGCGGCGCAATTCCAGCGGATCGATGTCAAGCGCGAGCGCCAGCTCGGTCATCGCGGATTCGACGGCGAAGCTGGGCTGCGTCATGCCGTAGCCGCGCAACGCACCGCTGGGCACCGTGTTGGTGTACACCGAGTAGCCGTCGAATTTCTTGTTGGGGCAGCGGTATTGCATCATCGCGGCGCCGCCTGCGAAGAGCGTTTCGCCGCCGTGGTTGCCGTAGGCACCGGTGTTGGACACGTTGCGGAATCCGAACGCGGTCAGTGTGCCGTCGGCCTTGGCGCCGAGCTTGACGGTGATCGTCATCGGGTGCCTCGGTGATGCGGTGGTGAACTCCTCTTCGCGGGTGTACTCCCAGCTCACCGGGAGCCCGGTGTCGAGAGTGGCCAGCGCGGGCAGATCCTCGGAGATCAGTTCCTGCTTGCCGCCGAACCCGCCACCGACCCGCTTGCAGAACACCCGCAATTGGTCGGGCCGCAGGCTGAAGAGGTGGGACAGCTTGAGCTTGCACACCGATGGGGACTGCGAGCTTGTCCGTACGTGCAGCCGCCCGTCCTCCATCCAGGCGATGGTGCCGTGCGTCTCCAGATGCGCGTGCTGGACGCGGGGCGAGTGGTACGTGGCTTCGTGGATGACGTCGGCCTCGGCGAAACCAGCTGCCACATCGCCGATCTCACCGTGCAGTTCGAGCAGGATGTTGTGGTCCTTGTCGTGGGCGAACGGGTCGTCGTAGCTGTGCAGCTGGGGGGCGCCGTCGCTCATCGCCTCCTCGGCATCGAAGACAGCGGGCAATACCTCATAGGCGACCTTGACCTGCCGGCAACCCTCTTCGGCGGCGCCGACGCTGTCGGCGAGCACCGCCACCACCCGTTGGCCTGCGAATCGAACGACGTTGTCGAGGATGTAGGTGTCGTCGGGATCCACCAGGTGGTCGGTGTGAATCGCGGTGCTGTAGCGCTTCCGAGGGACGTCTTCCCATGTGTAGACGCGGTGCACACCGGGCACCGCCAGCGCTGCGGTCTTGTCGATCGACACGATGCGGGCGTGCGCATGCGGCGAGTGCAACACCTTCAGGTGCAGCATGCCGTCCATCTCGGTGTCCATCGTGTATTCGGCGCGACCGGTCACCACGGCGGTCGCCGCAGGCGCCGCAACGCTGGTGCCGACGGCCTCGCCGGGGGCCGCGTCCTCGATCTCCACGACGCCGTTGATCGCGTCCTCGATCGCGCGGTATCCCGTGCAGCGGCACAGGTTTCCCTTCAGCGCGCGCGGCAGGTCTCGCTTCTGCTCGTCGGTGAACGTCGCCGACGTCATGATCATGCCCGCGGTGCAGAAGCCGCACTGGAAGCCGGGGGCGTCGCGGAACTGGCGCTGCACCGGGTGCAGGTTCTCCGGCGTGCCGAGACCTTCGATGGTGGTGACGTCGCGTCCCTCGGCGCGGAACGCGGGCGTGATGCAGCTGTGCACCGGGTCGCCGTCGAGCCAGACCGTGCAGGCGCCGCAATCGCCTGCGTCGCAACCCTTTTTGACGCCGTGCCAGCCCAGCGAGCGGACGAACGTGCGAAGGCACTGCCCTGGCCGCGGCTCCTCGTCGAAGCCCTTGCCGTTGACGGTGTAGGTCATGCCAGTTCCCCCCTCATCTGCTCGGCGAAGTACGTGGCCAGGTGTCGACGGTGGTCGGGGGTTCCGTTCGCGTCGTCGAACCACACGTCGTCGGCGATCGCATCGATGCTGTGCCGCAGAGTCGTCGGCGTCGGGCACCGAGTCGAACGCGAGCCGCACCGGATGCGTCGTGCCTGCCGTGATGGTCAGCAGCAGATCGTCATCGCCCTGTGTCGCGATCATGAAGATCGTCGATCTCCCGAGGTGGGTGAGGGTGAACCGGCGATGCACATGCTTCTTTCGCAGCGCGCTCGCCGGGATGTCGACCTTTCGAAGGAGTTCACCCGGCGCGAGGATGTTTCGGTTGTTGCCGGTGACGAAATCGACTGCGTCGACGGTGCGTTCGGTTCCGTCCGTCGCCTGCAACGTGTAGGTGGCCTCCAGTGCAACGGTCATCGTGATCATCGGCCCCGCGGGCAGCGACATGCAGATGTTGCCGCCGACGGTCGCGCTGTTCCACACCTTGAACGATGCCAGAAAGGCCTCGCAGCTGGTGCGGAACAGCGGTGCGGCCCGCCAGTCGTCGGGAGCCGCGAAGGCGTACAGGTCCCGGAACGTGCACATGGCGCCGATCTCGAGGCCCTCGTCGGTGGCAACCAGCCCGTCCCAGCCAAGCGGAACCAGGTCGATGAGGCGGCGCAGGTCGGGTTGCTGGTCGGAGAACAGCCAGGTTCCGCCCGCTAACCAGGCGTCGCCGTCGCGCCAGTCGCTGCCCGGCTG
>CAWHIZ010000007.1:0-53575 GCA_963829405.1 uncultured Actinomycetota bacterium
CTTTACAGATAGGCGTGCAAGTGTCACGCTAGCCGGGATGGACTTCTCCCGGGTGACTCTGTCCGACGACGACGAATCGTTCAGGGACGACCTCCGGTCGTTCCTGAACGATCTCGTTACGGACGAAGTCATCCAGCGCGACCGCGAGACCGGCGAGAACTTCGACGAGGGCGTGCACCTGGCCCTCGGCAAGGCCGGTTACCTGGCCGCCGATTTCAAGGACGAGGCCGACGGCGGATTCACCCGGGTCCGTAAACGCATCTGGGATCTGGAGATCGGTCGCGCCCGCACGCCCTGGTTCCACTGGGGGACGACGGCGATGGTGGCGCGCGCGGTCCAGCAGTTCGGCTCACCCGAACTCAAGGACGAGGTTCTCGAACGCACGCTCGCCGGTGACTTCCGGCTCTGCCTCGGCTATACCGAACCCGAGGGCGGCTCGGACGTCGCCACCTGCAAGACGCGGGCGGTGCGCGACGGTGACGGCTGGATCATCAACGGCTCCAAGATGTTCACGTCGAACGCGCACAACGCGTCCTACGTCTTCCTGGTCACCAACACCGATCCCGACGCGCCGAAGCACCAGAGTCTGACCATGTTCCTCGTCCCGCTGGACTCGCCCGGCGTGGAGATCCAGGCGCTGCGCACCGTCGACGGCGACCGCACCAACATCACGTACTACAGCGATGTCCGTATCGACGACAGGTACCGGATCGGCGAGATCAACGGCGGCTGGACCGTGCTGCGCGAAGCGCTCAACGACGAACACGGCACCGTCGAACGCGGGGCCGACGGCCTGCAGAAGGTCGCGGTGATGTCCGAACACGTCCTGCTGCTCGCCGAGGCGCTCGACAAGGTCGCGGCGGTGGCATCAGACGAGGATTCGGTGAAGTACCGGTTGGGCCGCGGCGTGGCCCGCCTCGAGGCGGCGATGAGCACGCCCGACATGTTCGGCCGCGTCGCGAACGCGCAGACGATGCGCGATGTCGCACCAGATCTGATGGACATCCTCGGCGCCGCGTCGAGCCTGCCGGTCGACGAGAAGGGTGCGGTCGGCGACGGCGGCGCCGAGTACGTCTTCCGGCTGGCGGGCCCGACCGGGATCTACGGCGGCACCCTCGAGGTGTTCCGGAACATGATCGCCCAGCACGCGCTCGGGCTGGGAAAGCCGAACTACTCCCCGCCGAAGGCCAAGACGACCTGAGCCGTGGCGGTCAGCCGGCGTTGTACAGCGAAACCGGCGGCAATGGTCGCAGCCCGCCGCCACTGTTGCGGGCGGCGAAGTCGATGTCGTGACCGTCGTCCATGGGTGTGCCGAGGTGAAGCACGCCGATCCGTCGAAACCGTCCGATGACGTCGCTGAGCAAGAACTCGTATTCGTCGGCGCCGGTAGCTCGAGCGCCGAACAGAACGGGGCGCAACCCGGCGAGATAGATCCACAGCGAGGAGTAGAGCCGTTCGTCCTCGCTGGACGCCGGGAGGGTCAGATGGTGGAACGGCACTCCGTCGGCGGACGAGGCGAGTAGAAAGTCCTGGTCACGTCCGCTGCCATAGGCGTCGCGAATCTTGATGCCCAAAGTCCGGACGGTGGCTTCATCTGTGTCAGCCGCCGCCGTTCGCACCACCGCGTGGAAGTGCTTCCCGGCCTGAAGCAGTTTCGTCCCACCGGGCACCCGAGGGTCAGGGTCGATGGTCAGTTGAGCCAGGCGCACCGGCCCAGAGTTGTCGAAGGGACCGCCTGCCGCCCCGAGAACTCCGGCCAGCGTCGATCGGACGGTCGTCAGTGCAGAGTCGATAACTGTCATCCTCGGCTGTTACCCCACCGTGGCCGCGGCTAACCCGGACTCAGAGTTTGGCGATCACCGCGGATGCCAGCAGTTCGAGCGTCTCGTCGGAACCGCGGTCGTGGGTGAACAGCACGATCTGGCCGAATCCCATGTCCTGCAGTTCACCGAGGCGGTCGACGATCGCGGGCGGGGTACCGATCAGGCCGCCTTCGTGGAGACCGAAAGCGGGTATCCCGAACCGCTTTTCGGCGAGTTGTCGCACGCCGGGCAGCGATGCATCATCGGGTGCGAGCGCCATCACCGCCTCGATCGACATCACGATGGTGGACGGGTCGCGCCCGATATCGTCGCAGAGTTGGCGTAGTACCGCGATCTTGTGGTCGAGTTCGCCGAGCGCATACGTCGGCACGTTCCAGACGTCGGCGTATTTGGCCACCAGCGGCAGGGTGTACTTCTCGCCGACCCCGCCCACCACGATCGGTGGCCGGGGCTGCTGGACCGGCCCCGGTTTGATCGGCATGTCCGTCACGGTGAAATGCTTGCCCGCGAAGTCGATTCGCTCATCGGAGAACGCCTGACGCAGAATCTCCAGCGTCTCGCCGAGCCGTTCGGAGCGTTGCGCGAACGTGCCCCACTCCATGCCGACGCGCGCGTGCTCGTCCTCGATCGAGCCGCTTCCGATTCCCAGCTGAAGTCGGCCCGCCGAGATCTGGTCGAGCGTGGTGGCCATCTTCGCGAGCACGGCCGGATGGCGAAACTGGTTGCACAACACCATGTGTCCGACCTGGATGCGGTCGGTGCGACTGAGAAGGGCGGTGGCCAGGGTCCACGCCTCCAGCGAGGGATAGTCGGGAGCGCCAGGCCCGTAGAGGTGGTCGTACAGCCACAGCGAGTCGATTCCCAGTTCCTCACAGCGCAGCGCGCGGTGCAGGACGTCGTCGTAGCTGAAGCCCATCTGGGGCAGGTAGACACCGATCTCGCCTCGCGTCATGGGTGAATCCAGCCTTCCGTTGTGATGGTGGTCGGGGAGCGGGCCGTGTCGCGCGGGGTTGACCGTCATGTGAATGGCATGGTAACGACATTCTCAACTTTGGAGAAGGCAATTCACAGAAGGCGATGACCGATGAAGTTCACGTTCACCCACCCCATGCACAGTCATCCCTACAACCCGGAACTGGTCACCGGCGCCGGCATCGCGTCAGTCGCGACCGCGGCCGAGGCGGCGGGCTTCCACGGCTTCGGGTTCACCGACCATCCGGCCCCCTCGCAGCGATGGCTGGAGGCGGGTGGCCACGACGCCGTCGATCCCTTCGTCGCGATGGGGTACGCCGCCGCCCGCACCACGACGCTGCGTCTGATCCCGAACATCGTTGTGCTGCCGTATCGCAACCCGTTCGTGGTGGCGAAGGCAGGCGCGACGCTCGACCTGTTGTCCGACGGCCGATTCACCCTCGCGGTGGGTGTCGGGTATCTGAAGCGCGAATTCACCGCACTCGGAGTCGAATTCGACGAACGGGCCGCTCTGGTCGAGGAAGCGCTCGAAGTGATCCGCGGTATCTGGACCACCGACGACTACTCCTTCGAGGGCAGACACTTCTCCGCGAAGGGCATCACCGCCCACCCGCGTCCGGTGAGCCAGCCGCATCCGCCGATCTGGATCGGCGGCAACACGTCAGCGGCCCGACAACGCGTGGCGACGTTCGGTGACGGCTGGTGCCCGTTCCCCGCGCCCGCGATGCTCGCGCAGACCGCGCGCACGGCGTCCCTCGAGTCGGTCGAAGGCCTCGCCGACGGCATCGAGGACCTCAAGCGCCGCCTCGACGCCGCGGGACGCGACCCGTCGGGCATCGACATCACGTTCACCAACATCGGCGGCGGGAACCCCGCCGACGACGATTTCAACGCCGACGCCTATCTGTCGGCGTTGGAGAAGCTCGCCGCCGTCGGTGTCACGTGGGTGCAGGTGACAGTGCCTGGTGACAGCCTGGCGCACGCGCTCGATGTCATCGAACGCTTCGGCAGTTCGGTGATCGGTGCCGTCTGAGGCTCAGCGGTATGCGGTGACACGCGCGACGAGTGCGACCTGGCCGTCGGCGCCGATCGCCTGTGCATCGGCCACACCGCTGCGCCTGCCCACTCGCAAAGCCGTTCCCACATAACGCGATTGGTCGCCGCTGATGAACTGACGCAGAAAGTTCACGCGCAACGATGCACAATTCAAGGGTCGTTCCGGATGATCGGCGTTGAGCGCCGCACCCGCCGCAAGCTCGAGGCCCGCGGCAGCGACGCCGCCGTGCACAATGGCAAGGTTGTTGTTGAGCACCGGATTCGGCTGCTGATGGATCACCGAAGATCCGTCGCCGTCACCCGCCCGCAATGCCATGATCTCGGCGAGTTCGGTCGGTCGCGGACCGTCGACGGGCGGAGGCCATTCCTGTGGAAACTCTCCCGGATGCGTGACGTAGACGGACCGGACCGTGCCGATGCCGATCACGTCGTCGTCAATCGTGAGCTCGCACACGCCGAACGCCGATGTGCCCCTTGTGCCGACGGGCCGCCCCGTGGCGACGACGGCAACGTCGGGCTTTGCGGCTATCACGGTGAGCGCGGTCGGAGTCAGTTCGAGCGACAGCTCGCTGGATACGGTCCACTCGTCGTCAGCGCGGCGGTAGTGGTTGACCAGACCCGACGCATGGTCGACGAGCACCGCGAGCGGTCCCGCGGTGGGTGTGCCGGTCACCGGGTTGACCAAACCGGCCACTGGCATCGAGCTGACGAACGGATCCGGGCTGTCCACCAAGTTCGCGATACCGAAGCGCCCCAGCGCGGTATTGGCCGCATACAGCAGCGGTGCTTCCGTCACGTGCGCGCCAACTTCGCCGCCGCCTTGCTGACGCGGTCCGAGATACGCACGGAGAACAAGGGATTGAAGAAGTCCGTGCGAAGTCGGGTCAACGTGGAGCTCGTGATGTAGCCACTGTCCGTCGAACTTCTCGTAGGTCTCGTGGTAGTGGCCGAAGCCGTTCAGATTCAGTCCATAGGTCAAGCGGACGATGTCGTTGAGCGCCCACACGCCGTTCGCGGTCGTCGGCGATGTCAGTTCGATCTCCGGCGCATGTACCTGGTGCACGGTGGGCTGACCGAAGCCGTTCAGATTCAGTCCATAGGTCAGCCGGACGATGTCGTTGAGCGCCCACACGCCGGTCGCGGTCGTCGGCGATGTCAGCTCGATCTCCGGCGCATGTACCTGGTGCACGGTGGGCTGCGAAGGCTTGCCGATGTTCTTACGGGTGAATGCGACGAATTCGTCGGCGCCCTCGACCCGTCGGCCGCCGGCCTCCGAGGTGTCTCCGATGAAGTCGTCGCTGAAGAGCCCTCGCCAGGCCTGCCAGTCCTTCGTGTCGAGAAATCGGCAGTAGCGGGCCTTGAGCTGCTTGATCGCTTCGATCTCCAGCAGGGTCGCGGCGTCGTCCATTCCGTGACAGTGACATTTGCGGGCAGGATTGTAAAGTTCGCGCATTGATTCTGCGGTGAGGGCGCGATTCGAGCTGATTGTGCGATCTCACCGCAGAATCAAGTGCCGGCGAGCGGCTCAAGCAGGGATGAGCTTGAGCGGCAGACGTTCATGACGCCGGATGATGTTGTTGAGCGCCCACGTCGGCTCCGCCGTCAGTTCGATCCGGTCGACGCGGTCGAGCAGGGCGCGCAGCATCGCCGACGTTTCCAGCCGGGCCAGGCTCTGGCCGGCACACGCATGCGCTCCCTGTCCGAATCCGAGATGGCGGTTCGCGTCGCGGCGGATGTCGAAGGTGTCCGGGTCGTCCCACTCGCGTTCGTCGCGGTTGGCGGATGCGTAGATCACCAGCAGCCGCGCGCCCGCCGGAATGTCGACACCGGCGATCTCCGCGTCACGGCGCGTGTGACGGGCGAACGCACGCAGCGGAGCCTCGAACCGGACCACTTCGTTGACCGCGTTGTTGATCAGCGACGGATCTTCTTTGAGGATCTGCCACTGCTCGGGGTGTGTCGCGAACAGATACAGCGCGCTGGAGATGGAGCTGATGGTCGTGTCCAGCGACGGCGCGATGTAGTCGATCATCAACGGCGCGCACTCGGCGTGGGACAGCTTGCCCGCATCCGCGGCGATGAGCAGCTCGTGGGCCATGCTGCCCTCGATCACGCTGCGCTCGCGGACCACACGTTTGGCGAACCACAGCATCTGCAGGGAGGCCGGGCGTGGATTTCACCGCCTGCTTGTTCAGCGGGCCGAGGACGTCGAAAGTGGCTGCGCCCCAGCGCAGCAGGTGGTCGCGCTGATCTCGTGGCCAGCCGACAAGATCCGGCACCACCGCATGCGGCAGCGCGGACGCCAGATCGTCGACACCGTCCACCTCACCCCGCTCGAGGGCGGCGGTGACGACATCGGCGGCGAGACCGTCGACGTTGTCGCTGATGGCTCGCAGCGCGCGGGGGAGCATCCGGTGCGCGACCAGCTTGCGTCGCTGATCGTGCTCTGCGCCGTCACTGGTGAGCGTGGTGCCGCGGGACAGGCGATTGGTGAACGGGTTCAGGGCCACACCGTCGCCCGATACGAAGGACTTGTCGTCGCGCAGGACCGCTTTGCATTCGGCGAACCGGGGTAGCGCGTAGAGGCGGTGCCGGGACAGCCACACCACCGGACCCTGCTCGCGCATCCGCGCGTAGTGGGGATAGGGATCGACGATCGCGCCGGGGGTGTAGATGTTCACCGGATACACCGGGACATCGCTGTGGCGCCTTGGTGCGCATCACCCTTCCCCTCCGTGCACGTGTGAACGTCGGCACTGAGCCGCACAGTTGGCTGATGTCGCTGCCTGCCCGCATCACGGTTCTGTCGGGCCGGACGATCGCGGCAGCCGAATGACCGCGGCGCAGCCAGTCGGCGAGTTCCGTTCCGGCTTCGGCGATATGGATGGCGGTCCCACACTTTTCGAGTTGCGCACGGTGCTCGGCGCTCAGCGGCATCGCCGAGATGAGAGCGAAGCCGATACCGATGGTGTCGTCGAGTCGGCGACCGTCGGGCAGCACCGGGTTCGGGCAGAGGCTGCCGGTGAGCGATCGCTGCCTCCGTGACCGGTGGACCAGCGCCGAGCGATGCAGTGCGGGAGTTCTGCTGTCGACGACCTTGTCGCGCAGGCCGGGGATGCGGTGCATCTGCGGAACCACCACGCGGCGAATCAGATTGCCGAACTCGCCGCCCGACGTCATCGACCGGCCGACGTTGAGAGCGAGTCGGATCAAGGCACGGGTGTGTGGTTTTCGTTCCTGCTCGTAGGTGTCAAGGACGGTCTTGGGCAGGTCGCCCGCAAGGACGCCTGCCAGCTTCCATGAAAGGTTCGTCGCGTCGCGAAGCCCGGCGCCCATGCCCTGTCCGATGAACGGAGGGGTGAGGTGGGCGGCGTCGCCGAGCAGAAAGACGTTGTCGCGCCGCCATTTGTCGGCGATCTGGGCGCGGAAGGTGTACTCCGTGACGCGGATAAGCTCGAGTTGGTCGTCGGAGGCGCGAGCCGTCCATGGTGCGATCAGCGGTCGCAGGCTCGCCAGGGTCGAATAATCGTCGACGGTCTCGCCGGGCGACAGCCGAAACTCCCAGCGGTATCGCGATTCGCCGATCCGCATGTATGTGCCCGCGCGCACCGGATCGCACACCTGGTGCACGCCTTCCCACTGGTCGAGCTCGATGTCGGTGGCGACGTCCACGACCAGCCAGCGTTGCTCGAATTTCAGATCCTTCATGCAGCGAACCGATTTCGGCCCGCACCACACTGTTGGCCCCGTCGCAGCCCAGCAGATACTCGGCCTCTACGGCGTGTTCGTGACCGTCGATACGGTCGGTGAAGGTGACAAGAACTCGTCCGTCTCCGCGGTCGGCAATGCGGGTGACCTCGGCGTCGGTGCGAAGCGTGGCCTGCGAGTACCGCTTGAGGTTGTTGCGCAGCAGCACCTCGAACTCGGGCTGGTCGAACATGTTCGCCTGCGGGAAGCCGTTGGCACTGCACGCGGTGTCGCGGCTGAACTCGGCGAGCACCCGCATCGTGTTGTCCAGCAGTCGAAGTCCGTGCGAGGGTCGCGATATCGCGGAGAACTCGTCGGCGATGCCCAGTCGCGCGACGACGCGATAGATCTCATCGTCCAGGTGCACGGCGCGCGGCTGGGGGTAGACGTCGGGCCAGCGGTCAAGCAGCAGGCTCTCGACGCCGTACTGCGCAAGCAGGGTGGCGGCGGTGACGCCCGTCGGTCCTGCGCCGACGATCACGACCGGGACCCGGGTGAGCGTCACCCATACCTCACGGCGGTGCGTTGCGACCCCAGATCGATGGCGCCGTCGTCGGTTGCGATCCCGAGTTCGACGACATCTCCGTCGTGCAGATACTTGGTGTTGGTGGCCTGCCGCTTGAAGAACGCCTTCCACTTCACTGCGGGCGGCAGCAGGTTGCCGATGATCTCGATCGGCTTCGCAGGGGCGCTCAGCGCGGTGCCTGCCGGGGTTCCGGTCATCACCAGATCACCCGCGTCGAGCCGCTGAAAGCGGGTCAGCGCCTGCAGTGCCTGCAGCGGCCGGTAGATCATGTCGCCTTCGACGACCATGTTCTGCCGCACCTCACCGTTGACCCGCAGCTGCAGCCGCAGGTCACCGAAACGCTTGAGCTCGTCGGCATCCAGCAAGGACAAGGGCGGGTCCGGCGGGCGTGAAGGTGGGGTAGGACTTGGCCTCGTAGAACTGGGTCTGGGGGAGCTGGACGTCGCGGGCGGAGACGTCGTTGGTGACGACGAGGCCCGCGATGTAGTCGGCCAGGTTCTCTTCGGTGACGGTGGCGCCGACCGGAAGCTCGCGTGCCATCACGATGCCGATCTCGACCTCGTAGTCCAGAAACCTGACGTGCGAAGGCTTGACGATGTCGTCGTGCGGCCCGCTGATCGACCCGGACGACTTGCGGAAGAACGTCAACGGGATCGACTTCGGGTCCATGCCGGCATCGGTGACGTGTGAGGCGTAGTTCGTCATCTGCGCCACGACGCGGCACGGCGTGGTCACCGGCGAGACCAGCTCCAGGCTTTCGACGGGCACGGTGTCGTGCGCTGTGCGCGGCGGCATCGATGGCGGCGCGGTCGGCGAGCAGCTCGCGAGTGGTGGTGGCGGTGGTCGCGATTTTGGCTGCGCCAGTGGCGGTTTCGACCCACCATGCATCGGCGGTGCGAAGAATGGAAGTGGTCATGAGTTCGCAACTTTCAGTAGGCCGCGCAGGCGGGTGAGGGTGAATTCGTTGTCGTCTCGGAGTGCGCTGACGACGGAGCGTGCTTCATGCCGTAGCGCGCCGGGGTTGATGCCGAGGAAGTCCTTGGTGACAGGAGGACCCCACTGGGCGAGGCCGGAGGCGGTGAACGGTGCCCAGCCGGGCTCAAGGGTGTTGTCGAACATGTCGCCGTCGGCGAAGTGCTCGACCAGGAAGCCGTCCGGATCGCGCCAGTAGTCGAACAGCTGGCTGCCCTGGATGTGGCGGCCGATGCCCCATGACCGGAAA
Source organism: uncultured Actinomycetota bacterium (assembly GCA_963829405.1). Lineage (GTDB taxonomy): Bacteria > Actinomycetota > Actinomycetes > Mycobacteriales > Mycobacteriaceae > Mycobacterium. The sequence goes on from CAWHIZ010000007.1 coordinate 9,347, forward strand.
TAGCCTTCGTCGGTGAGGTATTCGCCGCCGGCGGCCAGCGCATCGAGATCGCACACCTGGTATGCGGAGTGCACGTACCGACTGCTCGGTCCCAACGCCAGCGCGAGGGTGTGGTGGTCGGCAGGGGCGGAGCCGCGGTCGCAGCGGATGAAGCTCATCACCGGCCCGCGGGCCCGCTGGCCCCGGTAGAACAGGAAGTCGCTGACGATCATTCCGAGGTTGTCGAGGTAAAAGTCAAGTGCCTCCGTGTATTTCGTGGTCTGCAGTACCACGTGGCCGAGGCGTTGCACGCCTGCGGGTACCCGGGGTGGGCGCTGCGTGGCATTGATGCGGCTGAGTCCGTGTCCGACGTTGAACACATGCGGCTGCTGCGGTGCGAGCTCGGCCAGCTCGTGCATGCCCGCGACCACCCGGACGGGCAGACCGCTCGGGTCGGTCAGTTCGACGGAGATGCCTCCGAGGGACTCGGGCAGTGGTTTCGCCGCCGCTCCGGTGGCTTCGGCCAACCGCAGCACGTCGACCTCGTCGACCGCCTTGAATGCGGTCCCGACGAAACGCGTTCGGCTGCCGCGGCGCAGCAGCACGCACGGTGCGCCTGCGTCGGTGCCGCGCAGCTGCAGTTCGTCGGGGGTGCGCGCAACGGTGGTGAAGCCGAACGCGCGGGCGAACGCCTCGGCGCGATCCAGATCAGGCTTCTCGAACTCGAGCCAGGCGATATCGGCGACCTTGATGACCGGATTGCGGGCTCGACCGGTGTGCTCACCCGGCAGCGCGCCCTGCTCGCTGTGCAGTTCGTTGTGGGCGCCTACGGTGCCGCTCATCAGAACCTCCTCAAGAAGTTGACGAAATCGTCACATATGCGGAACGTGATCCGTCAACAGTTTCTGACGAAATCATCAAAACTGACAGATTCTGCTACGGTGAGGGCGTGACCGAACAGTCCGAGGCGCCCGTCAACCGCCTCGAGCGCCGCAAGCAGCGCACCCGCGCTGCGCTGATCAAGGCCGCGCAGAGCTTCATCGCCGCAGGCAAGGTCAACGTCCCGGTTCTGGAGATCACGCAGGCCGCCGACGTCGGAATGGGATCGTTCTACAACCACTTCGAAAGCAAGGAGCAGCTCTTCGAGGCCGCCGTCGCCGAGGTGCTCGATGCACACGGCGCGCTGCTGGACCATCTGACCTCGGAGATCGACGACCCGGCCGAAATGTTCGCCTGCAGCTTCCGACTCACCGGCCGGCTGTTTCGCAGGCGTCCGCAGGAGAGCCAGATCCTGCTGGCCAACGGCATCGCCTTGTTGTCGTCGGACATCGGTCTCGCGCCGCGCGCACTGCGGGACATCGAAGCGGGCGTCGCCGCGGGCCGCTTCACCGTCGACGACCCCGAACTCGCCCTTTCGGTTGCCGGCGGTGCGCTCCTCGGGCTTGGGAACCTGTTGCGCAATCAGCCCGACCGCGACGACGCGGCGGCGTCCGATTCCGTCACCGAGGACGTTTTGCGGCTATTCGGGCTGCCTTCTGACGAAGCTCACGAAATCTGTCGACGACCCCTGCCTGACCTGGAAGGTTTCGACCTTCCCGACTCTGCGTGAGGCGCTCGGCGACCGTCCTGACTTGCATCCGGTCCGTCGTTGCGGCTTTTATGTGTTGTCATGCCTGAATTGGATCGTCGCAGCATGATGTATTTATCGGGGCTCGGCCTGCTGTCGGCGGCTCATCCCGCTTCCGAAAGCCGGCGCGGCGCCGTCGTACGTCTTCGAGGACAACTTCGACGGCCCTGCGGGTTCATCGCCGGACACCTCGAAGTGGATGATCTCCAAGGCCCGCGAGACGATGAAGGATCCGACGTTCTGGGAGTTGCCCGAGAACGTCGGGCAGTACCGCGACGATCGCCGCAACGTCTATCTGGACGGCAAGTCCAACCTCGTCATCAAGGCGTTCAAGGACGGCGACACCTACTACGGCGGCAAGATCAACACCAGGTGGGAAGGCGGCATCGGCTACACCTGGGAAGCCCGGATCAAATTCGACTGCCTGACCCCCGGGGCATGGCCGGCGTTCTGGCTGTCCAGCGACGCCGACGGCGAGATCGACATCATCGAGTGGTACGGCAACGGCAAGTGGCCGTCGGGCACCACCGTCCACGCCAAAGCCAACGGCTCCGAGTGGGCGACGCAGAACGTGGCGATGGACAGCGGATGGCACACCTGGCGCGTCAAGTGGGATGACTCGGGCATGAGCTTCTGGCAGGACTACTCGGAAGGGGCGGCGCCGTACTTCACCGTCCCCGCGAACTCGTTGGCGGACTGGCCGTTCAACAACCCCGGTTACAAGGTCTATCCGATCTTGAACCTCGCGGTCGCCGGGTCCGGTGGCGGCGACCCGAGCGGGGGCACCTACCCCGTGCAGATGCTCGTCGACTGGATTCGCGTCTGGTAGTGATTTGGCGTGATTTCCCGCGCTGAGCGCTGACGTTGACACGCCGAAATCGCTAGGACCCGGGGAGCTCGGCGACGACGTCCGCGCGGCTGGCGTCGAAGCTGAAATATCCCTTGATGGGCAGGGTTTCGGGCAGCGGGTCGTCGTAGCTCCATGCGATGTCGTCGACGACCGAGTCACCGATGACCGCCGACCAGTACGTGGCGTAGCCCTTGTAGTTGCAGTACGTGCTGGTCTCGCGTGCGTCGCAACAGGTCGGTACGCACCTGCGAACGGCGCGACGTAGAGCACGGGCGCCAGCGCCGTCTCGAAGACGATCATCGTGTCGGTGGTGTCGACCAGCGTCGTGCCTGCGACGGAAACCCGCAGCGCGCGGTCGGTCGGGCGGCAGTCGACCCGGTGATACGGGTTCGGCGGGTAGTGGACGAGTTCGCGGCCCTCTTCGACCCAGGTGTCCACCGCATCCCACGGCACCTGCACGTAGCCCGGTGCCTCTGCGACCGGATCGTGCGGAAGTTCGCCGACCTCGTCGGACGGAAACGCGAAGCTCAGCGGTCGTCCGGCACGGTGCACGAGGAGCGCCCGCTCGGTGTCGATCAGCGCGGTGCCGTCGCGCATGGCCTGTACGCGGCGCGGGTGGGGTTCGACGAAAACGACGCCGTCGGGCAGCGGCGGTGAGAACCAGCCCGCGGGATCCTTGCTCAACGGACCGCGCCCGGTGACGAGACTCATTCCCCAAGCTTTACAAAGGACCGGCCGACCGTCATGGGCCGGGTGGGACTTTCCCCGAAGTCGCCTACGCGGGCGTCAGAAGGAGTCCAATGGCGGGTACACGAGTCGGGGCTCGTCGACGAATGGGGTGGATGTGAAACGACTCAACGGTGTGGACGCGTTGATGCTCTACACGGAGACGCCGGAAATTCACATGCACACCCTGAAAATCGGCATCCTCGACGTGTCCGGCGTGCCCGGCTACGACTTCGACGTGTTCCGTGCCGTGGCGTTTCCTCGACTTCAGGCGATGGCGCCGCTGCGCTACCAGCTTGTCGACATTCCGATGAAGCTGCACCACCCGATGTGGGTGCTCAACGACCACATCGACTTCGACTATCACGTCCGGCAGGCCAGGGTGCCCGCGCCAGGCGGCCGCCGCGAACTCGACCAGTTGATCGGCGAGATCGCCAGCACCCCGCTGAACCGCGATCGGCCGCTCTGGGAGATGTACATCGCCGAGGGCCTGGCCGACGACCGGATCGCGATCATCCACAAGGTCCATCACGTGCTGGCCGACGGTATGGCATCGGCCAACCAGATGGCCATGGCGATGAGTGGGCTAGGGCCGACCGAAGTGGTCGGCACGTTCGAGGAACCCGATATCGCGCGGACCAGTCCCGCGCTGCTGAAGGCGGCGGCCCGCGACCACGTCGGGCTCGTCCGCAAGCTGCCCCGGCTGGTGAACGAGACGGCCACCGGGGTGTCGAAGGTGAGGCGTCGGTCGAAGGAACGGGGCGCGCATCCCGACATGGCCAAGAACTTCGCGCCGCCGGATTGCTTCATCAACCACAAGGTCACTGCCGGGCCGCCGGTTCGCGACCGCACCGCTGGCGCTCAGCGACGTCAAGGAGACCGGCAAGAAACTCGGCGTCACGATCAACGACATGGTGCTGGCGATGGCGGCGGGCGCGCTGCGCAAGCTGCTGCTGCGCTACGACGGCAAGGCCGACGCACCGCTGATCGCCGGTGTGCCGGTCAGCACCAACCCGTCGCGGGAACGGCTGGCGGGCAACGAGTTCACGTACATGACACCGTCGTTGGCAGTCCACGTCTCCGATCCGCTCGAGCGGGTCAGGCTGGCCGCGGCTGCATCGAGTATCGCCAAGGAGAACAACCAACTGCTCGGGCCGATGCTGCTGCCCGCGTGGATGTCCTACCTGCCGCCATCGATGGCGCCGTCCTTCTTCCGGGCGCAGGCCAGGCGGCTCGAGTCGGCGAGCGTCTTCAACCTGACGATCTCCAACGTCCCGGGTCCGCGTGAGCGTGGCGTGATCGAGGGAGCGATGGTCAGCGAGATCTACTCCGTGGGCCCGGTGGTCAGCGGCAGCGGGATGAACATCACCGTGTGGAGCTATGTCGACCAGCTCGCCATCTCGGTGATCACCGACGACCGCACGCTCGACGATCCGCACGAGGCGACCGACGCGATGCTCGAAGCGTTCAATGAAATCCGGGCGGCCGCCGGGATATCCGGCGATCTGACGCCGGTCGGCGCCGCGCTGCCGTTGGCCGCGGCTACCTGAGGACTACTAGCGGTCCAGCCGCGGCGGCGCAGCCACCAGTCGCGCGCGACGACGCCGAGGATCACCACGGCGAACGCGATCAGGAAGATGTCCTCGACGCTGCCCGACGTGGTTGCCGTGCATCATCGCCAGCATGAAGAGGGCGGACAGCGATGCCGCCGATCTGGATCCACTTGTGGTTCTCCTTGGACCAGCCCCATGCCGCGGACGGCACGTCTTCGACGTCGACACCGTCGGTCTTGTCCAACTCGGTGCTCACCACGGCTGCTCCTCACGGTAGGGCTTGGCGCTGCCGACATTCTGACACAGGCTGCATACGTCTACTACGCACGGCCGTAGTGTGGTGCGTCATGGCGGGACAGTTCGACGGCAAGGTCGTCTTCATCTCCGGTGCGGCGCGGGGTCAGGGCCGATGCCACGCGGTTCGGTTCGCCGAGGAGGGCGCCGACGTCATCGCCGTCGATCTGTGCGGACAGCTCGACAGCGTCGCGTACCCGATGCCGACGCCGCGAGGACCTCGACGAGACCGTCAACCTCGTCGAGAAGACGGGTCGGCGCATCGTCGCCGAGCAGGCGGACGTGCGGGACTTCGAACGGCTCAAGGAGGTCGTGGCCAACGGTGTCGCCGAATTCGGCCGGGTCGACTTCGTGTTGGCCAATGCCGGGATCTTCCCTGCCGCGGGACCGCAGCGGCTGGACGTGTCGGCCTTCGTCGACGCCATCGACGTCAACCTCAAGGGCGTCTACTTCACCATCGAGGCGGCCCTGCCCGCGATGCTGGACCACGGCGAGGGTGGTGCGATCGTCATCACCAGCTCGGCGGCCGGATTCAAGTCGGTGAGCACCACCTTCGACACGATCAGCCACGGCGCAGCCGGGTACACGGCCGCCAAACACGGCGTCATCGGGGTGATGCGTCACTACGCTACGTCGTTGGCGGAGAAGAACATTCGGGTGAACTCCGTTCATCCCGGCGGCGTCGCGACACCGATGATCATCAACGAGGCGATGGGGCTACTCGTCGGCGATCAGCCCGAGTTCGGGGAAGCGCAGCAGCCGAAACTGTCGATGCCGCCGATGGATCCGGCCGAGGTGACCGACGCGATCGTGTACTTCTGCGGGCCATTCCGGCCGGCATATCACGGGTGTCGCAATGCCTTTGGACGGTGGGCTGACGCTCAAGTGAGCGCGCTGTAGCGGCGCAGCGCCTCGGCGCGCTCGGCCTTGTGGTCGACGATCGGGTCGGGGTAGTCGTCGTCGTCCACCTCGGGAACCCAGCGCCGGACGTAGACGCCGTCGGGATCGAACTTGTCGCCCTGCGTGGTCGGGTTGAACACCCGGAAGTACGGTGCGGCGTCGGTGCCGGTAGCCCGCCGCCCACTGCCAGCCGTGCTGATTGCTTGCCATGTCGCCGTCCACCAACTGTTCGAGAAACCAGCGGGCGCCCCACTGCCAGGGCAGGTGCAGGTCCTTGACCAGAAACGACGCCACGATCATCCGCACCCGGTTGTGCATCAAGCCGGTCTCGGCGAGCTGCCGCATCCCCGCGTCGACGATCGGGAAGCCGGTTCGTCCCGCCTTCCACGCCTCGAACGACTTCTTCGCGTCAGCGCCCTCTTCGAGCTGCATCGAGTCGAAGGACTTGTTCCAGTTCCACCACGCGCTGTCGGGCCATTCGGCCAGTACCGCGCCGTAGAAGTCGCGAAAGGCCAACTCCCGCAGGTAAGCCTGCGCACCCGTGCCCCGACCGAGGTCCGCGGCCATCGTGCGCGGATGGATGGTGCCGAACTTCAGGTGCGCCGACATCCGGCTGGTGCCAGGAAGATCGGGTCGATTGCGGGTCGTCGGCGTAGTCGGCCAGATCGTCGTCGACGAACTTCTTCCACTGGCGCGCGCCGCCTGCTCGCCGGCGGGAAGCTCGAGTTCGACACCGGCGTCAGGGATTTCGACTCCGCCCTTGACGTCGGCCGGGTCGATCCAGCGTGGCCGATTTCGGGCCCGACTTCGCGGGCGCTCGCCAGCCGTGCTTCTGCCATGCTCCGTAGAACGGGGTGAACACCTTGTAGGGGTCACCGTCGCCCTTGACGACGCGGCCGGGGGAGACCAGATACGGCGAACCGGACGCTTCCAATGGAATGTCGCCGAGCGCGTCGCGCACGGCGTCGTCGCGGCGGCGGCCGAACGGCGTGAAATCGGCCGACACGTGTACGGCGGTGGCGCCGACCGCCTTGGCCAATGCCGGGATCCGCTTGTCGGGCTGTCCGCGGGTCACCATCAGCCTGCCGTCGAGTGCGTCGTCGAGTTCCCGCAACGAGTCGTAGAGATACTGCAGCCTGCGCGGGCCCGACGACGCCTTCAGCCGTGGGTCGAGGACGTAGCAGGCCAGCACCTCGCCGTCGGCGTCCGCCGCGTCCAGCAGCGCGGGCAGATCGCGCAGACGCAAGTCGCGCCGGAACCAGAGCAGAGTCGGCATGGCATTGATGCTGCCCGAAATTCACGGTAGGCAAACGGGGGACAACCTGACAGAAGGGTGACGCATGCAGTTCTGGTCCGGTACGGCGTTCATGGACCCGTTGGAGGCCGTGCCGGTCGCCAAGATGCTCGACGAGGCGGGCTACGACGGGATCGTCACCTCCGATCACATGATCTACCCACGCGAACTGTCGTCGCCCTATCCCGACTCCGACAGCGGTAAACCCGGCGTGGGAACCCGACAACCCGTGGCCGGACCCGTGGGTGTTCACCGGCGCGATGGCCGCGGTGACCAAGCGCCTGCGGTTCTCCAACGCTGTCTACATCGCACCCGCTCGGCCCCTGCTGGAGGTGGCCAAGGTGGTCGCGGCCGCCGCTGTCGTCTCCGGCGGCCGGGTTGGCGCTTGCGGCGGGCATCGGCTGGATGCGCGAGGAGTACGAGCTGATGGGCCAGGACTTCCCCACTCGCGGTAAGCGGCTGGACGAGATGATCCCCGCGCTGCGGGAGCTGTGGAAGGGCGGCTGGGTGTCCTGGAGCGGGGAGCATTACCAGGTGCCGGAGATGATGATCGAACCCCATCCACCCGCGCCGGTGCCGATCTTCTGCGGTGGCGAGTCGGAGACCGCGCTGCGCCGCGCGGCCCGGTTGTGCGACGGCTGGGTGGGTTACGCGTACGGGTGGGACGACGCGGTCGGGTACGCCAAGCGGCTGCGTGAGCTGCGCCGCGAGTACGGACGCGAGAACGAACCGTTCGACATCCTGCTTGCGCTTCTCGAACCGCCGTCGGTCGACGTGTACCGGCGAGCGGAGGACGCGGGCATCACCCAGGTGATGGTCAGACCGTGGTTCGGCAAGGACACCGGCACCGCAGGGGCGGAGGCCTATCGCGGTTCGATCGAGGAATTCGCCGAGAACATCATCGAAAAGTGCAGATAGAACCTGCTGCGTCAAAGTGATGCTTGCGGTGACATCATTCTGATGTCACCATGACACCATGGACTTGCAACCGTATGTCGACGGCGTGCGGCACGAGCTCGGCGTCGCGGCAGCCGCGGGGGGTGCCGACGCGCAAGCCCTCGCCGACCGGCTGACCGCACCGCTCGATTCGGCGATCCGCCTCGCACTGCTCGAGGCATTGTCGGACGCGGCATCAGAGATCACCCGCGAACTGGCTCCCGGCTCGGTGGACGTGCGACTGCGGGGACGCGAACCGGAATTCGTCGTCACCGCGGGCGTTGACGACGAGCCCGAACGCGTTGCAGCCATGCCGGAGTCCGATGACGACAGCGGCACGTGGCGGGTGACGCTGCGGCTGCCGGAGAGCCTGCGGTCTCCGGTCGACGCAGCCGCTCGGGCCGAAAGCCTTTCGGTGAATGCGTGGCTGGTCCGCGCCGTCGCATCGGCCCTCGGCGGCAGGCGTCAGACGCGAGGCGGTTCCGACAAGCAATTCAGCGGCTGGGTCCGCTGACCACGCGAATACAACAGAGGAGAACATCATGCCGACATTCGCCACACCCCAGCCGATCACGGCCACCGTCGAGATCGTCAGCGGATCTGTCCATCTGGCCGCGAGCGACCGCGACGACACCGTCGTTACGGTCAGCCCGCGCGATCCCAACCGGGCCTCCGACGTCCGGGTAGCGGAGAGCGCACGCGTCGACTTCATCAACGGCACGCTCACCGTGACGGCAGGCAGGCGCATCATCTCGCTCGGTCGGGGAGGCGCCGTCACCGTCGACATCGAGTTGCCGTCACGTTCGCGCCTTCAGGTGTCGTCTGCATCCGCGAATCTGCGCGCAGACGGAGACTTCGGGGACTGCCGGTTGTCCACAGCCAGCGGTGACGCAGCCATCGAATCGGTCACTGGAAACTTCAAGTCCGACAGTGCTTCCGGTGCGATCTCCGTCGATGTTCTGACCGGCAAAGGAACCATCTCGACCGCGTCGGGTGACGCCGCGTTCGGCGAACTCGTCGGCGACGTCAAGTTCCGGGCGGCCAGCGGGTCACTGTCGGTCGGGCGGCTTCACGGCACCGTCAATGCGCAGACCGCATCGGGCGACACCACCATTGCCGCGGCGGTATCGGGCGAGGTGTCCGTGCAGAGCGGCAGCGGTGACACCCACGTCGGCGTCGAGGAAGGCACCGCGGCGAAACTGGACCTGCGGACACATTCCGGCGAAGTGCGCAATAACCTGCAACCGACCGGCGGTCCCGCTGACGGCGACGAAACCCTGCGCGTGCACGTGAAAACAGGTTCCGGGCATATCGTCATAGACCGGGCAACGGCAGCGGCCCGGTCGCAATGACCGGGCCGTCGGGCGTATTCAGTTGTGGCGGAACTTAGTTCACATCGGTGGCATCAGCACGGTGTCGATCATGTACACCTGTGCGTTCGCGGTCGAGACACCGCCGCACACCACAGACGCGTCGTTGACCTTGAGGTCGGTGCCCATGCCCATACCCATACCGGTGACCGTCACGTCGGAGCCCTCGACGGTCTTGTGAGTGCCCACGACCTGAGCGGGGCTGGCCTGGCCCGGCACCACGTGGTAGGTCAGGATCTTCGTGAGGAGATCCTTGTCGGTCTTCAGCTTCTCCATCGTGGCGGGATCGATCTTGGCGAACGCATCGTCTGTGGGCGCGAAGACCGTGAACTCACCGCCGTTGAGCGTGTCGACGAGGTTGACCTCCGGGTTGACCTGGCCGGAGATCGCCTTGGTCAGCGTGGTCAGCATCGGGTTGTTGGACGCGGCGACCGCGACCGGATCCATCGCCATCCCGGCCACCGAACCGGGACCTGTCGGTACCTTCTCGGCGTACGCGGTACACGACGGGCCGACCAGTTCGGCCGACGCGGGGCCCGCGACGGTCAGGGACATGCCCATGGCTGCAGCAGCGGCCAGACCGGCAACCGCGACCGTCCGTTTGGTGTTCTTCATCAAGTTTCACTCCCTTGTCGCGGACGGCTTCTACTGCCGCCTCTTCTTTTCCGGTTTCCACTTGGTATTCGGTGCCGCGTCACCGACGGATTGGTGTGGATTCGAAATCGTTAGCCGTATGTGAACGAAAATGCTTGCAGTCCTTTGCTCAATCGCACTTCGAGCTCTCCGCGCGTGACTGCGCCACTCGACACGAGCTGGTGTGACGTCGGCGCGCCGCTGATCGGCACGGTTGTCGTCTTGCCGTTGCTCGTCACGGTCACATCGCCCTCGCCGCCCGCGACGATGTAGACGTTTTTCGCGTTGTACTTCAATGAAATCCGCGAGTCGTCCGACTCCGCCGTCGCACCCTGGAAGTCCAACGTCCAGCGCCCGCGATAGGCGAAACTGTCGTCGGCGAGCCTCGTCGGGTAGGTGAAGTCCGCGGTGCCCTCGCTGTATTGGTCGGGACCGCCGTAATTCACCATCTTGCCGACGCCGAGATACGTTTCGGGCGTCTGACCGGCATCAGGGGTCTGGTCGGCGGAGTCACTCGGCGCAGGCAACTGCACATCGGGGTTCGCGTCGACGAGCAGTTCCCTGATCAGGTTTTCGGTGACGGGGTAGTCGCCCTCGCCGAACTTGATATGGCGCACAGTGCCATTCGCGTCGATCAGGTATTCGGCAGGCCAGTAGCGGTTGCGATAGTTCGTCCATGTCGACAGGCTGTTGTCGAGAGCGACCGGGTAGGTGATACCGAGGTCCTTGGCGCCACTGGCTACGTTGCCCGCGTTCTTCTCGAATGCGTACTCGGGACTGTGCACACCGACGACCTCGAGGCCCAGGTCTTTGTACTTGTCGTACCAATCGACCACGTGCGGGATGGCGCGCTGGCAGTTGATGCACGAGTACGCCCAGAAATCGATCAGAACGACCTTGCCGCGCAACGATTTCAGGTCGACCGGAGCACCACCGGGGGTATTGAGCCAGCCGGCGATCCCCTTGATATCCGGTGCCGTGCCGCAGCTTTCGAGCTGTGCGGCGCCGTTGCTGCAGTTCGACAGCTCCCGGTTCTGGTCGTTGACCAAGCCACCGAGGTTGAGCTTTTCCTGGATCTCGTCGGAAGCGACGACCTTGTCCTGCAGCGAGCTCGTGTAGTCCGGGATGGCCCGTTGCAGTTTGGCGGGAACGTTGAACACCAATGCAACGGCGAACGCCAGCATCACGATGCCACCGACGACGCGAATGCGGCGCTGATGGCGACGGAACGTGCCGACCCGTTCGGCAACCCGCTGGCCTGCCAGCGCGAAGATCAGCAGGGGGAGGGTGGCACCGATGGCGAACGAGATCGTCAGCGCGACGGTGTCGAGGCCGATCGAGCCCGTCGCACCCGCCACGACGATGGCGGCGAGCACCGGCCCGGCGCAGGGCACATACAGCACGCCAAGTGCCAGTCCCAACCCGAAACCGCTTCTGCCCTCGCTCATCTGAAGTTGGGGTATGCGGCTGAACGGTTTCTCCAGAATCTCTTCGAACGCGGGGGAAGATCAGACCGAGGCCGATGACGGTCAGTGCGATGAGCCCGGCCCACCTGATCGCGTCCTGCGGAAGATGCAGAAGCGACAGCAGGGAGGTGCCGATGAGCGTGACCAGGCTGAAGCTGAGCACGAGGCCGCCGATCACCCGGTAGGGCCGCAGCCGATCCGACAACGCGGGCTTGGTCTCGACTGCGACTGCGATGCCGCCACCCGCCTCGGTGGTCTCCGAGCGGCCGCCCTGCGTGCCGGAGAAGAAGATCACCGGGAGCACCGGCAGAATGCACGGCGAGACACCGGTGATCAGACCGCCCATGAAGCCGATCAGTACGAGTGTGAGCATGTCAGTTATTCGGAGTCACAACGTATTTGGATGGGTGAACTACGCAAAAGCCCCCGGGCACGCGGGGTGCCGGGGGCTGTTGCATCGATCGGGTTATGCCGCGGGTGGCATCAGAACGGTGTCGATCATGTACACCTGTGCGTTGGCGGTCGAGACACCGCCGCACACCAGCCCGGCGTCATTCACCTTGAGGCCGTTGCCTTCTCCGGTGACGGTGACGTCGGCGCCCTGCACCGTCTTGTGGGTGCCTGCCACCTTCGCCGGGCTCGCCTGGCCGGAAACCACGTGGTAGGTCAGGATGCTCGTCAGCAGATCCGAGTCGGTCTTGAGCTTCTCGATCGTCGCCGGGTCGATCTTGGCGAACGCGTCGTCGGTCGGCGCGAACACCGTGAACTCACCCTTGTTGAGGGTGTCGATCAGGTTCACGTTCGGGTTGAGCTTGCCCGACAATGCCTGCGTCAGCGTCTTGAGCATCGGGTTGTTGGATGCCGCCACCGTGACCGGGTCCTGCGCCATGCCCGCCACCGATCCCGGGCCCTCCGGTACCTGCTCGGCGTAGGCCGCGCACCCCGAGCCGATCAAGGTCGGACGCGGGCCCGGCCGCCGCGGACGTCGAGCTGGCAGGAGCCGAGGTCATGCGCTTCGGCGGATGTCGTCTCCTCGGATGAGCTTGAAGCGCTGGTCGAGCTGTCGTTGGAACACGCCGACAGGCTGAGGACCGCCATCGCGGCGATGGTGGCCGCTGTCAGGGTGCTGCGGTGAACATTTCTCATTTGGTGCTTCGACTCCTAGGTCACGGGCGAGCGGTCGCCGCCCATTGGCATGACACCCGGCATTCGGCGTGACGCCGATCACGGATGGCCGGTGGCCGGTGACGTCAGATTTAGGTCACTTTCGCGAAGAGCGGCACAATAGGACAGTGAGCAACAGGCTGCGCGTGCTGATCCTCGGCAGCACGGGTTCGATCGGCACCCAGGCGCTCGACGTCATCGCCGCCAACCCAGACCGCTTCGAGGTGGTCGGGCTGGCCGCAGGCGGCGGTAACCCCGACCTGCTGGCGCGTCAGCGCTCCGAAACCGGCGTCACGAACATCGCGGTGGCCGACCCCGATGCGGCCGAGAAAGTCGGCGACGTCACCTTCAGCGGCCCCGACGCCGCCACGTCGCTGGTGGAGAACACCGAGGCCGACGTCGTGCTCAACGCGCTTGTCGGCGCATTGGGCCTGAAGCCGACGCTTGGCGGCGTTGGCCAGCGGAGCCCGACTCGCCCTCGCGAACAAGGAGTCGCTGATCGCCGGTGGACCGCTGGTGCTCAAGGCGGCCAAACCGGGTCAGCTGGTACCGGTGGATTCCGAGCACTCGGCGATCGCCCAGTGTCTGAGGGGCGGCACCCCCGACGAAGTGGCCAAGATCGTGCTGACCGCGTCGGGGGGCCCGTTTCGCGGCTGGACCGCCGACCGTCTCATCGACGTCACGCCGGAACAGGCCGGGGCGCATCCGACCTGGTCGATGGGCCCGATGAACACGCTGAACTCGGCGTCGCTGGTCAACAAGGGCCTCGAGCTGATCGAAACCCACCTGCTGTTCGGCATTCCGTACGAGCGAATCGAGGTCGTCGTCCACCCGCAGTCGATCGTGCACTCGATGGTGACGTTCGCCGACGGCTCGACGATCGCCCAAGCCAGCCCGCCCGATATGAAACTGCCCATCGCGCTCGCGCTCGGCTGGCCGTCCCGGGTGCCCGCCGCGGCGCTGGCCTGCGATTTCACCAGTGCGTCGACCTGGGATTTCGAACCCCTGGACGCCGCGGTGTTCCCCGCCGTCGAGCTGGCACGCGAGGCAGGTCAGCGGGGTGGCTGCCTGACCGCGGTCTACAACGCCGCCAACGAGGAGGCGGCGGCGGCGTTCCTGGCCGGTCGGATCCGGTTCCCGGCGATCGTGCGGACCATCGCCGACGTGCTGCACGCCTCAGACCAGTGGTCCGCAGAACCAGCTACCGTGGAAGAGGTACTTGACGCGCAACGCTGGGCCAGAGACAGGGCAAGGGGCGCGGTTTCTCGGGAGGTAGTCGCCACAAAATGATGTGGGTGATCGGTGTTGTGCTGTTCGCGCTGGCGATCTTGGTGTCGGTGGCGCTGCACGAGTGCGGGCACATGTGGGTCGCGCGCGCGACAGGGATGAAGGTGCGCCGTTATTTTGTGGGCTTCGGCCCGACCCTGTGGTCCACCCGGCGGCCCAACAAGCTCGGCTCCACCGAGTACGGCGTCAAGGCCATCCCGCTCGGCGGGTTCTGCGATATCGCAGGGATGACGTCCATCGACGAGATCGCGCCGGAGGATGAGCGCTACGCCATGTACCGGCAGAAGACGTGGAAGCGCGCGGCGGTGCTGTTCGCGGGCCCCGGCATGAACTTCATCGTCGGGCTGGCCATCCTCTACGGCATCGCCCTGTACTGGGGGCTGCCGAACCTGAGCCCGCAGCAGGCCGCCCACGTCAGCGAAACCTCCTGTGTCGCACCGGCTGTCAGCAAGGAAAAGCTCGCCGACTGCACCGGCGTCGGACCGGCGGCCGCGGCGGGAGTCAAGCAGGGCGACATCATCGTCAAGGTCGGCGACACCGACGTGCACAACTCCACCGAGATGGTCGACGCGGTCCGCAAGCTGACCGGTCCGACCGCATTCGTCATCGAACGGGACGGACAGCAGTTCACCACCGTCATCGACGTGGTGAAGACCGAGCGCTACACGTCAAAGGAAGCCGAGAAGCCGACGGCCGTCGGCGCCGTCGGAATCGCGGGCGCCGACTTCGCCCCTGTGGAGTACACGCAGTACAACCCGGTGACCGCGATCCCAGGCACGGTGGCCTTCACCGGCGATCTGGCTGTCGAGATCGGTAAGTCGCTGGCGAAGATTCCGACCAAGATCGGTGCCCTCGTGCACTCCATCGGCGGCGGAGAGCGCGATCCCGAGACGCCGATCAGCGTTGTCGGCGCGTCGATCATCGGCGGCGACGCCTTCGAGCGCGGCCTTTTCATGGCGTTCTGGTTCTTCCTCGCACAGCTGAACTTCGTGCTCGGCGCGATCAACCTGGTGCCGCTGCTGCCGTTCGACGGCGGCCACATCGCCGTGGCGTGGTTCGAGAAGATACGCAATGTGCTCCGCAAGGCGCGGGGTATGGCCGCGGCAGCGCCGGTGAACTATCTCAAGCTGATGCCCGCCACCTACGTGATCCTGGTCTTCGTCGTCGGCTACATGGCGCTGACCGTGACCGCAGACTTCGTCAACCCAATCAGACCTTTCCAATAGGAGAAACCATGTCCTCCGGCCACGTCGGCCTAGGCATGCCGGCACCTCCGGCACCGACATTGGCGCCGCGGCGTAAAACCCGTCAGCTCATGGTCGGCGACGTCGGTGTCGGCAGCGACCACCCGATCGCGGTGCAGTCGATGTGCACGACAAAGACCCACGACATCAACGCGACGCTGCAGCAGATCGCCGAGCTGACCGCATCGGGCTGCGACATCGTCCGGGTGGCCTGCCCCCGCCAGGAGGATGCAGAGGCGCTGCCCGCGATCGCCAAAAAGGCGAACATCCCGGTCATCGCCGACATCCACTTTCAGCCCAAGTACATTTTCGCCGCGATCGACGCCGGCTGCGCTGCGGTGCGGGTGAACCCCGGCAACATCAAGGAATTCGACGGCCGGGTCAAGGAAGTCGCCAAAGCCGCAGGCGCGGCGGGCATCCCGATCCGCATCGGGGTCAACGCGGGGTCACTCGATCCGCGGTTGCTGAAGAAGTACGGCAAGGCCACCCCGGAGGCGCTCGTCGAGTCCGCGCTGTGGGAGGCGTCGCTGTTCGAGGAGCACGGCTTCGGCGACATCAAGATCAGCGTCAAGCACAACGATCCGGTCGTCATGGTCGCCGCGTACGAACAGCTTGCCGCGCAATGCGATTACCCGCTGCACCTCGGGGTCACCGAGGCAGGGCCTGCGTTCCAAGGGACCATCAAGTCCGCCGTCGCATTCGGTGCGCTGCTGTCGAAGGGGATCGGCGACACCATCCGGGTGTCGCTGTCGGCGCCGCCCATCGAAGAGGTCAAGGTGGGCAACCAGATCCTCGAGTCGCTCAACCTGCGTCCGCGCGGTCTGGAGATCGTGTCGTGCCCGTCGTGCGGGCGCGCTCAGGTCGACGTCTACACGCTTGCCAACGAGGTGACCGCAGGGCTGGAAGGCATGGAGATCCCGCTTCGCGTCGCCGTCATGGGTTGCGTCGTCAACGGGCCAGGCGAAGCACGCGAAGCCGACCTCGGGGTGGCGTCAGGAAACGGCAAGGGCCAGATCTTCGTCAAGGGTGAGGTCATCAAGACCGTCCCCGAGCACCTGATCGTCGAAACGCTGATCGAAGAGGCGATGCGAATCGCCGAAGAACGCGGGGAGACTGCCAGCGGTTCGCCGGTGGTCACCGTAAGCTGAACGTGATTCCTGTGCCTGGAGTCACCACGCCCTGAGGCCGCAGAAAGAGTCCCGATGTCGGCTCCGCCGCTGTTCCGCTTCGTCGACGAACGACGGGTTTCCGTGGTGCGCGACGTCGCTTCGGTCCGGCAGGTGCTCGACGCCGACCCGGTCGGCAGCTGCATGGTGGATTCCCGGGTGGCCGAGCACGGCGTCGATCCCAGCGCCATCGGTGGCGAATTGTGGACGCGCGGCAGGGCCGCCGAATCACTCTGCTACGCAGGCGCCAACCTGATCCCGCTGCGCGGCGCGGCCGCCGACCTCTACGCCTTCGCCGACAAAGCGGTCAGCGCCGCACGGCGATGCTCGTCGCTCGTCGGGCGCGCCGAGCTCGTACTGCCGATGTGGCGCAGGCTCGAACACACCTGGGGTCCCGCCCGTGACGTGCGCGACCGTCAGCCCCTGATGGCGCTCGCCACCGCCCCGCACTGCCCGATCGACCCCGCGGTCCGGCCCGTGCGCATGGCAGACCTCGACTCCTACCTCGTCGCCGCCGTCGACATGTTCATCGGCGAGGTCGGCATCGATCCCCGCATCGGCGACGGTGGCCGAGGCTATCGGCGGCGGGTCGCGGGACTGATCGCCGCAGGGCGCGCGTGGGCACGGTTCGACCGCGGGCAGGTGGTGTTCAAGGCCGAGGTCGGATCGCAGTCACCCGCCGTCGGCCAGATCCAAGGCGTATGGGTGCACCCCGACTGGCGCGGTCGCGGCCTCGGCACTGCGGGAACCGCGACGCTCGCGGCCGCCGTGGTGCGCAGCGGCCGCATCGCGAGCCTCTACGTCAACGACTTCAACGTCGTGGCCCGCGCCACCTACAACCGGATCGGGTTCGCCGAAGTCGGCACCTTCGCCACCGTCCTCTTGGACTGAGTCGTTACGCTTCACGCCATGACCGACGACGCGCAGAAATCCGAACGGCGAGAGATCGCCGACACGCTGGTCCGCGCACTCGAACGGCGCCACGAACTGCTCGACGTCATCGTGGAGTCCGAGGACTACGACGCGGCCGTCGAGGCCATCGCATCGATGCTCGAGACGTCGCACGCCGGTGGCGAAGCGGTACTCCGGTTGTCCTTCGACCGGCTGACCAAGGTGTCGCGCCGCCGGATTCGCGATGAGCTCGAAGACCTCAACCACGAACTGAGCTTCACCATCGGGGACCGGCAACATGCACCGGGCGAAAGCCTCGCGCTGCGTCCGTTCTCGGCCGATGCCGACCGCGACATCTTCGCCGCCCGTACCGACGACGTCCGCGCGGCGGGCGACGGATCCGGCGCTCCCGCGGGCGATCTGGACGACGAGATCCGCGCCGCCGTCGGTCGGGTGCACGCCGAGGAGGCCGTGTGGCTGGTGGCGATCGACGGCTCCGAGAAGGTCGGCATGGTGTTCGGCGAGCTGGCCAGCGGCGAGGTGAACGTGCGTATCTGGATCAGCCCGTCGTTCCGCAAGCAGGGTTACGGCACGGCCGCACTGCGAAAGTCGCGCTCGGAGATGGCGGCGTATTTCCCTGCCGTGCCGCTCGTGGTGCGGGCACCTGCCGCCGGGCCGTTCGGCGCCTAGCGATCGGCCGATTCTGCGGCGAGATCGCACTTTCGGCTGAAATCTCGATCTCCCCGCAGACTCGAGGTCTTCGGGGTGGCGCGCCTAAGACACTTTGAGGTCTCGGTTTCTTAACATTTGCCTCAATGGCAACATTGGTCACATCCGCAACGCGTATGGCGAGCCTCCTCGCGGTCGTCGCGCTGTCCGCATCCCTGAACGCCTGCACCCCCAAGCCCAACGGGCCCGCGCCTGCCGCCGAGGAGTTCTTCGCCTCGTTGGCCAAGGGCGACACCGGCGCGGCGTCGGAACTGACCGACCGACCGGAGGACGCGCGGGCGGCACTCAACGAGGCCTGGGCAGGTCTGCAGGCCTCATCCCTCGACGCTCAGGTGCTGGGCTCGAAGTTCGCCGAGGACACCGGCACGGTGTCCTACCGATACACATGGCACCTGCCGAAGAATCGAACCTGGAGCTACGACGGCCAGCTCAGCATGGTGCGCAACGAGGGGCAGTGGGAAGTCCGCTGGACGACGACCGGCCTGCATCCGAAACTCGGTGAGCACCAGACGTTTGCATTGCGTGCCGACCCGCCGCGGCGCGCATCGGTCAATGAGCGCGGCGGCTCCGACGTACTGGTGCCCGGCAATCTGTATCACGTCGCGCTCGACGCCAGGCTCGCAGGCGCGTACCTGATGACCACCGCGACCGCGGTCGCCGATGCGCTGCGGCCGTTCGACAACACCCTCGACGCGCAGCGCCTCGCGGAGGAGGCGAGTTCGTCGCCGGGCCCGCTGAGCCTGATCACCCTGCGCCAATCCGACCGCGACCAGGTCGCGCGCCGTGCTCGGTGAACGTCCCGGCCTCGTGATCACACCGCAGGCCGAATTGCTGCCAACAGACGAGGGATTCGCGCCTGCGATCATCAGCGAGGTCAAGAAGGCCGTCGTCAACGACCTCGACGGCCAGGCCGGGTGGCGGGTGGTCAGCGTCAACCAGAACGGTATCGATTCCGACGTGCTCAACGAGGTGGACCCGGCACCGGCGCCGTCGATCACCATCAGCCTGGACCGCGCTGTGCAGAACGCCGCGCAGAACGCCGTCAACGGCATCGGCGGCAAGAAGGCGATGATCGTGGCGATCAAGCCGTCCACAGGGGAGATCCTGGCCGTCGCACAGAACGCCGACGCCGACGCCGACGGGCCGACCGCCACGACGGGTCTGTACCCGCCGGGATCGACGTTCAAGATCATCACCGCCGGCGCGGCCATCGAACGCGATATGGCAACGCCCAACACACTTCTCGGCTGCCCCGGCACGGTCGACATCGGGCACCGGACGGTTCCGAACTACGGCGGCTTCGATCTCGGCACGGTGCCGATGTCGCGGGCGTTCGCCAGTTCGTGCAACACCACCTTCGCCGAACTGGCCAGCCAGATGCCGCCGCGCGGCCTCACTCAGGCCGCCGCGCAGTACGGTATCGGCGCCGACTATCAGGTCGAGGGCATCAACACGGTCACCGGTTCGGTGCCGCCGACGGTGAACCTGGCCGAGCGCACCGAGGACGGCTTCGGTCAGGGCAAGGTGCTTGTCAGCCCGTTCGGTATGGCGATGGCGGCGGCCACTGTGGCTGCGGGTAAAACCCCTGTGCCGCAACTGATCGAAGGTCGCCAGACCGCTGTCACCGGTGACCAGTCTCCGATAACGCCCAAGATGCTGGACGGGCTGCGGCCGATGATGCAACTCGTGGTGACCAACGGCACCGCCAAAGACCTCAACGGGATGGGCGATGTGCGCGGCAAGACGGGTGAAGCCGAATTCGAGGGCGGATCGCATTCCTGGTTCGCCGGTTACCGCGGCGATATGGCGTTCGCGGCGCTGATCGTCGGGGGTGGCAGCTCGGAATACGCGGTGCGCATGCTGCGCGGCATGCTCGAAGGCCTGCCGCCGGATTACTTGGCGCTGACGGCTATTTCAGCGGTTCGGTCGGCACGCCGTAGCGGTCCTGGTACGCGCTGACCTGTTCACGCAACTGGCCGGCGTCGAGGCCGGTGTCGGCCCAGCTGTACCGGCCACCGCCGCCGTCGCCGGGATGGGCCGCCAGGTGATCGCGCATCCTCTGTTCGGCGATCGGCGTCAGCTCCCGGTCCAACCGGCCGTACAGCGACCTGATCGTGGCGAACGGGTCGCGCATGAAATCGGCGAACTGCACGTCGATCACCTGACCCGGCGGCAGCGATTCGCGCAACGTCATCCCGCGCTGCAAGCCGACGACGATCTCCTCGCACGACTGCACGGCGCAATCGGCGATGGACGTTTCGTCGGACGCCATCCGGCGCAGGTGATTGGTCAGCGCGCTGATCGACGAGATGACCTTGAGGGGATCACGGTGTGTCTGCACGATCACCGCGTCGGGGTAGGTCTCCACCAGCGCGTCCAGCGTCCACAGGTGTGCGGGCGATTTCAACAGCCACTGGCCGCGCGACGCCGGACTGCAAGTGCTGCAGGAAGATTCGATGGAACCGGTAGGCAGGTCGGTGGTCGGCCTGATACAGCAACCACTTGTAGTAGCTCGGCAGCCGGTACTGCACGGAGAAGATCATGCTGCAGAACTGCGATGCGGTGATCCGGACACACTCCTGGCCGACCTGCGCACCCATCGGATGCCAGGTCATGAACCCGGGGATGATCTGCTCGCTCATCTCCAGGGTGGCCTGTGTTTCGGCGATCCGCGGGTCGGTCTCGTACGTTTCGGGCTGTGGCACCGGTAGCGGGGCGTCGACCTCCCACGACAGCGGCGGCCGCAGCGCCGGGTCCTGGGCGAGCAGGTCGAACAGGATCGTGGTGCCGGTGCGGGGTTGTCCGACGATGAAGATCGGTCGCTCGACCTTCGCCTCTGCTATCTCGGGATGGGTCTTGCGCCACTCGACGACCTGCAGCCGATTCTTCAACGCCCGCACGACATCCAGCGCCGCGATCTCCACGCCGATGTCGTTGAGGCGGGCCTCTGCGACAAACCCCTCACACAGCAGGCCCAAACCCTCGCGCCACGTCTCCTTCTCGTCGAACTCCGCGCCGAAGTCGTCGCTGCCCGCCCAATCCTGAGCCTGTGCGATCAGCACATCCTGGTCGAACCGGTCGCGATGCTCACCGCGCGGCCTCACCGCTTCGCACCTCGACCGACACCTTCGGCGCTTCTGGGTTGTCCAGCCACCGGAACACCACGAAGCCGCGGTGCCTGCCGCCCGTGTCCAACCAGTGGCCGTGGCCGAAGTCCTTGGCGCCGATGGCGATACGAACCACGCCGTCGGAATCGGGCGCCACGCCCTTGTTGGTGACGGAACTGTGCCTGCGACGCGGTTCGAGGCATTCGTGCCAGATGTTCTCCAGCGTGATGTTCCAGTACCGGGTATCCGGCGGCTCGAACTCGAGCACCAGACGACTCGTCGAGATCCAGCCGGAAGGTGCCGATCATGTACAGGTTGTCCGGTGTGGTGTCGGCGGCGCCGAGGTCGGCGGCCTCGGCGGTCATCAGCTTGTTGGGCTGGGTCAGCAGTTCGGGCTTGATCGTGCGGTGCAGGGTGGTCAGCTTCATGATGGTCCACGCCATCGCGGTGAACTGTTCTGCCGCTTCGTCATCCGACGGTGCGTGCGGCGCCTGCGGCTCGCTCAGCGGATCGATGTGCAATACCGCGGACTGCTCGGTCTCCGCGTCGGCGATGTACTCACGGACGACGATCGACGTTGCATCGTCGGGGATCTGCACCCACTGTGCACCGTCGAGGTCAGCCGCCGACGGCTCGGCAGCGGAGAACACCAACGCGAACCCGCCGCCATCCAGCTTCAGGTCGGTGTCGCTGACGTAGGCGGCCATCCGCCGCGGCGTCATACCCGTGCCCGCGAGCACCTGGAATCCGAGATAGGCGGTGGTGCCGCGCGTGCCGGTGACCCGATAGCCACGGTCGCCGCGGATCATCGCCAACAGATATCTGCCGTCGGGATTGGGGCCGCCGACCAGGCGGGTGGGGGAGCACATGTCGAAGAACCACGGCAGCTCCGGATCCGCTTCGACGGTCAGCTCCGAGCACAGCGCGGTGACGCGGGAGATCACGCCCAATCCCTCGATCAGCTCGCGGTCGGTCTCGGCGTCCTCGGTCACGATGTTGGTGATGTCGCCGATCATCTTCTGCACGAAGGCCCATGCCTCGACGGTCTTGGGGACCTTGGATTGTCATTCGCGTCACGGTGAGTCAAATATCAGTACAGACGTCCTTTCACTGCAGTTTCCGAGATTCTTCGAGCGTGCGGAGCGCAACTGGACCAGGCGTGGGTGTTGACAGGCGATATGACCGATTGGTAATTTAACGATCGGTCAACGAAGGGTATTTCTGTGGACTTGTTGCAGACGATCTGGGGTCGAGTGGGGGATCCCGTCCTGTTCGCTACGCCCGTCTTTTTCGTGTTCATAGGGATCGAGGCGGCGCTGTTGTGTGCGGCCGGCCGCCATGAGACGAAGCGTGGCTACTCGGCGATCGACACCCGGACCAGTGTCGCGATGGGCATGGGAGCGCTGGTGTTTTTCGCCGCGTTCAAGCTCGCCACCATGGTTCTGTTCGTCTTCCTGTGGACATATTGCGCGCCGTGGCACATCCCGACGAACACGTGGTGGAGCTGGCCGATCTTATTCGTCGCGGTCGATCTGGCCTGGTATCTGAACCACCGCTTCTCCCACCGAGTACGAATCGGGTGGGCGGCCCACCAGGCGCATCACTCCAGCGAATACTTCAATCTGGGCACCGCGACGCGCCAGAAGTGGAACCCGTGGACGGAGGCGATCTTCTGGGCGCCGTTGGCGCTGCTCGGATTCGCTCCGTGGACAATCTATTTCGCGTTCGCGGTCAACTTGATCTATCAGTTCTTCACACACACAGAAACTATCGGTCGGCTGCCCCGCCCGATTGAGTTCGTGTTGAACACGCCGTCGCACCACCGAGTCCATCACGCCAGTGACCCGGAATACCTCGATCGCAACTACGGCGGCATCCTGATCATCTGGGACCGCGCGTTTGGCACCTTCCAACGCGAGTTGCACACGCCGACTTACGGACTGACCAAGCCGGTCCGCACCTACAACGTGCTCAAGCTGCAGTACCACGAGTACGGCAACATCATCGCCGATGTGCGAGCCGCGCGCCGGTGGCGCCACAAGCTCGGCTACATCTTCGGCCCACCCGGATGGCAACCCCGTCGCGGGGCGAATGACGCAGACGCGGCGGCGGTTGACGCGGCGGCGGTTTGGGTCTGACGGGTGGTTCGCGGCATGGGCCTCGTCGCAATCGGGAACAATGTTCGAATGTCCAGCGCACGGGCGGTCGGTAGCAAGGGCGTGCCGCGTGTGCAACGCGAGCGACTGATCCTTGACGCGGCCACAGCCGAGTTCGGCCGCTTGGGCTACGCCGGTGCGGCGTTGTCGGCGGTAGCGGCGCAGGGAGGCGTGTCCAAGCCGCTTGTCCTGAGCTACTTCGGATCCAAGGAAAGCCTCTACATTGCGTGCGTGGAACGCGCAGGCGCGAACCTGGTCGACCACATCGAGGCGGTGCTCACGACACAGCAGCCACCGCGCCAGATGGCCGAGGACACTCTCACCGCGATTTTCCAGGCACTCGCGCCGCGCCCTCACGACTGGAACGTCGTCAACGACCGCACCCCACCTCCAGGTGGAAGAGCACATGAAGCGGCACGACGCGTCCGCGCCACCATCGCCGACCAGGCCGCACGCGGTGTCGCCGCTTTCGCCGACCTGCCCTATCTCACCGAATCCGACGATCTGTCGTTGGTCACCGACGTATGGATAAGCGCCGTCACCGCGTGCGTCGGCTGGTGGCTACGCCACCCTGACGAGTCCGCCGAACAGATGAGCAGGCGAAGTCGCCGTGTGCTCACCGCCTTCGCGGCCGCGATCGCCAATGCGGACATCGACGATAAAGGTGGCGAATAAAAGCGGGACGGAGGGGTTGGGGCTACGGAGCCGACCGTGGGGGCGATTCAGTTATTTGACGAGGCCGATCGACGGGAAGCCTCCTGAGCGAGTTGGACGCGGGAGGCCAGCCCGAGCTTCGTGTAGACGCGGGTGAGGTGGGATTGCACGGTCCGCGGTGAAACGAAGAGCCGTGCGGCGACGTCCTTGTTGCCAAGCCCTTCGCTGACGAGCCTCACGACGTCCAGCTCGGCGGGGGTCAGCGACGCCCAGCCGCTCGACGGTCGCTTGCGCTCGCCGCGCCCGCGCTGCGCGTACGCGATGGCGTCGTCGGTGGACAGCGCGGCGCCTTCTGCCCATGCGGCTTCAAAGTCCGCTTCGTCCATAGTATTTCGAAGTCTGGCGACTGATTCTTCGTATTCAGATTGGTGAATCCGCCAGCGCACCTCGCCAGTTCGTTGCCGGATGCCGTCGGCGGCCCCGAATAATCTGGCCGCCTCGCGATGGCTGTCGGCGTCGCCGGCCAGGCCCGCCAGAATGTCGAGAATGTCGGGAACGCCGAGATACGCTCCCACCTCCGCGGAGGTTGAAAGGGCGTCATGGGCGTCTCGCCCGGCCTCTTCCGGCTTACGCTCGGCGATCGCGATCCGGGCGCGCGTCCTGAGCACCACTCCCAGGGTGCACCCACCCACTACGCCAATTGCGCTGTCGGCCCGGCGGCGTGCACCGGCGAGATCGCCGCGAGCCAGCTCCAGTTGTGCGACGTAGACGCTGTTGATGGACGCCGTTCCTTCGAGCTCGCCAACCAGATGCCAGCCCACTTCGGCTGCATCCGCTGCGAGTGCGACATCACCCGCCGCCAAGTGGGTCACCATAAGCCCGATGTAGCTGCCACCTTTAAAGACGTCACCGAGTTCGGCGCCGGCCTCGACGCCCGCTTCGGCGGCGGCCCGAGCGGCCTCCGTATCACCTGCCGCAACGAGCGCGTGGGGCATCGTGAGAAGCGCGGCGACCCGAGAGATCGTGTCGTGGTCCGTCTCGCTTTCGGCTATCACCGAGCGAAACTCGGCGATCGAGCCGGCAAGGTCACCTTCGAACACCTGCGCACTTGCGAGTCGCCACCGGCACTGCCGAGAGCCGAATCTGTCACCGATTGCGTCGGCGACATCACGGCCCTCCACGGCGGCGGCATGCAACGCCCTCACATTGCCCGTCACCAAGGCGGCGTGCGCCTGTTGGCCGAGGAGCTGGGACAGTCGCCACTTGTCGCCCAGCTCCCGGACCAAATCGAGTGCTTCCGCGAAGTAACGCGGCGCGGCTTCGGCGTCGTAGACAGATGCATTGCAACATGCAGCGAGCGCTCGGGCCAGAAGGGCGGGATCGTCGTATTCACGCGCGATCGCGAGGGCTTGTTCGGCGTCGCCGAGGCTGTAGGTGTTGACCCACGCCTGGAGCACGACCTTGTCTGCGAGTACACGCGCACGCAGGTGAGGTGCCACGTCAGTACGGCTAGCGTGCTCGTCGCCTAGCGCCGCATCGAACCAGGCCAGCCCTTCCTGAATTCGGCCCCGCGACAGCCACAGCGGTTGAAGTGAGCACGCCAGCTCCAAGGCGCTCGCGATGTCACCCGACTCAATGCTCCAGCCGAATGCGCTTCGCAGGTTGTCCATGTCGTCATCGGCCTGCTCAACGCGGCGTTGGTGGTCACCGGTTGCAGGCGCATCGAGCAATGCCGCCATCGCGTTGTAATGGTCGCGATGGCGTATTCGCACGGCCTCCGCCTCGCCGGATTCGCCGAGCTTCTCCTGCGCGTATTGGCGCACTGTCTCTAACAACCGGTACCGCGTTCGGCCACCGCTGTTTTCGGCTGTCACCAACGACTTGTCGACAAGGAGCGCCAGCTGGTCGAGGACCTGATAGCGCTCCACCTCGGCGTCACCGGCGACCGCTTGCGCGGCATCGAGGTCGAAGCCGCCGAGGAATGCCGCAAGCCTGCGGAACAGGATTCGTTCGGGCTCGGTCAGCAACGCATGCGACCAGTCCACCGACGCACGCAGCGTCTGCTGCCGTCGCACCGCGGTCCGTGCGCCGCCCGTCAGGAGGCGGAACCGGTCATGAAGGCTGCCGACGATCTCTTCCACCGACAGTGCTCGGACGCGGGCGGCGGCCAGCTCGATCGCCAGCGGCATGCCGTCGAGCCTCTTGCAGATCTCGGTCACAGAGGCGGCGTTGTCGTCGTCGACGGTGAAGTCAGGGTGAACTCGGCGGGCGCGGTCGACGAAGAGTTCGATCGCCTCGTCGGCCAGTGACAGCGACGGCACCGTGAACGTCACCTCGCCGGGCACACCGGTGGGTTCACGGCTGGTGGCCAGGATCTGCAGGCCAGAGGAGCTGGCCAGCAGTTCCGCGGCCAACGATGCGGTCGCGTCGAGCAGGTGCTCGCAGTTGTCCAACACGACTAGCGTCTGCCTATCGCCCACGAACTTCGCAAGCGTTTCCATCGTCGAGCGGCCCGGCTGATCGGGAAGGCCGAGTGCACGGGCGACGGACACCGGCACAACGACCTCGTGCGTGACCGGAGCGAGGTCGACGTAGAAGACCCCGTCGCGATACCCGGGCGCGATGCCTGCCGCGGTCTGAATCGCCAGCCGCGTCTTTCCCGCACCACCGGCACCGGTCAGCGTGACGAGCCTGTTGCCGGCCAGCAGCGTGCGGATCTCAGCCATCTGTGTCACCCGGCCGACAAAGCTCGTCAGTTGCGCCGGAAGACTATGGTTGTCAGCGCTTTTCGTGACACGCAGCGGTGGAAACTCGTTGCGGAGGTCCGGATGGCACAGTTGCGTCACCCGTTCGGGCCGAGGCAGATCACGCAGCTCGTGGGAGCCCAGATCCGACAACCACGCATCGTCGGTCAGCCAGTCGGCCACCAGCTGCTCAGTCGCACCCGACAGCACGGTCTGGCCACCGTGCGCCAGATCGCGCAGCCGCGCGGTCCGGTTGATGGTGGGTCCGATGTAGTTGCCCTCGTCGCGCAACTGCACCTGGCCGGTGTGCACACCGATGCGTAGCCGGATCGGCGCCAGCGGCGCCCGCTGCAAGTCGAGGGCGCACGCCACGGCGTCGCTGGCACGCGCGAACGCCGCGACAAAGCTGTCACCCTCACCCTGCTCCACGGGGCGAATGCCGCTGTGGGCGGCGAGCAGATCGGTGAGAGTGGCATCGAGGCGGGCGACGGCGGCCGTCATCTCGTCCGGCTGGGTCTGCCAGAGCCGCGTTGAACCCTCGACGTCGGCCAGCAGCAACGTCACCGTGCCGGTGGGAAGCTCGCCCATGACCCCGCCTATTACCAGGTCGGTCCACTCAGATTCGCTCATGCTAGTCAGCATCGAGTGCTTAAAGTCCCGAAACATCAGCGTAAACGCGCAAACATCCGACCTAGGCATGCTGAATCACCGGGATGGCGACGGCGGTATTTTGGAATGGCCATGACCGGGATCAACGAACAGCCCTTCGCGATGCGCGTATCCGACGCCGACCGCAACGGCACCCTGCGCCGCCTGCACAACGCCGTCGCGTTGGGCCTGATCGACATCGACGAGTTCGAGGAACGCTCGGCACTCGTGGGGCAGGCTCGCCTGCGCACCGACCTGGACACCCTGGTCGGCGACCTGCCAGGACCGGGTGCCATCGTCACATCCGCCACCGACCGGGTGGAGCTGCGCGGCGTGATGGGGTCGCTGAAGCGTCAGGGCGAGTGGACTGTGCCGACCCGGCTGGCGCTGTACCGGCGGATGGGCTCGGTCGAACTCGACCTCACCGATGCCCGCTTCGCCGGTCCGATGGTCGTCGTCGAACTCGACATGAAGTTCGGCGGCCTTGACCTGCGACTGCCCCCGGGGGCGAGCGCGTCGATCGACGACATCGAGGTCGTCGTCGGCAGCGCCCACGACCACCGCAAGGACGCACCGGCCGAGGGCACGCCGCACGTCATCCTGACCGGCAAGGTGGTCTGCGGCTCGGTCACCATCCGCGGGCCTCGCAAGTCGCTGCTGCGCCGCGACCGCCGCTAGCTCTAGCTCCGACTATCCTGGCGTCATGCCTGTTCGCACCGCACTTCGTCCCGGCGTGGTTTCGCCGACCCTCCCGGTGCCCAAGTCGATCGAGCGTCCCGAGTACGTGGGCAAGGCGACGGCCAAGGAAGGCTCCGAACCGTGGGTGCAGACGCCCGAGGTGATCGAGAAGATGCGGGTGGCGGGCCGGATCGCCGCCGCGGCACTCGCCGAGGCGGGTAAGGCCGTCGCGCCGGGCGTCACCACCGATGAGCTCGACCGGATCGCCCACGAATACATGATCGACCACGGCGCGTACCCGTCGACGCTGGGCTACAAGGGTTATCCGAAGTCATGCTGCACATCGCTGAACGAGGTCATCTGCCACGGCATCCCTGACTCGACCGTCGTCGAGGACGGCGACATCGTCAACATCGACGTCACCGCATTCATCGACGGGGTGCACGGCGACACCAACGCCACCTTCCTCGCGGGCGACGTGTCCGAGGAACACCGGCTGCTCGTCGAGCGGACCCACGAGGCGACGATGCGTGCGATCAAGGCCGTCCGTCCCGGCCGCGCGCTCTCGGTCGTCGGCCGGGTCATCGAGTCCTACGCAAACCGCTTCGGCTACAACGTCGTTCGCGACTTCACCGGCCACGGGATCGGCACCACGTTCCACAACGGGTTGGTGGTGCTGCACTACGACCAGCCCGCCGTTGAGACCATCATCGAGCCGGGGATGACATTCACCATCGAGCCGATGATCAACCTCGGTGCGTTGGACTACGAGATCTGGGACGACGACTGGACCGTCGTCAACACCGACCGTAAGTGGACCGCGCAGTTCGAGCACACGCTGGTGGTCACCGACGACGGCGCCGAGATCCTGACCCAGCTGTAGCACCGTGGCCGGGGCGCTGCTGATTGCAGGGACGAGTTCGGACGCCGGTAAGTCCATGGTGGTCGCCGGGCTGTGCCGGCTGCTGGCACGCAAGGGCATCTCAGTGGCGCCGTTCAAGGCGCAGAACATGTCGAACAACTCGGCGGTGACCGTCGAGGGCGGCGAGATCGGCAGGGCGCAGGCGATGCAGGCGCGCGCGGCCGGCCTTGCGCCAAGTGTGCGATTCAACCCGATACTGCTCAAGCCGGGCAGCGACCGCACGTCCCAGCTGGTGGTCCGTGGGCGCGTCGAGGGAACAGTGGCCGCGGGTGACTACTTCTCCCACCGCGACCGCCTCGCCGAGGTCGTCAACGACGAATTAGCCGGGCTGCGAAGCGAATTCGACGCGGTCATCTGTGAGGGGGCCGGTTCACCCGCCGAGATCAACCTGCGTGCAACCGATCTCGCCAACATGGGGTTGGCGCGCGCCGCGAACCTGCCCGTCATCGTGGTCGGCGATATCGACAGCGGCGGTCTGCTCGCCCACCTCTTCGGGACGGTCGCCGTCCTGGCACCGGAGGACCAGGCGCTGATCGCGGGGTTCGTGGTCAACAAATTTCGCGGCGACCCTGCGCTGCTCGCACCCGGCCTGACGCAGTTGGAAGAGCTGACCGGCAGGCCCACCTACGGCGTCGTCCCGTTCGACGACGGCTTCTGGCTCGACACCGAGGATTCGGTTTCGGTGCAGGCGCACCGTGTCGTCGGCCAGCCGCAGCCGCCCGTCGGCGAGCAGTGGCTACGGGTCGCAGCGATCCGGCTGCCACGGATCTCCAATTCCACCGACGTCGAGGCGCTGGCCTGCGAGCCGGGCGTGCTGGTGCGCTGGGTGACCGATCCCGCCGACCTGCCCGACGCCGACGTCGTCGTCATTCCCGGCAGCAAGTCGACCGTCGCCGACCTGGGCTGGCTGCGCGAACGCGGGCTGGCCGACGGCATCGTCGCGCACGCCCGCGCGGGTAGGCCGCTGCTGGGCATCTGCGGCGGCTTCCAGATGCTGTGCCGACGCATCGACGACGCCGTCGAATCGAACGTGGGCGGTGTCGACGGTCTCGGCCTGCTCGACGCCGACATCGTGTTCGCGTCGGAGAAGACATTGCGTCGCCACGACGCACCGCTGGACGGCTACGAGATCCACCACGGGCAGGTGTCTCGATCCGCAGACGACGACTGGCTTGGCGTCGGAATCCGCAACGCCGCGGTGTACGGCACGCACTGGCACGGCCTGCTCGACAACGACGAGGTGCGGCGGCGCTGGCTTGCCGACGCCGCTGAGGCCGCAGGGCGACCTGGCTTCACCGTTGCCGCGGACGTCGACGTGTCGGCGCGGCGCGACGCGCAGTTGGACCTGATGGCCGACCTGCTGGCCGCCTCCGTCGATATCGACGCGATCCTGGGTCTGCTGGAGAACGGCCCGCCGGTTAGGCCGACGATCGTCACTTCGCTCTAGCGTCGTCCTCGCCGTGTCCGGCGCGCACCTTCTCGCCTGGCATCGCGCACGATGTCCGTGTCACGAACGACACCGGCAGCACCGTCCGCCTGCGCAGCCGCCGGTTCGGATCGTCGAGTCGCGCGAACAGTCGATCGGCGGCGAACCTCCCCATCGCGTCACCGTCCTGATCAATCACCGTGATCGAGGGCTTCAGTGCCGCCGCGGTGGGGAAGTCGCCGAACCCGACCAGCCCGATGTCCTTGCGGCGCACCGCCTGCAGCGCCGAGATCATCGCAATGGTGAAGCGGGCGTTGGAGGAGAAGACCGCACTCGGCGGGTCGGGGGCGTCGAGCACCCTCTTCAGTGCGGCCGTCAGCGTGGCGACGTCGTGCGGGCCGATGTGGACGTGGTCGTGCGGCAGGCCTGCCTCGTCGAGTGCCTGCTGCCAGCCTTTGAGGCGCAGCAATCCGGTGAACGTGTCGTCGCCGAAGAACGCGATGCTGCGGTGCCCGTGCGAGATGAGGTGACGGGTTGCGTCGCGACCGCCGCCGAGGTCGTCCTGCACCACCACATCCGCGGTCAGTCGGCCTGGTTCGCGGTCGACGAACACCAACGGTGTGCGCTCCTGCCACGGCCGCAGGTACGACATGTCGTGGCCCACCGGGCAGATGATCATTCCTGCCACTTGGCGCTTCAACACCGCTTCCAGCGAACGCTGCTCGTGTGACGGCTCCCAGCCGACACTGGTCAGGATCATGGCGACATCGCGTTTGCTCGCCTCGCGTTCGACAGCGTCGATGATGCTGGCGAAGAAGGGATCCGCGACACCGGGCATCGCGATACCGATCGCGGCCTCGCGTCCCGCGCGGAAGGAGACCGCGAGCATATTGGGGACGTACCGCAGTTCGTCGATCGCGCGTTCGACCCTTTCGCGCACATCAGCGGAGACGTAGCGGTCGTTGTTGATGACCCGCGAGACAGTCTTTGCGCTGACGCCCGCGTGGTGGGCGACGTCGCGCATCGTGGCCATCGGTCGTTCCTCCTCGCTCGATCGCGGCCAGTATGACACCGATGTCAGGTCCGATAGGTCGATTCTCTGACACCGGTGACATATCCGGGAATGTGGCGTACTGTCCGGCACAGACCGATCGCACAGTGACGTGGGTAACAGGACCGGGAGGCGCCGAACGAGTGACAGCGCAACCGCAGCTGCTACCTCCGAATGTGATTCCGCACTGGTACGCGGGAGGGCCGGCATTGGCCGGCTGGCGCGGCCTGCCGCCGGTCGGGGAGTCCTCACCCGAGGAATGGATCGGCGCTACCGTCGCCCGGTTCGGCGAACCGAATCTCGGTCCCGCATCGCTCGCCGACGGCACGTTGTTGCGTGAGGCGGTGCGAGACGACCCGGTCGGCTGGCTCGGGCGTGACGACGGTGAGCCGGGCGACACCGGCGTGCTGGTGAAGCTGCTCGATGCCGGGCAACGATTGCCGGTCCATGTCCACCCCACGAGGGAATTCGCATGCAGTCATCTCGGCTGTCCCTACGGCAAGACAGAAGCGTGGTACATCCTTCAGGCTGCCGACGATGCCGCGGTCTGGGTGGGTTGGCGCGAACCGATTGAGCCCGAACGGCTCTCGGCATCTGGTCGACGCGCAGGACACCGAGGCGATGCTCGCGCTGATGCACCGGATCACAGGTGCGGCCAGGTGACGGCGTGATGGTTCCCGGTGGCACGCCGCACGCGGTCGGGCAGGGCGTGCTGCTGGTGGAGGCACAGGAACCGACCGACCAGTCGATCCTGCTGGAGCGGGTCAACACCACCGCATCCGACGACGAGATCTTCCTCGGCCTCGACCGCGATGTCGCGCTGTCGGCCGTCGAATCCGCGGCGCTCGACGACGTCGATCAGCTGATGCGACATGCCCGGCGCCGACGGATTGGCGTCCGTGCTGCCCGAGGCGGCAGCGGAGTTCTTCCACATGGATCTGCTCACGCGCGCATGCCGGTGTGCCCGCGGGATTCGCTGTGGCGGTGGTGCTCTCCGGCGCGGGGTCAGTGAAGGCCACCGACGGCGACCCTGTGGCGGTGACCGCGGGGGAGACCCTCGTCGTGCCCGCGGCATCCGGCGAGTGGCATGTCGAAGGCGATGTCCGACTGCTGGTCTGCCGTCCGGGTGAGTCCTGGCCGCCGCAACGCACGCCCAACACACAGGGAGGTGTCGGATGACCCCGATCCTCGAGGCACGCGGCCTATCGCGCGGCTTCGGCCATGTACGCGCGCTCGACGGTGCCGACTTCGATGTGCAGCCAGGCGAGATCGTCGGACTCATCGGTGACAACGGGGCAGGCAAGTCGACCCTCATCAAGGCGCTGTCCGGCAATCTCGACCTCGACGAAGGAGAGATCTATTTCGACGGCGACCGGGTCCACCTGTCAGGCCCGAGGCACGCCGAAGAACTCGGCATCGAGGTGGTCTATCAGGATCTGGCCCTCGCGCCACACCTCAACCCGGTCCAGAACGTCTTCCTCGGCAGGGAAATCCCTCGCAAGGGCATTCTCGGCCACTTCGGGTTCATGGACGAGAAGGCCATGCGCCGCGGCGCGGTCGAGTCGTTCGCCGAACTGGGGGCGACGGTGAAATCGCTTGCCTCACCTGTCGGTTCAATGTCGGGCGGTCAGCGGCAGGGGATCGCGATCGCAAGGGCGATGGCGTGGGCGAAAAAAGTGCTGATACTCGACGAGCCGACCGCGGCCCTTGGGGTCGTGCAGACCAAGAACGTGCTCGAGTCCATCAAACGCGTGCGGGACAAAGGCATTGCGGTGGTGTTCATCAGCCATTCGATGCCGCACGTTGTCGAGGTGTGCGACCGCATCCAGGTGCTGCGCCTCGGAAAGCGGGTCGCCACCTTCGAGGGACGGAACACCACCGTCGAGGAACTCGTCGGGGCGATGACGGGAGCGTTGGACTCGCGGGAAGGCGCCGCATGAGCACGGTCGCGAACGAGAAGGCGGTCGTCTCGGGCGCCGACGATCTCGACCCGGCGCAGTCGTTCCTCAAACGCGTCGCGGGGCTGCAGGCGTTCTGGATTCTCGGTGTCCTGATCGTCATCTGTCTGTGCTTCGCCGTCCTCGCCGGGGACCGCTTCATGTCCACCGGGAACTTCTCGCTCATCTCCCAGAACGTGGCGGTCTGGGCCGTGCTCGGCGTCGGGATGACGTTCGTGATCATCACCTCGGGCATCGACCTTTCGGTCGGCTCGGTGCTTGTGTTCGCGTCCGTGGTGTCGGCAAAAGTGATGGAGGCCATGGGCGGTGCGGGTCCAGGGGTCGCGGCGGCCGGGTTGGTCGTCGCGATCGTGGGCGGCATGGCGTGGGGGATCGTCAACGGCGTGCTGGTTGCCGTGGCCAAGGTGCCCGCACTGATCGTCACGCTCGGCACTCTCTCGGTCGCGCTCGGTCTCGCGCAGGTGCTCACCGGCGGCATCGACATCCGGTCAGTGCCCTCTGAGCTGACCGATTTCAGCGTCTACACCAAGATATTGGGGATTCCCGGTCTGCCGTTCGTGGCCCTGGTGATCGTGGTGTTCGGTGGAATCCTGTTGCACAAGACGAGGTTCGGCCGATACACCTACGCGATCGGCTCGAACGAGGAGGCGGCGCGCCGTACCGGTATCAAGGTGACGCGGCACCTCGTGCTCGTCTACGCGCTCGCGGGGACCCTCGCCGGTGTCGGTGCGATCCTCACCCTCGCCCAGTTCGGCACCACCACCATTGCCGGGCAGTCGCTGACGAACCTCAACGTGATCGCCGCGGTGGTCATCGGAGGCACGTCCATCTTCGGCGGCGAGGGCAGCATCTTCGGCACGGTCGTCGGCCTATTCATTCCCGCGGTGCTGCAGTCGGGGTTCGTCATCATCGGCGTGCAGCCGTTCTGGCAGGGCGTCGCGGTCGGCACGGTGCTGATCGCCGCCGTCTACGTCGATCAGTCACGGCGCGCTGCGGCGCTACGCGGTGCGCGCTCGAGAAACATCTTCAAACGCAGCAACTCGCAACGAAAGGAACGCCAGTGAACCGGAAGCGCGCAATGCTGGTCGCGGGAACTTTGGGCACCGTGGTTCTCGCTTTATCGTCCTGCACGTCATCGAAACCACAGGCCTCAGAGGAGGGCGAGGGGTCGAGCGGCGCCTCGCAGGAAGCGGCCGCGACGACCGTGACGGCACCGCAGAAGGCCAGCAAGGAATACAACCTTGCACTGCTTCAGGGCGTCACAGGCGACCAGTTCTACATCACGATGCAGTGCGGTGCGCAGGACGAAGCGGCCAAGCTGGGCGTGAAGGTTTCGACGCAAGGTCCGCAGAAGTTCGACCCGACGCTGCAGAAGCCGATCCTCGACTCGATCGTGGCGGCCAAGCCGGATGCGCTGCTGGTCGCCCCGACCGATGTCAAGGCCATGCAGCAGCCGCTCCAACAGGCGGCAGCAGCAGGCATCAAAGTGGTGCTCGTCGACACCACGACCGAAGACCCGTCGTACGCGGCGTCGCAGATCGCCAGTGACAACACCGGTGGCGGACGGGCGGCCTTCGAGGCGATCAAGAAGCTGCGCCCCGAGGGCGGCAAGGTCATGGTGATGAACATCGATCCTGGCGTCTCGACGACCGATGCCCGCGCCAAGGGATTCGAGGATGCGGTCAAGGGCGACAGCAAGTTCCAATATGTCGGCGTGCAATACAGCCACAACGATCCTGCGACCGCCGCCCAGCTGATCGGCGCGCAGCTGCAGAAGGACCCGGATCTCGTCGGCGTCTTCGCCACCAACCTGTTCTCGGCAGAGGGTTCGGCCACCGGTGTGCGGCAGGCGGGTAAGAGCGGACAGGTGAACGTCGTCGGGTTCGACGCAGGCCCCAACCAGATCAAGGCCTTGCAGGAAGGCACCGTTCAAGCGCTCGTGGCGCAGGATCCCGGAACCATCGGCAAGTTCGGTGTCGACGAGGCGGTCACGGCGCTGGAGGGCGGCGAGAACACCGCGAAAGTGCAGACCGGCTTCACGATCATCACGAAGGAGAACCTCACCGGCGAAGGCGGCGCGGCGGCCTACAAGTCGAACTGCTGACCGCCGCGTTCGATGTCGAGTCTGCTGCCGTCGAAACGAACACCGCGCAGGTCGGTGACGGCCACGGTGATGTTCGCTTCGGCTGCCGCAGCTCCGACACCGACGATGGTGACGACGCCCGCGGCGCGTGCGGCTTGCACGCCGGCCGGCGCGTCCTCGAACACCGCGCAGCGTGTGGGGGAGAGTTGCAGGCGCCGCGCGGCGATCAGGTAGGGATCCGGGAACGGTTTGCCGTTCTCGACGTCCTCGCTGGCGATCAGCACGGCCGCCGACGGCAACCCCGCCGATGCCATCCTTGCGGTGGCCAACGCGCGATTGCCCGACGTGACGACGGCCCAGCGTCCGTCGGGGCAGGAGTCGAGAAGCCGCCGTGCACCGGGAATCGCGCCCACCTCGGTGGCGCAGTCGAGCTCACGCTGCGTCAGTTCGGCGACCGCGGCAGGGACATCGCTTGGGTTGGAAATCAATTCGCGGACGAGATCGCCGATCCGCCTGCCGTGCTCGATGTCACGATGGAAGTCGAACCCCGGCGCCCAGCGTTGCGCCCATTGATTCCAGGCGACCGCGGCGGCGTCGTGCGAGTCGACGAGCACGCCGTCGCAGTCGAGAAGGAGCCCGTCGACGGTGAAGCTCACTGTCTCGTCGGCCACGAGGTGCAGGGTATACGGCAGAAAGCGAGCAGCGCATGACTGATTTCACCGGGCGCGCAGTGTTGGTCACGGGTGCGACAGGCGGAATCGGGGCGGCCACCGTCCGCCGTCTCGTCGGCCGGGGCGCGACGGTTTATGCCGGCGGTCGCAACACCGGCGAACTCGCGAAACTGGCCGACGAGACCGGCGCTACGCCTGTGCCGTTCGACCTCACGTCGGAAGACGAGATCCATGCCGCCGTGGCGGGGCTCGAGCTGTGGGGTGTGGTGAACTGCGGTGGCTTCGGTGGCGAGATCGCGACGCCCCAGGACACCGACATCGCGGTGTTCGACAGAGTCATCAGCGTCAACGCGCGGGGAAGCCTGCTGGTCATCAAACATGTGACCCCGGGGTTGATCCAGCGCGGCCGAGGCGGTTCCATCGTCAACGTCTCGAGCCAAGCGAGTCTGGTGGCACTGCCCGGCCACATATCGTATGGGTCGTCCAAGGCCGCGGTGGACAACATCACTCGGGTCAGCGCGCTCGAACTGGGCAAGCACAACATTCGGGTGAACAGCGTCAATCCCACCGTCGTCATGACGGACATGTCCGCCTACTACTGGGGACGCCCCGATGTCGGCCCTCCGTTCCTGGCGCAGATGCCGCTCGGCCGCTGGGCCACCGAGGACGAGATCGCGGGACCGATCGCGTTTCTGCTGAGCGACGACGCCGCGATGATCACCGGGGTCTCGTCTGCCCGTCGACGGGGGGTACTCCTGCCGCTAGTTCGACACACACAGGGAGACCGCTGCGTCGGTAGCCTTGGCCTCATGATCAGCCGGTACGCGGGGGTGTCAGCGCTGGCGCTACTCGTGACGATGGCGTTCACCGGTTGTGCGAGCACCGTCGCAGGTACGGCGACGTGGCCGGGCGCCAAGCTGGACCGGACCATCCTGACCGCACGAGGACTTCCCGCAGGGCGTGCAGTACGACCGCATCATCGAGAAGCCGGGCCAAGCCGACGGTGAAGGCGGCCCGCCCGCGATGCTGTCGAAACCCGAAGGCTGCTCCGACGGGCTCACGAGGGTCATCGCCGCATCGGCCGAAAGGGGCGCGGGCAGCGCCGCGAAGTACAGCGTCTCCTACGACGGCGCGCGCATCGTGATGACCGTGCTGACGTGGAACCTGGATCTGGACAAGCTCGCGGCAACGGCGGAGCGCTGCGCGGCGTATCAAACTTTCTTCGACCCGTCGTCCGATGGCATTCCGATGACCACCACCCGACTGCAGACATCACGACCGGACGCGCTCGTCTACGAGCAGACGATGGACCTCAGCGGGGCCAAGAGCAGCGTGTTCTTTGCATTCGAAAACGTCGAGTCGATGGGGGTCTTTGGTATCGCCTTTCCCACAGCGAATCCGACGATCGCTGTCAAAGCGTCGCTGCCGCAGACGTTTCTGGATGTCAGTGGCAAACAAGCCGAGCGCCTGCAGACCGGCTGAGCGCTCGTCAGGTCCCGGCAAAAACCGCCCGCCGATCAGTCACGGGTTGTAGCGTGGCCGAATGCCTTCGACGATGGTTACCGTCGACGGTTTCCCCGTCCCTGTCGATATCGCCGGCCCGGAAAAGGGGTCCGTCGTGGTGCTGCTCGGCGCCGCGCAGCAGGCGGCGTCGGCATATGACGCCGTATGCCAACGGCTGCACACCGCGTCGCTGCGGACCGTCGTCGTCGGCCCGGATCCACGACTGACCGCCAAATCGGTCGTCGGCATCATGGACATGCTCGACGTGCAGTGGGGCCTGTTGGTCGGCGACCGGATCGGCGGCGAGCTGGCGTGGGAACTGGCCGCGACCCGCCTGGACCGCTTCATCGGTCTTGTCGTGATCGACCGCGGCCATCCGCGGGTCGCCGACCAGTCCGGCGTGATCCGCGACGAGCACTGCCCGCCCGTCGAGATGAACACGACCGCGCTGGTCAGCACGCCCGCGGCACGGGCGGTGGCAAGGGCCAGCCAGCGCTTCGTCTACGGCGACTTCCGGATGGTCGAGCTGCTCGGACGGCGCAACGCGCAGGAGTCGACGGCGCAGTTGGCCGCCGAGATCGTGATGCGCACCAGCACGTGGTGAGCGCTTCTATTCAGGCGCCTCGGTAGGGGTCCACGGCTGCGGCAGGCCAGGCGTCGTCGGGAACAAGTAGTCGACGAAGGCCGCGGCGGTCGGCTGGGGCTCATGGTTAGCCAGCCCCGGGCGCTCGTTGGCCTCGATGAACACGTATTCATCCTTCGTCACGTCGGGTACCAGCAGATCGATGCCGGTGACCGGGATGCCGATCGCCTCTGCGGCGGTGACGGCCACCCGACACAGCTCCGGGTGCACCTCGGCGGTCACATCGTGAATCGTGCCGCCCTGATGCAGGTTCGCGGTGCGCCGCACCCGCAGTCGCTGCCCCTCGGGGAGCACATCATCGAACGACCAACCGGCCTCGGCAACCGTCGCTTCGGTGACGTCGTCGATCGGGATCCGCGACTCCCCGCCGGTGGCGGCCGCACGACGCCTGCTCTGCGTCTCGATCAGCTCGCGCACGGTGTGGTGTCCGGTGCCGACGATCTCGGCGGGCCTGCGTAACGCGGCCGCGACCACCTTGCCGTCGATCACCACCAGTCGGAGGTCGTCGCCATCGGCGCGCTGTTCGATGAGCACCTCGGGATGTTGCTCACGGGCCCGGGCCAGCGCGCTGTCGAGTTCGTCGGGACCGTCGATGCCGACCGTGATGCCCTTGCCCTGTTCGCCTCGTGTCGGTTTGACCACGACGTCGCCGACCTCGGCGAGGAATTCGTGGTCTTCCTCGGTGAAGGTGGCCAACCGGCCACTTGGCACCGTGATACCCACATCGCCGACGATGCGCCGGGTCTGCCGCTTGTCGTCGCAGCGACTCATCGCCACCGCGGAAGTGAACTCCGACAACGATTCTCGGGTGACCACGGTGCGGCCGCCGTGCGACAGCCGCATCTCGCCTGCGCCTGCGTCCAATACCTCGACCCAGATGCCGCGGCGCATGGCCTCGTCGGCGATGATGCGCGCATAGGGGTTGAGGTCGTCGACCGTCTCGGGCGGGTGGGTGAACAGCGGTTCGTTGATCGCGTTCTTGCGCTTGACGGCCATCACCGGCACCCGCTGGAAGCCCAGTTTCTCGTAAAGTGCGATGGCGGCCGCGTTGTCGTGCGTCACCGACAGATCCATGTAGGACAGGCCACGGTCGCGGTAGATCGCGGCCAGCGCGCGGGTCAAACCCGCACCGACGCCCGGCAGGCTGGTGGTCGGATCGACCGCAAGCGTCCACAGGCTCGAGCCGTTCTCCGGATCGTCGAACAGCTGCTTGTGGTCGACGCCCGTGACTGTGCCGACCACAGAGCCGTCGTCGTCGCGTACCGCGATGAGGTAGTCGACGGATCCGAGGTCGCGGTGGTTGCGCCAGATGATGTCTGTCGGCGCGGGCACCATCCCGCAGCGGACGTACACGTGGTTGATCGCGTCGGCTTCGGCCTCGTCCTGCAGTTCGCGCACGGTGAATCCGCTGGACGCGGCCGCGGGTTCATCGTCGTCGGAGAAGCGCAGCCGGTACGTGTGGCTGGGGTCGATGAACAATTCGGCAGGCGCCCTCGACACCAGCACGTGTGGCTCACGGGCGTAGATGCAGATGTCGCGCCTGCCGTGGGTCTCGCCGCGCAGCACTTCGGCGAGCTTCTCGGCGTCGGCGAAGGTCTGGCCGAAAATCAGTCGGCCCCAACCGAGTTCGAGGACGACGTCGTCGGCCATCTCGTCGACGAGGTGTGCGGGGGACGCGTCGTGCAGGCCGAGGGTGATGGCCTCGGGATGGTCGCGTTGCGGCTGTACTCACGCCGCAGACCCCGAGATGCCGTGCTTCTGCAGCCACAGTTCGAGCAGCGCGATCTGCCACAGTTCGTTGCCGCGCAGCGGAGTGAGCCTGCCGTTGGGATCGGCCAGCAGCGCGTCGACCGCCTCCGGGCGGAACAGGCCGCGTTCCTTGGCGACCGGCGCGTACAGCGCGTCGCGCACCAGATCGAGGTACGGGCCTTCGAGATGGGTGAGCGCGGGCACCGGGAAGTAGCCCTTGGGACGGTCGATCACCTCAGCGGGGATGACCCTGCGGGCGGCCTCCTTGAGCACACCCTTGCCGCCCTGGGCGGTCTTGAGATCCGGCGGGCAGGTGGCTGCCAACTCGACGAGCTCATGGTCGAGGAACGGCACTCGACCCTCTAAACCCCAGGCCATGGTCATGTTGTCTACCCGCTTGACGGGGTCGTCAACCAGCATCACGGTGGTGTCCAGCCGCAGTGCGCGGTCGACTCCGGACTGCGCGCCCTCGCGCGCGAAATGCTCGGTGACGAACCGGCCGCTCGGGTCGCCGTCGGCGATGTAGGCGGCCGCGGCGAGGTCCTGCACGCCCGAGGAGTCGCGGTCGAAGAACGCACCCCGGTAGGCGGCAACCGAGCCGTCGAGGGAGGCGGCGGCGGGCTCGCCCATCGGGGGATACCAGTGATATCCCGCGAACACTTCGTCGGCGCCCTGGCCGGACTGCACCACCTTGACGTGTTTGGCGACCTCTTGGCTGAGCAGATAGAAGGCGACGCAGTCGTGGCTGACCATCGGTTCGCTCATCGCGCCGATCGCACCGTCGAGGGCGGGCAGCATGCGGTCGGTGCCGATGCGGATCTGATGATGGTCGGTGCCGAATCGGTCGGCCACGATGTCCGACCATGTGAATTCGTCGCCCTCGACGTCGCCGACGGACTCGAAACCGATCGAAAAAGTCGACAGGTGCTTCTGGCCCGCCTCGGCCAGCAGGCCGACGATGAGGCTGGAGTCGACGCCGCCGGACAACAGGCAACCCACCGGGAC
Source organism: uncultured Actinomycetota bacterium (assembly GCA_963829405.1). GTDB lineage: Bacteria > Actinomycetota > Actinomycetes > Mycobacteriales > Mycobacteriaceae > Mycobacterium. The sequence continues at coordinate 50,454 of CAWHIZ010000007.1, forward strand.
ATCGGCGACCATGCGGCGGTCGACTGCGACCCGCAGCGATTCGAGAACCGCGTCCTCCCAGTCCTTTTCGGACCAGTCCTTGTGTTCGTCGTGCCGGCTGAAGTCCGGCGCCCAGTACGTGGTGGATGGTGCGACGGCCGTCCGGCTCGATCGCGACGAGCGTGGCGGGTGGGATCTTGGAGACGCCACGCAGGATCGTGTGCGGCGGCGGCACCACGGAGTGGAAGCTGAGGTAATGGTGCAGCGCGACAGGGTCGATGCGGGTGTCGACGCCCCCGCCCGCCAGCAGCGCGGGCAGCGACGATGCGAACCGGATGCGCTTGGCGTCCTCGGTGATGTAGAGCGGTTTGATGCCGAGCCGGTCGCGTCCGAGCAGAACCCGTCCGCTGTCGCGCTCGACGATCGCGAACGCGAACATTCCGAACAGCCGGTCGACGAAGCGGTCGCCCCAGTGATGGTAGGCCTTGAGCAGCACCTCGGTGTCGCTGTGGGAGAAGAACCGGTAGCCGTGCTCGGACAGTTCGCGGCGCAGGTCCTTGTAGTTGTAGATGCATCCGTTCCATGCGACGGCGAGACCGAGGTCGCTGTCGACCATCGGCTGTGCGCCCGCCTCGGACAGATCGATGATCTTCAGCCTGCGATGTCCCAGCGCGACCCGCCCCTGCGACCACGCACCCGCCGCATCGGGACCTCGCGGGGCCATTGCCTCGGCCATGGCCGATACCGCCGCTAGATCAGGCGTTCGGCCGTCGAGTCGCACCTCGCCGGTGGCTCCACACATCGTTTTGACCCTACCGTTCGGCGCCCCGTCCGGCGCACCGGAGGGTTATTGCCGGTGCGAGGACCTAGGAAACGCCTTCCAATTCGCCGGTCTCGTCGACCTGCTTGATAGGTCCGGTGAACCAGTTCTTCACCGACACGTGCCAGTAGATGTAGAGCAGGATCAGCACGCCGCCGACCAAGAGCGGGGTGTAGTTGACGAACTTCCACTCGAAGCTCGGATCCCACGGCATACCACCAAGCGAGGTCGGGAACATCGCGATGATCGACGTGACGATGATCTCGATGATCGCGACGGGCGCCATCCACTTGTGGTGGCCGCGCAGGTTCCATCTGCCCACCGGGAAGTCATCGCCCATCTTCCAGCGGAGGTAGATCGGGACCATGAAGCACAGGTAGAGCCCGACGACGCCGATGGAGACCACCGCGAAGAACGCGATCGGGACCGGTGCGCCGTTGATGTCGACCTCGACGAGGGCGGGCAGAGTGATGACCGCGGCAAGGGTCGCGGTGATCATGACGCCGTTGGCGGGAATCTTCTTCGAGCTCAACGACGACCACAGCTGGTGACCCGGCACCGCGCGGTCGCGGCTGAACGCGAACAACATGCGCGAGGCGCTCGTCTGGCAGGCGGTGGTGCAGAAGAACTGCCCCGCGGTGGAGATCAGCAGGACTATCGCGACCCACTTCGAGTCCATCGCCTGGGTGAAGATCGTCACCACAGCGCCGCCGCCCGCCGACACCTCGTCGGAGTCCTGCACCGCGAAAAGGAACGCCAGCAGCAGGATCCAGCCACCGATGGCGGAGTAGAAGATCGACCGCCAGATGCCCTTGGCCGCACCGTCGGCGGCGCTCTTGGTTTCCTCGGAGAGGTGGGCCGACGCGTCGTAGCCGGTGATCGTGTACTGGGTGAGGATCGCGGCGATCGGCAGGCAGAAGAACAGGAAGCCGATGCTCGATGTGGAGCCGCCGAACATGCCGCTGTTGTTGATGGTCTTGGCGAAGACATCGCTGAAGCTGGCGTGCTGTTCAGGAACCAGGAACAGGATCAGGATCACGATTGCGGCGCCCGCCACATGCCACCACACCGAGATGTTGTTGATGACGGCCAAGAGGTGGCTGGAGAAGATGTTGATGATCGCCGAGGCGGCCAGGATGATCACGAACAGGATGAATGTCCGCGTCAGGCTGTAGCCGGCGAGCCAGCCTTCGCTGAATGTGCCCAGCGTCAGGTCCAGGAACGTCGCGCAGCCGTAGGCAACCGATGCCAGGATGGCGATCAGACCGATCAGGTTCAGCCAGCCGGTGTAGAACCCCGCCTTGGGGCCGCCCAGTTTGCTTGCCCACCAATAGATTCCACCCGAGGTCGGGAACGCCGACACCAACTCGGACATGCACAGCCCGATGATCAGGATGAAGATCGAGACCAGCGGCCAGCCCCAGGCGATCGCGGCGGGCCCACCGTTGTTCCAGCCGAGGCCGAACGAGGTGAAGCAGCCCGCAAGGATCGAGATGATCGAGAACGAGATCGCGAAGTTGGAGAACCCTGACCAGGAGCGGCACAACTCCTGCACGTAGCCAAGGCTGGCGAGATGTTTCTCGTCGTCGTCGAATTGTTCGTGGCCCTCTGGCACGGCGATTCTCCTTCGCGGTGGGGGATGGAAGTCGCATAGGCACAATAAAGCGCCAAAGGTCTGGTGTCCTACCTTTGGCCATGACGACTACGTAAAACTTCACGATAGATCGTTGACCTCGCATCCGCCCAGGTTTATTGTCCAAGTTGTCTGACAACTTGTGCTCTGCAGCCAGTCGGAAGCCAGGAGGAGAGATGGCGGAGAACACCCGAGCAGTAGGGTCGGTCACCTATACGGAGGCCGGCGAAGGCTACTTCGAGAAACGGAAATTGCGCCGTCATGCCGCCTTCTGGTCGCTCTGGGCACTCGGTGTCGGAGCGGTCATCTCTGGCGACTTCTACGGCTGGAACCTCGGTCTGGACGCAGGCGGCTTCGGCGGCCTGCTGATCGCCGGGATCGTCATCACGATCATGTATTACGGCCTGTGCTTCTCGATCGCGGAGATGTCGCCTGCCCTGCCGCACACCGGTGGCGCCTATTCCTTCTCCCGCTCCGCGATGGGCCCGTGGGGCGGCTTCATCACCGGCCTCGCCGAGAACATGGAGTACGTCATCACGCCCGCGGTGGTCGTCGGCGCGATGGGATTCCTCTCGCACGACATCGTCTTCGACCTGACAGGTGCGGACGGCTGGTGGAACAGCCCGGTGCTGTGGTGGGCCGTCTACTACATCATCTTCGTCGGCATCAACATCCTCGGCATCGAGATCA
>CAWHIZ010000008.1:0-116776 GCA_963829405.1 uncultured Actinomycetota bacterium
GCTGAGGAGCCGAACGTGAAGACTCGCACCAGCAAGGCAATGGGTGCAGCGGCAGCAATCGCCGCGATCGGGGCATCGATCCCACTGGCGGTAACCGCATACGCCGATCCCGAGCCCAAGCCAGAGCCCGCGGTGGAGATCCCCGACCCGCAGGGCAACTGTGACCCGTTCAAGGCCGCAGTGCCCAACTGGAAGGCGCTGAACGACGTGCCGGTCAGCCAGGCGCTGGCCAGCATCCCCGATATCAGCACCTTCAACTCCGCGATCTCCGGTGGGCTGAACCCCGAGGTGAACATCACCTCGGTGCTGGACAACGGGCCGTATGTGGTGTTCGCGCCGACCAACGAGGCGTTCGCCGCACTCGAACCCGGCCAGCTCGAGGCGCTGAAGGCCGATCCGGCCGCGCTGACCAAGCTGGACTATTACCACGTGTTCCTCGGCCTCCTGGGCCCCGAAGACGTGCACGGGCAGCGTCCTACCCAGGAGGGCGCCGAGATCAAGGTCGACGGCAAGAACGGCGACATCAAGGTCAATGACACCGCGAAGCTGATCTGCGGTGGCATCCAGGCCGAGAACGCGCGCATCTACATCATCGACACGGTGCTCGATCCTGCGTCGCCGCCCGAGGCGCTCACGCCGACGGTGAGCGGTTCGTCCAGCACCACGACGACAACCACGACGACCACGACGTCCGAGCCGCCCAACGCCGAGGTCGTTCCCGGCGCCGAGGCGCCTGCGGGCTAGCGGCTACCTGGCCTTCCAGACAGGCTGACGCTTCTCGGCGAAAGCCAGTGGGCCCTCCTTGGCGTCCTCGGAGCGGATGAGCGTGCCGATTTCGCGCATGGTCCTCGACCAGCCGGGTTCGTCGCCGGCGATGACGCCGTCGTCGACGCCCATCGCGACCCGCTTGCTCGCCCACACGGCGAGCGGTGCGTTGACGGTGATCCGCTCTGCCAGTGCCAGCGCAGCGTCGACCGCGGTGCCGTCGGGGACCACCTGATTGATCAGGCCCCACTTGAGCGCGTCGGCCGAGCTCATCGGCTCGCCGGTCAGGATCAGCTCCATCGCGATCTTGCGCGGTAGGTGGTCGACGATGCGGAACACGCCACCGGCCGCGGCGATGAGTCCCCGCTTGACCTCCGGCAGCCCGAACTTCGCGCGTTCTTCTGCCACCACCAGATCGCTTGCGAGCGCGAGTTCCGAGCCGCCGCCGAGCGCGGTGCCATTGACCGCCGCGATGGTCGGCTTGTCGATGTAGTGGTGAACATAGCCCGCGAAACCCCAATCGCCGTGTTCGGGGTGGAAGAGGTTCTCGCGGCGGGATATCGCTTTGAGATCGGCTCCGGCGCAGAAGGATTCACCGGCACCGGTGATGACGACGGCGCGGATGTCCGGATCGTCCTGCGCGTCGGCCAGCGCATCGCCGACCGCGGTGCTCAGTGCGCTGTTGACGGCGTTGCGCGCCTCGGGGCGGTTCAGCGTGATGACCATGACGTTGCCCCGCCGCTCGGTGAGAGCGGCGGGTGCAACGGCTTCTGTCACAGCAGCTCGATGATGGTGGCGTTGGCCTGGCCGCCGCCCTCACACATCGTCTGCAGTCCGTACTGAATTCCCTTGTCCCGCATGTGGTACAGCATCGTCGTCATGATGCGGGCACCCGATCCGCCGAGCGGGTGGCCGAGCGCGATCGCACCGCCATTGGGGTTGAGCTTCTTCTCGTCGGCGCCGATGTCCTTCAGCCACGCCAGCGGCACGGGCGCGAACGCCTCGTTGACCTCGAACACGCCGATCTCGTCGAGCTTCAAGCCGGACCGCTTCAGCGCCTTCTGCGTAGCCGGGATCGGCGCGGTCAGCATGATCACCGGGTCCGCGCCAGCCAGGGTCGCGGTGTGCACCTTGGCGAGTGGCTTGAGCCCCAACGACTTCGCCTTCTCCGCCGACATGAACAGCAGCGCGGCCGCGCCGTCGGAGATCTGCGACGAGTTGCCCGCGTGGATCACGCCGTCGTCCTTGAAGGCAGGCTTCAGAGAGGCCATCTTCTCGATGGTGGTGCCGCGGCGGATGCCCTCGTCCTTGAGAACCGGGTTGCCGTCCTGATCCTTGATCGCCACGATCTGGTCATCGAACGCACCGGAATCCTGTGCCGCGGCGGCCTTCTCGTGTGAGCCGAGCGAGAACTGGTCGACCGCGGTCCGGTCGAAGCCCCACTGCTCGGCGATCATCTCGGCACCGATGCCCTGGTTCGGGGTCTTCTTGTAGCGGTCCTTGAAGCCCTGCGGGTACGGATTGCCACCGCCGGCCAGCGATGCACCCATCGGGGTCCGCGACATCGACTCGACGCCACCGGCGACGACGGCGTCGTAGTGTCCGGCCACCACACCGGCGGCCGCGAAGTGAATCGACTGCTGGCTCGAACCACACTGCCGGTCGATGGTCACTCCGGCCACGCTCTCCGGCCAGCCTGCGGTCAGCAGCGCGGTGCGGCCGATGTCGAGTGCCTGTTCGCCCGCCTGCATGACGCAACCCCAGATGACGTCGTCGACGATGCCGGGGTCGATGCCGGTTCGCTCGGCAAGGCCGTTGAGGACCTGGGCCGAGAGTTCGGCGGGGTGCACGCCCGACAGTCCGCCGTTGCGCTTACCGACCGGTGACCGCACAGCCTCGACGATTACGGCTTCTGCCATGACACTTCTCCTTCGAAGGTTTTCGGTGGGTTCTCCCACAGAGGTCCACTGTGAAGGTAGTGGAACAAGGTTTACTAGGTCAACCTACTGGTTGGTAGATCACACCATCTCGGCGAACAGGCGATATGACCCTCGAAGCAAAGGTCGTCAGGTTACGGCGACGAGGTACTCGCCGCGGTAGCGCAGCGTTCCGTCGTCGGCCTCATTAACGTCGTCGACCCAGCCCAGATACGTCTCGCGGACGGTTTGCTCGCCGATGTCAGCACGCATGGCGACAAGGGGTGGAAAGCGACTCAGCATGAAGTCGGCGTAGCTCTCTGGCGACGGCTCCTCGAACTCGACGTCGTGGCGCTCGAATTCGACGTCGTCGCCGAGCAGTTCGCGTACGTGATCTTCGGTACCCCACAGCAGAGGCGATTGGAAACCCGCCGACGGTGGCGCCGAGATCTCGCCGAGTCGCTGGAACATGGCGCCGATGCTGCCCTCCGGCGTCCAACAGGCGATCGCGATACGGCCGTCTTTCCCGCAGACGCGGCGTAACTCGTCAGCCGTCCGCCTGTGATCAGGCGCGAACATGTGCCCGATCGCAGAGATGACCCGGTCGAAGGTGTCATCGTCGAATGGAAGCGATTGAGCGTCCCCCTCGAGCCACTCGACGTCGACATTCGCCTCGACTCCCCGCTCGCGCGCGATCGTGATGAGATGCGGTGAAGAGTCCAGGCCGGTGACCCGCGCGCCCAGTTCTGCCGCCGCGATGCTTGCATTGCCCGTCCCGCATGCGACGTCAAGCACCGTCATCCCGGATTCGACGCGTGCGCGCCGCACGAGGACCTCGGCGATGGAGGTGACCTTCCGCGCGACTGCCTGGTAATCCCCAGCCCCCCACATGTCGTCGGTCATGCGCCAAGCTTTCGCCGGTTGTCGCCAATAAGCCAGGACGCGGTTTCAGGTCCGAAGTCGCCTGCTCCCGACATGGTTTACTGAGTTGTACACCTGGCCCGCCGGCCGGTGATGACCTCGTTTCAGGAGTGGTGGTGGCTCGCAGTACACCGTTGGCGCCGATGATCGGCCCCGACGCGGTCTCGTCGGCCCCAGGCGCGCCGATCCGGTCACCCAAGACCGCGGAACTGGTCGCAGGGACGCTGCGCCGGATGGTGGTCGACGGCCAGCTCAAGGAGGGCGACTACCTCCCCAACGAGGCCGAGCTGATGACGCACTTCGGCGTCAGCAGGCCGACCCTGCGCGAAGCCGTCCGCGTGCTGGAGTCCGAGCGATTGGTCGAGGTGCGCCGCGGTTCGCGCACCGGCGCGCGCGTGCGGGTGCCAGGCCCGGAGATCGTCGCCAGGCCCGCGGGCCTTCTGCTCGAGCTGTCGGGCGCAACGATCTCCGATGTGATGACCGCCCGCTCCGGCATCGAACCGATGGCGGTCCGGCTACTGACCGAAGCACAAACAACGGCGGCGTTCGACGAACTCGACCGCATGCTCGACGAAGACATCCCCGCGGGTTGGCAGTCCGGGCGTCTCGCCGAGACGACGGGCGAGTTCCATCGCAAGCTTGTCGAGCTTTCCGGTAACGCGACGCTGGGCATGATGGCGGGCATGCTGCACGAAATCCAGGTGCGGCACATGGCTTTCGTGTTCAAGGAACGCAGGCCGGTGTCCAAGGCCGACTACGAGAAGGTGATGCGGTCCTACCGCCGCCTGATGGAGTTCATGCGCTCCGGTGACGGCCCGACGGCCGAGGCGCACTGGCGCAAACACCTCGACACGACGCGCAACCTCTTGTTGAAAGGCCTGGAGACCGTCAAGGTCCGCGACGTCGTCGGCTAGGGCCGCGCCGTCGAATCCGCCGACCATTCGACATGCACGGGAATGTCGTCGGTCCACGGTTGGCCTGTCACCATGTCGGCGACGTTCACATAACCCCGCTCGAATTCCCCTGTGGCAGCATCGACCAACCGGTATCGCTGCCGCTGCTGATGGATCGGCTGTGCGTCAAGCAGAATGACGCGCACCTCGCCGGGCTCGAAATTGCAGCGCTCGTGCATCGCGTCGATCAACTGCTCGTTGTGCATGTGTCCGTCGCCGAAGTTCCATCCGACCGCGGTGCTGCACAGTCGCTCGCCCTCGGTGATCATGTATTCGTCCTCGTTGCGGCCCGCCAGCGCGTTGTGCACAAGCGTCAGCAACGCTTTGCCGTGAGAGTTGAAGCCGCGGAACGCATATCCCTTGTAGAGAAAGATCATCGCCTGCTCTTCGCTGCCGTAGAACTTCGCCAGCTGAGAGGCGGGCATGCTGGCGATCGCGACCAGTCCGCGGTCGATCTTCTCGCTCGCCGACGGCTTGATGCACCACCACGAGGTGTCCCAGTTGCCCGCGTAGTACCGCATACCGGGCAGGAACGAGATCTTGCGCGGGAACAGATTGCCCAGCGCCACGATCGTCGCGAGCACCGCGAAGAGCACGACGGGAAGCGGCGTGGTCATATCCGAAAGACCCACTTCGGCGTGGCCGACGAACAGTGCGACCACGGAGAACATCATGAAGACGTTCCATTCCAGCGGCACCCCCATCGGAATCGCCGACAGAATCCCGAAGTGGAAGCAGAGCATCACGAATGCGGCGATGGCCGTCGGCCAGCCACCGTGGGAGAACAGCAGTGCCAGCGGCACCAACATCTCGATGGCCGTGCTGAAGTGCGCGATGAACCGCGACACCGGGCCTGGACGCAGATCGTCGGGGAACTTCTCGAAGAACTTGCGCTTCAGCCACTTGGTGCGGATCAGTGGGTTGTTCGACATCATCGTCGAGATGACAAACGGGAAGTGCTTGTTCAGCTTTGACGTCGCGGCCCCCATCCAGATCGCGACGCACACCAGCTTGCACGCGATGATCAGGTCGACCCCGAAGCCGGCGAACAGGAACGCCACGGTGAACGACCCGTACACCTCGCCGCGGGCGGCAAGGAAGATCACCTTGTCGCGCAGACCCGCCACTGCGAGCAGCGCGAGAATCGACCAGATCTGCCACATCGGCAGCACACCGATATCGGTGCCGAGTGCGGGGATCGGCCCCGTCCCGTCGGAGAACAAGGCGATGAGAAGCACCACAAGCAGCGCGCCGTAGAGCACCACGTCGATCGGTGACCTGGCGGTGCCCTTCGTCAGCGGCACCCGGTCGGGCCATGGTGGCAGCCGAATGGTGTTGGGCCGCAACCAGTAGAGGATCGATCCCAGCGGCGGGAAGAACCGGTTGTTCAACGGTCCGAAGCCGCAGCCAAGTCCCACGACCTCGAACAGCATCGTGTAGAGCACGACCTTCTCGAACACGATCGGTTCGGTCCACCACTGCCCGACGTCGGTGAAACCGTCGACGCCTGTGGTGGCGAGCGCGAACAGCCAGCCGCCGAGGATGTAGAGCAGGATCTTGACGACGTAGAACAGGTGCATCACGACGGGTGTGCCGAAGCCGACCTCGGCCCAGTGCCTGGCCATCGGGCGGATCTTCTCGGAGCGGCTGCCCTTGATCCACTCGGCGAAGTCGACGACGGGCATATCGGGCTTGAGGAATCCCATGGCCGCACAGACTAGAACGTGTTCTAGCCCCGTGGCATCGATTCCGTGATCGCACGCGCCATCAGACGGCCGCCCAGCCGCCGTCGACGCTGAGCACGACACCATGGATGTTGGCGGCGTCCTCGCTGGCCAGGAAGGCGACCGCGGCGGCGACCTCATCCGGCGTGCTCACTCGTCGCGAGGGTATGCGCGCGATGACCGGCGCCACATGCTCTGCGAACTCGGCTTGCCTTTCGGTGGCGATCGGCCCCGGCGCGACGGCGTTGACCCGTACGCCCGCCGGGCCGAACTCGGCGGCCCAGGATCGGGTGAAGGAGTGCAATACCGCCTTGGTCGCGTCGTAGACCGCCGAACCATCGCCGCCGCGCAGGCCGGTGATGGAGCCGATGTTGACCACAGCTCCCGCGCCTCGTTCGGCCATCGCGGGCGCGATGAGTCCGGTGAGCAGGAACGGCGCGAACACATTGACGTCGAATGCCTCACGCAACACCTGTTCGGGCACCTGCGCCGTCGGCGTCGGCATCAGCAACATCGCGGCGTTGTTGACCAGGATGTCGATGTGCCCGCCCGCGGCGGCGAGCGCCGCGTCGGCGAGACGCTTCACTTCGGCCTCTCCCGCGCCGATGTCGGCGGCGACGAACTCCGCGCCCGCACCTGCCGCTCGGATGTCCGCGGCGACTGTGTCACCGCGTTCCTTGTCCCGGCCACTGACGACGACGAAGGCGCCCTCGGCGGCCAGCGTCGATGCGATCGCCACTCCGAGGCCGCCCGTGGAGCCGGTGATCAATGCTGTGCGGCCTGCCAGCCGCGTACTGTTTGGACTCATGAGTCCACATGCTCCGCCGACAAAAATGGACCCGCAAGTCCATAATCTGACGGCCAAGGGGCAGGCGACCCGGCAGCGCATCATCGAGGGCGCTGCGGCCGAGATTCGGGCGACCGGCATCTCGATCGCGACGCTGGACGATATCCGTGCGCGCACACAGACCTCGAAGAGCCAGCTGTTCCACTACTTTCCCGGCGGCAAGGAACAACTGCTGTTGGCCGTCGCCGAGTACGAGGCCCAAATGGTGCTCGACGACCAGCAGCCGTACCTGGGCGAGTTGACGTCGTGGGCCGCATGGCAGCGCTGGCGCGACGCGGTGGTGGACCGCTACCGGCGGCAGGGTCAGCACTGCCCGCTGGCGGTGCTGATGTCCGAGATCGGGCGCACCACACCGGGCGCGCAGGCTGTGACGAGGGCCCTGATGGACAAGTGGCACAACGAGATTGCCAACGGCGTGCGGCACATGCAGCGGCAGACCAAAGTCGTCGGCGGACTCGATGCCGATCGGACCGCCGCTGCCCTGCTTGCCGGCATCCAGGGTGGCGTCGGCGTACTCCTGGCGACAGGTGACATCGGCTACCTCGAGGCGGCGCTCGACGTCGGAATCAACTCGCTGCGCAGTACGGCCTAAGCGTCGGCAAGCACGGCACTCATCCTGGCAGCGCGGCGTCAAGTCGTGCGACGTATTCGTCGACATCGCCGATCGCCGACTCGGCGGCGTGCACGCTGACGGCGACGGTGTCACCGATTCCGTGCACACCGTGGGTGAGGCCCATCATCGGCGACAACGCCGGATAACCGGCGGTGAACGCGACGGGCGCACCGCCGAAGCGCAGATCCGCCTGTCCCCTGTTGACGCTGGAGACGACGGTGTTGCCGGTCACGACGGGCGAGCAAACGGTCGGGTCGAACCGCGTCACACCCCAGCGCAAAAGCGGCGCGGGCATCGCCGCGTACGCACGACTGTCGGCGCGCATCGCGGGGTGTTGGGCCCGACGACGACGATCGGCCAGGTCGGCGGCGATCCGCGTCGCGCGCTCGTCAATGCCCAGCTCCGGATACAGGCCGACCCCGACGTTGCCGTAGTGATTGTTCGCCTCGCGTGCAACGGTTTTCGCCATCGGCACTTCGGCCCCCAGCGTCGACGGGTCGTCACCCATCGCGCGCAGATGCTCCGACAGTGCCGTGGACACCGCACACAGCACGCCGACCGTCACGGTCGGGCACGCCAGTCGGTCGCGGTGCCGGATCAGGGTGCGCACGCTGCGCGTGCCCGCCGGTGGGGTGTTGGTTCGCAGGGCAGGACGGGTCGGCGCCTGCGGCGGCACCAGGCCCGCTTCGGTGTCGCGGACCAGCTGACGATGCGCACGTGCCGCGACGAGGCCGCGCCATGGCAGCAGGACGCCGCGCAGCCGTGGTGTCGCCACGGGCGCGATCTCGTCTGCCCGACCGAACAGCCGCGCCGCCAACGCCGATGACCTGACGCCGTCGGCGAATGCGTGCGACATCTGCACGACCGCCACCGTCGCCGGTCCCGAGACGCCGGGTGCCCCCTCGACAGGGGTGAACACGACCAGCCGCCACGGCCACACCCGTGCATCGAGTTGCTCGTCGGCAAGTCCGCCCACTGCGGCCAGGCAGCCCGCCCAGCTGTTGTCGTCGAGCTCACGCACCGAGAGCTGGTCGACCCCGACAAGACCGCTCACCCACGACGGATAGGTCAGCGCGCTGCCATCACGAATGCGGACGCGGAATTCCGCACAGTCCGCAGCCCGGCCGCGAATGACCCCGATGGCCTGCGCGAGATCGTCTGGCACTCCGGCGAACCCGTACAGAAGAAAGGCGTCGTTGGGGATCTTCGCCGACATCCAGTACGACTGCGCATCGGCAGCGGCAAGCCGGCGCACCATCATGGCATCCGGTCAGACTCGCCCGACGAAGTCGACGATGTGGCCCGCCACCACATCGGGCTGCTCGAGTTGCAGGAAGTGCCCGGCGCCCTCGACCACGAAGGCGTCGCTACCGGGAAGAAGAATCCGCTCGACCCACGCGATGTAATCGGGAGCCATGGCGCCGTCGTCGTCGCCGTGTAGGTACAGGAACGGCATCGCGGGCTGCTTCATGAACAGCGCATGCAGATCCGCGTACTCGTCGGGCGGCTTGGTGCCGCGAAAGTTCTGCCGGTACATGCTGATTGCCGCGCGCCAGTTCTCCGGCGCACCGATGGCCTCCTCGACGAGCCGGACGTCGTCGTCGACGTCTTCGTAACCCGGCGACCACTGACGCCACAGAATCGGAACCACCCGGGACGCGGAAAGCTCAGGGAGCCAGGGTAGTTGGAAGTACATGATGTACCAGCTGCGAAGCAGTTGCCGGGGAATCTGGGCCACCAGCCGGATTTGGTCGGGCGCCCGACCCCACGGCTGATACGCCGCGAACGGTGGCACCGACATGATCACCGCCTTGGTGAACGGGCTGTCAGGCAGCGCGGCGAGCCCGGCCGCTGTCACCGCACCCCAGTCGTGGCCGATGACGACATCGCGTCCCGTCGGCCCCGCCGCCTCCAGCACCTGCAGCGCATCGTCCATCAGAGCGCCGACGTGATAGCTGCCGTCGGAGGGTATCGACGACGGTGCATACCCGCGCATGAACGGAGCCACCACCCGCCAGCCGGCGTCGACCAGCGGCGCTGCGACCTTGCGCCAGCCCCACGCGGTATCAGGAAAACCGTGGAGGCACAACGCGATCGGTGCGTCGGCCGGTCCCCACGTCAACGCGCGCAGTTGCACCGATGAGGTCGCGATGTCAATCCATTCGGGATCCCTCATGACGGCGGCTACACCGGTTCGAACTCGGAGATCAGCCAGCGATCCCCCGTTTTCTCCAGGGTGATGCGGACACTCGATGCGGTGTCGGTGGGGACGCTGTCGCCTACGGTCACGGTCTGGTTGACGAACAACAGAACGACGGCGCGGCCGGGATTGGCCGATACCGAGGCCGCCCCGGGCACACTGGCGACGGCGGAGATCTTCTTCTCCTTGGCCCCGGGGATCACGACGTTGTTGGTCAGGTCGGTGTACTCGTTGCGGAAGTCCCCGGTGAGCCTGTCCCGCGCGGCGGTCAGCTGCTGCTCGACGGTGTCGGGCTTGTAGGACAGCAGCGCAACCGTGCTGTCCTTGGCGACCTGCATCGACTCATCTCGAGCGACGTTGCTGTCACGCACACCCGAGTCCATGAACTTCAACACCCCGGCGCCGATGGCGAGCAGGAACGCGAGCGCGGGCAACAGGGCGAAGGCGATGATGCGTGACGACCGGGGTTCGCGTTCGGGATAGGCGAAACTGGCGACCGCAGCCTCATCGGCGGCGGTGATGACCGGCTCGTCGGTCGCCGCGTGCTCGCCTGGCGGTTCCGCTGTGTCGGCGTCGGATTCGGCGTCCAGCCTCACCGCGGAGTCTTCGAGGGTTTCCTCGCTCAGCGTGCTTGTCGTCGGTCACGATACGAACCTCACGTTGGCCACCTTGGCTCCGTCGTCGACTTTCTGCACCGTTATCCGCATCCGCCAGGCCCGCGGCTCCTGTTCGGCCGCACCGGCATTGGAGGTCCTGACGGTGACGGCGACCAGCACGTCTGCCCCGTCCTCGGTTTCGGTTTCGACCCCGGCCTCTGCGATGGTGCCGACGGATTTCGACTTCGCCTGCTTCACCACCTCTTTGAACGGCTGCGCACGGGCATTGAAGTCGTCATAGAAGGTGCCCGTTGACGAGTCGAGCACGCGCTGCACGTCCTCGTCGGCGTGTTCGAAGTCGATCGTGGTGAGGTTCAACGCCGCCTGCCGACCGACCTGGAGGAACATGTTTCGCTCGTCGGCCGCTTGATGGGACGTGTAGGCGCGGAAACCGAGCCATCCGCACAGCCCGGCCAGCGCGACGACCCCCACCACCCCGAGAATCAATGCGAGCCGAACATGCGACGTCGCGACCTCGCCGGGCGCCGTGTCGTCGGCGGTCCCGTCCTCGGCATCCGCGTCGGCCGCCTCGACAGCGTCGCTTTCAACGTCGGCGGCTTCGGTGGCCTCCTCGCCAGGTTCCCCTTCGGGGGCAGCATCGTCTGCCATGTTTGCTCCTCTGTGGCGCGACGGGCCGTTTCGGCCTCCGTCTTCGCGTGTTCGTCCGGTCCAACGTACGTGCCGGAAGCTGGGAAGTTACCGGCGGCCACGCGCGCAGACGCGAAATGAAAGAACCGCGACGATTTTTCTAGAACAATGTTCCAGAAGTGGCATGGACTGCGCTAGCTTGGTCCCATGACGACGCCGACGCGGCGTTGGGCCAGGACCGACGCCACGCAGCACCGCATCCTCGACGCGGCGACCGAAGTGTTCGGCGCACGGGGTTTCTCGGCGGCGACGATGGCCGAAATCGTCGCGCGGTCCGGTGCCAGCATCGGCAGCATCTACCACCATTTCGGCGGAAAGAGAGAGCTGTTCCTGGCGATCTACGACCGGCTGTCGGCCGATGTCGAACGCCGCTTGGCCGAGGCCGCCCTCGAAGCCACCGACCTGGACAGCCAGCAGGCCTTTGCGGCGCACGTGCGGGCCTACCTGACTGCGATATGGGAGAACAGGCGGGTCGCGATGATGATGGGCGCCGGCGACGTGCCCGCCGATTTCGAACGGTTGCGCCGCACGAACACGCTCACGTTCTTCGACAGATGGATGGGTGTGCTCGACGTGGATTCGACGAAGCGGGGTCAGCTGCTGTCCCGCGTCCTGATCGCGGTCATGTCGGAGGCGTCGCTGATGGCCACCATGTGCGACGACGTCGCGGACGTCGAGCCGATCAGCGACGCCACCGTCGAGTGGATCTCGCGTCTGAGGACGTGAGGACGCCGGCTTCAGGCGTTGGCGGCGGCTTCTTCCAGTTCGGCGATGACGATCTTGCGCATGCCGTGCATGGCTTTGACGGCGGCTGCGGCGCGGGCCGGGTCGGGATCGCTTTCCAGCTCCAACAACCGGTCCGGACAGATCTGCCAGCTCAGCCCGAAGCGGTCCTTGAGCCAGCCGCAGTGTGATTCCTCGCCGCCGTCGAGCAGCCGATCCCAGTAGTAGTCGACCTCGGCCTGATCCTTGCAATGCACCATGAACGACACCGCTTCGGAGAACTGGAAGTGCGGCCCGCCGTTGATACCGAGGAACCGCGTGCCGTCCAGCACGAAGAAGGCCGAGATCACGTCGCCAGGATTGCCCGGTCCGGCTTCGGTTGCGCGGTGAAGCTCTTCGACCGAGGAGTTCGGGAAGATCGAGATGTAGAACGCGGCGGCTTCCTCGAGGTTGTCGTCGAACCACAGTGACGGGGTGATGGCCGGCATGGGGCGTCCTTTCTATGCGTCTACGCGGGGCTTACTCAATACAGACTCCGCCAGCCCGCCGAAACTCATCTAGCGAGCGCTCGCACCCAATGCCCGCAGCGCGAAGTCGAGGACGCGAGCCCTGCCGCGCTGCAGATCTTCTGCGTTGCCTGGCGCCGAGATCGTCAGTTCCCTTGACACGATCGCGCTGATGAAGACGGCATCTCGCGGCGGCTGCGCCAGCGGAAACGAGCCATCGTCGCGCCCGTTCTGGAGAACGCGCTCCAGCGAGCGCTCGCGGTCGGCGTGCAGGCGCTCCCGCGCCTCCCGATACCCGGTCGCCGCACGCACTTCGTCTGAATCGATGACCGTCAGGTGCATCCGCAGGTCCGGGTCGCGCGCCAGCACGTACATCGTCTCGATCCAGGCCGTCAGCTGCTCGACCGGACCGCCGGACACCTCGTCGACGATGCGGTCCAGCCGGCCGGCCAATGCCTCGCCCTCCTGCCTCAGCATCGCAAGGAACAGCTCGTCCTTCGACGAGAAATGGCGATAGAACGCTCGCGTGGACAGGCCGGCCCGGCCAAGGATCGCGGCAACCGGGATGGGACCGCTGTGCGGTTCGTACAGGCAGCCGTACGCGGCGTCGATGATGCCCTGGCGGTCATCGAGGCTCTGCGAATCCGGTGACACGATCGCAAATTGTAGGGAGGGCGGTCTGCGGCGTTTGTCCACCATGGGTGAAATGGCGATTTTCCGCTGGGTAACGTGAGCGCGGGGGAAGGCCTGAGAGGACGTCCGTGAGCACTGGGCACAGCGAACTGCAAACGGTGAAGTTTCGGGGTAGCCGACGGAATCACCCTGATCGCAGACGAGTGGAACCGGTCAGACGCACCGGCTGACCGGCCGTCGGTGCTTTTCCTGCACGGTGGCGGGCAGAACCGGTATTCCTGGAAGAACACCTGCCAGATCCTCGCCGACGACGGGCTGCACGTGATCGCGCTCGATTCGCGCGGCCACGGCGACAGCGACCGTGCGCCCGACGCGAACTACTCCGTCGACGCGCTGTGCACCGACACGCACTCGGTGATCGATCAAATCGGCAGGCCGACGATCCTGATCGGGGCCAGCATGGGCGGGATGACGGCAATGCCTGTCGCGCACGAAGCCGGACCGGAGACGGTGCCGAAACTTGTCCTCGTCGATGTCGTGCCGCGGTACGAGAAGGATGGCAGCGCGCGCATTCGTGAGTTCATGGCCAGCGGTTTGAACGGCTTCGAGTCACTCGACGAGGCGGCAGAAGCCGTCGCCTCGTATCTGCCGCATCGGACGAAACCGCGCAGCCCCGAGGGGCTGAAGAAGAACCTGCGGTTGCGTGACGGGCGCTGGTTCTGGCATTGGGATCCGGCGTTTCTGACGGTGCCTGCGGACGACAAGTTCGTTCGGGTGTCGAAGCTGGAGCAGGCCGTCATGGCGCTGACCATCCCGATCCTGCTGATCAGGGGCGGGCTGTCGGACGTGGTGAGCGAGGAGGGCGTCAAGGACTTCCTGGAGAAGGTGCCGGGCGCCGAGTTCGTCGAGCTCTCGGATGCCGGGCATACCGCCGCCGGTGACGACAACGACGCGTTCAGCGACGTGGTTGTGCAATTCGTCAACCGATGAGCACGTCGCGCCGCACCGTCGGCTTCAACTTTCTCGAAGAACCCGAGCTGCCCGGGCCCCAGGTGACCGAGGCACAGGCCGAGCAGATCGTGGCCGAGCACTACGGGATCAGCGCACGCGCCACGTTGCTCGGCAGCAACCAGGACTGCAACTTCGTCGTGTACGACGCGAGCGACGACATCGTCGGCATCCTCAAGATCGCCAACCCCGCTTTCAACGCAACGGAATTGGAAGCCCAGGACGCCGCGGCCGACCTGATCGCCGCGGCCGAACCGTCGCTGCGGATCGCCGTGCCGCTGCCGAACCTGGCCGGTGAGAAGTGCACCGCGATAACGGGTCTGCTCGACAAGACGGCTTATGTCCGCCTGCTGCGGTTCCTTCCCGGCGGCACTCTGTACGAATCGGGCTACCTTCCCCCCGCAGCCGTCGCGGGCCTCGGCGAGGTGGCAGGCCGGGTCAGCCGCGCGCTGGCCACCTTCGATCATCCCGGGCTCGACCGCGCCTTGCAATGGGACCTTCGCTTCGGCGCAGACGTTGTGACGCAACTGGTTTCACACGTTCCCGACCCTGCGCAGCGGGCCAAGGCCGAGGAGGCGGCGGCGGTCGCCTGGTCGCGGATCGCCCCACTCGCAGACCGTCTGCCGCGGCAGGCCACGCACCTCGACCTGACCGATGCCAACCTCGTCGTCACACGCGGTGTCGGTGGGGACCCCCACCCAGACGGCGTCATCGACTTCGGCGACCTGTCGCACACATGGGCGGTTTCGGAGTTGGCGATCACGGTGTCGTCGGTACTCGGCCACTCCGGCAGCGACCCGACCTCGATCCTGCCGGGAGTGAGGGCATTTCACGCGATCCGGCCGTTGAGCGCCGACGAGGCCGAGGTGCTCTGGCCGATGCTGGTGCTGCGCACCGCCGTGCTGATCGTCAGCGGCGCACAACAGGCCGTCCTCGACCCCGACAACGCCTACGTGACCGAGCAGACCGACGGCGAGATCCGGATGTTCGAGCAGGCCACGTCGATCCCGGTCGACGTGATGACCGCACTGATCAAGGCCGACCTCGGGCTTGCGGGTAGCCCCGGCGGGGTTTCGGTCGACGCCGCGCTCATCGGCGGCCTCGATCCCGCCGATGTGGTGACGCTGGATTTGTCGTCGCAGTCGGATGCGTACGACTCCGCGTTCACCCCCGGCGGCTGGCTCCGGCCTGACATCGAAGACGAACTCGCAAGGGAGGCAGTCGATAACGGCGCCGCACTGGTCGCCACCCGTTTCGGCCAGCCGCGGCTGAGATACGCACAGCCGTTGAACCAGGACAGTCCCGATGTGGTGCCGACGGGTATCAGCCTCTGGCCTGCGGCTGACACCCGCGCGGTGGCGCCGTGGGACGGCGAGGTCGTCGACGGCGATGCGCACAGCGTCACGGTGCGCGGCAGCGCGTACGAACTGACGCTGTCCGGCGTCACCCCTTTCGCGGCTCCGGGTGACCGGCTACGCGCAGGCGATGGTCTCGCCGATATGGCGTCGGGCCGATGGGCCGAAGCGCGTGTGCAGCCCGTCGGTGCGCCGCCCGCGCCGCACCTCACCACTGCGGAACTCGCGCGAGGCTGGCTTGCGCTCTGCCGTGACCCGCGCCAGGTGTTGGGTCTTCCCGACGTCGCCGAATCGCACCGCGACGACGATCTGCTGGCGCGGCGCGACGAAAGCTTCGCGCCGGTGCAGGAGCACTACTACGCCAAGCCGCCGCAGATCGAGCGCGGCTGGCGGCACTTCTTGATGTCGACGGACGGCCGGTCCTACCTCGACATGGTCAACAACGTCACGGTTCTCGGCCACGCCCATCCACGTGTCGCCGACACCGCGGCACGTCAGCTGCGCAGGCTGAACACCAACTCGCGCTTCAACTACGAGGCCGTGGTGGAGTTCAGCGAGCGGCTCGCCGCCATGCTGCCCGAACCGCTGGACACGGTGTTCCTGGTGAACTCCGGTTCTGAGGCAAGCGATCTGGCGTTGCGGCTGGCGATGGCCGCCACCGGCAGACGCGATATCGTCGCGGTCCGCGAGGCCTACCACGGGTGGACGTATGGCACCGACGCCATTTCGACGTCGGTCGCCGACAATCCGAATGCCCTTGCCACCCGGCCCGATTGGGTGCACACCGTGGAGTCGCCCAACAGCTTCCGGGGCAAGTACCGGGGTGTCGACGCCGACCGTTACGCGGTCGACGCGGTGGCCCAGATCCAGGGGCTGATCGCCGACGGCCGCGCGCCCGCCGGGTTCATCGCCGAGCCGGTGTACGGCAATGCGGGCGGTATGGCGCTGCCGGATCGCTATCTGGAGCAGGTGTATGCGGCGGTGCGCGCCGGCGGTGGCCTCGCCATCGCCGACGAGGTCCAGGTCGCCTACGGCCGGCTCGGCAACTGGTTCTGGGGCTTCGAACAGCAGAACGTCGTCCCCGATATCGTCTCGGTCGCGAAATCCACCGGCAACGGTTCGCCGCTCGGCGCGGTGATCACCAGTCGCGACATCGCCGACAGGTTCCGCAGCCAGGGCTACTTCTTCTCGTCCACCGGCGGAAGCCCGCTGTCCTGCGCGATCGGTATCACCGTCCTCGACACCCTGCGCGATGAAGGGCTGCAGCAGAACGCGGCAACGGTAGGCGCTCACCTGAAGGCGAGATTGCAAGCGCTGCAGGACAAACACCCGATCATCGGCACCGTGCACGGCGTTGGGCTGTATCTGGGTGTGGAGATGGTCCGCGACAGGGACACCCTGGAACCCGCCGTCGAGGAGACAGCCGCAATCTGCAACCGCATGCTCGAACTCGGCGTGGTGATTCAGCCGACCGGCGATCACATGAACATCCTCAAGACCAAGCCGCCGCTGTGCATCGACGCCGAAGCCGCGGACTTCTACGTCGACGCGCTCGACAGGGTGCTCACCGAAGGCTTCTAGCGGCCTCTTCACCTGGCGACGTCGGTATCCCCGGCGCCGGACGAAATACCGCCGGACGGAACCGCGGCGGCAACGCACGCAGAGCGGCACCGAGAAGCGCACAGCACCGACCGCGATCGCGACGGTCACCGCGACCGGCAGCGCCGGGAAGGCGCCTTCGACGAGCATCGCGATACCGAAGACGAGGAACAAGGCGGCCGCAACGATCTGAATGAGCTCGCTCCGGGAGATGCTTGCCTGCGATGGCGCCGACCAGGATGGCCAGTGCGTCGGCGGCCACCATGCCCAGCGTGGAGCCGATCCACACGCCCACCCAGTCGTTGTCTGCCGCGAGGGTTATCGTCGCGAGCATCGTCTTGTCGCCGAGTTCGGCGAGAAGGAACGCAGACGTGACCGCGAAGAACGCGGGTGCGGTGGATCGCTGGGCCCTGGTCGCTTCGTCATCAGAGAGCCGGTCGCCTCGCAGCGTCCACAGTCCGAACAGAACGAACGCCACTCCGGCCAGGATGCCGAGCAGATGCGTCGGCAGTGCGGCACCGAGGTAATGGCCGACCGCCACGGAGATGAGGTGCACCGCGGTTGTCGCGAAAGTGATGCCGCCGAGGACCACCCACCAGCGATGGCGCAGCGCGAACGTCATCGCCATCAGCTGGGATTTGTCCCCGAGTTCGGCGACGAAGATGACGGCGAAGCTCAGCAGCAAGGCGGCGAACACGCACTACTCCCTGTTCGGTGTGGCTGCCGCTCGGAGATGTGAAAAGCCTCCGGCCGGCAACCGTTACGGTCTGTACGGCCGAAGGTCTCGCCCACCGGCCATTGCACCGGTCCGGGTAACCGGGCTATGCGGTGTGACCGCGGCGCCAGTATGTCGATTACCTGATTTGGGGCTACTCCCCTTCGCTGTTAGCCATGCTACGCATACCATTGCTGTCCGCGCAACTCGGTGTGGCCGAGATCGCCTCTCGCACAGTAAATTTGAGATACCGGCAACAAGAGTTCGGGTGCCCTGATTCAGATACGAGCATTGCCGGAACGGCGATATTGGCCCACGTCAATCCGTGGCTGCCGGGCCTTTTCGGATGATGGCGGCCAACTCTTCGCGTGAATTGGCGCCGACACGTTGGCAGGCGCGGTACAGATGACCCTCGACACTGCGGACCGACATGAACAGTCGCTGCGCGATGTCTTTGTTGGACATGCCCGCCACGGCGAGCTCGACGATTTCGCGTTGCCTTTCGGTCAGCGGATGGCCTGTCGGGCTCCGCAGCGCAGGCGTGCTCAGGCCACCGCACTCGTCGGACAGCCCCTGCGCGATCGCGGCGGCGTACAGCCGACGCCGACGCAACTGACTTTGCGAGAAGGCCACCGCCGCCTGCGCGGCCGCATCGGCCGCCGTCGCCTTGTCGCCGAGCGCCTGATATTCGTTCGACGCCGCGAGAAGACCCTCGCCGTCCTTGGCCGCCAGCGATTCGACGTGCCGCGCAACGGCATCCGCCAGCGGCAGCGACAACTCGTCGGCGAGCTCACGTGCGCGGTCCGCCATGGAGGCGTCACCCCACTGCGCCGCCACCTGCATGCAGATCAACTCGTGCGTCGGCTGACCGCGATCGCGGGACTTCTCGGCCGCCTCGCGGACGGTCGTCACCGCATCGGACAGGTATCCGCCTGCCGCCAGTGCCCAGCCCGTCGCGATCGCCAGCGCGGTGTGCATGTACACGTAGGTGTCGGGCACGTTCGCGCGCGCCTCTTCGAGAGCGGCATTCGCCTCGGCCGACTGCCCGAGTTTGGCGTGCGCCTCGGTCAACGCGAAACAGGTCGCGGGCCGCAAACCCGTTGTGATGCCGTGGTGCTCGACGCCTGCGAGCGCTTCGTGCAGGAGCTTGACCGCGCCGGGCAGTTCTCCTCGCATGAGATCGGACTGGCCCAAAAGGAACACCAGGTTCGCATACGCCAGACCGGGGACGTCGTTGACGGAGTCGGCCATCTGCTTGGCGAGCTTCGCGCAGTCGTCGATGCGGCCGGTCAGTCTGCAGGCACGGGCGTAGACACCGCCGAACCAGAACCGCAGATGCGCGGTCTGAAACGACGTCGACGCCCGGTCGAGCGCCCGATCGGCGACGGCCGTGAGCTCATCTCCTCGCCCGAGCGCGCCGAGCGCCATCGCAAGCGCGAACGACGCCATCATGGCGTGAAAGTCACCGAGCTGCTCTGAATCCAGTGCGGCGTTGGCCTTTTCAGCGGCGAGCTCGCAGTGACCGTGAACGGCTTCGACGCATGCCTCCACCGCTATCACGGGAGGCCTGTTCGGTCGGCGTCTCCGGTCCCGCGGCGAGCCCCGCGAGGATTGCCGCGGCGTCGGCGGGCCTGCCCAGTGTCCAGATCAGGTTGGCCGCGCGCACGGTCGACCACCGGTGCGCATCCTCGTGGCCCTCGGCGGTGATCTCCTTGAGGAACTTCTCCGCGTCGTCGCCGCGGCCACGCAGCACCAGGTTCATGGCCTGCACGCCGGGCGCTTCGGTGGCACCCGCCGACACTGCGGCTGCCGCGAATCGATCCGCGAGGTCGAGATCGAGCAGCGTCATCGCGAAGCGGGCGGCATCGACGAAGAGGTCGGGTTCGGCCGGCAGGTCAGACTCGAGCGTGAGCAGTGCGCGTCGCACCGTGGATTGCATGTCGGCGTCGGGCTTTTCACCCAGTCCCTGCGCCAGCTTGCCGCGAATCCGGGACAGGTACATCTCGCCTGCGCTCGATCGCCGGAGCTCGCCGTAGAGCGGATGCGCCAACCGGGCCATGCGCTCGTTGCCGGAGCGTTCCACGGTGACGAGCCGCATCTGCTCGGCGGTTTCCAGGTCGGTGCGTTCGGCCACCGTGCACAGCACGTCGACGGGCAACGGCTCGCATTGCGACAACGTGTCGACGACGAGTTCCACCCCTTCGGACAGCTCACCCAGGCGGCGGCCCACCATGTCGGTGATGTTCTGCGACACCGCAACCCGTTCGTCCCACATCCACACACCGGCGACCTGGCGCATCCGCCCCGCGGCCACCTGATCGCTCAGCAGTTGTCGCAGGAACAGCGCGTTGCCGCCGGTGAGTTTCCAGAACCGTTGCGCGCTACGGGCATCCACCGGTCCGTCGAGGGTGGACTCGATCAGGCTGCGCGTTCCGGCCTCCGACAACGGCCCGAGGTCGAGGCGGACCAGCAGGCCGTCCTTCCACAACGCCGTGACGGCGTCGGGTTCGGCCTCGCCCGTTCGCACGGTCACGACCAGTCGCGGCCCGCGGGTCTGCGCAAGCTGGTGCACGACGTGGGCGGACAAACCGTCCAGCAGGTGCGCGTCATCGACACCGATCAGTACCTTGCCCTGACGTTGTTGCGCGATAAAGGAATTGATGAGGCGACCGACATCGGGCATCGAACCCGACGCCGTCTCGGTGATGGACCCGGTGAAGGCACCAAGCGGTAGCGGGCGGGCGGACTCGGTTCCGGTGATCCAGTTCGTCCGCTCACCGGCGGCCTGCGCGCGAGCCAGCACCTCGCGGGCCAGTCGGGTCTTGCCGACGCCTGCCGCGCCGCAGATCACGACTCCGCAGTGGTTGCCCGTCCCGCTGAGCGCACGACGAATCGCCCCGAGTTCGCTGTCGCGCCCCGTCAGCAGATCGCCGGTCATGTCACCGCCTCCGCCCAGGCCATGCGCCCCTCCGCCGGTCATGGACTGTTTTACGCGCTAAGCATAGGTCGCCACCGTTGACGAGGCCGGTAATTGAGGACGCAATTAGCGGTTGGCGCCATCCGGCGAGGCAACGCCCAGTTCGGACGTGAAGTACGACCGCGCAATGTGCTTGGCTTCGCTGGAGGGGACGGCTCGGACCACCATCTGCGCACCGAGGCCGTCGATCATGGTCAACAGTCGCCGCGCTGCGACGTCGGCGTCTGCCACGTCAAACTCACCGGAGCTGACGCCGTAGCGAACGATTTCGGCGATGCAGGCGAGCCATTCGACGGTCAACGCATTGGCCGCGGAGGCCAGCGCGTCGTTGCGTCTGCCCAGGCTCCACGCCTCCAGCCAGAGGGCGCTGGCGTCCTCGCTGGACTCGTCGAGCACGTAGTCCATCAGCGCGTCCATCTTGGCGGTCGGCGAGTCGGCGGCGGCCACCCGCGACCGGGCCTCAGCCAGATCGGCGTCCGCAGACGTCGTGAAGGCGGCCGTGATCAGCTGCTCCGCGGATGAGAAATAGTGGCTGACCAGGCCCGGTGTCACCCCGAGATCGGTGGCCACACGCCGCAGCGTCACCGCCGAAAGGCCTTCGTCGGCGCTGATCTCGACGGCCTTGGCCAGCAACTCGCCGTGGCGTTCGGCGGGCAACTTCCGTTTGGCGTCGCGCATTCCAACGGTCAATTTCTATCCTCCTATTGACGAATGCCCGTTCTTATTGAACACTACATCAACACTATTGAACTACCCCATCAACAAGTCGAATCGAGCAGCTCATGACCGCCAACACTCTCCGAACCTCGCCGCCGAGTCGACCGAGGACCGCGTCGGCGCGGTCGAGGCAGCAGGTGTCGAGTACCTACCCGAAGAGGCCCGCGACTCCGGGCCGCGCAACCTCGGCGCGGTCTTCCTCGGCGCCAATCTGACCTGGACGAACGTCGTCTTCGGCGCCTTCGCGATCCTGTTCGGCCTCAGCTTCTGGCAGACGGTCGCCTCGATGGCCGTCGGCACCGCAGTCGGCACCCTGGCCGTGCTGCCCACCGCGATCATCGGGCCCCGCACCGGCACCAACATGACCGTTTCCAGTGGCGCGTTCTTCGGTATCCGCGGCCGGTTCATCGGGTCGGGGCTGGCGCTGGCGATCGCCCTCGCATTCGCGGCGGTGACGGTGTGGACCAGCGGCGACGCACTCGTCGCGGCCGGCCACCGATTGTTCGGCACCTCGGAAAGCAATATCGTGCACGCCGTCGCGTACGCCGCGGTGGCCGCACTGATGGTCACCGTGGCGCTTTACGGCCACGCGACCATCGTCACCGTGCAGAAGGTGGTCGTGCCCGTTGTCGGCGGGCTGATGATCCTCGGGGTGTTCGCGTTCGCGGGCGGCTTCGATCCGAGCGCGTCGGGCGGCGAATACGCGCTGGGCGGGTTCTGGCAGACCTGGGCGCTGTCGGCGGCACTGTTCGCGGCCGCACCGATCTCCTACGGGCCGACGATCGGCGATTACACCCGGCGCATCTCGCCAATCCGGTTCAGCGACAAGCAGATCTGCACGGCCCTGGGCATCGGGATGTTCATCGGGGTGCTGCTGCCGAGCCTGTTCGGCGCGTTCACCGCGTTGACGTTCGCCAACCCGACCGATTCCTACATCGACGACCTGGTCGCCAACTCCCCCGCCTGGTACGTCATCCCGATCGTGGTGATCTCGTTGTTCGGCGGCATGAGCCAGGGCGTGTTGTGCATCTACGCCAGCGGCCTGGACCTGGAAGGCATCGCCCCGAGGTTGAAGCGGACGCAGACCACGATCATCACCGCCGCCATCGCCATCGCGCTGCTGTACATCGGCGTGTTCGTGTTCGACGCCGTCGACTCGGTCACCGCGATGACGATCGCGCTGAATGCGGTCATCACGCCCTGGGTGGCAATTCTGGCGATCGGTGCGCTGCGCACGAAAACCTATGACCCCGTTGACCTTCAGGCGTTCGCCGACGGACGGCGCGGCGGCCGGTACTGGTTCACCGGCGGCTGGAACTCCCTGCCGTCGTCGCCTGGGTCGTCGGCGCCACGTTCGGGATGCTGGCAGTGAACACCACGCTCTACGTCGGGCCTCTTGCCGACATCGCCGGTGGCGTCGACCTGAGCACCATCGGGTCGGCCGGCCTTGCGGGGTTGATTTACGTCGCGTCACTGCGTTTCATCAAGGCATGACGCGCTCAGCCGACGAACTGGTCACCGAATTCTGCTCGAAGTGGTCGACGCCCGATCCCGAGGAACTGGCCGGCTACTTCGCAGAAGACGGCGTCTTTCACAACATGCCGATGGACGCCGTGCAGGGCCGCGAGGCGATCAAGCGGTTCATCGCGGGATTCGTGACAGCCTTCGACTTCGACGGCGTCGACTTCCTGGTGCACAGGCAGGTCAGCGACGGCAACCTGGTGATGAACGAGCGCACCGACGTCATGCGGCGCAAGGACGGCGAACCGATACGGCTGCCCGTCACCGGGGTCTTCGAGATCGAGAACGGGAAGATCAAGGCCTGGCGGGACTACTTCGACATGGCGACGGTCACCAACGCAATCGAGCTAGGCCAACAGTGGGACGGACGGAGTGCGGGTGCCGGTCAGGATCTCGAACATCGCGCGCCGGGTAGCAGTGAGTTCGGTTGTCGTGATTCCGCTGCCCGACAAGTGGATACGACACGTCGCGAGCGCGGAGTTGTAGCAGTACTTCGACTCTCCGTCGGTATCGGTATAGGTAAGCCCGATGACATCGCCCGGCTGCGCGGTGATCTCGCCGTCCACGGTCACATCGTCGACGCGGGCGCCGAAGGACCAGCTGAACGGCCGGTACTCGCCACGGGTGTGGCGGGTCGCGAGCACCGAACGCACGGCCACCTCGCGCCCGTCATGGCGTAACACCAGAAGTGTGGCGGCGGGCAGCGAGACGGGGCCGACGGCCGCGTGGGCGGTCACGATCTCCAGGCTCGACCCCGGCGCGCCGTCGAACCCGCACACCTGTCCGAACGCGTAGGCGGGCGTGTGCCGTCGGCCCCAGTTGTGGTTCACGCTTCCGGTCCAGCCGGCCACCTCGAAGCGGGCGTCGTCGAGTTCGACGCTTCCGTCGAAGCGCGCGAGCGGGTCGCGAACCATCGTCTTGGCTGTCGGGAACTTGGCCTTGTAGCCGCGGTCGGTCAGCAGTTTGACGGGAGCCGCGGCGCCGGGGGTGATCCGCAGGTCCCACTGCGCCGATCGGTCCGCGACGGAAACCGACCCACGGGCCGACCAGTCGTCGATGGAGGTCGCGCCGATCCGCGCGGTCCAGGTGTCGTACTGGTAATCGGACTGGTCGATCGGATGCGGCTGCTTGAGCGCGCGGTTGCCGGACCCGTCGGGGTCGAAGAGCATCACCCACGAGTCGGCGACGGGCGCGCCCGCCGAAGGCAGCAGCACCGTCGAGCGCATCCACAGCGCGCGGGCGCCATCGGGGTCGTTCGCGCGGATGAATCGGCTCTCGTAGTAGGGCGCCTGCGGCTTCACGAGACCAGCATCCAATACTTGACCGGTGACCGGGATGCAGATCGCCGCCTATGTCCTTGCGGCCGTCGCCGTCGCGGAGGCCGTCGCACTCGTCGTGCTCTGGGTGCAGCTCACCCGCGCGCGCCGCGAAGCCGAGGAGCTGCGCGGCCGAGTCGATGCCCGCAACATGCTGTTGTCAGGCGGTCGCGAAGCCGTCAAGAACCTCTGGCAGACGGCGAACATCATCCGCAAGGAGGGGCTCGGGGCCGCGGTCCGCTCCTCGATCGAGGATCTCGCCGACTGGGCCGAGGTGGAGCGGCCCGACCTGGCGCGGCTGGCCCCCGACGGGAACGTGGCGATCCTGTTCTCCGACATCGAGGAGTCGACGGCGCTCAACGAGCGCATCGGTGACCGGGCATGGGTCCGGCTGATCGGCAGGCACGACAAGCTGATCCGGCGGTATGTGAACAGCCACCGAGGTCACGTCGTGAAGAGCCAGGGCGACGGTTTCATGATCGCGTTCGCCGATCCGACCCAGGCCGTGCGTTGCGGCATCGATGTGCAGCGCGCACTTCGTAAGCGGCCCAACGAGATCCGGGTGCGCATCGGGATTCACGCGGGCAAGTCGGTGCGCCGGGGCGACGACCTTTTCGGCAGGAATGTCGCCATGGCGGCCAGGGTGGCCGCGGAGGCCGACGGAGGGCAGACTCTGGTCAGCGACGCGGTGCGGGAATCGGTCGACGGCCAGGACGGAATCGCTTTCGACGACGGCCGCGACGTCGAGCTGAAGGGATTTTCGGGCACGCACCGGCTCTACGCGGTGACGTAGCCTCCGACGGTTACCGCGGCTGCACCCGATTCTCCATCGCACGCGCGAACAGTTCGCCCTTCCTTGTCAATTCGAGCAAGCAGTACCACTCCCATACGTCGGTGTTGTCGTATCCGTCGACATAGACCGAACGGATACGGCTCAGTGTCTCGTCCGGCGAACCCAACCAGGGAACAAATCCGCGCGCCCCGCTGCCGAAGGAGCCGACCCGCGCCAGACCGCCGTCGAACGAGATCGGCGATCAGCTCAAGCGATCGCTGTTGCACCACCTGGTCCGATTCACCCGGACTGACTTCTCTCACTCGCCAATCGATCTGCCCGAGCTCTATCCAGTCGATGGTTCCGTAGAGCAATACTTCTCGGGCAGCGTCTGCGAACGGCCAATCCCATTGCGGGACAATTCTATCCGGTGGCTCGCCGTCGGGATCGACCGGAATGGTTTCCGCCGCCCGTCGGCCCGCGTCGGTCAGTTGGAGCCAGGGCTGATCGAAATTACCCGGTTCCTCGCCCACTAGCTCTTCGGCAAACTGCTCACGGATGCGCTCAAGCCCGTCGCCCACCGGAAGGGTCCATGCTACGAAGCCCTGCTCTGTTCGGTCACCGATGACGACAAGGCCCTCATCCACCAGCGACCGCACCAGTTCGAATGTCTCCTGCTGAACTGCTGGCGGAGATCGATCGGGCTGCTCCCGCGAAACGCGGTTGTGAACCGACCACAAGCCGATTAGGCGAAACTGAGCCCGGAAGAGCACCTCGTCTCTGGCCCACGCCATGCGGATGACGCTACCTAGTGCGGGCAATCACGCTCGTCGCTTGTTTCCACTGCGCTAGCTCTTCTTCTCCGACTCGGCGAGCCGCTGGTGCAGCCGCGACCGGATGTCGTCGGGGGTGTACGAATTTCGCTTCCGCTGATCCCGCGCCACCAGCGCGCCACCGGCGACGACGCCGGCGACACCGGCCATGCCAACCCACTTCCAGATGCTCCGCATACCCGTCAGTGTGCCTAAGCTGCGGCTGTGGATGCGAACACGGTCACCCTCCAGCGCGCGCTCGACGAGACCCGAACCGGGGATATCTGGCTGTTCCGCGGCGACTCGCGACCGGATCGAGCCATCCAGACCATGACGAACGCCCCGGTCAACCATGTCGGCATGACCGTCGCGATCGACGACATGCCACCGCTGATGTGGCACGCCGAACTCGGCGACAAGCTGCAGGACATGTGGACGGGCACCAACCATCGCGGCGTCCAACTCAACGACGCGAGGGCCGCCGTGGAGCGCTGGATCAACAATTATGGACAGCGGTGCTGGCTCCGCCAGCTCTCCCCGTACGCCACCCGCGAGCAGGAAGACCAGGTACTGCGGGTCATCGCGCGGATGGACGGCACGCCGTTCCCCAGCACGGCGCGACTGACGGGGCGATGGTTTCGCGGGCGGGTGCCGACGGCCAGCGACTGGACCAGAGGAATCCCGTTCCTGGACAAGCGGGTTCGCGAATCCACGCAACGTAAACGAGCCGACGAGCGCGTGGCGCTGGAAACCGCCTATTGCGCCGAGACCGTCGCCATCACCTACGAGGAGATGGGGTTGATGACCACCGAGAAGCACACCAGCTGGTTCGACCCTGGCAAGTTCTGGAGCGGCGACTCGCTGCACCTGAACGAGGGATTCCGGCTGAGCGACGAGATCGCCGTCGTCCTCGGTTAGGCCATGGAGGCACTGCTGATGCGCTAACTTCCTGGGATGCGCCTGACGAACGCCTTCTTCGCCAACCACGCGGAAGTGGTCGACGACATGCTCAATGTCACCGGCGGGTGCTGGACATCCACGACGGTGGCCGACGGATCGACGGCTTTCGCGACTCGCTGCGTGGTCTTCTGCGAGGTCAGCAGGCAGGACCGGGGTAAGCAGTTCGGTCTGCACATCGACGCGGCCGGCCCGGCGGGGCAGCAGTGGACGCCCGCGAGATCGTCCTATTTCACGGTGCCGAGTCGGATCGCGTTCATGGTGACGCCGCCGATCGCGCTGCCCATCGAGCCCAACGGCGGGATGCACGTCTACACCGTTCGCCTCGAGGACCACGACGAGGTGATCACCCTGCCGTTGCATGTTCAGGTCGTGGCGGGCAGCGCCTTTCCCAGTCACTGAATTGCCGAATCGCGTTTCGGCACGCGTTTGAGCGGCGCTATGGTCCGCGCATGCCGCTTCACTACGTGGATCCGCACAAGGAACACAGCCGCTGGTACACGGCCATGGAGACCTTCAGCCGCTCGCGGCCAGGCCAATTCATGGCGCACAACGTGTTCTCCCGCGTCGACCCGTGGCTGTACCGCGCGACAGGCGGTCGTTATCCGTGGGTTCTCGGCGGACCGTCGACGGCCCCGTTGGTCAGCACGGGCGCCAAAACCGGACAACGCCGGGAGCATCAGCTCACGTATTTCCACGACGGACGCGACCCGATTCTGACCGCCTCCAACTACGGCGGCGACAAACATCCGCAGTGGTACTACAACCTGAAGGCCAATCCTCAGTGTGAGTTCGGCGACGAGCCGTTCATCGCAACCGAGGTCACCGACCCCGACGAGTACACGCGGTTGTACGGACTCGCCGAGAAGGTCTATGCCGGCTGGAGTGATTACCTCGTCAAGACGGCGGCCGTCGGGCGCACCATTCCCGTCTTCCGCCTGGTTGCGCGCTAGCCCCTTACAGCCGCGCGAAGCAGGGGTTGGCGTCCTCCTTGGGAATCGACGCGTCCTGGCTGGAGAACTTGCCGACGACTCCGCTGTCGGTGACTTCGACGCTGTCGGCGTGGATTCCGAGCGGATAGTTGTCGTTGAGTTTCTTGGTCAGGTCGTTCAACGCGGTCTGCACACCGTCTTTCGGCAGCGGACCAGTGACGTCGAGCACTTCGAGGTTGAGATCGCCTTCGGTGACAACGGGTTTGGCGGTGACGCTGGTTTCGCCTGCATCCACCACGATCGTGCCCGCTGCGGGATCTGTGCGCACTCCGGTGATCAGGTTTCCGACGACGGGAAGGTTGGCCGCCAACGTCTCCTTGATGCCTTCGGACTTCCAGTCGAGTGTCGCGGTCAGCGACCCGATGGTGCCCTTCGAATCGCCGGTTTCCTGCAGTCGCACATCGGAGACCGTCACGTCGGCCGTCATTCCGCTGGCGTCCTGAACATTGCGTCCTGCGGTGGTGACCGTGATGTTGGTGTAGTGGCCGGTGATGTGCTGCCACAGGAACGGCGGGTTAACGCCGTAGGAGATGGTGACGCCGTCTTGCACAACGCATTCCGCGACTTCGACGAGAACGTCGTCGGCACGGTTGCGCGCGTAGAGTTCGGCGCCGGCCAAGCCGCCTGCGATGAGGGCGACGATGATCACCGCGATCAGGATGATCGACTGCTTGTTGAAGAATCCCCTGCCGCGCCGCTTCTTGGCCGCGGGGGCCTCGGCGTTCTGCGGCGGCGGCGGAAGTAGAGGCGGCGGTGGCGGCGGCGCCGAGCCAGGCGCCTCGAGGCGGCGGTGGAGGTGCGCCCGCCGGGGGCGGAGGTGGCGTCGGAGGTGCGCCGCCCGGCGGTGGCGGACGCCGAAGCTTCTCGGTCGGCGCGGCATCGGGCGGCTGTCTGCGCGTCCTGATCTGTTCTGTGGGAGGTTCCGGGGGCCGGGACGGGCGCTGAATCCGACGCGTCGCGGGGTCCTGATGCGGGTCACCCCTGCCCTGCCGACCGGGTTGCCCTGGGCCTTGCGGCGGCGGCGTGGTCACCTGCGCGATTCTGCCTCATCGGGCTGGATACCTCGCGGTTATCGAGTTTGCCGCGGCTGAGTCCGAGATTACCGTCGCGTCGGCCGCGAACGACCTCTAGCGTGTGATGACAGTGCACCTGTGAACCGACGAGAATTTCGGGGGTACTCGAATGGCAGACCTACTCGCACCGGCCCTCACCGTGGTGGTGATTGGTTTGTTCGTCGGCGCATGGGTGTTCTACCTGCGCCGCGTCCGGCAAGGACGTGCCGACCCGGTGGTCGACCCGAGCTTGCCGACCAATCTGCGGCCGATGCCGCGCTATCTCCACGACCCCGCCGACGTCGATGCGCCGCACAGTTTGTACTTCGATCCAGAAGACCCTGAGCTGATGCCACGGAAGCCGAAAGAGGAGTAACTGCTTATGCCCAGATTCGTTGTGCACCTGGCCATTGCGGTCATTTCGTTGGTCGGCGGTCTCGCCGCCGCCGCGCCCGCCTTCGCCGTACCGCCGAACATCCACCGGGCGATTACATGGTCTACGAGTACGAGGCGGGCGGCGGTGAGCACGACCCCTACCGATGGCGGTTCACCGCCGACTGCGGCCCAGGTTGCCTGAGAGGGACTGCGGTCGATATCGGGTGGTCCGTGGATCTGCACGAAGGTGCGTTCGAGCGGGTAGACGGCACGATCGTGCCGTCCTGGCGAGGTGAGCATTGGAATCAGGACGGCTTGGCCTGCACCGGGGGCGACAAACCCAACACGGGACCGTTCAATCAGACGTGGATATTCACCGAAGATCTCACCGGGACGGTGTTCATGCATTGGACGCCGGAGACGAGTTCCTGCTTCGGCGAAACGACGGGGACCAGGGCCGACCTGCGACTGGTTCCGGCCTAACTGGGCAGACACGCCGGTCGGCGTCACCCTTCGGGGGCGAATCGGGGCGTACCTTCTGCCCGTGCCGACTCGAAGGCCAACGCGCGCAACCAGGTACGCCCGCCGTCGCAGGCGGCGCATCGCCGCCAAGGTTCACGACCTCACCGATTCACAGTGGGATGCACTGAAAGTGGCGTGGGGTGGCTGCGCGTACTGCGGGGCGATGGGCACGCCACTGCAGAAGGATTGCGTGCTGGCCATATCGCGCGGCGGACGATACGAGCTCGCCAACGTCGTGCCCTGTTGTCGTTCCTGCAACACCAGTAAGTGCAACACCGAGGTGACCAGCTGGATGCGACGCAAGAAGCTGGACGAGGCGCGATTTCTGTTGCGGCAGGCTGAGATCAACCAGCTCTTGGCGGCGGATGCTGGTTGACGGTTCGTGATATCGGGCGCCTAGGTGTGTCCGGTATGTGACCGTGCCGCGACCATCAGCAGACATGCTCGGATCTATGCTGACGCTCCAATTGATCTGCCTGGTGGCCATCGCATTGTCGGTCGGCTACTTCATGGGCCGCCGCAGCGCGAGGTCTGCTCCGGCATGGTTCGGGGGCTCGCGACGTTCGCGACTGGCGAGACAAGCGATCAGCTTGATGGCGGTGGGGGCGGCAACGCAGATCCAGCGGTCGATCCGGCGCCGGTTTCGACCGTCGCGCAGCCGATTCTCCTGGCTCGCGCGCTAAGTGAAGCCCAAGCATCTGCGCCGAGCGTGCACTTGTTGTACCCAATAGCCGAGTGGACCGTGCAACAACGTCACGCTCGCGACGGCGGAGATGCCCCGGTTATCTGTTCGCGAATGGTCTCCTTGTCGATCAGCGACCAGACCTCGACGATCCGCCGACTATCGAACCTGTAGAAGACGTGCTCCGGGAACGAGATTCGCCCACCAGTGGGCTCGAAGCCCAGAAACGCATGCTGTGGAGTGCACTCGAAGAAGAGCCTGCATGACACGACCTGGTTGTCGGCGACCAAGAGTTCCGGAACGAACTGGAGGTCGGGTATTGCCGAAGTGTCCGCCTCAAGCATTGCTCGGTACCCGCTGAGACCCAACCGTTCGCCGTTGTACTGGACCTCCTCTGCCACGAAGCGTCCGAGGTCGTCCCACCGACGTTCGTTGAGGCAGGCCAAGTAGTCCCGGTATACGCCAATTAGTCCGCCGTCTTTCAGTCAAGACAGAACTCGTTGCCCTCGATGTCCTGCATCACGATGCAGGACTCTTCTCCGTCAGCGGCGGGCAACAGCCGTACGCGGACCGCCCCGAGCGTCGACGAGCCGCGCACACTCGGCCTCTAGTGCGTCGAGACGATCCGCGCCCATCAGCCCGGTACCGATCCTGACGTCGAGATGCACCCGGTTCTTGACGGCCTTGTCTTCGGGAACCCGCTGGAAGTACAGCCGCGGCCCGACACCAGTCGGATCGACGCAGGCGTACGCGGATCCCTGCTTGTCGGCGGGCAGTGCACGGTCGAACTCGTCCCAGTCGGCGAAGCCCTCGGGCGGTGGGGGTACGACGTAGCCCAGTACTTCGCACCAGAAGCGAGCGACCCGCTCCGGTACTGCGCAGTCGAAGGTGACCTGGAACTGCCTGACTGTCGCCATCGCTCCACGGTAGCGAGACGCGCCGCGCGCCGCCGCCCGTCGAGATTGCGCCCATGGTCGTGATTTCCGACTAATCGCAGCCCTCAGCGCAATCTCAACGAACGCGACCGTCGCGTCATACGTTGAAGCGGAACTCGACCGGTTTGGTCATCCGCTCGTAGCGCCGCCTCGGTGACCCTAAGCCATCGTCCGATGTAGCTACGGTGGGGTTCAGCTGCCTCCGCCAACACGGTCGGGTTCGCCGCGAGATATTCGACCAGCCACTGCGACAACCCGTCCCACTCCTCGACAGCGCCAGCCGGGTACAGCTCCCAACCGAGTTCGTCCACCGACCGGTGGGCCTTAGCCTGGTTGCTCACCATCGACGCTGTGACCCAGTTCCGCTCTTCGTCTTTCCCACCTCGGCTGACTGGCGCGAGGTGATCGACTGACGGGAACAACTCCCAGAAGGCGATGTGCGTCTCTGAGGCCTTCCAGTTCGGATGCGCGGGGAAGTCGTCCCTGAGCACAACATGGAGGAGGCGGAGAACACCGGGGTTAATGAGTCGGTTGCCCGTGTAGCGGTCGATGAAGCCATCACGCAGGAACAGGGCCATCGACTGGACTACCGAGTACCGGCGGACGATCTTCTCTACCGGCTCGATCGACTGGCCTACCGAGTACCGGCGGACGATCTTCTTTACCGGCTCGAATTGATAGCGCGACTTGAGGATCGCCTTGGCGGAACCAAGGTCCCCGACACGAAGAGCTTCGCATACATCGCCCAGCACCTTAGCGTTTGCGTCCACCCGTGCACCCCTTTGACTATTTGGCGGCAGCCTTACCACCAGACGTTGTTTGAAACCGGAACTCGACGACGTCGCCGTCGGCCATCACGTAGTCCTTGCCCTCGATGCGCACCTTGCCCGCAGACTTGGCGGCCGCCATCGAACCGGCTTCGATCAGGTCGTCGTAGGAGACGATCTCGGCCTTGATGAAGCCCTTCTCGAAGTCGGTGTGGATGACCCCGGCCGCCTTCGGCGCGGTATCGCCCTTGTGGATCGTCCACGCCCGCGACTCCTTGGGCCCCGCCGTGAGGAACGTCTGCAGCCGCAGCGTGTGAAAGCCGGCCCGCGCCAACGCATCCAGGCCCCGCTCGGTCTGGCCGATCGACTCGAGCAGCTCGGCGGCCGACTCGTCGTCGAGCTCCTGCAACTCGGCTTCGATCTTCGCGTCGAGGAACACCGCGTCGGCCGGCGCGACCATCTCCCGCAGCGAGGCGATGCGGTCGGCGTCGGTGAGCACCTCCTCGTCGGCGTTGAACACATAGAGGAACGGCTTCGTCGTCAACAGGTTCAACTCACGCAGCAACGCGACGTCCACCGACTGTCCCGCCGCGAACAGCGTCGTGCCGCCGTCGAGAATCTCCTGCGCGGCCACCGCGGCCTCGTGTGCGGGCCTGCGGTCCTTGTGCGTACGCGCTTCCTTCTCCAGCCGCGGAATGGCGCGCTCCAGTGTTTGCAGATCGGCGAGGATGAGCTCGGTCTCGATCACCTCGATATCGGACCTGGGATCGATCCGGCCGTCGACGTGAGCCACGTCATCATCGGTGAAGACCCGCACCACTTGGCAGATCGCGTCGCTCTCGCGGATGTTAGCGAGAAACTTGTTGCCAAGACCTGCGCCCTCCGACGCGCCCTTGACAATGCCTGCGATGTCGACGAACGTCACCGGCGCATGCACGATTTTTTCGGATTCAAAGATCTTCGCGAGCTCGTCCAGCCGCGGATCAGGCAGCGGCACAACCCCCTCGTTCGGCTCAATCGTCGCGAAGGGGTAATTGGCAGCCAGCACGTTGTTGCGCGTCAGCGCGTTGAAGAGCGTTGACTTACCCACATTCGGCAGGCCCACGATTCCTAGATTCAAGCTCACAGGGAGCCAAGTCTAGGAGACAACCACGGGCACGCCAGCGTGCGCTGGCAGCCACTTCCAGTCAGAGCCGGTACGGTCAACATGTGTCAGGACAGCGTGCCAGGTCAGCGGTAGCGGCCGAGCATCGCTCCATGATTCCCACCATTCCTGGTGTTCCATCGTGGGGTGCGGTGCTCATAGCGGTCACATTCACCGCAATCGGCTTCGCCTTCGACGCTGGTTCGGGCTCCAAGGAACTGACCCTCGCCTTTGCTGCCGCATACGCCGTCGGGTGCATTGCCGCCGCCGTGGCCGTGCGGCAGACGGGGATTTTCACCACGGTGATCCAGCCGCCGCTGATCCTGTTCGTCGCCGTGCCCGGTGCGTACTTCCTGTTCCACGGCGGGACGATGGACGGCGTCAAGGACCTGCTGATCAACTGCGGCTATCCCCTGATCGAGCGTTTCCCGCTGATGTTCTTCACCTCGGCGATCGTGCTGCTGGTCGGCCTGGCCCGCTGGTACACGGGGATGTCACACCGCCGTGCTGCGCCCGCCGAAGCCGCTGAGCCCTCCGAGGGCCGGTTGTCGGCGGTGACGGCCAAGATCTCCGGGCTGCTGGCACGAGACGGCGACGATGAGGACATCGAGGAGACCCCCGCCCCGCGGCGGACCAAGCAGCATTCGATCGACCGCAGCGCAAGGACGGGCAGGCAGGCCGCGGGAACCGCGAGGACCCGCGAACGACGGCCGACCAAGCGCACACAGCCGTCACGCTCGCGGCACGCCCGCCCGCCGGAGACCGAGATCATCGAGCCCGTGACAGAACGCCCGCGCCGGCCGCGCCCGGCGCGCAAGAACACCGACCCCACACTTCCGCCGCCCGAACCGCGCCGCAGGCAGCGCACGTCGTCGACGCGATCGTCGGCGCGGGAACCCCGCAAGCAGCCAGCCGCCGCCGAGCGAGCGGCGGTCCCCCTACCAGCGGTCCGACCGGCACAGCCGGTTCGACGGCTTCGAGCCCTTCGAACCGCCCCCGACAAACGGCTCCAACGGAAACGGGTCCAACGGCAGCAGCCACCACCCGATCTCGCGAGTGCGGTACCGCGGGGCCGACGACGGCGAGCAGCGTCCGCAGTATCGGGCCCGGCCACGCGCCGCCAAACACCAGGCCGATGCCTGGGAGTACGACGTCTAGAAGGCTCTAGTGGCGGGCCGCGCGAATCTCGCGGGGCAACGCGAAGACCAGTGTCTCGTTGGCGGTCGTCACCGGCTGCACCGTGCCGAAGCCGATGCTCGGCCAGCCGGTCCAAGACGCCGCGAACCAAAATCTCGGGAACCGACGCACCGGAGGTGACGCCGACAGTCGTGACGCCGTCGAGCCAGGCAGGCTCGATGTCGTCGGCGTAGTCGACGAGGTAGGAGGCGTCAGAGCCGGCGTTCAGCGCGACCTCGACCAGCCGCACCGAGTTCGACGAGTTGCGCGAGCCGACGACGATCACCAGCTGGCACTCCGGCGCCATCGCCTTGACGGCGACCTGGCGGTTCTGGGTGGCGTAGCAGATGTCGTCGCTCGGCGGATCCTGCAGCGTCGGGAACTTCTCCCGCAGCCGGCGCACGGTTTCCATCGTCTCGTCGACGCTCAACGTGGTCTGCGAGAGCCAGATCACCTTGCTCTCATCGCGGACGGTCACGTTGTCGACCGCATTCCGGGCCGTCGACGAGCTGCACGTGGTCGGGCGCCTCGCCCGCGGTGCCGACGACCTCTTCGTGGCCCTCGTGGCCGATCAGCAGAATGTCGAAGTCGTCGCGGGCGAACCGCTTCGCCTCGTTGTGCACCTTGGTGACCAACGGGCACGTCGCGTCGATGACCTTGAGGTCGCGCTCCTTGGCGTTGACGTGCACCGTCGGTGCCACGCCGTGTGCGGAGAACACCACGATCGACCCCTCGGGCACCTGGTCGGTCTCGTCGACGAAGATCGCACCCGCCTTGGCCAGCGTCTCCACCACGTGGACGTTGTGCACGATCTCGTGGCGGACGTACACCGGCGCACCGTGCTTCTCCAGCGCCCGCTCGACCGTCTCCACGGCGCGGTCCACACCCGCGCAGTACCCGCGGGGCTCGGCAAGCAGCACGCGCTTGCCCGCCACGCCGGTGGACGCCGAGCTGGAGGCACCCGGAATCCCCATGTTGATAGTCGACGGCATGGTTCCCAGGGTACTGACCCGCGCTGCCGAAGGGCCAGCCGTAGGCTGTGGCCCATGGCTACCGCACCGTTTGGGGTCCGTCTGCTGGTAGGAGCGGCGGTAACCGCCATCGAGGAAACACGAAAGCTTCCGCAGACCATCCTGATGTATCCGATGACCATCGCCAGCCAGGTCGCGCACCTCGTGATGAAGGTGCAGCAGGACGTCGCCGACCTGGTCAACCGCGGCGACGAGACGCTGGAAGGCCTCTTCCCGCCGAAGGACGAGCAGCCCGAGTGGGCGACGTTCGACGAGGACGTGGCCGAGGAGGTACCCGAGCCGTGGGCTCCGGACGGCGAACGGCTCACCGAGGGCCGCTTCGCGCTGTTCACCGGCGGTGAACCCGATACGCGGGCCGATGAGGACGCGGCGCCGACGACGGCCGACCAGCCCGACATCGTCAAGCAGTTGGACTACGAGACGCTGACGCTGGCCCAGTTGCGGGCGCGGCTGACCTCGCTTCGGGTCGCCGATCTCGAAGAGCTGCTGGCCTACGAGGAGACGACCAAGTCCCGCGCGCCGTTCCAGACTCTGCTGGCCAACAGGATCACCCGCGCGACCGCCAAGTGACCGCCGACGAGCGAGGCCAATCCGCGGAGAATCCCTATCCCGTCCGCACCGTCGCGATGTTGGTCAAGGATTGGATCGAAAAGCTCGGCACCGTCTGGATCGAGGGCGAAGTCGCCCAACTCTCGATGCGGCCCAACACAAGCACGGCGTTCATCACGCTGCGCGACCCTGCCGCCGACATGTCGCTGTCCGTGACGTGTCCGCGCGACCTGGTGATGAACGCACCGGTCAAGCTGACCGAGGGCACCCGCGTGATCATGCTGGGCCGGCCGAACTTCTTCGTCGGACGCGGCTCGTTCTCATTGCGCGTCAACCAGATTCGGGCGGTCGGGGTCGGTGAACTGCTCGCCCGCATCGACCGGCTCCGCAAGCTACTGGCCGCCGAAGGTCTGTTCGATCCCCGGCTGAAGCGGCCCATTCCGTTCCTGCCCAACACCATCGGTCTGATCACCGGTCGGGCAAGCGCCGCCGAACACGACGTGGTCTCGGTGGCCAAAGACCGATGGCCCGCAGTCAGTTTCGCCATTCGCAACACCGCGGTGCAGGGCACCAACACGGTCCCGCAGGTCGTCGAGGCGCTGCGCGAACTCGACGCCGACCCCGCCGTCGACGTGATCGTCGTCGCGCGCGGCGGCGGCAGCGTCGAGGACCTGCTGCCGTTCTCCGACGAGACGCTGTGCCGGGCGATTTCGGCGTGCACCACACCGGTGGTCAGCGCGATCGGCCACGAGCCCGACAATCCGCTGTGTGATCTGGTCGCCGACCTGCGGGCCGCCACCCCGACCGACGCCGCCAAGCGCATCGTTCCTGACACCGCCGCCGAACTGGCGCGGGTGCGCGAGCTGCGGCAGCGCAGTGCGCGCGCCCTGCGCGACTGGGTGCGCCGCGAGGAGCACCAGATCGGCCAGTTGCGCAGCCGACCGGTGCTGGCCCAGCCGTTGACCGCCCTGACGACGCGCGCCGACGAGATCCACCGCTGCAGAACCGCCGCCCGACGCGACATCACGCGGCTGGTGGCGGCCGAGAGCGAGCGGGTCGGCCATCTGTCGGCGCGGCTGACGACGCTCGGACCCGCCGCGACCCTGGCCCGCGGCTATGCGGTGGTGCAGGCGGTGACGATCGGAGGCGAGGCGACCGTGCTGCACACGGTGGCCGACGCGCCGGCAGGGACGCGGCTTCGGGTACGGGTCTCCGATGGGGCGGTAACAGCGGTCAGCGAGGGAAGTCAATGAAGCCTATTAGTGAATTGGGCTACGAAGAAGCCCGCGACGAACTGATCGAGGTCGTGCGCCAGCTCGAGCAGGGCGGACTCGACCTCGATGCCTCGCTCAAGCTCTGGGAAAGAGGCGAGGAGCTGGCCAAACGTTGCGATGAGCACCTTGCCGGTGCCCGCAAGCGCATCGAGGACGCGCTGGCGGCAGGCGACGAGGGCGACACCGAGGAAAGTTGATAGTTCAAACAATTTCTGTCCTAGGGCCTCGAAACTGGAACACGTTTCATTTATGCTCTCGGGCATGGGTGATGCAACGTTGCAGACTGAACTCGGCCGAGTGCTGGTCACCGGCGGCTCCGGCTTCGTCGGGGCCAACCTGGTGACGGAACTGCTCGAGCGGGGCCACGAGGTGCGCTCGTTCGACCGCGCGCCGTCCCCATTGCCCGCGCATCCGCGCCTGCAGGTCATCGAGGGCGACATCTGCGACAAGGACACCGTCGCCGCCGCCGTCGACGGCATCGACACGATCTTCCACACCGCGGCGATCATCGACCTCATGGGCGGCTCCTCGGTCACCGACGAGTACCGCCAGCGCAGCTTCGCGGTCAACGTCGGCGGCACCGAGAACCTGGTCGAAGCCGGCCAGGCGGCCGGGGTGAAGCGGTTCGTCTACACCGCGTCCAACAGCGTCGTGATGGGCGGCAAGCGCATCTCGGGCGGCGACGAAACCCTGCCCTACACCGAGCGATTCAACGATCTCTACACGGAGACGAAGGTCGTCGCTGAGCGATTCGTGTTGTCGCAGAACGGCGTTCGCGGCATGTTGACCTGCTCGATCCGGCCCAGCGGCATATGGGGCCGAGGCGACCAGACGATGTTCCGAAAATTGTTCGAGAGCGTGCTCGCCGGACACGTCAAGGTGCTGGTCGGCAGCAAGCACGCCAAGCTGGATAACTCCTACGTGCACAACCTGATCCACGGATTCATCCTGGCCGGCGAGCACCTGGTGCCGGGTGGGACGGCCCCCGGGCAGGCGTACTTCATCAACGACGGCGAGCCGATCAACATGTTCGAGTTCTCCCGGCCCGTCGTCGAGGCCTGCGGGCAGCGCTGGCCGAAATTGCGGATCTCAGGTGTTTTCGTTCGCTTCGTCATGACGATCTGGCAGTGGCTTCATTTCCGCGTCGGGCTGCCGAAGCCGCTGTTCGAGCCGCTCGCCGTCGAGCGCCTCTACCTCGACAACTACTTCTCGATCGCCAAGGCAGAACGCGATCTCGGCTACCGGCCGCTGTTCACCACGGACCAGGCGATGGTCGAGTGTCTGCCCTACTACCTCGAGCTCTTCGAACAGATGAAAACCGACACGAAGGCGGTGCCGGTGAAGGCTGTGACGGCGGCCGAACCCGCCGCCTGACTCAATTGATCAGGTGGACCGGGTGACGGGTTACCGCCTCGATCCGCGATCCTGCGCGATGTAGCAGGTCAGTCCCGAGCGCGATCAATGCCCTGGCCGCGGCGATCTCCTCGCCGATCATCGGCTGGCTGATGTCGGTCGGGTTGCGGAAGGCGTCCCCGATGGCCGTCATCTCGCCGTCGTCACCGAGTCGCGCCCGGACCGTCGCATGCGTATGCGTCGCGTCCTCGTCGAACTGGATGTCGAGATGCCAGTCGTTGTCGGTCGCTCTGTCGTGCATATTGCCGCCTTCCTGCCTATAGAGTGCGCCGCGCATGGCTCCGCCACCGACGATTGATGAAAATTTCACCGGCAGCCTGCCGAAGCCTGTCCCTTTGCGCGCGCCCCGCAATAGTGTTGATTCGCACGGTTGAATCCACATCGGGGACACAGAAGGGGCCACCATGCCCGACGGCAAACCCAACATCCTGGTCATCTGGGGCGACGACATCGGCATCAGCAATCTGAGCTGTTACAGCGACGGCTTGATGGGTTACCACACGCCCAACATCGACCGAATCGCCAACGAGGGCATGCGATTCACCGATTCCTACGGCGAGCAAAGCTGTACCGCGGGCCGCGCCGCCTTCATCAGTGGGCAAAGCGTGTACCGCACCGGAATGAGCAAGGTCGGCATGCCCGGCGCTCGATATCGGCTGGGCCGCCGAGGACCCGACCATCGCCGAACTGCTCAAGCCGCTCGGCTACGCCACGGGCCAGTTCGGCAAGAACCACTTCGGCGATCTGAACAAGTACCTGCCGACCGTGCACGGCTTCGACGAGTTCTACGGCAATCTCTATCACCTCAACGCCGAGGAGGAACCCGAGCAGTTCGACTATCCGCACAAGGACCAATTCCCGAAGCTCCACGACTTCGCGTTGCCGCGTGGTGTGCTGAAGTGCAGCGCCACCGACGAAGTGTCCAAAGAACCCGACGATCCGAAGTACGGCCCGGTCGGCAAGCAGATCATCGAGGACACCGGGCCGCTGGACACCAAGCGGATGGAGACCATCGACGACGACATCGCCGACGCGCACCGTCGACTACATCAAGCGTCAGCACGACGACGGGCAACCCGTTCTTCGTGTGGTGCAACTTCACCCATATGCATGCGTTCACCCACACCAAGCCCGAGAGCCTGGGGCAGGCCGGGTTGTGGCAGTCCGGGTACCACGACACGATGATCGACCACGACAAGAACGTCGGCACCGTGCTCGACGCACTCGACGAACTCGGCATCGCCGACGACACCATCGTCATCTACTCCACCGATAATGGGCCGCATCGCAACAGCTGGCCCGATGCCGGCACCACGCCGTTCCGCAGCGAGAAGGACACCAACTGGGAGGGCGCGTTCCGGGTTCCGGAACTGATCCGCTGGCCCGGAAAAATCAAGGCAGGCACCGTATCCAACGACATCATCCAGCACCACGACTGGTTGCCGACCCTATTGGCCGCTGCGGGCGATCCGGACATCAGCGAGAAGTTGAAGAAGGGCTCACAAGGCCGGCGCCGACGGCAAGACCGAGTACAAGGTGCACATCGACGGCTTCAACCTGCTGCCGTACCTGACGGGCGAGGTCGAGACCAGCCCACGGCGGGGTTTCTTCTACTTCTCCGACGACGGCGAT
Organism: uncultured Actinomycetota bacterium; assembly: GCA_963829405.1. Taxonomy (GTDB): domain Bacteria; phylum Actinomycetota; class Actinomycetes; order Mycobacteriales; family Mycobacteriaceae; genus Mycobacterium. Next base: position 40,399 of record CAWHIZ010000008.1, read on the forward strand.
CTCGTTGCGATGCGCTTCGAGAACTGGAAGGCCGTGTTCATGGAACAGCGCTGCCAGGGCACGCTGCGAATCTGGGCCGAGCCCTTCACCACCCTGCGGGTGCCGTTGCTCTACAACCTGCGCACCGACCCCTACGAGTACGCCGAACATCACGTCGAACACCTATTACGACTGGTTGATGCGGCACGACTTCTTCATCTTCTACATGACCGCAATGGCGACCGCATTCCTCGAAACGTTCAAGGAGTTCCCGCCGCGGCACGAGCCGGCCAGCTTCAGCGTCGACCAAGCTGTCGAAAAGCTGCATCAATTCTTGGCGAAAGACTGAAGGCGGCTGAGCGTGGCAGAACTCGCATCATGGAACGACGGCCCGACGAAGTCGGCGATAGTCGACTTCGTCGGGCGCGTCACCGCAGAAGCGGCCCGGATTTCGTCGCACCGGAAGCGCGCGTTGCGGTGTTCGACAACGACGGCACGCTGTGGTGTGAGAAGCCCGCGTACATCCAGCTGGACTTCCTGGTGCGCAGGTTGGCCGAAAAGGCCTCCGCCGACTCCTCGTTGGCCGAGCAGCAGCCGTACAAGGCGGCGTTGCACGGTGATCTGAGTTGGTTCGGCGATGCCATCACCAAGCACTATCAAGGCGATGATTCGGAACTCAAAGTGCTTGCAGGGGCGGTGATGTCCCTTCACGAGTCGATGAACGTCGAAGACCACGCGGCGCTGATCGGCGCCTTCTTCGCCGACGCGAAGCACCCGACGCTGAACCGGCCGTATCAGGAGTGCATCTATGCGCCGATGGTGGAGTTGTTGCGGTACCTCGAAGGTCAGGGCTTCACCTGCTACATCGTCTCCGGCGGTGGTCGTGACTTCATGCGGCCCATCACCTCGACGATCTACGACATCCCACCCGAACGTGTCGTGGGCAGCGCGCAGGGCCTGAAGTTCGAGGGCGGTGACGGTCACGGCGACCTGCTGATCCAGCCGGCGCTGGACATCTGGGATGACGGTCCCGAGAAGCCAGTTCGGATCTGGAGCCGCATCGGCAGGCGTCCGATCCTGTCGGCAGGCAACTCCAATGGAGACGACGAGATGCTGATGTACTCGGGACGGCCGGGGGCGGCTGCCTTGCGCCTGCTCGTCCTGCATGACGATGCCGATCGCGAATTCGACTACACCGCAGGAGCGGAACGCGCGCTGGAGCACGCGAAGACGTACGGCTGGACCGTCGTCAGCATGAAGAACGATTGGGCAACCGTCTTCAGTGGCTGACGATCTCATCCGCATCCCCGCGCAGACAGCAGTCGTCGGATCGGATGCGCATTATGCCGAGGAGGGACCCGCACGCACCGTCAGCGTCGACGAGTTCTGGATTCAGACCCGCACGGTGACCAACACCGACTTCGCCGAATTCGTCGGAGCGACAGGCTATGTCACCGTCGCCGAGCGGCAGCTCGATCCGGCTGACTACCCCGACGCACCGGCCGAGAACCTGCAGCCGGGGTCGATGGTGTTCACCCGCACAGCGGGCCCCGTCGACCTGAAGCACCTGAGCCAATGGTGGGCCTGGACGCCTGGCGCTTCGTGGCGGCACCCCGTCGGGCCGCATTCGTCGATCGAGAAACGCGCCGACCACCCCGTCGTCCACGTCGCGTACGAGGACGCAGAGACCTACGCGCAATGGGCCGGTCTCGCGCTGCCGACCGAGGCGGAGTGGGAGGTCGCGGCGCGCGGCGGCCTCGCGTCGGCGGCGTACACGTGGGGTGATGAGCCCGAGCAACAGGGACAGCGGCTGGCCAACTACTGGCACGGCGACTTCCCGTGGCGTCCAGAAGCCGGCTACGGCCGCACCGCACCCGTCGGTAGTTTCCCGGCCAACGACTACGGCCTTTTCGATATGGCGGGCAACGTCTGGGAGTGGACGAGCGACTGGTACGCGGACACCCGCGAAGGCGACCCGTGCTGCGAAGCGGGCAGCTACGACCCGCAGCAGCCGCAGTTCCGGGTTCCCCGCAGGGTCATCAAGGGCGGCTCATTCCTCTGCGCCGACAACTACTGCCTGCGCTACCGGCCCGCCGCGCGCAGGCCGCAGATGATCGACACCGGCATGAGCCACATCGGGTTTCGCTGCATAAAGCGAATGCAACCGTGAGGATGTGAGCGTGAAGGACGGCGGAGTTCACTACGCGCGCAACGGCTCGGTGCGGCTTGCCTATCGCGTCCTCGGCGAGGGCGACACCACCCTGGTGTGGATTCCCGGCTGGATCAGCAACGTCGACCTGTGGACCGACCCGTCGTTGCCGTTTGTGATGTTCACCGAAGGTCTCGCCCGCGGGACGCGGCTCGTCATGTGGGACAAGCGCGGCACCGGGCTGTCCGATCCGACGACGCATGTGCCGCCACTCGACGAGCGCATGGACGATCTGCACGCCGTGATGGATGCGGCCGAGGTGGACACCGCAGCGTTCCTCGGGGTATCCGAAGGCGGTCCGATGAGCATTCTGTTCGCCGCGACCTATCCCGAGCGTGTGCAGTCGCTGGCCCTCTACGGCACCATGGCGCGCTTCAGCCCGGAGTTACCGGATCACCCGTGGGGCTGGACCGAGGAAACGGTCCGCCCGATCATCGAAGAGATCGAATCCAGCTGGGGTGAGGGCGCTTTGGCGGAGTTGTTCTTCGGCCCGCTCGCCGATGTGCCGGGATTTCGCGAGCTGTACGGGCGCGCCCAACGCGCAGGTGCCAGCCCGGCGATGTGCGTCATGCTGTGGCAAGCGCTCACCAACAGTGATGTGGGTGCGGTGGCGGGTTCGGTTCATACGCCGACTCTCGTCATGGGTAGAGACGGTGACCAGATAGCGCCCATCGCCGCCGCAAGAGCGCTGGCCGCGGCGATGCCGAATGCGCGCTTTCTCGAGCTGCCGCCCGGCCCCCACGCGCAACTGGACGATGTCCTCGCAGCCGAAGTGGTGAAATTCGCGTGCGGCAAGCCGACCGACGATCCCGGCGAACGGGTGTTGTCGACCGTCTTGTTCACCGACATCGTCGGCTCCACCGAGCAGGTCAGCGCGCAGGGTGACGCGCACTGGCGCCAACAGTTGGATGCGCACGACAAGCTCGTCGACTGGATGCTGGAGAAGTACGGCGGGCGCCGCGTCAAGCACACCGGCGACGGCATCTTCGCTCTCTTCGACGGCCCGACGAAGGCGGCCCGCTGCGGACTCGACATGGTTCCGGCCCTGGCTGCCCGCGGCATCCGCATCCGGGTGGGCGTCCACACCGGCGAGTGCGAACGACGCGGCGACGAGTGGAGCGGTATCGCGGTGCACGTCGGCGCGCGGATAGGCGCGATGGCAGGCGCCGACGAGGTTCTCGCCAGCCGCACCGTCCGCGACCTCTCGGCCGGATCTGGCTTGCAGTTCGACAGCACTGGTGACCGCAACAACTCAAGGGCATCGCCGAGGAGGTCGAGGTCTTCCGCGTCGCCACCGCCCGCCCTGACCTCGCGCGTCCTAGTCCGTTTCTACGTCACGGCTCCGGAGACGACCAAACACAGCCCTCAGTGGATCTCGGCCATAGATCCCGAGGCAGGCTTCGGCGGCCTTCTTGATCGCGGCGAGCGTGACGGGGATGCCGCTGCGCGCCGCATCGCTTCGCTGTTGGATCTGGGTCTCGGCGTCGGCGCCGTAGCGCTCGTGAAATCCGGCGATACCCGCGGGCAGGAACTCCCACCTCTCGGTGAGCCTGGTGCCGTCGCCGTCGGGCTCGAAGGCGTACTCCCAGTGCACCCAGCCGTTGTTGACCTGCCACGCGAACCTGCGGCCCGGATCGGCCGCCACCACCTGGCTTCGCGTCTCCCAGGTCCGCTCGGGAGTCTCGTTGCGGCCGGTGAACCAGGCGCCCACCTGCGGGCCCTCGCCCTCGTCCCACCAGCAGCCCCGACAGATCGGGCTCCAGTCCCCCATCCTGGTCACGTCGGACACCAGCGCGTACAGCTCGTCCGGCGCCACCGCGACGGAAATCGAATCAGACAACGTCAACTCGGTCACCGTTCGAGTCTGCCATTCGGTAATCCGTCGCGGCTATTGCCTTTTCGGCGCGTGAGTGTGAAGTTAGAACACGTTCCACCGCCGTCGAAAGGCCAACTGGATGAGCAACAGTAGTGACCGGATCGCCGTCGTCATCGGCGCCGCGTCCGGGATCGGCTGGGCGACCGCACGCGCACTGGCGGCCGACGGCTGCCGCGTCACGCTCGCCGACCGCAACCTCGACGGTGCCCGCGCCAAGGCCGACGAACTCGGCGAACCGCACACGGCAGAAGAAGTCGACGTCGCCGACGAGGGTTCGGTAGCTCGACTCTTCGAACAGGTCGGCCCGCTCGACGTCGTCGTCAACTGTGCCGGGTTCGGCAGCCTCGGGCTGATCACCGATCTGGCGGTCGACGAGTTCCGCTCCGTCATCGACGTCTGCCTCACCGGCTCGTTCATCGTCGCGAAGTACGCGGGCCAGAAACTGCGCGATGGCGGCTCGCTGGTGACGATCAGTTCGCTCAACGGCAGGCAGGCCGCCGTCGGAATGAGCGCCTACTGCTCGGCCAAGGCAGGCGTTTCGATGCTCACCCAGGTCGCGGCTCTGGAATTGGGGCCGCGAGGTATCCGCGTCAACGCCGTCTCCCCCGGCTTCGTCGACACCCCACTCACCGAGGGCTCGTACCTGGTGCCCGGGTCTGGTCGAGGACTACGTCGAGAACACCGCGCTCGGCCGCGCAGGCAAGCCGGAGGAGGTCGCCGACGCCGTGGTGTTCCTGTGCTCGCCGAAGTCGGCATGGCTGACCGGCGAGGTACTTGACCTCAACGGCGGGGCCCACCTCAAACGCTATCCAGACGTTCTCGGCCACGTGATGAAACTCGCGGAGGCGCAGTGACTTTCACCGGCAAGCAGGCCATCGTCACCGGCGCCGGTTCTGGTATCGGCGCGTCGTTGTGCCGGGCACTGGTCGCCGCGGGTGCCGATGTCGTGTGCACGGACATCGACGGCGACACCGCCGAACGCACGGCGTCGGCGCTTGGCGAGCGAGCCCGGGCAGCAAGGCTGGATGTCACCGACCCCGCGGCTGTGCAGGCAGCGGTGGACGACGTCGTCACGCGCACCGGCAGGTTGGACCTGATGTTCAACAACGCAGGCATCGTGTGGGGCGGTGACTCCGAACTGCTCACCCTCGACCAGTGGAACGCGATCATCGACGTGAACATCCGCGGTGTCGTGCACGGCGTCGCGGCGGCCTACCCGCAGATGGTCAAACAGGGCAACGGCCACATCGTCAACACCGCATCGATGGCCGGGCTCACCGCGGCAGGCCAGATCACCAGCTATGTGATGACCAAACACGCCGTCGTCGGGCTGTCGCTGGCGTTGCGCTCCGAGGCCGCGGCGCGCGGCGTCGGCGTCCTTGTCGTCTGCCCGTCGGCCGTCGAGACGCCGATTCTCGACAAGGGCGCGGTCGGCGGGTTCGACGGACGTAACTACTTCCTCCAGGGACAGGGCGTCAAGGTCGGCGTATACCGCCGACCGACTGGCGAAGGACACGTTGAAGGCCGTCGAACGGAACAAGGCGATTCTGGTCAAACCCCGCCTCGCGCACGCCCAGTGGTTGTTCGCGCGGCTTGCGCCCGGCCTGATGCAGCGGATGTCGATCAGATTCATCGAGAGCCAGCGATCTCACCAGGCGCAGACCGGCTCGGACATTCGCTGAGCAAATCGGGCGGCCGCACACGCAACCTGGCTACGGTAGGTCGGTGGCCGAAATGAAGACCGAGTTCACGCTGACCCAGAAGCGTGCCCTCGCGGTCGCGACCGTCATCGCCATCCTGTTCGGCGCGTACTTCCTACGGCAGTACTTCATCCTCATCGTGGTCGCCGCGGTGGTGGCCTTTCTGTTCGGCCCGCTGTACAACCGGCTCAACAAGAAAATGGGCACCGGGCTGTCGGCGACGCTGACGCTGCTGGCCGCCTTCGCAAGCGTGATCGTGCCCGTCGGTCTGATCGTGCTGATCGCGGTCGTCCAGATCACCGAGATGGTGAAGAGCGTTGCCGTCTGGGTCGAGAAGACCGACATGTCCACGCTCGGGGACAAGACGCTGAAGTTCGTCAACGAACTCCTCTCACGTGTCCCGTTCGTCGACGTCACCGTGACCCCGGACATGCTCCGCAAGGGGATGACGACGGTCGCGCAGAGCGGCGGGGAGTGGCTACTGCACACCCTCCAGGGCGCCGCGGGCGGACTCATCGGCGGGATCACCGCGGCCGATCCTCTTTCATCTACGTGTTCATCTCGCTGCTGACCAACAAGGACGCGGTGCAGCGACTGATCCGCCAGCTCAACCCGCTCGGCGAGGAGGCCACCGATCTCTACCTCGCCAAGATGGGCGCGATGGTCAACGGCACCGTCAGGGGCCAGTTCATCATCGCCGTCTGCCAGGGCGTCGCAGGCGCGATATCGATCTACATCGCCGGCTTCCACGACGGGTTCTTCATCTTCGCAATACTTTTGAGCGCGCTGTCGGTGATCCCGCTCGGCAGCGGCGTCATCGCGATTCCGTTCGGCATCGGGATGATGTTGTTCGGCAACGTATTCGGCGGCATCTTCGTCATCGCGTTCCACCTCATCGTGGTGACGAACATCGACAACTTCCTGCGGCCGATCCTGGTGCCGCGGGAGGCGCGCCTCGACTCCGCGCTGATGCTGCTGTCGGTGTTCGCCGGGATCACGATGTTCGGCGCGTTCGGCATCGTCATCGGCCCGGTGCTGATGATCGTCATCGTCACGACGATCAGCGTCTACCTCGCGGTCTACAAGGGCGTTCCGCTCGAACGAGCATGACGACGACGACACCGAGAAATCGAAGAAGAACAAGCGGCGAATGGGCTGGCTGACGCGACGGGCCAGGAAGTCCGACTCCGAAGCGGCCGACGAGGACAAGACCGCGCCGGACGCCGCGGACAAGGACGCGGCAGAAGAAACCGCTAAACCAGCCTCTCCGTGAGGAATTCGACGACGCGCTTGCGCGCCTCATAGGCGGGATGACCGTCACGCTCGCGGACCTCGAGCGTGAGCACCGAGTGCGCCATCTTGCCGAAGCCGTGCTCGTTGCCCTTCTTCGAGCTGATCTCGATGACCTCGAACGCGTCGCCAAGCCTGTCCTTCAGCGTCTTGAACCGCGCGCCCGGCGACAGCTGATCCTCGCTGAACCGCAGACCGAGAGCGCACAGGCCCTCGTCGGCCACCCGCTTCTCGACGACCTTCAGCTCCGCCTCCGACAGCCCCGGATCACGGCGGTGCTTCGCCGTCAGCCCGATCGGCAACGACGGCTGGCTGAGCACGGGGGCGATCACACTGTCGTCAACGGCGGCCGCGAGCGCGAACCCGCCGCTCCAGCACTCACCGATGACGCCGACGCCCTTGCCCGGCGTCTTCTCGTTGAGGTCGCGGGCCAAGCGCCCGCAGATAGTGCGCGACCGGCCGGTCGGCGTTCGTCGCGAAGGCCGCGAATTCCTTTGCCACACAACCGCGCAGCATGACCGGTACCGCACCGGGGCGTACCCCCGGCGCTCCCGGCGTGCCGTACAGGGACGGGCATGCGACGGTGAACCCGTTGTCCACCAGGTGATTACCGAGCGCCAGCACACCGGGATGAATGCCAGGCATCTCGGGGATCAGCACGACACCGGGTCCTTCACCCTTGCGATAGACGTCGTGCGTATAGCCGGCGGCCGTGAACGGCTCGGCGGTCCATCCGGTGAGGTCGGCTTCCGGAGCCGCCCCGCCGGCGACATTGGGGTCAGGCGCTGTCATCGCGTCTCCTACTTGGCGGCAAGTGGCGGCTGCTTCTGCACCGCCGCCGCCAGCGTACGGTACTCGTCGGTACCGCCGGCGCCCTTGATCGCGATCTGCGCGGGTCCGGTCGGACCGGTCAACCGCGTCGTCCACACCGGCTCGGCGCTCTCATCTTCGTAGACCACCCACCGCACCCCGTCGACGTCCTGCGTTCCTGTCGGCACCATGTCGGCGTCGATCGAAAAGACCAGCTTCTCCTCGTCGGCGTTGCTCTGGGTCAGCGCCAGGTACATCCCGCTCGGCGCGAGGTAGCCGACGGTCGAGGACACCGCGCGGGCGGGCTGACCGGACGGATCGGACCGGCCCGCCTCGATGCCTGCGCGACTGCCGGAGTTCGCAGCGCCAGCCCTCGGGCAGCGCGGGCACCCGGATGGGGATGCGAAGCGCGTCGGCGTCGGCCTGCAAAGCCGCAGGTGCGTCGTAGTCGGGCGTCGGGCCTGGGCCTGGTCCGCCTGGCGCGAAGGAGCACATCCCGAGGACGGCCGCGAGCACGACGCACGCCAATACGAGCGGCGCGAGAGACCAGAACATATCCCGCCCGTCCTGCAGCAACCGCGGCTTCGCGGGTCTGGGAGCGGGTTCTGGCTCTACGGTCACAAGTGCAGTATCCCAGCTCCCACAGACCGACCGGCGAATGGGAGAATCGCAGCCATGAGCCCAGCACGCGGGGAAGCCCCCGATCGCAACCTCGCCCTCGAGCTCGTTCGGGTCACAGAGGCCGGTGCGATGGCGGCGGGCCGCTGGGTCGGCCGCGGCGACAAAGAGGGCGGTGACGGCGCCGCCGTCGACGCGATGCGCGAACTGGTCAATTCGGTGTCCATGCGCGGCGTCGTGGTGATCGGCGAGGGCGAGAAGGACAACGCCCCGATGCTCTACAACGGCGAGGAAGTCGGCAACGGCGACGGCCCCGAGTGCGACTTCGCCGTCGACCCCGTCGATGGCACCACGCTGATGAGCAAAGGTATGCCCAATGCGATCTCGGTGCTCGCAGTCGCCGAGCGGGGCGCGATGTTCGACCCGTCGGCGGTCTTCTACATGAACAAGATCGCCGTCGGCCCCGACGCGGTCGACGTCATCGACATCACCGCCCCGATCGGGGAGAACATCCGGCGGGTGGCCAAGGTCAAGAACTCAACCGTCGCCGACCTGACCGTGTGCATCCTCGACCGGCCGCGTCACGACCAGCTGATCGCCGACGCCCGCGAGGCCGGTGCGCGCATTCGGTTGATCTCCGACGGCGATGTCGCGGGCGCGATTTCGGCGTGCCGACCCGAATCGGGCACCGACATGCTCGCAGGCATCGGCGGAACCCCCGAGGGCATCATCACCGCCGCCGCGATCCGCTGCATGGGCGGCGCGATTCAGGCCCAGCTCGCCCCGACGGACGCCGAAGGAACGCGCGAAGGCCCTCGATCGCGGCCATGACCTGAGCCGGGTGTTGACCACCGAGGACCTCGTCTCCGGCGAGAACGTGTTCTTCTGCGCCACCGGCGTCACCGACGGCGACCTGCTGCGGGGCGTGCGATTCTTCGGCGGCGGCTGCACGACGCAGTCGATCGTCATGCGGAGCAAGTCCGGCACGGTGCGGATGATCGAGGCCTACCACCGGTTGTCAAAGCTCAACGAGTACTCCGCAATCGATTTCACCGGCGACAGCACCTCCGCATACCCGCTGCCGTAATCACCGACACAAGAAGGGCACGCATGACCACCGACTCGTCTCCCAAGGAAGACGTCGAGTACCGCATCGAACACGACACCATGGGCGAGGTCCGGGTGCCGGTCAACGCGCTGTGGCGCGCACAGACACAACGCGCGGTGGAGAACTTCCCGATCTCGGGCCGAGGCCTCGAGCGCACCCAGATCCGGGCGCTCGGCCTGCTCAAAGGCGCCTGCGCACAGGTGAACAAGGATCTCGGACTGCTGGATGCGGAGAAGGCCGACGCGATCATCGCCGCCGCAGCCGAAATCGCCGACGGTGGCCACGACGATCAATTCCCGATCGACGTGTTCCAAACCGGTTCCGGCACAAGCTCGAACATGAACACCAACGAGGTGATCGCGGGCATCGCCGAGCGCAACGGCGTGAAGGTGCATCCGAACGACGACGTGAACATGTCACAGTCGTCCAACGACACGTTCCCGACGGCGACGCACATCGCCGCCACGGAAGCCGCTGTGCGCCATCTGATTCCGGCGCTCGAGGTGCTGCACGAGTCGCTGGCGGGTAAGGCCCGGCAGTGGCGCGTCGTGGTGAAGTCCGGTCGCACGCACCTGATGGATGCCGTGCCGGTGACGCTGGGCCAGGAGTTCAGCGGCTACGCGCGTCAGATCGAGGCGGGCATCGAGCGGGTGAAGGCCACGCTGCCGCGCCTCGGTGAGCTGGCCATCGGCGGCACCGCCGTCGGGACCGGCCTCAACGCACCCGACGACTTCGACGTACGCGTGGTCGCCGTGTTGACCGAGCAGACCGGACTGCCCGAACTTCGCGTCGCGGCAAACCATTTCGAGGCGCAGGCGGCGCGCGACGGGTTGGTCGAGGCATCCGGGGCACTGCGCACCATCGCCATATCGATGACCAAGATCGCCAACGACATCCGGTGGATGGGATCGGGCCCGCTGACGGGTCTCGGCGAGCTCCACCTGCCCGATCTTCAGCCCGGCAGCTCGATCATGCCCGGCAAGGTGAACCCGGTGATCCCCGAAGCGGTCACGCAGGTCGCCGCGCAGGTGATCGGAAACGACGCCGCGGTCGCATGGGGCGGCGGCAACGGCGCATTCGAGCTCAACGTGTACATCCCGATGATGGCGCGAAACATCCTCGAGTCGTTCAAGATCCTGACCAACGTGTCCAGGCTGTTCGCCGAGCGCTGCATCGACGGCCTCGTCGCCGACGAGGAGCGGCTGCGCGAGCTGGCCGAGTCATCGCCGTCGATCGTCACCCCGCTCAACTCCGCCATCGGCTACGAAGAAGCCGCGGCCGTCGCCAAGCAGGCGCTCAAGGAGAAGAAGACCATCCGGCAGACGGTCATCGACCGCGGGCTCATCGGCGACAAGCTGTCCGAGGAGGAGCTGGACAAGCGGCTCGACGTGCTGGCGATGGCCAAGGTCAAAGACGGCGACGCCTAAGCGCCGCTAAGCGCCGTTGTTGGGCCCGCCGGAGTTCGCGCCGGGGATGTCGGTGATCGGGATGTTCGGCATCGGCGGCGGCGACGGTGTGTCGGGCAGCGACGGAATCTCGTCGACAGCGATCTCGTGAAGATCGTTCGCGGGCGGTCCGTTGTCGCGCGCCCCGTAGGCGCTACCCGGCTCACGCGGTCCGAGCAACTGGCTGACCGTCACGAGGTGGTAGCCGTTGGCCTTCAGCACCGGAATGAACTGGTACACCAAATCGACCGTGCTGGAATAGGTGTCGTGGAACAGCACCACTGATCCCGGCTTGATCTGGGTCATCAGCATGTAGCGCGTTGCCGCGATGTTGGAGTCGTTGATCCAGTCGAAAGGGATGACGTCCCAGTTGATGTCGGCCAGGCCCTGCTTCTTGGCCTCCGCCAACACCTGATCGTTGACCAGCCCGCCCGCGGTGCGGACCAACTTCGGTCGCTGACCGATCGCCGCCTCGATGGCGTCGCTGGCCCGGCTGAACTGCGCGGGGATGTCCTGCGGCGGGATCGCGGTCATGTTGGGGTGTTCCCAGGTATGGCTGCCGACTTCCATGCCTGCGTCCGCGATGCGTTTGGCGCCTTGGGGATTCGCGGCGACCTTGTTGCCGATCAGGAAGAACGTCGCCTTGGCGTCGTTGTCCTTCAGGATCTGCAGCAGCCGGTCGGTATACGGGCCCGGCCCGTCGTCGAACGTCAACGCAATGCATTTGACCTCTGCGCAGTCGACGTCGTCGGGAGCTTCGCGTTTGGCGTGCCCGGTCAGCAGCGAGACCACCACGACGACGACCGCGGCCGCGACACCGAGGACCACGAGGCCGTACTGCCAGGCCCTGCTGTCGCGTCGCTTCGGCACGGCCGCAGCTTACCGGCCATTGCTGAGTGAATTCGGCGCGGTACCGCACCCTGAGCGTCGGTTAGCGCGCCCGATTCGCATAGCTAGGGCAGTGCGCCCGGGCTGATCTCCTCGAGCATCTCGGTGACCAGCGCAGCGATCGGCGAGCGCTCGCTGCGCAGCAGCGTGATGTGGGCGAACAGCGGGTGGCCTTTCAGCTTCTCGATCACCGCCGCGACACCGTCGTGCCTGCCGACGCGCAGGTTGTCGCGCTGCGCCACATCGTGGGTCAGCACCACCCGCGAGCCTGCGCCGAGCCGCGACAGCACCGTCAACAACACGTTGCGTTCCAGAGACTGCGCCTCGTCGACGATGACGAAGGAGTCGTGCAGAGACCGACCGCGAATGTGGGTGAGCGGCAGCACCTCCAGCATGCCGCGCGACAGCACCTCTTCGAGAACGGCGGGGCTCGCAAGCCCTTCGAGGGTGTCGAAGACGGCCTGCGCCCACGGCCCCATCTTCTCGCTCTCGCTGCCGGGCAGGTAGCCGAGTTCCTGACCGCCGACCGCGTACAGCGGCCGGAACACGACGACCTTGCGTTGGGTGCGCCGTTCGAGCACCGCCTCGAGGCCCGCGCACAGCGCCAGCGCGGACTTGCCGGTGCCCGCCTTGCCGCCGAGGGACACGATGCCGACGGACTCGTCGAGCAGCAGGTCCAGCGCCACCCGCTGTTCGGCGGAGCGGCCGCGCAGGCCGAAGACCTCGCGGTCGCCGCGCACCAGTTGCACCCGCTTGTCGGGATTGACGCGGCCGAGGGCGTGAGAGCTGGCCCCCAGAAGCCGGATTCCGGTGTGGCACGGAAGATCTCGCGCTTCCTCGAGGTCGATCTCACCCTCGGCGAACAAGGAGTCGATCACCTCGCCTGCCACGTCGATCTCGTCCATGCCGGTCCAGCCCGACGTGACGACGTCCTGGGCGTGGTACTCGTCGGCGGGAAGGCCGACCGCGCCCGCCTTGACTCGCAGCGGAATGTCCTTGCTCACCAACGTGACCCGCTTGCCCTCCGCGGCGAGGTTCGCCGCACACGTCAGGATGCGAGAGTCGTTGGTGTCATTCCGGAAACCAGCAGGCAGCACCGTCGGGTCGCTGTGATTCAGCTCGACGTGCAGCGTTCCGCCCTGAGTGCCAACAGGTAGCGGTTGATCGAGCCGTCCGTGCTCGATTCGTAGATCGTCGAACAGGCGCAGCGCCTGCCGGGCGAACCAACCTAGTTCGTGATGATGGCGTTTAGCCTCCAGCTCGCTGATGACGACCAGCGGGACAACCACCTCGTGCTCGGCAAACCGCGTACAGGCCCACGGGTCGGACAGCAACACCGATGTGTCGAGAACGTAGGTCCGGATGGAGGAATCGGTCACGTAGCGCTCCTCGAGCCCGCGCGGTCCCGCGCGAACCTCTCGGCGGACACTGCAGCACCAGGGCCGGGACCGGCCCTTTCGAGTCCGATCGACCGGTGCTGCCCGGATAGCAGAGCATGTCGCTAGCCATCGGAAACGACGCTACTCCCGAGATGGCAAGCCCGGCGCGCAGGCGCGCCGGGTTAACCGGCCAGCAACTTAGGCGTTGACGAATGGACGCAATTGCGGCTCGTCGGCGAGCCCCCACGCGGCGATCCGGTCGGAGATGACCTGGCGCAGTGTGGCTTCGTCGAAGATGCCGGCGTCGGCGATGTTGCGCACCTTGTCCTGATAGGCGTCGATGTCCGCGCCGACGACGTCGAGGTCGGCGACGCGCCGTGCGATCGCCTCGATGGTCTCCTCGCGGCTGGAGCCGAGGAGGTGCGCGACGAGGTTGTGGAAGAACTCCTCGTGCCGCTCCTCGTCCTTGGCGATCCGGCCGATGAGACCGCTCAGCACCGGCTCGTCGATCTGCGCCTCGAGGTTGCGGCAGTAGACGGCGTACGCGCGCTCGTGGAACGCCATGAACACCAGCCGCTCGATCTGGCTGTAGGTGTCGGCGCGGTAGCCCTTCATGACGTGTTCGACGCGGACGTCTTCGTTGGCGGCCGGATCGATCTCGCGTGTGACAACCAGATAGTTGCGGAGTGCGATCGCGTGCAGATGCTCCTCGGCGGTCCACCGGCCCAGCCAGCGGCCCCACTTCTCCTCGAGGATGAAGCTGAAGACGAACTCGCGGTGGTATGCGGCGAGGTTGTCCTTCTGGATGAGCAGGATCTCCAACGCGTCGGTGACGTACTTGGGCAGCGTGACCTGTGAGGGATCCCAGTCCTGCCCGCCCAGGAACGCGAAGTTCTGGCCCTGCTCGAAGGGCACGTAGTCGTGCGCGAACCAGATGTCCTCGGATTCCAGATGCCGGGTGAGGTTCTCGTCGACCACCGGCTCGAGTTCGAGGATCAGCGCATTAGGGACAGGTTTCTGTGCCATGAAAGTAAATGTAACCCACGTTCACACCTTTTTTGAAATCGGGTGAGCGTGTCCTCCCCTACAGCGTCAGGCCCGGGTAAAGCGGGTTGGCCGCCAGCATTTCGGCGGCCGCGGCGTGCACGCGGTCGGCGGTCCCGTCGGCCAGCTTGTACTTGGCTTTCGACGGCCCCGACGACGCCGCGGCGGGCTCGGTGTTGGTGAGCACGTCGACCACCAGCTCGGCCACCCGGTCGAATTCGGCCGCGCCGAAGCCGCGGGTGGTCAGCGCGGGCGTGCCGAACCGGATGCCGCTGGAGTACCAGGCGCCGTTCGGGTCGTTGGGGATCGAGTTGCGGTTGGTGACGACGCCGGAGTCGAGCAGCGCCGATTCGGCCTGGCGTCCCGTCACCCCGAAGGACTGCACATCGAGCAGCACGATGTGGTTGTCGGTACCGCCGGTGACAAGCGTGGCTCCGCGCTTCAGGAAGCCCTCGGCCAACGCCTTGGCGTTGTCGGCGACCTTCTGGGCGTACGTCTGGAACGCCGGCTGGCGCGCCTCGGCGAGTGCGACCGCCTTGGCGGCCATCACGTGTGACAGCGGACCGCCGAGAACCATCGGGCAGCCCTTGTCGACGGCGTCGGCGTACTCCGGCGTGGCGAGCACGAGACCGCCGCGCGGGCCGCGCAGAGACTTGTGGGTGGTGGTCGTCGTGACGTGGGCGTGCGGCACCGGGTCCTCGTCGCCGGTGAAGACCTTGCCCGCGACAAGGCCCGCGAAGTGGGCCATATCCACCATCAGCGTCGCGCCGACCTCGTCGGCGATCTCGCGCATCTTGGCGAAGTTGACCCGCCGCGGATAGGCGGAGTAGCCGCCGACCAGCACGAGCGGCTTGAACTCGCGGGCGGCCTCGGCCAGCGCGTCGTAGTCCAGCAGGCCGGTGTTCGGGTCGGTGCCGTAGCTGCGCTGGTAGAACATCTTGCCGCTGATGTTGGGCCGGAACCCGTGGGTGAGGTGACCGCCCGCGTCCAGCGACATGCCCAACAGCCGCTGGTTGCCGAGCTTGCCGCGCAACTCCTCCCAGCCGGCTTCGGACAGGTCGTTGACGTTCTTCACGCCCGCGTCGGCCAGGCCGGGCGCCTCGACCCTT
This sequence comes from uncultured Actinomycetota bacterium, assembly GCA_963829405.1. Lineage (GTDB taxonomy): Bacteria > Actinomycetota > Actinomycetes > Mycobacteriales > Mycobacteriaceae > Mycobacterium. Next base: position 55,854 of record CAWHIZ010000008.1, read on the forward strand.
GTGGCAAGGATGGCCCAGTACGCGACGAGGTTGGCGTCGATGCCGGAGTGCGGCTGGGCGTAGGCGTAGGGGGCGCCGAACAGCTCGCGGGCGTGCTCGGTGGCGACGGTCTCGACGGTGTCGACGTTCTGGCAGCCTGCGTAGAAGCGGTGCCCGATGGTGCCCTCGGCGTACTTGTCGGAGAGCCAGGTGCCCATGGTCAGAAGCACCGCGGGCGATGCGTAGTTCTCGCTGGCGATCAGTTTGAGCGAATCCCGTTGATCGGCAAGCTCTTTGCGCGTCGCCGCCGCGATGCGCGGTTCGACGGACTCGATGATCTGCAGGATGTCGCGATACGCGGCGCTCGCGGTGTCGGCGTACTCGGCGCCGGGCGCTGGAGCGGCGGTGGTGATGGGGTCAGCAGCCATGCCTGTCAGCCTACGTCCCCCGCAATTGCGCCGACTGTGCGGTTTCGAACGCCGTTCACGGCGTGTCGCGGGCGAAACCGCACACCGGCGTCAGGCCGCGCGCAGAGCCGACGGAATCAGCGGCTCGTCGAGCAGCCTGCCGAACCGCTCGGTGAGGCTGACGTCGGCGGGCCGCTCGTCCAGCCAGCCCCGCAGCAGCCGATAACCCTCGACATATGTGCTGGTGTAGGCCCGCCACAGCGGCGAGGACAGGAATCGCAGCGACTGCCTGGCCCGCTCGTCGCTGACCAGCAGCCACCGCTGCAGGAACGCCGCAACGTCGTCGGCGTCGCGGTGTTCGTCGTGCAGCATCAGCGCGGCGTCCTGACGGACGTCGGCCAGCGCCGCGGTCGCCTCCGACACCGCCTCGGCGCGTTCCCCGTCGAAGCGAAGGCCCAGGTCGGCGTAGATCTCGCCGGCCCAACTGCCCCATTTCGGGCCGATCGCCACATAGAGCGCCAGATCGGCCAGTCCCTCGGCCATCAGGCACTGCGGGGTGTTGACCAGAAACAGCGTCTGCTCCTGCTGGTCGTGTTTGGCGACCAGCCCGGCCTCCTTGCGGCAGTGCTCGGTGTGGTGGCCCGGATAGGACTCGTGGGCGACCAGCCTCGGCAGGTTGGACATCTGCTGTTTGAGGTCGGCGTTGACCGCGACCGTGGACCGGTAGTCGCCGAGGTAGTAGTTGAACCCCGACCACGGCTTGTCGGTCACCACCTCGTAGTCGATGGTCTCGCGCTCAGGCAGCGGGAACTCGGCGCGCACCCGGTCGCGCAGCGCGCTGGAGAACGCGTGGATGCACTCCTCGAGGCGATCCGGCGGGATCTCCTCGGCGCTGCGGTAGGCGGCCATCCGCTCGGCCAGTGGGCCCGTGCCGCCGAGCGCCTCGTCGAGGCGGGCGTGCGCGTCGCGGTAACGGTCGGGATCGCCCTTGCCGATCTGGACGTCGAAATAGGCGTCGACTTCGTCGACGAAGCCGACGGCTTCTCCGGCGAATTTCCTTCCGGCACAAGCCAGCGCGCGCAGATGGGCGCCGATGTAGTCGGCGCGGGCATCGTCGAAGGCCGAGAGGCCCGACGAGCCGTCGGCGCGGGGCACGCCGGGGATCTCGGCGATCAGCCGGTCGGCCGCCCGGGCCAGGTCAGCGGGGTCGGGCGCCGGTTCGGACGCGACGGCCTCCCGCAGCGCGGGGTCGCCGGTGAAGGAGTCGACGTAGCCTTCCTCGATCCGGTCGAACCGCAGGCCGAGCAGCAGATATTCGCGGATCAGGGTGCCGGGGTCCATAGCGAACACGCTAACTGCAAGACTGAACTCATGCCGCGGCTGAGCGAGCCGAGCCCCTACGTGGAGTTCGACCGGAGTCAGTGGCGCGCGCTCCGTATGTCCACCCCGCTGAAGCTCAACGAGGACGAGCTCATCAAGCTGCGTGGTATTGGTGAGAAGGTCGACCTGCTCGAGGTCGAAGAGGTCTATCTGCCGCTCGCCCGCCTGATCCATCTGCAGGTCGCGGCCCGCCAGCGGCTGTTCGCCACGACGTCGGAATTCCTCGGTGAGCCACAACAGAACCCGGACCGGCCGGTGCCGTTCATCATCGGCGTCGCGGGCAGCGTGGCGGTGGGCAAGTCGACGACCGCCCGTGTGCTGCAGGCGCTGCTGGCCCGTTGGGAGCACCATCCGCGGGTCGATCTCGTCACCACCGACGGCTTCTTGTACTCGAACACCGAACTCACCCGTCGAAACCTCATGCACCGCAAGGGTTTTCCGGAGAGCTACGACCGCCGCGCACTGATGCGGTTCGTGACGGCGGTGAAGTCGGGCTCCGACTACGCGTGCGCGCCCGTGTATTCGCATCTGCTCTACGACATCGTCCCCGGCGAGAAGCAGGTCATCCGGCACCCGGACATTCTGATTCTCGAGGGCCTCAACGTGCTGCAAACCGGTCCGGCGCTGATGGTTTCGGACCTGTTCGACTTCTCGGTCTACGTCGACGCCCGCATCGAGGACATCGAGCAGTGGTACATCTCCCGGTTCCTGTCGATGCGCGCGGGCGCGTTCGCCGATCCGGCGTCGCACTTCCACCACTACTCGACGCTGACCGACGACCAGGCGGTGTTCGCGGCGAGCGACATCTGGCATTCGATCAACCGGCCCAACCTGATCGACAACATCCTGCCGACACGGCCGCGTGCGACGCTCGTGCTGCGCAAGGATGCCGACCACTCCATCAACCGGCTGCGGCTGCGCAAGCTCTGAGCCGCAGCCGAGCGCGTCGACTACAGCTGCGCAGACCGACGAGTTGCACGGTCCCGATGACGGCGGTGTACAGCGCGCCGCCGAGCAGGAGCGCGACGCCCCATGTCGTCAGCGGCCAGATCCCGGCCGCCTCTGCAGCCACGAAACCCACGGTGAACAGCGCGTTCGCGGTGATGGTCGCGATAGCGCCAGGGCGGACCCGGTCCAGGCCCGCGAGCCAGTAGACGACAACGCCGTAGGCCAGGAAGAACACCCCGAGCGAGTACTCGACGGCCACCGGGACCCCGGTCAGCGACGAGAGCCAGCCCGCGGCGGCGACGAACGGGATACCGACGATCCCGACGAGCACCGCGTCGAGGCGCATCGCGAAGCGAAGCAACCCGTCTCGGGTGCCGGTGGAGGGAGCGGTGATTGCGGTCATGAGCGATTCCTTCAGGTTGGGTGAACGTCACGACGCGCGGCGCACGCCGAGGTACTGCAGGCCGCCGATGGCAGCGGTGTAGACGCCGATTGCGAGGGCCAGTGCGCCCGCGGCGGTGGTCATCGGCGCGACTCCGGCGGCCACCAGCGCGACGAGTCCCACGGTGGTGGCCGCGTTGATCGCCGCGATCACCAACCCGGTGGTGCGCACATGCCGCCTCGAAGCCAGCCAGAAGGCGAGCGGGCCGTACGCGATGCTGAGGAGCCCCACCACGTACTCGACGCCGGTCGGCAGTCCGGTGAGTGAGGACAGGGAGTTTGCCGCGACGACCATCGCGACGCCGAGTGCGGCGACGACGACGCCGTCCACTCGAATAGCCAAGCGCAGCAGCGAGTCTGACGTTCTCGTGATTGTGGTCATCGAGCGTTCCCTTCTTCGTGGGTTTCCATGTCGACCGGTACCGGAGTCGACGCCGCAACCTCTGTCAGCGGCGACTCCGGACCGGATCGAAGGGAGTCACGCCAGACGGCGCACTCCGAGGTACTGGGCATAGGCGAAGGCCACCGTGACGACGGTGAAGGCGATGGTGGACGCGACGCCGATGCCGGTCAGCGGCAGCCAACCCGCGATCAGCACGACGGCGACGAGGACGGCGAAGGCGATGTTGCCCGCGAGCACTGTCACGCCGACGCGTCCGACGTTCGGCACGCGTGCGGCGAGGTACAGCGCGACGCCGTAGCCGACGAGCGCCGCTCCCGCGATCCATTCAGATGTGGCCGAGAGGCCGGACAGCCGCGACAGCGGATCGGCGGCCATCGCGACGAACAAGCCGAGCGCACCGCACAAGGTGGCGTCGGCACGAAGCGCGAAACGCAACAGAGAGTCTGTGCTCTCCCGGACGGGCCGGGTGGTGATGGCGGTCATGGCACTGATGTTGCTCAGAAGCCACTGCCAGATCGACGCCAGACGCTGCCAGCTACTGCCAACCGCAGCTCAGACGGTGTTTACGCGTCTTGCGTCGCGACCATGTTTCCGCGCAGATCGGCCGCGATCAGCCGGGCGGCGGCGTTCTGCCAGTTGTGCAGGGAGCGCTGCGGCACCTCGGTGACGAGCCACTGCCACGCCTGACGCGCCACCGGATCGAGGCCTGCCGCGGTGGCGTTCTGCGCGTACGCGCGCACGCCGACGACGTAGGGGAAGTACAGCGCGTTGTAGTGCCGCCACTGCTCGGTGGTGCCGAAGTCGCCGCCGTCGCGGGGCTTGAGCCGGGCGATGCGATCGGCAAGCAGGGCCTTGAGTTCGTTGGCGCGTTCGAGGGGTTGGTCGGGTGCACCGCGGGCGGCAAGCCGTTCGTCGATGGTCGGCAGTGCGGTCAGCGGGCTTGCGACGAGCTTGGACAGGTCGCCGTAGTGACCGAGCGCGCGACGGGTGAGCCTGGCGAAGGTTTCGTCGTCGACGTGTCCGAGCGGGTTGGCCGACCGCAGCGGCAGCGCGGACTCGGTGCGGCGCAGCGTCGCACGGTCGGCGCGCAGAGCAGGCGAGCGGGAGAACGCCAGCCGGTCGAGAAGGCCGGCAAGCGGATCGGCCAGCACGTTGATCGTGATCGCGATCGCGATGCTGGTGAACAGCAGCACCGTCAGCGCCGTCCGCTCCCCCGTCATCGCCATGCCGATCAACGCCTGACCGCCGAACAGGACCACCACCACGCCGGTGGCGACGAACGAGCGCAACATGTCGCTTCGCAGCGCCTGCCCCTCGTCGAAGGCGTCCCACATCGCGACGGCCACCCCGAGCAGAACCACGTCACAGCCCGTGGACGCCAAGGCGAGCCAGCTGGGCACCAGCCCGAGCGGGATGACGAGGATGGCGTTGCCGAGCGCGAAGAACAGCGTGGCGACGACGACATAGCCCACGACGGGGCGCGGCTGCCACGGCCCGAACACCGCCCATAACAACGCGCCGAGCGACGACAGCGAGATCACGCCGAACAGCACCCAGTGGCCCATGCGCATCGGGCCCTCGACGCTGCCCGCCATCGCCGCGCCGATGAACGCACCCGCCGCGACCGCCGTGACCGCCATCAACTCGCCTGCGCTGCTTCGCCACGTGTCGTGCGGCCGGGACAGTTCGAGCAGCACCGCGAACCAGGCGATACCGGGCACGGCGACCAGATAGATCTCGATGCTGCTGAGCCAATGCAGACCGCTGGCCACGCGTACGGCGTCGAGCGCCACCACGACCGCGAAACTCGTCAGGCCGACGGCGGCCAGCACGAGGACCGGTTTACGCGGGTCTCGGGCCAGCAGGTAAAGGCCCAGCCACCAGCTGAGTGAGAAGACCAACGCCGACAGCGCCGCCATGGGTCAAGTGTGGCATCGCCGCGGAGCCTCAGCGGCCGTAGCGGCGGTGCCGCGCGGTGTAATCGCGCAGCGCGCGCAGGAAGTCCACGCGCCGGAACTCCGGCCAGTAGGCCTCCGTGAACCACATCTCCGAATACGCGCTCTGCCACAGCAGGAAACCGGACAGCCGCTGCTCCCCGGATGTGCGGATCACCAGATCGGGGTCGGGCTGACCGGAGGTGTAGAGGTTCTCCGATATCGCTTCCGCGGTGACGGCCTCGATCAGCTGGTCGCCGCTGGCACCGTTGACGAGTTCCTTGCCGAGCAGTCCCCGCACGGCGTCGACGATCTCCTGCCGCCCGCCGTAGCCGACGGCGACGTTCACGTGGAAGGTCCCGGTGGTCGCCTCCGACTCCGTCGACTCCACGGCCTCGCGCACCCTGCGGGCAGGCTCCTCGCCGAGTAGTTCGAGGTCGCCGACCGTGCGCACGCTCCACCTGTTCGCTGGGGCGCAGATCTCCTCCACCACGTCGGTGATGATCTCGATCAGCGACGAGATCTCCTCGGGGTCGCGCTGCAGGTTCTCCGTCGAGAGCAGGTAGACGGTGGCCATCTCGATGCCCGCCTCCTGGCACCAGCGCAGCATCTCTGCGATCTTCGCCGCACCGACCCGGTAGCCGTAACTCACGTCATCGTGACCAGCGTCACGGGCCCATCGCCGATTTCCGTCGCAAAGCACCGCGATATGGCGGGGGAGTTCGGATTTGGAGGCCGAAAGACCCTGCCGCAACCGCATCTCGTAGAGCCGGTACATCGGCTCCTTGAGGCGAGCAGGAATGATCTCCACGAAATTCCACAGTACTGTGGCGTTCGAGAATCACCGAGCAGCCAAGGGGGTGACGTGACAGCCTCAATCGACACTGAAGAACCGGATCGCACGCAGCGTCAAGGGGACGGCGCCGAGGACTTCCCCGAGGCCGTCGTCGACCGGGTCGCCCAAGCCTTCGGCAGGCCGCGGGCGCGCGGTTGGATTCATGTCTACGCGGCCGTGGTCGCGCTCATCTGCGGCGCCACGCTGGTGTCGGTGTCCTGGGCGATGGTGGGTACCAGGGCGGGTCTCGCGACACTGCTCTACACGTTCACGATCGTGGCGATGTTCGCCGTCAGCGGCACGTATCACCGGGTGACGTGGAAGTCGGCCACCGCACGCAAGTGGATGAAGCGTGCCGACCACTCGATGATCTTCCTGTTCATCGCGGGCAGCTACACGCCGTTCGCGGTGCTGGCCCTGCCGTCATCCGACGGCAGGCTGCTGCTGTGGATCGTCTGGGGAGCGGCCCTCGCGGGCGTGCTGCTGAAGATGTTCTGGCCCTCGTCGCCCAGCTGGGTCGGCGTGCCGCTGTACATCGCGCTTGGCTGGGTCGCCGCGTGGTTCATCGTGCCGATCATGGACGGCGCGGGCGTGGCGGCGCTGGTGCTGCTGATCGTCGGCGGCGCGCTCTACAGCGTCGGCGGTGTCCTCTACGCCCTGAAATGGCCCAACCCGTGGCCTGCGACGTTCGGTCACCACGAGTTCTTCCACGCCTGCACGGCGGTGGCGGCGATCCTGCACTACATCGCGATGTGGTTCGCCGTCTTCAGCGGCTAGGCCGGCTTCATATTCTCCGGGCCCCAGAAGGCCTTCATCGAGGCGATCTTGCCGTCGCCGTTGAACGTCATCGTGCTGATGATCTCGATCTGCAACCGGTTGCCGCCGATTTCGACCGTGAGCGCCCAGTAGAAGGCGGCCTCGTGAGCCCAGCGCCCGCAGCGTGTACAGCTCGGTCGCGTTGTCGCCCTTGGGGATCATCTCGTAGAACCCGCGGATCGCCTCGCTGCCGATGTGCACCTCGCCGCCGACCGGATCCTCGACCGTGCCGTCGTCGGCGTAGAGGCCGACGATGTCGTCGACTTTTCCTTGAGCGGCGAGTTCGAGATAGCGCTTGACGGTCGCGGCGTTGTCTTCAGGCGTCGACATGCGCCGAACGCTACACGGGAGCGCGGAGCGCCGACGCGAGGTCCTCGACGGTGGTGACGGGGAGGTCGCAGACGCGGCCGCGGCACACGTAGGCGGCGTCGTCGCCCGCGATCCGGTCGCGGTCGATCAACAGCTCCGAGGAGTTCACCGCGCCGCCGACCACCACGGCGCCTCCCGGCGCAAGCTCTCGGGCTGCGGAAAGCAGTGCCGAGGCGGAAGTGTCTGCGGCGACGGCGATCTGAATGGGCCCGCGCACGGCGGCCTCCGCCACCGCCAGCCAGTGACCACCCGAGCGCGGCAGCTTCGCCAGCACCGGCGTCGCGGTCGCCAACGACTCCGCTGCGGCGGTTGCGTAGCGGTCGGCCCGCGGCGCGGGCACCAGATGCGCTGCGGTGAGCAGGGCCTCGGCGATCGACGACGCACCCGACGGCGTAGCACCGTCGAGCGGATCGGCAGGCCGCACCAGCAGTTGTTCCGCGTCGTCGGCGGTATCGAACCAACGGCCCGGCTTATCGGGGTCGGCGAAGTGTTCGAGCGCGATGTCCAGCAACCCGGTGGCCGCGTCCAACCACCGCGCATCGCCGGTGATCTGGTGCAGCGTGAGCAGGCCGGTGGCCAGCGTCGCGTGATCCTCGAGGATTGCGGCGCTGTCGCCGACCTGCCCACCGAGGCTGGCGCGGCGCAGCCGACCGTCCACGACGTGAAGGTCGAGCACGGCGTTCGCGCATTGCGTTGCGGCGTCGAGCAATTGGGTGTCACCGAGCGCGACGGCGGCCTCGGCGAGCGCGGTGATGGCCCAGCCGTTCCACGCCGTGACCACCTTGTCGTCGCGGCCTGGCTGCGGCCGGGTGGACCGTGAGGCCAGCAGCACCGTCTTGACCCGGTCGAACCGCTCCTGGTCGTCGGGGTCTGCGGGCAGTTGCAGAACCGAGCTGCCGTGTTCGAACGTTCCCGCGTCGGTGACGTCGAAAAGCGCTGCGGCCCAGGCTCCGTCGTCGGCACCGAGCACCTCTGCCAGCTGCGCGGGCGTCCACGCATAGGTCAGGCCCTCCACACCGTCGGCGTCGGCGTCCAGCGACGAGATGAACATGCCGTCGGCGCTCAGCTCGTCGATCATGAAGCGTGCGGTCTCGGATGTGACTCTGCGCGCCAACGGGTTTCCGGTGCGGCGTGCCCAATGGGCGTAGGCGCGCAACAGCAATGCGTTGTCGTAGAGCATCTTCTCGAAATGCGGCACCACCCAGGAGGCGTCCACGCTGTAGCGGGCGAATCCGCCTGCCAGTTGGTCGTAGATGCCGCCGCGGGCCATCGCGGTGGCGGTGCGCTCGACCGTCGCCAACGGCGCAGGCTCGCCGGTGCGCTCATGGTTGCGCAGCAGCGCCTCGAGCAGCGCCGACGGCGGGAACTTGGGCGCACCGCCGAAGCCGCCGCGTTCGACGTCCTCGTCGCCGAGCACCCCGGCGACGGCGTGGTCGCACAGCTCTGGCGCTACCTCGGGGCCGCCGCCGGGCAGTCCGGACGCCATCGACCGCAGCTCGCCGATGATCTGGTCGGAGGCCTGCTCGACATCGTGGCGCCGCTGCTGCCAGGTGTCGGTGATCGCCGCGAGCAGCTGCAGAAAGTTCGGCTTCGGGTAGTAGGTGCCGCAGAAGAACGGCCTGCCGTCGGGGGTGAGGAAGCAGGTCATCGGCCAGCCGCCCTGCCCGGTCAGCGCGACGGTGGCGTTCATGTAGACCGCGTCGATATCGGGCCGCTCTTCGCGGTCCACCTTGATGCAGACGAAGCCGTCGTTCATCGCCGCGGCCACCTGGTCGTCCTCGAAGGACTCGTGGGCCATCACGTGACACCAGTGACAGGCGGCGTAACCGATCGACAGCAGGATCGGCACGTCCCGCTCCGCCGCCTCGGCCAGGGCCTCAGGCGTCCACTGATGCCAGTGCACCGGGTTGTCGGCGTGCTGGCGCAGATACGGGCTCGTCGCCTCGACGAGGGTATTGCCGGCGGCTGGTGCCATTACGGCGCCTTGCGGTCGGAGTCCTCGACAGTTGGGGTCTCGACGGTTGCGGTCTCGACGGCGCCGCCGTCGGTGCCGTCGGCGCCCTGCTCCGGCTCCGGTTCGAACGACTCCGGCAGATTCTTGAGGCGCTTGTTCATCGACCACACCAGAAGGAAGGTGCCGACCAACAGCAGCACCACGATCAACAGGCCGAATGGGCTCGCCTTGCCGAAGTCGGGTCCGGTGTCCTTTGGCGCCTCGTCGGCGAGCAGGCCGGCGATCATCACCAGGGTGTCAGTCATCGCTGGGCTCGATCCCTTCGAACAGATCGGTCTCGGGCAGGCTGATCGGCACGCGCGACCGGGCGAGCTCGAATTCCTCTGTCGGCCACAGTCTTTGTTGCCATTCAATAGGGGCGGCGAAGAAGTCGCCGCTCGGGTCGATCTGGGTGGCGTGGGCACGCAGTGCGTCGTCGCGTTGGGAGAAGTACTCCGAGCACTCGATCCTGGTCGTCACCCGGCCCGTGTACACGTCGAGCTCCGGGTCCCAGTGCTTGAGCCATTTGTCGAACGGGCCCGTCTGGCCGTGCTTCTCGAACTCCTCCTGCAGCAGCAGCATGCGCTGACGCAGGAAGCCGTGGTTGTAGTACAGCTTGCTGACGCTCCACGGCTTGCCCGCGTCGGGGTAGAGCCGGTAATCGGATGCGGCTTCGTATGCGGCGACGGACACCTTGTGGCACGCGATGTGGTCGGGGTGCGGATAACCGCCGTTCTCGTCATACGTGGTCATCACATGCGGTTTGAAGTCGCGGATCACCCTGACGAGAGCCTCCGTCGGAACCTCGAGAGGTTCGAGCGCGAAACATCCCTCGGGCAGCGGCGGCAGCGGATCACCCTCGGGCAGACCCGAGTCGACGAACCCCAGCCAGTGGTGCTCGACCCCGAGGATCTCGGCGGCCTTGCGCATCTCGTCGATCCGTATCTCGTGGATCCGGCCGTGCACCTCGGGTAGGTCCATCGCCGGGTTGAGGATGTCGCCGCGCTCACCCCCGGTCAGGGTCACCACCATCACCCGCGCGCCTTGGGCGGCGTAGCGGGCTGTGGTGGCGGCACCCTTGCTGGACTCGTCGTCCGGGTGGGCGTGCACCGCCATCAAACGCATCTGCTTCAAGTGGTTCCTCATCACGTCGACACGTTTCAACCATTTCGGTAGCCCTATAGTTCCAGTCCTAGTAGATGTATCCGACCGACGGGGCACCGAAAACACCAATGATCGATCGTCCCGCAGCCCGCTACGGGCGGCAGCGCATGTCGCGCAGGTCACGCCGTAGGTGGGCAATCGGCCTGACCGCGCTGGTCCTGGTCGTCGGGGTGATCGTCGCGATCATCGCGTCGCAGCGACTTGGCGGCGGCGACGTCCAGGGTGAACTGGGCGGCTATCAGCTGGTCGACGACGAGACGCTGTCGGTGACGGTCAAGGTGACCAGGTCGGACCCGTCTCGGCCTGCGGTCTGCATCGTGCGGGCCCGCGCCATCGACGGCAGCGAAACCGGGCGTCGGGAGGTGCTGGTGCCGCCGTCGCCGCAGGACACGGTGAACATCACGACCACGATCAAGTCCACCCGGCCGCCTGTCGTCGGCGACGTTTACGGCTGCGGAACCGACGTACCGGCCTACCTGGTGGCCTCCTGATACCGGCCCGGGGCGGGCCAGACAACAAACAGCGAACAGCTAATACGTGAAAATCGGCTGACCCACCGGTGGTAGCATTGGCCGATACACGGTTCCTGCTGGGACCGTGTATTGCTGCTTTTGCGCGCTGATTGAGCGCTGCCTGATGTGGCAATACATACGGGGGCTCCCAGCAGACGAAACAGACTTCTCACGCCGAAAGCGCGAAGACGAAGACAGGAGCGCGACCATGACCGACACCCAGGTCACCTGGCTGACCCAGGAGGCACACGACCGGCTGAAGGCGGAGCTGGACCAGCTCATCAGCAACCGGCCGATCATCGCCGCGGAGATCAACGACCGTCGCGAAGAGGGCGACCTGCGGGAGAACGGTGGCTACCACGCCGCGCGCGAGGAGCAGGGCCAGCAGGAAGCCCGGATTCGCCAGCTGCAGGAGCTGCTGAACAACGCCAAGGTCGGCGAGGCTCCCAAGCAGTCCGGTGTGGCACTGCCCGGATCGGTCGTGACCGTCTTCTACGGCGAGGACAAGTCGGACAAGGAAACCTTCCTGATCGCCACCCGGCAAGAGGGCGTCAGCGACGGCAAGCTCGAGGTGTATTCGCCTGCGTCGCCGCTGGGAAGTGCGCTCATCGACGCCAAGGAAGGCGACACCCGCACCTACACGGTGCCCAACGGCAACACCGTCAAGGTCACGCTGGTGAAGGCCGAGCCCTACCACTCCTGACGCGAACCGGCACGTTACAGTCCGTCCGTGGCGCAGATCGCAGAGGACTTGTTCTTACTGCTGTTGGATAACGCCGAATCTCAGCCCGGCCTGGACCGTTCGCGCCGCAATCGTGTGCTGTCGGGGGCGGTGCTCCTGGATCTGGCGCTTCTGTGCCGGGTCAGGCCGACGATGAACGGCGAACCCGTCGCACCCGGTCGGCTGGTGGCCCTTGCAGGTCCGATGCCGCTGGACCCGATCATGAACCCGGCGTTCGAGCTGCTGGCTCGCAGGCCGCTGACTCCGTCGGCCGCGGTGTCGAAGCTGGGCCGTGGCGTGCAGGACAACATCGCGGGCTTCCTCGAGCACACCGGGCAGATCCGGCGTGTTCAGCTGCACAACAAGCGATTCAGCCATCCGTCATCGTGGCCGGTGGTCAACCGCGAGCGGGTCACGCAGGCCCGCGCCGCGCTGTTGTCGGCGCTGTTCGACCGGGAACCACCGACTGCGCCGACGGCCGCGATCGTCTCGCTTCTGCACGCCGTCGACGGCCTCGGCGCACTGCTCAGCCTGAACGACCGCGGGTGGCGATGGGTCCACATGCGCGCAAGCGAAATCGCCAGCGGCAGTTGGGTTGACGAGTACGAGACGGCGCTGCCCGAGATGAACCTCGCGGTCACGGCGTCGGCGATGCGGCAGGCGCTAGCCTAGGGCCTGTTCCACATCGGCGAGCAGGTCCGCGGAGTCCTCGATACCCACCGAGAGCCGGACCAGATCGTCTGGCACCTCGAGTTGGGAGCCCGCGGTCGACGCGTGCGTCATCGCACCGGGATGCTCGATCAACGACTCCACCCCGCCCAGCGACTCGGCGAGGATGAAAACCTCTGTCCGCGAGCAGAAGTCGCGGGCGGCCTCGATGCCGCCCCGCAGCCGGACGGACACCATGCCGCCGAATGCGCTCATCTGCCTTGCCGCGATCTCATGACCGGGATGACTCGCCAGGCCGGGGTATAGCACCTTCTCGATCGCGGGATGGCCCTCGAGGAACTCGGCGACCAGCGCGGCGTTTTCACTGTGCCGCTGCATGCGCAGCACCAGCGTCTTGAGGCCGCGCATCGTCAGATAGGCGTCGAACGGTCCCGGCACCGCGCCCGCCCCGTTCTGCAGGAAGCCGAACGCCTCGTCGAGCTCGCCGTCGCTGGTCAGCAACGCACCTCCGACGACATCGGAATGCCCGCCGATGTATTTCGTCGTCGAGTGCAACACGATGTCGGCGCCAAGCAGCAGCGGCTGCTGCAACGCGGGTGAGGCGAAGGTGTTGTCCACCAACACCTTCGTGTTCGACGGCGCAGCGACCGCGGCGATGGCGCTGATGTCGGCGATGGACAGCAGCGGATTGGTCGGCGTCTCGACGATTATCAGCTTGGTCTTCGGCGTGATCGCCGCGCGCACCGCGTCGAGGTCGGCAAGCGACACGGCCGTGTAGTCGATGCCCCATTTCGTGAACACCTTGTCGATCAGGCGGAAGGTGCCGCCGTACGCGTCGTCGGGCATCACCACGTGGTCGCCGGGACGCAGCACAGCGCGCAGCGCACAGTCGGTGGCGGCCATCCCCGAACTGAACGCGCGCCCGTAAACCGCCTCCTCCACCGCGGCCAGCGACGCCTCGAGCGCCGCGCGCGTCGGGTTGCCGGTGCGGGCGTACTCGTACCCGCCGCGCAGCCCGCCGACGCCGTCCTGGGCGAACGTCGAACTGGCGTAGATCGGGGCGTTGACGGCGCCGGTCTGCGGGTCGGGCCGGAACCCGGCGTGGATGGCCTTGGTGGATAGGCCCTGCCACCTGCTGTGCTCACTCACACCGCCCAGCGTAACGAGGTGTCCACAGCGGGATATCGTCAGCCGATGGAACAGTTCCGCCGTGGTGACCTCACCTTCGACGTGATCGATGCCGGACCCGCAGACGGGCCGGTCGTCGTCCTGCTGCACGGCTTTCCTGAGAGCAACGCGATGTACCGGCCGGTCATCGACCGGCTGACCGCACAGGGGTACCGCTGCCTTGCGCCTCTGCAGCGCGGATACTCGCCGGGCGCTCGGCCGAAGCGGAGGCGGGACTACCGCGATGCCGAACTGGTGGGCGATGTACTCACGCTGATCGATACCAGCGGCGCGCAACGGGTGCACCTCGTCGGCCATGACTGGGGTGCATTCGTCGCCTGGTATGTCGCCCAACGGTTTCCCGACCGCCTGCACACTCTGACCGCACTGTCGGTTCCCCATCCCGCTGCGTTCCTGAAGGCCGTCGCGACCAGCCGCCAGGCACTGTCGTCCTGGTACATGCTCTTCTTCCAGCTGCCGTGGATACCGGAGCGGTTACTGCTGACCAAGCGCGCGATATCAGGGTTCATGGCGACCAGATCGGCGCCGGAGTTGGCCGAGGCGGAAATGAAGGCCATGCAACAGCCCGGCACGCTCAAGGCGGCGCTCAACTGGTATCGCGGAATGCCGTTCAGCAGCCCGCGGGAGACGCGCAGAAAGGTCACCGTTCCGACGCTGTACGTCTGGAGCGACGACGACATCGCGCTGAAGGAGAAGGGCGCGCGACTGTGCGGTGACTACGTCGTCGCCGACTACCGATTCGAGCTCCTCGCGGGCGCATCGCACTGGCTCCTCGACGAGCAACCCGAGACTGTTGCCGACCTACTGCTTGATTGGATCGGCACCCACTCCGGCGCCTAGATCCAGAGGCCCGCACCGGATATCGAACCGCTCGCGCACTGTGTCGAGGACGCGCCGCGCGCGCTCGCGGTCGCGACGGTGGGTGAGCATGAACTTCAGCAGGCCCGGCAATCGCCGCGGCAGTGGATACCAGGCATCGAAGTCGAGTCGGTTGTCGCTGAAGACACGACGCGGGACGTTGTCGTAGATGAGGCTCAGGTTGTGCAGCACGAGTGCGAACAGGGCATACGGGTGTGCGGTAGGCGACTTCTCCCGCAGATCGACCATATCGACTTCATAGAGCGGGACGTCTGCTGAGCTTGCCGAGGAACAGCAGATGGGTGAGGTAGTACCCATGGAATGCGGGCAGGTGCAGAATCCACGACCGCGGATGGATCGAGACCACCGCCCCGCTGGCGGAAACGTACGGCTCATACGGCAGACCGCTGTCGCGTCCTAGGTATCCCGTGCAGTTCACTATCCAGCTTCCGGGTTGGATCGTTCTCGTCGATCCGCTGCGGAACACCAACTCGGTCGAGCCGTTCCGGTCGACCGCATCGTCGAAGTAGTCCATCACGACGTTGTGGACGCCTTCGGCGATCGTCTTGTTCTCCGCCTCCGACATCAGACCGGCGAAGTAATTCTCCGCCTCCGTGGTGGGGTGCGTGCCGTAGGTCGCGCGAAACCAGTTATGCACCTCGGCCTCGTTGGTCCCGTCATATCGCCGACCGAGTTGTGCACCCATGCTGGCGAATTGAGTGCCTGCCCACCACTTCGTCGCCCCGGCGGGGAACATGCGGTCGCGGTTGGTGAAGAAGGTGCCGCGACCCGCGACCAGGTTCACTTCACGACCGGGGCAGTTGGTGATCAGCGCGTGCGCGGTGTCCATCCCTGTCTTACCGCCGCCGATGATCCACACCGGCGCGTCGCTGTCTGCGGATCTCGCCGGACCGGACGTCGCAGTAGTCGGGCGACACCGACTCGACGCGCCTGCTGGAAACCTCCAGCGGGTCATTTGGCGTGACGCCCACACCGTAGGCCTTGATCAGGCGCTTCGCTTCGATGACCTGGATTTTCCCGTCCGCGGACCGGCAGGTGATCCGGACAGTCTGGTCGGCTTCGGTTGCCGACTCCATCGTCCAGCCGAAGAGTTCGTCGACCCGTACCCGCTCCCTGATGACGTTGAGGCAGTGCGTGAAATGGTCGAGCACTTCGTCTTTCGTCGCCAGGTAGGAGCGGTCCGCGCCCAGCGTCCATTCGATGTCGCCTGCGGTGAACATGGGATGCGGCTGATGGAGCCGCACGTACGGGTAGGTGTCCACCCACATTCCGCCGACGCGCGGCCTGCTGTCGACGAGGACGATCTTCTGATCCTGCGACAGGTAGCGGCTGGCGACGAAGAGGGCGTTCAAGCCCGCGATGCCCGCCCCGACGATGCAGACGTCGCAGCGGTTGATGACGGTGTCGGACGCGGCAGCGGACGCTTCACTGGGCACGACACGATTGTCAGCCGCCCTCCTATGGCGAGATACCGTAATCGACTACTTCACCCTCTCCACGTCGGCTCGACCAGGGTGTAGAACTGGACCATGAGTGCTACCGCCCGCATCGATGACCTGCTCGACCTCGACGCCGAGCTGACGCCCGAGGACAAAGAGCTCCGTGAGACTGTCCGCCGCTTCGGCGAGCAGCGGCTGCGGCCGCACATCGCGGAATGGTTCGAGGCCGGTGAGGTGCCGGTCCGTGAACTGGCCTCTGACCTGGGCAAGCTGGGCGTACTCGGCATGCATCTGGAGGGCTACGGCTGCGGCGGCTCGACGGCCACCGCATACGGGCTGGTCTGTATGGAGCTCGAGGCGGTGGACAGCGGCCTGCGCAGCCTGGTCTCGGTGCAGGGGTCGCTGGCCATGTTCGCCATCCACAAGCACGGCAGCGAGGAGCAGCGCAAACAGTGGCTGCCCGATATGGCCACCGGTGACGCCATCGGCTGCTTCGGGCTCACCGAGCCGGACTTCGGTTCCAATCCCGGCGGCATGCGCACAACGGCGCGCCGCGACGGCTCCGACTGGATCCTCAACGGCTCGAAGATGTGGATCACCAACGGTTCGGTCGCCGACGTCGCGGTGGTGTGGGCCCGCGCCGAGGAGGGCGTGCTCGGCTTCCTCGTGCCCGCGGGAACGAAGGGGTTCGAGGCCACCGAGATGAAGCGCAAACTGTCGTTGCGCGCATCGGTGACCTCCGAACTGCACCTCGCCGATGTGCGTCTGCCCGCCGAGGCGCAGCTGCCGGAGGCGCGGGGCCTTTCCGGGCCGCTGGCCTGCCTGTCGGAAGCCAGGTTCGGCATCGTGTTCGGCGCCGTTGGGGCCGCGCGGGACTGCCTGGAGACCACCATCGACTACGTGGGCACCCGGGAGGTGTTCGACAAGCCGCTGGCGGGTTACCAGCTGACGCAGGCCAAGATCGCCGATATGGCCGTCGAACTGGGCAAGGCGCAACTGCTGGCGATGCATCTCGGCAAGCTGAAGGACGAAGGACGCATCCGGCCCGACCAGGTCAGCTTCGGCAAGCTGAACAACTGCCGGGAAGCGATCAAGATCGCGCGGCAATGCCGAACCCTGTTGGGCGCCAGCGGAATCACCCTGGAATACCCGGTGCTCCGGCACGCCAACAACCTGGAATCGGTGATGACCTACGAGGGCACGTCCGAGGTGCACCAGATGGTCATCGGAGAGGCGCTGACGGGCGTCAGCGCCTTCCGATGATCCACGACTACGGGGTGAGCGGTGCGACCTGACCGCCGGTGATCCTGCGCCACGCGAAGACGAGGAACAGCGACGCGACGGGAACGGCGACCAATAGGCCGACGCCACAGAGCAGCGCGCCGACGAAAATGATCGCGATCCCGACCAGCCAGGTGAGGAACGCAGGGCCGAAGTTGGCTTTGCTGGTCTCGAAGCTGGTCTTGACCGCATCGACCGCAGATAGGTTGCGGTCGAGCAGTGCGACGACGGTGAAGATCAACAGGATGCTCGCGAGCAGACCGGGGATGACGCACAGGAAGAACCCGATCGTGGTGATGACGCCGACGATCAGCCCGGCGACGATCACCTGACCGATGTTGCGGGGCCGGAAGAACGATCCGACCGACACCTGCTGCCCGTTCGCGATGTCGAGCACACCGCTGAGGAATCCGGATTGGATTGCGGCGCCGACGATCAGCATCACAAACCAGCCCACTATCGAGATGAGGATTCCGCCGAGACCCATCGACGTCGTGCTCCACGAGTACGAGAAACCACTCGAGTCAGACGTGTAGTCGCTCACCCCTGGGCTCACCGCGGCCTGCAGCAGGTTGATGATGAACTGCAGCACGATGACGATCAGCCCGTAGACGAGCGTCGCGATGATGAGCGGGGCCGCGTTCTTGCTGAACTTGTTCCACGCCCACGAGAACGCCTCACCGACGTTGAACGGTTGTGCGCCACCGTAACCCGGCGGTCCCGCCTGATATCCCGCAGGCGGATATCCCGGTGCACCTTGCGGCGGAGGCGGATAACCGCCCTGCTGCGGTGGCGGCGGATAACCGCTGGGCGGGGGCGGAGGCGGATAGCCGCCCTGCTGTGGCGGCGGGTAACCACCCTGTCCGGCGGCGGAGGCGGCGGATAGCCGCCTTGTCCTGGCGGTGGGTGGGCGCTGTCCTGGCGGCGGGTAGCCGCCTTGTCCCGGTGGCGGATATCCACCCTGTCCTGGCGGCGGGTAGCCGCCGCCCGGCGGAGGTGGAGGTGGTGGGTTGGTCATCGAACCTTCTTCGAGGTTGGGGTCAGTCCTCTTACAGAGGAAGGGCGATCGTGGAGATGATCTTGTCCACGAGAGTCTGCCGCTTCACATCCCACAGCGGGAACAGGACCGCGATGAGCCACACGATGCCGCAGAGGCCTGCAGCCACCAGGTAGATCAGTTCGCGGACGACCGACATGCCGAATCCGATTGGCTGCCCGGTCTTTTCGCTGACGATCTTGAACTTCATGATGCCCTTGCCGATGCTGGAGCCCGTTGTGCCCTGGCGGTAGCCGAGGTTCCAGATGATGTAGGCGAGAGCGATCAGGCCGCAGAGGAAGACTGACAGCTGACCGATCGTGGACGCGCCGGTCGCGCAGAACTCACCGAGGTCGTATTCCGATGTGTCGGTGACGCACGCGGTTTCGCGGGTACCGATCAACAACAACCAGCCGATGCCCTCGATGATGAGGACCGGGATGTAGTCGATGATGTACGCCAACACACGCGTACCCCAAGGCGTGTACGCCTCTTTCGGCAGCGCTCCGCCCGGTCCGCCCTGCGGCGGGAATCCCCCACCCTGCGGCGGCGGGAATCCCCCACCCTGCGGCGGCGGATATCCTCCACCCTGCGGCGGCGGGTATCCCCCACCCTGCGGCGGTGGCGGCGGCGGATAGTTGCCCGGCGGCGGCGGAGGGGGGTAATTACCCGGGGGAGGTGGCGGTTGATCGGTCATGGACGCCTTCCAGTTCCATTAGCTGGGATTAAGCGTGCTTAATGTACCTGAGAAGTTGCTCACAGCAGGGTCTTCGGCAAGAACCACGCCGCGGACTCGTCGGACCGAATTCGGCCGTAATCTGGGTTATCCGAACGGCTAGCGCCGGACTTTGCCGTCGGAGAGGAATCCGAGGAGGTCATGGCGGGTCAGGACGCCGACCGGCTTACCTTCCTCGACGATCATGACGGCGTCGCAGTCCCGCAATGCCTTGGCTGCGTGGCTGACCATTTCGCCTGCGCCGATCAACGGCAGGGGCGGCAACATGTGCTGGGATACCGCGTCCGCCAACTTCGCCCGGCCCTCGAATACGGCTGACAGCAGTTCGCGTTCGGACACGCTTCCCGCCACCTCGCCCGCCATCACGGGCGGTTCGGCACCGACGACCGGCATCTGGGACACCCCGTATTCGCGAAGGATGCCGATCGCGTCGCGCACGGTTTCCGACGGATGCGTGTGCACGAGGTCGGGCAGCGCGCCGGACTTGCCCCGCAACACGTCGCCGACGGTGGCCTGCTCCAACGAACCGTCGAGCCTGCTGCGTAGAAATCCGTACGACGACATCCACGCGTCGTTGAAAACCTTTGACATGTAACCACGTCCGCCGTCGGGCAGTAATACGACGACGACGGAATCGGGTCCCGCCTTGACCGCGACCTCGATCGCGGCGACGACGGCCATCCCGCACGACCCGCCGACCAACAGGGCCTCTTCGCGGGCCAGCCGTCGCGTCATGTCGAAAGAGTCGGCGTCGGAGACGGCGATGATCTCGTCGGGCACAGACGGGTCGTATGCCGACGGCCAGAAGTCCTCACCGACACCTTCGACGAGGTAGGGCCTGCCCGTTCCGCCGGAGTAAACCGAACCTTCCGGATCCGCGCCGACGATGCTGACCTTCCCGTCGGACACCTCCTTCAGATACCGACCGGCGCCGGTGATGGTGCCGCCGGTGCCGACGCCTGCGACGAAGTGGGTCACCGTGCCGTCGGTGTCATTCCAGATCTCGGGTCCGGTCGTCTCGTAGTGGCTGGCAGGTCCCATCGGGTTGGAGTACTGGTCGGGCTTCCACGCGCCGTCGATCTCATCGACAAGCCGGTTGGACACGCTGTAGTAGCTGTCAGGGTGGTCGGGCGGCACCGCCGTCGGGCACACCACGACCTCAGCGCCGTAGGCGCGCAACACATTCTGCTTGTCCTCGCTGACCTTGTCCGGGCACACGAAGACGCATTTGTAGCCGCGCTGCTGGGCGACGAGCGCCAACCCGACGCCGGTGTTCCCCGACGTGGGTTCGACGATGGTGCCGCCTGGTTTCAGCTCACCGCTGGCTTCGGCGGCGTCGATCATCTTCACGGCTATGCGGTCCTTGGCACTGCCGCCGGGGTTGAGGTATTCGATCTTCGCGACAACCTTGCCCGCGCCTTCTGGGACAACTGAGTTCAGCTGGACCAGAGGGGTATTGCCGATGAGCTCACTGACGTGCCGGGCGATCCGCATACATCAATGGTCTCAGGCCGCCGAAACGGTTACCAGGTGGCCTCTCGGATGTAGTCGCCAACCTGTTTCAGCGACCTGGTGGCCTCTTTCACCGCAGGCGCGGCGATCTGGAATACATGCATCTGTCCCGGCCACACCCGGACCTCGACCGGCACCCCCGCGGCCGCCAGCATGTGCGCGGCCTTGCGGGCATCGTTCAGCAGAACCTCGGAGCCGGAGACGTGAATCAGGGTGCGCGGAAGGCCGGGCTCGATGTGGTCGAGCGGTTCGAAGACCTCCTCGGCCTTGCCGTCGACGACGTTGCGCGCCGCCGCGGCCTCGACCAGATCCACCAGCGCGGTGAACGCCTTCGGCGGGAACATCGCGTCGGAGTGGATGTTCGGGTGGTTCGCGCGCGCCTCGTTGTCGATCTCGAACAGCGGCGACAGCGTGACGATCGCGGCAGGCGACTCGCCCGCCAGGCCCTCCTGCTGCAGCTTCTCCGCCAGCGCGAGCGCCAGGTAACCGCCCGCGGAGTCGCCCGCGAGGACGATCTGTTCGGGGTCGTAGCCCGTCAGCCGCAGCCATTTGTAGGCGTCGTAGCAGTCGTCGAGCGCCATGCCGACGGAGTGCTTGGGGATCATCCGGTAGTTGACGACCAGCACGGGGCTGTCAGCAAAGTTCGACAAGGTTTCGACCAGGCGTCCGTGAGTGTTCACCCCGCAGGTCAAAAACGCGCCGCCGTGCATGTAGAGAACGATGCGACGTTTGCCGTCGGCCGGAAGCACGCCATCGGCGCGGACCAGCTGGGCGTTGCAGTTCGGAAGCGAAATAGTGGCCCGGACAGTGCCAGGAGCAGGCTTGAGGACGCGACACGCGTAGTCCACAACTCCGAACGGCCACGGCAGGCGTGGAGCGTAGCTGCCGATAGCCAGAGTGGGCCGGATAGTGAGCATTGTGGCCAGCGAAAACAGCCGGCCTGCCAGGCTCGGACCGTCTTCGACGACCTCTACCGGCGCCCCGTCACTGACGGGAAATTTGCGGGATTTATGCCCTTTAGCTGCACTGATAGCAGCACGGGGCGTGCTGGGAACCTTGCTTGGTGCCGTCATCGCCACCACTTCCTACGACGCTGTAGTGCCCTTGGGTGGCGCGTTGCTCGGCCAACCCCGGTAACTTAGCTTGACATCCATAACCAGTTCAACAATCAACGAAACTGATTCGATACCGGACTTGATACCGCACCGTGACCGCCGAATAGGTCTCGCCACGCGGGTAACCGCGAAATTCGCCAATAAACTGGTCCTCGTGAACATCCGTGCATCGCGCAGGTCGACCGTCGCCGTTGCGGCGGCGGCCACGCTCGCATCGACAGGCTCCGCCTACGTCGGAGCTCGCACTTTTCTCAGCGGACAGGCTGACCAGGCCCGACGCGTCATCCCGAAGTCATGGGACGTCCCGCCACGCGCCGACGGCGTGTACAGCCCCGGCGGGGGTCCGGTCGAGCGCTGGCACCGCGGCGTGCCGTTTGACCTGCATCTGATGGTGTTCGGCGACTCCACCGCCACCGGCTACGGCGCCCGCAGCGCCGAAGAGGTGCCAGGCGTGATGGTCGCCCGCAGCCTGGCCGAGGCCTCAGGGCAACGAATCCGGCTGAGCACCAAGGCCATCGTCGGCGCCACGTCAAAGGGCCTGTCGGGCCAGATCGACGCCATGTTCGTGGCGGGCCCGCATCCGGATGCGGCCGTGATCATGATCGGCGCCAACGACATCACCAAACTGCACGGAATCGGTCCCTCGGCCCGGCGAGTGGGCGCCGCGGTGCGTCGACTGCGCGCCAGCGGAGCCGTCGTCGTCGTCGGCACATGTCCGGATTTCGGCGTCATCACCGCGATTCCCCAGCCGCTGCGCACGGTGGCGCGCAGTCGCGGATTGCGGCTGGCCCGCGCGCAGGCCGCGGCGGTCCGGACCTCGGGAGGCGTTCCCGTTCCGCTGGCCGACCTGATGACTACCGACTTCAGGCAGGCGCCGGAACGATTCTTCTCGGACGACATGTTCCATCCGTCGGGGGCCGGATATGAGCTCGCCGCCAAGCAGTTGCTGCCCGCGCTGTGTAATGCGTTGGGCGACTTGACCACAACGGTCGAACCGGAGTCCCCGCTGGAGAGTCGCGCCGCCGACGTCAACACGCTGCTGTCGCGGCTCGGCGGGGTCAGCCGGTTGTGGCGCCGCTCGACGGGGGTCCCCGCGCCCGTCATCGCGTATGAGAGGGTCCCCCTGCGCCGATAGTGGTGCCCGCCAGCTAGGTTTTCCCGGTAAGCCACTACCGAGGAGAGCCGCCATGTCAGAAGCCGTCATTGTCGCGACCGCACGTTCGCCGATCGGACGCGCAGGCAAGGGATCGCTGGTCGACATGCGGCCCGACGACCTGGCCACGCAGATGGTGCGCGCCGCGCTGGACAAGGTGCCGTCGCTTGACCCGAAGGACCTCGACGACCTGATCATGGGCTGCGGGCAGCCCGGCGGCGAGGCGGGCTTCAACATCGGCCGCGCGGTCGCCGTCGAGCTCGGCTACGACTTCCTGCCCGGCACCACGGTGAACCGGTACTGCTCGTCGTCGCTGCAGACCACCCGGATGGCGTTCCACGCGATCAAGGCCGGCGAGGGCAGCGCGTTCGTCTCGGCTGGCGTGGAGACCGTGTCACGGTTCCCGAAGGGCACCTCAGACGGCTGGCCGGATTCGCACAACCCGCTGTTCGCCGACGCCGAGGAGCGATCGGTCGCCTCGTCGGCGGGCGCCGAGGATTGGCACGACCCGCGCGAGGACGGCGTGCTTCCCGACGTCTACATCGCGATGGGCCAGACCGCCGAGAACGTCGCGTTGTTCACGGGCATCAGCCGCGAGGACCAGGACCACTGGGGCGTGCGCAGCCAGAACCGCGCAGAGGAGGCCATCAACAGCGGCTTCTTCGCGCGCGAGATCTCGCCCGTGACACTGCCGGACGGGTCTCAGGTCAGCACCGACGACGGGCCGCGGGCCGGCACGACATACGAGAAGATCAGCCAGCTCAAGCCGGTGTTCCGGCCGAACGGCACGGTTACCGCGGGCAATGCGTGCCCGCTGAACGACGGTGCGGCTGCGGTGATCGTGACGAGCGACGAGAAGGCCAAGGAGCTCGGGTTGACGCCGCTGGCGCGCATCGTCGCGACAGGCGTGAGCGGGCTGTCGCCGGAGATCATGGGACTCGGGCCGATCGAGGCGACGCGCAGGGCTCTTGCCAACGCGGGCATGACGATTGACGACATCGACCTCTACGAGATCAACGAGGCGTTCGCGGTGCAGGTGCTCGGCTCGGCCCGCGAGTTGGGCATGGATCACGACAAGCTCAACATCTCCGGCGGCGCGATCGCGCTTGGTCACCCGTTCGGTATGACGGGTGCGCGCATCACGGCCACGCTGCTGAACAACCTGCAGACCCAGGACAAGACGTTCGGCCTCGAGACGATGTGCGTCGGCGGCGGCCAGGGTATGGCCATGATCATCGAGCGCCTCAGCTAGTCGCGACCGTGTGGGTTATGTACGCGTGACGGCGAATTCGCGTACATAGCCCGCACACTCGGCGCAAAGAGAAAGCCCCCGGCATGCCGGGGGCTTTCGTCGTGGAAAGTCGTCAATCGCTTTGCAAGATGCTGAGCAGACGCAGGATCTCGATGTAGAGCCAGACCAGTGTGACGGTCAGCCCCAGTGCGACACCCCATGCGGCCTTCTCAGGCGCGCCTGCGCGGATCATCTGGTCGGCGGCGTCGAAGTCGAGCAGGAAGCTGAACGCCGCCAAGCCGATGCACACCAGCGAGAAGATGATCGCGATCGGGCCGTTGCCGCGAATGCCGAGGCCTTCACCGCCGCCGACACCGAACATCGCCAACACGAAGTTGCCGAGCGCGAGAATGGCCACACCGAAGATGCCCGCGATGATCATCCGGGTGAACTTCGGGGTGACGCGGATGGCGCCGGTCTTGTAGACGACGAGCATGCCGATGAATACGCCGATGGTGGCGAGGATCGCCTGCCCGATGAGGGCACCGGCGCTGGCGCCGGACACATACAGGTTCGCGAGAACGAACGAGATCGCGCCGAGGAACAGACCCTCGAGCGCCGCGTAGCTCAGCACGATCGCGGGGTTGTCCTGCTTGCGGCCGAACATCGCGATCAGCAGTACGCCCAAGCCGCCGAGCGCGCCGACCAGAACGAACGGCATCGCCAGCGCGACGTTGCCCGCGACCAGGAAGTACGACACGACCGCGACGGCGCTCAGCACCGCCAGCGTGACACCGGTCTTGGTGACGACGTCGTCGATGGTCATCGGACGCGAAACCCCGGTCTGCTGCTGGTCGGGGTACTGCGTCACGTATGGATCGGCATGAACTGCCGCTGCACCGGCCCCTGCGGCTCCGGCACCGAACTGGGCATAGCCACCCTGCGTCTTCGGCAGGGATCTAAATACCGGGTTGCTGCTCTCGCGCACCGTCGGATCCTCTCGTGTGCTGTCGTTCGTCTACTGACGAACACTTACTCAACGTCTGGTCACCTAGTGTCGGTTCCCGAAAAACCTCCCAGGTCTTTCACAGGGAACCTTACCCGCGGTGCAGCACAGACGGGTCACGATCTACATTGCACTACGTGGGCGAAAACGAGGATGTCCTAGTAACCGTCGACCGGGGAATTGGCCTGATCAGCCTCAACCGGCCCAGGGCCATCAACTCACTGACCCACCCGATGGTCTCAGCGATCTCTCAGGTGTTGACCACATGGCGGGATGACGACGACGTACACGCCGTCGTGCTGTCCGGCGAGGGTGAACGCGGCCTCTGCGCAGGCGGCGACATCGTCGCGGTTTACAACAGCGCTCGGGGTGACCAGGACCTCAACAGGACGTTCTGGTGGGACGAGTACGTGATGAACGGCTACATCGCGCGCTACCCGAAGCCGTACATCTCGCTGATGGACGGCATCGTGATGGGTGGCGGCGTCGGCGTCAGCGCGCACGGCAGCCACCGCATCGTCACCGACACCACGAAAATGGCGATGCCCGAGGTGGGTATCGGCTTGATCCCCGACGTCGGCGGCACCTACATCCTGTCGCGTGCGCCGGGACTGCTCGGCCTTCACGCCGCGCTGACGGGCGCGCCGTTCGGCGCGGGCGACGCGATCGCCATGGGCTTCGCCGATCACTACGTCCCCCACGACGAACTCGGCGACTTCAAGAACGCGATCATCGCCGACGGCATCGACGCGGCCCTCGCCGCACATGACACAGAACCCCCGGCGAGCGACCTGCTGGCGCAACGGCAGTGGATCGACGAGTGCTACGCCGGCGAATCCGTCGAAGACATCGTCGCCGCCCTGCGCGGCCGCGACGCCGGCCCGGCCGACGACGCGGCGAACCTGATCATGACCCGCTCCCCGATTTCGCTTTCGGTGGCGCTGGAAGCGGTGCGGCGCGCGGCGAAGCTTGACACCCTGGAAGACGTGCTGCGCCAGGAGTATCGAACCTCGTGCGGCGCGCTGCGTTCGCACGATCTGGTGGAGGGTATTCGCGCCCAGGTGATCGACAAGGATCGCAACCCGAAATGGTCGCCTGCATCGCTTGCGGCCGTCACACCCGCCGACGTCGAGGCCTACTTCGCGCCGGCCGACCGTGAACTGGAGTTCTCATGACGACATACGAGACCATCCTCGTCGACCGCGACGAGCGAGTCGGCACCATCACGCTGAACCGGCCGAAAGCGCTCAACGCCCTCAACAGTCAGGTGATGGGTGAAGTCACCACTGCGGCAGCCGAATTCGACGGCGACGCGGGTATCGGCGCCATCGTCATCACCGGCAACGAGAAGGCGTTCGCGGCGGGCGCCGACATCAAGGAGATGTCGGAGCTGTCCTTCGGCGACGTCTTCAGCCAGGACTTCTTCGCACCGTGGGCCAAGCTGGCCGCGGTCCGCACGCCGCTGATCGCCGCGGTCGCGGGTTACGCGCTTGGCGGCGGCTGCGAGCTGGCGATGATGTGCGACGTGCTGATCGCCGCCGACACCGCGAAATTCGGCCAGCCCGAGATCAAGCTGGGCGTGCTGCCGGGTATGGGCGGCTCGCAGCGGCTGACCCGCGCGATCGGCAAGGCCAAGGCCATGGACCTCATCCTGACCGGTCGCACCATCGACGCCGAGGAAGCCGACCGCAGCGGCCTGGTATCGCGCGTCGTACCGGCCGACGAGCTGATCCGCGAGGCAAAGGCCGTGGCCACCACAATCTCTCAGATGTCGCTGTCGGCGTCGCGGATGGCCAAGGAGGCCGTCAACCGCGCCTTCGAGTCGTCGCTGACCGAGGGCCTGCTCTACGAGCGCAGGCTGTTCCACTCCGCGTTCGCCACGGCCGACCAGACCGAGGGTATGAACGCCTTCAGCGAGAAACGCCCACCGAACTTCACGCACAGCTAATCTGCCTTCGTGACTGACACCGCGGAGGCGACGGAAGAAGCGGCACCGCAACAGGACCCACCGGAGCACAAGCCGACCTGGTGGCAACGGCATTACACGTTCACAGGAACGGTTCTCGCGCTGGTGTTCCTGTGGTTGTCGTTGACGCCGTCGTTGCTGCCGCGCGGCCCGCTGTTCCAGGGACTGGTCAGCGGCGCGGCAGGCGCGATCGGCTACGGCATCGGTGTCTTCCTCGTTTGGCTGGTGCAGTTCATGCGCTCGAAGGACGCCAGCCCGCACGCGCCGGGCTGGGCGTGGCTCGCCGTGGTCGTCGTCGGCATCATCGGCCAGATCCTGATGATCATCTACTTCCACGTCTGGCAGGACGAGGTACGCGACCTGAACGGCGTTCCACGAATGAATTTCTGGGACCATCCGCTGACGGCGGTGCTCTCGATTCTCGTGCTGTTCATCTTCGTGGAGATCGGCCAGCTGATCGGCAAGCTCATCCGGTTTCTCGTCCGACAACTGAATCGCGTTGCGCCGCCGCGCGTTTCCCAGGTCGTGGCGGTGGTCTTGCTTCTTGCGCTGTCCATCGCGCTGCTGAACGGCGTCGTCGTGCGCGTCGGGATGGACTATCTCAACAAGACCTTTGCCGCGGCCAACGACGAGACCGACCCCGACTTCCCCGCGCCGACGTCGAAGTTCCGATCAGGCGGGCCCGATTCGTTGGTCACCTGGGAGTCGCTCGGCCACCAGGGCCGGGTGTTCGCATCGGCAGGCCCGACCGTCGAAGAGTTGACGAAGTTCAACGGCAAGCCCGCGATCGAGCCGATCCGCGCCTACGCCGGGCTCCATTCCGCCGACGGCATCAAGGCGACCGCCGCGCTCGCCGCAGAAGAGCTGCGCGCCAAGGGCGGACTGGACCGCGACGTGGTGGCCGTCGCGACGACAACCGGGACCGGCTGGATCAACGAAGCCGAAGCGGCCTCGCTGGAGTACATGTACAACGGCAACACCGCGATCGTCAGCATGCAGTACTCGTTCCTGCCGAGCTGGTTGTCGTTCCTCGTCGACAAGGAGAACGCGCGACAGGCCGGGCAGGCGCTGTTCGAGGCCGTCGACGCATTGATCCGCGAGATGCCCGAGGCGCAGCGGCCCAAGCTGGTGGTCTTCGGCGAGAGCCTCGGTTCCTTCGGCGGCGAGGCGCCGTTCCTGTCGCTGAACAACCTCATCGCCCGCACCGACGGCGCCCTGTACTCCGGGCCGACGTTCAACAACACGATCTGGGCCGACCTCACCATCAACCGCGACGCGGGTTCGCCGGAGTGGCTGCCGATCTACGACAAAGGCGAGAACGTCCGCTTCGTCGCGAGGCCGGACAATCTCGGCCGTCCCGACGACCCGTTCGGTGAGCCGCCGCGTGGCCTACCTCCAGCACGCGTCGGATCCGATCGCCTGGTGGAACCCCGATCTTCTTTTCGCAGAACCGGACTGGCTGCGGGAGCCCCGCGGCTACGACCTGTCCGGGCGCATGCAGTGGATTCCGGTGGTGACGTTCCTTCAGGTGTCCGCGGATATGGCGGTGGCGGTGGACGTTCCCGACGGGCACGGCCACGTCTACATCAAGGACGTCGCCAACGCATGGGCAGCGGTGCTGCAGCCGCCGGGTTGGACGCCGGAGAAGACCGAGCGGCTGCGCCCGCTGCTCTCCAACGACGAGAACGCTTAGACCAGAACGCCTTCCGCCTTCAGCGCGTGGTATCCGCCGACGACGTCGGTCGCCTTGTGCAGACCCAGGTCGATCAGCGACGCCGCGGCAAGGCTCGAGGTGTAGCCCTCCGAGCACAGCACCACCCACTCGACGTCGTCGTCGACGGCCTCGGCGATCTTGGCGTCGCTGGTCGGATCGCAGCGCCACTCCAGCACGTTGCGTTCGATCACGAGCGCCGCGGGGACGTGACCCTCGCGGTCGCGCTGCGCCTGCGGGCGGATGTCGACGAGTACCGCGCCCCGTTTCAGCGCACCTGGCACGTCGTCGGCGGGCATCCGGTCGAGGCGGGCACGGGCGGCATCGAGCACTTCGTCGATACGGCTGGACATCGGATCCCTACCCTTCCGGGCCATCGGTGAGTTCGGTTCGGTTGCGACGCAGGGTGTTACGGCTCGTCACGTCGTAGTACGACATCGCGGTCAGCGGCGGCGAGTACGCGTGCACGCTCAGCGTAGGACCTGCGACGGTGATGCTGGGCGTCGGCGCCCACACGACGTCGTGCACCCATCCGAGCGGGAACGCCGCCTGGTCACCCGCTTCGAGCCGACGACGACGCAACGCCTCGCCGTCCCACCGGAATTCGTCGAGCGCGCCGGACAGCAGCGTCAGCGCGCCGAGCGACCCGCCGTGGTCATGCAGTTCGGTGGAATGGTCGGGGACCCAGCTGATCAACCAGATGTCGAGTTCGTCGTCGCCGTGGATGCGCGTGTACCAGCGGTCGTCGGTGGGCACGCCGCCGGGCGGCAGAAGGTGGTCGTAGCTGCCGCTGAGTACGCCGTCGGCGGCTTGGTCGACCGCGTGCAACAGGTCGGGGACGCGCAGGCGGGTGGGGGTGGAGACGGCGGGAACCATGAGAGCTCCAGAAAGGATGGACGGATAGGGGGTCGGCGGCTAGAAAGCCGTACAGCAACCCCTGACTCCGGTCCGTTCCATCACGTTCGCGAGTGTTGCATAGATTGGCAGGATGCGCCCCTACCCCCTATTCGTCGCGGCGGCCGCGACCACGCTCGCGATCGCAGGCTGCTCCTCAGGCGGAGAAGGCGGTCCGACGTCGGCCGCGCCCACCGAGACGACCGCGGCCAGCTCGGAAACGCATACCGCGGCCCCCGGTGCCACCGAGGTCGCACCCGGCGGCGCTACCACTGCGATCGGCGCGGACGCCGAGTCGACCGAAGAGGAGTACTCGCAGGCCTGCCAGGCTGCGAAGGCGTGGATCGACCAGCAGGGCGGCGACAGGAAAGCGCAGATCGAACCGTTTTTGAAGTCGATTCAGGACCCCAACACTCCGCCGGGTCCCGCGACCTACAACACCCCGTGGGCCCAGCTCTCCCCCGCCAGGCAGGCCGCCGTCATCGTCGCGGTTCAGGCCGGCGCAGACTCCCTCTGCTGACTTCGAATCACGGCTGCGAGAAAGTCGGCTAGGCGCGGCCCGCGATCCATTCCCGGCCCCGCTCGACGGCGTCGTCAAGCGCGCCGAACACCCGGTCCGTGGCAGGCACGATGCCGTCGGCGCCCAGCACGTCGTGCAGCCCGCCGCGCTCGAGGATCCGGTTCGCCGCCGGGGTGACACCGGCGACGATGAGCCTTCCGCCGTGAGCCTGGAGCCGCGCAGCCCACCGCCGAAGCGCCTTGATCGCGACGGACGACGGCACGTCGGGCAGCATCCGCATGCTGAGCACGACGACGGCGTTGGTGGAGCCCTCCACCTTCGGCCACTCCTCGTCGATGCGGGCGACTTCGGCGAAGAGGCCGACGCCGCCGTAATGCAGGACCGTGACGTCATTGCTCGGGCATTCCTCGGGCACAGGGACGATCTGAAAGTGGCCGTCGGCGGTCTGCTCGAGGGCGACCAGTTGGGCGGACTGGGAAACCTTGACGCAGTAGAGCACCAGCGAGGTGATGACGCCGATCAGGATCGCGGTGTGCAAGGGCAGTTGGGTGGTGGCGGCGAAGGTGATCAGCATCGCGACCGCTGAGATCGGCGCGACGCGCAGCACCAGCTTGATATCGGGCAGCCTGCCCATGCAACGAGCTCGAGCCCGATGACGAAGATGAGCCCGCCGATGACCGGCATCGGAATGAGCTCAGCCGATCGAACCGGCGACCAGGACGAGCACCGCAAGCCAGATGCCCGCGAAGATTCCGGTCCAACGGGTCTGTGCCCCAGCGGAAGTCGCGACGCCGGTCCGCGACAGCGAGCCACCTGCGGGCAGCGCTCCGAAGAGGCCGCCTGCCAGGTTGCCGAAGCCCTGGGCCCTGAAGTCACCGGACATGTTGCTGCGGCTGCCGTCGGGGTTCGGCACCGCCGCCGAGATTCCCGCGGCCTGCGCAAGCGCGACGAGCGCGACCGCGACCCCGCCGAGCAGAAGCTCGGGCATCACCGCGAAGTTCGGAAGGGTCAGCGGGGGAAGGGAGTTCGCAATCGAGGCGATGTCGCCGACGGTTTCCACCTCGATGTGTGCGATCGCGACGACGGCCGTCACCACGACGAGGGCGATCAGGATCGCGAAGGATCTCAACGGCTTGATGAAATGGAACACCGCCCACACCGCGACGGTGCCCCCGCGACGGCCACCGCCGTCGGATTCCACAGCCCGATATGGGCCAGCGAGTCGATGAACTTGCCGATTGTGTTGCCGCTCTGCGGCTTATAGCCGGTCGCATCGTTGAGCACACCGGCGATGATCTGCAGCGCGATGCCGGTGCTGAAGCCGGTCATGACGGCGTTGGAGACGAAGTTCATGATCGACCCGAAGCGCAGCAGTCCGAAGACGAGCATCACGCGCCGACGACGATCGCGAGCGCCGCGACGTTGGCGGGATCGGCCGGGTCGAGGCCCCGTCTCACTCAGCACGCTGCGCGAGGACAGCGCGATCGCGCTCGTGAGCGTGGTGACCATCAAGACGGTGCGCGAGAAGACCGAGGCGACGATCCCGGGCACGACGCCGGAGTACAGGCCGACGACCGGGTTGAACCCGCCGATGCTGGCGTAGGCCATGCCCTCGGGTATCGAGAACAGTCCGGTGACGAGACCTGCCAACACGTCGCGCGGTGTCGGCTTGCCGAGGCGGCGCACTGCCGACGCGCGCCGGGTTCGTGGGGAGGCACACCCGATTGTGCGGCTCGATTCTGCGCAGAGATCGCGAATTCTCGTTAAAACACGATCTGTCAGCAGACTCGGCGGCGGTTGACGCCCGCAACGGCGCAAGATGGGTGGCATGGCTGGCAATCGGGTCGCGTTGGCCCTCGGCAGCGGCGGCGCTCGGGGATATGCGCACATCGGGGTGATCGACGAACTGCACGAGCGGGGCTACGAGATCGTCGGCGTCGCCGGTTCGTCGATGGGCGCGCTCGTCGGCGGGCTCCATGCGGCAGGCAAGCTCGACGACTTCTCCGAGTGGGCGAAGTCGTTGACACAGCGCGCGGTGCTGCGGCTGCTCGACCCGAAGATCACCGCCGCGGGCGTGCTGCGCGCCGCGAAGATCCTCGACGCCGTGCGCGACATTCTCGGCGAGGTCACCATCGAAGACCTGCCGATCCCCTACACCGCGGTGACGACGGACCTGATCGCGGGCAAGTCGGTGTGGCTGCAGCGCGGTCCCGTCGACGCGGCGATCCGGGCATCCATCGCCATCCCCGGCGTGATCACACCGCACATCCTCGACGGGCGGCTGCTCGCCGACGGCGGCATTCTCGATCCGCTGCCGATGGCGCCGATCGCCGCGGTGAACGCCGACCTGACCATCGCCGTCAGCCTGAGCGGCGACTGAGGCCGACGGCCGCGGCGGCCCGCCCGAATCCGAACCGCGGGCCACGACGGAGTGGTGGAACAAGATGTGGCGCAGCACATCCTCGTTGTTCGAATCGAGCACGATGCTGAACAGGTTCGGGTTGGTACAGGACGACGGCGACGAACCCGGCGTGGACCCCGAATCCGAAGCCGACGACGAGCTCGTCGACAGCGGCAAGGAAGCGACCGTCCCCGGATGGGCAGCTTCGAGGTGATGAACCGCACGATCGACATCGCCCAGGCCGCGCTGGCCCGCCACACGCTCGCCGCCTATCCGCCCGATCTCCTGATCGAGGTGCCCCGAACCGCCTGCCGCAGTTTGGAATTCCATCGCGCGGCCGAGGTCATCGACATCGGTCGCGAGTTGGCGGCGCAGGCCATCAAGGTGCTGGAGAGCTGAAAACGCCTTCAGCCCAGGCCGGGAGAGGGGCCTGGGCTGAAGCTTGGAAATGGCTTGTGCGGTTATCCGCACACACATCCGCCGTAATCGATGACGCCGTCGAAGCCACCACCGGCAGGCGCGGGCGCTGGTCCTTCTTGGGCTCTTCTTTCTTGGGCTCTTCCTTCTTGGGCTCCTCCTTCTTGGGCTCTTCCTTCTTGGGCTCTTCCTTCTTGGGCTCTTCCTTCTTGGGCTCTTCCTTCTTGGGCTCTTCCTTCTTGGGCTCTTCCTTCTTGGGCTCTTCCTTCTTGGGCTCTTCGACGGGCTTCTGGGCGACGGGGCCGGCCACCGGGGCGGAGCCGAGGCGACCGCCACCGGGGCGGGCGCCGCCACCGGGGCATTGACCGAGCGAGGGGCCGACGGCGTGACGACGCGCACCGGGGCTGGGTTGTTCACGACGACCGGGGAAGCCGGGTCGCTATTGGTGTTGAGCCCGGGGATGTTGATCTCGGAAGGGATGTTGAAGACCGTCGACGGCTGCGAGGCCGCGGTCTGCTCGGGCTGGCTGCTGGAGTTCATCAGGTAGACGCCGCCGAATGCTGCGGCGCCGACGACCGCAATGCCTGCGACCATCAGCAGGCCCTTGCTCGCGGCTGAGGACTGCGCGACCGGCGCCGCCTGCATCGGCATCTGCTGCATCGGCTGCTGCATCGGGGCGTAGCCGTAGCCGTTGTGCTGGGGGCCGTAGTTCTGGTTCTGGGGGTAGGTGTTGTACATGATTTCTCCTGTGGTCTGAAGTGGCCCTTTCGGCCGCTTTCACAGGTAGGAGCGATCCAGCCCGTCCAGTCGCACGCTTTTTCCGAAATTCTTCTGAAAAGTTTTTTCGGTGCGAATCGATGCAGGTCAGCGACGGCGTCGATCGACCTCGACACCCGACTTTCGGTCGAAGGCTCGACGCGGACTCAGCCCAGGCCGTGTGTGGCCTGGGCTGAGTTGGGTTGTGAGGTGTGTACGGGTCTCAGAGCCGCCGGGAACTCGAAGTTGCTGGCCTGCTTGTTGCAACTCGTCGAACCTGCTTCTGGAGCGTCTGCGCTTCTGCCGCCGCATCGTCAGCCGCCTTCTTCGCCGCCGCATCGTCAGCCGCCTTCTTCGCCGCCGCACTCATCAGCCGCTCTTCTTCGCCGCCGCATCGTCAGCGGCCTTCTTCGCCGCCGCATCGTCAGCCGCCTTCTTCGCCGCCGCATCATCAGCCGCCTTCTTCGCCGCCGCATCGTCAGCCGCCTTCTTCGCCGCCGCGTCGTCGGCGGACTTCTTCGCGTCGTCGGTCGTACCGGTCGTTCCCGTGGTGCCGGTCGTCGCGCGGCGTTGCCGGTGGGCGCCGGGCGGTAGCCGGCTGGTGCCTGGCCCTGTGCGCGGAGCCGGCTTGGTGCTGGAGGGGGAGTTGGAGCCCGAGGTCGAGGGGGTGAAGATCCGGATCGGGGCCGGGTTGTTCACGACGACCGGGGAAGCCGGATCGCTGTCGGTGTTGAGCCCGGGGATGTTGATCTCCGAAGGGATGTTGAACACCGTCGACGGCTGCGAGGCCGCGGTCTGCTCGGGCTGGCTGCTGGAGTTCATCAGGAACACACCGCCGAAGGCCGGCCGCACCGACAACGCGCCAGGCCGGCGATCATCAGCAGGCCCTTGCTCGCCGACAGAGGACTGCGCCACCGGCGCCGTCTGCTGCATCGGCATCTGCTGCATCGGCTGCTGCATCGGGGCGTAGCCGTAGCCGTTGTGCTGGGGGCCGAAGTTCTGGTTCTGGGGGTAGGTGTTGTACATGATCTCTCCTGTGGTCTGAAGTGGCCCTTCCGGCCGCTTTCACAGGTAGGAGCAATCCAGCCCACCCAGTCGCACACTTTTTCCGAAATTCTTCTGAAAAGTTTTTTCGGTGCGAATCGATGCAGGTCAGCGCCGTCTAGGCGGTTTCAGCCCGCGAGGAACCCGGCGACCTCGGCCGCAACGCGGCGGCCCTGCGCGCGCCCTGCCCGCGCCGAAGGCTCGCGGCACGCGGGGTTCAGCGGGTTGGGGCCGAACGCCGTCAGCGCGTCGTCATCGGCGAACACCCCGAGCGCGCGGCCGGGAAAACCGTCGACCTCGAGCGCCGGATCGCGGCCGAACGGCGAGGGCGCCCCCCTGCCCGACGGCACCAGCACGACGACGACGTCGCAGTCGTCGGCCAGTGCGAGGTTCATCGTGCTGCCGACCCCGCCGTCCATATAGCGGCGTTCGCCGATCGTCACCGGCGGCCACGCCCCGGGTACGGCGCAGCTGGCGGCGACGGCGTCGACGAGCTCGACATCCGAGCGTCGGTCGAAGGCCACCAGCTCACCGGTCCCGATGTCGATGGCGGTGATGCGCAGGTCGCGCTCCGGCCAGTCGTGCGACGGCAGCCGCTGGGCGATGACATCGCGGCGGACCGCCTCGGGCACGGTCGCGGTTGACGACGCGACCTCCCCTATCCGCTGCAGCTTCTGCGCGGTCGTCGCGTCGGGGTCCGAGAGAGCCTTGAGGAACAGCTCGGTGATGTCCTCGATGTCGACGTTTGGGTCGATCTCCTTGGACACACCGGCGATCTGGCGCTCGTACAACTCGTCGAGACTGTGCCCGCTGCCGAGTTGGGCGGCCACCGCCGAGCCGGCCGACGTGCCGATCAGCACGTCGAAATCCAGCAGCGCGTGTGCCACATCCGGCGATTCGTCCTCGATGCCTCGCAGAATGCCGAGCTCCCATGCGATACCCGCCAGTCCCCCGCCGGCCAGCACGAGGCCGCGTTTCGATGTCACAGACGAAAGTCTGCCAGGCTGGCGATAATCGGCCTTGACCACCAACCCTCGAGGAGCAGACGTCGATGAAGACGAAAGCCGCCGTGCTGTGGGGACTGCACCAGAAATGGGAGGTCGAGGAGATCGACCTCGACGGCCCTAGGCATGGCGAGGTGATGGTCAAGATGGCCGCGAGCGGCATGTGTCACTCCGACGAGCACCTGGTCACCGGCGACCTGCAGATGACCATGCCGGTGGTCGGCGGGCACGAGGGCGCGGGCGTCGTCGTCGAGGTCGGCGACGGGGTCACCGACGTCGCGGAGGGCGACCACGTCGTGATGAGCTTCATCCCCGCCTGCGGCAGCTGCGGACCGTGCGTGCGCGGCATCAGCAACCTGTGCGAACTCGGTATGTACCTGCTGAAGGGCCCCCAGCTGGACGGCACGCACCGCTTCCACGCCCGCGGCCACGACGTCGGCCAAATGTGTCTGCTCGGAACGTTTTCGGAGTACACAGTGGTGCCGACGGCCTCGGTGGTCAAAGTCGACAGAGAGCGTTCCGCTGGACAAGGCGGCCCTGGTCGGTTGCGGTGTGACCACCGGATACGGCAGCACGATCCGCACCGGCGAGGCCACCGCAGGGGACACCGTCGTGGTGATGGGCGTCGGTGGCATCGGCATCAACGCCGTTCAAGCGGCCAGGATCGTGGGCGCCCGCCACATCGTCGCGCTGGACCCAGTCGAGTTCAAGCGTTCGCGGGCAATGGAATTCGGGGCGACTCACACGGCCGCTTCGCTCGAAGAGGCCGCCAGGCTGGTGATCGACCTGACCCGCGGGCAGAAGGCCGACGTATGCGTCGTCGCCACCGACGTCGCCGAAGGCGCATACGTGGGACAGGCACTCAGCCTGGTCGGCAAGCGCGGCCGGGTGGTGATGACCGCGATGGCGCACCCGAACGAGCGGCAGGTGAACATGTCGCTGGTCGACCTGACCCTGTTCGAAAAGCAGGTCCGCGGTTCACTTTTCGGGTCGTCGAATCCGCGGGTCGACATCTTCAAGATGCTCGACCTGTACAGCAGCGGACAGCTCATGCTCGACGAGCTGATCACCCGCGAGTACGGGCTCGCCGACATCAACGCAGGCTATGACGACATGCGCAACGGTCGGAACCTGCGCGGGCTGATTCGCTTCTGACCGGTCAGTGCACCAGTTGCCTGGACAGCTCGGCCAGCGACTGGCGCGCGTAGCCCTTCCACAGCCAGCCGAACACCGGCAGCAGCGGAGCGGTCAACCCGCTGCGCGGATGGATGGTCCACCGCCACGTCACGGTGGTGCCGTTGCCGATCGGCTCGAAGAGCCACACGCCCTCGACGTGGTCGACCAACGGCGACAGCGGACCCTTCACCTCCGACAGCGTGTACCCGAACGAATTCGGCGCATCGAACTGCGTGAGCTCTTCGCGCATGCTGCCGCCGCCGACCAGGACGACGGTGCGTGACTGTCCGACGGCGTCCCAGTCACCGGTTTGGTCGCGGGTTTCCTTGATCGGCGGGATCGGGCCGTACCACTTGGTGAACAGCTCCGGAAGCGGCATCGGGACCATGTCGCGAAAGACGTCCGCCTGACCCATCGCAATCGTGCGGGACTGCTCGACCACCAACGGCTTCGTCATGACCCGAGACTAGACGCCGAGGCCGGGGGCCGCCTTACCGCTGATCAGCGGCAGGTCGAGCATCGTCAGGATGCCCGGCTCGGCCGCGCAGACCGCAGGCACCGAGTTCACACAGTGCGCAGCCGTGCCGACGATGCCGAGGTCGGGGCCGTCGTCGCCGGTCGCGGAGTGGAAGCCGTGCACGACGATCGTGAGGTCGGGGTTGCCGCGAACCTCCATCTCGTACCGCTGCCCTTCGGGGCCGAATGTCCATGCGGGGTCGAGGTTCTCCTCACCCATCAGCCAGTTGACCGTGACGCGGACGACGGGCTCGCCATCGACGAGCGCCTCCCAGTGGAATTTGCGGCCCGCCACCTGACCGGGCTCGAGCACGCCGAGCGGCGAGTCGATCGGCCCCGTCGCCAGCGCAACTTCTTGCGTCGCACGGATTTTCGGGTCGGCGTTGAACCCCATCTGGGCGACGACCATCTTCACCGCCTGGATGAAACCGCTGTCGAGCATCTTCTGCATCGGCCCCGTCAACGCCTTGTCCGGGACCTCACCGAAGCCCATGACATGCCGCAGCACGTCGGGCGCTTCGTAACTGCGCAAGTCGGAGAACTCTTCTGCGCGAACGAAAGTCACACCACTGGAGAACGCCGAGAACAGCAGCGGAAACTTCTCGCTGATGCCGCCCGGCGCCAGGCCGGTGCCGTGCAGCGTCGCATTGCCCTCCAGCGCCGCCTCCCGGATCGGTGCGGCGCTGCGCTCGCTGGGGTAGAGCCAGCCGACGGGGGTGACGACGTTCTTGCCGGACCGCAGCAGCGCGGCCACCTCGTCGGGATTGGCCATCAGCGGCGCATAGATCACCGCATCGGCGTCGAGGGCGAGGATGTCGTCGACGCTGTTCGTCGCGGTGACGCCGATCGGGTCGATGCCCGCCAGTTCGCCGACGTCGCGGCCCGCCTTGTCCGGCGAGTGCACCCAGCATCCGACGAGTTCGAGGTCGGGGTGCGCCAGCACGCCCTTGATCGCCGCGACGCCGACGCCGCCTGTCGCCCACTGCACGACCCGAAGGCCCATGTTGTTCCTCCCAACGCGGAAACTAGAACACGTTCCACTTAGGTGTACACCACGCGAAGCGGAGACGAGTACGGCTCAGTGGAGATCGAGCGCCGCGATCTGCGCGAGGAATGCCCGGGCGGGCGCGGATGCGCTGGCGGACACGGCGACACCGAGGTGTCGAACGGTCTCGGGCACCAACTGGCGGATGACGACACCGTCGAGCGATTGGTCGACGGCGCTTTCCGGCACGATGCTCACCCCGAGCCCGGCGCGCACGATTTCGAGCACCGCCGACACTTCGCGAGCCTGGAAGGCGATGTCGAATTCGACACCGGCCTGCCGGGCGACCGGATTGAACACCTCGGCGCAGCCGCCCGTTCCGAGCACGAAGGGCTCGTTCGCCAATTCGGCATAACTCACGACTTCCTTTGACGCCAACCAGCTGTCGGCCGGCGCGACGGCGACCATCCGTTGGTCGCGAAGAGGCGCGGTCTGCAACCCACGCGCGGGCAGGCTGACCACTCCCGCCTCTGCGGCACCTTGATCGAGCCAGTCCCGCACCTCTTCTTCACTGCCCTCGAGCAGCCTGATCTCGACGGCCGGGTGTCGCTCGGCGAACTCCCGCAACTGCGGGGCGATGACGGTCGCGGTGACCGTCGGCAGGCTCGCGATGCTGAGCGTTCCGGTGACATCACCGGCCAGACTCGCCACCTCGCTGTGCATCAACGTCATGTGCCGCAGCGCTTCGCGCGCATGCGTCAGCGCGGTCGTACCGGCTGTCGTGAGGGAGAGCCCGTCGCGGCCCCGGTTCAGAAGCGGAAGCCCCAACTCCTTTTCGAGCGTGGTGACGGCGCGGCTGATCGCGGGCTGCGACAGGCCGAGACGCCGGGCCGCCGCAGTGAAGCCGCCCTGATCGACCACCGTCACGAATGTCTTGAGCTGCGGCAAGGTCGCCATCGGTCCTCCATACGCCGTACGCCAGTAGCCATATCAACACCGTTATGCCCCGTCGCCTTCCCAGAACGTTGACGACATCAGCCAACCGATTCAGAGGAGGACAAAATGGCAGGAAAGCGAGTACTCATCACAGGCGCGTCGAAGGGAATCGGCCGTGCGGTCGCCGACCGGGTCGCGGCGGCGGGCGACCTGCCTGTGGGCCTTGCGCGCACAAGGCCGGATGACTTTCCCGGCGAGTTCTACCAGGTCGACTTCACCGATCGGCAAGCAGTTGCCGACGTGCTCCAGCAGGTCGTGGCCGGCGGGCGCGTCGACGCGGTGGTCAACAATGTCGGCCTCGCACGGTTCGGCCGGATCGGCTCGATCGACCTGGACGACCTCTTCGTCACCTACGACATGAATGTGCGCACCGCTGTCCAAGTGGTCCAGGCAGTCCTGCCCGGAATGCTGGAAGCCGGATGGGGTCGAATCGTCAACGTCACAAGCCTGACCACGCTCGGCGTCGAGGAACGCACTCCCTATGCGGCATCGAAGGCGGCACTGGAAACGTCCACCAGGATCTGGGCCCGTGAACTCGCGCAGACCGGGATCACCGTGAACGCGGTGGCGCCGGGGCCCGTCGAGACCGAGATGTATCGCGAACGCAGCCCGATCGGATCCGAACGCGAGCGCCGACTGCTGGAAACCATTCCCCTGCGTCGCCTCGGAACACCGCGGGAGATCGCCCATGCGATCTGCGGTCTGCTCGACGAGGACGCCGGTTACATCACCGGTCAGATCATTCGCGCGGACGGCGGTGGCAGCATCGCGGCGTGACACCGCCGGACTCTCGACCGGCCGGTGGGCGATCCCTCGGCGGTGCGCTCCCTGCGGATGGATGACATCGTCGCGACGTATGTGGTCGACGGCGTGTTGCAGATGCGTGCGTCGGCGTTCTTCCCGGGGATTCCGGCCGATTTCTGGTCGGCTCGGCCCGACCTCTTCACCTCGGACGGTAGGTTGCCGATGAGCGCAGGCGGCCTGCTGGTCGAGCGCGACGGCATGACTCTGTTGATCGACGCCGGAGTCGGCACGACGACAACGGATTTCGCGATGGCGGACATCTACTGCGGTGCCATGATCGACGTCCTCGGCGCCATCGGAAAGCGGCCGGAGGATATCGACGTGTTGGCCTTCACCCATCTGCACTTCGACCATGCCGGATGGGCTTTCGCCAATGGAGACAGAACGTTTCCGAATGCTCGGTACGTGCTCGCCGCGAAGGAATGGGCTCCCTACGACAGACCAAGCGACCGCAGAGACGCGACAACCCCTTGGCACGTGATCGAGAAGATGGCGTCCAGCGACACCGAGCTGGAGCTGGTCAACGATGGCGCCGAGATAGCGCCCGGTGTGCACGCCGTCCTCACACCGGGCCATTCACCCGGCCACACGTCCTACGTGATCACGTCTCAGTCGGGCAGACGCCTGGTGGCCTTCGGGGACGCCTTCCACGCGCCCGCCCAACTGGCGCATCCGGAGTGGCTGTCGATTGCCGACACCGACGCTGCCGGTGTCACAAGCGCGCGGCGCCGCCTGCTCGCCGAGTTGGCCGAACCCCAGACCATGGGCTTCGGCTTTCATTTCGGCGACCAGGCCTTCGGGCGAACAACCACCGGCGCTGCAGGGCAAATCAACTGGGACCCGGTGCCCACCTCGATACTCGCCCCGGCTCCGCGCCTGTCGCACTAGCGCAGGCAACCATCGGACCGTCACAATTGCCGTCATGGCCGACAACGGTGCCGAGTTCGGTGTGCTGGGGCCGCTGCAGATCTGCGTCGACGGAGCGCCGGTGGCGTTGGGCACGCCCAAGCAGCGGGCGGTGCTCGCCATGTTGCTGATCAACCGCAACCGCCCCGTCGCGACCGAGGCGTTGATCGAGGCGGCGTGGGAGCAGTTTCCGCCGCCGGATCCGCGCGCGAGCCTGCACTCCTATATATCCAACCTCCGCAAGCTGCTGGGCGGCATCGGCGTCGACTCCCGCACGGCACTGGTGAGCGCACCACCGGGATACCGGTTGAGCGTGCCCGAAAATGACTGCGATATCGGACGATTCGCGCTCGGCAAGAACGCGGGGGTGCAGGCGGCGGCCACGGGCAAGTTCGAACAGGCCAGCCAGTACCTGTCCGCGGCGCTCTCCGAATGGCGAGGGCCTGTGCTGGAGGATCTGCGCGACTTCCAGTTCGTCGACGCGTTCGCCGACGGCGCTCACCGAAGACAAGATGGTGGCGCACACCGCGCTCGCTGAAGCCGAGATCGCCTGTGGGCGAAGCTATGCCGTGATCGGCGAGCTGGAGTCGCTGACCGCCGAGCACCAGTACCGCGAGCCGCTGTGGGCGCAGTTGATCACCGCCTACTATCTGACCGAACGCCAATCCGACGCCCTCGACGCGTACCGGCGATTGAAGACGACGCTCGCCGACGACCTCGGCATCGATCCGGGGCCCACCGTGCAGGCGCTCTACGAGCGGGTGCTGCGCCAGGAGCCGCTGGACGTCAAGCGGGTCGCGAGAACCACGGCCATCCACACCGCCACAGCGCTGGACCAGCGCACCGCGATCAGCGGCGCATCCTCGGTCGCCCTGCTGCGCGACACATCCGGCAACGAGTATCCGCTCGTGGCGGCCGCGACCAGGATCGGGCGACTGCCCGACAACGACATCGTGCTCGACGACGCGAACGTCAGCCGCCACCACGCCGTCGTCATCGACACCGGAACCAGCTTCGTGATCTCGGACTTGCGGTCGGCCAACGGAGTCGACATCCGCGGGCAACGGATCCGGTCCAGCGTCACGCTCGCCGACGGAGACCGCATCCGCATCTGCGACCACGAGTTCGTCTTCGAAATGCAGACCCCCGAGTCGTAGCCGCGATTGCGACGTACGCGAGACTGCAAGAACCCTCCCGCGTGGCTAAGGCTGTACCTCCTTCCACAGCCGGGGCCACGTCGCGCTATGTTTTTGAGAACCGCGCAGTGCAGCGAAGGGACTGGAGAACATGCCGAACAAGGTTTTCGTCGTCGGGGTCGGGATGACCAAGTTCGAGAAGCCGGGCCGCCGCGAGGGGTGGGACTACCCCGATATGGCGCGCGAGTCGGGCACCAAGGCGCTCGAGGACGCGGGCATCGACTACTCCGAGGTGCAGCAGGGCTTCGTCGGCTACTGCTCGGGCGACTCGACGTCCGGCAACCGGGCGCTGTACGAGTTGGGGATGACGGGCATCCCGATCGCCAACGTCAACAACAACTGCTCGACGGGTTCGACGGCCCTGTTTTTGGCAGCGCAGACAATCCGCGGCGGCCTGGCCGACTGCGCGATCGCGCTCGGCTTCGAGAAGATGCAGCCCGGCGCGCTTGCGGGGCGGTGCCGAGGACCGCGAGTCGCCACTGGGACGCCACATCAAGGCGTTGGCGGAGATCGACGAGTTCGCGTTCCCCGTCGCGCCGTGGATGTTCGCGGCAGCAGGCCGCGAGCACATGCGCCAATACGGCACCACCGCAGAGCATTTCGCCAAGATCGGCTACAAGAACCACAAGCATTCGGTGAACAACCCGTACGCACAGTTCCAGGAGGAGTACTCGCTCGACGACATCCTGGCTGCGCGAATGATCTCCGACCCGGTGACGAAGCTGCAGTGCTCGCCCACCTCCGACGGGTCCGGCGCGGCGATCGTGGCCAGCGAGGCGTTCGTCGACAAGCACGGCCTTGCAGGGCAAGCCGTCGAGATCGTCGGCCAGGCGATGACCACCGACTTCGCGTCCACATTCGACGGCAGTGCCAAGAATGTCATCGGCTACGACATGAATGTGCAAGCCGCGCAGCAGGTTTACGACCAGTCAGGGCTCGGCCCGGCGGACTTCCAGGTGATCGAGCTGCACGACTGCTTCTCCGCCAACGAGCTGCTGCTGTATGAGGCCCTCGGCCTGTGCGCGGAGGGCGAGGCGCCGAAGCTGATCGACAACGGCGACACCACCTACGGCGGCCGCTGGGTGGTCAACCCGTCAGGCGGGCTGATCTCCAAGGGCCATCCACTGGGCGCGACGGGTCTCGCGCAGTGCGCCGAGCTGACGTGGCAGCTGCGCGGAACCGCCGACAAGCGTCAGGTCGACAATGTGGCGGCGGCGCTGCAGCACAACATCGGCCTCGGCGGCGCCGCGGTCGTGACGGCCTACCAGCGCGCCGAGCGCTAAGCCTCATCGAGACTGCCTCGCGAGCAGAGGCAAAGCTCGCACTATGGGCCCTGCGGGCAGTTTGCGTCTGCTCGCGGAAGTTAGTCGCGCTGCTCGATGACGTCGTACTCGTTCTCGGCGTAGCGCGCCCGGATCGTCTTCTTGTCGAACTTGCCGACGCTTGTCAGCGGCACAGCCTCGATGAACGCCCACCGCTCGGGTAGCCACCAGCGGACGACTTTGTCGCCCAGGAACTCCCGCAGATCCTTTGCGCACACCTCGGCGCCTTCGCTGACGACGACGACCGCCAGCGGTCGCTCCTGCCAGCGCTCGTCGGGCACTGCGACAACGGCGGCCTCCGATACCGCCGGATGGCCCATCAGGTGGTTCTCCAGCTCCACCGACGAGATCCACTCTCCGCCGGACTTGATGACGTCCTTGGCCCTGTCGGTCAGCGTGACGTAGCCGGCTTCGTCGATGCGGCCGACGTCGCCGGTGTGCAGCCAGCCGTCGTCGAACTTCGATTCGTCGTGGTTGCGGTAGTACGCGCCGGTGATCCACGGGCCGCGCACCTGCACCTCGCCGACCGCTTCGTTGTCGTGCGCCATCGGGTTGCCTTCGTCGTCGACGATTCGCGCCTCGACCCCGCACACCGCGCGGCCCTGCGTGGCGCGTTGCGCCCAGTACTGCTCGCCCTCGGCGTCCGGCAGCGGCCGCGCGATCGTCGCCAGCGGCGAGGTCTCGGTCATGCCCCACGCCTGCACGATCTGCACGTCGTGCGCTTTCTCGAACGCCTTCATCATCGACATCGGCACCGCCGACCCGCCGCAGGTCACCAACCGCAGCGACGAAATGTCATGTCCTGGCGAGGTTTCCAGACAGTGCAGGACGTCATTCCAGATCGTCGGAACCGCCGCGGCAATCGTCGGCCGTTGAGTCTCGATCAGGTCGATCAGCGATTTCGAGTCGAGGAACCGATCGGTCATCACGAGCTCGGCGCCTGCCATCAACGCCCCGTACGGCATACCCCACGCATTGGCGTGGAACATCGGCACGATGGGAA
Source organism: uncultured Actinomycetota bacterium (assembly GCA_963829405.1). Lineage (GTDB taxonomy): Bacteria > Actinomycetota > Actinomycetes > Mycobacteriales > Mycobacteriaceae > Mycobacterium. Next base: position 100,618 of record CAWHIZ010000008.1, read on the forward strand.
GCACCTTGTCGGCGAATCCGACCCCGACCGCGTTGGCGGTGTTCGTCATCATCGCGTGCAGGTAGCTCGAACGATGGCTGTAGACAACGCCTTTCGGATTTCCGGTGGTTCCGCTGGTGTAGCACATCGCGGCCGCGGACTTCTCGTCGAGGTCGGGCCAGTCGAACTCGGCCGACTCGGCTGCCAACACGTCGTCGTAGCGCACCACCGTGACGCCGGACGACGACAGCGCGTCGACGTCCCCGTCGCCGACCGCGATCACGGTGTGCACGGTCTCGAGCAGTGGCAGCACGGGCTCGAGCTGGGCCGTCAACGACAGATCGGCGATGATCACCTGGTCGTCGGCCTCGTTGGCGATGTAGGCGATCTGCTCGGCCGACAGCCGGATGTTGAGCGTGTGCAGCACCGCCCCCATCGACGGGATGGCCAGGTAGGCGGTCAGGTGTTCGGCGTTGTTCCACATGAACGTCGCGACGCGCTGATCGCCGGTGATGCCGATGCGGCGCAACGCATTCGCCAGCCTGGCCGCCTGCTCGCCGATCTCGGCAACCGTCGTGTGGCGATACCCGTCGCCCGTCGCCGTCGTCACCGTGCGGTCGCCGTGCAGCCCGCACGCGTGCCGCATGATGCCTGCGATCGTCAGCGGGACGTCCTGCATCGTGCTGTCCATCGGGTTCCCCCTCCGACTTCGGGCGCCGCACACTGCGCGGCCAGATGGACGCGATGGTAGTGCGCGGATTAGGCGATGTCGGCGGTTCCGGTCGATGCCATGGGTTCACGCCTGCGGCGCCAGGCCTGCAACCAGCGCAGACGACGTCCACCGTCGCGGCTCGGCGCTCGGCGTCGCCCTGCGCAGCCGGTCCATGTCGACGTGTTCGAGCGGCTCGACGCCGACGGCCTCCAGCTGCGCTTCCTCCAGCGCATGCAGGGGTGAGTCGGGGGTCAGCAGCGTCTGCCAGCCACCGGGCACGCCCATGATCCCGTGCGCCCTCGCGGTGTCGCGAAGGGCGTCGCCGAGCTCGGCGGCCAGCAGCTGGCGCACCATGTCGGCGCCGTGGCGGGGGTTGGCCAGCATCCACGAGTGGTACGCGCCGGGCACCCGGTACAGAGCACCATCGGTGCGTTCGGCCATATCCAGCGCGCTCTCGAACGGAACCACCAGGTCGTTCTCGCCGTGCACGACGATCGTCGGCACGCTGTGCTCGCGCATCGCCTCCAGCATCGGCGTGTAGTCGCCCGAGGCGATGATCGCCCGCACCGCACCGGGCAGCCCGAGCGGCGTTCGGACATTGCGGGCAAGCGCACCGGCCATCTGCCGCATGTAGCGCTTGCGTTCGGGCGCGGACAGCCTGCTCGGATCACCGGGCGCGTCGTATGCCGCGTTCACCAACGCCTGCGCGGCCCAGCGCGGCGATCGGACCGGCGTCCGGATGGACTCGTCGAACGGCGCGCCCGCCGCGGCGTTCAACAGCACCGCGGCCAGCACCCGTTCGGGCGCGACGGCCGCCAACTGGATGATCATCCGGCCGCCCATCGAGTGCCCCATGAACACGGCCTCACGCACGCCGAGAGCGTCCAGCGCCCGCAGCGCCAGGTCGACCCGATGGCTCAAGTCGCCTGCGTTGCGGGGCAGGTTGGGGGTGACGCCGTGGCCCGCCGCGTCGAGCGCGACGACCAGGAAGCCCATCCCCGCCAACCGGCTCAACAGCCGCACGTAGGCCCGCCCGCTCAAGGCGATGCCGTGCAGGAAGACCAACGGCACACCCTGGCCGCCGACCGTCACGCCCACCTTGTGCCCGTCGTCGAGCGTCATCACGTGGTGGGACAGCCTGACCCGGGTAGCCGTGGCCGGTTGGCGGGCTACCGATGTCTGACTCACCTGATCATGGTTAACCAACCGCGCACCCGAAGGCCAACCCCACCGATGTGGGGTTCGTTACGGTCGTGCTGACCTGCGACGGACCTCACCACGTGCGATTTCGTGTCGCCCGGCCACAGCCGGGCCGATCAGCCGGGAACGAAATGAGTGTCGCGGGCGCTCTATCTGGGGGATCATTGACAGAACAAATGACGAGAGGTGCGGTTATGCGCAAGAAGTTGACGCTCGCGGCTGCGGTCGGTGGGCGCCTGCGCCTCGCTGGTCGCGCCGGGCATCGCATCGGCCGAAGAGAGCGCGCAGGCGACCATCAATCGGCTGCAGGACGAGGGCTACACGGTCAACATCGACCGCAGCGGCAGCGCTCCGCTGAGCGAATGCGTGGTGACCAACGTGCGCAACCCGAAGAAAGTGCAGCAGTGGGTGCCCTACATCGGCCCCGGCAACAGAGGCTTCAACGGTGACCGCGCGCTGGTGCTCGAAACCATCAGCCAGTCGATCTCGGTGACGCTGGACTGCAACCGCCGCTGAGGCGGAACGAGTCGTAACAGGAGAAGGCCCGGCCGGTGGCGGTACCGGCCGGGCCTTCCTTTGTTGCGTGCCCTACGCCGGTGCGGGGGCTTTCTCCTGCGCCGGTTCTTCGGCACGCGGTTCGTGATCGTCGTCGACCATGGTCAGCTCGTCGAACGGATCGTCTCCGCGGAGCACCGTGTCGACCTGGTCCTTGTCGACGGTCTTGGTCCACGACCCGACGAGCAGCGTGGCGACGGCGTTGCCGGAGAAGTTCGTGACCGCGCGGGCCTCGGACATGAACCGGTCGATGCCGACGATCAGGCCGACGCCGTCGAGCAGGTCGGGGCGGTGGCTCTGCAGGCCGCCCGCCAGCGTGGCAAGGCCTGCGCCGGTGACACCCGCCGCGCCCTTGGAGGCGACCATCATGAACACCAGCAGGCCGATCTGCTCGCTGACCGTCAGCGGGCTGCCCATTGCGTCGGCGATGAACAGCGAGGCCATGGTCAGGTAGATCGCGGTGCCGTCCAGGTTGAACGAGTAGCCGGTCGGCACGACGACACCGACGGTGCTGCGGTCCACCCCGAGGTGCTCCATCTTGGCGATCAAGCGTGGCAGCGCGGACTCCGACGACGACGTCGAGAAGATGAGCAGGTATTCGCGGGCCAGGTAGCGCACCAGCTTGAAGATCGAGACACCCGACACCACCCGCAGCAGCGTGCCGAGCACACCGAACACGAAGATCAGGCAGGTGACGTAGAAGCCGAGCATCAGCGTCAGCAGTTGCGTCACCGCGGTCCAGCCGGTCTGCCCGACGACGTTGGCGATCGCGCCGAACGCGCCGATCGGCGCCAGCCACAGGATCATCACCAGGACCTTGAACACCAGCTTCTGCAGATGCTCGATGCCACGCAGAACCGGCTCCCCCGCACTGCCCATCGCCTGCAACGCGAACCCGACGAGGAGCGCGACGAACAACGCCTGCAGCACACTGCCCGATGTCAGCGCCGAGAACAGCGTGTCGGGAATGATGCCCTGGACGAAGTCCATCAGGCCACCGGACTCATGCGCCTTCTCGGCCAGCTCGGCACCCTTGCCCGCGCCGTCCGTGAGGTTCATGCCGCTGCCGGGATGGATGATGTTGCCGACGAGGAGACCGATCGCGAGCGCGAACGTCGACATCACGATGAAGTAGACGAACGCCAGCCCGCCGACCTTGCCGACGGTGGCGGCCTTACGGACCGACCCGATACCGAGCACGATCGTGCAGAAGATGATCGGCGCGATCATCATCTTGATCAGCGCGACGAACATCGTGCCGAGGATGCCGACGCTCTTGCCGACCTCGGGGGCGACGAGGCCGACCACGACGCCCACGAGCACCGCGGCGATCACGGCGATGTAGAGCCAGTGTGTGCGGTCTTTCCGGCGCGGTGAATCCGGCGGTTCGGATACCGGGGGCTGACGGTCAAGGACTGACATGTGCTGACTACCTCCAAGGTCGACATCGAATGTGATGTGCAAGTAGGTTCTGCCAGTCGGTGAGCCAGGTCACGTTTTAGTTCATTACGTTCAGCGTTCGACTATTTGGAGGTGTGGTGGGAGTGATAGTGATATTCGTGTTTATGTATTTGTGTTATTAAGGCGATTCAGATGTGACGTTTTGAATAGCATGAGTCGGTCGCTCGACTACGATGGTAGTGATGTGATAATTTTTTATCGACGAGCTATATGAAATGCCTCGATGCACCCCAAATTGACTGGGAGTTGTAGTACGCGAACTGCGACGCTGTCGAGGGCTTACGAGGAGATGCAAATCGCGGAGCTAACTTTTGCTATTGCAAAAAGGGGTAAGTAATCATCAAAAGAAATGAGACGTGGTCTATCTTCAGAACACGAGGCGATGAGAGGCAGTGATCTAGGGGAGGAAGCAAAAATGGCGGAGACACTACTATCGAGGACTCGCCGTCGGCGCTGTCGCAGGCTGTGCGATCGGGCTGGCGCTCCAGCGTCCGCCGAACACTGACGGCACTACCAGATGACGTACTGGGACCCGGGGCCACCAGACACTATCGTCGTCACGTTGTGGCGACGGCTGCAAACAGTCAAATGGTTGGGCCATAACGGCTACGGACTATCACTACAGGGAAACACCTGGAGCTCTCGATCCAAAGGCGACCTGAGACGATCGACAACAAACGCTGGACAGGTAAACGTTGGGCTATCAGTGACCAAGATCGGTGACGCAACAGGACGGAGGACAGGTACAGAGTGGGTAACAGGGAGGGCGGAGTGGGGATCACGTTTTAGTTCATTACGTTCAGCCGTTCAGGCCATGAGCTCAATGCGCAAAAGCGCCAGGCAGGCTGCCGGGAATCACCATGCGCGATGACGCGAACTGCTTTCATTGACGGCGTGACCGCTTCGGTGACGACGCCAGACGGCCGCCAGCTGGCGTATCTCGAAGTGGGAGATCCGGAGGGGCCGCTGGTCATGCACAACCACGGCGGCCCAAGCAGCAGGCTCGAGGCACGCCTGCTGGCGGACGCCGCGGCCAAGAACGGGTTGCGCCTGATCTGCGTGGACCGTCCCGGCATGGGGCAGTCCAGCGCGCAGAAGGCGCGGACCTATTCCGGCTGGGCCGACGACCTGGTGACGATCGCCGATGCGCTGGGGGCTCAGACGTTCGGGGTGACGGGTTGGTCGGAGGGCGGCCCGTGGGCGCTGGCCGCGGCGGCTTACATCGATCCCGCCCGCCTTCACCACGTCAGCAGCATCGCCCCGGGCAGCTACGGCGCATTCGGGGACAACTCGGCGGCGCAGTACCTGTCGAAGATCGATGCGCTCGGCGGATCGTTGGCGCTGCGGTTCAAGCCCGGCTTCCGGCTGATGTACGCCGCACTCGGGTTGTCCGCCAAGCGATTCCAGGACGGCTTCGTCAAACAGATCCGGAAAACCGTCAGCGCCTACGACCGGCAGCTACTGCTCGACCCGCAGATCGCGAAAGGGTTCGGCGACTCCTGCGCCGAGTGCTTCGCCCACGGGTCCGACGGCCTGGTCCGCGACGCCGAACTTCTCTACCGGCGTTGGGCTTTCGACGTCAAGGCGATCGAGCGACCCGTCCACCTCTGGCAGGGACTCGACGACACGCTTGTGCCGGACCCCATCAACAAGGCGGTCGCCGATGCGATGCCCGGTGCCGTGTGGCATCCCGTCGATGGCGCAGGTCATTTCGTGGCCATCGGCGCAGGCGAGGAGATCTTCGCCATCGCGGCCAAGGAGTTGGGTGCGTCTTGAGCAGGTGGTGGCCGAGGTCGCTGGCCGGCCAGGCGATCGCGTTGCAGATCCTGGTGATCGCGGTGGTCGTGCTGGCCGGAAGCGGTTTGGCGCTGCTGGACGCCCGCCAGGACGGTGACGCCGCGGCACGCCAGCAGGTGGTCGCCATCGCCACGGCGCTCGCCGACTCGCCGTCGACGGCGTCGGCCATCGAATCCGGAAGGGCGACAGAGGTTTTACAGCCCGTCACCGAAGCCGTGCGCACCAACACCGACATCGCGTTCATCACGATCATGTCGCCCGACGGCACCCGCTTCACCCACACAGATCCACAGCAGATCGGCGGCCAGTATCTCGGCTCCATCGAACCCGCGTTGCGTGGCGAGACGTTCACGGAGGTGTACACCGGCACACTCGGGCCGTCGATCCGGACGATCGTGCCGGTGCGCGACGGGTCGGGCCGGATCGTCGGGCTTGTTGCCGCGGGTATCACGCAGCAGACGCTGGCGGAGCGCTGGCGGTCGCAGTGGCTGACGATCGCGGTGGTCGGCGCTGGGGCGCTGGCGATTTCACTTGTCGGGGTGTGGGCGATCCGGCGGCGGCTGCTCCGCCAGACCCACGGGCTTCGGCCCGACGAGCTGCGGGTGATGTACGAACACCACGACGCGATTCTGCATTCGGTATCGGAGGGCCTCGTGGTGCTCGACCGCACCGGGGTGGCACTGGTCAACGACGAGGCGCGACGGTTGCTCGGGCTGCCGCCGGGGCCCGTCACCCGCTCGGACCTCCCCGAGTTCCTGCGCACCTACAACCCCGGTGCCCGCGACGAGGTGCACGTCACCGACGAACGCGTGCTGGTGGTGAACCGCTCCCAGGTCGACAGCCGATCGCAGGACTCCGAAGTCGTGACCATCCGCGATCGCACCGAATTGCAGGGCGCGCTCGGCGAACTCAGCGCGTTGCAGGTGCTGACCGACTCGCTTCGCTCACAGGCACATGAGGCGGCCAACAAGCTGCACACCGTGATCACCATGGTGGAGATGGGGCGCTCCGACGAGGCGGTCACGTTCGCGACCAATGAGCTCGAACTCTCCCAGCAGCTGGTGGACCGGCTGTCGACCGACGTCGGCGAACCCGCCCTTGTCGCACTGCTTCTCGGCAAGACCGCGCAGGCCGACGAGCGTGGCATCGAGCTGTCCGTCACCGAGGAGACCCATCTGCCGTCCAACACCGACGCCGTGCCGCTGTCCGGGCAGGAGATGGTGACCGTGCTTGGCAACCTGATCGACAACGCCATGGACGCCTGCGATCGCGATGACCCGTGGGTCGAGGTCACCGTCAACCAGGACGACAGCCGACTGCTCATCCAGGTGGCCGACAGCGGTTCGGGCATGGACGCCGCGACCTTCGAGAAGGCCATGCACCGCGGCTATTCGACCAAGACGGACTCCGACGCCGAACAGCACGGCCTCGGGCTGGCCCTTGTCGCGCAGGTCGTCAAGCGGCACAACGGCACGCTGACCGCCGACGTGACGTACGGCTCTGTGGTCACGGTGACGGTGAGCGACTCATGATCAACGTGCTGATCGTCGAGGACGAACCGTTGATCGCGGAGGCACACCAGGCCTATCTCCAACGGCTGGAGGGGTTTTCGGTGGTGGCGGTCGCCCATACCGCCCGTGATGCGATGCGAGCCGCCGCCGATGCGGCGGCCGACGAGACGCCGATCGACCTGGTCCTGCTCGACATCGGGCTGCCCGACGCCAGCGGCATCACGTTGGCGTCCGGCCTTTCGGGGCTGCGCCCGACACCGGACATCATCGCGATCACCTCGGAGCGCGATCTCGAGATGGTGCGCGCCGCCGTCGGCCACGGCGCGCTGGCCTATCTGCTCAAGCCGTTCACGTTCGCGGCGTTCCGCGACCGGCTCGAGCGATACAAGCGCTACCGCGAGGCGCTGCCTGCGGGAACCGATGCGGCCAGCCAGGCCGAGGTCGACCGCGCGCTTGCCGAACTGCGGATCAGCACCGACAGGTCGGTCGCCCCGAAGGGTGCCGCCTCGGGCACGAACGACGAGATCGCCCGTGCCGTAAGGGATTCCGCCGACGGAATCACCGCAGATGCCGTCGCCAAGCAGGTCGGTGTCTCGCGGGTGACGGCGTGGCGCTACCTCGAGCGCCTCGCCGACGAGGGCACCGTCGTCCGGCGCACCGACTACGGCAAGGCGGGCCGGCCGAAGACCCGCTACCAGTGGCGCTGACGATCGCGGTACGCTAGACGCCGACGGGCTGCAGCGCGCGCAGCTCCGGTGCGGCAGTCACGTTCACGTTGATCAGCTTCTCGGTGACGACCTCGCTCGGATCCGCCGCAACGGACACGACCGAGATGGCGCCCGCGTGGTCGGCGACGTAGAGCCGTGTGCCGTCCGGGCTGATCGCGACACACGAAGGTTCGTCGGTGACGGCCAGTGTGTCGATGACCGAGTTCGTCTCGGTGCACAGCACGGCGACGTGCTCGAAGTCGGCGATGTAGAGACGTGCCCCGTCACCGCTCAGCACCATCTGCATCGGTGCGCCACCGATACCCACCTTCGCGGTGATCTCGTTGATGGCGGTGTCGATGACGTCGACGGAGCCGCCCCAGTGCGTGTCGAAGCTCGCGACGTAGAGCAGAGCGCCGTCACGGCTCAGCGCGATATCCCTGATCGGCGATGCGATGGGCACCTCACGCGCCACGCGCCCCTTGGCGGCGTCGACCACGTGGATCGTGCCGCTGTCGGCGTCGGAGGTCGCGACGTAGACGAAACGACCGTTGGGGCTCACCCGCACCGCGTCGACCGTGCGGCCAAGGCCGTCGGCGATTGCGATGTTGGTGGTCCGCCCGAAGGTGTTGATGACCGCGAGGCCGACGTCGTGTCCGATCCGGCCGACGAAGATCCGGGTGCCGTCCGGGCTGACCGCGACGTCGGTCGCGATGCCGTCGATCGGATGGTTGGCGATGACGTTCTTGCCTGCGGTGTCGATGACCGCGACCGAGTCGTACTGATGCCCGGAGACGGTCACGTAGGCGCGCCGCGCAGCGGCGGTCACCAGGTGCGGCTCGACGGCGGGCATCTCGATGTCGGCGTCGACGGTCAATGCGTAGGCATCGACGATCGAAACGCTGCCGTCGCCGTAGTGGGTGGCGACGATTGTGGTGCCATCGGAGCTGACGGCGAGGTCGGCGATCGGGCCGCGCTCGACGTTGACCGAGCCGAGCACGACGAAGTCTGGATCTACCGTGGCCGCGGTCGTGTCCGCGGGGACAGTGTTCTTATGCATGACGGTATTTGCCCTGTTCATCAGTGCTGGTGCCGGTTGTGGCGACGTCCGGCAATGACATACGTCTTGCTGCGCTTCGTGAGCGCAGGCTCCGGTCGAGTGTAGCGACGAAAATTCGCTCACAGAGAAGCCTTGTCGGTCGATTGTCGCCGACTTCTAAATATGTCTCAGGTAGTGCTTAGAAAACTATTCGTTATGAATTCGTTACCCCATTCAGGCAAGCATGGTTAGCCATGTTGACGTGCGGATATCCGTTGTTGGCAAGTGCGACACGGGTATGTGACGAATGAGGTTGGATATTGATTTCTTAGTTTTCAGCCGGAAAGTGAGATGCAGAACACATAGCCGCTTTCCAGCAAACTCGTGTCGCGCCCTGGCGCTGGACCCGTCGACCCGCTGGGCGGCGCGTGCACCGGCTCGTACCCCGTCGGTGGCACACCATGGCCGTTCGCTGGACGTCGGGCGTCGCGACGGTCGACGAATCTCCTGATTTCCGGCACGACTGCGCGTCGGGCAGTGGAGTATCGATTTCGCGGACCGCATCAACCGAGAGGAACCCATGAATCGCCGTCTCGGCATTCTCATCGTCCTGATCCTGGCCCTGGCCGGATGTGGCCGCGAAGCGTCGCCGCCTGCCCCACAATCGCCTTCGGCGGCCGAAGCGTCGTCCTCGGCCCCCGTGCAGAACCCGCAGGGCGAGGGCGGCAACATCCCCGACCCCTGCACCTTGCTGAGTGACGCCGAAGTCACCGGTCTGACCGGACGGGACATCACGCAGATCGACAACGACGGCGGGCAAGCGACTGCGGCGACCCGCTACTGCCAGTGGCAACAGTCGTCGGGCCAGCTCGCCGTGTTCATCGCGCGCAGCAACGCCGACGAATTCAAGGTCGCGCAGGCGGAGTCACCGTCGATTCCGGGAATCGGCGACGATGCTTACTGGCGCGACGGCCACCTCTACGTGCTCGTCGGGCGGACACAACTCGACGTGTATGCGCGCGGCGTCGACGAACAGCAGAACCAGGCCGAGGCCGAAAAGGTTGCAGCAGCACTTCTTCCGAAGGTGAGCTCGTTCTCCTGACCGGTTGCGCGCGCTAGAACGGCAGGCGGATCCCCCCGAGGATTCCCGCGATGTCCGGCAGCGGCGGCGGTGGCGGCAGCGCAGGCATCGGGGGCGGCGCAAACACCGGCAACTGCGGTGGTGGCGCCGCGGGCAGCACGGGCAGTTCCGGTAGCACCGGCGCCTGCACGGGCGGAGCCACCGGCGCGGCAGGGAGCTCCGGCGGGACGAACGCCGGGACCGGGATGTCGGCCGGTTTCGGCAGGTTCACGATCGGCGCCTGCACAGGCGGATCGACCTTCGGCGGCACGATCTTCGGCAGGATGTCCGTCCGCGGCAGGTCAGCCTTCGGCAGGTCGACCGGCTTCGGCAGCTCGACCGGCTTGGGCAGGTCGACCGGCTTGGGCAGGTCGACCGGCTTGGGCATATCGACGGGCTTGGGCATGTCGACGGGAAGGGGCTTCGGCACGTCCGCCGGTGCGGGCTTCGGCAGGTCCAAGGGCGCGGGCGTCGCGTCGACCGGATCGGGCTTCGCCTGCGGGAACGGCTTCCACCACCCCGGCGTCAGCCCGGCGCCCGGTGCCGCGGGGGCCTTGTCCACCACCGGCGACGGCGCGGTGACCGGCGGTGTCGGGGCCTTCGGCGCAACCGGCGCCGCGCTCGGCAGCGGCTGAAGCGGTCCCGGACTTGCTGCGGCCGGTTGCGGTGCAGTGGGCAGCGCAGGCCCCTGCTTGGGGGCGGCGAGCGCCTGGGTGTCCGGCGCGGCCGCTGCAGGCTGCGGTGCGGTCGGCAGCGGATTCCCGTTCGTATCGAACGAGCCGGCGTTGACCGGCGGACCGCCGACACCGTACGGACTGCGCTGGTCGATCGGCGGCGTGCCGAACGGCCGGATGTTGGCGGCCTCCTGGGCACCGTCGTCGAGACCGGTCGGGATCGCGATGATGAAGTTCGTGCCCGTCTTTATCGGGTCAGGGAAGTACATGATGCTGGCCTTGGTCGGCGCACCCGGGCTGACGGTCCGGTCGTAGCCCGCCTCCACCAGCACCCGCGCGGGCGCATCGAGGATGGTGACGATCGGGCTTGGGACTCCCGCCTCGGTCAGCGGCATCAGCAGCGGGAGGCGCTGGCTCGGGATCATGTAGTAGTCGGTGTCGCCGTAGGCGCCCTGATACAGCCCGTCGCCGAGTCCGACGCTCTGGTAGTCGCCGTGCAGGTAGTGGATCCCCGCGACGGCGTTCGCGGTCGCGAACGGGTTGAGCGGGTTGTTGGGGAAATCGGACCAGCCGTCGTACTGACGGGTGATGTCGACGGTCTTGAAGTCGGTGTTGGTCGGTGTCGCGCCGTCGAAAGTGATGCCCGCGAAGGGAACCGTGAGGCCTTCGAAGCGCTGAAGGATGCCGCCGTTGGGACGGTTCGGGTTGCCGATCAACACGAACGACACCGGAAGCGTCGAACCTGCGGCCGCGAGGTTTCCCTTCTGGATCGACGCGATCCGCGCGCTTTGCGAGTAGCCGAACACCACCATCGACTCGCCAACGGGTTGCGCGTTCATGGCCTGGTTGAGGTTGACGACACCCTGTCCGACGGATTGGTCGAACGGCATCACTCCGGCGACAGGCATGAATTGCTCGGGTGTGCTCACCGCGGTGGGCGTGCAGGCGCTCGTGCCGCAGAATCCGGTCAGCACGATGTAGTCGTTGTTGGCGTCGGTGGTGTAGCTGTTGATGAACTCCGGAGTGTCTTGCGGAGTGCTCAGCGGATGCCCGGTGCCGCCCATGATCAGGGCGGTCGCGGTGAGCGCGACCAGCGCTGTCATCGTCTGCATGCTGACAAGCACGACCGTGGAGGCAAGCGAAAGAACGACGACACCGACGGTGTAGGAGAGACGGCGCACAGCAAGCCCCCAGAGGCAGATATTGCAGTTGAACGTCCCCGCGCGCCGAGCCACTCGCGTGTGGCCCATGTGAATTCTGCGACTCATTTGGTTTGCTCGCAACTGTTTGCCCAAATTCGGAGCCCGTCACATTGACCCGTACCTGCTCCGGACGGCAGTCGCTTTCGCTAGTTTCGGCGTCGTGGCCGACCTGACGAACCGCCAGATCCTGCTCCGCCGCCGTCCTACCGGGTTGGTCAAGCCCGACGACACCGAACTGGTCAGCTCGCCCGCACCCGAGCCCGCCGAAGGTGAGGCGCTGCTGCGCGCCACCTATATCGGCATGGACGCGGCGGCCAGGACCTGGCTCGACGACCAGCCGGGCTATCTGCCGCCCGTTCAACTCGGGGAGGTCATCCGCGCGGCAGGCATCGGTGAGGTGGTGGCGTCGCGCTGCGATGCCTACGCCGTCGGGGACGTCGTCACGACGCTGACCGGGTTTCAGGACTACGTGATCATCCGCGACGACATCTTCGCCACGCCGGTCGAGGGTTTCACCGACCAGTTGGCGGTCATGTCGGTCTACGGCCCGACCGGCGCCACAGCGTATTTCGGCATGACCGGTGTCGGCCGCCCTCAGCCCGGCGAGACCGTCGTCGTGTCGGCGGCCGCGGGCGCCACCGGTTCGGTCGCAGGCCAGATCGCCCGGATCGCGGGCGCCCGTGTCGTCGGTATCGCGGGCGGGCCGGAGAAGTGCCGCGCGGTGGTCGACGATTTCGGCTTCGACGCGTGCATCGACTACAAGAGCGAGGACATGCGGGCAGCCCTGAAACAGCACTGCCCCAAGGGCGTCAACGTCTACTTCGACAATGTGGGTGGGCCGATCCTGGACGCGGTTTTGGGCCGCCTGGCGCCGAAGGCGCGGGTCGTGCTGTGCGGTGTCATCTCGAGTTATCTGACCGGCGAACATCCCGGGCCTGCGAACTACGTCAACCTGTTGTCGAAGACCGCGACGATGCAGGGATTCAACGCGCTCGACGAGTGGGGCCGCTTCGAGGAGGCCTTCACCGCGTTGAGCGGTTGGGAGCAGCAGGGGCTGCTGGCTCATCGGCAGACGGTTTTCGACGGCCTCGAGTCGTGCGTCGACGCCCTCAACGGGCTTTTCACCGGCGCGAACATCGGCAAGATGCTGGTGAAGGTCAGCGAACCGACGCCCGCGTAGAGATGTGACAACCGTGAAGTGCGTCGCGCGTCATGGCGGCGATGGTGGCGCTGACGGCTCTGGTGGCCGGGTGCAGCGGCGGATTCGGCGACACGCTGCACCGATTGGCCCACGAATCGTCCACGTCGACGGCTCCAACGGTCTCGTCGGACGCGGTGGTCGCCAACGGCGCGGCCCAGCGTGGTGAAGGTGCACGGCGAGTCCGAGAACTGCATGAAGGTCACCGAGGGAAGCGGTTTCGTGGTCGCGCCGCACAAGGTGATGACGAACGCACACGTGGTCGCCGGGGCGGAGACGTTCTCGGTGGAAACCGAGACGAAAACGCTTGAGGCGCAGGTGATCTCCTACGACCCGCAAGCCGACATCGCAATCCTCGATGTGCCGGAGCTATCGGCTCGACCGTTGAAGCTCGCCGAGTACACCGCAGGCACCGGCGTGGACGCGACTAGTGCTCGGCTATCCCGGCGCCGCCGACTTCACGGCCTCCCCCGCCACGATCCGCGAGGTCACCGAGATCGAGGGCCCGGACATCTACCGGGCGACGACCGTGACGCGGCAGGTGTACGTCCTCATCGGCTCGTTCCCGGACGCGGGCTCGAGTGGCAGCGCCGTCGTCGACCTCAACGGTCAGGTCCTCGGCGTGTATTTCGGCGCGGAGACCCACGACTCGACGACAGGCTTCGCGATCACCGCCGCGCAGGTCGGGCCGCAGATGGCGAGGGTCAGCGCGACTCAGGCGGCGGACACCGGAGAGTGCGTCTACTGACGCGCGTCCTACGACGCCTCGTCGGCCATGAGTTGAAATTCGCGGGTCGGCACCAATATGAGCCGCAATGCCGCTGACGTCGCGGGCCCGACGATGCCGTCTACTTTCAGGCCAGGTGTGCGGCGCTGAAACGCCCTGACCGCGGCTTCGGTCTGCGGGCCGAAGTCGCCGTCAACCGTCACGCCGAGCTGACGCTGAAGCTGGGCGACCTGCGGCCCCTCCGAACCGCGGAACAACAGGACGTCGGCGTACACCCCGACCGGCGCCGGTGGCCGAGGAGTCGGCGCCGTACTTGTCTGAGCCCCTATGCGGGCCTGGATGTCGGCGCGCAGGATGTCCATGTCGATCGCCCCGGGATCCCACTTCCCTTGTGCCCGACCGGCGTACTCCTTGTGCCCGATGGTGCGGGCCGACGTCTGCGACAGCCTGCGGTTGATCGCCGCGCAGCAACTCACCACCGCGTTGTACTGGGCGTCGGGCCAGTTCTTGCGGTGCGGGGCCGTCGGACTGGTCCCGCTGTTGGCGCACTCGATGCCGATCATGTGCCAGTTGGCCATGTTCGTCGGCAGCCAGGGGTACTGCCCGACGCCGGCGTGCCACGCGACGCCCACCGCCACGACGGTCACCGTGCCGTCACGCGCGATGTGCAACTGCGACAACGGCCCGGGCAGGTCGGGACGGCCGTTGGCGATCGACGCCGCGGATGCGTTGTCGGATCCGGTGTGGTGCACCATCACGCCGCGGATGTCCTTGAAGTCGCCGTGACCGCGGTTCTGCCATCCGGGGTACTCGACGAGCTTGACGCCCTCGGCGCGCAACACGTCGGCTATCCAAACAGGGTCCCCGGTCCAGATCTTTGTCTGTGCCATGTTCGCGATGGTACGGCGGCGATCTGACACGTGCGTGTGCACATTTGGCAGCCGAAATCATCTCTCGGGCAATGTGTTTGCCAAACATCGGTACAGCTGACCGTCACCTGATGACCCGACGCCGCGCTGTCTGCTTCAGGCGCAGCCATCGTCTGCCGAGGCTACCGAAACGCCGTTAGCTGCTCAGGCCTGCTGTTGCACACCGAGGACGCGCAACAGGTCGGGCTTCATCTCCTGCAGCTGTGACCCCCAGTAGCCCCAGCTGTGGGTGCCGTTCTCGGGGAACTTGAAGATCGCGTTGCGGCCGCCCGCAGCGATGTATTTCTGCTCGAAACTGCTTGTTCGTCTGCAGCGTGATGTTCTCCAGGTACTGGGCACTGAACTGGGTGCCGAAGTTCCCGTCGTTGGCGTCGAGGTCGGAAAGGCCGCCGTTACCGCAGTAGATCCACATGGCAGTTCGGTTGGCGACCAGCGTGTTGATGTTGACCATCGGGTCGTTGCGCTTCCACGCCGGGTCACTGGTGGGTCCCCACATGTTCTGATGCGTTGTAGCCGCCTGCGTCCTTCATGGAGAGGCCGATCAGCGTCGGCCACAAGCCCTGACGACGGGTTGAGGTAGCCCGAAAGCGAGCCTGCGAAGATGAACTGCGCGGGATGCCAGATCGCCAATGTCAGCGCCGCGCTACCCGACATCGATATGCCCACGACGGCGTTGTTGTACGGGTCCTGGCCCTTGTTGGCGGCCAAGCCATGACGGCAGTTCCTGCGTCAGGAAGGTTTCCCACTTGTAGGTCTGAGGTGCCCGCAGCTTCCCGTCGGCCGGTTGGTACCAGTCGGAGTAGAAGCTGGACTGGCCACCCACGGGCATGACGGCAGAGATTCCCGACTGGTAGAACCACTCGAAGGCGCCGGTGTTGATATCCCAGCCGTTCGCGTCCTCTTGGGCCCGCAGTCCGTCCAACAGGTACACCGCGTGCGGGCCGCCGCCCTGGAACTGGACCTTGATATCGCGCCCCATGGAAGGCGATGGCACCTGCAGATATTCGACCGGCAGGCCCTCGCGCGAGTACGCCGCGGCCTCCTGAGCCTGGATCACGCCGACCGCCAGGGTCAGCATCACCACCGACATCACTCCCGACCGCATATGACCACGCACGCAAGGACCCGCTGACCACGCGTTCCGCCACCATCACCGCCACACCTCATCCGTCTCGTGCTCGTCTTCGCGCAAGTTAGCAACGGCGCACGACGAGCCCGGCGGTGCAGCGCCGCACGTGATCGGCTTGTTATCAACACGTTCCGAGATCGTGAGGTCTAGCGGCGTGAGCAGTCCAACGACACCGTGACGGTCCGCTTCACGACGACAGGGACGAAGTCGCGGTCATCG